>NZ_JARCHA010000001.1:0-1315998 GCF_048957895.1 Paraburkholderia sp. A1RI_3L
AGCAGGATGTCCGGCGGGTTCGAGGCCAGCCGCTGCCGTTCCTCGTCGTTTTCTTGGCCCGTGTAGCGTCCAAAAGTCACGGGGGAGTGGCCACCATAGTCGGCCAGGAACTTGCCGAGCTCTTCCAGTTGGCTGTTGGCAAGCGCGTTCATCGGATAGATGATGATGGCGCGCGTGCGCGGCGCGCTTTCCGACGCCTTCGCTTTCAGGATGCCATCGACAATTGGAATGAAGTAGGCAAGTGACTTGCCCGACCCCGTGCCGGTTGTCAGAACGTAGCTTTTGCCACTCTGGGCGAAGCCAATGGCTTCCTCCTGATGCTTGAATAGGGTCAGCGAGACGCCCGGACTCGAGGCCGATTTGCCGGCGCGGAAAATGCGCGCGCACTCGGCATGAAGCCCCCCCGCCTTTACCAGCGTTTCGACGGTGTGCCCGGTCTTGAAGTTCGGGTTGACCTGGACGAGCGGTGCGGGCCAGTAACGCCCGGATTCGTAGGCTTCGTCAACAAACGCCTGGATGTCAGAGGCGCGGATGCGGGTAAAGCTGCGCGTGAAGCTTGCGTAGTCGGAAACGAGTTTTTGGCGGAACTCGAAGACGTCCATATGAGGCCTTTCCCCAATGCGGTGGGCCGAGCCTCAGCGGCATCGCGCTCTGGGAAAGGCCTAGCACCAGTTTATTTCATTCTATTTTGCGGATTCTACCGACAAAACCAGTATGCGAGGTGCAGGAAAGCGCTCGGAACGAGCATGCGTGACAACCGACATGACCCCGTACGCACCACTGCTGCATGGTGGCGATGCACTTCGCCGAGCAGCTATTCAAGGGACAGAATGCGCATGTGAACAATATCGGATAACGCCACCCCGCCGACAGCCGATGAGCCTTTTCATGTAGGCTCAAACTCCATGTCACCGATGTGACAAAGATAATTTGGCCGTGTAAAACGCGTTTTTCCGATTCACACGGCCAACCTTTTGGAATCAACGAGATACGTGCGGGCCGAATACGCATGATGCGTCGCGCGGGCAAACCGGCGGGCGCGCCCATCCTCGCGCTCTTCATCGCCTTCGATACATTCTGACGAAGGGTGTCCCGGTCGAAATTTGCCGGTGCAGATGACCTTACGCTCGGCCACCCGGTAGGCTCGCTGGCGAGCCGGGATAATTGGCGTGCCCCGATTCAACTGTTCAGCGCGGCAAGCAGTGCGGAGTCCCGTTCCTGCACGCGTGTTGTCAGCAGCGACCGGCCAGCCGAGGTCTGTCCCGATTTCTGGGGCTTCCGTGAGACGGTCGCCGCAGGACGCGGTAAGACGGTGCGGATGGCGGCCTCTGCCGGCTGTGTTGTGGCCGCTGGCGCATTCTGTTCGGCTACATCCGTTCTAGCGCACGGAATCCCGAGCGCCTGGTGCAGCCAGCCGTAGAACACGTCCGGGTGCCAGTACGCCCGGCGGCCGAGGTGGACCGGTGCAGGCATGCGGCCATCCTGCACGTAGTGGTCAACGGTGCGCACGGAAACAGACAGGATGTGGGCAGCGTTTTCCTTCGTGATGGGGGTGAACGGAGTCGTCGACATGGTGGCTCGTGAGAGAAACGTAATCCACCGTGTTGCGACCGGTTTTATCCTGACGACGTGACCGGCGAACCGAGCCGATTGCCCGAGTCACACAGCTGTTGTCGCCCTTTTTCGTCGACACCTGCTTCGTCCCGAACGCGCCGATTTCTGCGCCATTTCTGCGCCACTCCGGGCCCGGTTGAAGTTGCGCGCAGTTGCGCGCAGTTGCGCGAATCAAGGCATAACTCATTGATTAAAAAGGAACCATGCGATAGGCTGTTCCGACCACGTGACCCCGTGGACGGCGTTCGGGACGTAGAGGCCGGAGGTTCGAATCCTCTCACCCCGACCAGAATTACTGAAAAACCGCGCACCGTTGCGCGGTTTTTTTTCGCGCGCGATTTCCGGATAGCACAACAGTCTGGCCATCCGGCCAGGCTGGAAGCGTCATCCCCCTCTGATATAGTTTTCCCATCCCTATTTCCTCTTCCCTCTCGACGCGTGGAACAACTCCCCTTATGGGCGCAGATAGGCGCGGTTTTCCTGCTGCTCATCTGCTCCAGCTTCTTCTCCATCTCCGAGACGGCGATGATGGCCATCAACCGTCATCGCCTCAAACATCTGGCAAGCCGGGGCGTCCTCGGTGCAAAGGTCACGCAAGGGCTGCTCGCCCGTACTGACCTGCTGCTCTCGGTCATCCTGATCGGCAACAATCTGTTCAACACCATCATTCCGGTGCTCACCACGTCGATCGCGCTGCATACGTTCGGCCATGACAACGTGGTGCTCTCCATCGCGACCGGCATCGTCGCGTTCCTCATCATCGTGTTTGCCGAAATCACGCCGAAAATTGTCGGCGCCACCTATCCCGAGAAGATCGCGTTGCCGGCAAGTCTGCTCATCGCCCCGTTGATGCGGATCACAAAACCGGTGGTCTGGCTCGTGAACCTCTTCGCCAACAGCCTGCTCAGGCTGCTGCACATCAACACCAAAGGCGCGCGCGAGCAGCGCCTGTCCACCGAAGAGCTGCGCACCATCGTGCTCGAATCCGGCAGCTTCATGCCTACCAAGCACCGCAGCATCCTGCTGAACCTCTTCGATCTGGAAAACATCACTGTCGACGATGTCATGATCCCGCGCCGCCGGATGGAGGCGCTCGATTTCGAAGCACCGCTCGAGGACATCCTTCACCAGCTCGAAACCTGCTACCACAACAAGCTGGTCGTCTACCAGGGCGACATCGACCGTGTATTGGGCATTCTTCACGTGCGCAAAACGCTGGCGGCGCTGCACAACCAGGAACTGGAGCGCGAAACGCTGCGTGAACTGCTCGCGGAGCCCTATTTCGTACCGACCGGCACGCCCGTGTTCCAGCAGCTCCAGTACTTCCAGGAATCGCGGCAGCGCACGGCGCTCGTCGTCAACGAGTACGGCGAACTTCAGGGGCTCGTCACGCCGGAAGACATCATCGAGGAACTGATCGGCGAGTTCACCACGTCCATGCCCCGCAGCGGCGCAGCGCGCGGCGGATGGAACGAGGAAGGCGAATGCATTGTGTCGGGCGCCATGCCGCTGCGCGAGCTGAATCGCTGGTTGCAGATTTCGTTGCCAACCGACGGACCCAAGACGCTCAACGGTCTGATCCTCGAAATTCTCGAGGAAATTCCGGACGGAGACGTCTGCGTGCAGATCGGCGACGTGAAGCTGGAGGTGATGCGAAGCGACGATCAGGCTATCCGCACCGTGAAGCTGTTCAGGCCCGGCGCAAAAGGCCGCATGAAAGGCGGCACGAAAGGCAGCAAGACCATGCAGGCATCGCAGCGTTAGCCATCCGGACGAATGCCGGTCGAACCGTCCGTGACCGATGATGAACCATCATCTTTCGCAGGCGGCACAGCGCCGGTTTTCGATGTCTCCTTCGACGTCCCCTTTTACCTCGCAAACGCAGCACGCCCAATCGGAGCGTTCGCGGCCATACGGGCCGACCTCGCCGCAGGAAGGCCATTTGGTCCCGGCTCCCCTTCCTGGCAGTGTGACCGGCGGCACCGCGAGCGCTCGAACCGCAGCCGGCGCCATCCCAGCAAGCTCGCCAACTCGGGCTCGCCCTGCCGATACGCCGCCCGCGCTCCGCGACACGGACAACACGCCCGCCGTCCGGCTGCTCGCCGATACGCTCGAACAAGCTGCGCAACGCAACGCGTCCGACGTGCACATCGAGCCCTTCGAACACGGCTGGCGTTTGAGGCTGCGCGTCGACGGCGTGCTTCACGAACTCGCGCGACCGCCTGCCCATTTGCGCGATGCGTTCGTTACGCGGGTGAAAGTGCTCGCACGAATGGATATCGCCGAACGGCGCGTGCCGCAGGACGGGCGGCTGCGTCTTGCGCTCACAGGTGAGCGCAACGAAGACTATCGCGTCAACTCGTTGCCCACGCTGTTTGGCGAAAAGCTTGTGCTGCGACGCCTCGATGCGCTTCCTGCCGATCTCTCGCTCGCGGCACTCGGACTCGGTCAGGCACAGCAGCATACCGTGGAAACCGCGATCCGCGCCCCGCACGGCCTTGTGCTCGTGACCGGTCCGACTGGCAGCGGCAAGACGCTCTCCCTGTACTGCTTCCTGCAGATGCTCAACACGGAATCGCGCAACGTGTGCTCGGTGGAAGACCCCGCCGAAATTCAGCTTGCCGGCATCAACCAGGTTAGCGTTCGGGAGAAGGCGGGGCTCACGTTCGCGGTCGCCCTGCGCGCATTTCTGCGCCAGGATCCCGACGTCATCATGGTCGGCGAAATCCGCGACGAGGAAACAGCCGACGTCGCGGTGAAGGCTGCCCAGACAGGCCATCTCGTCCTCTCGACGCTGCATACGAACGACGCACCAGCCGCCATCGCCCGCATGATCGACATCGGCGTGGCGCCCTATAACCTTGCGGCGGCGTTGCGCATGGTGACTGCGCAGCGGCTCGTGCGGCGGCTGTGTGCTGGGTGTCGTATGCCGGCAAAAGATTTGGGGGCGTGGCGAGCGGTGGCCGGTGACCGTGCCGACGACTGCTTGCCCTACTCGCCCTGCGGGTGCGCCGACTGCCACGGCATCGGCTATCGCGGGCGAATCGGCGTGCACGAGGTGATGCCGGTCTCAGACGTCACGCGCGAACTCATCGTTCAACGCGCGGGGAGCCACGAAATCGCGAGGCAGGCTCGCGCCGAACACGTGGCAAGCCTGCGCGAAGCCGCGCTCGCGCGAGTCTGCGACGGCACCACGAGTCTCGACGAAGCGCTCTCCGCCACGGAGGTGGCATGAGCGCCGAACGAGCCGAGGCGAACGCTGTCGTCCGCGAACTGCGCTTTGCGTGGCGTGGCATAGACGCCTCCGGGGCACCGCGGCGCGGCTCGCTTGTCGCGCCAAATGCCGCTCAGGCGCGCGAAGTGCTCAAACGAGACAACGTATTCGCACTCGAACTTGTGATGCGCGGCACCGCGCCGAGACCCAAAGCGGCCCACTCCGACGTTTCGTTGTTCACGCGTCAACTCGCCAGCCTCTTGCGCGCCGGGCTGCCGCTCGCGCCCGCGCTGAATCTGCTCGCGCAGGCGGAAGGTCCGCGCGGCATGCCGCGCATCGCGGCGGCACTTTCACGCGACATTGCCGCGGGCATCGGCTTTTCTGCGGCGCTCGGCCGGCATCCGGCGCAGTTCGGTCCGCTCTACTGCCAACTGGTCGCAGTCGGAGAAGCCTCCGGCGCGTTGCCGGCCGTGCTCGCACGAATCGCAGACGACCGCGAGCGCGCCGCCGCGCAACGCGCCAAGGTGCGCTCTGCGCTGACTTATCCCGTTGCCGTCCTGCTGTTCGCCGTGGCGATCACGGCGGCACTGCTCATATGGGTGGTCCCCACTTTCAAACAGATCTTCGATGGCTTTGGCGCCGCCTTGCCTGCTCCGACCCGAACGGTACTCGCGCTCTCGAACGCCGCAGCGCGCTGGAGCGGTCCGTTGGCGGCGCTCGTTGTCGGCTGCTCCTTCACACTGCGCTGGCTCTTGAGGCGTTCCGACACGGCACGCGTGCGGTTCGGGCGATTCGTGCTCGGCATCCCGATTGCCGGCCCGCTTCTGAAAACCCTCTGCGCCGCTCGCTGGAGCCGCGCGCTCGGAACGCTTCTCGCGGCCGGCACACCGCTTGCCGACGCCTTCGCCTCGCTCTCGCGCGCAAGCGGGAATGCGTTCTTCGACCAGGCAAGCGCCGGCATCGCGAGCCGCCTGGCTCGTGGCGAACGGCTCGCGGCCGCCATGCGTGCGGCGCAGTGCTTCCCTTCCGACGTAGTGCAGCCCGTTGCGGTTGCGGAGGAATCGGGGGCGCTGGATGCCATGCTGCTCGATGTCGCCGCACTCGCCGATCGTCAGGTCGACGAAAAGATCGCCACACTATCGAGCCTCTGCGAGCCGCTCGTTATCGTCGTGCTTGGGGCGCTCGTAGGTGGGCTCGTGATCGCCATGTATCTTCCCATCATTCAACTCGGCAACGTGGTGTAGCATCGCTGCCAGATTCCGTCATCCGTCCATGTCTGCTTTCTTTCCGTTCCTGTCCGATACCGCGCGAAGCGGCTTGACCGGTGTCGCGGGGCATCCGCCCAGCGCACTTGCGCTCGCTTTCGGCGCATTGCCGCAGAGCGTGCAGTTCGGCTTCGCGATCGTCATCGGGCTCGTGATCGGCAGCTTTCTCAACGTCGTCGTGCATCGTCTGCCCATCATGCTGGACCGGGCGTGGCGTGCCGAAGTAACCGATGCAACCGGTCAGCTCTTTCCTGAAGATGGCCTGCCGCCGCGCTACAACCTGTGGCTGCCGCGCAGCGCGTGCCCGCACTGCGGCCACGTGCTGCACGCATGGGAAAACATCCCGGTACTCAGCTGGCTACTGCTGCGTGGACGCTGTTCGAACTGCAAGACACGTGTGAGCGTGCGCTACCCGCTCATCGAACTCGCGAGTGCGCTGTGCGCAGTGGCCGCCCTCGCCGCATTTGGTCCTACCGGCAAGGCGCTGGTCGCCTTCGGCCTGTGCGCTACGCTGCTAGCGGTCAGCGCCATCGACCTCGACCACCAGTTGTTGCCCGACTCGATGACGTTGCCGCTGCTGTGGGCCGGCCTCATCGTCAACCTGAGCAGTACGTTCGTGAGCCTGCACGACGCCGTGATCGGTGCCATTGCGGGCTATCTCGCACTCTGGTGCGTCTACTGGCTGTTCCGGCTGGTGCGTGGCGTGGAGGGAATGGGCTATGGCGACTTCAAGCTGCTGTCGGCGCTCGGCGCGTGGCTCGGGTGGACCGCGTTGCCGCAGATCGTCGTGATTGCCGCTGTTGCGGGCGCAGTGGTCGGACTCATCGCAACGTGGACAGGCCGTATGCGTTTCGAAGAGCCGCTGCCGTTCGGTCCTTTTCTCGCAGCCGGAGGGCTCGCTACCCTGTTTCTCGGCACACCGTTTTATTTCACGCCGTTTTAACTTCGCGTTCTAACTTCGTATTTGGGAGCGTGTTTCATGTTCTCCGTTGGGCTCACCGGAGGGATCGGAAGCGGCAAGTCAACCGTTGCGGATCTGTTCGCGGCACGCGGCGTTCCTGTGGTCGATACAGACTTCATCGCCCATCGCATCACAGCGCCAGGTGGTCTCGCCATGCCACCTATCGTCGCGGAGTTTGGCCCCTCCTTCGCGGCGGCGGATGGGTCGCTGGACCGGGCACGCATGCGTTCGCTCGTCTTCTCGGACGACTCCGCGCGCAAGCGGCTCGAAGCCATCACGCATCCTCTCATTCGCGCCGAGGCGGATCGCGAACGACGCGAAGCGCACGGACCGTACGTAATCGTCGTCGTTCCTTTGCTCGTGGAGTCGGGAGACTGGAAAACACGGGTGGATCGCGTTCTCGTCGTCGACTGCGCCGTCGAAACGCAGATCGAACGGGTCATGAAGCGAAACGGATTCACGCGGGAACAGGTGCTTGCAATCATCGCCCGTCAGGCTTCCCGCGAAGCCCGACTCACTGCCGCGGACGACGTCGTCGTGAACGATGGCTCGTCGATCGATGCCCTGACTGCTCAGGTCGAGACGCTCCATCGCCGGTATCTTGCCCTCGCGAGCGAGCAAGTGCGCAAACCACACCAGCCGTAGAAGCGTGCGGGCGAAGCCAAGTTGGGCGCGTGCAGGAAAGACGCAGTCCATGACAATACGGTGAACGAAGGGCCAGCCCCCACGCAGCGCGATCAACGCATCCTTTCCGGGGCGCGTCACGGCGCCGCGGCAGGTGCCTCGCCATGAAAGTGCGCGATTGCGACGGTAGTCTCACGGCATTAGAATGTCCTGCAATCCTGTCACCGACCACGCCGAGGCGAGCGCGCTTGATTCTTTACGAGTATCCCTTCAACGAGCGAATCCGCACGCTGTTGCGCCTCGAGGATCTGTTCGAGCGCTTCACGTTCTTCCTCACTCAGGAAGATGCACGGGAGCATCACGTTGCGCTCACGACGCTGTTCGAGATATCGGAAGTTGCGGGCCGCGCCGATCTGAAGTCGGATCTGATGAAGGAACTCGAGCGTCAGCGCCAGACGCTGGCACCATTCCGCGGCAACCCCGGCATCGAACAGAACGCGCTTGAGGCTGTGCTCGGCGAGATCGAACAAACGCTCGCAGGACTCGGCCAGATGCAAGGCAAAACTGGCCAGCATCTTGCAGACAACGAGTGGCTCGCAAGCATCCGCAGCCGCACCATCATTCCTGGCGGCACCTGCAAATTCGATCTTCCGTCGTACTACGCCTGGCAGCAGTCGCACCCGGATCAGCGGCGTCAGGACATCGCAAAGTGGGTCACGCCGCTGTTGCCGCTGCGCGATGCGGCCGCCATCGTGCTACGGCTCGCACGCGAGTCGGGCCAAGCGTCGAAGGTAATGGCAATGCAGGGAAGCTACCAGCAAATGCTGTCGGGCCGCTCGTATCAGTTGATGCAAGTGCGCGTGGCACCGGAATTGCGCGTCATTCCGGAAGCAAGCGCGAACAAGTACATGCTGTGGGTGCGCTTCATGGTGCAGGACGGCGACTTGCGTCCACGCGCCGTCGATGTCGACGTGCCGTTTCAGCTGACGTTGTGTAGCCTCTAAGCTACCCGGTGGCCTCACCCACCGGATGAACGGAACGCTGCGATCAGGAAGATGCCCGACGCGCATCGTGTACAGCCCCTCAGCACAATCGAACGTCTAGCCGAATGACTGCCACTGTCGTCAAATGCCCGACTTGCGGAAAGGAAGTCCGCTGGGTACCTGAAAACCGTTACCGCCCGTTTTGCTCGGAGCGCTGCAAGCAGATCGATCTGGGGGCGTGGGCAGCGGAAAAGTACCGGATCGGCGGCAACGAAGAAGAGACGCCGCCGGACGACGCGCCACCCATCGATACACGGCCGCAGTAAGCGCGTGTGGCAGGCGTCCGCCAGAAGCCGGAAGCGCGTGCAGCCACCCACCACGCACTGACTGAATCACCTCACTCCGCCGCAAGCCACTCCAGCACGGGAATCGTCGCCGGCAAGAGCGGCGACACGTCCGCCGGCAGTGTCTGCCAGACGAACGCCTGGCCTTCACGCCCGTGGGGCTCGCCTTCCCATTCAGTGACCTTGCAGAAGTACAGCCGCACGTAAGCATGCGGATAGTCGTGTTCGAGCGTGTGCCACAGGTGAGAGGCCGTCACCTCGATGCCGAGTTCTTCGTGAAGCTCTCTCGCGAGCGCGGCCTCCACCGATTCACCGGCTTCCAGCTTGCCGCCCGGAAATTCCCAGTAGCCCTCGTACGGCTTGCCCGCCGGCCGCTGCGCCAGCAGGTACCGTCCGTCCGGCTTCACGAGCACACCGACCGCGACTTCGGTCACAGGCCGTTGCGCGCCGGCGCCCGCCGCTGCTGCCCCACTCGCCGCGCCCGTCATACCGACGCCTTCCTGCCGGACCAGTCGCGGGCGAACTGCCACGCCACCCGACCCGAGCGCGAACCACGTTCAAGCGCCCAGACGAGCGCGTCGCCGCGCGCCGCCTCGATTTCGGCGTCGTCGCAGCCGAAATGCCGCAGCCAGTGCCCGACGATGGCGAGGTAGTCGTCCTGCTTGAACGGATAGAAGCTGACCCAGAGTCCGAAGCGCTCCGACAGCGAAATCTTTTCCTCGACCACTTCGCCCGGATGGATCTCGCCGTCCGGCATATGCCGGTACGTCTCGTTGTCGCTCATGTACTCAGGCAGCAGATGGCGCCGGTTCGACGTCGCATAGATCAGCACGTTGTCCGATTGCGCGGCAACCGACCCATCCAGCGCGACCTTGAGCGCCTTGTAGCCCGACTCGCCTTCCTCGAACGAGAGGTCGTCGCAGAACACGATGAAGCGCTCGGGCCGCTGCGAAATCAGATCGACGATATCGCCCAGATCATGCAGGTCGTCCTTGTCGACCTCGATCAGGCGCAGGCCGTCCTTCGCATGTGCGTTCAGGCAGGCCTTGATCAGCGACGACTTGCCGGTGCCGCGCGCGCCCGTCAGCAGCACATTGTTGGCGGGCCGCCTGTGGACGAACTGGCGCGTGTTCTGCTCGATCAGTTCCTTCTGGCGGTCGATGTTCTGAAGATCGTCGAGCGCGATGGTGGAAATGGCCGTGACGGGCTGCAGGACGCCGCGCCCCTGGCGTTTGCGCCAACGGAACGCCACTGCGGCGTTCCAGTCCACTTCCGGTGCGAGCGGCGGCAGCACCGCCTCCAGGCGGCCGAGCAGAGCCTCGGCGCGGGTCAGAAACTGTTCGAGCTTGTCCATGGCAAATGTGCGGGATCAGGAACGATAGTCGGCGTTGATGCTGACGTAGTCGTGCGACAGGTCGCAGGTCCAGATGGTGGCCTGCGCGTCGCCGCGGCCTAGCCGCACGCGCACCGCGATCTCGCTCTTCTTCATGACGCGCTGGCCGTCTTCTTCGCGGTAGTCGGGATTGCGGCCGCCAGCGCACGCAACGAGCACGTCGTCCAGATAGACCTCGACCTTTCCGACGTCGAGATCCGCGATGCCGGCATAACCGATGGCGGCAAGAATGCGGCCGAGGTTCGGGTCCGACGCATAGAACGCCGTTTTCACGAGCGGCGAATGGCCGATCGCATAGGCGACCTGGCGGCACTCGCCCACGTTCGCGCCCTCTTCCACCTGGACCGTGATGAACTTCGTCGCGCCTTCGCCGTCGCGCACGATCAGCTGCGCCAGCGCCTGCGCCATTTCCGTCACGGCGTCGCGCAGTGCTACGTACGCGGGCGATTCGGTCGACGTGATCGCAGGCAGGCTCGACTTGCCGGTCGCGATCAGAATGAACGAATCGTTGGTGGAAGTATCGCCGTCGATCGTGATGCAGTTGAACGAGCGGTCCGCCGCGTGCTTCACGAGTGCGTCGAGCACCGGCTGCGCCACGGCGGCGTCGAAGGCGAGGAAGCCCAGCATGGTCGCCATGTTCGGCTTGATCATGCCGGCGCCCTTGCTGATGCCAGAAAGCGTCACGGTATGGCCGTCGATGGTGACCTGGCGCGAGGCCGCCTTCGGCAGCGTGTCCGTGGTCATGATGGCCTGCGCCGCGTCGTACCAGTGCGCCGGACCGCGGTTGGCGAGCGCCTGCGGCAGGCCGGCCTTCAGGCGGTCGATGGGCAGCGGCTCCAGAATCACGCCCGTCGAGAACGGCAGCACCTGCTCCGGCGCAATGCCCGCGAGACGCGCGAGTTCGGCGCAGGTTTCGCGTGCGACCGCGAGGCCAGGCTCTCCGGTCCCTGCATTGGCGTTGCCCGTGTTCACCACGAGCGCGCGAATGCCGCTGCCGCCCTCTCGCACACGTGCGAGATGTTCCCGGCACACCGTCACGGGTGCGGCGCAAAAGCGGTTCGACGTAAACACGCCCGCAACCGTGGCACCTTCTTCGACGGAAATCACCAGCACATCCTTGCGGTTCGGTTTGCGGATGTTGGCCTCAGCCCAGCCGAGCGTCACGCCGGAGACAGGATGAAGTTGTGCGGGATCGATCGAGGGGAAATTGACAGCCATGGTGGCGACCTGTCGGAGAGGCAATGCCGGCGGCAAAGCGTGGCGGGTGAGCCGGCATCGTAGGGTCAAAAAAGGCCCGGACAAAGTCCAGGCCGCCGGAGTCTCAACGGCGCAGCGCGGCATGAGACGAAACGGCGCGCCATGAAGGACGCGCCGCGTTCGCCATCAGCCGATCTTGCCGTGGCACTGCTTGTACTTCTTGCCGCTGCCGCACGGGCAGGGATCGTTGCGGCCCACCTTGGCGACAGCGGGCGCAGCCTTCGGCACGGGGTTGTCCTGCGCGGAGCCGTACTGCATGGCGTGATCGACCATCGACGCAGCGGCGTCCGCTGCAGCCGGCGCCGCAGAAGCCGCGACAGCGGCCGCTTCGGCGAATTCGGCATGACGGAACTCGGCGTTTTCCAGGTGGCTGCTGCCTTCCTCTTCGTACTGCTCCGCCGCCTGTTCGAGCTGCTCCGGCGTCTGGATCTGGACGTTCATCACGATCCGCGTCACTTCATGCTTGACCGCGTCGAGCATGGCCGCGAAGAGTTCGAACGCCTCGCGCTTGTATTCCTGCTTCGGATTCTTCTGCGCATAGCCGCGCAGGTGGATGCCCTGGCGCAGGTGGTCGAGCGCGGCGAGGTGCTCGCGCCAGTGGCGGTCGAGCGTCTGCAGCATGATCGAACGCTCGAAGGCGCTAAACGATTCGCGGCCCACGAGCGCCACCTTGTGCTCGTAAGTTTCGTCCGCGGCGGCGAGTACGGCCTCGAGAATCTCGTCCGCATCGATCGACTGCGACTCGTTGATCATCTCCTGAATCGCGAGGTCGAGCTGCCAGTCGTTACGCAGCGCTTCTTCGAGTTCGGGCACGTCCCATTGCTCTTCGATGCTGCCTTGCGGAACGAACTGCCGGACGAGATCCGTGACCACGCCGTGGCGCATCGCACCGATGGTTTCGGTGATGTCCTGCGCCTCGAGCAGCTCGTTGCGCTGCTGGTAGATCACCTTGCGCTGGTCGTTGGAAACGTCGTCGTATTCGAGCAGCTGTTTGCGGATATCGAAGTTGCGCGCCTCGACCTTGCGCTGCGCCGACTCGATGGAACGCGTGACGATGCCCGCCTCGATCGCCTCGCCTTCCGGCATCTTGAGGCGGTCCATGATGGCGCGCACGCGGTCGCCCGCGAAGATGCGCAAGAGCGGATCGTCGAGCGACAGATAGAAGCGCGACGAGCCCGGATCACCCTGACGGCCGGCACGACCGCGCAGCTGGTTGTCGATACGGCGCGACTCGTGACGCTCGGTGCCGATGATGTGCAGACCGCCCGCCGCCTTCACCTGGTCGTGCAGGGCCTGCCATTCGTCGTGCAGTTGCTGGATGCGGCGCGCCTTTTCGTCGGCCGGAATCGATTCGTCCGCTTCGAGGAACGCCGCCTGCTTTTCGGCGTTGCCGCCCAGCACGATGTCGGTACCGCGACCGGCCATGTTGGTGGCGATCGTGATGCGCTTTGGACGCCCGGCTTCGGCGACGATCGCTGCTTCGCGCGCGTGCTGCTTCGCGTTCAGCACTTCGTGCGGCAGGCCCGCCTTCTGGAGAAGGTTCGACAGCAGCTCCGAATTCTCGATCGACGTCGTGCCGACCAGCACCGGCTGGCCACGCTCATGACAATCGCGGATGTCGCGAATCACCGCGTCGTACCGCTCTTTCGCGGTCTTGTAGATCTGATCCTGCAGGTCGATCCGCTTCGGCGGCCGGTTGGTCGGGATCACGACGGTTTCAAGGCCGTAGATCTCGTTGAACTCGTACGCTTCCGTATCCGCGGTACCGGTCATGCCCGACAGCTTCGCGTACATGCGGAAGTAATTCTGGAACGTGATCGAGGCGAGCGTCTGGTTCTCGCTCTGGATCTTGACGTGCTCCTTGGCCTCCACGGCCTGGTGCAGGCCATCTGACCAGCGGCGGCCCTGCATCAGGCGGCCCGTGAATTCGTCGACGATGATCACTTCGCCGTTCTGCACGACGTAGTGCTGGTCCCGATAGAACAGCGTATGTGCACGCAGTGCCGCGTACACGTGGTGCATCAACGTGATGTTCTGCGGCGCGTAAAGGCTCTCGCCCTCGCCGATGAGGCCCCACTCGGCGAGCAGGCGTTCCGCCTTCTCGTGGCCAGACTCGGTGAGGAACACCTGGCGCGCCTTCTCGTCGAGCGTGTAGTCGCCCGGCTTTTCGACGCCCGTGCCGTCCGCGCGCTCTTCGCCGATCTGCCGTTCAAGCAGCGGCGGCAGCGCGTTCATGCGCACGTAGAGGTCGGTGTGGTCTTCGGCCTGGCCCGAGATGATGAGCGGCGTGCGGGCTTCGTCGATCAGGATGGAGTCCACCTCGTCGACGACCGCGAAATTGAGCGGCCGCTGCACCCGCGCCTCGGTCTCGTAGACCATGTTGTCGCGCAGGTAGTCGAAACCGAATTCGTTGTTGGTGCCGTAGGTGATGTCCGCCGCGTAGGCTTCCTGCTTGAGCGCGTGATCCATCTGCGACAGGTTCACGCCCACGGAGAGCCCGAGGAAGTTGTAGAGCCGGCCCATCCACTCGGCGTCGCGCTGAGCGAGGTAGTCGTTCACCGTGACTACGTGCACGCCGCGCCCGGACAGCGCGTTCAGGTAAGCGGCCAGCGTGGCGACGAGCGTCTTGCCCTCGCCCGTGCGCATTTCAGCGATCTTGCCGTAATGCAGCACCATGCCGCCGATCAGCTGCACGTCGAAGTGGCGCATCTTGAGCACGCGGCGGCTCGCCTCGCGGCACACCGCGAAGGCTTCGGGCAGCAGTTGATCGAGCGACTCGCCATTCGCAACGCGCTGACGGAACTCGTCCGTCTTCGCGCGCAACTGCTCATCGGTCAATTGCTCGATCTTCGGTTCGAGCGCATTGACGGCCGCGACGGTCTTTTGATATTGCTTGATCAGACGCTGGTTGCGGCTGCCAAAAATCTTCTGTAGGAAACCGTTGATCATCGGATCGGTTCTGCGTCGCGGCTTTCGGCCGGGCATGCTTGCCAAATGCACCCGGAGCGGAAGGACCTCGGCGGCTTAAGTCCAGTAGTGAATTCGAATCGGGCATTTTAGCACGCGCCCCTGTCTGCGCCTGTGTCAGGTCTGGGTCGCGGGGCCGGGCCTATTGGCACCGTTCGGCACCGTTCGGGCCGCCGCAAAGGCTTGCCGGACAGCGCCTGCAAGGCCGGTGCCGCGCTACAATCGGGCCACCCGAAAGCTCGACGCTTCAACGCACGCCGCACCGTTCCCGTGCCTCGCTGTGCTGCCGTTCACGTTGCCCACCCAGACAAGGACATGAGCCGATTTTCGCCGTTTTCAAGGCCATCCGCCCCCCGCCTGCCGCAGCCCGTCGCCGAGGTGTTGAGCCGCACGGACGCGTTCGCACCGCTGCGCGCCGGCGTCGAGCAGATTGCGGCAATGGAGCGGGATCTGTCCCGGCTACTGCCGGAGTACCTCGCGGCGAGCGTCGAACCCGGATTCATCAAGGAAGGCGTACTGGTGCTGTTCGCGGCACACAACGCGCTCGCGGCGCGGCTGCGGCACCTGGAGCCACGGCTTCTTTCCGACCTTCAGCAACGGGGATGGGCGGTGGAATCGCTGCGCATCCGCGTGCGGCCGCAGGCCATGAAGGCGCCGCCGCCCGTCAAAGAGGCACGCATGACGCCTGCGGGCGCAACGGCGCTGCACGAGTTGAGCCAGGCGCTGAGCCCGTCGCCGCTGCAGGCCGCGCTGGCCAGAATGGCCGCGCGGCATTTGAAGAAATAGGGAATGGGTTCGCCCGGAGAATGGGCCACATGGCCACACGGGCGGCCACACGGGCGAAGCGAGCGGAAAGAAGCCGGGACGCCTCGGGCAAACGCCCGAAGCGGCGTCCGTCAAGCGAATGCCGTCTGGGCGTCGTAGCCGAAACCGCGCGGTGCCTTCTGCGTATCTTCGAACGTGACGATTTCGTAGGCGTCTTCGTGCGCGAGCAGCTCGCGCAGCAACGCGTTGTTCAGGCCATGCCCAGACTTGTACGCGGTGTACGAAGCCAGCAACGGATGACCGACCACATACAGGTCGCCGATCGCGTCGAGCATCTTGTGTTTGACGAACTCGTCGTCGTAACGCAGCCCGTCGTTGTTCAGGATGCGGTACTCGTCGAGCACGATGGCGTTGTCCATGCTGCCGCCGCGCGCGAGGCCCAGTTCGCGCATCATTTCCACTTCGTGAGCGAAACCGAACGTGCGGGCACGCGCGATTTCGCGGACATACGAGGTGGTCGCGAAATCGACTTCGAGCGCCTGGCCGGTCTTGTCCACGGCCGGATGGCGAAAGTCGATGGTGAACTTGAGCTTGAAGCCGAAATACGGATCGAGCCGCGCGAATTTGTCGCCCTCGCGAATCTCAACCGGCTTCGTGACCTTGATGAACTTTTTCAGCGCAGGCTGTTCCTCGATGCCCGCCGACTGGATCAGGAACACGAACGACGCCGCGCTGCCATCCATGATCGGGATTTCTTCGGCGGTGACATCGACGTACAGGTTGTCGATGCCCAGACCCGCGCACGCCGACATCAAGTGCTCCACCGTGGAGACGCGCGCGCCATCCTTTTGCAGGACCGAGGCCAGCCGGGTATCGCCGATCGCCATCGCGGAGGCGGGGATATCCACCGGCGTGGGCAGATCCACGCGCGAAAAGACGATGCCCGTGTCCGGCGCCGCGGGACGGAGCGTCAGGTCGACCTTGCGGCCCGAGTGCAAGCCGATGCCGACGGTCTTGACGATCGATTTGATGGTGCGCTGCTTCAACATGGTGTCTTATTTTCGATTGAAAATCCCAATCGCGGATTTTAACTCATAGCGTCGATTATACTCCAAACCGTCTGACCCGTCGTTTCACAGGCCGTGACAATCTGTTTCCCGCTATTACGTCCAGCCAAGCGTGACGGGCCGACGACCGGAACGGAGGCGTTTCCGGCCATCGGCCCGCGTTACAGCCCGTCACATCCGCACACGGCACAAGCGTTGGCGGCGCACAACGGCGACCACCACGCGCCTTTGCCGGACGCGGCTGCGGCTAGCTCAACGTGGCGAGAATGCTCGCGGCGTCGCTGACTTCGAACTTGCCGGGTGCTTCGACATGGAGCGTCTTGACCACGCCGTCGTCGACCACCATCGCATAGCGCTGGGAACGAATTCCCATGCCCCGTGCCGACAAATCCTGATCCAGACCGAGCGCTCGGGTGAAAACGGCGCTGCCGTCCGCGATCATGCGCACCTTGCCCGCGGTGTGCTGATCGCGTCCCCACGCGCCCATCACGAACGCATCGTTGACCGACACGCACCAGATTTCGTCGATACCTGCCGCACGCAGCGCGTCGGCCTTCTCGACGTAACCCGGCACGTGCTTCGCCGAGCAGGTCGGCGTGAACGCGCCTGGCAATCCGAAGATCACCACGCGCTTCGCACGCGTTGCTTCCTGCACGTCGAAACTGTTCGGCCCGATCGTGCAGCCCTCGCGCGCATCTTCGACAAACTCGAAGAGCGTCGCATCAGGCAGCCTTTCACCCACTTTGATCATCGCTCGTCCTTCACATCGATGCGCTGCATTCCGTCACGCACACAGCACGCTGTCATCGGCACGGCGGTTCACCTCACGAATGTCGCGCGAACGTCACCGTTTCACGCAGTCGCGTCTGCCTTCGTCCCTCGCAAAAGCGCAGGAGACGGCAACGCGCCGCGCGTCCGGACGGAACGCGGCCTTCGTTTAGCGTTTCGCCGCCACGCCGGCGTGCCGTCAGCAATCACGGCGCGATACTACCGCGCCGCGGCTGAACGTGCTCGCGGGCGTGTCAGTCCGCCTGCTTGCGCAGGAACGCCGGGATGTCGTACGTGTCGACGCCCTTCTCCTGCAGCGCCTGCACGTGCGAAGCCGCGGTGTCCCGCGACGTACGCCAGACCGCCGGCGTGTCGAGCGCGCCGTAGTCCGCCATGTTGCCTTGCTGCGGCGCGTACGAGTGCTGCACGGCCGCGACCGGCTGGTTGTCCGTGCCGGTGCGCAGCAGCGTCATCGGTGCGGATTGCTGCTTCTTGCTCGCGCGGCCAAGGCCCGTGGCCACCACCGTGACGCGCAGCGCGTCGCCCATTGCGTCGTCGTAGACGGCACCGAAGATCACCGTGGCGTCGTCCGCCGCGTAGCTCTTGATGGTGTTCATCACTTCGCGCGTTTCGGACAGACGCAGCGAACGGCTCGACGTGATGTTGACCAGCACGCCGCGCGCGCCCGACAGATCCACGCCTTCCAGCAGCGGGCTCGCCACGGCCTGTTCGGCCGCAAGGCGCGCGCGATCGACGCCGGCCACCGTGGCCGTGCCCATCATCGCCTTGCCCTGCTCGCCCATCACCGTCTTCACGTCTTCGAAGTCGACGTTCACGAGACCATCGACGTTGATGATTTCGGCAATGCCGGCCACCGCGTTGTTCAGAACGTCGTCCGCGCACTGGAAGCACTTGTCCATCTCGGCGTCATCGCCCATCACCTCGAACAGCTTGTCGTTCAGAACGACGATCAGCGAGTCGACGTGATCCTCCAGTTGCTGCGAACCTGCTTCTGCCACGCGCATGCGCTTGCCGCCTTCGAATTCGAACGGCTTGCTCACCACGCCCACGGTCAGAATGCCCATCTCTTTCGCGATCTGGGCGACCACGGGTGCCGCGCCCGTGCCGGTGCCACCGCCCATACCGGCCGTGATGAACACCATGTGCGCGCCGCGCAGCGCGTCGGCAATCCGCTCGCGAGCTTCTTCGGCTGCCGCGCGGCCCATCTCCGGCTTCGCGCCGGCGCCAAGACCGGTCATGCCAAGCTGGATCACGGACGGTGCACGCGAGCGCGACAGCGCCTGGGCGTCCGTGTTCATCACGATGAAGTCGACGCCTTGCACGCCGCGGTTGATCATGTGCTGCACGGCGTTGCCGCCAGCGCCACCAACACCCACCACCTTGATGATGGTGCCGTTGGTTTCCGTTTCCAGCATCTGGAATTCCATGTTGCCTCCGTCAAGAAAAAAATGCTGCCACTCGGCCGTTATCCGGCAGGAGATCGGGCAACCTCCTGTCGCGCGCCGGCCGCCGGCACCAGCGCGTATTTCTGAAACCTTTGCCTCGCCCCTTCGCTTCAGAAGTTGCCGAGGAACCAATCCTTCATGCGCGTGAACACCTGGCTCATCGAGCCCGATTGCACCGCCACCTTGCGCCCGCGCATACGCTGCGCGCGCCCTTCCACGAGCAGGCCCATCGCCGTCGAGTAACGCGGATTGCGCACCACGTCCGCCAGGCCGCCCGCGTATTCCGGCACGCCGATGCGCACGGGCTTGAGGAAGATGTCCTCGCCCAGCTCGACCATGCCCGGCATCATCGCGGCGCCGCCCGTCAGCACGACGCCCGAGCTCAGCAGTTCTTCGTAGCCCGACTCGCGCACCACCTGCTGCACGAGCGAAAAGAGTTCTTCGACGCGCGGCTCGATCACCGCCGCCAGCGCCTGGCGCGACAGCGTGCGCGGACCGCGCTCGCCGAGCCCCGGCACTTCGATCATTTCGTCGGGATCGGCCAGCGCCTGCTTCGCGATCCCGTAGCTCACCTTGATGTCCTCGGCGTCGGGCGTCGGCGTTCTCAACGCCATCGCGATATCGCTCGTCACCTGGTCGCCCGCAATCGGAATCACCGCGGTGTGGCGGATCGCGCCTTCGCTGAAAATCGCGATGTCCGTCGTGCCGCCGCCCACATCCACGAGCACCACGCCCAGTTCCTTCTCGTCTTCCGTCAGCACTGCGAGCGACGACGCAAGCGGCTGCAGGATCAGATCGTTCACTTCGAGCCCGCAGCGGCGCACGCACTTCACGATGTTCTGCGCCGCGCTCACCGCGCCCGTCACGATGTGCACCTTCACCTCGAGGCGAATGCCGCTCATGCCGATCGGCTCGCGCACATCCTCCTGACCGTCGATGATGAATTCCTGCGTGAGGATGTGCAGCACCTGCTGATCGGTCGGAATGTTGATCGCCTTCGCGGTTTCGATCACGCGCGCCACGTCGGCCTGCGTGACCTCCTTCTCCTTGATCGCCACCATGCCGCTGGAGTTGAAGCTGCGGATGTGGCTGCCCGCAATACCGGTGAAGACGTTCGTGATCTTGCAGTCGGCCATCAGCTCCGCTTCTTCGAGCGCTCGCTGGATAGACTGCACAGTGGCCTCGATGTTCACCACGACGCCCTTTTTGAGCCCCTTCGATTCGCTCTGTCCAAGGCCGATCACCTCGTAGTGGCCCTCGCCCTTCAGTTCGGCGACGACGGCCACCACCTTCGACGTCCCGATGTCGAGGGCGACCAGCAGATCCTTGTAGTCTTTACTCATAGCGTGCTCGTTGCGTGTGATGTCCTGTTACTTCTTGCCCTTGACGGGTTCGCTGATGAAACGCATGCCCGCTGCACGAATCGCGAAACCGTTCGGATAGCGCAAGTCCGCATACTCGATATCCTTCCCCCAGCGTTGCGTCACCGCCTGCCATGCGGCCGTGAGGCGCCGCGTGCGATCTGCGAGCGTGTCGCTGTTGCGCTCGCGGCCCAGCTCCACCTGCATGCCGTTCGACAACTTCACTGTCCACGCGTAGCGCGGCGAGAGTGTCACGTCTTCCGGCGTCGCGCCGATGGGCGCAAACCACTTCTGGAAATCGTGATAGCGCGCGACGACTTCCTGCGCGGTGCCGTCCGGTCCGTCGAAGGACGGCAGGTCCTGATCCAGCTCGCCCTGGTTCGCGGTGAAGAGCTCGCCGTCCACACTCACGAGCTGATCGCTGCCCCACGTTCCCAACGGTTTGTACGCTTCCAGCGTGACAGCCAGCGCATTCGGCCAGACGCGACGCACGCTCGCGTGACGCACCCACGGCATCTGCTCGAACGCCTGGCGTGCCGCGTCCAGGTCCACGGTGAAGAAATTGCCTTTCAGCTTGCCGATCACGCTCGCCCGCACAGTGGGCGCGTTGATGTGCTCGGTGTCGCCGTCGATCCGGATTTCGCGCAACGTGAAGCTCGGGCGCTGCACCAGCCACAGCGCCCCCGCCAGGACGAGCGCCACCACGAACAGCAGGTGCAGCGCGCTGGTGGCGAGGTTGAGCTGGCGAACGTTGTTCCACATGTGCGATGTTGCTTTGTCTGCGTCAAATGTCTGTTGTGCTTCTGCCCACCGCTCACAGCGTGAGCGCGAGCACCTTCACCACCAGTTCCTGATAGCTGATGCCGACTGCGCGCGCCGCCTTCGGTGGCAGCGAGTGATCCGTCATGCCCGGCGCCGTGTTCACTTCGAGGAAGTACGGGTTGCCCGCGCCGTCCATCATGAAATCGGCGCGACCCCAGTCCGTGCAGCCCAGCACCTCGAACGCGCGGCGCGCGAGCACCTTCAAACGCGATTCCAGTTCAGGCGCGAGTCCGCACGGAATCAGATACTGCGTCGTGTCGAGGATGTACTTCGCGTCGTAGTCGTAAAACTCGCCCGCGGGCACGATGTGAATGACCGGCAGATCCAGATCGCCCGCGATGCAGGCGGTGTACTCGCCGCCACCTTCGATACTCTTTTCCACGAGCACGATCTTGTCGTGCTTCGCTGCTTCGGCGATGGCGGCCGGCAGCGCGTCGGCGGTCTTCACCTTGATGACGGCGACGCTCGAACCCTCGCTCGCCGGCTTCACAAAGAGCGGCAAGCCGAGCTTCGCGACGATGGCGGCGGCGCGCGCAGCGTAGTCGTCGCCGCGCATCACGGCTTCGAACGGTGGCGTGGGAATGCCGAGTTGCTGCCACACGAGCTTCGCGCGGAATTTGTCGAGGCCCAACGCCGAACCCAGCACGCCGCTACCCGTGTAGCGGATGCCGTAGAAATCGAGCGCGCCCTGGATCTGCCCGTTTTCGCCATAGCCGCCGTGCAGCGCATTGAAGGCGCGCACAAAGCCTTCGTCCTTCAGCGCCGAAAGCGGCCGCTCGGACGGATCGAACGGATGCGCGTCGATGCCTGCCGCGCGCAAACCCTGCAGCACGAGGCGGCCCGAATTGAGCGACACCTCGCGCTCGGCGGACACGCCGCCAAGCAGCACCGCCACCTTGCCGAACTGTTTCGGATCGATACTGCTCGTCATTTCACACCTTCCGTTGACTGGGCAAGCCGCCCCGGCACGCCGCCAATCGAGCCCGCGCCCATCGTGATCACCACGTCGCCGTCGCGCACCAGCGCCGCGAGCGCCTCCGGCACTTCGTCGACGGTCTCCACGAACACCGGTTCGACCTTGCCCGCCACGCGAATCGCGCGAGCGAGCGCGCGGCCGTCGGCGGCCACGATGGGCGCCTCGCCGGCTGCGTAAACGTCGGTGATCACCAGCGCGTCGACAGTGGACAGCACTCTGACGAAATCTTCGAAGCAGTCGCGCGTGCGCGTGAAGCGGTGCGGCTGGAACGCGAGCACGAGGCGCCGCTCGGGAAAGGCGCCGCGCGCGGCCGCGATGGTCGCCGCCATCTCCACCGGGTGATGGCCGTAGTCGTCGATCAGCGTGTACGTGCCGCCCGCGGCCACCGGCACTTCGCCGTAGCGCTGGAAGCGCCGGCCCACGCCGTTGAATTCGGCGAGCGCACGCTGGATATCGGCATCGGCGACTTCGAGTTCAGTCGCAATCGCAATCGCCGCGAGCGCGTTCTGCACGTTGTGCGTGCCGGGCAGGTTCAGCACGATGTCGAGCGGCGCCCCGTCTTCGCGCATCGCCGTGAAATGCATGCGCCCTTCGTGCGCGACGACGTTCACGGCGCGCACCTGGGCGTCGGCCGCGAAACCGTAGCGGATGATCGGCTTCGAGACGAACGGCAGGATCTCTTTCACGTTCGGGTCGTCGACGCACAGCACCGCGATGCCATAGAACGGCAACCGGTGCGTGAATTCGATGAACGCCTGCTTGAGCCGCGCGAAGTCGTGGCCGTAGGTGTCCATGTGATCCGCGTCGATGTTCGTGATGACCTCGATCACCGGAAAGAGGTTCAGGAACGACGCGTCGGATTCGTCCGCTTCCGCGACGATGAAGTCGCCCGTGCCAAGCCGCGCATTCGCACCCGCACTGATCAGCCGGCCGCCGATCACGAAGGTCGGATCGAGCCCGCCCGCCGCGAGCACGCTCGCCACGAGCGAGGTGGTCGTGGTCTTGCCGTGCGTGCCGGCAATGGCGATGCCCTGCTTCAACCGCATCAGTTCCGCGAGCATCACGGCGCGCGGCACGATCGGAACGTGACGGTGGCGCGCGGCAAGCACCTCGGGGTTGTCGTTGCGCACGGCGCTCGATACCACTACGGCGTTCGCCCCTTCGATGTTCTCTGCGTCGTGGCCAATCGCGATGCGTGCGCCGAGCGCGGCGAGCCGGTCCGTCACCGCGTTGCGGGTGAGGTCCGAGCCGCTCACCTGGTAGCCGAGATTGACGAGCACTTCTGCGATGCCGCTCATCCCCGCGCCGCCGATGCCGACGAAATGAATGTGTTTGACGATGTGTTTCATTGCTTTCCTTCTGGGCTCGCGCCCGCCACGGTCGCGCAGATGCGTGCGACCTGATCGGTGGCATCCGGTTTCGCGAGCGAGCGCGAACGCTCCGCCATCTGCGCGAGACTCTCGCGGGTCTGGCTGCGCAGCCAGTCGGCGAGCTTTTCCGCCGACAAGTCGCGTTGTTGCACGACGAGCGCCGCGCCTTGATCGGCGAGGAACGCTGCGTTGGTGGTCTGGTGATCGTCCACGGCGAACGGGAACGGCACGAACAAAGCCGCGACGCCCGCCGCCGCGATCTCCGCAACGGTCATGGCGCCCGAGCGGCAGACCACGAGATCGGCGTTCGCGTAGGCGTTCGCCATGTCGTCGATGAACGGTACGAGCTGCACGCTCGCGCCGGAAAAGGAATCGGACGACGCATCGGACATGAGGCCTGCCGCCGCGTAATTCGCACGCAGCGCTTCGATATGCTTCGCGCCGGCCTGGTGAACGACCTGCGGACGCTCGCCGGGCGCAAGCAGCGCCAGGGCGCGCGGCACGACTTCGTTCAGCGCCGCGGCCCCGAGGCTGCCGCCTACCACGAGCAGCCGCAAAGGGCCGCTTCGAGCGGCATAGCGCGCCGTCGGTTCCGGCAGGTGCGCGACTTCTTCGCGAATCGGATTACCGGTCCATTCAGCGTGCGGCAATGCATTCGGGAACGCTACGAGCACGCGCCTTGCGAGCTTCGCGAGCACCTTGTTGGCAAGCCCGGCAATCGAGTTCTGTTCGTGCAGCACGAGCGGCCGCCCCGAGAGCGCCGTCATGACGCCGGCCGGAAACGTGATGTAGCCGCCCATGCCGAGCACGACGTCGGGCTTCACGCGACGCAGCACCGTAAGGCTCTGCATACACGCGCGCAGCAGGTTCACGGGAAGCATCAGTTTCGTCTTGAGACCTTTACCGCGCAGGCCGCCGAAACGCACGTACTCCATCGGGATGCCGTACTTCGGCACGAGCGATGCCTCCATGCCCCCAGGGTTGCCGAGCCAGACCACGCGCCAGCCCCACGCTTGCATGCGATGCGCGACGGCGAGGCCGGGGAACACGTGTCCCCCGGTGCCGCCGGCCATCACCATGAGCGTGCGTGGAGTGGTCATACCTTGCCTCCGCGCATCAGTACCCGGTTTTCGTAGTCCACGCGCAGCAGCACGGCCACCGCGACACAGTTGAGCAGAATGCCGGAGCCGCCGTAACTCACGAGCGGCAGCGTGAGCCCCTTCGTGGGCAGCAGCCCGAGGTTCACGCCCATGTTGATGAAGGTCTGTGCGCCGAACCAGATGCCGACGCCCTTGGCCATCAGACCAGCGAACGTGCGGTCGAGCGCGAGCGCCTGGCGGCCAATCTCGAACGAACGCCGCACGATCCAGTAGAAGAGCAGGATCACGATCATCACGCCGACGAACCCAAGTTCTTCGCCGATCACGGCGAGGATGAAGTCGGTGTGCGCTTCGGGCAGGTAATTGAGCTTCTCCACGCTGCCGCCCAGGCCCACGCCGAACCACTCGCCGCGCCCGAACGCGATCAGCGAGTGGGTGAGCTGATAGGCCTTGCCTTGTGCGTAGCGGTCGTCCCACGGATCGAGGTACGCGAAGATCCGCTCGCGCCGCCACGGCGACGCCCACACGAGCAGCGTGAAGGTGCCGACCGCCGTCGCCACGAGACCACCGAACAGCTTGCCGTTCACGCCACCGAGAAACAGCACGCCCATGGCGATGGCCGCGATCACCATGAAGGCGCCCATGTCAGGTTCGAGCAGCAGCAGCGCGCCCACCACGCCCACGGCAAACGCCATCGGCAGGAAGCCTTTGGCGAAGCTATGCATGTATTCCTGCTTGCGCACCGTGTAGTTGGCCGCGTAGATGGTCACGGCCAGCTTCATGATTTCGGACGGCTGCATGTTGGTCACGCCGAGCGGAATCCAGCGGCGCGCGCCGTTCACGCCCTTGCCGACGTGCGGAATCAGCACGATCACGAGGCTCAGCAGCGCGACCAGAAAGAGCTTCGGCGCGTACTTGTCCCACGTGGAAACCGGAATGCGAAACGCGACGATGCCCGCCACCGCCCCCATCACGACGAAGATGATCTGGCGCACGAGGAACGCGTAGTCGCGATACGAGGCGTACTTCGGCGAATCGGGCATGGCGATAGACGCCGAATACACCATCACGACGCCAAGCCCGAGCAGCGCGATCACCACCCACAGCAGCGAATGGTCGTAGTCGAGCATGCGCGAACGTGCGCCGCGTACGCCGTTGACCGCGCTCGCAAGGCCGCCGCGCACGCCGCCCGAACGCGGCACGGCGTTACCGCCCGCGCTGCCGCGCTCCTTGGCAAGCCTCGAACCGAAGCGTTCGGACCAGCTCATATCGTCGTCCCCCGTTCGGCTGCGATGTCCTCGACCGTGCTGCGGAATACTGCGGCACGGTGCGCGTAGTTCTTGAACATGTCGAGGCTCGCGCAGGCGGGCGACAGCAGCACCACGTCGCCGGGTTCGGCGAGCGCCGTGGCGGCACGCGTGGCGGCTTCGAGCGTCGGGTGATCGGAGAGCGCGACGCCGGTGTGTTCGAGCGCCGCGCGAATTTGCGGCGCATCGCGGCCAATCAGCATGACGGCGCGGCACCAGCGTGTGACGGGCGCGACGAGCGGCTCGAAGTCCTGGCCTTTGCCGTCGCCACCGGCGATCAGCACCGTGCGTTGCGCGAGGCCGTCGAGTGCGGCCACGGTCGCGCCAACGTTCGTGCCCTTGCTGTCGTCCACGAAATCGATGCCGTCGATCGACGCAATCAGTTCCACCCGATGCGGCTCGCCGCGGTACTCGCGCAGCCCGTGCAGCAGCGGCGCGCCCGGCAGACCGATGGCGCGGGCGAGCGCATACGCGGCAAGCGCGTTGGCGGCGTTGTGCAAGCCGCGGATGCGCAGCGCGTCCACGGGCATCAAGCGCTTCAGGGCGATGTTGGCCGGCGCGGCCGCTTCCTGCTTGCGACGTCGCGGCGACACAGGTTCGTCGGTCGCGTCGCGATCTTCTGCTGCGACGAGCCATAGCATGCCGTTCTCACGCAGCACGCCGTAATCGCCGTCGCGTTGCGGCTCGTTGACGCCGAACGTGATGACCGGTGCGCTGTCTTTCTGGGACTCTGCGGCCGGGGCGAGCGCCATGACGCGCGCGTCGTCGCGGTTCAGCACACGCACCGTCTGCGGTCCGAAGATGCGGCCCTTCGCGGCGGCGTAGGCGTCGAGCCCGCCGTGCCAGTCGAGATGGTCTTGCGTGATGTTGAGCACCGCCGCCGCGTCCGGCGCGAAGGTGTGCGCCGTTTCGAGCTGGAAGCTCGACAGCTCGAGCACCCAGATGTCGGGCAAGGCGGTGTGGTCGATGGCGTCCGAAAGCTTGTCGAGCGCTGCCGGACTAATGTTGCCCGCCACCGCCACCTTCTTGCCCGCACGCTCGCACAGGATGCCCGTGAGGCTCGTCGTGGTGGTCTTGCCGTTCGTGCCCGTAATGGCGATGACCTTCGGCGCATAGCCGCTCTCGCCGAGCGTCTTCAATGCCTGCGCGAAGAATTCGAGTTCGCCCCAGACGGGAATATCGCGCTCGCGCGCGGCCGCGATGAGCGGCACGAGATCCGGCGCGAGCGGCGAAAGCCCCGGGCTGATGCCGACCAGCTCCACGCCTTCGAGCAATGCCGTCGAAAACGCGCCGCCGACGAAATCGGCGTCCACGCCATGGGCTTCGAGTGCGGCGAGATTGGGCGGCACTTCGCGCGTGTCCGCCACGCGCAGCCGGCACCCGTGCCGCGCGCACCAGCGCGCCATCGCGAGGCCGGATTCTCCGAGCCCCAGCACGAGCACCATCGGCTTTTGCCGATCCCGAAACTTCTCGCCAAACATTGCTTGCTTTCCCTTACCGCAGTTTGAGGGTGGACAGACCGAACAGACACAGCATCAACGTGATGATCCAGAAACGCACCACGACCTGCGTTTCCTTCCAGCCGGACAATTCGAAATGGTGGTGCAGCGGCGCCATCTTGAAGATGCGCCGGCCCTCGCCGTAACGGCGTTTGGTGTACTTGAACCACGTCACCTGAAGCATCACGGAAAGCGTTTCCGCCACGAAGATGCCGCCCATGATGAAGAGCACGATCTCCTGCCGCACGATCACGGCGACGGTGCCGAGCGCGCCGCCCAGCGCCAGCGCGCCCACGTCGCCCATGAAGACCTGCGCCGGGTGCGTGTTGAACCAGAGGAACGCGAGACCCGCGCCGCCCATCGCCGAGCAGAAGATCAGCAGTTCGCCCGCGCCCGGAATGTGCGGAAACAGCAGATATTTCGAGTAGACCGAACTGCCCATCACGTAGGCGAACACGCCGAGCGAGGCACCGACGAGCACGACGGGCATGATGACGAGGCCGTCGAGGCCGTCCGTGAGATTCACCGCGTTGCTCGCGCCCACGATCACGAAATAGGTGAGCGCGATGAAACCCCACACGCCGAGCGGGTAGCTGATCGACTTCAGGAACGGCAGCATGAGGTCGGCGCGCGCAGGCAGGCCCATCGAAAGACCGCTGCGCACCCACGCCATGAAGAGGTCGAACACGCGCACGTTGCTCGCCTCCGACACGCTGAACGCCAGATACACGGCCGCGAAAATGCCGATCACCGACTGCCAGAAATACTTCTCGCGCGACGACATGCCGCGCGGATCCTTGTAGACGACCTTGCGATAATCGTCGACCCAGCCGATCAGGCCGAAGCCGAACGTCACGAGCATGACGATCCAGATGAAGCGGTTCGTGAGATCGCCCCAGAGCAGCGTGGACACCGCAATGCCGATGAGGATCAGCACGCCGCCCATGGTCGGCGTGCCGGACTTCACGAGGTGCGACTGCGGACCTTCCTTGCGCACCGCCTGGCCGACCTTCAGTTGGGTCAGCGTGCGGATCACCCACGGGCCGCAGACGAGCCCGATCAACAACGCGGTGATGGTGGCCATCACCGCGCGAAACGTCAGATAACTGAACACGCGCAAGAAGCTTGCGTCATTCTGCAGCCATTGCGCCAGCGCCAGTAGCATGCTTTCGGTCCTTCCAGTCTTCAATGAGCGCCGGGCGCAGCGCCCGACGCGGGGGTGAGTGGACTCGTCAGGGCGTCCACCACGCGCTCCATCTGCATGAAGCGCGAGCCTTTCACGAGAATCGTTGCGGCCGGGCCGAAGCCGGCCTGCAGCAGGGCGCTCACGAGCGAGCCGACGTCGTTCGCATGCGTTGCGCCGGAACCGTATGCGGCCACCATGTCGCGCGATGCGCCGCCGAGCGCGTAGAGCGCGTCGATGCCGCGCTCCTTCGCGTAGGCGCCCACCTCGCGGTGAAACGCGGGGCCGTTGTCGCCCACTTCGCCCATGTCGCCCATTACGAGCACGCGCGGTGACGGTTGCTGCGCGAGCACGTCGATCGCAGCGCGGGCGGAATCGGGGTTCGCGTTGTAGGTGTCGTCGATCACGGTGGCGCCGGCCAGATCGCCGAGCGCGGCGCGCTTCACCTGGAGCCGGCCCTTGACCGGAACGAACGACTCGAGCCCGCGCCGGATCGCATCGAGCGACACGCCCGAGGCCAGCGCCGCCGCTGCCGCCGCGAGCGCGTTGTGGGCGTTGTGCGCGCCGAGCACTTGCAGCGCGACTTCGACGCGACCTTGCTGCGACTCGATAGCGAGGCGATTGCCGGTGAGCGTGCCGGTCACGGCGGCAGGCGTCTGGCGTTCAGCGGTGTGCAGCGCAAAGTCCATCACGGCGCTGCCCGTTGCGGCAACGCGCCAGATGCTGGCGTAGGCGTCGTCGGCGGGAAATACAGCGATGCCGTCTGGCGAGAGCGCATGAATCACGCTCGCATGTTCGAGCGCGACCGCCTCGACTGTCGCCATGAACTCCTGGTGCTCGCGCTGCGCGTTGTTCACAACGGCCACCGTCGGCGCGGCGATCTGCGCAAGCAGCTGCGTTTCGCCAGGATGGTTCATGCCGAGTTCGACCACCGCGAGACGATGAGCGCTGGAGAGCCGGAACAGCGTGAGCGGCACGCCGATGTCGTTGTTCAGATTGCCCGCCGTCGCAAGCCGCGCGTCCGCACCCACGGCTGCCGCGAAGATGGACGCGATCATTTCCTTGACGGTGGTCTTGCCGTTGCTGCCTGTCACCGCGACGAGGGGCAAGGTGAAACGTTTCCGCCAGCCGTGCGCGAGCGCGCCGAGCGCGACGCGCGTGTCCGCCACGCGCAGTGCGGGCAAACGCCAGTCGCCAGGACTACGCGATACCAGCGCCGCGCTCACGTGGCGCGCCGCGACCTCCGGAAGGAAATCGTGCGCGTCGAAGCGGTCGCCCTTGAGCGCGACGAACAGATCGCCCGGGCCGGCCGTGCGGCTGTCGGTGGCAACCCGCTCGAACGTCACCGAGTCGTCGCCAAGCACAGTGGCGCCAGGGATCAGTTGGGCCGCTTCGCGCAGCGAGAACATCGTCATTCGCCACCTCCGCGGACGTGCGTCGCACGTGCCGCGAGCGCGAGACGTGCGTGATCCTGATCGGAGAAAGCGCGCTTCTTGCCCATGATTTCCTGTGTTGCTTCGTGTCCCTTGCCGGCGAGCACGATCACGTCTTCGCGCGCGGCGCCGCGCACTGCCTGCAAGATCGCGCTCGCGCGGTCTTCGACGCGGCGCGCGGCGTCGGGTTTCGTCATGCCCGCGACGATCTGGTCGATGATCTTCGCCGGGTCTTCGCTGCGCGGGTTGTCGCTCGTGACGACGACGGTGTCGGCGAGGCGCTCCGCAATGCCGCCCATCAGCGGACGCTTGGTCGCGTCGCGATCGCCACCGCAGCCGAACATGCAGACGAGCTGGCCGCCTCGCGCGGCGGCCATGGGACGCAGCGCTTCCAGCGTCTTTTCGAGCGCATCCGGCGTGTGCGCGTAATCGATCACCACGAGCGGCTCGTCGTGATCGACGCGACCGCCAAGACGTTGCATCCGGCCATTCACCGGTTCGAGTTTCGCGATTTCGGCGAGCGCGGCGTCGAACGGCACGCCGGCCCCGAGCAGCGCGCCTAGCACGCCAAGCAGATTGCTGACGTTGAAGGCACCGAGGGTCATCACTTCGACGTCGGCTGCGCCCCAATCGGACGTCGACAGGTGGAACGCCGTGCCCGTCGCGGTGGCGCGCACGTTGCTCGCGGTGAGGAAGGCGTCGGCGACCTGCGCAGCGGCACCGGACGCTTCGCCGGTCGCGGCAATGCCGTAGGCGATGGTGCGCACACGGCCTTGCAAGGCAGCGATGAAGCGGCGGCCCGTTTCGTCGTCGCGGTTGATCACCGCACAGCGCAGCCCCGGCCACGAGAAGAGTCTCGCCTTCGCAGCTTCGTACGCTTCGAACGTGCCGTGATAGTCGAGATGGTCTTGCGTGAGGTTCGTGAAGATCGCGATGTCGAACGCCGTGCCGTTCGCGCGCCCTTGATGAAGCGCGTGCGACGACACCTCCATGCCCACGGCCTGGGCGCCACCGGCGCGCAGTTGTTCGAGGCTGCGCTGGAGTTGGGGCGCGTCCGGTGTCGTGAAGCCAGTGTGTACGAGTTGCCCCGGCATGCCGCTGCCGAGCGTGCCGACAATGGCGCACGGCTTGCCGAGCGCGGTCAGCGCGCTTGCCACCCACTGGCTGCACGAGGTTTTGCCGTTGGTGCCGGTCACGCCGATCATCAGCATCGCGTCGCTCGGGTCGCCGTACCAGCCGCTCGCAATTTCGCCCGCCAGCACGTCGAGTTCAGGTACCGCGAGCGAGGCGACGGCGCTGACCGTACCGTCGAAGCCTTCCGGCTGGTACAGCACGGCAGACGCGCCGCGCTCGATAGCGTTGTCGATGAACGGACGGTTGTCGGCGCCGTCCACGGCGTAGGCTAGAAACACGTCGCCGGGTTTGAGCGCGCGGGTGTCGGCGTGCAGATCGGCGCCGCGTTGCGCATGGGCGCGCAGCCATGCGAGCGCCTCGGCGATCCGCTGATGGGCGGGGTGCTCGGCGCGGTCCCGTTTGTCCAGCGCGATCATCGGACCACCCCCGGACGATTCTTCGCGTTTTCCGCGACCTTCATATGTTTGGCGCCGCCGGCTTCTTTGCCGCCCGCGAGCTTCTTCGCCGCTGCCGCGACAGGTGCAGGTGCGGGCGTGCCGGACTGCGCTTGCTGCGCGGGGTCGTCGGAGACGACTAGCTGCTTCACGGGCATGTTCGGCGGAATGTTGAGCGAGCGCAGCGTATCGCCGACGATGCCCGAAAACACCGGGCCCGACACCTGCCCGCCGAAGTGGCTGCCGGCCGTGGGCTCGTCGATGGAAACCGCCACCACGATGCGCGGATTCGGCATCGGCGCCATACCGACGAACGACGCACGGTACTTGCCGTGGTCGTACCCGTGCGCGCCGTGCTTGTACGCCGTGCCGCTCTTGCCGCCGACGCGGTAACCCGGCACGGCTGCATCCGGCGACGTGCCGCCAGGTGCCGTCACCATCTCGAGCATGGCGCGCACTTCGCGTGCCGTGGTCGGCGCGAACACCTGCGGACCGGAGACCGGCTGATCGCCCGGTGTCCTGAAAATGGACACCGGCAGGATCTGGCCGTCATGCGCAATGGCCGTGTAGGCGCGCGCAAGCTGGAACAGCGAAGCAGAAAGACCATAGCCGTACGACATGGTCGCCTGCTCGATGCGCCGCCAGCTTTTCCACGGACGCAGACGGCCCGCCGCCGCGCCGGGAAACCCGACCTTCGGCGCCTGACCGAGACCGATGCTGGTGTACATGTTCCACATCTCTTCGGGCCGCAGCTGCATCGCGATCTTGGTCGCGCCGATGTTGCTCGACTTCTGGATCACGCCGCCCACGGTGAGCACGCCGAACGCGCTGTCGTCCGTGATGGTGGCGCCGTCCAGCACGAAGCGGCCCGGGCCTGTATCCACCAGTGTAGTCGGCGACACGCGGTGCAGATCGAGCGCGAGCGACACCGTGAACGGCTTCATGATGGAACCGGGCTCGAAGACGTCGGTGAGCATGCGGTTGCGCAGCTGCTCGCCGGTCAGGTGCGAGCGGTCGTTCGGGTTATAGGTCGGATAATTGACGAGCGAGAGCACCTCGCCCGTGCGCACGTCGATCACCATGGCCGCGCCGGCTTTCGCGCGGAATTTCTCCACGGCGGCCTTCAGGTTCGCGTAGGTGATGTACTGGATCTTGCTGTCGATGGAAAGCTCGACGTCCTGACCGTTATGCGGCACGGCCAGTTCGTCGACGTCCTCGACGATATGGCCCATCCGGTCCTTGATGACGCGGCGGCTGCCCGGCGTGCCCGCGAGAATCCTCTGGTCGCCAAGCTCGACGCCTTCCTGGCCCTCGTCCTCGACGTTCGTGAAGCCGATCAGGTGCGCGGTGATTTCGCCTTCGGGGTAAAAGCGCTTGTACTCGTTACGCTGATAAATACCGGGGATATCGAGGTCGGCCACTTTCTGCGCGACGTCGAGCGGCACCTGGCGCTTCACGTAGACGAAGGTCTTGTCCTCGGAGAGTTTGGCGCGCAGCTCCGTCGGCGTCATGCCGAGCAGCTTGCCGAGCGCGGCGAGCTTGTCGGCGCCCAGGTCGTCCGGCACGGATTCGGGAATCGCCCAAATGGCGCGCACGGGCAAGCTCGTTGCAAGCACGAGGCCGTTGCGATCGAGAATCTTGCCGCGTGTGGCCGGCAGTTCGATGGTGCGCTGATAGCGGCTCTCGCCCTGCTTCTGATAGAACGCGTTGCCCGGACCCTGGATCCAGAACGCGCGGCCGGCCAGCGCAACGAACGCCATGAAGAGAAGAAAGACGACGAGCTTCGAGCGCCACATCGGCAGGCGCACCGAGAGAATCGGGTTGGCCGAGAACGCCACGCTACGCTTCGACGACTTCTTCATCGCGTCACCCCGCGGCCGTTCGCCGGCGTGGACGCGGCCCCACCCGGCGCCGATGCCTGCACGGGCGCATCTTCAGCCGTAGCGGCGCCCGGCGCGAGGGTGAGATATTGCGTGCGTCCGGTCGTCACGGGCTGCATCTTGAGCGAATCGGTGGCGATCTGTTCGATGCGCGAAGTCTTCGACAGCGCGCTCTGCTGATATTGAAGCTGTGCGTAATCCTGCTGCAGCTGCCGCTCCTGCGACTGCGCGCGCTGCAGCGCGATGAAAAACTGGCGCTGCTGGTTCGTCGCATTGACGACCGACAGCGCGCACCCCATCACAACGATCAGTAGAAAGATGTTCAGGCGGCTCATGGCGTGACGCGCTCCGCGATGCGCATCACGGCCGAACGGGCCCGCGGGTTCTCGGCAACTTCCGCGTCGCTCGCGAACAGACGGCCCATCAGCTTGAGCGGCGGGCTCGGCAGGTCGACAGCGCGGAGCGGCAGCCGGCGGTCGAGCGCAGGCGCACTCGAATGCGTCTGCATGAACCGCTTGACTATCCGGTCCTCCAGCGAATGGAAGCTGATGACCACGAGCCGCCCCCCTTGCTCCAGCAACGACAATGCAGCCTCTAGAACGACTTGCAGCTCCGCAAGCTCTTGATTGACGTGAATCCGTATAGCCTGAAAGGTGCGGGTTGCCGGGTCCTTGCCCTTCTCACGGGTTTTGACGACGTTAGCCACGATTTGGGCAAGCTCGCGCGTGCTGACGAGAGGCCCAAGACGGTCGGACTCTGCCCGGCGAGCAACAAGCGCCTTTGCAATCTGAAAAGCAAACCGTTCTTCCCCATAGTCTCGTATTACCTCCGTCAACTCCTGCACAGTGGCCCGCGCGAGCCAGTCAGCCGCGGACTCGCCGCGCGTCGGGTCCATCCGCATGTCGAGCGGACCTTCGGCGCGGAAACTGAAACCGCGCTGCGGGTCGTCGAACTGCGGCGACGACACACCGAGATCCAGCAGCACGCCCGACACACGCCCTACCCCGCGTTCCGCCAGAGCGTCACGCAGCGATGCAAAACTGCCATGCACGATTTCGAAACGCGGATCGACAATTTCACCGGCCGTCGCGATGGCCTGCGGATCCTTGTCGAACGCAATCAGACGCCCTTTGTCAGCGAGCTTGGCGAGCACCGCCCGGCTGTGGCCGCCACGCCCGAACGTACCGTCCACATAGATGCCGTCGGTGCGCGTTACGAGCGCGTCGACCGCTTCGTCCAGCAGCACCGTGCGATGCTGCAATCCATTTCCCATCGCGGATGCCATCGAGTCACCCGCGGTCAGAATGTGAAATTCTTCAGCGCGTCGGGCATGCCCTGCGCCATCGCCGCAGCTTCCTTCGCGGCGTAAGTCTGGGCATCCCACAACTCGAAGTGACTGCCCATGCCGAGCAGCATCACTTCCTTTTCCAGCGCGGCAGCAAGCCGCAACTCAGGTGATACGAGCACGCGGCCCGCGCTGTCCAGTTCGACATCCGAGGCATTACCGAGGAAGATGCGGCGCCACCAGTGGGCGTCCATGGGCAAGGCAGCGACTTTCGCGCGAAACACTTCCCATTCGGGGCGTGGAAACAGCAACAGGCAGCCGTCCGGGTGCTTGGTCACCGTCACCCGTCCTTCTGCCTGTTGTTGCAGCGCTTCCCGATAGCGCGACGGAATCGACATCCGTCCTTTCGCATCGAGCGTCAGCGCCGACGCCCCCTGGAACACTTCGCTCTCCCCTCATCGCGGTGCCGCGCACCGCCCGCCTGATCTCAAAAATCTACCGGAAGATGCCCGAGGAATCACACAAAAATACACTTTCTCACACTGTCTCCCACTTTAGAGGAACGCCCTGGACGGGTCAAGGGAGAAGGACTGTTTTTTGACGAAATTTATTAGTTAGAACAAGGACTTAGCGGCACTTGTTCAAGCACGGTAAAAGCAAAAAATCGTTACGAATGAATGAGCTACTGCAGACTGTGAAGGTAATACCTGAAAAGTGCGGGGGAAAGGCGTGATTGGAGGGCGAGCGGGAGAGATGGTGATGCGAAGCGAGAGAGGCGTTTCAGGCAAGGCGGGGTGGAACGGCATTGAGAGGCCGTCCCACCTGAAATGGATCATAGATAGTAGGCAGTACGCGTCATTACTTTCGATGCGGCTCTCATGATCGCGCGAGCCGGAAACGGCAGTTCGACGCCGCCTGCGTCGGTGGCGGCCTTTGCGTGCGCAACCTCGTCGGTGCGCATCTGCTCAACGATGGCTCGAGACTCGCGGTCGGCTTCCGGAAGCTTGTTCAGATGGCTGTCGAGATGCTGCTCGACCTGACGCTCTGTCTCCGCCATGAATCCGAGGCTTACCTTGTCGCCGAAACACCCGGCGACGAAACCGATCGAGAGTGCCCCGGCGTACCAGAGCGGATTGAGCAAGCTGGGACGAGAGTCCAGCGCTTCCAGACGCCGGGCGGTCCATGCAAGGTGGTCTTCCTCCTCGCGCGCGGCGCGTTCGAACGCGTCTTTCAGCTTAGGCGATGACGTGGCGAGCTTCTGCGCCTGGTATAGGGCCTGGGCGCATACCTCCCCGACGTGGTTCACCCGCATGAGCCCCGCGGCATGGGTGCGCTCGGCCGGAGAAAGGTCTACTGGCTGCGCCCCCTCTCCAGATTGTTCTTCGGTAGGCGGCAACGGAGTGGGACGGCTCATTCGCGATACCCCGGCCATGGTTCGCAGGCCTCGATCAAACTCCGTAATCAATTCATCCAGCGTCATTCAATCCCTCCATCCGACTTCTGCGTCCGGCCATTGGCATACCTCGCGTCTGCATCCGGAAGAAATACGTAGTAGCCCGAAGCCAACCGGCCCACTTCTTCCGCTCCGCACGCGACAGATCCAGGGTAAATCCTATGGCAAATATGCAATTCTAGACCATGTTGCGTAAACGAAACATGGACTTGCAGCGCACCCCGCTTTTTCTTTGTCCACGTTAGGCGTTTTGTTACATTACGGGCAACTTCTCGCGAAGTTAGATGGCAAGGCCGCAACGCAAGACAAATATTTGCCCTGCCCATATAACGATTTCGGTAATCCCTTGGAGATCTCTCAATGAAAAAGTCGCTTCTCGCGCTCGCAGCCCTTGGCGCGTTCGCTGGTGTTGCTCACGCACAGAGCAGCGTCACGCTGTACGGCATTATTGATGAAGGTTTCAACATCAATACGAACGCCGGCGGCAAGCACCTTTACAACCTGTCCAGCGGCGTCATGCAAGGCAGCCGTTGGGGTCTGCGCGGCACGGAAGATCTGGGCGGTGGCCTGAAGGCGATCTTCGTGTTGGAAAACGGCTTCGACATCAATAGCGGCAAGCTCGGCCAAGCCAACAAGGGCAGCACGCAAGGCCTCGAGTTCGGTCGCCAGGCTTATGTCGGTCTGTCCAGCCAGTTCGGCACCGTTACGCTCGGTCGCCAATACGACTCGGTGGTGGATTTTGTTGGTCCCCTGGAAGCCGGTGACCAATGGGGCGGATACATCGCAGCTCACCCCGGTGACCTCGATAACTTCAACAACGCCTATCGTACGAACAACGCGGTCAAGTTCACGAGCGCTGACTACGCCGGCTTCAAGTTCGGCGGCCTGTACAGCCTCGGCGGCGTTGCCGGCGACTACAGCCGCAACCAGGTGTTCTCGTTTGGCGCTGGTTACACCAACGGTCCTCTGGTTCTCGGTGCAGGCTACCTGAACGTGCGTAATCCGAACGTCGGCTTCTTCGGCGACAACGGCGCAAGCTCGACTGTGGCGAGCACGACCAACTACATTTCGTCGCCGGTCTACTCGGGCTACGCTTCAGCGCACACGTACCAAGTCATTGGCGCAGCTGGTGCATACACGTTCGGCGCGGCCACCGTTGGCTTGACGTACTCGAATATTAAGTTCCTGGGTCTCGGCGACACGACGTCGGGCCCGAACGCAACGGGTTACCGCGCGGGCGAGACGGCAACGTTCAACAACGCTGAAGTCAACTTCAAGTATCAACTGACGCCCGCACTGCTGATCGGCGCAGCATATGACTACACGCGCGGCAGCAGCGTTGCTCTGAGCAACGGTACGGATAACCCGGGCGCCAAGTATCACCAGTTCTCGCTCGGCACCGACTATTTCCTGTCGAAGCGCACGGACGTCTACCTGATCGGCGTGTATCAACACGCGAGCGGCACGGATTCGACGGGTAAGGCACCGGCTGTTGCTGCTATCAACGGCCTGTCCGCTTCGTCGACGCAAAATCAGTTCACGGCTCGCGTCGGTATCCGTCACAAGTTCTAATAAGTCGGAACAAAGTAGTCTGTAGTCTCAAGGCGCCTTCGGGCGCCTTTTTTCGTTTTAGTGTTGCTGATTGGCCGATATCGCCGGACCTTCTGCGCAGACGGGACGATCACTGTGCCCAGAACGGTGCACACAAAAAAGCCCGACAGACTTTACGTCGGTCGGGCTGACGCCGATGAGGCAGCGGGCGGAAGCTAAACCAGACTCGCCCATCAGGTGCTATGTGACTGCTTCGCGCGCAACACCCACGTTTTGGTCACTTGCACTCCTGGAAGACCTCATGCTCTTCCGTCACGCAGTTCCCGCCGCAAGATCTTGCCGACATTACTCTTCGGCAGCTCGGCGCGGAATTCGATGATCTTGGGCCGCTTGTAACCCGTCAGCTGCGTCTTGCAGAACGCGAAAACGTCCGTATCGGTAAGCGCCGGATCCTTCTTGACGATGACGAGCTTCACCGCTTCGCCCGAGTGCGCATCGGGCACTCCCACCGCGGCAACCTCGAACACCCCGGGCAGTTTCGCGACCACGTCCTCGATCTCGTTCGGGTACACGTTGAAGCCGGACACCAGAATCATGTCCTTCTTCCGGTCGACGACCTTCACGAATCCGCGTGCGTCCATGACGCCGACGTCGCCCGATTTGAAGAAGCCATCGGACGTCATTACCTTGGCCGTCTCTTCGGGTCGATTCCAATAACCCGCCATCACCTGAGGGCCGCGGATACAAATTTCGCCAGCCTCGCCGAGCGGCACTTCGTTGCCGGCATCGTCCTGGATCGAAACCTCGGTGGACGGCAGCGGTAGGCCGATCGTCCCGCTGTACTCCGTCACCGTTGCCGGGTTGCAGGTTACGCACGGTGATGTTTCGGACAACCCATAACCTTCGATGATCGGCGTATGGGTGCGCTCGAACCACCGTTTCGCAACAGCTTCCTGAACCGCCATACCGCCACCATTCGCAACGAGCAGATTCGAAAAGTCGAGCTTGTCGAAGTCAGGATGGTTGAGCAAAGCGTTGTAGAGCGTGTTGACCGCCGGAATCGTCGTAATCGCGTAGCCCTGCAGTGCCTTGATCGTGCCCGCTATGTCGCGAGGATTCGGAATCAGGACGCCGAGGCCGCCCGTCCGGATGGTCAGCAGGCCACACACCGTCAGCGCAAATACGTGATAGAGCGGCAGCGCGACGACAGTAATGAACTGCTCGATGTCAGGCCGCTGGCGGCGCGCCACATCCAGCCATGCATGCGACTGCAGCACATTCGCAATGATGTTCCGATGCAGCAGAGTCGCCCCCTTCGCCACGCCGGTCGTGCCGCCCGTGTATTGGAGAAACGCGACGTCCTCCGCGCTCTGCTCCACGCGCTTGAAGGTCTGTCGGCCGCCCGCGCGCACGGCGTCATTGAAACGCACGTGACCCGGCAGCGCCCACTCCGGCACCATCTTCTTCACCCGACGCACAACGAAGTTCACGAGCGCGCCTTTCGGCCCCAACAGATCGCCCATCGTCGCAACGACTACGTGCTTCACCGCGGTATTGCGGATAACCGCCTGCAGCGTAACCGCGAAGTTCTCGAGGATGATGATGGCTTCGGCGCCGCTGTCCTTGAGCTGATGTTCGAGTTCGCGCGGCGTATAGAGCGGATTGACGTTCACCACGACGTAACCCGCGCGCAGGATCGCGGAGAGCGCGACCGGATACTGCAACACGTTGGGCATCATGACGGCGATGCGCGCGCCACGCACAATGCCGCGCGACTGAAACCAGGCACCGAGGGCGCGTGACAGGTCGTCGAGCTGTCCGTAGGTGATCTGCTTGCCCATGCAGGCAAACGCGCTCTTCGCGCGATACTGCCGAAAACTTTCCTCCAGCAAGTCCGTAATGGACGCGTACTGGCTCGGATCGATCTCGGCTGGAACGCCGGGCGGATAGGACTTTAGCCAGACTTTTTCCATGCCGCGTCTCCTCCTGAATTTTCGAATGGTCGTGCTAAAAAATGGCATCCTAGCACGGGGACAGTGGCGGTTTCGAAGCCGGGCAGGCAGTTAGATTTCGCCCTCGAATACGTTTGGGCGGACGTTGAGGCAGGCGCATAACAACGGGACGCTGCCACTCTCAGGCGCGCTCCACTTCGACGAGGCAGTCGTAGAACGTTGCCGAGCGGCCCAGATCCGTCAACGCCTGGCTCGTAACCTGGTTGGCGTTGCAGCCATCCGGCGCCAACTTTTTCCACCAGATCGACAGGCCGACAACGACACCCTCGCGCGCCCGGTCCGTCACGCGGGCGCGGGCATGCAGCACGCCGCGGTCGTTGAAGATACGCAACTCGTCGCCTTCGGCGATACCCCGCGCCGCGGCATCCGCAGGATGGATGTCGAGATGGGGCGAGCCTTCGGTGGAGCGCAAGCTCTCGACGTTGACGAACGTACTGTTCAGAAAGTTGCGCGCTGGCGGCGAAATCATGGCGAGCGGATAGCGGGCTGCGAGCTCCGGCGAGCCGTCGGCCGATTCGTGGGGTGGCAGATAGTCCGGCAGCGGATCGATACCTTCTTTTGCAAGACGATCGCTAAAGAATTCGCACTTGCCGGAAGGTGTTCGGAAGCCACCGTTGGCAAAAGGCGCATCGGGCAAGGCGAGTTCGACCCAACCCGTTGTCTTTAACGATTCCCAGCTCACGCCCGTGAGAGCAGGATCGTCCCAACGGTAGGCGACTGCGGCCACGGCTTCGTCGCTGTCGTAGAGCGCCGGCTCCGTGAGCTTCATGCGGCGCGCGATGCCGCGGAAGATCTCCGTATTCGCGCGAGCCTCGCCGACCGGCGGGATCGCCGGAAGATTCGCCATCACGTAGGTGTGGCCGTACGACTTGTGAATGTCGAGGTGCTCTAGCTGCGTCGTGGCCGGAAGCAGCAAATCGGCGTAGTCCGCCGTATCGGTCTGGAACTGCTCGAGCACGATGGTGAAGAGGTCCTCGCGGGCGAAACCCTTCGCGACCCGCGCGGAGTCCGGCGCGACCGCGACCGGATTCGAGTTGTAGACCACGATCGCTTCTACCTTCGGCCCGAATTCCCCGTCACCAGGATGCAGCAGCGTGTTGCCGATCTCGTTCATATTGACGACACGCGGCAGTTTCGATGGCCAGCCCGGCATCAGATCGGGACGCTCCAGCGCGTGGTTATTGACCGGCGACCAGCCCGACGACGAAAGCAACAATCCACCCGCGCGATGCCGCCATGCACCCGTGAGCGACGGCAGGCACGCGATTGCGCGCACCGCGTTGCCTCCCCCGCGTACGCGTTGGAGCCCATAGTTCGCGCGGATAGCGGCTCGTTTGGTCGACCCATAGACGCGCGCGAGGTCAATGACCGTTTGCTCCTCGATACCGCACACACGGGCAGCGCGATCCGGTGTCCACTTGAGGGCGCGGGCCTTCAGTTGCTCGAATCCGTGTGTGTGCTCGCCGATGTACGCGTGATCGAGCCGGTCTTCGGTGATCAGCACGTGCATCATACCGAGCGCGAGCGCGGCGTCCGTGCCCGGCTTGAGCTGGACGTGCTGATGGCATTTTTCGGCGGTCAGCGAGCGGTAGGGGTCGATCGCAATGAGCTTCGCGCCGTTGCGCTTCGCCTCCTGCATGCGTGTCCATACATGCAGGTTCGACGCGATAGGATTACCGCCCCAGATCAGGATGACCTCGGCTTCCGAGAAGAACTCGCTGTGCATGCCGATGCTGGCGCCATAGGTATAGCGCAAACCGGCCGCACCGGCAGCCGAGCAAATGGTGCGGTCCAGCCGCGACGCCCCGAGCTTGTGAAAGAAGCGCTGGGCGATACTCTCTCCCTGCACGAGTCCCATCGTGCCCGCGTAGCTGTATGGAAGAATCGCTTCGGGCGCCCGGGCCGCAATTTCGGAGAGCCGGGCTGCAGCGATCGAGTAAGCCTCGTCCCAACTGACCGGCTCGAAACGACCTTCCCCCTTGCGGCCGACCCGCTTCATTGGCACCGTCAAGCGATCACGGTGATGGACGCGCTCCGCGTATCGACTCACCTTCGTGCACAGCACGCCTTGTGTGGGCGGATGATCCGGATCGCCCACCACCTTGATCGCGCGCCCATTTTCGACGGTGACCCGCATCGCGCAGGTATCGGGGCAATCATGAGGACAAACGGCGCGGGCAAATTCTGCTGGAGCATTCATATGGACGGACCCGGAAGGTATTGCGAATACCGAAGCGATGATTTTATTACGTTCTGCTCGCGTGCCAGATCAGCCACAAGGGGGATTCCGGCGGAAAAATCGGTGGGGCGTAGAATGGTCCGATCTGTCGCGGCGCCAGCCGCGCTTCACGAGACATCAAGACGAAAGCCATGAGATTGATCCCCGAAATCGAGGCCGCGCGCGGCGAAATTCAAACCCTTCGACGAACGATTCACGCTCACCCCGAGCTGCGCTACGAGGAGACACGGACAGCCGACCTCGTTGCAAACAGATTGACCGAGTGGGGCATCGAGGTTCACCGTGGCCTAGGCAAAACGGGGGTAGTGGGCGTCCTGAAGCGCGGTAACGGAACGCGCTCTGTTGGACTGCGAGCCGATATGGACGCCCTGCCGATACATGAACTCAACAGTTTCGCGCATCGGTCTCGCAACGAAGGGAAGATGCACGCCTGCGGACACGACGGGCACACCGCGATGCTGCTAGGCGCGGCTCGCCACCTCGCAAAACATGGTGAGTTTGATGGAACGATCGTGTTTATCTTTCAACCGGCCGAAGAAGGCGGAGCCGGCGCACAGGCGATGATCGACGACGGCTTGTTCATCAAGTTTCCCGTCGATGCGGTGTTCGGCATTCATAACTGGCCCGGCCTACCAGAAGGACATTTCGGCGTGAGGGAAGGACCGATCATGGCGTCGAGCAACGAGTTCCGCATCGACATCAAGGGCGTTGGGTCTCACGCGGCACTTCCGCACAACGGCCGCGATCCTGTGTTCGTTGCGGTACAGATCGCCAACGGTCTGCAAAGCATCGTCACGAGAAACAAGAAGCCGCTCGACACGGCAGTGCTTTCAATCACTCAAATCCATGCTGGCGACGCCGTCAACGTTGTTCCAGATGACGCGTGGCTAGCCGGCACAGTCCGAACGTTTACGACCGAAACGCTGGATCTGATCGAAACGCGCTTGCGGAAGATCGCGGAAAGTACGGCAGCAGCGTACGACTGCGACGTGACGATAAGCTTCCATCGCAACTATCCGCCTACGGTGAATAGCAGCAAAGAAACTCAATTTGCCGCCAGCGTAATGACAGAAGTGGTTGGGGCAGAAAATGTCGAAAGCAACGTAGAGCCAACCATGGGTGCTGAGGACTTTTCCTTCATGTTGCTCGCCAAACCCGGTTGCTATGCATTCCTCGGGAATGGAGACGGCGGGCATCGGGAAGCAGGACATGGCGTCGGGCCTTGTATGCTGCACAACGCGAGCTACGACTTCAACGACGCACTGCTTCCGGTAGGCGCGACCTATTGGGTGCGGCTAGCCACACAGTTTCTATTGCAATGCGAGTGAGTAAGCGCTCAGCGTGTGTGAACGTTCCGGACCGATTTAACTGCTAATAGTGCCTCAAGGACCTAAGCGACCTACGAGGCGCGGATGGTTTCGCCTTGGTATGGGCTTGCTGGGGCTGGAGATGCGGGAGGTTTTGGGGCTGCCAGTGGGGATTGGTCGAGGCGTGGTTCAGGAGGGAAGCGCTGGCCCAAAGCAGAAGACCCCGCCATATGGGTGGCGGGGTCTTTGCGGGGTAAGGAGCCTGACGATTACCTACTTTCACACGGGCAATCCGCACTATCATCGGCGTGGAGTCGTTTCACGGTCCTGTTCGGGATGGGAAGGGGTGGGACCGACTCGCTATGGTCATCAGGCATGACGGGTTGCTGCGTCGCGTGGGCGGGGCCGGTATGAGGCCCGGCTGCGGCGCAGCCAATCGGGAAGCAGCGTATGTAACTGTGGGGTTGTGACTGGGCACAACGCGCAACTGTAGCGGTGTGCTGAAACACACCGGTTATAGGATCAAGCCTTACGGGCAATTAGTACCGGTTAGCTTAACGCATTACTGCGCTTCCACACCCGGCCTATCAACGTCCTGGTCTTGAACGACCCTTCAAGGGGCTCGAAGCCCCGGGGAAGTCTCATCTTGAGGCGAGTTTCCCGCTTAGATGCTTTCAGCGGTTATCTCTTCCGAACATAGCTACCCGGCGATGCCACTGGCGTGACAACCGGTACACCAGAGGTTCGTCCACTCCGGTCCTCTCGTACTAGGAGCAGGCCCCCTCAAACTTCCAGCGCCCACGGCAGATAGGGACCAAACTGTCTCACGACGTTTTAAACCCAGCTCACGTACCTCTTTAAATGGCGAACAGCCATACCCTTGGGACCGGCTACAGCCCCAGGATGAGATGAGCCGACATCGAGGTGCCAAACACCGCCGTCGATATGAACTCTTGGGCGGTATCAGCCTGTTATCCCCAGAGTACCTTTTATCCGTTGAGCGATGGCCCTTCCATACAGAACCACCGGATCACTATGACCTGCTTTCGCACCTGCTCGACTTGTCGGTCTCGCAGTCAAGCACGCTTATGCCATTGCACTATCAGCACGATTTCCGACCGTACCTAGCGTACCTTCGTACTCCTCCGTTACGCTTTGGGAGGAGACCGCCCCAGTCAAACTGCCTGCCATGCACTGTCCCCGATCCGGATTCACGGACCTGGGTTAGAACCTCAAACAAGCCAGGGTGGTATTTCAAGGTTGGCTCCACGCAGACTGGCGTCCACGCTTCACAGCCTCCCACCTATCCTACACAGACCGGTTCAAAGTCCAATGCAAAGCTGCAGTAAAGGTTCATGGGGTCTTTCCGTCTAGCCGCGGGTAGATTGCATCATCACAAACACTTCAACTTCGCTGAGTCTCGGGAGGAGACAGTGTGGCCATCGTTACGCCATTCGTGCAGGTCGGAACTTACCCGACAAGGAATTTCGCTACCTTAGGACCGTTATAGTTACGGCCGCCGTTTACCGGGACTTCAATCAAGAGCTTGCACCCCATCATTTAATCTTCCGGCACCGGGCAGGCGTCACACCCTATACGTCCACTTTCGTGTTTGCAGAGTGCTGTGTTTTTATTAAACAGTCGCAGCCACCAGTTTATTGCAACCCCTTCACCCTTCCGGCGCAGGCCGGTCAAGCTACCAGGGCGTACCTTATCCCGAAGTTACGGTACCAGTTTGCCGAGTTCCTTCTCCCGAGTTCTCTCAAGCGCCTTAGAATACTCATCTCGCCCACCTGTGTCGGTTTGCGGTACGGTCAACGTGAAACTGAAGCTTAGAGGCTTTTCCTGGAACCCCTTCCAGTTGCTTCGCTTCCGAAGAAGCTCGCGCCACACCCTTGAATTGCGTGCCCGGATTTGCCAGGGCACCTTCTCCAATGCAGCGACCGGGACTTCCAACACCCGGACAACCTTCCGCGATCCGTCCCCCCATCGCATTTCACGCCGGTGCAGGAATCTTGACCTGCTTCCCATCAGCTACGCATTTCTGCCTCGCCTTAGGGGCCGACTCACCCTACGCCGATGAACGTTGCGTAGGAAACCTTGGGCTTACGGCGAGGGGGCCTTTCACCCCCTTTATCGCTACTCATGTCAGCATTCGCACTTCCGATACCTCCAGCACACCTTCCGGTGCACCTTCGCAGGCTTACGGAACGCTCTCCTACCATGCGAGCAAGCTCGCATCCGCAGCTTCGGTACATGGCTTAGCCCCGTTACATCTTCCGCGCAGGACGACTCGATCAGTGAGCTATTACGCTTTCTTTAAAGGGTGGCTGCTTCTAAGCCAACCTCCTGACTGTTTTAGCCTTCCCACTTCGTTTCCCACTTAGCCATGTTTGGGGACCTTAGCTGGCGGTCTGGGTTGTTTCCCTCTTGACACCGGACGTTAGCACCCGATGTCTGTCTCCCGTGATTGCACTCTTCGGTATTCGGAGTTTGCTATGGCGAGGTAATCCGCAATGGACCCCTCAACCATGACAGTGCTCTACCCCCGAAGGTGATACACGAGGCACTACCTAAATAGTTTTCGGAGAGAACCAGCTATTTCCAGGTTTGTTTAGCCTTTCACCCCTATCCACAGCTCATCCCCTGACTTTTCAACGTCAGTGGGTTCGGCCCTCCAGTACGTGTTACCGCACCTTCAGCCTGGCCATGGATAGATCACCTGGTTTCGGGTCTACACCCAGCGACTGGACGCCCTGTTCGGACTCGCTTTCGCTACGCCTGCCCTATACGGTTAAGCTCGCCACTGAATGTAAGTCGCTGACCCATTATACAAAAGGTACGCCGTCACCCCTTTCGAGGCTCCGACTGTTTGTATGCATGCGGTTTCAGGATCTGTTTCACTCCCCTCCCGGGGTTCTTTTCGCCTTTCCCTCACGGTACTGGTTCACTATCGGTCGATCACGAGTATTTAGCCTTGGAGGATGGTCCCCCCATCTTCAGACAGGATTTCACGTGTCCCGCCCTACTTGTCGTACACCCAGTTCTTCCAACCTGTTTTCGCCTACGGGGCTATCACCCGCTATGGCCGCACTTTCCAGAGCGTTTGGCTAACAGTTCAGATAAAGAGTACAGGCTGCTCCCATTTCGCTCGCCACTACTCTGGGAATCTCGGTTGATTTCTTTTCCTGCGGCTACTTAGATGTTTCAGTTCGCCGCGTTCGCTTCACATGGCCTATGTATTCAGCCACGGATACTCCAGAAGGAGTGGGTTTCCCCATTCGGACATCTCCGGATCAAAGCTTGTTTGCCAGCTCCCCGGAGCTTTTCGCAGGCTACCGCGTCCTTCATCGCCTGTGATCGCCAAGGCATCCACCACATGCACTTGTTCGCTTGACCCTATAACGGGTGTGTCTCTTCCCACACAGGGAACAGACCTCGACCGCTACAGGTTGAGTTTTAGCGTTGTGCCGTATTCCAATGCCATCCTTCGATGGCCCTGAGATACTTTCGATACAATCACAACCCTGACTGACCTACTCACGCCCATCTCACAAGGCGCTTTCGCATCAGTCAAATTACTGCTGCTTCCTGATTGTTAAAGAACGACAGCGACATCAACCTCATGCCGTCTGGCTGGCAGTCGCCAGGGCGCAGTACCCGTGTCTCACCGACACTGCGCGCTGGGGACTGGTGGAGGCAGACGGGATCGAACCGACGACCCCCTGCTTGCAAAGCAGGTGCTCTCCCAGCTGAGCTATGCCCCCCTCACCGACTCCTGCAGGGGACTGCCCGTCACAGACAAAGTTGGTGGGTCTGGTTGGATTCGAACCAACGACCCCCGCCTTATCAAGACGGTGCTCTAACCGACTGAGCTACAGACCCCTGAGTCTGTCATTCATACAGCCGACAAGTGTGAGCGCTCTGACTTTGGACGCGCTGCTCTGGAAAGGAGGTGATCCAGCCGCACCTTCCGATACGGCTACCTTGTTACGACTTCACCCCAGTCATGAATCCTGCCGTGGTGACCGTCCTCCTTGCGGTTAGACTAGCCACTTCTGGCAAAACCCACTCCCATGGTGTGACGGGCGGTGTGTACAAGACCCGGGAACGTATTCACCGCGGCATGCTGATCCGCGATTACTAGCGATTCCAGCTTCATGCAGTCGAGTTGCAGACTGCAATCCGGACTACGATCGGTTTTCTGGGATTGGCTCCACCTCGCGGCTTCGCAACCCTCTGTTCCGACCATTGTATGACGTGTGAAGCCCTACCCATAAGGGCCATGAGGACTTGACGTCATCCCCACCTTCCTCCGGTTTGTCACCGGCAGTCTCCCCGGAGTGCTCTTGCGTAGCAACTGGGGACAAGGGTTGCGCTCGTTGCGGGACTTAACCCAACATCTCACGACACGAGCTGACGACAGCCATGCAGCACCTGTGTTACGGCTCCCTTTCGGGCACCCCCACCTCTCGGCAGGGTTCCGTACATGTCAAGGGTAGGTAAGGTTTTTCGCGTTGCATCGAATTAATCCACATCATCCACCGCTTGTGCGGGTCCCCGTCAATTCCTTTGAGTTTTAATCTTGCGACCGTACTCCCCAGGCGGTCAACTTCACGCGTTAGCTACGTTACTAAGGAAATGAATCCCCAACAACCAGTTGACATCGTTTAGGGCGTGGACTACCAGGGTATCTAATCCTGTTTGCTCCCCACGCTTTCGTGCATGAGCGTCAGTATTGGCCCAGGGGGCTGCCTTCGCCATCGGTGTTCCTCCACATCTCTACGCATTTCACTGCTACACGTGGAATTCCACCCCCCTCTGCCATACTCCAGCGCTGCAGTCACCAATGCAGTTCCCAGGTTAAGCCCGGGGATTTCACATCGGTCTTACAGCACCGCCTGCGCACGCTTTACGCCCAGTAATTCCGATTAACGCTCGCACCCTACGTATTACCGCGGCTGCTGGCACGTAGTTAGCCGGTGCTTATTCTTCCGGTACCGTCATCCACCAGGGGTATTGGCCCCGATGATTTCTTTCCGGACAAAAGTGCTTTACAACCCGAAGGCCTTCTTCACACACGCGGCATTGCTGGATCAGGGTTGCCCCCATTGTCCAAAATTCCCCACTGCTGCCTCCCGTAGGAGTCTGGGCCGTGTCTCAGTCCCAGTGTGGCTGGTCGTCCTCTCAGACCAGCTACGGATCGTCGGCTTGGTAGGCCTTTACCCCACCAACTACCTAATCCGCCATCGGCCGCCCCTTGAGCGCGAGGCCCGAAGGTCCCCCGCTTTCCTCCTCAGAGCGTATGCGGTATTAATCCGGCTTTCGCCGGGCTATCCCCCACTCCAGGATACGTTCCGATGTATTACTCACCCGTTCGCCACTCGCCGCCAGGCCGAAGCCCGCGCTGCCGTCCGACTTGCATGTGTAAGGCATGCCGCCAGCGTTCAATCTGAGCCAGGATCAAACTCTTCAGTTCAAACCTGTTACTGTCTCTGTCCGTCTCCGGACAGGTCGCTCAACTCGGTACTGACAGGTCGTGAATTGCTTCACTTCCTATTCCTTACCGTGTGAGACTCTTGATACCTTTGCTTGCCCGGCAACATAACGTCACCGGGGCACGCCGCCATCAAGCGCCCACACTTATCGGCTGTAAGTTTTTAAAGATCGTTCGCACCGCCACCAGAGTCACTTCCCTCCAGCACCGCCTGCGTCGCTGCATCAGCAGCAGAGAAACGAGATTATGAAGACTTCCGGGTCAGCCGTCAACAGGTTTTTTACCAGTTTTTTACCACTTCCCAACCCGCCAACTTCACCACCATCGCCCGGAACGCCCCGCCACGCGGGCCTTCCCGTCTCCCCGCGCCCCGTTTCCCGGAGCGCGAAAGAGCGAGATTCTAGTCACCTCCCGCGCCCGTGGCAAGCAGTTTTTTTAGGCGGCACCTTTAACGGTGTTTGAACACCGGCTTGCGCTTCTCCACGAACGCCGCCATGCCTTCCTTCTGGTCTTCTGTCGCGAACAACGAATGGAAAAGCCGGCGTTCGAAGTGAACGCCTTCGGCCAGCGTCGTCTCGTATGCCCGATTGACCGACTCCTTCACCATCATCACAGCCTGCAAAGGCATTTCCGCGATCGTGGTTGCCGCCGCCATCGCCTCGTCGATCAACGACGCAGCCGGAATCACCCGCGATACAAGGCCTGCCCGCTCCGCCTCTTCAGCATCCATGAAGCGTGCCGTGAGGCACATGTCCATCGCCTTTGCCTTCGACACAGCGCGCGGCAAGCGCTGTGTGCCGCCCGCACCCGGCATGATGCCCAGCTTGATCTCCGGTTGCCCGAACTTCGCCGTATCAGCAGCAAAAATGATGTCGCACATCATCGCCAGCTCGCACCCGCCGCCAAGCGCAAAACCCGCCACAGCCGCAATGATCGGCTTGCGGATCGATCGCACGCTCTCCCAGTTCCGCGTGATGTAGTCGCCTTTGTAGACGTCCATGAAGCTATACGTGGCCATCATGCCGATGTCCGCACCGGCCGCGAATGCTTTCTCGCTACCCGTCACCACGATCGCGCCAATGCCTTCGTCCGCATCGAAAGTGCGCAGCGCCTCGCCCAGTTCATCCATGAGCGCGTCGTTGAGTGCGTTCAATGCCTTAGGTCGATTCAACGTAACGAGACCCACCCTGCCGCGGGTTTCCACCAGGATGTTTTCGTATGCCATGCGTCCTCCGTTTTCAAAGTGACGCGCGAACAAAACGTTTCGCGCAGAAATTTGATTGATGCTAACATTTGCCAACCAACCGGTCGGTCAATTAATTGACACGGACTCATCTAACGCCTATCTTCTTTCGCCCGCCATGACACACCCGCTCTTCAGCAGACACGAAGCCACGCTTCAAAAGGCGCTGACCGCCATCGGGACACGCGGCTACTGGAGTCCGTTCGCCGAAATGCCCAGCCCCAAAGTGTACGGGGAAACGGCGAGTGCGGACGGTGAAGCGGCATTCAAGGCCCACCTGAATCGGGCCTTCCCGCTGGACCAGCCCTCGACGGGCGATACCGTCGGCAGCGAAGCTTCTCCATTCGGTTTTGCCCTCGGTATTCGTTACCCCCGTTCCGAGCCGGACCAGTTGATCGCAGCGGCCGCCAGCGCACAGAAGAGCTGGCGCGATGCAGGCCCGACGGCATGGGTCGGAGTGAGCCTCGAAATTCTCGTCCGGCTGAATCGCGCAAGCTTCGAAATCGCTCATAGCGTCATGCATACGACCGGGCAAGCCTTCATGATGGCGTTCCAGGCAGGCGGCCCCCACGCACAGGACCGTGCGCTCGAAGCGGTCGCATACGCGTGGGACCAGCTGCGCCGCATTCCGGCCACCGCCTACTGGGAAAAGCCACAAGGCAAGAACCCGCCGCTCGCGATGCACAAGCGCTATACGATCGTCCCGCGCGGCACGGGTCTTGTCCTCGGCTGCTGCACGTTTCCGACCTGGAACGGCTACCCAGGCCTGTTCGCCGACCTGGCGACTGGCAACACGGTCATCGTCAAGCCCCATCCGGGCGCGATTCTGCCGCTTGCCATCACCGTACGCATCGCGCGCGACGTGCTGCGCGAAGCGGGCTTCGACCCAAATGTCGTCACGCTGCTCGCCACGGCTCCCGACGATGGCGCGCTCGTCCAGGCGCTGGCTCAACGCCCCGAAATCAAACTGATCGACTTCACGGGCAGCACGCAAAACGGCACATGGCTCGAGCGGCACGCGCCGCAAGCACACGTCTTCACCGAGAAGGCCGGTGTCAACCAGGTCGTGATCGACTCAGTCGACGACATCAAGGCAGCCACGCGCAACATCGCCTTCTCGCTCGCGCTTTACTCCGGTCAGATGTGTACGGCGCCCCAAAACATTTACATCCCGCGCAACGGCATCCGGACCGCCGAGGGAACGTTGAGCTTCGACGACGCGGCCGCTGCGATAACGTCAGCCGTCGAGAAGCTCGTTGCCGATCCCGCGCGGGCGGTCGAGGTGCTGGGCGCCATCCAGAACGAGGGCGTCAAGCGCCGCATCGATGAAGCGCGCAAGCTCGGCCGCTTGTTGGTGGACAGCCGAGCGCTCGAACATCCTCAGTTTCCCGAAGCCCGCGTCTGCACGCCGCTCGTCCTTCAGCTCGATGCCGCAAAGGACGCCGCAACGTTCACCCACGAATGGTTCGGGCCCATCGCGTTCGTCATCGCCACCGACTCCACCGCGCAGTCGCTCGAACTCGCGGGGTCCATTGCACGCGATCACGGCGCGTTGACGCTCTCCGTATACAGCACCGACGACGCCGTGATCGAAGCAGCGCAAGAGGCTTCGATCGAAGGCGGCGTTGCTCTCTCGATCAATCTGACGGGCGGCGTATTCGTCAACCAGTCTGCGGCGTTCTCGGATTTCCACGGCACTGGGGCCAATCCCGCCGCCAACGCCGCCCTGACCGACGCGGCTTTCGTCGCGAACCGATTCCGCGTCGTTCAAAGCCGGGTTCATGTTGAACCCAAAGCACCGACTGCGGAAGTCGGCAAGACGGCCTAGGCCATCCGGCCGAATAGCCCGCGCGCTACGGGCTCCCTATACAGGCTCCCTAATATGAACGAGCCGACGAACTGGCGCCTTGCCCGGTTCGCGCTCACGCAGGAATGAACCCACGATGACCGACGCCTTCATCTGCGACGCAATCCGCACACCGTTTGGCCGCTATGGCGGCGCCCTCAAGGACGTGCGCGCCGACGACCTCGCTGCCGTGCCCATCAAGGCGCTCATCGCGCGCAATCCCGGCGTGGCATGGCAAACAATCGACGACGTACTGTACGGCTGCGCCAACCAGGCCGGCGAAGACAACCGGAACGTCGCGCGCATGGCAGCGCTGCTTGCCGGCCTGCCGGTCGATGTGCCCGGCGGCACGCTGAACCGGCTCTGCGGGTCGGGCCTCGACGCCGTGGGCAGCGCCGCCCGAGCCATCAAGGCAGGCGAGGCGCAACTCATGATTGCGGGTGGCGTAGAAAGCATGACCCGCGCGCCTTTCGTGATGGGCAAGGCTGCGTCGGCCTTTGCCCGCGAAGCAAAGATCTACGACACGACCATCGGCTGGCGCTTCGTCAATGAGTGGATGAAACGCGAATATGGCGTGGACTCCATGCCCGAAACCGCCGAAAACGTGGCGGTGCAGTTCGGCATCAGTCGCGCCGACCAGGACGCCTTCGCACTACGCAGCCAGCAAAAGGCCGCACGCGCCCAACAAGATGGCACGCTCGCCGAAGAAATCGTCCCGGTCGAAATCCCGCAGAAAAAGGGCGACCCGATACGCGTGAGCCTGGATGAACACCTACGCAGCACGACGCTGGAAGCGCTTGCCAAACTGAAAGGCGTCGTCCGGCCCGACGGTACGGTAACGGCCGGCAACGCGTCGGGCGTGAACGACGGCGCGTGTGCATTGCTGCTCGCCAGCGCCAAGGCCGCCGACCAGTACGGGTTGCGCCGGCGCGCGCGGGTCATCGGTATGGCGACGGCCGGTGTGGAGCCGCGCATCATGGGCATCGGCCCCGCGCCCGCCACCAAAAAGCTGCTCGCCCAAACCGGGCTCTCGCTCGATCAATTCGACGTCATCGAACTCAACGAAGCCTTTGCGTCGCAGGGTCTCGCCGTATTGCGCCTTCTCGGCCTTCGCGATGACGATCCCCGTGTCAATCCAAACGGCGGGGCGATTGCGCTGGGTCATCCGCTCGGGGCATCAGGCGCGCGGCTCGTCACCACCGCCCTTCACCAACTGGAACGCACGGCGGGCCGCTTCGCGCTCTGCACCATGTGCATCGGCGTCGGTCAGGGCATTGCGCTTGCCATCGAACGCATTTAACGGCACCAGGACGCCACAGCCAACGCAGCGGAGACAAGGAGGCAACCGATGTCCTACGAAGCGATCCGCGTCGAATTCGACGCATCCACGCACGTTGCAACGCTCACACTGAACCGGCCGGACAAGCTCAACAGCTTTACGCGGGCCATGCATCTCGAAGTGACAGGCGCGCTCGACGAAGTGATGGGTGCCAACGCTCGCGCACTCATTCTGACGGGCGCGGGCCGCGCGTTCTGTGCCGGGCAGGATCTCGCCGATCTGGACTTCACGCCCGGCGCCATGACCGACCTCGGCGCCCTGATCGAAGAGCACTTCAACCCGCTCGTGAAAAAAATCCAGTCACTGCCGATGCCCGTCGTCGCTGCCGTCAACGGAACCGCTGCCGGCGCCGGCGCGAACCTCGCGCTCGCTTGCGACATCGTGCTGGCCGCAAGATCCGCAAGCTTCATCCAGGCATTCGTGAAAATCGGCCTCGTACCGGACTCGGGCGGCACCTGGTTTCTGCCACAGCGGGTCGGCATGGCGCGCGCGCTCGGGCTCGCCATGACGGGCGAGCGCCTCGGCGCCGAAAAGGCCGAAACCTGGGGGCTCATCTGGCAAGCCGTCGACGACGCCGATTTGCCGTCCGCGGCCATTCGCCTGGCCACAGAACTTGCCCAACAGCCCACGCGTGCCATCGTCGCCACGAGGCAGGCCATGCGGCAGGGCTCGGGGCATACCCTCGAGCAGCAACTGGACCTGGAACGCGACCTGCAGCGCGAACTGGGCAACTCGCACGACTACATGGAAGGCGTACAAGCCTTCATGGAAAAACGCGCGCCGCGCTTCCAGGGCCGCTGACATGTCCTCAATTCATTACCCGCACCCGCCCATGACGCCCGACGAACTCGCCCTCGCCACCGCCCAGTCGATGTACGAAGCCGACGCATGCAGCCGCGCGCTCGGCCTCGAATTGCTGGAAGTACGAGCCGGCTACGCGCGCATGCGCATGACCGTGCGGCCCGACTTCCTCAATGGACATCGCATCTGCCACGGCGGCCTCATCTTCACGCTCGCCGACTCTACCTTTGCGTTCGCCTGCAACTCGTACAACATCAGCACAGTCGCGTCTGGCTGTTCGATTGAATTCCTGCGGCCTGTGCAACCCGACGAAGTCCTGACCGCCGAAGCAACGGAACAGGTGCTGAACGGACGCACGGGCATCTACGACATTCGCGTGACGAACCGCGCGGGCGAAACCGTCGCGATGTTTCGCGGCAAGTCCGCACAGATTCGCGGCCAGGTCATACCGGTTCCCGAATAACGCAGCGAGGCCGAACCGAATCAGCCCATCCAGGCCCGCCGCACACAACGGGCCCTGTGCTGATTGTTTCGCCGCACGAGCCGCCTACTATTCATAAAGCACCCAGGAGACATCGATGACTACCCCGCTGCCGCTCGACCCCATTGAAACGGCGAGCCGCGACGAACTCGCCGCATTGCAGCTGTCGCGGCTGAAATGGTCGCTCGCGCACGCCTACGAAAACTCGCCGGTGTACCGGCGCAAGTTTGACGAAGCAGGGGTACACCCCGCGGAGCTCAAAACGCTCGCCGACCTCGCGCGCTTTCCGTTCACGACCAAGCAGGATCTGCGGGACAACTACCCGTTCGGGATGTTCGCGGTGCCTCAGGATCAGATCGCGCGAATTCATGCATCGTCGGGCACCACCGGCAAACCGACCGTAGTCGGCTATACGGCGCGCGATATCGATACCTGGGCCGGACTCGTCGCCCGTTCGATCCGCGCGGCCGGCGCACGGCGCGGCGACAAGGTGCACGTGAGTTACGGCTACGGGCTCTTCACAGGCGGCCTCGGCGCACACTACGGTGCCGAACGCGCGGGCCTCACGGTCATCCCGTTTGGCGGCGGCCAGACCGAAAAGCAGGTGCAGCTGATTCAGGACTTCAAACCCGACATCATCATGGTGACGCCGAGCTACATGCTCTCCATCGCCGACGAACTCGAACGGCAAGGCGTGGACCCGGCGAAATGTTCGCTGCGCATCGGCATCTTCGGCGCCGAGCCTTGGACCAACGACATGCGCAAGGCCATTGAAGAACGCATGGGCATCGAGGCCGTGGACATCTACGGCCTATCGGAAGTCATTGGGCCGGGCGTTGCGTCGGAATGTGTCGAAACCAAGGATGGCCCGACGATCTGGGAAGACCATTTCTACCCCGAGATCATCGACCCGGAAACAGGCGAAGTGCTGCCCGAAGGCGAATTCGGCGAACTCGTCTTCACCTCGCTCACCAAGGAAGCGCTGCCCATCGTCCGTTACCGCACGCGCGACCTCACACGTCTACTTCCCGGCACCGCGCGCACCATGCGCCGCATGGAAAAGATCACGGGCCGCTCGGACGACATGATGATCATCCGCGGCGTCAACGTATTCCCGACGCAGATCGAGGAGCTGCTGTTGAAGCAGCACGCGCTCGCGCCGTATTACCAGATCGTGCTGACCAAGGAAGGACCGCTCGACGTCATGACGGTCAACGTCGAGCCGTGCCCGGAGACTGCGCCCGACTCCACCGTTCTGCGAGCTGCGAAAGAAGCGCTCACCTACGACATCAAGGCGTTGATCGGCGTGAGCGCGGTGGTCAACGTGCTAGCCGTGAATGGAATCGAGCGCTCGGTTGGAAAGGCGCGGCGCGTAGTGGATAAACGGCACGCCAGCCGCTGAGTGAACCGGCAGACCGGCCGGTGGTGGCCGGTGGTGGTGCAGGCACGGGAAGCGGCAAGCCGCCGGGCTTTACCGCGCCGCCACCGCCGCAGCATCCGCGTTGGGAAACAGCAGCCACATCCTGCCCGTCTGCTTCATCCTGCCGGCCAGGTCGCCGGCCTCGTCGCCAAGGCCCCAGAAGTAGTCGGCCCGCACGCCGCCTTTGATTGCCGTACCCGTGTCCTGCGCAAACACGAGGCGATTCAGCGGCGCGTTAGTCATGGGCCGCGTGGTCTGAAGAAACACCGGTGTGCCGAGCGGGATAGACGAGGGGTCCACCGCGATGGAGCGCTCCGGTGTGAGCGGCACGCCGAGCGCACCCACCGGACCATCGGCACCGCCCTGCGCCATGCCTTCGGCCGAAGGCATCTCGCGGAAAAATACGAAGCGCGGATTGGTATCGAGCAGCGCATCGACGCGAGACGGATTCGCGCGCGCCCAGGCCTTGATGCCCTGCATGGTGGCCTGCGCGGGCGTGATCTCGCCGCGGTCCAACAACCAGCGTCCAATGGACTTGTACGGCTGGTTGTTCGTACCGCCGTAGCCCACGCGCATCACGCTGCCGTCTTCCATCACGATTCGACCGGAGCCCTGCACCTGCAGGAAGAACGCTTCGATGGGGTCGTCGACCCACACCAGTTCGTTGCCGTTCAGGATGCCCGAGCGCTCGAGTTGCGCGCGCGACGGCAGCGCAGCACCCGGCCGCACGCTCGCGGGCCAGCGGTAGAGCGCCGTCTGGTACACGCCGTGACGCGTACGCGAGCCGCGCAGCAGTGGTTCGTAGTAGCCAGTCACGAGACCATCGAGCGTGCCGTCGTTGTTCGAAAACTGGAACGGCGTGAAATACGTTTCGAAGAATTTGCGGGCGGTCGTCACGTCGAGATCGTCGATCTGCGCTGCGGCGGCGCAGACGCGTTGCCAGCGCGAATCGCGCGCGAGCCGCGTGCAGTTCTGCCGCAGCGCAGCCGTCACGCCGATCAGCGAATCGTCCTCCCAGCCTGCCACCTGTTGCCAGGCCACGGGCGTGAGGCGCGTCGCCGCAATCTGGCCGGGGACGATCGCGGCGCCCGTGGGCGGTGCCGTCTTCAGCGGCGGACGCCCGCCGCACGAGGCCAGCAAGACCGCGATCGAAACCGCGCCGGCCCACTGCGCGGCACGCTGGGCAAACCGCATACAATGCCTGCTCTTGATGGAAGCCGCCATGTCCGATCTGTTCGACGAATACCCCATGCTCGTTTTCGCGCTGGAGTCGCTCCTCGCGCTGTTCCTCTTGATCTTCATCGTTGTCTGGACCGCGTCGGGCAAGAAGAAGCATAAGCGCGCCGAGCACGACAAACCACGCAACTAGTCGGCACGCTGCGCTGCGGGCCGCCCTTCAATGCAGCGTGCGCGGCATGCGCAACACGAATTCCGGAACGGTCGCGTCGAACCGTTCACCGTCTTCCGCCACGCAGAAGTACTCTCCGCGCATCGTGCCCACCGGCGTGGCGATCACCGCCCAGCTCGTGTACTCGAACTGCTCGCCAGCCTTGAGCAACGGCTGCTGCCCGACCACGCCAAGCCCCTTCACTTCCTGCACGTGATTGTCGCTGTCGGTGATCACCCAGTGGCGCGCAATCAACTGGGCCGTCACCTGTCCCGTGTTGCGGATGGTGAGCGTGTAAGCGAACGCGTACTGGCGGCGATCCGGGTCCGACTCTTCGGGAAGGTAGCGCACCTGCGCCGATACGCTGAATTCGTACTGGCTCATCCTGATTCCGGTGTGGTGAAGAAGCCGGGAGCGTGCCCGGCGCCGCCTGCCGCAACGTCTTGGCGGGACTGGCCCGGCGGGCTGCGGCGGCAGATTCGATCTGGTTTCGCATTCTGCTTGATGCCGCCACGCCCCGCAACCGGACAAAACAGCGGGCAGAACGGCGAGATAAGCGCGGCAGGCAAGGCCAGCGGCATTTCTACCGCGCTCACCGCCGGGGCCCGCCACGATCCGCCACGGTCCGTCGCCGCCGGGGCACGTCCGCCCTCCTTCCCTGCCCCGCCGCCCGCGCAACGGTAAAATGACGCCTTTCGATTCGCCCTTTCCCATCACGTCATGACGCAATTCCGCATCGCTCCCAGCATCCTGTCCGCAGACTTCGCGCGGCTCGGCGAAGAAGTCCGCAACGTTGTCGCCGCCGGCGCCGACTGGATTCACTTCGACGTGATGGACAACCACTACGTGCCCAACCTGACGATCGGCCCGCTCGTGTGCGAGGCAATTCGCCCGCACGTCCAGGTGCCGATCGACGTGCATCTGATGGTGCGCCCCGTCGACCGCATCGTGCCCGACTTCGCCAAGGCCGGCGCGAATCTGATCAGCTTCCATCCCGAAGGTTCGGACCACATCGACCGCACGCTCTCGCTGATCCGCGATCACGGCTGCAAGGCGGGCCTCGTGTTCAACCCGGCCACGCCGCTCAACTACCTCGACCACGTGATGGACCGGGTCGACCTCGTGCTGATCATGTCGGTGAACCCGGGCTTCGGCGGCCAGTCGTTCATTCCCGAAGCGCTCAACAAGCTGCGCGAGGCACGCCGCCGCATCGACGCCTATCGCGACAAGACCGGCCGCGAGATTCACCTCGAGGTGGACGGCGGCGTGAAGGTGGACAACATCGCGGAAATCGCGGCAGCCGGAGCGGACACCTTCGTGGCCGGCTCGGCGATCTTCGGCAAGCCCGACTACCGCGCCGTCATCGACGACATGCGCGGCGCGCTCGCCACCGTGAAGCACGGCCAGTAATGCGCGCGCCTACCTTCACGGCGCCGCGCATCGAAGCCGCGATCATCGACCTCGACGGCACGATGGTCGATACGGCCGACGACTTCGCCGCGGGCCTCAACGGCATGCTGGCGCAGCTCGACGCGGAAGAAACCTCGCGCGAGGAAGTGGTCGGCTACGTCGGCAAGGGCTCGGAGCATCTGATCCGCAGCGTGCTCGCGCCGCGCTTCGCCGAAGACGAAGCGCAAAGCCGCTTCGACGAAGCTCTCGCGCTCTACCAGGACGAGTACGCACGCATCAACGGCCGTTACACGCGGCTCTATCCCGAAGTGGAAGCGGGCCTTGTCGCGATGCGCGACGCCGGCCTGAAGCTCGCCTGCGTCACCAACAAGCCGCACCGTTTCGCCATCGAACTGCTGCGGCAATATGGCCTCTTCGACTACTTCAGCGTGATCCTGGGCGGCGACAGCGTGGCGCGTAAAAAGCCCGATCCGCTGCCCATGCTGACGGCGTGCACCGCGCTCGGCGTGGCGCCGCAGGTCGCGGTGGCTATCGGCGACTCGGAAAACGATGCGCTCGCGGGCCGGGCGGCCGGCATGGCGACGCTCACCGTGCCCTACGGCTACAACCATGGCCAGCCTGTACACAAAATCGATTCGGATGGTATAGTCGCCACGTTGCTCGACGCCGCCAAGGCGATCGCGGCGCACAATTCACCGACTTGAACAGTCCTTCCTCATGTTTCTGAATAAAAAACGGAGTCTGAGCAGCATCGACCGGGGAGCATGGCCCTGGCGTCGCTGGTCGCACTAACCTCTGCTGAGGTACGCTGAAGCTCGTCTTCGGCGCTGTTTTTTACTTCGTTGCGCGTTCCATCCAGCCTTAGTCGTACAGAGGTCTTCCACACCTCGGGCTGCGCTGGACGCCAGTCCCCTCGCGTTATCCAACTTGTCGTCGTAGTCCCTTCCGGCCGTTCGGGTCATAGCCAGGCCCCTGCAGGCTGTGCGTGCCGCGCGAGCGTGTACCCTTACCCGGTATGCCGCGCGCCGCGCCGGAACAGGATCGCGCCAATGAGCCGGAGAATCGCCGGGACTGCCCGCAGCGCCGGTTCCGCAGGCAAAACGCCTGCCCCACGCCGGCAACGCAACGCCCCAGACCAGGCCCGTCGACCGGCCGCCAGTATGAACAGGATCGGAACATGACCGAACTCGAATTCCAGTCTCTCGCCAACGAGGGCTACAACCGCATTCCGCTCATCGCCGAGGCGCTCGCCGACCTCGAAACACCGCTCTCGCTCTACCTGAAGCTCGCGCAGACCGAACGCGCCGGCGCCAATTCGTTCCTGCTCGAATCGGTGGTGGGCGGCGAGCGCTTCGGGCGCTACTCGTTCATCGGCCTGCCCGCGCGCACGCTCGTACGCACACGCAACGGCGTGTCGGAAGTGGTGCGCGACGGCGAGGTTGTCGAAACGCACGAAGGCGATCCGCTCGAATTCATCGCGGCGTTCCAGGCGCGCTTCAAGGTAGCGCAGCGTCCGGGCCTGCCGCGCTTCTGCGGCGGTCTTGCAGGCTACTTCGGCTACGACGCCGTGCGCTACATCGAGAAGAAGCTCGCCCACACGGCACCGCCGGACGACCTGGGCATGCCCGACATCCAGTTGCTGCTCACCGAGGAAGTGGCCGTCATCGACAACCTCGCGGGCAAGCTCTACCTGATCGTCTACGCCGATCCCGCCACGCCGGAGGCTTATACGAAGGCGAAGCAGCGTCTGCGCGACCTGCGCCAGCGGTTGCGCACCACGGTTCAGCCGCCCGTGACGTCGGCGAGCGTGCGCACCGAAACCTATCGCGAGTTCAAGAAAGACGACTACCTGACCGCCGTGCGCAAGGCCAAGGAATACATCGCAGCCGGCGAACTGATGCAGGTGCAGGTCGGACAGCGTCTCACCAAGCCGTATCGCGACAACCCGCTTTCGCTGTACCGCGCGCTGCGTTCGCTGAATCCGTCGCCGTACATGTACTACTACAACTTCGGCGACTTCCACGTGGTGGGCGCATCGCCGGAAATTCTCGTGCGCCAGGAAAAACGCGGCGAAGACCAGATCGTTACGATCCGGCCGCTCGCGGGCACACGTCCGCGCGGCAACACGCCGGAACGCGACGCCGAACTCGCCACCGAACTGCTCAACGACCCGAAGGAAATCGCCGAGCACGTCATGCTGATCGACCTCGCGCGCAACGACGTGGGCCGCATCGCGCAGATCGGCTCCGTGGCCGTGACCGACAAGATGGTGATCGAAAAGTACTCGCACGTGCAGCACATCGTGAGTTCGGTGGAAGGCAAGCTCAAGCCCGGCATGACGAACTTCGACGTACTGCGCGCCACGTTCCCGGCCGGCACGCTTTCGGGCGCGCCGAAGGTGCGCGCGATGGAACTGATCGACGAACTCGAGCCCGTGAAGCGCGGCCTGTACGGCGGCGCCGTGGGCTACCTGTCGTTCAGCGGCGAGATGGATCTCGCCATCGCCATCCGCACCGGGCTCATCCGCAACGGCAATCTGTACGTGCAGGCCGCGGCGGGCATCGTCGCGGATTCCGTGCCCGAGTCCGAATGGCAAGAGACCGAGAACAAGGCCCGCGCGGTGCTGCGCGCGGCGGAGCAGGTGCAGGACGGCCTCGACAGCGACTTCTGACCGGAGACAGACCATGTTGCTCATGATCGACAACTACGACTCGTTCACCTATAACCTGGTCCAGTACTTCGGCGAACTCGGCGAAGACGTGCGGACCTACCGCAACGACGAAATCACGCTCGACGAAATCGTGCAGCTCAACCCCGAGCGCATCTGCCTTTCGCCGGGCCCGAGCAATCCGCAGCACGCCGGCATCACGCTCGACGTGCTGCGTCACTTCAGCGGCCGCATTCCGATTCTCGGCGTGTGCCTTGGCCACCAGGCCATCGGCGAAGCGTTCGGCGGCCGCGTGGTGCGCGCGAAGACCATCATGCACGGCAAGGTGAGCCAGATCGAAACCGACTGCAAAGGCGTGTTCGCCGACCTGCCGCGCCACTTCAACGTGACGCGTTATCACTCGCTCGCCATCGAGCGCGACACGCTGCCCGACTGTCTCGAAATCTCGGCCTGGACCGAAGACGGCGAAATCATGGGCGTGCGCCACAAGACGCTGCCCGTGGAAGGCGTGCAGTTCCACCCGGAATCGATTCTGTCGGAGCACGGCCACGCGCTGCTCGAGAACTTCCTGAAGCAGTCGAAACGCGTAGCAGCGGAGCAAGGTGCGTGATGAAGAGCGGAGCAGACATCATGATCACCCCACAGGAAGCGCTTCAGCGCACCATCGAACACCGCGAGATTTTTCACGACGAGATGCTGCACCTGATGCGGCTCATCATGCGCGGCGAGCTGTCGCCGGTGATGACGTCGGCCATTCTCACGGGCCTGCGCGTCAAGAAGGAAACCATCGGCGAGATCACCGCGGCCGCCACCGTGATGCGCGAGTTTTCGAATCGCGTGAACGTGCCCGATAGCGACAACTTCGTCGATATCGTCGGCACCGGCGGCGACGGCTCGCACACGTTCAACATCTCCACGGCGACCATGTTCGTGACGGCAGCCGCAGGCGGGCGCGTGGCGAAGCACGGCAACCGCGGCGTGTCGAGCAAGTCGGGCAGCGCGGACGTACTCGAAGCGCTCGGCGTGAACATCGACCTGCAACCGGACCAGGTAGCTGCCTCCATCGCCGAAACGGGCATGGGCTTCATGTTCGCGCCCAACCACCACCCGGCGATGAAGAACGTCGCGCCGGTGCGCCGCGAACTCGGCGTGCGCACCATCTTCAACATTCTTGGCCCGCTCACGAATCCGGCCGGCGCGCCGAATCAGTTGATGGGCGTGTTCCATCCGGACCTCGTCGGCATCCAGGTACGCGTCATGCAACGCCTCGGCGCGAAGCACGTGCTCGTGGTGTACGGCAAGGACGGCATGGACGAGGTCTCGCTCGGCGCGGCTACGCTCGTGGGTGAATTGCGCGACGACGAAGTGCACGAGTACGAGATTCACCCCGAGGACTTCGGCATGCAGATGGTGTCGAACCGCACGCTGAAGGTGGCCGACGCAAACGAGTCGAAGACGCTGCTGCTCGAAGCGCTCGACAACAAGCCGGGCGTCGCGCGCGAGATCGTGGTGCTGAACGCGGGCACGGCGCTCTATTCGGCGAACGTGGCGGCGTCGATTGCGGACGGCATCCAGGTGGCGCGCGAAGCGATTGCGAGCGGCCGCGCGCGGGCCAAAGTGGACGAGCTGGTACGTTTCACGCAGCAATTCAAGCGTTAACCCAAGCAACCATCGAAGCAGTAATCGAAGCGGTAAGGATCGCAAACCATGAGTGACATTCTCCAACGCATCATCGCGGTGAAACACGAAGAAGTGCGCGCCGCGCAAGAGAGCGCGCCGCTCGAAGAGCTGCGGCTGGCGGCGTCGGCGCGAGACTTGCGCGACTTCGTGGGCGCCATTCGCGCGAAACACGAGAGCGGCCTCGCCGCCGTGATTGCCGAAGTGAAAAAGGCGAGCCCCTCCAAAGGCGTGCTGCGCGAGCATTTCGTGCCGGCCGAGATCGCGCGCTCGTATGCCGCCCACGGCGCCGCGTGCCTTTCCGTGCTCACCGACGTGCAGTTCTTCCAGGGCAGCGCCGCTTACCTGGAAGAAGCGCGCGCCGCGTGCAACCTGCCGGTGCTGCGCAAGGACTTCATCGTCGATCCGTATCAGGTGCTCGAAGCGCGCGCCATGGGCGCCGACGCCATCCTGCTGATCGCCGCCGCGCTCGAAACCTCGCAGATGCAGGAACTCGAAGCGTACGCGCACTCGCTCGGCCTCGCCGTGCTCGTGGAAGTGCACGACAGCCGCGAATTGCAGGAGGCGCTCAAGCTCACCACGCCGCTCATCGGCATCAACAATCGCAATCTGCGGACGTTCGAAACGTCGCTGGAAACGACGCTCGGCATGCTGCGTTCGATTCCGCACGACCGTATCGTCGTGACCGAATCGGGCATCCTCTCGCGGGCGGACGTCGAGCGCATGCGCGAGCATTCGGTGAACACGTTCCTCGTAGGCGAAGCGTTCATGCGGGCCGCGGAACCGGGCGCGGAGCTTGCGCGCATGTTCTTCTGAACCCGCTCATCCGTCCCCTCAGCAGTCATGGCCATTGAACGCGAAATCAAGCTGGCGTTGCCGCAGGCGCAGGTCGCCACGGCGGCCCAGTTCTTCACCGCGCGCGCCGGGCACGCCGGCCGCGCCATCCGGCTCGAAAACGCCTACTTCGACACGCCGCAACTCACGCTTTCCACGGCCAGAAGCGCACTGCGTCTGCGCCGCACGCCGCAGGGCTGGCTGCAGACTTTCAAGACCGCGGGCAACGCCACCGGCGGATTGCACGCGCGGCACGAATGGGAAATGCCCGTGGCCGGCGCGGCGCTCGAAATCGACGCGCTGTTCGCGGCCTGCGACGAACCCTCGGCCGCCGCGGCACTGCAGAGCGCGGCGCCGCATCTGATCGAACTCTTCCGCACGGACTTCACGCGCACGCTGTGGGAGATCCACACGGATGCGGCCGACGTGGAAGCCGCCATCGACCAGGGCGAAGTCGTGGCCGAGGTAAGCGGCGGTTCGGCGGCTGAAGTGCGCCGCATGCCGATCTGCGAGATCGAGCTGGAACTCAAGCGCGGCGACGAAGCCGTGCTGCACGCACTCGCGGCCGAACTCGGCCGGCTCGTTCCTGGTCTCGCTCCGGACAACGTCAGCAAAGCCCAGCGCGGCTACCGGCTGCGCGAAGATTGAGCCGCCACGCTTTTGCTGCGACACTTGCGCGCCATGACCTCAGCCTCCCGCTCCCGATCCCGATCGCCGCAAACGTCCGCGGCATCGCAGCCCTCGCTCTTCGACGACGAGAACGCGTCCGTTGACGTGCAGCCGACCGCCGCTGCTTCCTCGTCGCACCCGCCGTTGCTCGAAGACCAGTTCGACGCGCTGCCGCCCGCCTGGCGCGAACATTTGCGTCCGTTCATGGAAAGCGACGCCTACGCGCCGCTGTGCCGGTTCGTGGACGGCGAGCGCGCCGCCGGCAAGACCGTCTATCCCGCCGACGTGTTTCGTGCGCTGCGCCTGACCTCGCCCGACGAGGTGAAGGTGGTAATCCTGGGCCAGGACCCGTACCACGGTGAAGACCGCGGCACGCCGCAGGCACATGGCCTCGCCTTTTCGGTGCCGCCGTCGGTGCGGCCGCCGCCGTCGCTGCGCAATATCTTCAAGGAGATCGCGGCCAATTTCGGGCATGACGTGCCGCATCACGGCTGCCTCGACACCTGGGCGCGCCAGGGCGTGCTGCTGCTCAACACGGTGCTCACGGTCGAACGGGACCAGGCGGCGAGCCACGCGAAGCGCGGCTGGGAGCAATGCACGGACACGCTGATCCACGAACTGGCCATGCGTCACGAGCATCTCGTGTTCATGCTGTGGGGCGCGCATGCGCAGGCAAAGCGCGCGCTGCTGGCGGGCCGGCCGCACTGTGTGCTGGAGGCGCCGCATCCGTCGCCGCTCTCGGCGCATCGCGGCTTTCTGGGTTGTCGGCACTTCGCGCTTGCGAACGACTATCTGCAGACACACGGCCGCGCGCCCATCGACTGGCGGTTGCCCGACGAGGCCGAAGTACTCGCCTGAACGGGGCGACACGCCGCCCGGCTCGATCGCCAAAGAAAAACGCCATGGAACGTCGTGTTCCATGGCGTTTTCATGTCCGGCGTTGCCGCCGGCAGATCTGATACGTGATCGCTCAGACCGTCGCAATCGCCTCGCGCGCGCCGGCCAGCGCGGCGCTTGCCGCATCGGGACCCATGTTCAGGCCTTCGGCGTAGATGAAGTCGACGTCCGTGATGCCGATGAAGCCGAGGAACGTCTTGATGTACGGCGTCTGCGAATCCGCGGGCGTACCGGCGTACTTGCCGCCGCGCGCCGAAACCACATACACCTTCTTGCCCTTCACCAGACCTTCGGGACCGTTCTCCGTGTAACGGAACGTGATGCCGGCGCGGGCGAGCTGGTCGAAGTAAGCCTTGAGCTGCGTCGACACGCCGAAGTTGTACATCGGGGCGCCGATCACGACGATGTCGGCGGCTTGCAGTTCGGCGATCAGCGCGTCGCTGCGCGCGGCGATGGCTTGCTGCTCCGGCGTGCGCTGCTCGGCCGGCGTGAAGAAGGCGCCCAGCACGGCGTCGTCGAGGTGCGGCAGCGCGTCGGCCAGCAGGTCGCGGACGACAACCTTCGCGCCCGGCTTCGACTGTTGCAGCTTTGCGGTGAGTTCGGTGGCGAGCAGCGTCGACTGCGCGCCTTGCGAGCGGGCTGCCGAGTTGATTTGCAGAATCGTGGTCATGTTTGGCTCCATCCGGTTTCGGAACGCGCAGATGTCGCGCGAGTGGGGCCATTCTGTGGATTCGCCGGCGCGCGAAAAAGTATCGCGGCGGCGAAGCATTGTTGCATCGGTGGAACAATCGGCGGCTGGAGGCTCGGCCGACGGCTGGCCGCAGGCGGGAGACAGGTCGCGGGCGTTTGCGCCCTGCCCGCCTCCCTGGGACCGTTCAGACGGCCAGCCAGCGCGAGCGCGCCGTGCGCGCCGCCGTGCGGTTATCCGCCACGGCAAGCTTGTAGCGTGGCACTTCCGGGCCGTCGAGCGTGAGACGCGCAACACGCAGCTCGTCGCGACGGAACGCGTGCACCTCGACCTTCGCGCCCGGCCGATAACGGGCGAGCAGCGCGTCCAGATTCGAACCGGTCACGCGCAGACCGTCGATTGCGACCAGCACGTCGCCTGCGGAAAGCCCCGCCTTCTGGGCCGCGCCGCCGTCATGAACCGCCGCGATCGTGCATTCGGCCGCGCCGCGCGTGCGCGCGCCGAGCGACGGCTTGCCGTCCCTGGCTCCGTTTTTGTCGCCGTTTTTGCTGCCAGGCTTGCCGAGGTCCGGTTCCAGCGACACACCAAACGGCGCCAGCAGTTCGGCGAGCGGCAGGTCGCGCGTGCCGCGCACGCCTTCCGCAAAGAGCACCGACAAGTCCACGCCCGTCGCTTCGGCAAACAGCGCCTCGACGGCGGATTCTTCGATGCCCGTTGCGCGGCCGCGATAGAAATCGCGCCCGTAGCGCTGCCACAAGAGACGCATCACGTCGTCGAGCGACTTGCGGTTGCCCGTTTGCGCGCGAATGGTGAGATCGAACGCGAGCGCCACGAGCGACCCCTTCGCGTAATAACTGACGATGGCGTTCGCGGCGTTCTCGTCCTGGCGGTAGTACTTCACCCACGCGTCGAACGAGCTTTCCGCCACGCTCTGCTTGAAGCGCCCCGCGCCGCGCAGCACGTTGCCCACGGTCTTGCCGACGAGATCGAAATACTCGTCCGGCGAAATCGCGCCGCTTCGCACAAGCATCAGGTCGTCGTAGTACGACGTGAAGCCTTCGAACAGCCACAGCAGCGTCGTGTAGTTTTCCTGCGTGAGGTCGTATGGCGCGAACGTGGCGGGCTTGATGCGCTTCACGTTCCACGTGTGGAAGTACTCGTGACTGCACAGGCCGAGGTAAGTCCGGTAGCCCTCGGTCATCGCGTCGCGACCCTTCACGGGCAGGTCGGTGCGATTGCAGATGAGCGCCGTGGACGCGCGATGTTCGAGGCCGCCGTAACCGTCCGCGACGGCTTGCGTCATGAAGACGTAGCGGTCCATTGGCGCCTTCTTCGACCTCGGCTCGAAGAGCGCGATCTGCGCTTCGCAGATGCGCTTCAGGTCGGCGGCGAGGCGCTCCGTGTCGAGCGCGATCACGCGACCGGCGATCACGATGTCATGTGGCACGCCGTGCGCGTTGAAGGTGGCGAGCGCGAACTCGCCGAGCGTCACCGGATGGTCGATCAGTTCGTCGTAGTCGGCTGCGCGGTACTCGCCGAATCCGTAGCGCTTCGTGCCGCGCGCTTCCGGCAGCGCCGTGGCGACGCGCCAGTGCCGATACGCCTCGCCCTCGGGGCGCTGGATGTCGACCACGCACGGCGCCGCTTCCTGCCCCAGCACGGCGAGGAAAACGCTCGTGCCGTTGAAGAAGCCCGTGGTGTCGTCCAGATGCGCGGCGCGCACGGAAAGGTCCCACGCGTACACCTCGTAGCGCAGCGTCAGCGCGCCGTTGACGGGCGCCGCCTGCCATGAATGCTTGTCGGTCTTTTCGATGCGCACCTTGCGGCCGGCTTCGTTGAACGCGCGCAGCGTGACGATGTTGCGGGCGAACTCGCGCACCATGTAGCTGCCCGGAATCCACACGGGCAGCATGAAGCGCTGGCCGGCGGGATCGGGGTCCGGCACGGTGACGGTGACTTCGAAGAGATGAGCGGCGGGATGCTTGGGAACGATGCTGTAGCGGATCGGCTTCATCGTGTGGGCTGGTTGGGGTGGCAAGTCGGTGGCAAGTCGGCGGCAGATCAGCGGCGGGCGGTGGCGGGTCAGCGGCTCGGCAGTGTGGCGAGGCGCCCTGGCCGCTGCTTGTGGCTGCCGGACGCCCGGGGCGGCGCCGGCGGCTCAAAGAGCGAGCGCCGTCCGGTTCAGAATCGACGATCCGGACGGCGGCGAGACGAGCGGTTTAGCGCACCGCCGACAATTCCTTGTCGAGCGTGGCGGCCGGCACGGCGCCGGGCAGGCGGCGGCCGTCGGCGAGGAACACGGTGGGCGTGCCGGTCACGTTCATCTTCTGACCCAGCGCGAGGTTGCTGTCGAGCGCGGCCGTGTCGCACGAACCGCCCGAGGGCGCGCGGCGATCGAGCATCCATGCCTCCCAGGCCTTCGCGCGGTCGGCCGAGCACCAGATCGCCTTGGCCTTCGCCGTCGAATCGGGCGAAAGCACGGGGTACAGGAAGGTGTAGACCGTCACGTTATCCACGGACTTCAGCGTGTTCTCGAGCTGCCGGCAATACGGGCAGTTCGGGTCGGAGAACACCGCGATCTTGCGCGAGCCGTTGCCCTTCACCACCTTCACGGCGTTCGCGAACGGCAGACTCGCGAAGTCGATGCGGTTGAGGTCGGCCAGACGCGCTTCGGTCAGATTCTTGCGCGACTTCGCATCCACGAGGTCGCCGAGCAGCAGATAGTCGCCGTTCGCGTCGCTATAGATGATCTGCGAGCCGAGGTTCACCTCGTAGAGCCCCGCGATGGGCGACTTCGCGATGCCCTTGATCTGGGCGTCCGAACCCAGACGCGCTTCGAGTGTGGCCTTCAGTTTGTCGGTGACCGGGTCGGCCTGCGCCACGCCACCCAGCAAGGTTGTGGCGGCCGCGAGTGCAAACGCCCAGTGTCGGATACGCATCTTCATTGCTGCTTCCTGGAGTTTCTGGATTAACTGCCTTGATTGACTGAGGCGAATCGCCTTGACGGGCCTTGACGAAACATCGGTCGCGGTGCCCGCACGCTGAATGGGCATTCACCCCAACGCCGCCGCGACGAGCCAGCGTTTGACGAGCGGCTGCGAGCCCACCAACGCCATGCCCGTATTGCGCACCGCGCGCGCAATGCTGCCGGGCACCGAAAAGAGCCGCTGCAGGCCGTCCGTGGCAACCACCAGCGAGCGGATGTCCTCACGCCGGCCGCGTTCGTAACGGCGCAGCAGCACGGTGTCGCCGAGGTCGCGGAACGACTCCTTCTTCGCGATCACGTCGGCGAGCACGGCGACGTCGCGCAAGCCAAGGTTCATACCCTGGCCGCACAGCGGGTGGATCAGGTGCGCCGCATCGCCCACCAGCGCCACGCGCGGCGCGATCAGCTTGTCCACGGTTTGCAGCGCGAGCGGAAAACCGCGCGCGGGCGTCACGCATTCCAGCGCGCCGGGGTGGCCGTGCGTGGCGCGCTCCACTTCGGCGGCGAGCTGCGCCGGCGTCAACCGCAGCAGTTCGTTCGCGTGCTCCGTGCGCGCCGACCAGACAAGCGACACGTGCGGACCCGGCAACGGCAAGAGCGCGATGATTTCGCCGTCGCGGAACCACTGGTAGGCCGTCTCGCCGTGCGGCCGCTCGGCGCGGAAATTCGCCACCACGCCGGTCTGGCGATAGTCGCGCCGCTCCACCTTCGAGCCGATCTGCGCGCGCACCCACGAGTGCGCGCCGTCGGCGCCCACCACGAGATCCGCTTCGAGCACCTGGCCGTTCGCGAGTCCGATCGTGGCGGCATCGGCCTTCACGTCGAGCCCCTGGGCGCGCGTGTCGAGCCACGTGAGATTCGGCTGGAAACGCAGCGCGGCGTCGAGCGCACGCTCGATCAGCGACGACTCCGCAATCCACGCCAGTTGCGGCACCGCAGCCTGGAAGGCGGAAAAGTGCAGCTCCGCATGAGCGTCGCCGTACACCCGCATGTCGTAGACGGGCGAGACGCGTGCGAGGTCGATTGCCTGCCAGACACGCAGCCGCTCGAGCAACGCATGAGAACTCGCCGAGAGCGCGTAGACGCGTGCATCGAACGCCTCGTCGGCGGGCAGCGGCGAAGAGGGCTGCGCGAGCAGCGCGACACGCAGGCCACCCTGCGTGAGTGCAAGCGCCGCAGTCTTGCCGACCAGCCCGCCGCCGATCACGGCGACGTCAAATGTCTGAGGATGGGTAGTCATCCGGCCATTATAGCTTTGGGGGGTGATGCGGCCGTGGCGGGAAAGACGGGTAGCGCACCGATAGCGAGCCCGCCGATTCCCGCCAGGACGAGCCGCCGCGCGACACAGCGCCGCGGCTTCTCCGGTCGGCCGTGCGCAGACGGAAAGCATGCCGACAGGACAGCCGTCGGACCACCACCGGGACAGGGTTACAATTACGGTTTTTGGTGACAGCCCACGTCACCGCCTCCCGACGTGCCGCCCGCGGCGCGCCGCCCGGCACGGCGCACTCAGCCCGGCCGACTGCGCGGCGCAAGACCCACCCGCCGCCCCGGCAAGCGCGTCACCACCTGATTGCAGAGAATTCCATGAGCCTCAAATGCGGCATCGTCGGCTTGCCTAACGTCGGCAAGTCCACCCTGTTCAACGCGCTGACCAAGGCGGGCATCGCCGCGGAAAACTACCCGTTCTGCACCATCGAGCCGAACGTCGGCGTGGTCGAAGTGCCGGATGCGCGGCTTCAGGCGCTCGCCGAAATCATCAAGCCCGAGCGCATCGTGCCGGCCGTCGTCGAGTTCGTGGACATCGCTGGCCTCGTGGCGGGTGCGAGCAAGGGCGAAGGACTCGGCAACCAGTTCCTCGCCAACATCCGCGAAACCGATGCCATCACGCACGTCGTGCGCTGCTTCGAAGACGAGAACGTGATTCACGTGGCGGGCAAGGTGGATCCCGTTGCGGACATCGAAGTGATCAACACCGAACTCGCACTGGCCGACCTCGGCACGGTGGAAAAGGCGCTCGCGCGGTACTCGAAGGCGGCGAAGTCCGGCAACGACAAGGAAGCCGTGAAGCTCGCCGCCGTGCTCGAAAAGGTGCGCGCGCAGCTGGACCAGGCGAAGCCCGTGCGCGGCCTCAGCCTCTCCGAAGACGAGCAGGCGCTCATCAAGCCGTTCTGCCTCATCACGGCCAAGCCCACGATGTACGTGGCCAACGTGAAGGAAGACGGCTTCGAGAACAACGCGCACCTCGACGCCGTGCGCCGCTATGCCGAGACCGAGAAGGCGCCGGTGGTGGCGGTCTGCGCCGCGATCGAAGCGGAAATTGCCGATCTCGCCGACGAAGACAAGGAAGTGTTCCTCGCCGACATGGGCATGGACGAGCCGGGCCTGAACCGCGTGATCCGCGCTGGCTTCAAGCTGCTGGGCCTGCAGACGTACTTCACGGCGGGCGTGAAGGAAGTGCGCGCGTGGACCATCCACATCGGCGACACGGCACCCCAGGCCGCGGGCGTGATCCACACCGACTTCGAGCGCGGCTTCATCCGCGCGCAGACCATCAGCTACGACGACTTCATCGCGTACAAGGGCGAACAGGGCGCGAAGGAAGCCGGCAAGATGCGCGCCGAAGGCAAGGAGTACGTGGTGCACGACGGCGACGTGATGAACTTCCTGTTCAACGTGTGACGTAACGTCCCGGCCATGGCTGCATGGCCGCACTCACCACACAGAGCCGCGCCACCCGCGCGGCTTTTTCTTTTCCACGGCGGCGAGGCTCATACAATCCGCTGAATGCGGCATCCGGCATCGGCCGCCCGCGCGGCCATCCAACAACATTACGCCAGCAAGCGAGAAGACCATGAGCCTGCTCACGCGCGTCCGTCCACGACGCCTCGACTTGAGCGCGATATGCGCGGCCGGACTCACGGCCCTCGCCCTCGCGCTGCCTTGCGTGCCGGCCTTCGCGTTCCAGCCGTCGTCCGTCCAGCCCGACGAAAGCAATCTCGACAACCATCAGACCTACCGCAACCGTGACGGCGCCACGGTCCATTCGCCAGCCCATTCGCTTTCGGGCAAGGCGCCCGAAGGTGCCACGGCGCGCTGCCGGGACGGCACCTACAGCTTCAGCCGACATCGCAGCGGCACGTGTTCGCGGCACGGCGGCGTGGCATCGTGGCTTTGAGCCCGGCCTCCCACGGCCACGCCCCGGCTCAACCCCGGCGGTGCGCCACCGCTGCCCGCAACATGGCGCGCAAGCGCTAGCCGGCACCCACGCCACCACCCCTTACAATACGGGCTTCGGACCCACGCGCCGCGCTTTGGCGCCGCCGCTATCCGGCCCCATTCTGCATCCTCCTTCCTCATCCCTTTACAGGTTCCAGACAAGACTCACATGGCCCAATACGTCTTCACCATGAACCGGGTCGGCAAGATCGTGCCGCCCAAGCGCCAGATCCTGAAAGACATCTCGCTCTCGTTCTTCCCGGGCGCGAAGATCGGCGTGCTCGGCCTGAACGGTTCGGGCAAGTCCACGCTGATTCGCATCATGGCCGGTGTCGACAAGGACATCGAAGGCGAAGCCACGCCCATGCCGAACCTCAACATCGGCTATCTGCCGCAGGAGCCGCAGCTCGATCCGCAGAAGACGGTGCGCGAGGCGGTGGAAGAGGGTCTCGGCGACATTCTCCAAGCGCAGAAAAAGCTCGACGAGATCTATGCCGCCTACGCCGAACCCGATGCGGACTTCGACAAGCTCGCCGCCGAGCAGGCGAAGTACGAAGCAATCCTTGCCACCGCCGACGGCAGCGCCGAACAGCAGCTCGAAGTAGCTGCCGACGCGCTGCGCCTGCCGCCGTGGGACGCGAAGATCGAGAACCTCTCGGGCGGCGAGAAGCGCCGCGTCGCGCTCTGCAAGCTGCTGCTCGAAAAGCCCGACATGCTGCTGCTCGACGAGCCGACCAACCACCTGGACGCCGAGTCGGTGCAGTGGCTCGAGCAGTTCCTCACGCGCTTTCCCGGCACCGTGGTGGCCGTCACCCACGACCGCTACTTCCTCGACAACGCCGCCGAGTGGATTCTCGAACTCGACCGCGGCCACGGCATTCCCTGGAAGGGCAACTACAGCAGCTGGCTCGACCAGAAGGAAGAGCGCCTGAAGCAGGAAGAGTCGTCGGAGTCGGCGCGCCAGAAGGCGATCAAGAAGGAACTGGAGTGGGTGCGCCAGAACCCGAAGGGCCGCCAGGCGAAGTCGAAGGCGCGTATTGCCCGCTTCGAGGAACTGAGCAGCCAGGAATACCAAAAGCGCAACGAAACGCAGGAAATCTTCATTCCGGCCGGCGAGCGGCTCGGCAATGAAGTGATCGAGTTCAAGAACGTGAGCAAGTCGTACGGCGACCGCCTCCTCATCGACAACCTCAGCTTCAAGATTCCGGCGGGCGCGATTGTCGGCATCATCGGGCCGAACGGCGCGGGTAAGTCGACGCTGTTCCGCATGCTCACCGGCAAGGAGCAGCCCGATTCGGGCGAGATCGTGGTGGGCCCCACGGTGAAGCTCGCTTACGTGGACCAGAGCCGCGACGCGCTGGACGGCTCGAAAACCGTGTTCGAAGAAATCTCGGGCGGCGCGGACGTGCTGGCCGTGGGCAAGTACGAGACGCCGTCGCGCGCGTACATCGGCCGCTTCAACTTCAAGGGCGGCGACCAGCAGAAGATGGTGGGCAACCTCTCGGGCGGCGAGCGCGGCCGTCTGCATCTCGCGAAGACGCTGATTGCGGGCGGCAACGTGCTGCTGCTCGACGAACCGTCGAACGATCTCGACGTGGAAACGCTGCGTGCACTCGAAGACGCGCTGCTGGAGTTCGCCGGCTCCGTGATGGTGATTTCGCACGACCGCTGGTTCCTCGACCGCATCGCCACGCACATCCTGGCGTTCGAAGGCGACTCGCAGGTGGTGTTCTTCGACGGCAACTTCCAGGAATACGAGGCGGACAAGATCAAGCGCCTCGGCGAAGAAGCCGCGCGGCCCAAGCGCATCCGTTACCGTCCGATCACGCGTTGATGCGTGCGGGGCGCTTCATGAAGCGCCCCCGTTGAACGGCGCGGCGCGCAGGCTTTCGAACTGCGCGCCGCGCCGTTTTTCTCCTGCACCCGGCGCCGTCCTGGCGGCCGCCTCTCTCTTCCCTTCACCACTTTCGCGCAACGCTTCGCGAGATCGCCTCGCGGGCTCGCGCATGCCTCGTCCCGCTCCACCATCCCACTATTTCGGCACTGCATCGCCAGGTTGACAGCGCCGCGCCAACGGTTCGACCATTTGTCCACAATACGATCTATAAATCCATATTATGGACAACCGGAGACACTATGCCCGCCCCAGCCGCCGGCGCTGACGCCCTGACGCCTTATCAGTTGCCGAACCCGCCCGAAGCGCTGCCCGAAATCGTCGTGGCGCCCGCCATTCCCGAAGACGAGCGCGTCTGGGTGCCGCAGGCCGAGAACGTATGGTTCCGGCCGCTCTGCCTGAACGTCTCCACCGGCTACTGGATGAACCTGCTGCGCGTGCGCAAGTCCGGCGTGCTGAGCCGGCATCGTCATCCGCAGGCGGTGCACGGCATGGTGCTCAAGGGCAAATGGCGCTACCTGGAACACGACTGGATCGCCACCGAAGGCAGCTACGTCTTCGAGCCGCCCGGCGAGACGCACACGCTCTACGTGCCCGAAGACGTCGAAGAAATGATCACGTACTTCCAGGTGAACGGCGTGATGTTCTACTGCGACCCGCACGGCAACTTCACTGGCTACGAGGACGTCTTCACGAAGCTCGACATGTGCCGCGCGCACTACGAGCGCGTGGGACTCGGCGCCGGTTACGTCGATCAGTTCGTGAGATAGCCGCGCCCGCAGCGATACCCGCAGCCGCAGCGGCAACACCACCGAAGGTACCCACAGCGGCCCTGCACGGCCGCCGCATTTCGAAGGATTGCAGCACCTTCCACTCACAGACTCGAAAGAGCGCAGGAGGAGACACATGCAGGTGAAGACACCGCGCCTTGGGCGCATCCAGCGTATTGCCGTGACGTTTCTCATGCTCGCGGGCATCGTCAACTATCTCGACCGCAGCACGCTTTCCATCGCCAATCACTCGGTGAGCGGGGAGCTCGGTCTCTCCGCATCGCAGATGGGCTTGCTGCTCTCGGCCTTCTCGTTTGCTTACGCGTTTTCGCAGTTGCCGGTGGGCGCGTTGCTCGATCGGTTCGGCGCGCGGCTCATGCTGGGACTCGGCATGCTGGTGTGGTCGGTCGCGCAACTGTGCGGCGGCCTCGTGCAGACGTTGCAGCAATTTCTCGTGGCGCGCATCGCGCTCGGCATTGGCGAAGCACCGCAGTTTCCGGCCGGCGCCAAGGTGGTGAGCGAATGGTTCGCGCTGCGCGAGCGCGGCCGGCCCACCGGCATTTTCACGACGTCGTCCACCATCGGGCCCGCGCTCGCGCCGCCCATTCTCACCGCGCTGCTGCTCGCGTTCGGCTGGCGCTGGATGTTCGTCGTGATGGGCGTGCTGGGCATCGCGGTGGCGCTGGGCTGGTACATCGTCTATCGCAACCGGGGCGACGTAACGCTCGCGGAAGAGGAAGTCGCCCACCTCACCGAAGACGAGCCGCACGCGCGCGCCGAGCGCCGCATGACCTTCGCCGAGTGGCGCGGCCTGTTCGGCTCACCCACCACGTGGGGCATGATCTTCGGCTTCATGGGCGTGATCTACATGGTGTGGCTGTACCTCACCTGGCTGCCCGCCTACCTGGAGCACGAACGGCATCTCTCGATTGCGAAGACGGGCTGGGTGGTCTCCATTCCCTACCTCTTCGGCACACTCGGCATGCTCTCCAGCGGCTATGTGGCGGACGGCCTGATGGCGCGCGGCATGGCGCCCATCCGCAGCCGCAAGTGGCCCATCTGCACGGGCCTCATCTGCGCGGCCGTGTTCACGGTGCCTGCCGCGTTCACGCCGAACACGACGCTTGCCATCGTGTACCTCTCGCTCGCCATGTACTTCGTCAACATGGCAAGCGGCGGCGCCTGGGCGCTCGTGAGCGTGACGGCGCCGCGCCATCTGGCGGCATCGCTCGGCAGCATCCAGAACTTCGGCGGGTATTTCGGCGGGTCGTTCGCGCCGTTCATTACGGGCATCGTCGTCGACCGGACGCACTCGTTCGTCAACGCGTTCCTGATCAGCGCGGCCGTGTCGTTTGCCGCGGCGCTCGTCTACATGTTCGTCGTGCGAGCGCCCATTGCCGAGCGCAGCAGCAGCGAGGCCGCCGTCGAGCTCGCATGACGCCGCAGGGCGGCGCGGCCGCCCTGCTTCTTCGTTCTTCGCCCCTGCGCGAGACAAGACACGCTTCCTGTTCCCATTCGACATGACCTTTCGACCCGACCTCTTCACCGGCAAGACCGCCGTCGTCACGGGCGGCACCCAGGGTATCGGCGCGGCTATTGCGCGCCAGTTCGCAGCGCTCGGCGCGCGCGTCATTGCGGCGGGGCTCTCGCCCACCGACGCCCAGCGCGACGCGCTCGGGCCCGGCATCGAGATCGCCGCAGCCGACGTGCGTCTTGCGAGCGATATCGAAGCGCTCTTCGCTCCGCTCGATTCGCTCGACGTGCTCGTGAACTGCGCGGGCATGATCCGTCGCGGCGAGGAGCACCAGCCGGAGGTGTTCGAGCAGGTGATCGACGTCAACCTCAACGGCACGCTGCGCGCCTGTGCCGCGGCGCGCCCGCTGCTCGCGGCAAGCCGCGGCGCAATCGTGAACACGGCGTCGATGCTGAGCTTCTTCGGCGGCGGGCTCGTGCCGGCGTACAGCGCGAGCAAGGGCGGCGTCGCGCAGCTCACGAAGTCGCTCGCCATCGCCTATGCCAGAGACGGCATTCGCGTGAACGCCGTGGCGCCCGGCTGGATCGCAACGCCGCTCACCCAGGCGCTACAGGCCGACGACGCGCGCTCGCAAGCCATTCTGGAGCGCACGCCGCTCGCACGTTGGGGCGAGCCCGAGGACATCGCGCCCGTGGTCGCGTTCCTCTGCTCGCCGGCCGCCGCGTTCGTCACCGGCACTGTGCTGCCCGTGGACGGCGGCTATCTCGTATCGTGACGAGCACACGGTAACGGCGTGATACCGTTGCGTCCGCTTACGCCCGTCTAGCCCACGCTACACATTTGTTCCGACCATGCCGAACCCCGCTGCCGACGCCGTCGAAGCCGCCCGTGCCACCGGCACCGCCGCCTTCTCGAAGTTCATGGCGATCCTGCAACTGATCGCCGACGCCGGCACGCCGCCCACCATCGCGCGGCTCGCCACGCAAAGCGGTTTTCCGCGGCCCACGGTGTATCGCATCGTCGGTGCGCTGATCGCGGAAGGCCTCGTAGCGGAGAGTTTGGGCGGCAGCACGTTGATTCCGGGCCCGCGTTTGATGACGCTCGCCAGCCGCAGTTGGGAGCGCTCGGACCTGCGCGTGGCAGCCATCGATGCGCTCCAGCAACTGCGCGACGCCACCCAGGAAACCGTGCACCTCGCCGTGCGCAGCGGCACGGAGATGGTCTACATCGAGAAGCTCGAAAGCCCGCATGCGGTGCGGATGGCGTCGCGCATCGGCACGCGCGTGACGCTCTATTCGAGTTCGGTGGGCAAGGCGTACCTCGCGGCCCTCGATGCGGCCACGCGCGACGCCTTGCTGCGCACGCTCACGCTGGAGCGCCTCACGCCCAACACGATCGTGGAGCGCGCCGCGCTTGCCGCGGAACTCGACGCAACGCGCGAGCGCGGCTATGCCGAAGACCGCGAAGAAAACGAGGCGCAGATCTTCTGCTACGGCTGCGCGATCATCGGCCCAGGCGGTGTGCCGGTGGGCAGCATCAGCGTGAGCATTCCGCTCTTTCGCAAGAGCGCGACGCCGCTCGAAACCTACGTTGCGCCCTTGAAGACGGCGTGCCGCGCCGTGAGCGAACGCATCGCGCCGCTGCCCGCCGGCAGCTTCTGAGCGCGGGCGCGAATATTGCGCCTCGGCGCCATGCAAAGGCGCAGCAGCACAGAACTCAACGAGCGACGAGGATGACGAGGCAATGGACACGGCCATGTCCCGCAGCAAACGCATCGCGGCGATTGTCGCGGGCGCTGTCGTCGTGGTGCTCGCGGGGGCAGCCATCGCGGTCTACATCGCCGAACGCGAAGTCAGGGAGTACGTGGTGGCCGCGCTCGGTCCGCAAGGCAGCGCCGCGCGCATCGACGTGGGACTCACCGCCATCGCACTCACCGACGTGCGGCTCAAGGCGCCGGCCGGCTGGCCCGCGCAGGACGCGCTGCGCGCCGCCCACGTCACCATCGTTACCGACCTGCGCGACCTGATGGCGCGAAGGCTCCACGTGCGCGAGGTCGCGGTGAGCGGTTTCGACCTGACGGTGCGGCGTGCGCCCGACGGTCGCATCGAACTGCTGCCGGGACTGCGCCAAACGCTCGCCAGCCCGGGTGACGCCGCTCCGACAAGCAGCGACGAGGACACGCTGCCGCGCGAGAAGCGCATCGACCGCATCGCCTTCGAAGACGGCACGTTCGATTTTTACGACGAATCGGTGAGCCGGCCGGCATGGCACATCGCCGTGACGAACGCGCGCGCCACTGTCGGGCCGCTGCACTTTCCCGCGCTGGCCGAACCATCGAACGTGAACGTGACCGGCGCCATTCGCGGACCATCGCACACGGGCACCCTCTCGTTCGCGGGCTGGATCGCCCTTGCGAACCGCGACTCACAGACCACGACGAAGCTCGCGGGCGTCGATGTCGTGCGGTTCGCGCCGTATCTGCTCAAGAAAGTGGGCACGAAAACGCAGATCGCGGCCGGCACGCTGGATGCGTCGGTGGAAGCCTCGGTGCGTAATGACCAGTTGCGCGCGCCCGGCACGATCACGCTGCACCACCTCGAACTCGCAGACACGGGCGATCCGCTCGACACCTTCCTGTCGATTCCCACCAAGGCCGCCGTGGCCGCGCTCAAGCGCCGCCACGACGACATCACGCTGCACTTCGTGCTGGCGGGCAATCTGCACGACCCGAAGTTCTCGCTCAACGAGAACCTCATGACGAAGATGGGGAGCGGCTTTGCGAGCGCCCTCGGCGTGAGCGTCGAGGGCGTGGCGAAAGGCGTGGGCGAAACGGCGAAGGGGCTGGGCGGCGCGCTGATGAATCTGCTCGGGCAGTGATGCCCTTGCTGTCACGTCAGTCACGTCATGTCACATACGCAGCGTGCGTAAAGGCGCGCCTCAGATGGGCAGGCCGAGGGCGCGCAGCTTCGCGTCGGTCTCGGCGTTGCTGGTGTGATGCACACCGTGCCAGCCCAGCGCGGTGGCGGCTTGCGCGTTCTTGAGGTTGTCGTCGATGAAGACAAGTTCGCCGGGCTGCACGCCGGGCAGATGCGCGTCGATGCGGCGAACCATTTCGGCGAAGATCGCGGGGTCCGGCTTCACCAGCTTCACGCGGCCCGACACCACGATGTCGCGGCAGCGGCGCAGGATCGGAAAGTTCTCCCACGCGTACGGAAACGTCTCCGCCGACCAGTTCGTGAGCCCGAACAGCGGCACGCCCGCCGCCTCCAGTCTCTCGAAGGTTTCGACGCCGCCATCGAGCAGCCCGCCCAGCATCTCGTGCCACCGTTCGTAGAACGCGCGAATCAACGGCTCGTGATCGGGAAACTTCGCGATGAGTTCGGCGGTGCCTTCCTCGATGGTCTGGCCGCCGTCCTGCTGGATGACCCAGTCCATCGCGCAGACGTGCGTGAGAAACCAGCGGCGCTCGGCTTCGTCGGGAATCAGTTCGCGGTAGACGTACTCAGGGCTCCAGTCCACGAGCACCCCGCCGAAATCGAAGACGACTGCCTTGATGGTCATACGAGCTCCATAGCGAGGATATCGGTGAGTGAGCGTAGGGTCGGCGCGCCGGCGGGTCCAGTGAGCGAGCGCCACTCGCCGCAATGCTGCGCGACGACGTCGGCCGCACGCGTGTCGCCCACATCGTGCGTGGTGTGCAGATCGTCCGCGACGGTGACGCGATAGCCGAGTTCGACTGCACGGCGTAGCGTGGCGTTGACGCAATACGGCGTGGCGTAGCCGCACAGAACGAGATGCCGCGCGCCTATGTCATCCAGCCAGTCTTCGAGATTCGTTTGGTGGAACGCATCACGCACGGTCTTGCGCACAATGCCGTCGCCGTCGTGGCGTGTGAGACGCGCAGCGATTTGCCAGCCGGGCGTACCCGACTCGACCTCACCGTCCCCCGGCGCGCCGTCGTGCTGCACGAAGCAGACCGGTACGCTCGCCAAGCGCGCTGCGGCAGTCAGACGGTTGATACCGTCGATCACTTCATCAGCGCGATACGCAGGCTTCGGGCCAGTGAAGAATTCTTGCTGCACGTCGATCACGATCACGGCGACATCGGTCATACGGCGCACTCCTCGTTTTCAGCTACTTGTTTGTGTTACCCGCGCCCTCACACCGCCTGCGTGCGCGCCTCAAGCCACGTCTTCGCCTCACCGCTCACGTGCGGCGAGACGCGCGCGCGCACCGTCTCGTGGTACGCGTTGAGCCACGCCCGTTCGTCGTCGCGCAAGAGCGGCAAGGCGAGGCAGCGCGTGTCGATGGGGCAAAGCGTGAGCGTTTCGAACTTCAGGAAGTCGCCGAATTCCGTGGTTTCGGACGCCACGTTCAGCACGAGGTTCTCGATGCGCACGCCCCACTTGCCGGGCCGGTAGATGCCCGGCTCCACCGAGGTGATCATGCCCTCTTCCATCGCCGTCCACGGCTCGGGCGGCGCGTAGTAGGAAATCACCTGCGGCCCTTCGTGCACGTTCAGGAAGTAGCCCACACCGTGGCCCGTGCCGTGACCGTACTCGGCGCCCGCTTCCCAGATGGGCGCGCGCGCAATGGCGTCGAGCATCGGCGAGCGCACGCCGCGCGGAAACTGCGCGCGAGAGAGCGCCATCATGCTTTTGAGCACCACGGTGAAGTCGCGCTTCTCGGCGTCGCTGATTGTGCCCACGGGCACGACGCGCGTGATATCCGTCGTGCCGTCCAGATACTGGCCGCCCGAATCGATCAGCAGCAAACCGTCGCCTTCGATCACGCTGTGCGATTCCGGCGTCGCCCGATAGTGCGGCATGGCGCCGTTCGCCTTGAAGCCCGCGATGGTCGCGAAGCTCGGCGAGATGAAGCCGGCGCGGCGCGCACGGGCAGCGGTGAGCCGCTCGTCGATGGTGAGTTCGGTGATGCGTTCGCGACCCAGCGCGCCTTCGAACCACGCGAAGAATTCCGCGAGCGCGGCGCCGTCCTGCTCCATGGTCGCGCGCACGTGGCCGGCTTCCGGCCCGGTCTTGCACGACTTGAAGAACGTGGACGGATTGATGGACTCCACGATCTTCACGTTCGCCGGCACCTTCTGCATGAGGCCGAACGTGACGCGGCGCGGATCGACCAGCAGCGCAGCGCCGGCCGGCAGCGCGGCGAGCGCGCCGGCTGCCCCGGAGTACGGTTCGATGCGCACGCCGTCGCGCGCGAGCGCCTCGGCGAGCGGCTCAGGCACTTTGCCGTCGGCGACGAAGAGCGTGGCGCGATCGAGCCCGATCAACGCGTGCGCGACGAACACCGGGTTGTAGTTGACGTCCGCGCCGCGCAGGTTCAGCAGCCAGGCGAGGTCGTCGAGCGTGGAAACGAAGTGCCATTGCGCGCCCTTCTCCTGCATGGCGCGGCGCACGCGGTCGAGCTTGCCCGCGCGGGTCACGTCCGCGTGCGGGGCCGCGTGCTCGTAGACGGCGGCAACAGGAAGCGAAGGGCGGTTCGGCCAGACGGCGTCGAGCAGATCGAGGTCGGTGCGCAGCTTCACGCCGCGCGCGCCCAGCGCGCCTTCCAGCGCCCGCGCAGCCGCCACGCCCAGTACCGCGCCGTCCACGGCAACCGTCGAACCCGCAGGCACGTTCTGCGCGAGCCATTCGACATGAGGCTGCGTCTGCTGGCCACCCGTCATCTTCATGAGCTGCACGCCGGTGCCCGCCAGTTGCGCCTGCGCCTGGACCCAGTAGCGGCTGTCCGTCCACACGCCCGCGAAGTCGCCGGTCACGACGAGCGTGCCCGCCGAGCCCGTGAATCCGGATAGCCACTGTCGCGCCTGCCAGCGCTCGGGCAAGTACTCGGACAGATGGGGGTCGGCGGATGGCACGAGGCAGGCCGCAACGCCCTGGGTGGTCATGGCGGCGCGCAGCGCGGTGATCCGTTCGGGAATGGAGGAGGTTTCGGGAAGTCGGGCGTTCATTGTTTCACCTGCGGGATTCAGCGACGCGACGCAAGGCCGGCCGTCACGGCAACGGCGAGAAGCGCGGCGGCCGTGCAAACCGGCCATTCGAGCGTATCGCCGTCAAGGAAGATGCCGGTCACGCTGCCGGCCATTTTGGCGACTGCCGCGCCGGCCACACCGGCTGCGATCGCAATGGCCATCTGCATGCCGCGGCGGCTGCGTGCACTACGATTACGCCGCGGGTGGAGCCACCAGCCGGCCAGACCGACCGCGGCACCCAGCACGACGATGCCAGTCCAGCCCATCAGCAGCCGCGCGCCTTCGCTATTTTCTGGCCTGTCGGACGGAAGGGAGGAACGCGGAGGCTTGCGGAGCGTGACATATTGTTCTCGGAGATTTTCACAGAAACCCGCCCCAAACGGGGGAATCCGACTGGACATTGGCGTGCAGGTCGACGTCGCACGCCGGACGCGGGCAGGCGTCGAGTGTAGGGGGCCAGATGTCCCAAAGCAAGCGCAAGCGGGTAAGCGCCGCGAGGCCGCACGACCACGCCGGCACTCGCGCCTGCCGGTGCGCCCCGCCCCATGCGGCAAAGCGGGAAACGCTATAATGGAGCCTTCGACCATAGCCCCACGTATGCAGCTTCTAACGATCGGAATTAATCACCACACCGCGCCCGTCGCCTTGCGCGAACGCGTGGCGTTTCCGCTCGAACAGATCAAGCCTGCACTCGATACGTTCCGCGAGGCCTGGTCGGCGCGCCGCTCGCTGGCCGCGCCGGAAGCCGCGATTCTTTCCACCTGCAACCGCACCGAGCTTTACTGCGCCACCGACGACCGCGCCGCGCGCGACGCAGCCATCCAGTGGCTCTCGGCGTACCACAACGTGGCGGTCGACGAACTCGCGCCGCACGTCTACGCGCTGCCGCAGTCCGAAGCCGTGCGCCACGCGTTTCGCGTCGCGTCCGGGCTCGATTCGATGGTGCTCGGCGAAACGCAGATTCTCGGTCAGATGAAGGACGCGGTGCGCACCGCATCCGAAGCGGGTGCGCTCGGCACGTACCTGAACCAGCTGTTCCAGCGCACCTTCGCCGTGGCGAAGGAAGTGCGCGGCACGACCGAAATCGGCGCGCAGTCGGTTTCCATGGCCGCCGCCGCCGTGCGGCTCGCGCAGCGCATCTTCGACAAGATTTCGAATCAGCGCGTGCTCTTCATCGGCGCGGGCGAAATGATCGAACTGTGCGCCACGCACTTCGCCGCCCAACAGCCGCGCGAACTCGTGGTCGCCAACCGCACCGCGGAACGCGGTCAGCGGCTCGCCGAGCGCTTCAATGGCCGCGCCATCCCGCTTGCCGACTTGCCCGCGCGCATGCACGAGTTCGACATCATCGTGTCGTGCACCGCGTCCACGCTGCCCATCATCGGTCTGGGCGCCGTGGAGCGCGCGGTGAAGGCGCGCAAGCACCGTCCCATTTTCATGGTCGACCTCGCCGTGCCGCGCGACATCGAACCCGAAGTGGGCCAGCTCGAAGACGTGTTCCTGTACACCGTGGACGACCTTGGCGCGATCGTGCGCGAAGGCAACGCCTCGCGCCAGGCAGCCGTCGCGCAGGCGGAAGGGATTATCGAAACGCGCGTGCAGAATTTCATGCAGTGGCTAGAGGCGCGCAGCATCGTGCCGGTGATCCGCCATATGCATACCCAGGCCGACGCGCTGCGCCGCGCCGAAGTCGAACGCGCGCTGCGCATGCTGGCGCGCGGCGACGACCCGACGGCCGTGATCGAAACGATGTCGCAGGCGCTCACGAACAAGCTGATCCACGGCCCGACTCACGCGCTGAACCGCGCAAGCGGTGAAAACCGCGATACGCTCATCGAACTGATGAGCGGCTTCTACCGACACTCAGGCCCGTCCGAGCGTTAGCGGCACTGCAGCACGCCGCGCCGAGCCTGCTGAAGCTCGCTCGCGGCTCACAACGCCTCGGGTCGCTACCCGGCCCCACCCATTCCCGCAGTCCTTTACGGAGCCCCTGGCACCGCCCGATGAAGACGAGCATGCAAAACAAGCTCGACCAGCTCACCACCCGGCTGGCCGAACTGAACGACCTGTTGAGCCGCGAGGACATCACCTCGAACATCGATCAATACCGCAAGCTCACACGCGAGCATGCGGAACTCGGCCCGGTCGTGGAGCACTACGCGCTCTGGCGCCAGGCGCAGAACGACGCGGCCACGGCGCAGGAACTGCTGGCCGACGCGTCGATGCGCGAGTTCGCCGAAGAAGAAGTGCGCGCCTCGCGCGAACGCATGGCGCAGCTCGAAGGCGAACTGCAGAAAATGCTCCTGCCGAAGGACCCGAACGACGAGCGCAACATCTTCCTCGAAATCCGTGCGGGCACGGGCGGCGACGAGTCGGCGCTGTTCGCGGGCGACCTGCTGCGCATGTATCTGCGCTACGCGGAACGCAACCGCTGGCAGGTGGAGATGATCTCCGCGAGCGAGTCGGACCTGGGCGGCTACAAGGAAGTGATCGTGCGGATCGCGGGCGAGAAGGCCTACTCGAAGCTCAAGTTCGAGTCGGGTGGACACCGCGTGCAGCGCGTGCCGGCCACCGAAACGCAGGGGCGCATCCACACGTCGGCCTGCACGGTGGCGGTGATGCCGGAAGCGGACGAAATCGGCGAAGTGGAAATCAATCCCGCGGACCTGCGCATCGACACATTCCGCGCCTCTGGTGCGGGCGGTCAGCACATCAACAAGACGGATTCGGCCGTGCGTGTCACGCACATTCCCACCGGCATCGTCGTGGAATGCCAGGACGACCGTTCGCAGCACAAGAACAAGGATCGCGCGCTCAAGGTGCTCGCCGCGCGCATCAAGGACAAGCAGTACCAGGAGCAGCACGCGAAAGAAGCGGCCACGCGCAAGAGCCTGGTGGGCTCGGGCGACCGCTCGGAGCGCATTCGCACCTACAACTTCCCGCAGGGCCGGCTCACCGACCACCGCATCAACCTTACGCTGTACCGCCTCGACGCCATCATGGACGGCGAGCTCGATGAATTGATCGCGGCGCTCGTGACCGAGCATCAGGCCGAGCAGCTTGCGTCGCTTGGCGACGCGGATTGACGGGTAGCCGTAGAACATGAACCACGACGCGCGACAACAGGACGACGCCAGCGCGAGTGCCTGCCCGAAGGCCGGCGAGCCTGGCGCGACGGCGGCCGAGTTGCTGCGCGCGTCGCCGCTGCCCGCGCTCGAAGCACGCATCCTGCTCGGTCACGCGCTGGGCTGGCGCCGCACGGACCTGATCACGCGCGGGGCCGAACCGCTCGACGAAGACGCCATCGCGCGGTTCCATTCGCTCGAATCGAGGCGCGTGGCCGGCGAGCCCGTCGCGCAACTCGTGGGCCAGCGCGAGTTCTACGGACTGGATTTCGAAGTCACGCCGCACGTGCTGATTCCGCGGCCGGAAACCGAACTGCTGGTGGAAACGACGCTAGCGGCCATCGCGGCTACGAACCGTCCGCGCGTGCTGGACCTCGGCACGGGCACCGGCGCCATCGCCGTTGCCATTGCGTCCACGCGGCCCGACGCGCTCGTCTGGGCCGTCGACCGCTCCAGCGAAGCCCTCGCGGTGACCCGACGCAACGCGGCACGGCTCGCTGACCCGGCTCGGCCTGGCGGGCCGCTCACGCTGATCGAAAGCGACTGGTACGCCGCGCTCGACCCGGCGCTGCGCTTCGACGCGATCGTGAGCAATCCGCCGTACATCGCGAGGAACGACCCGCACCTGGTTCAAGGCGACCTGCGCTTCGAACCGCGCGGCGCGCTCACCGACGAAGCCGACGGACTCGCGGCCATCCGCCGCATCGTGGCCGGCGCGCCGGCCTGGCTCGCGCCGCGCGGCGCGCTGTGGATCGAGCACGGCTACGATCAGGCCGAGGTGGTGCGTACGCTGCTCGCAGCAGCGGGCTTTCGCGAGGTGCGCTCGGAGCGGGATCTCGCCGGTATCGAACGCATCAGCGGCGGCGCGCTGGCCGGCTAGACACGGCTCGCCGCGAGGTCGGCCGCCGCGTGGCACGCTCAGCCCGCTTGAACGAAATCCGCTATCATTTCCATCTATCTCGCACAAAACCGTACACGCAAGGGCGCTTATGGACACGCAACAACGCATCAAGCAAATCGTCGACGAAAACGCGGTCGTGCTCTTCATGAAGGGCAACGCGCAGTTTCCGATGTGCGGCTTCTCGGGCCGCGCGGTGCAGATTCTGAAGGCCTGCGGCGTCGACCAGTTCAAGACGGTCAACGTGCTGGAAGACGACGAAATCCGCCAGGGCATCAAGGAATTCTCGAACTGGCCGACCATTCCGCAGCTTTACGTGAAGGGCGAGTTCGTCGGCGGCTCGGACATCATGATGGAGATGTACCAGAACGGCGAACTGCAGCAGCTTTTCACCGCTGCCTGATAGACGTCCAAGCGAGACGTCCGAGCGGGAGCGGGGCTGATCGTCGTACGGTTGGCGTCATTGATGCCGTTGGTGCCATTGGTGCCATTGGTCCGGCTTCCCGGTTGCGGCGCGGCGGCATAACGTACGCCGGCCCTCCCGCCCAACGCCTTTCCGTTTCTCTCCGCTCTCCAAGGCGCCGCCTTTCATGGATTCGAACGCAGTGCGCCGCCCCGGTCCCCGACGGCTGATCGTCGCCATCACGGGGGCGACGGGCGCCATCTACGGCGTGCGCACGCTCGACATGCTGCGCCGCATGGGCGGCGTCGAAACCCATCTGCTGATCTCCAGCGCTGGCTGGCTCAACATCCAGCACGAACTTCAGCTGACCAAAGACGACCTGCACGCCCGCGCCGACGTCGTTCATTCGGTGCGCGACGTGGGTGCGAGCATCGCGTCCGGTTCGTTTGCGACTGAAGGCATGATCGTCGCGCCGTGCTCGATGAAGACGCTCGCGAGCGTCGCCCACGGTCTCTCCGATAACCTCATCACGCGCGCCGCCGACGTCACGCTCAAGGAGCGCCGTCGCCTCGTGCTGCTCGTGCGCGAAACGCCGCTCAATCTCGCGCATCTGCGCAACATGACGGCCGTCACGGAAATGGGCGGCGTGATCTTCCCGCCGTTGCCCGCGTTCTACAACCGCCCCACTACGCTCGACGAAATGGTGGACCACACTGTGGGCCGCGTGCTCGATCTATTCGCGCTGGGGCCGGCGCTCTCGCCGTCATGGCCGGGCTTGCGCGGCGAAGAGGGATAAGCGGCGCTCGCACGCGTTGCGCAGGCCGTTATTCGCAACGCCGGCGAGGCAATCAAATCCGCGCAGACTCGTTTATCAAACGGCAGTGCGGCTTTATATTCGAGTCAACGAAACCTCGTCTGCCGCCTGCAAGGCGGCTCGCTGACATGACCCAATCCACGCCGCACGCCGACCGCGTGCCCAGCCTTTATCTCTCGCACGGTGCGCCGACGCTGCCTATCGATCCGGCTCTGCCCTCGGCTGGATTCACCGCCCTCGCGGCACACCTGCCGCGCCCGCAAGCCATTCTGATGCTCTCCGCGCATTGGGGCACGGCGCGACCGCTCGTGAGCACCGCGACGAAACCCGAGACGATCCACGATTTCTACGGCTTTCCGCGCGAACTCTACGAAATCGAGTATCCCGCGGCAGGCGCGCCGGACGTTGCGCGCCGCGCCGCGCAACTGCTCACTGCCGAAGGCATTCCGACCGGCGAGGAAGCGCACGGGCTCGATCACGGCGCGTGGGTGCCCATGCTGCTGATGTTCCCGCAGGCGGACGTGCCGGTCGCGCAGATCTCGATCCAGCCGCACATGGGTCCCGCGCATCATTTCCGTATGGGACGCGCACTGCGTGCGCTGCGCGACGAAGGCGTGATGGTGGTCGGATCGGGCCAGATCACGCACAACCTGCGCGCCGCCGACTTCGGCGCACGCCCCGAAGACGCCGACCCGCGCGTTGCCGAATTCACGGACTGGTTCGAAGCGCACCTCGCCGCCCGCGACATCGACGCGCTGCTCGACTACCGCGCCCGCGCCCCGCACGCGGCGCTCATGCATCCGACCGACGAGCATCTGCTGCCCGTCTTCGCGGCCCTCGGCGCCGCGGACGACGACTACACCGTCGGCGTGCAGTCGCTCGGCACGTACCAGCGTGCGCTCGCCATGACGAACTACGTGTTCGGTCACGCGTAAGCGTTTCATCGCGGGCGAAAAGTACAGTCGCTGCAGCCCATAAAAAAGCCTGCCTGAGCAACTCAGGCAGGCTTTTTCGTCACTGCGCGGCGCGGCGACTACACGCCGCCCTTACCGGAAGGATCAGCCCCAGATCACACGCCGATACCCTCAAGAATCTCGTCGTGTTTCTCGCGCTCGTCCAGGTACTCGGTGCGGTAGCCCGTACGCACACCCCAGTAATAGAAAACCAGCGAAAACGCGATCACGACGACCATGTCCCAGCCGTAGGGAATCAGGTTGTGTCCGCCGAACTCCTTGCTGCCGATCAGCGAGAGCAGCGCCATGATGGGCAGATACGCCACGAGCCACCACGCCGCTTTCAGGTCGCGGCCCCAGCCGCTCCAGCCCGACTTGCCCTGGAAGTAGAAGTACACCGGCAGTGCGACGATCATCAGCAGAATAATCTCGCCCGTCAGCGGCCACTTCGCCCAGTACAGGATCAGCGACGCGCACACGAACGCGAACGGCGCGATCACCGACATGCCGGGAATGTGCAGCGGACGCTCGAGGTCCGTAGCCGAACGGCGCAGCGCCATCAGACTGATCGGGCCCGTGAGGTACGAGATCACGGTGGCAACCGAAATCACCGCCGCGAGCGAGCTCCAGCCGCGGAAGAAGAACAGGAAGATGAACGACACGAGCAGGTTGAACCACATCGCCTGACGCGGCACGCCGTAGAACGGATGCACGTTGCCGAAGATCTTCGGCATCGTGTTGTTGCGCTCCATCGCGTAGATCATGCGCGTCGTGGTCGCCATGTAGGTCGTGCCGGTGCCGCTCGGGCTCACGAACGCGTCTACGTAGAGCAGGATGGCGAGCCAGTTCAGGTTCAGCGCCATCGCCAGTTCGGCGAACGGCGACTTGAAGTTGAACTGGTTCCAGCCCTTCATGACGTCGGACGGGCTCACCGCGCCGATATAGGCGATCTGCAGCAGCACGTAGATGACAAGCGCCAGCAGGATCGAGCCGATCACCGCGAAAGGCACGCTCTTCGCCGGGTTGCGCGCTTCGCCTGCAAGGTTGATCGGGCTCTGGAAGCCGTTGAACGCGAACACGATGCCGCTCGTCGCCACGGCCGTCATCACCGCAGACCAGCCATACGGCGCGAACGTGCTGGCTTCACCGAAGTTCTCGTGATGGAAGCCTGTGGCCATGAGACCGGCGATGGTCAGGCCCGGAATCAGGAACTTGAACACGGTGATTGCCGAGTTCGCGCGCGCGAAGACCTTCACGCCCCAATAGTTGAGCAGGAAGTACACGATCACGAGCAGCGCCGAGAGCAGTAACCCTGTTGTGGTGAGTTCACCGCCCACGAAGAGCTGGTGCGCCCACTCGTACGGCCAGGTGCTCATGTACTGGATAGAAGCTTCCGCCTCGATGGGGATCACCGACACAATGGCGATCCAGTTGGCCCACGCGCTGATGAAGCCTACGAGCGAGCCGTGCGAGTACCGCGCATAGCGCACCATGCCACCGGACTCGGGGAACATCGCACCGAGTTCGGCATAGGTGAGCGCGATGGCGAGAATCACGACAGCACCGATGATCCATGCACAGATCGCGGCGGGCCCGGCAATCTTGGCGGCCTTCCATGCACCGAAGAGCCAGCCGGAGCCGATGATGGAACCCAGCCCGGTCAGCATCAGCGCGATCGGACCAATGTTCCGTTGAATAGAACTTTTCACGTCATCTCCTGTATCAAGCGCAGCTTGACGCTGCGGCGCCCCCTCTGACGTGGGGCTCTCGCGGGCGTCGCACATGCATGCGCGAGCGTGTTTTCTGGGTGCAACCGCCGCGCGGCGCGTAGTTTACCGGTTGCACCAGCCGAATGCAGTCAAAATCCGGGTTGTCCCTACAAAAAAATGCGCTTTAGCGCAAGCTTTGTAAGAGTGAATGCGGCCCCATTCAGGCACGTCAGATAGAAAAGACCCTGCAATTTCCTCGGTTGCGGTTGACCTTCTTTGAAAATCGCCGTATAAAGTCCGGGCAGGATTTCAAGCGGCGAGTGTGAATTGGTCTTTCGTGGTTCGCCCATCAACGGTACTCCGGCTGTCCTATTACCCCCTTCCTTGATTTTCGTGCACATCCCAACGGGCTTCGGCTCAAATTCATCTTTAGGAAAGTAATATGGAAACCGGTACCGTCAAGTGGTTCAATGACGCTAAGGGCTTTGGCTTCATCACCCCGGACGGCGGCGGTGAAGACCTGTTCGCGCATTTCTCGGAAATCCGCGTGGAAGGCTTCAAGACGCTGCAAGAGAACCAGAAGGTTCAGTTCGAAGTGAAGACTGGCCCGAAGGGCAAGCAAGCCGCGAACATCAAGCCGCTGTAAGCAGGAGCAAGCGGCACGCCCAAGCCACATGCGGCTTGGGCCTCTGCGCTTCCTGACGCGGGAAAAACCCCACGCTTCGTTCGAAGGTGGGGTTTTGTCATTTCTGGAGCGTTGCAAGGGGGCGTTGCAGGTGCGTCGCCGGGACAGGTGACTAGCATCCAGCAACCGTGCTCGACCGGCGGATCGTCCGCCGGCCCGTAACCGTTCTCTCAGTGCTCAGCCGAACTCAGCCGAACAGCCGTCGGGCGTGAATGCCGAGCCCCGTCGCCACGCTGGCAAGCCGGTCGCCGAAGACCGGGCGAGCGTCAGGAAACGCGGCGGCAAGCGCGTTCGATAGAAAGGCGAGCCCCGTCGAGCCCCCCGTGAAGTACACCGCGCTCACCTCGCGCGGCGCGACGCCTGCGGTGCGCACCGTCTCGCGCGCCGCCTCGACGATGCGGCGGGTTTCCTCGATGCCGGCCTCGATGAGTTGCGCCTCGTCGAATGCGAGGCGCAACCCTTCTTCCACCTCTTCCAGATCGATCATCGTTTCGCCACCGGCGGCCACGCCGATCTTGGCCTCCTCGGCACGCGCGGCCAGCGCATGACCCAGCCGCCGTTCGACCACGCGCATGAGGCGGTCGTGCTGGCGCGTATCGCAGAACAGATGGCGCATCAGCTTCAGCTCCGTCACCCGCTTGGGCGTGTAGACGGTGTTGATCAGATGCCACGTCGCGAGATCGAAATAGATACGGTTCGGCATCTCGCGCCCTTCGGGGTCGAGCGCCCGATTGCCGAATTCGGGCAGGATGGCCGTGAGCTCCACGCGACGGTCGAAGTCCGTGCCGGCCACGTGCACGCCGTGGTGCGCGAGCACGTCGTCCTTGCGCTCGATGCGTGCCATCCGATCCGGGCCGACGCGCACGAGCGAAAAGTCCGACGTACCGCCGCCGATGTCGGCCACGAGCACGAGCCCCTCTTCCGCGAGGCGCGACTCGTAGTCGAACGCCGCTGCAATCGGCTCGTACTGAAAATGGATTTCCGCGAGCCCGATGGAGCGCGCCGCCGCTTCGAGCTGGCGCTGCGCGAGCGCGTCGGCGCGAGGGTCGTCGTCGACGAAGAACACGGGGCGGCCCAGCACGGCGCGCGCGATCGGGCTGCCCGCGCAGGCTTCCGCGCACTGTTTCAGGTGCGCGAGGAAGGTGGCGATCACGTCCGTATAGCGGATGGCGCTGCCGTCGCCGAGGTCCGTCGTGGTTTCGGCGAGCGGCGAGCCGAGGATGCTCTTCATCGACCGCATGAGCCGACCGTCGAAGCCGTCCACGTACGCCGCCAGCGCGGCGCGGCCGAATTCGCGCGTGTGTTCGTCGGTATTGAAGAAGACCGCGGTGGGCAGCGTGGTGTACGCACCCTCCACCGGGGCAAGGCGCATCGACGCGCCATCGGGCAAGGCAACGGCCGAATTGGACGTGCCGAAGTCAATCGCGCAGAAGTTCATGGCTGGACTCGCCGCTCACGGCTGACGCGGAAAAATGAGGACGGGCTTTGTATCATGAAAACCGCTTGGCGATCAACCGGATAGCCGCGCAGGCAGCGGCCGGGAACGGCGATTGCGGCACCGCTTGGCTACGCCTGCTGCGGCCCCGAAGCAAGGAGATGTACGGAAGCGGAAGCGCGCCGTGAAGCGTGTTCTGGGCGGCCGCACTCCGGCGCGGCATGCCGCACCGTGCAGCAACGCCGCGACCACATCGCGACAACACTGCGCTACCTATCCGGCAACCAGCGCCACCACGCCGCGCCACCCACGCAGCACCAAGGAGACGCCACGCCATGTCCCGGCTACCCCGTGCCTCAGCAGGCGATTCGTCGCCCGCCGCCGCGGTCGTCCAGACCGATCTGCCCTCGCGGCTCGACCGGCTGCCGTGGGGCCGGTTTCATACGCTGATCGTCGTGGCGCTTGGCGTCACATGGCTGCTCGACGGCCTGGAAGTAACGCTCGCCGGCGCCGTGGCGGGCGCCTTGAAGGCGAGCCCCGCGCTGCGCTTTTCGAATGCCGACGTCGGGTTGGCCGGCAGCGCGTACATCGCGGGCGCCGTGCTCGGCGCGCTCGGATTCGGCTGGCTCACCGACCGCCTCGGCCGCCGGCGCCTTTTCTTCGTCACGCTCGGTCTCTACCTCACGGCGACCGCGGCCACGGCGCTGTCGTGGAATCTCGCGAGCTTCATCGCGTTCCGCTTTCTCACGGGGGCGGGCATTGGCGGCGAATACACCGCCATCAACTCGACGATCCAGGAGTTCACGCCGGCGCGCGCGCGCGGATGGACCGATCTGGGCATCAACGGCACGTTCTGGGTGGGCGCGGCGCTTGGCGCGACCGGATCGCTGGTGTTGCTCGATCCCAACCTGCTGCCGGGCGACTGGGGCTGGCGCGCCTGCTTTCTGATCGGCGCCGCGCTCGCGCTCGCCATCCTGCCCATGCGCCGGTGGATTCCCGAAAGCCCGCGCTGGCTTATGACGCACGGCGAGCACGAGACGGCGAAGTCGGTGGTCGAGGACATCGAGGCCCGCTTTCGCCGCGCCGGCCACACGCTCGCCGACGACGTGCTGTGGCCGCTGCGTCTGCGCGCCCGACACCGTACGCCGCTCGGCGAAGTGCTGCGCGCACTCTTCGTGCTGCACCGGCGCCGCTCGCTCGTGGGCCTTTCGCTGATGACCGCGCAGGCGTTCTTCTACAACGCGATCTTCTTCACTTATGCGCTCGTGCTTACGGACTTTTACCGCGTACCCAGCGCACACGTAGGCTGGTATCTGCTGCCGTTCGCGGCAGGCAACTTCATCGGGCCGATCGTGCTGGGGCGGCTCTTCGACATAGCGGGCCGGCGCACCATGATCGCCGCCACCTATGCCATTTCGGGCGTGCTGCTGACGGTGAGCGGCTATCTGTTCGAGCAGCAGTGGCTCACCGTCACGACACAGACGGCAGCGTGGATGGTGATCTTCTTCTTCGCCTCCGCGGCGGCGAGTTCGGCCTACCTGACGGTGAGCGAGTCGTTCCCGCTTGAGATCCGCGCGCTCGCCATCGCGGTGTTCTATGCGTTCGGCACGGCGCTGGGCGGCATCGCGGGGCCGGTCTTCTTCGGGCGGCTGATCGACACGCATCAGCGCAGCGAAGTCTTCACCGGTTATCTGACAGGGTCGATGCTGATGATCGCGGCCGCGGTGATCGCGGCGATCTGGGGCGTGGACGCGGAGCGCAAGTCGCTAGAGACGGTGGCGGCGCCGCTCTCCGAGGTGAGCGACGAAGAGGCGGACAACGGCGCCCGGCAGGTGCGGAAAAATGCGCCGACAGACTCGATGGGCACCGTTGCCCCAGGTGTCGCCCACGAAAGCGGCCCCGCGAACGAAGTCCGGGGAAGCGGCAAACGCGCATAGCAGAACGCGGTGCGGGGGCGCGCGGCGAGTATGGCAATGAGATGCCGCAGTGGGACGCGGCGGTGGCACTCCGGCGCGGGGCCTCACGCGGCTTGACCGCACGGCGCTGCGTGGTCCGCGAGCGCAACGCCAATGCGATGCGATGCGATGCGATGCGATGCAATGCAATGCAATGCAATGCAATGCGGGCACCTTGGCACAGCCAACACCAACCATCCATGCAAGCCTACCCTTTCACCCCACACCCACCACGCCGCCCCGCCCCCTCAAATCCTCAAAACGCCTTGTTCCACGCCCCGCCGTAGGCGATCTCACCCACCGGCAAGCGCGCACGTTCCGCCTTTTCGCGGTCGCGCAACACCGGCTCCAGCTTCTGCGCGTCGCCATGGTGGGCGAGCGAGATAACCGCGATCACCTCGACGTCTTCCGGAATCGCGAATTCCTTGCGGAACGCCGGCACGTCGACGCCGCTCATCTGATGCGCGGCGAGACCGAGCGCGTGCGCCTGGAGCACGAGCGACATCGCCGCCGCGCCTGCGTCGTAAAGCGCCGTGCGGTTCACGTCGCCCTTGGCATTGCGCGTGTGCGCCGTGACGGCGATCAGCACGGGTGCCGACGCATTCCACTGTTGATTGAACGGCACGAGCGTGCCGAAAGCGCGCTTGAAAGCAGCCTCGTCGGCGAAGCGGTCGAAGACGATAAAGCGCCACGGCTGCGCGTTGTATGCCGACGGCGCCCAGCGCGCGGCTTCGAGCACGGCGCGCAGTGCGTCGCGGGAAAGCGGCTCGGCGGTGTAGGCCCGCGGGCTCCAGCGGCCGGCGAGCAGTTCGTGGATGGGCACTTCGGTAGGGGCGGGTTTGTGGCTCATGGCGTCTCTCGGTGCAGTGGGTCGTGATGATCCTGATGCCCCGCGGCCCGAAGATGCCGACCGCGGAAATATGAACGGCCGACGACCGGCGCCTGGCAGACGCCGGCCGTCAAAGGGCCATAGCATAACCGGGAGACACGACAGGTGCTGTGCAATCTGTTCCGATGCTCAGCACCTCAGAGGGAATAGACGCGCAGCGCCTTGCGCCTATACCGCCGCAGCGACCGCCCGCTGCTCGCCGCGATTGATCCGCAGCACGATGACAGATGCAATGAGACACAACCCGCCTGAAATCATCGACGCCACCGTGTAGGTGCCGAGGCTTGCGCGCAGCATGCCGGCGCCCAGCGCCGCGAACGCCGCGCCCAGCTGGTGGCCCGCCACCACCCAGCCGAACACGACCGGCGCAGCCTCTTTGCCGTAGACGTCGGTGGCGAGTCGCACGGTGGGCGGCACGGTGGCGATCCAGTCGAGCCCGTAGAAGACAGCGAAGATGGGCAGCCCGAAGAAGTCGATACCGAAAGCATGCGGCAGGTAGATCAGCGAAAGGCCGCGCAGTCCGTAGTACCAGAAGAGCAGCACGCGGCTGTTGAAGCGATCCGAGAGCCAGCCCGAGAGCGTCGTGCCGAACAGATCGAAGATGCCCATGGTGGCGAGCAGCGACGCGCCCTGCACTTCGGTCATGCCGTAGTCGCCGCACATCGCGATCAAATGGGTACCGACATAGCCGTTCGTGCTCGCGCCGCAGATGAAAAAGCTGAAGAACAGTAGCCAGAAGTCGCGCGTGCGGCTCGCCATCGCGAGCGTGCCGAAGGCGACTTTGAGCGGATTCTGGGCGGCGGCCATGGGCGCCGGCGGCGCGTCGTGCGCTTCGCCGAACGGGCGCAGCTTGAGGTCCGCAGGACGCTCCGGCAGCAGGAATGCCACAAGCGGCAGCACCACCGCAGCGGCAGCGGCCACAACGAACACGACCGCCTGCCAGCCGTGCTTCTCGGCGACGGCCGCGAGCAGCGGCAGGAACACGAGCTGCCCCGTGGCGGAACTCGCGGTGAGAATGCCCATCGCGAGGCCGCGATGCGTGCTGAACCAGCGGTTCACCACCGTCGCCGACAGCGTGAGCGCCGCCACGCCCGTTGCGCCGCCCACCATCACGCCCCAGACGAGAATCATCTGCCACGGGTGGGTCATCATCGAAGAGAGCGCCACGCCCGCGCCCATCGTGCCGACCGCCGTGAGGATGGTGGGACGCACGCCGAAGCGCTGCATGGCGGCGGCCGCGAACGGCCCCATCAGGCCATAAAGCGCGATGTTCACCGATATGGCGAGCGAAATCGTCGCGCGGCTCCAGCCGAACTGGTGCTCGAGCGGAATCATCATCACGCTGGGCGTGGCGCGCGTTCCGGCCGCCGCGAGCAGCACCAGAAACACCACTGCCACCGCCAGCCAACCGTAGTGAAAGCGTCCGCCTACCATCCTTGCTGCCCAGTTCATCCGCGCTCCTTTGTGTTCTTGTTGGGCGCGCTTTCGGCGCCGCACTCCACCCGCCATCCGATGATTGTTACCGGTCAGTAACAAGATTGTTGCGATCTTAGTTACCGCTCGGTAACATGTCAAGGCATCGCCCCGACGTCACTACAGGCAGCATGGACATGTCGCAACACGAATCGTCACCTGGAACCGGCACGCGCCGCCCGCCCACCGCCGCATCACAGGCGCAGGAGCATCTGCTCTCCGCTGCGGCCGATCTGTTCTACCGCGAAGGCGTGCGGGCCGTCGGCGTGGAAGCCGTGGTGGAACGCGCGGGCGTGAACAAGATGAGCCTCTACAGGCAGTTTTCGTCGAAGGACGATCTTGTCGTCGCGTACCTGAAGCGCTCCGACGAACGCTTCTTCCAGCGCTTCGAGCGCAGCATCGAGAAGCATCCCGGCAACGCCGCGAAGCAACTGCTCCAGTATTTCGAAGACCTCGCGGAACGGGCGTCCGTGAAGGACTATCGCGGGTGCCCGTTCGTGAACGTCTCCGCCGAGTTTCCCGACACGAACCACCCCGCGCGGCGATGCGTGACGGACAACAAGACGAAACTAATGGCGCGGCTCACCGAGCTGGCCGCCGAGGCCGGCGCGAACGACGCAGCCGCGCTCGCCAACGCGCTCGCGCTCTTGATCGAAGGCATTTACGCGGCCAGCCAGACCTATGGGCCGGGGTGCGGTCCGGTACTCGCCGCGCCGAAAGTAGCCGCGCAGTTGATCGCAGCGGCCCGCCCGCAGGCACCCACCCAAAGCGCGCCGTAACCGCATCTAGAATGACGGCTTTCGTTCGCCCCGTCGCCCCACCACCATGCCGCTTTCCCCCGCCTCCCGCGAAACGATCCTGAGCGACACGCGCCACTGGCTCACGCGCGCCGTGATCGGCCTGAACCTGTGTCCGTTCGCGAAGAGCGTGCACGTGAAGAACCAGATTCGCTACACGATCAGCGAAGCGACGGACCTGGAAAGCGTGCTCGCCGATCTCGAAACGGAGCTGAAAACGCTGGCCGAAGCGGACCCAGCGGATATCGACACGACGCTGCTGATTCTCCCCAACGCGTTCGCCCACTTCGCCGATTTCAACAACTGCACGCACTTCGCCGACCGGCTGCTCCGGCAACTGCGACTGGAAGGCACGCTGCAGATTGCGAGCTTCCATCCGCAGTTCCAGTTCGAAGGAACGCAAGCCGACGACATCGAGAACTACACGAATCGCGCGCCGTATCCGATCTTGCATCTGCTGCGCGAGGCGAGCATCGACCGCGCCGTGGAGGCCTTTCCCGACGCCGCCCAGATCTACGAGCGCAACGAGGCTACGTTGCGCGAGATGGGACTCGAAGGCTGGCGTAAATGGATGAGCGAGAAAGACTGACTCGCCCTTTGCGGCACGTTCGCTCGTCCCTGCCGCACCGGGTCGCCCGTCAGGCCTCCACGAAAAACCGCTCGCGCAGTTCGGCGATGCCGAGCGTATCCAGAATCTCGTTGAGACGCTCCGCAGGCTTGCGGCGCGGCAAATTCTTGTACTGGGCAATGATGAGTTCGTTCTTCATCGAATGCTCCCAGCCCACCAGTTCGGTGACGCTCACCTGGTAGCCGTGCGCCTCGAGTTGCAGGCAGCGCAGCACGTTCGTGATCTGGCTGCCGAATTCGCGCGTATGCAGCGGATGCCGCCAGATTTCCGTCAGCGCGTTCGCGAGCGACTTGCCCTTGTTACGCCGCAACACGCCCGCCACCTCGGCCTGGCAGCACGGCACCACCACGATGTACTGCGCGTGTTTCTTCAGTGCAAATCGGATGGCGTCGTCGGTCGCGGTATCGCAGGCGTGCAGTGCCGTGACGATATCGACCGTTTCCGGCAGTTCGCTCGACGCGATGGACTCCGCCACCGAGAGATTCAGAAACGACATCCCGCCAAAACCCAGCCGCGCGGCAAGCTCGCGCGACTTCGCGACCAGTTCTTCGCGCGTCTCGATGCCGTAGATATGCGAGCTATCGCACTGCTCCTTGAAAAACAGGTCATAGAGAATAAAACCAAGGTATGACTTGCCGGCGCCGTGATCGACGAGCGTGATGTTCGCTTTCTCGTTCTTCAGTTCTTTGAGCAGGGGCTCGATGAACTGGAACAGGTGATACACCTGCTTGAGCTTGCGCCGGCTGTCCTGGTTCATCTTGCCGTCGCGCGTGAGGATATGGAGTTCCTTCAGGAGTTCGACAGACTGATTGGGGCGGACTTCGTAGGTCTTGGCGGCAGTGGACATCGTAAGCGGATCGTGAGGCAGCACAGACGCAGCGACGCGTGGCGAAGGGCCACGAAACGTGCGACAGAGGACAGAAGGAACGGAAAGTACCTGTCATTTTACGGAAAAAGCCGGACGGAACCGGCGGCGCGGCACCATCTTGCCCGAGTGCGCCTGGAACGCTTCGTGCAAGACCCGGTCGCCGGACGGCCGGCAGGGAACGCCGCACCGGTGGGCCGTGCGTAGAACCCGCATAAACAAGACATCAGAGGGACCAGACTCGCCCGCCGGCGCAACAAGCCGGCAGGCATGTGGGGAGGACGCGCCGGAACATGGGCGCTCATGTTACGTAACCTGCAGTGCGCCGGACAGCGTCGAACACGCCCAGAAGCGCACGCGGCATGAAATGAGGCGGCAATGGACGCACTACCCGACGGAAAGGCCGAGCAGAAGTTTCAGGAACTGCTCGCGAAGCTCACGGCCACGCCTGAGTGGACGGAGAAGCAGCAGATCGAACTCGAAATGGCTCGCGACATTTCGGTGGAGATGCTGCAGCTCGCGGAACACATGCGCGACGGCGAAGCCAACCTGGAAACCTGCCTGATCCTGCTGAAATACGCGAAGGTGCTCGACTTCGTGATGACCTCGCTTGCCGCGCGCCGCGACATCAAGCCCCAAACGCTGCGCGTGATCTTCAAGCTCGCCGGGCTGAAGGTCGACGAGGCTTATCCGGGTTGATGCAGCCTGACGCGGGCTGACGAAGGCGAGCCTGGCTGGACAGACTCAGCGGCACCAGCACGCACGCGTTGCGCGCACGGTCTACCGCATGGCCGCGCGCAGCACGATTTCGGCACCGGCAACAGCGAGCCCCGCGGCAGGCGAAGGCGAGTGCCACGCAGCGCGCGCCGGAAAATGCCTTGACCGCCTCCCCCTCCCATTCCTACTATCAATGACCGCGACAGCCGCCTGTCGCGTGGCGCGGCGCAGCACGCACACAGCCAGCGCCACGCCGCAAGCAGGCTATGGCGCAAGACGCGCTCGTCGAAGGCTCCGCCCAACGCATCGTTTAGCGTCACTGTCGGGCGATACAAGAAGCCGATTCACCCGAACCGTCCGCCATGCGCGTCGCGCGAGTTTTCCGTTCTCGCGCGGCACGTCCCATGCTGTAGTCATCCGCACGCTTTCAGAACAAGACACCGGCGCCGAACGCAAACGCGGCGCACCAGTGTGGTCCGCTGTCCGGCATCGCAGCGGGCCGCCATGCATCGCCATGATGCCGTTCGAGGAGGAGACAAGAGACATGAGGAAAATGCGCTGGGTCGTCGTCCTGTTGTGCTTTCTTGCGATCGCGGTGAACTACGTCGATCGCGCCAACCTCGCCGTCGCGGCGCCGCAGATCCAGCACGCGCTCGGCATTGGGCCCGCCGAAATGGGGCTCATCCTGAGCGGCTTCTTCTGGACCTATGCGTTCATGCAAATGCCGTTCGGCTGGTTCGTCGACCGCGTGGGCGCGCGCATCGCGCTACCGCTCGCGGTGGGCTGGTGGTCGCTCTTCACGGCGGCTACCGCGGGCGCAACCAGCGTGGCGTCGATGTTCGGTTGCCGGTTGATGCTCGGCGTGGGCGAGGCAGGCGCGTACCCGTCGTGCGCAAAGCTCGTCGCGCAGTGGTTTCGTCCCGCCGAACGTGCGCTCGCCACGAGCATCTTCGACAGCGGCTCGCGCGTGGGCTCGGCGCTTTCCATTCCGCTCGTCGCGCTCATCATCAGCACGCTCGGATGGAAGGCCTCGTTCATCATCACAGGCGTTGTGGGCTTCGTGTGGGTGGTGGGCTGGTTCGCCATCTACCGCGCGCCCGCACACGCCGACATGACTGGCGCCGACGGCGAAGTCCCCGCACCGCAATCCGCCGAGCGCCGCGCCGGTCCCGAAGAGCCCTCCGTGAGCTGGGGCTCGCTGTTTCGCTACCGCACGCTGTGGGGCATGATGCTCGGCTTCTTCTGCCTCAACTTCGTGATCTATTTCTTCATCACGTGGTTTCCCAGCTATCTCGTCGCCACGCGTGGCTTTTCGCTGAAGTCGCTCGGCACGCTCGGCATGATTCCGGCACTGATGTCGATTCCGGGTGGCTGGATAGGGGGCCTCGTTTCGGACGCGCTGTTCCGCCGCGGCTGGAGCCTCACCGCGGCGCGCAAGACGTGCATGGTGGGCGGCATGCTGATGTCGTCCGTGATTACGCTTTGCGCGTTCACCTCGAACATCTGGCTCATGCTGGCGTTCTTCGGCATTTCGTATGGCAGCCTCGCGTTCGCCGCCGCGAGCATCTGGTCGCTGCCCGCGGACGTGGCGCCCACGCCGCGGCACGTCGCGTCGATTGGCGGCATCCAGAACTTCGCGTCGAATCTCGCCGGCATCGTCATCACGACCTTCACGGGCGCGATGGTTCAGCTCACCCAGGGCTCGTTCACCATTCCGCTCGTCGTGGCAGGCGGCTTCTGTTTTCTCGGAGCGTTCAGCTATCTCGTCATCGTGGGCCGGATCGAACCGCTTTCCGCAGCCGACGACCGGCGCCAGCAGATGGACGGTGAAGCGCGGTCGGCCATGTAGTCGCGTTGCTGCCTTGCCGCGCTCCAACGGAAGTCACGCCAGTCACGCCGCTCGCACCACTTCGACGGGCGGCGCGCCGTCATGGAACAGCGTCTTCAGTTGCGTGCGCAGCGCCGGCGTATCGGTGTGCTGATGCACACTCACGGCGTGCTGCAACTTGCTTCAACGCACCTTGAGCCGCCACAGCGAAGTGACTTCCGCGGCGCGCGCCTTGAAGAGCGGATCGGTTGGATCGGCGGCTTTGGGATGACGCGGGCGGATATCCTCGCGGCCGGCCACTTCGAGGCCTGCGGCATCGATCGCCGCAAGCAGTTCATCGCGCGTGCGCAGGCCGAGGTGCTCGGCGAAGTCCGAGAGAATCAGCCAGCCCTCGCCGCCAGGTTCCAGATGATCCTTCAGACCGTTGAGAAAACCGAGCAGCATGCGGCTCTCGGGATCGAATACAGCGTGCTCGACGGGCGACGACGGTCGCGCGGGCACCCACGGCGGATTGCACACGACGAGCGGCGCGCGGCCTTCGGGAAAGAGGTCCGCCTGCACCACGTCCACCTGCGACGCGTAACCGAGCCGCGCCAGGTTCTCGCGGGCACACGCGAGCGCGCGCGGATCCTGATCGGTCGCGACGATGTGCTTCACGCCGCGCTTTGCGAGCACCGCGGCAATCACGCCGGTGCCCGTGCCGATGTCGAATGCCTTCGCCTGCGAGGGCAGAGGCACGCTCGCGACGAGATCGAGGTACTCGCCGCGCATCGGCGAAAAGACCCCGTAGTAAGGATGAATCCGGTCGCCCAGCGCGGGAATCTCCACGCCCTTCTTGCGCCATTCGTGCGCGCCGATCAGACCGAGCAGCTCGCGCAGCGAAACGACGGAGCCTGTGTTTCCTGAAGGGCCTGCCTCACCGTACACCTCCTCGCATGCCTGCTTCACGTCCGGCGCGCGACGCAGGGCGATCGTGTAATCCGCGGCGAGCGGAATCAGCAACATGCCGAGCGTGCGTGCGCGCTGCGCCTGCGCGAGACGGTGCAGGTTGAACGCGTCGCGCGGCGACGGCGGAGGCGATTTCGCTTTCTTGTGAGGCTTGCGCTCCATGCGCCGCGCCATAGCCTGAAGCAGCTGACGCGCGTTCTGGAAATCGCCGTGCCACAGCAGCGCCGTGCCCTCGCAGGCGAGGCGCCACGCGGCGTCGGCCGTGATGCGGTCGTCGGCGACGACGACGCGTTTCGGCGCGGGCACGCCCGCTTCGGAGCGCCAGCGCGCGACGTGCGTGCCTTGTTCGTCGGACCAGTTGAGGGTGGGGAAATCGGTCATGGCGGATGCGATGGGAACTCGATGACGAGTGATGACGAGAAGCGCGCGTGCCAGGCGGCCGCGAGCGCGTCATCTTAAAGCATCGGTATAGCACGTCGGGGGGCGGGGCTTGCCGGCCAGGAAGCGATGCGTGGAACGGGGGGAGCCGGCCCCAGCCAAATGCGGATCACCGCGCGTCCTGCTGGTGCGGAACGCCTCAGCGCGCGCGTTACTGGCCCGAGCCTTCCGCGGATTTCCCCGGCGCCGCATCCAGCGCATCCCTCACCGCCCGCGCCAGGTCTTCCAGACGGTACGGCTTGCCGATGAGCGCCACGCCCTCGTCGAGCTTGCCGTCGTGGAAGATCACGTCGCGCGTATAGCCAGAGGCGAACAGAATGCGCGCGTTGTGCGGCGGCCCGCTTGCAATGCGCGCGAGCTCGCTGCTCCTCACCGTGCCGGGCATCACCACGTCCGTGAACAGCAGATCGACGCGCTGCCCGCCCTGAAGCTGCGCCAACGCGGCATCGCCATCCTGCGCGGAGATCACCTTGTAGCCGAGTTGGGCGAGCATCTCGATCGCGGCGATCCGCACGTCGGCGTCGTCCTCCACGACGAGGATGGTTTCCCCGCCGCGCGTGGCCAATCTGCCGATGGGCGCAGCGGCGTCACTCGCGGGGTCGAGGCTGCGCGGGAAGTACAGATCCACCGTGGTGCCGCGGCCTTCGGCGCTCAGCAGGTCGACGTAGCCCGCGCTCTGCGAGACAAAGCCGAACACCATGCTCAAGCCCAGGCCGGTTCCCTGCCCCTCGGCCTTGGTCGTGAAAAACGGCTCGATGGCGCGCGACTTCACGTGCTCGGGCATGCCGGTGCCCGTGTCGGAGACCGAGATACGCACGTACTCGCCGGCAGGCACGCCGGCCACGCAAGCGCGTTCGTCGCTCGCGGCATGCACGCACCCGATCTCGATGCGAATGCTGCCGCGACCGTGAATCGCGTCGCGCGAATTGATGACGAGGTTGAGCAGCGCGATTTCCAGCTGGTTGCGATCCGCGCAGATGTTCCACCGGTCAGCGGGAACCGCCGTCGTAAGCTCCGTCGTTTCGGGCAGCGTGCGACGCAGCATTTCGGCCATGCCTTCGACAAGGCGGACGGGGTCGAACACCGTGGGCACGAGCGGCTGCCGCCGCGCGAACGCGAGAAGTTGCGCCGCGAGCTTGGCGCCGCGCGCAACCGCGTTGCTCACCGCCGACACCCGACGCTTGAGTGCGTCGTTGCCTCGCGTGGCTATTTCGATGAGCTGAAGATTTGCGGAGATGACCTGCAGGACGTTGTTGAAATCGTGCGCAACACCACCCGTCAGACTGCCGATGGCTTCGAGCTTCTGCGACTGGCGCAGCCGCTCTTCCATCGCGACGCGCGCCGATACCTCCTCGGCCACGCGTTGCTCCAGCGTCTGCGTGAGCTTCAGCAGTTCCTCTTCGGCACGCTGGCGCTGCCGCAGCGCCAGCACCTTCGCCGTGGTCTCGAAGACGATGGCGAGCACGCCCGCGGGACGGCCGTCGTCATCGGCGAGCGGACTGTAGCTGAGGTCGAGCCACACGTCTTCCGCGCGACCCTCGCGATACAGCACCAGGTCCTTGTCCCGGTACGAAAGCGTGCGCCCGGCGAGGCAACTGTCCACCACATTGCGATTGAACGACGCCACCTCCGGCCAGCCGATCTCCACCGGTTTGCCCAGCAGAAACGGGTGGCGCCCGCCTGCAAAAACGGCATAGGCGTCGTTGTAAAGCATGGTGCCCTCGCGGCCCCACAACATGACAAGCGGCGTGGGGGAAGCGAGCACCAGCCGCACAGCGGCGAGCAGGCTCGCGGACCACGCCTCGCGCGGACCGAGCGAGGTGCCGCTCCAGTCGAACTGGGCGATTCGCTGGGCCATCTCGCCCTGCCATCCTGGGCACTGCGGGTCGACGGGAATCGGAGCGACGGACGCCATCGTAGGAGGAATGTGCGCGGAAGAAAGTCAATTCAGTGGACCGCCGCAATTCTTGTGCCGCGGCGACGAGACCGGGGAGCGGAGAAGCTGCAGCGTATGCCTTGCGTCTTTACAGGCATACGTTCGCGCAGCGGGTCATTCGTTCGAACTTGCCGCGCGGCGGTGGCGGGCGTTGCGGCAGGAACTACAGGCAGGCGAGAAGTTGTTCGAGCGTGGCCGGCTTGGTGATGTTTTGTTCGAATCCGGCGTCTGCGGCGCCTTGCCCGATGTCGGGCAGCGACGATCCCGACAGCGAGATGAAGCGCGTGCCGGACAGCGCGGGATTCAGCCGCAGGCGCGCCACGACGTCGCCGCCGCTCATGTCCGGCAGGTTCCAGTCGATGAACGCCACCTGCGGCACGAACGATTCGACCACACCCAGCGCTTCGCCGCCGTCGCAGGCATACCGGACGTCGTGGCCCTCGAGCTCGAGGAGTAGCGCGAGGGCCTCGGTGGCATCGCGGTTGTCGTCTACGAGGAGGATTCGTGTCGGCATGAGGCGAAAGGATGGGGGGTGCGGGCGCGGGGCGGCGGGATGGGGAGCGGCGCGCGGGGCGTGTCCGTTATGGTACGCGGGAGTGACGGTGGGTGTGCGAGAGGACGTTTGAAGATTCACGCGCAGGCTGAGAGGAGGAGCCGGCCCGGAAAAGAAAAAAGGGGTTACGCAATGTTTGCGTAACCCCCTTGCTTTCGGCTGCAGGACTCACGATCTCCCGCTAATCGCTTGATTATAAATTTATTTATTAAAGGCTCTGACCAAATATACTCCCAAACTGTTCCGTTAATACAAACGTTGTCCCCGAAAGGAGAGAGGTTTTCCATAAGAAGTAGCGCGGTCACGTCCCTGTGAAAAGCGGGGACTTAGATTCCTCTGTACCGTCACCGCCCAGACGGAACTGCTCGATAATCCGTTGGTTATAGTCGTCAAGGTAGGCCTGCAATTCACGGCGGCCCGTCAGGCGTACTGATGCAGCGTTGGCGAGTTCGATAGCTGACCGTGTGAAATACGAGTTAGTGACGACCATGGCATCATCGCAATCATAGAAACTCTTCGCGGAGATGGCTTCTTGGACTGCCGAATTACCAACGTTTCCTGAGTAATTTTTCGCCTGGATCACCATCTTCTTGCCAAACTTGCTTACAAAAAGGTCTGCACCCTGATCGCCGCTCAATTTGGTTCCCTCGACATCGTAGCCCGCTGTCAGAAAGATCTTGGAGAGAAATTTCTCAAATTCGTACCCATTCATGGAGTCTACGTGGTACATCGTGACGAACTGGTTGGGATCGAAGAACTCCAGTTTCGTTGCCAACCTCTCGACGAGGATGTCGAAGTTGATCTGTTCGCAGACTTCAAGCCAAGTTTCCACGGTCTGCCAAGGTAAAAGCGGCGTGCCGAATGTCGAGGACGCCTGATCCACGTACTGTACTTCCGGATGTCGGATGTTGTTGTCCCAGAGAAAATAGAATAACAGGCTGAGATCATCACGGTAGCTAACCCCTGCTTCCGCAATCCACGACCGGAGAATTTCACGCAGCGAGCCCTTGATGTGTCTCGATATCTCGGTGGAGAAACCAAGGTATGCCGAATTGAACCCAGTCGTCAGCAGGAGTTTGTCCAACAGATGCGGGAGCTCTTCTAGTTCTGTAAAACCCTTGCGAATCAAAACTTCGCGAAAAAGCTCACGGTTAGAATATGCCCCGTTCTCTCTTGCGCCAGGCGTCTCGGCATCACTTGGCTCAACGCCGACGTTTCGAACTGTGTAAAAGAAGTTGACAAAGTAAGGTTTTTTGAGCTCGGAGTATTTTCTGAGTACCGCACGAAGGAGGTCGTTGAGCTGGGCCTGCTCTTTCTTCTTGCCGAGCAGATCTTTCAGAAACCCCTTTGTCTGATACTGGAATTCCGGGTAAAAGGAAGGGTCGAGCGGGACCTGCAGCGGCACATTCGCTGACTGACCCGATGCTTGGACCGGGGCATTCGTACACCACGGACACTTAATTTCGAATGATTTTCGTCTGCATGAAGTACATTGGTAAATCACGAACTCTCTCCAGACCGTAAATCAGTTGCTTTGGTAGCCATCAACCAGCCAATTTAATCTACGCTGCAGCGCGCGGAACTAAAAGACGCCACGCATCAATTGCGTTGCAAGGGCCAAGGCCTGAATTCGGCACATGCCGAAGCATAACCGCCCGCCCGCTTCGCTTCAATCGCAAAGCCGACCTGAAAGATTGACCGTAAACGCGGGCCATTCGGGTCGAAATTGCAAGTTGGTGCTGCGTGGAGCGGCCGCCTAGCTGCTTGAACGCTATCTGCGTCAGCAACCTAATCTATCCAGGACGCCCAAGCGAGCCTCCTCAAAGGCCAACCAATGGTCGGCGACGATTCGCACGCGGTTGAGCGCTTTACTTAGGAATTCGATAGTCGGGCCACGGCGGGAAAATTGGGCGAGAAGGGGGCGCGTTATGCTTTTTGCATTGCGCGCACGCTTAAGCCGATAGTTGCGGACGGTCGTCGAATTGCGGCCCTCGGCCCGCACTACCTAGCAGATATTTGAACGTCCGCACGGCTCAAGCAGCGAACTTCGCGCATCAGTCAGATTCGTCACAACGTTGGACTGATCGACGTTTGTTGCGTGAGGCGACCGCAGCGAGCGCCGTAAACTGCGTGCTCTTTCAGCGTGGCTCACTCTTCTCGAACTCATGTGCGTAAGCGCGAATCTCGGCGAATAGCTTTTCATCGCCGAAAGCCTTCGCGGCTATGCCAAAGGACAAAATACCGCGATATATGTAGTTCCAGAGGTCGTCGGCGTGGTCACGCCATAGAGGAGTGTGGCGCATTCCCGCCATATGAAACCTAGCCGGCTCACCACCATACATCTCCATTAGATGAGGTGACGCGCCGTGGATGTAGCCCGAATAAGCCTTGTGGATGGTCTGCATCGTCGCGGAGGCCGTGCTTGGGTCCGACACGGCGGCTAGGCTTTGGGATAGGTATGCATGGATCCGAGCCCGTGGAATATTGCCACGCTTGATCCTCGTTTGGACCGGGCGAGCTGGATCCTCAAACTCTTCTTGATAAAAGTCTTCGAGGAACTTCCTATGCAGATCTTTATCGCCATACACCATTCCAAGCGAAAGAAAGCTTATGTCTTCCTCTGCTTCATCAATCATTCGGTGCATGGCGGCCTGCTCTCCGATGAACCCGTGCGCAAGGAGCAGCCTCGCCGCCCTAAGCGAGCTCACTACCCGGGCCATCTTCTGCACGATCGCCTCAGCAGCACCTTTACTGGAAAAACGAAAACCGATGGCAATGCCCCCAACGGTAACCATCTCCGGATGGGAAAGGCGGCTAGCAAGGCCATGGACTGTGCGCTCCATATTTCCGATTGCTTGATCGTACAGCTCATCACGTGTCATCTCGTGAGCCTCCGGGCCAAATACAGGCTATCGATGCGGCAGTGCGTTTTCATCTTGAGCGTACCGTAAGAGCGGGACGCAGACCGAGAACGTTCGAGCGAAGGAAGTCACAAAGCATTACCGATGAAGAAAAGGTCAATGCTATCGATAGATCTCATTCAATTGATGTGCAACGCGACTCTCTGGATCGATATTCGCATAAGTTGATCCATTGAAGAATATCGAAATAGATCTTCTTCCGTCGTCCGTCCGGAAATGCCAAATCTATTACATCAAATCGTATTTTTTCTGATTCACTATCCGACGTTTCTGCCAACTTCAAACGACCCAGTGAACGTCAGCAGGCTTTCCTTTTCGTCAAACCGAAACTTGAGGCGCCACTTCTTTGTGCCGCTCGGCCGCAAGTCAAGAAACAACCCGCCACCGTCAAAAAGCTTATTGCCACCAGCCTCGCCGTACTTCGCGTATCGGCATCTGGCGTCTGTAAGAGGTTTCGATTTCATCACATGCCTGGGTAAAAACCATACCCCCAAATCGGGGAGCCATACTCCAAACCTCCCCCCCAAATCTTGGGGACTTACCGAAGCCTTACGGAGTGACCAGAAACAAAAAACCCGCGCCAGCACTAGGCTTGGCGCGGTTTCGGGACTTCCGGGTGCTACTTGGTGCGATATGTTGGTGCGGCTGCAGGACTCGAACCCGCCACCTGATGATTACAAAGCTTCGCAATTATCAAGCATACTCAAAGGGTTAGCGTCAGATCTGTTCTACTAACCTATACAGTCGCCGTCGCGCGGCGCCCTGTATTCCGGGCTAGAGGCGCGTCTTTGTAGATCACTCTGCGTGACTCGTAAGCGCTAGTGTAAGGTGGGCCGAGTAAATGAACTGAGTTTGGCTTTTTACATTGTGTTTGCGAATCGCGTTATAGAAGATGACTAAATGTCGCTATCCAGATAAGTATTACATCCTAGCCTCAAATGCTTCAAAGCGGATTTTGCATCGGGACGATAAAACTCTCAGCGCGGCTTCTTTTAATGAACGAGCGGCGTTCTACCGCGTTCCAGGTGTTATCACCGAACCGGAGCTATATCTAGTTCGCACGGGGAGGAAAAGTTGTTTCTGGTGCGATTGTGTCTTCACTGCCACATGCCGCCCTACTGTTGACCATATATGGCCGTTGTCGAAAGGTGGCTGGAATGTCGCTTCGAACATGGTGGCAGCGTGCAAGTCGTGCAACTCATCGAAGGGGAGCCGGAGCCCACTCGACTACGCCGTTGAACGGGTTAGCCCCGTTAGACTTGAGGAGGCGCAGCATCGTATCGCATTAGCTGCTGAGGGAGCGGGCAGCACCTCGGCGTTGATGCAGATGGAAACAACGAAAGTGTGCGTCTACTATCAGTTCCACACTGGGGAGCGTCTGCATTTCTACATCGCACCGAACTATCTTGCATTTAGTAAGGCGCTCTATCCGTTTTATCTGGAGCTAGGCAATGATCGGCACCAAGTCCGAATCATCGTGTCCAGGGAGGCGCTTCGGGGCCGGCCGTGGCGAGCCTTGCTCATCACGGATGACAGTGTGTCTAGCGCAGCTCGTAGCCATATCGGTGCTTCAAATAGGCTTATACCGATGCCTGAGTTCGTGCCGAAGTCGTGATTGGGCGGGTGAGGATCGAACGATTTGCTGAGCAACTCTGATGCGTGCGGCGACGCTGTAGATGCGCGATGAGCGTGAGAGTAGACGGAAGGGCACAAAGAGGCCCGGCTCGTTGTGGCGGGTGCTGGGGAGCCCGCGCCAGCAGCCCATCCCGAAATTTCGCCGCGCCGGAGGCGGGGAACACTTCGGGGCCACCAGCAGTGGTACCACTTAACCCTGACGGGCCTTGGCGATTCTTTCCATTATGCGGCGATGCCGCATAGTTTGCTCATCAATTTCGTCGACCCTGCTCTTTAGCCTTTGCATTTCGGCCACCATTCCGTGTTTTTCGTAGCTTTTCATTAGTTCAGCAAGTAGACGCCTTAGTGGTTTCAAGCCGCCCTCCACCTCGTCGAGGTCGAGGAACGGCATATTTCCGAACAAGGCAATTTCGGCTTGTCGCAACTTGTCCGCGAAATCGGCACGTTTCAGACTGTCCGAGAGCTCCGCCGTTACGGCGTGCATTTGGTGTGTTCCCCTGAGTAAGTCATCGCTCGACGCCACCGCGGCCGCCAGTTCTGGGTCTTCAAATCGTGCATCCAGCCATTTGATCAATGCGGATTCAGCTGCTGCTCTTGCTGCCAAGGCCTCGCGGAAATATCGGGTGCTAGAAGGCTGTTCTTCTCCACCTTTCGGGAAACCGTAACCGCCGGGAGCGACGTGCCCGTGTTGCGGATCTGAGATCCCGGTGGCTAGCCAGAACGCGTACTGCGGCCACACGACGCTAACGGCTTCGATCATGTCAGCCGTTGCGCGTTTCTTTCCACGGTTGAAGTCAACCCAGCTGGTGGACGCGATGCCCGTGAGCTTTTCAAGCTCCTTCCACTTCTTCTCCGTCGAAATTGCTTGCTCGATCAACATGCGAAGCCGCGCTTCTATGCGTGCAGGATGGCTCATTTTTGCCTTGACAGATGGCTATCTATGGATATAATCCATCCGTCAATGGAATATTTCCATCGACGGATGGATTTCCTCCCATTCTACGCCCAGCGGTTGCGGCCGCATACATAGGGAATTGTCATGTCCAAACAAAAGCTAACGATCCTGTCCGTAAACACCCGCAGCGGCGTATCGCAAAAGTCCGGGCGCCCCTACACGATCCGAGAAGCGCAGTGCATCCTGGAACAGTCGGTAGACGGCGTCTCAAATATCGTCGTCGGCGTCATCAACCTGCCGGAAGCATTGGCTGACAGGGATGCCGGCGAGTACCTCGCAGAGTTCGCGCTCGCGCAGGGCAACGGTCAAGACGCTGGTCGGCTTGTGCCTCGGATTGTCTCCCTTGTCCCGTACGGGAACGTCCGGGCTCAAGCCAAGCAAGACGCAAAGGCGGCTTAACGTGGCTGCGGGAACGCTTCAGTTGGTAACGATCTGCTCGGCGTCGGCGGGCACGGTATCAACTAGCGGTCGCCCCGTGGCGTGCGGCACTGACGCAAGCGGCAACACGCTGTATCTCAGCACTATTCAGGCCTATGTGCTTTCTCCGGAAAGCGCAGGCTATATTGACTCAATCGTTCAGCCATTTGACTACACGGCAGCGGCTGGCTTTTGGGGCTTGGCTTTCACCACCATCATCACGTTGTGGCTGGTGAGCCATGGTTCGGGTGCGATCGTAAATTTCCTACGTCGTTCCTGATTTTCTTCGCGGGTGAGACCGCTTTCTATAGGACTCCAAAGTATGAAGACGAAACTCAAGATGTTGGCTGCTCGCGGCGCGGCTCTGACTGCTGCCGGTGCCGCCTCGGTAGCGCATGCGGGGGTTGCGGCGGCGGCTGGGCCGGACTTCTCGACGCTGACGAGCGGCATCGACTTCTCGACGGTCACGACCGGCATTCTCGCGGTTGCGGCAACGCTCATCACGGTTTACGTCGCCATCAAAGGCGCGAAGATCTTGATGTCGATGGTACGCGGGGGTTAAGCGACCGCTAGTGACTATCGGTGCGGGGGGCTGCGGCCTCCGTTTTTGTTTGCGGGGGGTGCATGGACTCGAATAGTGCCTGGTACCTGGTGATGTTCATTTTCGGCATGGTCTGCGCATGGGCCGTGATTGTCGGTTTTAAGGAATCGTGATGCGGATCCCGAATTTGGTTTTGCTCGTCTCGCTCAGTTGTGTCTTTGGTGCGCAGGTCGCGCAAGCGCAGGCGCTCCCGATTGCGAGCTTCGCCATTAACCGGGCAGAGGCGGCGATCGTTTCTCGCGTTGCAATTGCTCGTGGTTTTGCGGCCAATGATCCGCGTATCGCGGCGACGTTGACGGGCATGGGCGAGGTTTCGACGGCGTTGAATGTCGCGTCGACTGGCGCCTCGGTGGCGTTGGGTTTTGCTGGTGCGCCGGTATGGCTCACGGTGGCGGCCGGTTTAGGGATTCTCGCGGCAGGGTCGTATCTGTATGCCAATGGTGGCCAGCTGTCGTTCTCGCGCTCGGCGGACGGGAAGGTGATTACGGTTCAGCAACCGCTTCCGGCGTCAGCTAGCGCCGGTTATGTTCCAGTTTCCGGTTCGGCGCCTGGGTCGTTCGATCAGACGATGTTTTTGCTTTCGGGTTCCGGTGTTCCTGTCTATCACACGTCGTCGTGTATGTCCGGTTCCCCGTGTGCGGCTATGCCTTCGGAACCAACAAGTGGCAATAAGAATTTTTACTGGAGCTATTCTGGTTATTCGATTATTGCCGGCTCGCTTTCTCAGGTTCAGCAGGCCGAACAGTTACTGGCAAGCAATCCGCCGAGTAATAATAAGTAGGGCGTTTCTACGTATGTTTATTTTGTGCCGAATGCCGATGGTACGACTTACACTCTGGGGGAGCAATTAACCGAAGGCATTTGTACTGTTTTTGGTGGCGAGGATGGCAATACCTGTGTTTCGGGTAAATACGACTATCAAACATTCACCTACGCCAATGCGGGTTTGGTTTCGGGTTGGCTTGTCGGCACGGGTGCGGCGCCTGTTGGTGGCACAGACCTTTCCCAGATTTACCCGAAGTTGTCGTCGGCGTCTCTGAATACCCCACTCGATCCCAGTACTTTGATGCAGATTACTAACCAGACGTGGCAGCAGGCTGCGAGCCTGCCTGATTATCAGGGATTGCCATATTCGGTTACAAACCCGGTTCAGTATCAGGATGTGCAGTCGTGGGCACAGGCAAATCCGAGTGCTGTGCCTGATATCGGTGATTTGTTTACACCAGCCAGTAATCCAGGGACGTCGGTTGTTATCAGCCCGACGGTTTCGCCGACAGGTAGCGGCGACCCGGCGAGTAGTCCGACTACCGGCACGGGCAATGATGTGAACGTGGTCAACACGCCGAATGTCAACGTGACGAACAAGGTTTCGGTCGATCTTGGGCCTGATCCGGGTGTGGGGACACCGGGCATGGAATCGACGCCGACGATTTCGATGATCCTTTCGCCGCTTCTTAACCTTTTTCCCGACTTGAAGCATTGGGCGGTGCCTACGCATGGTGCTGCGTGTCCCGAGCCTTCGTTTTCTGTCGTCGGGCATTCGTTCACATTGACGGCCCAATGCGACTTGGCCGAATCGAACCGTCCGGCGATCTTTGCGGCGTTTGCCGCGATGTTCACGCTTGCGGCGCTGTTTGTCGTATTGCGTGCGTAAAGGGAGAAATATGTTTGCCATTCTCGTTTCTGCGGCCAATGTTGCACTGGGTTTTCTACTGCGCTCGGTGGTTGCGAAGTTCCTTCTGTATTTCGCGCTCTACTTTTTCGTGACCGAGGCGGTTTCTTTTCTTCAGTCTGCCGGAGTTCTTCCTTCTGCTGCGTCGCTGGCCGGGGCTTTCGGCTCGCTTGGCAATGACGTCTGGTATTTCCTCGATCTGTGTGCGTTCAGTTACGGTGCGCCGGCACTGGTTTCCGCATATGTGACGCGCTTCATTATTCGTCGCCTTCCTATTATCGGGTGATTTATGAATCGGATATTTAACGCGCTTGAATACATTCGCGATGGGTTGAGTGAATGTCACTACGTCTCTTTATTTCAGCTTTTCCTGTTTGCGGTAGGATTCATTGCTTTAGGTTTTGCTGTGCCGATGTACTGGATTTTTCGCATTTCCCGCATTTGCCTGAGTTGAGGTTGCGATGGCGATTAATGCGTATTGCGGCGTGATGGGTTCGGGCAAGTCGTACGAGGTCGTCCAGGGTCCGCTGCTCGATGCAATCGCCAGCGGTCGGCGCGTCGTAACGAACGTGGACGGCATCAGCGAGGAGCGAATCCACCAGTTCTTGATCGCTAAAGGGCGTGGCGACGGTTCGAACTTCGGCACGGTGGTGCACGTGCGGACTGACGACATCAGCGAGCCTGCGTTTTTTCCGGTTGAGCATGAGTCGGCGGAAGGGGCGACCGTTACGCCTGGGCTCGTGAAGCCAGGCGATCTGCTGGTGGTCGACGAAGCGTGGAAGTTGTGGGCGTCGGATAAAAAAATCTCCGACGAGCACATGGCGTTTTTTCGGATGCACCGCCATTTCACGCACGCCGAGACCGGCGTGGCCTGCGACGTAGTGTTGATGGTGCAGGACATTGGCGACCTGCATCGCAAGGTAAAGCCGGTTGTTGAGCTGTCCTTTCGAATGCACAAGCTCAAGTCGTTGGGACTGTCGTCAGGGTATCGCGTTGAGCAATACGAGGGCTGGAAGCAGAACGCGAAGACGCGCGTTGGAACCTATGTGCGCAAATACAGCAAGGACATTTTCCCGCTGTACAAGAGCTATGCGGGCGTGGGTGGCAAGGAAGCTGTGGTTGACAGGCGCCAGAACATCCTTCGCAACAAGCGCTTGTGGCTCATCGTTGCGGTGCTTGTGGTGATGCCGATTGTGTCCGTTCGATTCCTCTGGTCATTTTTCCACCGGGCAGCGCATGGCACGACGGCGACCGCTCCCAAGGCCGCTTCGTCGCCGTCCGTCGGTGCCGTTGGGTCGTCCGAGGGCGCTGGAGGCGGTCCTAAGCCGTCGTTTTCGGAACGCTGGCGCATCGCCGGCAGTTATAGCGGTTCGGGTCGGGCGTGGGTTGTGGTGGCTGATGGCGCGGGACGGTTGCGGATGGAAAGTCCCTCTATGTTCCAGAACACGGGGGTCGTGCGTGTTGGCACGATTGACGGCGAACGGGTTTCGACCTTTTCCGGCGCGAAGCCCGCTGGCGGTGACGGGGGCGCGGCGGCTAGCGCCGGACTCGGCGGGGTGACGAAGTGAGGAGGCTCGCGGCAGTGCTGTTGCTTGTGGCCAGTGTGGCAAACAGTGCTGAGCCAGTTGTACCGGCTTTGATGCCAACGATTCCGCCTCTTCCGCCGACGCTCTCCGCGCAGTCGGGTGATGGTGTAGGTTCGGCGCCGCTGGCTGCGGCGCCTCTGATGCCCCTGAAGATGGGCAACGCGAAATCGGTGGATCTTCGGTTCGTGAATGTCGCTCAGGTGATTGATCTCGTATATGCGGACATGCTCCAGTCGCAGTACGTGATTGCGCCCGAGGTGCTGGCCGACACGCGCACGGTGTCCTTCCGCTTCGACCGCACGAAGGGCGACATTCGCGACGTGCTGAACGATTTTCTTGCGTCGCTGGGGTTCGGCGTGTCCACCAAAAACGGCGTCGATTATGTGTTCAAGCGCAAGGACGACGACAAGGTGGACGCTGACAAGCAGGTATTTGTGTACACGCCTAAGTATCGGACGGCGGACTATCTAGCGCGGCTGGTGCAGCCGCTCTTTAACGGACAGTTCACGATGAACCGCACCATACCGGCAGCCGCTGGATCGCGTGCGCGCGCCGATGCGTCGCCTACCTCGGCGGCGGCAATGGTCGATCAGTCGTCAGACACGATGGTGTTTCTCGGCTCGGCCAGGGAAATTGCCATGCTCAAGTCGGTGCTGCCGCAAGTGGACACAAAGACTGGCGAAGTCGCAATCCGCGCGTGGGTGTATGAGGTCTCGACGGAAAACGACAGGACAACGGGCTTTCAGCTGGCGGCAAGCATCCTCGGCGGGCGGTTGGGGATCTCGTTGGGCGCCGGCACGGTGGACGACAAAGCGAACACGCTACGGTTGCGCTCGGGGTTTCTGGATGCCGCGATTGCCGCGCTCGATTCCGACAGCCGGTTCCATGTAATCACGTCGCCGAACGTACGGGTGGCGTCCGGCAAGCATGGGCGGCTCAACGTCGGCCAGTCGGTGCCGGTGATTGATTCGGTGCTGTATCCAAACTCAAGCGCGGCTCCGGTGCAGTCCGTGACGTACCAGGACGCGGGGGTGATCTTCGACGTGCTTCCAACCGTGAAGGACGGTGTGATCGATACGGAGGTGACTGTTGAGATTTCCGACTTCCAGAAGACGAGCACGGGCGTGAACAATTCGCCGACAAAGAACACGCGTAAGTTAGAAACGAGCGTAGCGCTGCACGATGGCGAATTGGTTGTGATGGGCGGGTTGAGCGAGGGCAAGGATTCGCACGTGACCAGCGGTATTCGTTGGCTGCCGTCGTTCATGGATGGGGTGTCCAGCGGGGCGAGCAGGTCTGACATCGTGTTGGTGTTGCAGGTTCAGAGTATCTGATAGCGCGCGGCGGCTAGCGCCGGGGTCAAGGCTCGCGTAGCGACCCGAAGGGCGTGGCCTTGACGCTGGCTATACCGCCGAATGCTGTGGTCATGGGTTGTGTCGGCCATAGGACGGCACAACCCATGTTAGCCGGGTGCGGGAGCTAACCGAAGGAGCGGCAGTGTATATCGAAGAGAGATTGCGTGACGGAAGGCGGAGGCGCGTATGGGTGGGGCGTCGTCCAGCGTTCGTTATCGACAGAGGCGACCGGTCACTATTTGTGGTGCGTCCAAGATTGGCGCGGTTGGCGAAGCTGCGTGTGGGCGGCGTCGTTTCGCTGAACTCGGTGGCGGGCGGCGGACTAGCGATTAAACGGATGGCGGCTCTGAGGCGCTAGCGATTCGCCGCCCGACTGCCCGCAGCGGGAGCGAGGACAGCCGGGCGCGCGAAGCGCGCCTAGATTTATATCAGGGACACTTAACGTACGAGGGACACAAGTAGCTGTGCGAGAGAGGTAGAGACACACGGACGTTGAAAAAGAAAAAGCCCCGGCCGCTGGAACGGTTCGGGGCTCATACAACAGCATTACAAGGACAATTTGCAATGCACGGCGAGAGTATAGGAGATTTCTCGGCGTTTCGCCGGGAATGGGTGGTTCGTGGGCGCAATTTCGGCGATGGGCAGGTCGAGGTCACGGCCACAAGGTTTGATCGATACATGGGCGCTCAACGGCTCAGCTATCTTCCACGCGCCAAGCGCGGCGAATCTGAGAATACCGAACAAAACCTCATGGATGCCGCGAAGCGCGCGAAGCAGCAAGTGCGCCTTCGTTGCAAGGCGATCGGTGCAGATCGGATGATCACGCTGACCTACAGGGAAAACATGGTGGATAAGGTTAGGCTGAAGAAGGATTTCGACGCGCTGCGAAGACGGCTTGGAAAGATTCAGAGTTTTCAGTATGTCGCGGTTGCTGAGCGTCAGAAGCGCGGGGCGTGGCATCTGCATGTCGCAGTGAAAGGGCGACAGAACTATCGAGTGTTGCGATCGATATGGAGAAGCATCGTCGGAGAGGACAACGGAAACATCGACGTGCGGAATCCTTTTAGAGAAAAAGGTCTTCGGCACAAGCTAGCGTCGTATCTCAGCAAGTACATCACCAAGGATTTCGCGGAACACGCTCTTAACGAAAAGCGTTACTGGACGAGTCGAGGCGTGGACGTACCGGCGCTGCACCCGATTGCCCACCTGATTTCCAACGATGTCGTCGGAGCGATCAAGACTGCATTCGATGCCGCAAGCAAGGTGGGGGCAACGCTCGATCGTTGCCAGACATACTGGAACGAGGAGCTTGGTTGCTTCTGGTTATCAACAAGGGAGGCTTAAAGTGACAGACATGTTTTTGTCTCCAATTGAATTAGCAGTACTTACTGGAAGAAAAGTCAAGTCCAAACAAGTGGAAGCTCTCCGTCGAATGGGCGTACCGTTCTTCATCAATGCTTGCGGGCGCGCCATCGTTGCTAGGTCTGTAATCGAGGGACGCACAAGTATTGCAGGTCGCGCGGAAAGCGGTGCCCGCTCAGGTTGGAACCCTGCTGTTCTTGGAGTGTGATCGGTGGGACGCAAGCCAACAAAGAACCTACATTTGCCGCCGCGCATGCGACTGAAGCAGACGTCGCGCGGCAAGACATACTATTACTACGACATGGGTGGCAAGCCACGTCGATGGAAAGCGCTTGGCGGTGATTTTGTCGAAGCTCTGCGTCTGTACGCCGACCTTGAGCAAGGCAACAGGACGGCACGGGCACTGGTTACGTTTCGGAACGTCGCTGAGCGCTATCTGGTCGATGTCTTGCCGAGTAAGGCGGTCGAGACACGGCGAACCAACTTACTGCAACTAGAGAAGTTGTACTCGTTTTTCGATTCTCCGCCGGCTCCTCTGGGCGAGATCAAGCCCATTCATATTCGAAAGTATCTGGACTGGCGCAAGGCGTCACCCGTCTCGGCCAATCGCGAGATCGCCTTGTTCTCGCACATCTTCAACAAGGCTAGAGAGTGGGGGCGACCGACCGTCCGAACCCGTGCATCGGGGTCCGAAAGCATCGCGAAACGGGCCGGGACGTCTACGTCGGCGATGGCTTGTACAAATCAGTCTGGGAAAAGGCTGACTTGCCGCTGCAAGAGGCGATGGACTTGGCCTATCTGACTGGGCAGCGTCCGGGGGACGTGTTGAAGATGGACGAGCGCGATGTGCGCGATGGAGTTATTTCGATCCGACAGAACAAGACCGGGGCACGGCTACGGATTGAGGTTGTTGGAGAACTCGCCGCTCTCATTGACCGATTGGCGATACGAAAAACCGCACATAACCCGCGCTCAACTCGGTTGATTGTTGATGAACAGGGCAAGCCGTTGGGGCGCTCGGCGTTGCGATTCAGGTTTGATCGGGCACGCGACGCGGCTGGCATTCCCAAAAGCGAATTTCAGTTTCGCGATCTACGGGCGAAAGCTGGTACCGACAAGGAGAGTACTAGCGACATAAGGGGAGCGCAGTCATTGCTTGGCCATGGAAGTGTATCGATGACGGAACATTACGTACGTAGGCGCGGGGCGAAGATCACCCCGACCCGTTAGAGAATCGCCGACTCATTGCGCGGCCGGCGGCGCCTCGTCATTCCACTCGGTAGGCGGCAAGTTCTCGGGACGATATTTAATCCCGTCATGGTGGTGATCTTGCAAGCGATCCTTATGTCGGACGACCTGCCGGTCAAGTTTGTCAATTAACAGGTCAATAGCGGCGTACAGATCACTATCAGCGCTCTCAACAAAAATATCGCGGCCCTTAACGCGGAGATTGATTTCGGCTCTTTGATTGGATTGCTTATGGTTATCGACCGACAGCAATACAGTGGCGTCGATAACTTGTTCGAAATGCCGCAAGACTCTTTCAAGCTTTGTAGTCACGTATTCGCGCAGTGCAGGCGTAACGTCGAGATGATGTCCACTTATCTTGAAGTTCATAAACACTCCACAAGGCTGAGAGTCCAAGCAGCGCCCCGGCGTTCGAGCGCCGCCTATGCATAGTCGTCTGCGAATCACCAACTCTTCGCGCGACTGTCACACACGATACACCTAGACGCCGGAGTTGTGGGCGGCTTGCGATCGATCGGCCTTGGTGCCCTCTGACTTTTTGGGTACCATACGTCAACTATATGCACCTGTATGTATACAATGAAAGCTGAACGGGACCAACTGTCTACCGCCGAGGTCGCTCGACAGGCTGGAATTCACAAGGACACGCTTCTCCGTTGGCTTCGCTCCGGTGTGGTCGCCGAACCTGGCAGAGATCGGCACGGGTGGCGGCTGTTCACTCGCGACCAAGCGCGGTCCGTTATCGCACTCGCCCAATCGACCCTGAGCGGTCCGCAGGCGGCCGAAACCAAGGCGTCGTCTACATACGCTGAGCGGTTGAGGGCCATTGACTGGGATTTCGCTGGAGCAAAAACCGGGTACCTCACCCACGGGATCCACCCGTACCCGGCCAAGTTCATTCCGCAGATCCCGAATGCTCTGATTCAAGAGCTGTCTAGCGTAGGGGACACTGTAGCCGACATCTTCTGCGGCAGCGGAACCACTCTCGTTGAGGCGCTCACACTCAAGCGTCATGCGGTTGGAATTGATGCAAATCCGCTTGCGTGCCTCATGAGCCGGGCCAAGACAACCGCGATATCGGAGAGCGACGCCCTTGCACTGAGGCAATTGGCTACGGACATGCGCACTGCGGGAGATGCACTTGCTCTCGGCGGTGACGGCCAGCTATTTCCAACCGAGAAATTTGTGTCGTCGGCATGGAGACCGGAGAGCGAAACGCTTTCGTTCTGGTTTGAGCCGTTTGTGATTGAAGAACTTGCCGAGTGCTTAGCTCGGTGTCGCTGCTTGCCGACCGAGCCAGCCCGAACGCTTGCACTCACCTCGTTTTCCTCCATCGTCGTGGCAGTGTCAAAGCAAGACTCCGACACGCGGTACGTGCGGCGCGAGAAGGGTTTGAGTTCAGGAGAGGTATTTAGAAAATTTGCGCGTGCTCTTGATGTGTCAGTGCGAGCAGCGTCCGAGTATTCCGATCTTGTCGAGCCGCGCTTTCGTTGTGCAGTGGTCGAGTCTACTCTATTGGACACTCCTGAGATCCCACCAATCGATTTGATGGTTTGCTCACCGCCCTACCCAAACGCATTTAGCTATCACCTTTACCACATGACGCGGATGCTTTGGCTCGGCATGGATCAACCTCGATTCAAGAAAGAGGAGATCGGCAGCCATCGGAAATACAGCAGCAACGGAAAAAATGCGGCCACTGCTGACACCTTCAAGCTTGAGTTTGAAGGAATAATGACGTGGCTACGCGACAAATTAAAAAAGAACGGATACGCCTGTTTCGTAGTTGGTGACTCTACACTAAAGGGTGAACGAATTGATAATGCAGAAATAATTTCGCAAGCCGGCAAGATCGCCGGCTTCTCGGAAGTCGCAAGAATCAATAGAACTTTGCAATCAACCAAGAAATCTTTCAACCCGTCGATCGGGAAAATCAAGACCGAGAAGATTTTGATTCTAGAGAATTGCGGAGGCGCGTCGTGAATCGACTGCAATGCAAAATTAAAGATTACATTCAGCCGTTTGAGCGAGAGCTTGCCCTGCAAGAGCTTAGAGCTTTGTCAAACGCGGAGCCGACGTACCTAGATGGAACGGAGGGAGACGGCGGGAATTTTGTCGTAAACACGACTGAAACGATGGAATCGTTGGCAGAACGACTCGCGTATTGGGAAACCGTTACTTATAAACAGGATTCGATTACCACGCGACAATCTCTGCGCGAGGCAACAGTAAATGTCGTCCGAAACGGCATTGATCTTGCGACGCTTGAAAAATCACTCCCCTTTGGTGAATTTGTACCTCTTCCGAATCGTCGCTGCCTTCGATACGGTACACACGGCATCCACGAGTACCGGGGGAAATTCTTCCCTCAATTGGTGCGCTCTCTAATAAACATTTCAAATACACCCGCTAGCGGAATTGTCGCCGATCCAATGAGCGGAAGCGGAACGACAGCAGTCGAAGCGTCTCTCGCAGGATGTCGAGCGCTCGGGCTTGATATGAATCCGTTGTCGGTCTTTTTGAGCAGGACTAAATGCGAACTCCTCTCCGCCGATCCAGAGAATCTTCGAATCGCGTATCAAAATGTGCGCGATAGCCTGCTCCAACCAGAGGTACGTGCAACAAAGAGCCTAGACTATTTCCGATCATTGCCATCGGAAGACCAAGAATATTTAGAGGATTGGTTTGCACAAGATGTCTTAACGGGCCTTGACGATATAGCACGACGCATATCTGACGTGAAATACAAGCCCGCCCGCGATCTGATGTGGGTATCGCTGAGCAATATCCTACGTTCAGTATCTTGGCAAAAGGACGCCGATCTAAGGGTTCGCAAGGAAATTCGACTCGACATTGAAATTGATCCTAAGCGCGCATTTCTCGAAGAACTGGGCCGCTCAATTCGCGCTGTATTGGCATTTCTTTATCAACGTCCTAAAACAGAAAATTCATACACATTTAGCATCGGCGAGGGTGATGCGCGCAAGTGTGCGACAACATGGGAAATGTATCAAGGCAAGGTTGACACAGTAATTACCTCTCCGCCCTACGCGACCGCACTCCCATATCTCGATACCGATCGACTTAGCCTCTGCTACTTGGGTCTTCTGCCGAGACCCGAACACCGAACGCGGGATCAGAAAATGATCGGGAATCGTGAAATCACCGAGCGCCTTAAACGCGAACAGTGGTCGCAATTCGTAGAGATGGGTGGAATTTTGCCTTCAGATGTTCGAGCATTGATCAATAGCATTGAAACTCTGAACGAAGGCACCGGCGCCGGCTTTCGTCGAAAGAACCTTCCCGCCCTGCTATCGAAATACTTCTTTGACATGCGTGAAGTGCTGGAAGGAATCCAAAAGTTACTTAAACCCGGCGGGGTCGCATTCGTAGTGGTTGGAAACAATCACACGATTGCCGGCGGTCAGCGAGTAGATATATGTACCGCGAAGCTTTTGTCACAAATCGCCGAAACGCTGAATTTTGAAATTGCCCCATCGCTCCCCATGGAAATGCTCGTATCGCGAGACATTTTCAAAAATAACGCAATGGAGTCAGAAGAAATTCTAGCGTTTCGGCGACCAAATTAATTATAAATACGCCCAACGCTTAAACGAATTCCGCACGGTATTAACGCACATGGCTAGATAAGCTCCATGTTGCGTTGTTCCTTGCGGAATAACGTTGACATAGTAGTCGTAAGAAGGGTTGGAGCTTGCCTCCACGTAAAGGATGTCTCCAACCGCCCCGGCGCTGCGAAGATCTTCACTCCTAATGCGCATATCTCTCTTGTCCGAGTTATACCAAATGGTTACGGCAACAATGTTTCCATTAACGTTTAACCGGACACCTGTGCGATCCATTTTCCCTCGCCCCTGTGCGTCGCGTGCTCCCGTGTAGCTGGGATCTGCCACAAAGAGGTTTGGCCATCCCCAAAACACCGGATCGTGATCACGACAGACTAGCGGAACAAACACCTCGGCCGATCGCCGCTGCGTGTTCGGATTAGTCTGCCCTACGCCGACGTCGGTGTTTTGCAGGGTCATAAGAAAAATCCGACGTTGCGCGGTCACCGCTCCTGGCACGGGATATCCAGCGGGATTGCCGACCGCGGTAGCAGGAGTAGCGAATCCGCCCTGGTACTGCGCTCCGGGATTAGCGTTGCCGCTCGGTGCTATCACCGGAGCGTGCGGCACGGGAATGCTGGTGAAAAGGGGATTGCCTGCGCCCACTGAACCGCTGGTGAAATTGTGATTGCCACCGCTAGTGTAAGCTTCGTCGGGCACCCATCCTTCTGACGCCAGCCGGTTCAGCAGAACACCATCTAACAATATGCAGTTGCCAGTGGCGGGGGTACTCCAAGCGTCCAGCGCCGTCTCGACTTCGTGTAAAAACGCGCGGTCTTCGTCTACCCGAAGGTCTAGCTCAATGACAACGCCCGCCTCGTAGTTCGTGTACAAACCTCCCTCGGTCAAATTGCCAGATCCGATCAGTAGCCGAGCCGCTAACTGATGCTTAAACAGATAGACCTTTGGGTGGAATGTTGAACTATTGGCGTTCTTGAATACGTAAAGCTGGCCGGTCGCGCCAACTGCAGAAAGTAGGTCCTCAAGGCCCTCGCGCGAAGTTCCGCCGGCATCTATACCAGCCGACATTCGAATCGCGCCTCCCCGTTGCGCGAAAGCTCGAAGCGAATCGACCACGTGTTTCGTACCAGACCGCTTGACGAAAGCAACCGAGGCTCTGAATTCGGCCCAGATCGGTTCCGAAAGCGATTGGAGCAGCACATCCCCTAATCGAGCCGCCCCGAAGGGCTGGAGCGTAAACCTTAATGCCATGTCTTCCTCGTTTTTATCAGTTTGGAGGGTTTTTAGACACCAGCCGGGGAGCGCCACGTACTCGGTTTGTAGAACACGCCCCGGTTTGTAGAACAAAAAAATGCGGGTCCCATCTCTGGAACCCGCATGGGTACTGGTGCCGGCTGCAGGACTCGAACCCGCCACCTGATGATTACAAATCAACTGCTCTACCAGATGAGCTAAGCCGGCGTAAGACCGCGATTCTACTTCATTTCACGACCTTGAGGTGCCCGCGGCCGCCCTTCGCGCCGTCGTCGCCGTTGTGGGGCCCCGGGCCCTCTCCCGCTTCGGCCACACCGGCGTCCCGCGCCGTAACGCCTGCAGCCGCGCCCTGCTCCTCTTCGCTCGCCGGGAGTTCGTCCAGAACGTCCTCTTCTTCGGACGAAAGCACTGCGTCGCCGGCGCCGCCGGCCGGTGCGTCGACGGGAAACGCCATGCCCTGACCGTTCTCGCGCGCATAGATGGCCAGCACGTTGGCCACCGGCACTTCGATCTTGTGCGACTTGCCCGAGAAGCGGGCATTGAATTCGATCAGCTCGTTGCCCATCTGCAGCTGGCTCGTGGCCTGGAAGCTGATGTTCAACACGATCTCGTTGTCCCGCACGAACTGGCGCGGCACACGGGTGTGGTTATCGACGCGCACGGCGATGTGCGGTGTGTAGCCGTTGTCGGTGCACCATTCGTACAGCGCCCGCAGCAGATAAGGCTTCGTGGAAGTCTCTTGCATCAACAATCCTTTTGCGAGGACAGCGGCAACGCCCCGAATGTCCGCTCGCCCACCGTGAGCAGCGGGCGGACGTTCGGCCGCGGCGTTGCCGCCCCTGCCGTCCCGCCGCCGCAAATCAGCGGCGCATCACCTTCTCGGAAGGCGTCAGCGCTTCGATGTAGGCCGGACGGCTGAAAATACGCTCCGCGTACTTCATGAGCGGCGCGGCGTTCTTCGAAAGCTCGATGCCGTAATGGTCGAGGCGCCACAGCAGCGGGGCGATGGCCACGTCGAGCATCGAGAACTCTTCGCCCAGCATGTACTTGTTCTTCAGGAAGATCGGCGCGAGTTGCGTCAGACGGTCGCGAATCGCGAGGCGCGCCTTCTCGTGATTCTTCTCCGCAGCCTTGCCCTTTTCGTTTTCGAGCGTGCCGACGTGCACGAACAGCTCTTTCTCGAAGTTCAGCAGGAACAGGCGTGCGCGGGCGCGTTGCACCGGGTCGGCCGGCATCAGCTGCGGGTGCGGGAAGCGCTCGTCGATGTACTCGTTGATGATGTTCGACTCGTACAGAATCAGGTCCCGCTCCACGAGAATCGGCACCTGACCGTACGGATTCATCACGGCGATGTCCTCCGGCTTGTTGAACAGGTCGACATCGCGGATTTCGAAGTCCATGCCCTTTTCGAACAGCACCAGCCGGCAACGCTGGGAGAACGGGCAGGTAGTGCCGGAGTACAGAACCATCATGATTTACGTTTCCTCAAAAAACTCAAAGGCCAGCGCGCGAAAAACCGTCCAGATGGTTTTTCCCTGCGCCGGCCCCACGTCGGTCAGGACGTGACTATTTGATCTCTTTCCAGTAAGCGGCGTTCAGTCGCCAGGCAAAAAAGCTCAGCAGGCCCAGGAACAGCAGCACCCACACCCCGATCTGCCGGCGCGCCTTCTGCTGCGGCTCGGACATCCACGACAGGTACGCCACCAGGTCCGCCACCGCAGAATCATAATCCACCCGCGACAGCGTCCCCGGCGTGAGCTGGTCGTAGCCCGCAAAGCGGTGCTCCTTCTCGCCCGTGCGCTCGTCCACCACGTCCTCGAACTTCGCCGCGCGCTGCCCCTGCAGCTGCCACAGCACGTGCGGCATGCCCACATTGGGGAACACCAGGTTGTTCCAGCCCGTGGGCCGCGTCGGGTCGCGGTAGAAGCTGCGCAGGTACGTGTACAGCCAGTCGCGTCCGCGTGCCCGCGCCTCCACCGACAGGTCCGGCGGCGCCGCCCCGAACCACGCCTTCGCGTCATCGGGCCGCATGGCCACCGTCATCGTGTTGCCCACCTTGTCGGTGGTGAACAGCAGGTTCGCCTGGATCTCCTTCTGCGCAATGCCGATGTCCTGCAGCCGGCTGTAGCGCATCAGGTTCGCACTGTGGCAGTTCAGGCAGTAGTTGACGAACAGCTGCGCCCCATGCTGCAGCGAGGCAAGATTTTCGCCGTTATCGGGCGCGCGGTCGAGCGGAATATTCTCCTGGGCCATCACCCGCCCCGGCACCGCTGCCACCAGCAGCGCCAGCACCAGTGCAACCCCGGCCGCGCACGCACGCGCGAACCCTGCAAGCAATGTCTTCATGTCCGGTTGTCCTCGTTCGCGGTTAATGGGGCTTGTACCGCACCCGTTCCGGCGGCTCCCTGAACGTGCCAAGCCGCGTCCAGAACGGCATGCCGAGGAAGAACGCGAAGTACACCAGCGCGCACACCTGCGCCACCAGCGTGGCCGCCGGCGACGGCGGCTTCGTGCCGAGGAACGCCAGCGTCAGGAACGCCAGCACGAAGATCCCGTAGAACACCTTGTGGAACAGCGGCCGGTAGCGGATCGACTTCACCGGCGAGCGGTCCAGCCACGGCAGGAAGAACAGCGACACCACCGCGCCGCCCATCACCACCACGCCCCAGAACTTCGACTCCGTCAGGTACATCGCGACGATCACCAGCACCGCGAGCACCGGCAGCCCCAGCCGCCATTTCCCGCGCGCCCTCGCCAGCGCCAGCAGCCCGAGCAGCCCGATCACGACCATCAGCACAATCTTGAACGGGTCCGTGGTCGCGCGCAGCATCGCGTAGAACGCGGTGAAGTACCACACCGGTGCAATCTCCGGCGGCGTCTGCAGCGGGTTGGCCGGGATGAAGTTGTTCGCCTCCAGGAAGTACCCGCCCATCTCCGGCGCGAAGAACACGATCGCGGCGAACACCATCAGGAAGATGCACACGCCCATGAAGTCGTGCACCGAGTAGTACGGATGGAACGGGATACCGTCCAGCGGGCGCCCCTGCGCGTCCTTCTTCGCCTTGATCTCGATGCCGTCCGGGTTGTTCGAGCCCACCTGGTGCAGCGCGATCAGGTGCACGAACACCAGCCCCAGCAGCACCAGCGGGATCGCGATCACGTGGAACGCAAAGAACCGGTTGAGCGTGACGTCCGAGACCACGTAGTCGCCGCGGATCCACAGCGACAGGTCCGGGCCGATGAACGGGATCGCCGAGAACAGGTTCACGATCACCTGCGCGCCCCAGTACGACATCTGGCCCCACGGCAGCAGGTAGCCGAAGAACGCCTCGGCCATCAGGCACAGGAAGATCGCGCAGCCGAAGATCCACACCAGCTCGCGCGGCTTGCGGTACGACCCGTACAGCAGCCCGCGGAACATGTGCAGGTACACCACCACGAAGAACATCGACGCGCCCGTGGAATGCAGGTAGCGGATCAGCCACCCCCACGGCACCTCGCGCATGATGTATTCCACCGAGCCGAACGCCAGCGTCGCGTCGGGCTTGTAGTTCATCGTCAGGAAGATGCCCGTGACGATCTGGTTGACCAGCACCAGCAGCGCCAGCGAGCCGAAGAAGTACCAGAAGTTGAAGTTCTTCGGCGCGTAGTACTCCGAGAGATGCGCCTTCCATGTCTCGGTCAGCGGGAAGCGCCGGTCGATCCAGCCGGTGAGCCCCGTGGTCTCCACCTCGTGTTCAGTGCCGCTCGCCATTTACGCTTCTCCTTTTTCGTCCCTGCCGATCACCAGCTGCGTGGCCGAGGTGAACATGTAGGGCGGGATGTCGAGGTTCTGCGGCGCGGGCTTGTTCCTGAACACGCGGCCCGCGAGGTCGTAGGTCGAACCGTGGCAGGGGCACAGGAAGCCGCCCGGCCAGTCGTCGGGCAGGTTCGGCTGCGCGCCCTCCTGGAAGCGCGGCGTCGGCGTGCAGCCCAGATGCGTGCACACGGCCACCGCCACGAGGATGTTTTTGTGCTCCGCACGCGAGCGGAACTCGTTTTTGCAGTACGCCGGCTCGGGCATCGAAAAGGGATTTTTGCTCTGCGGGTCGGCCACCTCGCTGTCGGCCTTCTGGATGTCCGCGAGCATGCGGTCCGTGCGGTTCAGGATCCAGACCGGCTTGCCGCGCCAGGCCACCGTCATCATCTCGCCCGGCTTCAGGTTGCTGATGTCGACCTCGACCGGCGCACCCGCCGCTTTGGCCTTCTCCGATGGTGCAAACGAACTAACGAAGGGTACGACAGTGGCCACGCCTCCTATGCCACCTGCTACGGACGTCGCTATCAGCCACGTACGGCGGCTGCTGTCGACGCGGTCATCTTCTTTGTCTCGCATCACATCGCCCCACTTCTGAGTTGGATTTTTTCCGTCACGCCGTTCTACCGCCGCTAGTGTGCTCGAATGGAGTCGCCATTTACAAGGCCCGGCCTCCAAAAAGCGTGCGAAGTGCTTGAAAAATCAGGGTTTTCCCGCACGCACAGCAAACTTTTTTCTATCGTGCTTTTAAGCGCGTTCTGCGTTCCGGTAAATTTTTGCCAATCAGACGGGATTATGGATATCGATAAAGACATGCTCGATGTCGAAAGCCTCGGACAAATGCGCACCGAGCGCCTGTACGCCGAAGCGTTCGGTGGCGTGATGCCCCGCGGCAACGAACGCGACGCCGCTTTCGGCCGAGGTATGGGTGGTCTGCTCCGAGATTTCGCCTGTCAGGTAGACGTCCGCGCCGGCCTCGATGGCGTCGTCGAAGTAGCCCTGCGCGCCGCCCGTGCACCACGCGATGCGGCGCAGTTCCCAGTCTGGGTCGCCCAGCACGAGTGGCGCCCGGCCCAGCGTGTGCTCGACCTGCGCCACGAGGTGAGCGAGGGTGACGGGCATGGGCAGAGTCGTCATCCAGCCGATACCGTTCTCGCCGAAGCGCGTCTCGCCGATCAGGCCGAGCCGCGCGCCCAGTTGCGCGTTGTTGCCGTACTCGGGATGGTCGTCGAGCGGCAGGTGATAGGCGAACAGATTGAGGTCGTTGGCAAGCAGCGCGCGCAGGCGTCGATATTTGCGGCCCGTGATTTGCGGCTGCTCATTGCGCCAGAAGTAGCCGTGATGGACGAGTAGCGCGTCAGCGCCCCACTCCAGCGCGGCTTCGACGAACGCAAGCGACGCGGTGACACCGGTGGCGATTTTCTCGATGCGGCGCCGGCCTTCCACCTGGAGCCCATTCGGGCAATAGTCCTTGAACCGCGCAATATCGAGAAGATTGTTCAGATACAATTCCAGTTCGATGCGATCCATATAATTCCTCTATCTTCAGATGCTTAGACGCTTTTGGCTGTTCTTCGCCCAGGCGGTGACGGTATTGCTCGCGCTGATGTTCATTATCGCGACGCTGAAACCGCAGTGGCTGCAGCGTCAGGGACAATTCGGCAAGCAACTCGCCGCGCCTATTGTCGCGTTGCGGGAAGTGGCGCCAGGCATCGGCAACGGCCCGGCACAAGGCTCTTATGCCGACGCGGCCCAGAAAGCGATGCCCGCGGTCGTCAACGTGTTTTCCAGCAAGGACGGCTCCCTGCCGCCGGACCCGCGCGCCAAAGACCCGCTGTTCCGCTACTTCTTCGGCGACCGCAACAACAGCCGCAAGCAACAGGACCAGCCGGCGGCGAATCTCGGTTCGGGCGTCATCGTGAGCCCGGAAGGTTACATTCTAACGAACCAGCACGTGGTGGACGGCGCCGACCAGATCGAGATCGCGCTCTCCGACGGACGCACCACCACCGCAAAAGTGATCGGCGTGGACCCCGAAACGGACCTCGCCGTGCTGAAGATCGATCTGCCGAATCTGCCGGTCATCACGCTGGGTCGCATGAACCAGACGCGTGTGGGCGACGTGGTGCTCGCCATCGGCAACCCGTTCGGCGTCGGCCAGACGGTGACGATGGGCATCATCAGCGCGCTCGGTCGCAATCACCTCGGCATCAACACGTTCGAAAACTTTATCCAGACCGACGCGCCCATTAATCCGGGTAACTCGGGCGGCGCGCTCGTCGACGTGAACGGCAACCTGCTCGGCATCAACACGGCCATTTACTCGCGCTCGGGCGGCTCACTCGGCATCGGCTTCGCCATTCCGGTTTCCACGGCGCGCAGCGTGCTGGAAAGCATCATCACGACGGGTACGGTGACGCGCGGCTGGATTGGCGTGGAGCCGCAGGACGTGACGCCGGAGATTGCGGAGTCGTTCGGTCTCGACCAGAAGTCCGGCGCGATTGTGGCCGGCGTGCTGCGCGACGGCCCCGCGGACAAGGCCGGCATCAAGCCCGGCGACATCCTGCTGAGCGTGAACGGGGAAGAGATCACGGACACCACGCGCCTGCTCAACGTGATCGCGCAGATCAAGCCGGGCACGGACGCGAAGGTGCACCTCGTGCGCAAGAACCGGCCGCTGGACCTCGACGTGATGATCGGCAAGCGGCCTCCGCCGCCGAAGCAGCAATCCGATCAGGATGACGGCTCGGACGACGGGGGCTGAGGAATTCGGATGAAAGGGCGGCCCGGGCGGGAGAACTAAGTGGGCGCCCTTCGCTTCAGTTGGCCGCTTCGCTGCTGTCGGCAGCCGGCGCGGGCTTCGAGACGAAGAGCCGCGCGGCAATAATCCCCGCCTCATACAAAACGATGAGGGGCACCGCGAGAATCAGTTGGGAAAAGACGTCGGGCGGCGTCACGACCGCGGACACGACGAACGCGCCCACAATCACGTAAGGCCGGATCTCCTTCAGCTTCTTCACCGAAAGCACACCCATGCGCACCAGCAGCACCACGACGATGGGCACCTCGAACGTCACCCCGAACGCGAGGAACATGGTGAGCACGAAGCTCAGGTAGTTATCGATGTCGGTGGTCATCTCCGCGCCCAGCGGCGCGTTGTAGTGCGCCATCACGCGGAAGATGGTGGGAAACACCACGAAATACGCGAATGCCATGCCGCACAGGAAAAGCGAATAGCTGCTTACCACCAACGGTGCCACGAGCCGCTTTTCGTGCTGGTAGAGCCCGGGCGCGATGAACGCCCAGATCTGGTACAGCACCACGGGCAGCGCGATGACGAATGCGACCATCATCGTCACCTTCATGGGCACGAAGAACGAGCCGGTGACGTCGGTGACGATCATCTTTCCGTCTTTCGGCAGGTTCTGCATGAGCGGCCGCGCGAGCAGCCTGAAGATGTCCGGTGCCCAGTAGACAAGCCCCACGAACACGACAATGACGGCAATACCGGCCCGGATGATGCGGTCGCGCAGTTCGACGAGATGGGAGATGAAGGTCTCTTCAGTGCCTTCGTGCTGGTTATGCTGGGGGTCGCTCACACCGGCCCTCGGTTGGAGATGGTCGCTCGGGACATCAGAAGAAGAAGCGCGTAGGGCGGCGCAGGCTTTCGGGCGTGTGCCGTGCAACGCGCGCGGCACCCGACTGCACGCGCGTGCGGCGCAACGTGGCGCGTTTGTACCATACCGGCGTGGCAGTCGTTTTGACGCGCCAGCTCTTGCCGCCCCGGCTGCGCCTCGATCCGCCCGCGGATGCCAGGCTGTTGTTCCAGAAGCTGCCGGTGCTGCCGCCCGTGGTACCGGAGGTGTCGCCCCCCAGCGCGGCCGGATCTGCACCGCCCGCCACACTCGGCGAAACCGATGTCCCTGCGTTCCATGCCTCGTTCAGCTCGGTTTCGTGCTTGCGCAGGTTGTCATGGATGGTGGTCTCCACGTTCTGCGCCGCGTTTTCGAACTCGGTCTTCATGCGACGCAGTTCGTCGAGTTCGATTTCGCGCGTGACTTCCGCCTTCACGTCGTTGATGTAACGCTGCGCGCGACCGAACAGCGCACCTGCCGTGCGTGCGACGCGCGGCAGCCGCTCTGGCCCGAGAACAACGAGCGCGACGACGCCGATCAGCGCCATCTTGGTGAGACCGAGGTCCAGCATGAATGGAAGCTTCCGTCAGTCCGGAACAGGAAAGGGAAAAGGCGTACGCCGCTAAGGCGGGCGCCGTGCGAAACCTTAGCGCGAGTCGCCCGAACGCGCTTTTTCCTTCGCGTCGACGTCCACCGTGTTCGACTCGGCCAGCTCGCGCTTTTGCGCGTCCGACGGCGCGTCGGCGTCGCGCATGCCTTCCTTGAAGCCCTTCACCGCACCGCCCAGATCGCTGCCGATATTGCGCAGTTTCTTCGTGCCGAACACGAGCGCCACGATCAGCAGAACAATCAGCCAGTGCCAGATACTCAACGAACCCATGATCAAAACTCTCCTTAACCCCGCTGCCGCGCTTTGGCGCGGCGATTGACGATCCGGACGGTTGCCGGACCTGGAGCCTCAAAAGCTCCTTCAATGCTCTTCGTACTGAACGCAGCCATCATGCCTCGCGCACGTGTACCAACCGTGTCGTGCCGCGACCTTCAGCCCATGCGCTGCCACGGACGCGGCCCCGCCAGGATATGCGCGTGCAGATGGTATACCTCCTGCCCGCCACCGGGACCCACGTTGACCACCGTCCGGAAACCGGTTTCGCCGCCCGTGTAGGACACACCCAGCTCCTTTGCGATGCGCGCGACCACCACAAACATTCTACCAAGCAGAGGGGCGTCGCTTTCGGTGCAATCGGAGAGCGTGGCGATGTGCTGGCGCGGGATCACGAGCACGTGCGTTTCGGCCGCCGGACGGATATCGCGAAAGGCGAGGAATTCGTCGTCCTCATAGACGCGGTTGCTGGGAATCGCGCCATCGGCGATCTTGCAGAAAAGACAGCTGCTGCGGTCGTGACTCATGGGTATTCCTGATGCGCTTTGGGGCACGCTGTGTGCAAATAGGGACGCAAGGTAGCTCGCAACGACCGGTCAGAACCACCCGCGCGGGTTCAGCAGGGGTTTGTTGTCGTACAGAAACAGCCAGCCCTTGATAATACGGTACAACGTCCAGATGGCGACAGCCCACAAAATCGGAATGCCGATCACGACGATGATGAGCGCGAAGCCGATCAGATGAGCGATCAGTCCCATCCAGAAGGTGCGGATCTGCCACTCGAAGTGCTGTTCGTACGGCGTGCCGGCCACGTCGCCGCGCTTCAGGTAATTGATGATGATCGCGACCAGCACCGAGATGCCGCCGGTGAGCCAATACACGGCGTAGAGCGCGTAGAGCACGTGTGTGAGCGTACGCAGGCCGCGCAGGCGATCCGCGTCCAGCGCGTTGTGGTACGAGGGAGGCGGATATCCGCCGGGCGATTGCTCCATCTTTGTCTCCCTGTTGCGATGGCAAGCTGGTATTGAAGATGGTAGCAGCCGCGCGCCCGGCTGCATCCCGGCAGCGTCAAAACCGCGTGCGCTTGTGGTCCGCTAGCGGCGTGCTCGTGCAGAAGCCGGCTTCAGTCGCCGTTCTGCTCGCGCTCGCGGCTCTTGCGCAACGCCTTTTCCTCGAGCCCGGACAGCCCTTCCCGGCGCTCCAGCTCGGCCAGCACGTCGGCCGGACTCAGGTCGAAATGCGAAAGCATGACGAGGCAGTGGAACCACAAGTCCGCGACTTCACCCACGAGGCTTGTGGGCGCGCCGCCCTGACGCACGTCCTTGGCGGCGAGCACCACTTCGGTGGCCTCCTCGCCGATCTTCTTGAGCACTGCATCGTCGCCCTTGTGGAAAAGGCGCGACACGTACGAAACGTCGGGGTCGCCGCCCTTGCGGCTATCGATCACGGCCGCGAGGCGCAGCAGCGTGTCGGTGGTGGATTGCGTCATTTGTAGATGTGTTCAGGATCTTTCAGCACGGGATCGACCGCGACCCACTCGCCGTCGTCTGCCGTGCCTTCGAATTTCTGGAAAAAGCAGGAGTGGCGGCCGGTGTGGCAGGCGATTCCGGAGACCTGCTCGACCTTGAGCAGCACCACGTCCTCGTCGCAGTCGAGCCGTACTTCGTGCACGTGCTGTACGTGCCCCGACTCTTCGCCCTTGAACCACAGCCGCTGCCGCGAGCGCGAGAAGTACACCGCCCGGCCCGTTTCGACCGTCTTCGCGAGCGCCTCGCGGTTCATCCACGCGAACATCAACACGTCGCCCGTGGCAGCTTCCTGGGCGATCACGGGCACGAGTCCGTTCGCGTCCCAGTGAACCTTGTCGAGCCAGCTTGCCTCGCTCGCCTTCGTTGCCGGTGCGTTCGTCACGTCACAACCTCACCGAAATGCCGCGCTCGGCCATGAAGCGCTTGGCCTCGCCCACGGTGTGCTCGCCGTAGTGGAAGATGCTCGCGGCCAGCACGGCGTCCGCGTGACCTTCGGTGATGCCGTCGGCAAGGTCCTTGAGCGAACCGACCCCGCCCGACGCGATCACCGGCACCGGCACCGCGTCCGACACGGCGCGCGTAAGCGCGAGGTCGAAACCGCTTTTCGTGCCGTCGCGGTCCATGCTGGTGAGAAGAATTTCGCCCGCGCCGTGCTCGGCCATCTGCTGCGCCCACTGCACGGCGTCGAGGCCGGTCGCCTTGCGCCCACCGTGCGTGAACACCTCCCAGCGCGGCGTTTCGCCCTCGGCCGAGACACGTTTCGCGTCGATCGCCACGACGATGCACTGCGAGCCGTACTTGCCGGTGGCATCGCGCACGAGCTGCGGATTCGCAACCGCCGACGAGTTCATGCTGATCTTGTCCGCGCCCGCGTTCAGGAGGCGCCGCACGTCTTCCACGGTGCGCACGCCGCCGCCCACGGTGAGCGGAATGAACACCTGCGAGGCGACCGCCTCGATGATCGGCAGGATCAGATCGCGCTGGTCGGAGGTGGCGGTGATGTCGAGAAAGGTGAGCTCGTCGGCGCCCTGCTCGTCGTAGCGGCGGGCGATTTCGACCGGGTCGCCGGCGTCGCGCAGTTCGACGAAGTTGACGCCCTTGACCACGCGTCCAGCCGTGACGTCGAGACAGGGGATGATGCGTTTAGCCAGAGCCATGATCGATCGTGCCAGTGGTGAGCCGTGCGGCGCTGTGCCGCGTGATAAGGCGTTGTTTGAGACGGTTTTCGGTGCCTGTGCCGGGGCGCCTATCGCGTCGTTTCGCACCGTTTCGTGCCGTTTTCTCGCCGCCCGTAGACGACGTATCGAGCGTATCGGGCGAATCGTGTGCCGCTCGTGGGCAGCCTATGTGCAGCCCGCCGAATACCGCCGCCGCGGCGCGAGCCGCGCCTCAGGCGTCGTCTGATTCGCGCAGGCTGTCCGCGCGGGCCTGCGCTGCCGCGAAGTCCAGATCGCCGGAGTAGATCGCGCGGCCGCAGATCACGCCTTCAATGCCTTCGTCCTCGACTTCGCACAGCGCGTCGATGTCGCCCAGATTCGAAAGGCCGCCGCTCGCGATCACCGGAATCTTCACGGCGCGCGCGAGGCGCACGGTTGCTTCGATGTTGATGCCCTGGAGCATGCCGTCCCGGCCAATGTCCGTATAGACGATCGACTCGCAGCCGTAGTCTTCGAACTTGCGTGCGAGGTCGATCACTTCGTGGCCCGTGAGCTTGCTCCAGCCGTCCGTGGCAACCTTGCCGTCGCGCGCATCGAGCCCGACGATGATGTGGCCGCCAAACGCCGTGCACGCTTCCTGCAGGAAGCCCGGGTTCTTCACTGCGGCCGTACCGATGATCACGTACGAGAGGCCGTCGTCGAGATACCGCTCGATCGTGTCCAGATCGCGGATGCCGCCGCCCAGCTGCACCGGAACTTCGTCGCCCACTTCCGCGATGATCGCGCGGATGGCCTCCTCGTTCTTCGGCTTGCCGGCAAACGCGCCATTCAGATCCACGAGGTGGAGCCGCCGCGCGCCACGGGAGACCCAATGCCGCGCCATGGCTGCCGGTTCCTCGGAAAAAATGGTCGCCTGGTCCATATCGCCCTGTTTGAGGCGCACACATTGACCGTCTTTGAGATCGATGGCCGGAATCAGCAGCATAGCAATCGGTGTTGTCTGGGAAGAATTTGGGTACCGCCGCCCTTGACGGGCACATACAGCCCGTCGGGACGACGTTTCGCTAGTTTAGTACAAGTCTTTCGGCGCCCTTGCAGGCGTCACGCCGGTTTGGACACGCGGCATTCCGGCAGAAACCGGTTGCCGCCACAGGTGGCCGAACGCGCTTATGGATTCCATTGCACGAAGTTGCGATACAGCCGCAATCCGGCCTCGGCGCTCTTTTCGGGGTGAAATTGGGTCGCAAAAATGTTATCCCGCGCCACCGCCGAGGTAAAGGTCACGCCGTACACCGTCTCGCCTACCGTGTGCGCCTCGTTGTCGGGCACCACGTAGTAGCTATGCACGAAGTAGAAGAAGCTGCCGTCGGGCACGCCGTCCCACATGGCATGCGGTTGCGTCTGACGCACGCGGTTCCAGCCCATCTGCGGCACCTTGAAGCGAGACCCGTCGTCCTGCAACTGGCCCTCCAGCGCGAAGCGCACCACCTTGCCGGGCAGCAGGCCGAGGCCAGGCGTGTCGCCTTCGGCGCTCCAGTCGAACAGCATCTGCTCGCCCACGCAAACGCCCATCAACGGCTTTTCACGCGACGCTGCGATCACGGCTTCCTGCAGCCCCGATTCGCCGAGGCAGCGCATGCAGTCAGGCATCGCACCCTGGCCGGGCAGCACGACGCGGTCTGCGGCGCGAATCGCCTCGGGCCGGTCGACGATAGCCACGTCGGCTTCCGGCGCCGCTTTCTTCAGCGCCTGGGCAACCGAGCGCAGGTTGCCCATTCCGTAGTCCACAATCGCAATCGAAGTTTTCATGTCGAATCAGGCCGCGGCCTTGTCTGGCGACAGCATAGCTGGAAGCTGTGCCGGGAAAGTCAATGTTTGCTGCTGACGGCGGATGGTGCAGCGCGCGTCTTGCTGGTCCAGGGCCGCCTTCCGTCTGTACTGCTTTACGGTTATCCGGCCGGACGTCGAATCACGGCGCGCACGCAACGCCGAGTAAGTCCCAGCGCTACAGCGCCCCATTTCGGCACACGCGCCTGGGACGCCGGCTCGCGCAATCCTAGAGGCTGCCCTTAGTGGACGGAATCTGCCCCGCTGCACGTTCGTCGATTTCGACGGCCATGCGCAGCGCGCGGCCAAACGCCTTGAACACAGTTTCCATCTGATGGTGGGCATTGAGCCCGCGCAGATTGTCGATATGAAGCGTCACGCCGGCATGATTCACGAAGCCGCGAAAGAATTCGATCGACAGGTCCACGTCGAACGTGCCGATGCGCGCGCGCGTGAACGGAACGTGAAATTCGAGGCCCGGACGGCCGGAAAAGTCGATCACCACACGCGAGAGCGCCTCGTCGAGCGGCACGTAGGCGTGGCCGTAACGGCGAATGCCCTTCCTGTCGCCCACGGCTTTCGCCACCGCCTGGCCCAGCGTGATGCCGACGTCTTCGACAGTATGGTGGTCGTCGATATGCAGGTCGCCATGCGCCTCGATGTCCAGATCCACCAGACCATGCCGGGCGATCTGGTCGAGCATGTGGTCGAGAAACGGCACGCCGGTGGCCAGCTTCTGCTGACCCGTGCCGTCGAGGTCGATCTTCACACGGATCTGCGTTTCGCTGGTGTTGCGAACGACTTCCGCCACGCGCATGGTCATTTCTTCAGTCGAGCCAAATAGGGAGATGAGAGGCAAAACGGCGACCACTCGCTTCACGAGCGGTCAGCCAGTCAGTGCAATATGAGTTTCAGGGCTGCGAGAAGCTGCGCGTTTTCGTCGGGGGACCCCACCGTCAGGCGCACGCAATTTGCCAGCAATGGGTGCATTTTACTCACGTTTTTGATCAGCACCCGCGCGGTGAGGAGCGTCTCGAAGGTTGCCGCCGCATCGGGCACGCGCACCAGCAGGAAATTGCCCGCGCTCGGAAACACCTCCGCGCCGGGCAGCTGCGCGACGGCTGCCGCCAGCTTCGTGCGTTCGTCGCGCAATTGGGCCGCTTGAGCGTCGAGCACGTCCACGTGATCGAGCAGGAAGTCGGCCGCCGCCTGGGTCAGCACGTTCACGTTGTACGGGGGACGTACCTTGTCGAACTCGTTGAGCCACGCGGGCAGGCCCGCCAGATAGCCGAGCCGGATGCCGGCGAGGCCAAGCTTCGAAACCGTACGCATCACAACGACGTTGTCGAATGCCGCGGCGCGCGGCATCCAGCTGTGCTGCGCAAACGGCTGGTAAGCCTCGTCGATCACGACGAGGCTCTTCGTCGCCGCCGCGATGATGCGTTCCATCTCGCCGCCGTCGAACAGCGTGCCCGTGGGATTGTTCGGATAGGCGAGCCAGACCACGGCGGGTTGATGCTCCGCGATCGCGGCCAGCATCGCATCGACGTCGAGCGTGAAGTCGGCCTTGAGCGGCACGCCCACGAATTCCACGTTCGCGAGCTTCGCACTCACCTGATACATCACGAAGCCGGGCACCGGCGCGAGAATCTTCGCACCAGGCTTCGCGCACGCCGTGCTGATGATGCTGATGATCTCGTCCGACCCATTGCCGAGCAGCACGTCGCACTCGGCCGGAATGTTCATCGTGCGCTTGATCTTCGCGATCAGCGCTTCCGGGCGCGGCGCGGGATAGCGATTGAGCGCGACAGCGGCCAGGTGCTCGCCGAGCTTCGCCGCGAGCGCCTCGGGCAGCGCGAACGGGTTCTCCATCGCGTCGAGCTTCACGAAGCCGCTCGCGTCCGGTACCGGGTAGCTCGTCATGGCGAGCACGTCGCGGCGAATGATGTCTTGTGGTGTAGTCATGGTGGGGGACCGGTCCGTGCGAGGAAGCCGGTCTCACAGGGCGGCCGCACACGCTGCGCGCCGCCGGGGTTGCTGTCTCTGTCTGCGCGTCAGTTGTGCTTCATGCGGTATTCGGCACTGCGCGCGTGGGCCTGCAGCCCTTCGCCGTACGCGAGTTCCGCAGCGATCTCGCCGAGCGTCTGCGCGCCTTCGGCGCTCACCTCGATCAGGCTCGAACGCTTGATGAAATCATAGACGCCGAGCGGCGACGAAAAGCGCGCGGTGCGCGACGTAGGCAGCACGTGGTTCGGGCCGGCGCAGTAGTCGCCCAGGCTTTCGCTCGTGTAACGGCCAAGGAAAATGGCGCCCGCGTGACGGATCTCGTTGGCCCACTGCTGCGGTTCCAGCGCGGAGATTTCGAGGTGCTCCGGCGCGATCTCGTTGGCAATCGCGCACGCTTCTTCCATGTCGCGCACCTTGACGAGCGCGCCCCGCCCTTCGAGCGAGGCGCGGATCACGTCGGCCCGCGGCATGATGGGCAGCAGCTCCGTGATAGCGTCTTCCACGCGGCCGATAAAGGCCTCGTCGGGACACAGCAGGATCGACTGCGCCAGCTCGTCGTGTTCGGCCTGCGAGAACAGGTCCATCGCGACCCAGCGCGGGTCCGTGGTGCCGTCGCAGAGCACGAGGATTTCGGAGGGACCGGCGATCATGTCGATGCCCACCGTGCCGAACACGCGGCGCTTGGCCGAGGCCACATACGCATTGCCCGGCCCGCAAATCTTGTCCACCGCGGGCACCGACTCCGTGCCATACGCGAGTGCACCCACCGCCTGCGCGCCGCCGATCGTGAACACACGATCCACGCCGCCCAGGAGTGCCGCGGCCAGCACGAGCGGGTTCTTCACGCCGTCGGGCGTAGGCACGACCATCACGATTTCGCGCACGCCGGCCACGCGCGCCGGAATCGCATTCATCAGCACCGACGACGGATACGCCGCCTTGCCGCCCGGCACATAAATGCCGACGCGATCGAGCGGCGTCACCTTCTGGCCGAGCACCGTACCGTCGGCTTCGGTGTATTGCCAGCTATGGCTGCCGCATTCGATACGCTGCTTCTCGTGGTAAGCCCGCACGCGCGCCGCCGCGGCCTCGAGCGCTGCGCGCTGCTTCGGCTCCAGCCCTTCGAGCGCCGCTTCGAGCTCCACGAACGGCAGTTCGAGCGCAGCCACGCTCGACGCCGCGAGGCGGTCGAAGCGGTTGGTGTATTCGAGCACCGCCGCATCACCGCGCGACTTCACGTCCGCGAGAATCTGCGCAACGGAGCGCTCGATCGCTTCGTCTTCGCTCGCCTCGAACGCGAGCACCGCGTGCAGCGCGTCGCGAAACCCGTTGGCGCTGGAATCGAGTTTGCGAATGCTGATAGCCATGTTGATATCCGTCCGTTTCGGCCGCACTCAGGCGGCGTCCGCTGCGCGCCGCGACGCGCGTTCGAACGCGTCGATGAACGGGCGCAGCGCCGCGCGCTTGAGCTTCAGCGCGGCCTGGTTCACCACGAGGCGCGAGGAGATATTCATGATCTCCTCGACCTCGACAAGATTGTTCGCGCGCAGCGTGCCGCCCGAGCTCACCAGATCGACGATCGCATCGGCAAGACCGACGAGCGGTGCAAGTTCCATCGAGCCGTAGAGCTTGATCAGATCGACGTGCACGCCCTTGGCCGCGAAGTGCTCGCGCGCGGTGTTCACGTATTTCGTCGCCACGCGCAGGCGTGCGCCCTGGCGAACCGCGCTCGCGTAGTCGAAGCCGGCCTTCACCGCCACCGACATGCGGCAGCGCGCAATGTCGAGGTCGATGGGCTGATACAGACCACTGCCGCCGTGTTCGAGCAGCACGTCCTTGCCTGCTACGCCGAAGTCGGCTGCGCCGTATTCGACGTAGGTCGGCACATCGGTTGCGCGCACGATGATGACGCGCACGTTGGCATCGCTCGTGGGCAGGATCAGCTTGCGCGAGGTTTCCGGGTCTTCCGTCACGTGTACGCCGGCCGCGGCGAGGAGCGGCATCGTCTCTTCGAAGATGCGACCCTTGGAAAGCGCGAGCGTCAAAGGCGCGCTCGCCGCGCTCGACGACGACGTTTGCGGCACCGAACTCATGCCGCGCTCCCTTTGATACGTCTCACTTCGGCGCCCACCGCCGTGAGCTTCGCTTCCATACGGTCGTAGCCGCGGTCCAGATGGTAGATGCGATCGATCAGCGTCTCGCCTTCGGCCACGAGGCCCGCGATCACGAGGCTTGCCGACGCGCGCAGGTCGGTGGCCATCACCTTGGCGCCCGAAAGCTTGCCCACGCCGTTCACGAGTGCCGTATTGCCGTCGATGGTCACGTTCGCGCCCAGCCGGTTCAGTTCCTGAACGTGCATGAAGCGGTTTTCGAAGATCGTCTCGACAACCTGCGACGTGCCGTCCGCAATCGCGTTGAGCGCCATGAACTGCGCCTGCATGTCGGTCGGGAACGCCGGATATTCGGAAGTGCGCACGTTGACGGCACGCGGACGCGCCTCCATGCGCACGCGCATCCAGTCGTCGCCTTCCTCGATGCTCACGCCCGCTTCGCGCAGCTTGTCGATCACGGCGTCCAGAATCTGCGGACGCACGCGGCGCAGCACGACGTCGCCGCCCGCAGCCGCGACCGCGCACAGGAACGTGCCGGCCTCGATGCGGTCCGGAATCACCTTGTGGTGCGCGCCCGAGAGGCGTTCGACGCCCTGGATCACGAGGCGGTCCGTACCGATGCCCTCGATCTTCGCGCCCATCTGCACGAGCAGCGTGGCGAGGTCGCCCACTTCGGGCTCGCGCGCGGCGTTTTCGATCACCGTTTCGCCATCGGCCAGCACCGCGGCCATGAGCAGGTTTTCGGTGCCCGTCACGGTGATCATGTCCGTGATGATGCGCGCGCCCTTCAGGCGCTTCGCGCGGGCTTCGATGAAGCCGTGCTCGATGTTGATCTCGGCGCCCATCGCCTGCAGGCCCTTGATGTGCTGGTCCACCGGACGCGCGCCGATCGCGCAGCCGCCCGGCAGCGACACCTTGGCCTCGCCGAAGCGCGCCACGAGCGGACCGAGCACGAGAATCGACGCGCGCATGGTCTTCACCAACTCGTACGGCGCAACGAGGTTGTCGACCTTCGATGCATCCAGATGCACGCGGCCGTCCGCGTATTCGGTGCGCACGCCCATCTGGCCGAGCAGCTTGAGCGTGGTGCGCACGTCCTGCAGATTCGGCACGTTGTCGAGATCCACCGGGTCCGCCGTGAGCAGGCTCGCGCACAGGATGGGCAGCGCCGCGTTCTTCGCGCCCGAAACGGTGATCTCACCTGCGAGCCTGCGGCCCCCGACTATCGCGAGTTTGTCCATACCTCTGGTTTCCTCTTCTGCCCGGCCCGCGGCCGGCGTCGAACGTTGTTCGTTCGCGGCGCCGCTCGCGGCGTCGCCTTGTTCCTGTGTGATTCGCACTGATGTTCCAGATTATGCGTTCTGCCATTCGGCAGGCGTCAGGGTTTTCATGCTGAGCGCGTGGATTTCCTCGCGCATGCGGTCGCCGAGGGCGGCATACACGAGTTGATGTCGCTGAATGAGGCGTTTGCCCTCGAAATTCGCCGAAACGATGGTCGCGAAGAAATGCTGACCATCGCCCTCGACTTCGAGGTGCTGGCAGGCGAGGCCTGCCGCGATGTACTGCTTGATCTGCTCGGGAGTCGGCAACATGGAAGAGGCTCCTCGTCAGTGACGCAGCTTGTAGCCGGATGCGAGCATGCGCATCGCGAGCACGGCTAGCGCCACGAAGAAACCGGCGACGATCGCAAGGCTTGCGAGCGGGTCGATGTCCGACACGCCGAAAAAGCCATAGCGAAAGCCGTCGATCATGTAGAAAAACGGATTGAGCCGCGACACCTCGCGCCACACGGGCGGCAGCGTGTGCGTGGAGTAGAACACGCCCGAAAGGAACGTGAGCGGCATGATCAGAAAGTTCTGGAATGCGGCGAGCTGATCGAACTTCTCGGCCCAGATGCCGGCAATGAGCCCGAGCGTGCCGAGAATCGCCGAACCGAGCAGCGCGAACAGCACGATGTAGAGCGGCGCCGCGAAGCTCACCGGAATGAACCAGATCGTCACCACGAATACGCCTGCGCCCACCGCGAGGCCGCGCACGACGGAAGCCAGCACGTAAGCACCGAACATCTCCCAGTGCGACAGCGGCGGCAGCAGCACGAACACGAGGTTGCCCGTGATCTTCGACTGGATCAGCGACGACGAGCTATTGGCGAACGCATTCTGCAGCACGCTCATCATCACGAGGCCGGGTATCAGGAAGCTCGTGTACTCGACGCCCGCATACACCTGGACGTGGTCGCGCAGTGCGTGGCCGAAGATGGTGAGATAAAGCAGCGCGGTGATGACGGGTGCCAGCACGGTCTGGAACGACACCTTCCAGAAGCGCAGCACTTCCTTGTAGAAGAGGGTGCGAAATCCGCTCATGCCAGCCCCTCGACCACTTCGGGACCGTTCATGATCTGCACGAACACGTCTTCGAGATCGGCCTTGCGGACTTCGATTTCGTCGAATGTGCAGCCCGCCGCGCGGCACTGTGCGAGGATGCGTTCCACGTCGTCGTAGCTCGACAGACGCAGCAGATGTTGGTGTCCCTGTACGTTGGTGGAGTCCACTTCGAGCGCGCGCAGTTCGACCGGCAGCACGCCGGTCGCAAAACGCACGAAGAGCTGCATGCCCGCGAAGCGCTGCAGCAAGGCGCTCGTACGGTCCAGGGCGACCACTTCACCGCGCCGCAGCATCGCAATGCGATCGCACAGCGCCTCGGCTTCTTCCAGATAGTGCGTCGTGAGCACGATGGTGTGTCCCTCGCGATTCAGGCGCGATACGAATTTCCAGAGTGTCTGACGCAGCTCGACGTCCACGCCCGCCGTGGGTTCGTCGAGCACGATGACGGGCGGCCGGTGCACCAGCGCCTGCGCTACGAGCACGCGGCGCTTCATGCCGCCCGAGAGCGCGCGCATGTTGACGTCCGCCTTCTCGGTGAGGTCGAGGTTAGCCATCACCTCGTCGATCCAGGCGTCGTTGTTGCGCAGGCCGTAATAGCCAGACTGGATGCGCAGCGTTTCGCGAACCGTGAAGAATGGATCGAAGACGAGTTCCTGCGGAACGACTCCGAGCGCGCGCCGCGCGGCGCGAAAGTCGCTCACCACGTCGTGGCCCAGTACCTTCACCGTGCCTTCGTCGGCGCGCGAGAGCCCCGCGAGAATGCTGATGAGCGTGGTCTTGCCCGCGCCGTTCGGGCCGAGCAGCCCGAAGAATTCGCCTTCTTCTACCGTGAGACTGACGCCCTTGAGCGCCTGCAACTCCTTGAAGCGCTTCCTGACGTTGCGGATTTCTATGGCTGGCATGACTGGTGCGCCGCTTCGCAGGGCGGCGGCGCCTGATAGGTGCGATAGGTGTGGTGCAAAGGTCTGCTGTAACCGCATGCTTTTGGGGCCAGCTCACGCGGCCTGAAGCCCCAAAAAAACGCTTGATTATAGGGCAAAGTGGCATGCCCTCGCCCGCATGGGGAATCTGGAGAAGCAGCAGAGGAAGGAGATGGCCCGGCTCGGCGTGCGCCGGTGCCGGGCATCAATGTCGGGCGGGTTGCGACGTGAGCAGCGTGTCGACGCCGTAGACCTGCGCGAGGCTGGCGAGCCCCGTGGGGAGATTGACGATTTCGAGCGCCGCGCCGCGCTTCGTCGCGGCGCGCTGCCATGCGAGCAACACGGCAAGCGCCGACGAATCGAACTGGGTGAGCGGCGTGCAGTCCACCACCGTGGCGCCGGCGGCAATGCGTTGGAGGCCAGCCGCAAGCGCGGCGTTCGCGCTCGCGTGGGTCAGCGCGCCGCCGGTTTCGAAGCGACTCACGACGAGACCTTGCCCGATGCCAGCTGCTGGTTACGCTGCGTGAGGAACTGGATCAGACCGTCCACGCCGCCTTGCTGGATCTTCTCGTTGAACTGCTGCTGGTAGGCCTGGATCAGCCATGCGCCCAGCACGTTGATGTCATACACGCGCCAGCCTTGCGGTGTCTTGTACAGACGGTAGTCGAGCTCGACCGGCGAGCCGTTGTTCATAACCACCGAGCGCACGACGACGTCCGTATCGTCAGGATTCGCACGGAACGGCTTGTACTGGATCTGCTGGTCGCGAACCTGGGCAAGCGCGCCGGCATAGGTGCGAATCAGCAGCATCTTGAACTGGTCGACGAGCTGGGCCTGCTGTTCCGGCGTGGCCGTGCGCCACGCGCGGCCCATGGCGAGCTGTGTGGTGCGGCGGAAATCCGTGTAGGGCAGGATCTTTTCGTTGACGAGCTTCGTGATCTCGCTGATATCGCCCTTCTGGATGGACTTGTCGCCGCGGATCGTATCCATGACCTGCGTGGTGACCGTCTTGATCAGGCCGTCAGGCGAGGTGGTGTCCGAACTCTGCGCGGACGCGACGCCAGTGAAAGAAAAGAACGCGAGAAGCAGCGGAATGAGGAAGAACTTTTTCATGTGGGTTCCTGCTGTTGGAAAAACGCAGTTATTGGAGCCGACGATAGCACGCAAGTTCTGGCCGGCTCCATACGCAAACTGCGACAGTCGTTTCCAGGTGTTACGGTGCCCGCTCAGTGCAGTTTGAGCGACGGATAGCCGAAACGCGCGGGCGGCACGATCTGGCCGGCCGGCACCGTCGTTTCGGTTCCGGGCACAAGACCCGGTACGGCCGTATCCGATGCGGGCGAAGCATTGGCCGCCGTACCGGAAGCGCCCGCAGGCGCAGCAGCACCGCTGGCGGCCGCCGCTGCGGCAGCACTGGATGCGCCTGCGGCCGGTGCGGCGCCGTCCTCGACGTTTTCGTACTTCGGCAGCGGTGCACCTTCGTCGTAGTTCGGCAACGCGGCGGAGGACCCGTCGGACAGCAGCGACTGGCGCCGTTGCAGATACGTGTTGCGCACGAACGAATACTTGTCGATGGCGGCCGCTTCCAGCACGTCGCCCGCGCCCAGCAGGTTCGCGCGCGTATTCACGATGTTGAGACCGTAAAGCCCCCAGCTGAGGCCCGGCGGATCGATGTAGCTGAGCGGGTTCACATAATAGTTGCCGATGGAACCCACGGCGTCGCGCACCGTGCTCGGCCCGAACAACGGCAGCACGAGGTACGGGCCCGCGGGCACGCCGTAATGGCCGAGCGTCAAGCCCAGATCCTGGTTGTGCTTGGGCAGCTTCGCGAGCGTGGCCACGTCGAACAGGCCGCCCACGCCGAACACCGTGTTGATCACGATGCGCATGATGTCTTCCACGCCGTCCGTGATCTTCAACTGCAGCAGGTTGTTGGCAGCGATATAGACGTCGCCGATGTTCGAAAAGAAGTTCGTGACGCTGTCGCGCACGGGCTGCGGCGTGACTTTGACATAGCCGCGCGCCACGGGCTTGAGCGCGTACTGGTCTACCTTGTCGTTGAAGGTGAAGATCGTGCGGTTCAGGCCTTCGAGCGGGTCTTCCTTCGTCGGCGTCTGCACCGTCGAGCAGCCTGCCAGTGCGACCACCCCAAGAGCCACCGCAGTGCGACGAATGGGTGCGTTTTTCATCGTTCTTGTTCTCCGTGTTCTTATTGGGTGCCGGAGGCAGGCGCCGCCACCGCGGGCGCCGCCGGAGCGGGTGGTGCTGCGCCTGCGGCGGGCTTCGCGGCCCCCGAGTCCGCCGCCTTGCTGTACAGGAACTGCCCGATCAGGTTCTCGAGCACGATGGCCGACTGCGTCATGGCAATCGTGTCGCCGGCCTTCAGCATTTCGCTGTCGCCGCCCGGCTCGAGCCCGATGTACTGCTCGCCCAGCAGACCCGACGTGAGGATCTTGGCCGAGGTGTCCTTCGGGAACTGGTACTGCTTGTCCAGATCGATCGTGACGAGCGCCTGGTACGTATTCGTGTCGAAGTTGATCGACGCCACGCGGCCCACCGTCACGCCCGCGCTCTTCACCGGCGCACGCGGTTTCAGCCCGCCGATGTTGTCGAACTTGAGCTTGACCGGATAGGTCGCCTGAAACGACAGCGAGCTCATGTTGCCGACTTTCAGCGCAAGGAACAGCAGCGCAATGAAGCCCGCCACCACGAACAGGCCGACCCAGAAGTCGAGAGCAGTCTTTTTCATCGTCATCCCAATGAGAAACCGTTGCTGCGGCACAGCGCCGGGCGGCGGGGCGCGCTCAGGCGCTCCACAGGCCGCGCGGCGCATGCCGCGCTAGCTGAACATCAATGCGGTCAGCAGGAAATCGAGGCCGAGCACCGCGAGCGAGGCATACACCACTGTCTTCGTCGTGGCCCGCGATACGCCTTCAGGCGTCGGCTTTGCCTCGTAGCCCTGGAACAACGCCACGAACGTGACGGCGAAACCGAACACGACACTCTTGATCACGCCGTTGCCCACGTCGCTCCAGACGTCCACGCCGCCCTGCATCTGCGACCAGAACGCACCGGAATCGACGCCGATCAGCAGCACGCCCACCACGTAGCCGCCCAGCACGCCAATGGCGCTGAAAATGGCCGCGAGGACGGGCATCGCAATGACGCCAGCCCACATGCGCGGCGCGATCACCACGCGAACCGGGTCGACGGCCATCATTTCCATCGCGGTAAGTTGCTCGCCTGCCTTCATCAGACCGATCTCGGCCGTGAGCGACGTGCCCGCGCGGCCCGCGAACAGCAGCGCCGTGACCACCGGCCCGAGTTCACGCACGAGCGAAAGCGCGACGAGCAGACCGAGCGCCTGCTCGGAGCCGTAGCGATTCAACGTGTAGTAGCCCTGCAGACCGAGCACGAAGCCGACGAACAGGCCCGATACCGCGATGATCACGATCGAGTAGTTGCCGACGAAATGAATCTGCTTCGTCACGAGGCGCGGACGCCGCAGCAACGGGAAGAACTCGAGCAGCAGGCGCAGGAAGAGCCTCGTGCCGTAACCGGCGCGCACGAGCCCCGCGATGACGCGGCTTCCGATCAGACTGATCATGCGCTCCCCCCGCCCATGCCGAAATCCGCACCGAGGCTGGCAGCGGGGTAATGAAAGCGGAACGGGCCGTCCGGCGCGCCGTCGATGAACTGGCGAACGGTGGGGTCGCTCGATGCGCGCAGTTGATCAGGCGTGCCTTCCGCATGCACCCGGCCGTTCGCGAGAAAGTAGACGTAGTCGGCAATCGCGAACGATTCCGGCACGTCGTGCGTGACGAGAATCGAGGTCGCGCCGAGCGCGTGGTTCAGCGTGCGGATCAGATTCGCCGTGATGCCGAGCGAAATCGGGTCGAGGCCGGCGAACGGTTCGTCGTACATCATGAGTTCGGGGTCGAGCGCGATGGCCCGCGCAAGCGCCACGCGCCGCGCCATGCCGCCCGACACCTCGGACGGTGCGAGGTCACGCGCGCCGCGCAGGCCCACTGCGTTCAGCTTCATCAGCACGAGGTCGCGGATCAGTTCTTCGGGCAGGTCGGTGTGCTCGCGCAACGCGAACGCGACGTTCTCGAACACCGACATATCGGTGAACAGCGCGCCGAACTGGAACAGCATGCCCATCTTGCGCCGCAAGGCGTAGAGGCCTTCGCGCGTCTGCGCGCCGACGTCCTCTCCGTGAAACAGCACCTGGCCGCGCTGGGCGCGCACGAGGCCACCGATGAGCCGCAGCACCGTGGTCTTGCCGCCGCCCGAGCCGCCCATGACCGCTACCACCTGGCCACGCGCGAAGCGCATGTTCAGTCCGGAGAGGACGAGCCGGTCGCCGTAACCGAAATCGACGTCGCGAAGCTCGAGAAGGGTCTCAGAAGAAGAAGGCACGTGGGCTGACAATCCTTTTACACGAAGGCCGAATTATAGGGCCATCATGAAGTTGCTGCCGCGACGTGCCCCGCCCGCTTAACCAAATCTAAACATCGAGAGGTTAAGGCCAGATGTCTGGTCGGACGATTATTGCGTAAACTCCCGCTGCAATGCAGCAACAGCGGCCGCAGGGTCGGCGGCCTCCGTCACGGCACGCACGACCGCCGCAGAGCCCACGCCCGTCGCAAGAACCTCAGGCAGCAGATCGCCGCTGATGCCGCCAATCGCCACGAGCGGCACAACGCCGCCCAGCAACTGGACATAGCGCCCGAGCCGCACGAGCCCTTGCGGCGCCGTGGGCATCACCTTCGTGGTGGTGGGAAACACCGCACCGAGCGCGATGTAGCTGGGCCGGAAGTGCAGCGCCGTGAGCATCTCGTAATAGCTGTGCGTCGAGAGCCCAAGCCGCAGTCCAGCCGCGGCAATCGCATCGAAGTCGGCCACGCGCAGGTCTTCCTGGCCGAGATGCACGCCGTACGCGCCCGCCTCGATCGCTTCGCGCCAGTGATCGTTGATGAACACCTGCGCGTCGTGCCGGCGGCCGGCCGCCACGCAGCGCGCAATCTCCGCCTTCAGCACGTCGGGCTCGGCCTGCTTGAGCCGCAGTTGCACGGTCTTCACACCGTAGTCGAGCACGCGCTCCACCCAGTCGGCCGTGGGCAGCACGGGATAGAGCCCCAGGCGCGCGGGACACGCGGGGAACGGTTGCGCCGGCGCAGCAGGCAATCCGGTCACGCGTGGAAAGCGCGCGAGGTCCTTCGGCCAGGCGTCGGCTGCGGTCCGTTCGTCGCCGTCGCGCCAGGCCATTGCGAGCGTCAGCGCATCGTGGGGATCGAAGCCGCAATCGAGGAACGCTGCGAGCGCGGGTATCCAGTCTTCGGCGAGGTGGCCTTCGAGCGCATAGCGCTCGCCGCCCAGATGCAACGTGGCGCGTCCTTCGGCTGCTTCGATCACGCCGGCGCCGCGCACGAGCCAGCTCGCGAGGTGTTCGCCCGCGTGCGATGCATTCGACACGACGATCAGGTCGCCGCCGTTCGGCTCGTCTGGAGCCGTCAGGCAGACGCGCCAGGGCGCATGCGTGGGCGGCCAGTCGCCAAGACGGGCGCGGATGCGCTCGACGGCCTCGGTCAATTCATCGGCGGGCGGCCAGAACAGCTCGCGCGCCGGCAAGGGCAATCTTTCGGTCATGCTGCACTCCCATCCTGATGCCAAAACGGCATGCCCACCACGGGCGTGCTCGCCTGCGCCGTCTGCCGTTCGGCCATCGGCCCAGCAAGGTAGGCCTCGCGTCCGGCTTCCACGCCGAGCGCGAAGGCGCGCGCCATCGCCTCCGGATGCGTCGCCTGCGACACGGCCGTGTTCAGCAGCACGCCGTCGAAGCCCCACTCCATCACCTGGCACGCGTGCGACGGCACGCCGAGCCCCGCGTCGACGATGAGCGGTACATCGGGCAGCCGCTCGCGCAGCACGCGCATCGCGTACGGATTCATCACGCCTTTGCCGGTGCCGATGGGCGCGCCCCACGGCATCAGCGCCTCACAGCCCGCGTCGAGCAGACGCCGGCCGATCACGAGATCTTCGGTGCAGTACGGCAGCACCTTGAAGCCGTCCTTCACGAGCCGGGCGGCCGCTTCGATCAGCCCGACCGGGTCCGGCTGCAGCGTGTAGTCGTCGCCGATCAGTTCGAGCTTGATCCAGTCGGTTTCGAATACTTCGCGCGCCATGTGCGCGGTCGTCACCGCCTCGGCCACCGTCTGGCAACCGGCCGTGTTCGGCAGAAGCGGCACGGCATGGCGCTTGAGCAAATCGAAGAAGCCGGCTTCCGCGCCGCCTTCGGTCATTTGCCGGCGCAGCGCGACGGTCACCATGCCGGGGCGCGCGGCCTCGATGGAGCGCGACAGCGATTGCAGCGACGGGTAACGCGACGTGCCGAGCAACACGCGGCTCGCGAGGGTTTCGCCGTAGAGCGTGAGCGCGTCGGCAGGAATGGAGGTGGTCATGGCAGACAATCCTTTGCAGATGACGGCGAAGGTGCGGCGCCGCTCAGCCGCCCGCGACAGGGGTAACGACATCCAGCCGGTCGCCGGGCTGGAGCGCTCGCGCCGCATGCTGCGCGCGCGCGACGAAATCGCCGTTCAGCGCCACCGCAAACGGCGGACGCGCGCCGAACGCGGCGAGCGCGTCGGCAACGGTCGCGCCGTCGGGCAACGAAAACGGCTTCTGGTTCACGTGTATATCCATGGTTCGCTTTCTGTCGGTTCGCTCACGCGGGCTCGATCGCGTTCAGACCGGCTCCTCGGCGTGCTCGAGATGAAAAAGGCTGGACCAGCGGGCGTCGCTGCGCCACTGCGCGAACGCATCGGCATCCGCGATGCTGCCCTCAAGCAGCGTCTGTGCGAAGCGCGCTGCTGCGTTGGCCACTTCCGGCGCGATCATGTAGCCGTGCCGATACAGGCCGTTGACGCGCAAGGTGCGTGCGCCATCCCAAACGAGCGCGGGCCGGTGATCGGGCAAGGTCGGACGGCATTGCGAGTTCAGTTCCAGGATGCGCGCCTCGCCGAAGGCCGGATGCACCGAAAACGCCGCGCTCAGCAGTTCCAGCGCCGAGCGCACGCTGACGGGCGACATGTCTTCGCCTTCGATCTCCGTCGCGCCGATCACGTACACGTCGTCCTGTTTGGGCGCGATATAGATCGGATAGCGCGGATGCAGCAGCCGCACGGGCCGCGTAAGCGAAATGCCCGGCGCGTGCACGCGCGCCACCTCGCCGCGAATGCCGCGCAGCGTGGGCCAGACCGGCTTGCCGCCCAGGCCGCGGCAGTCGATCACGACACGTGCGTCGGGATACGCCGTGCCCTCGACCGCGCTGTTCCAATGCGTATCGACCTTACGCTGGGCGAGCCCGGCCGCGAGTGCACGCAAGGCCTGGCGGTTGTCGAGCTGACCTTCGTTGGGCAGCAGCCATCCTTTCGCGAAACGGCCAGCGAGCGCCGGTTCCGCGTCGCCTACCTCGGCGCCCGCCAGCGAGACGAACCCGCCTTCGACGAGCCCCGCCGGCGCATTGGCGCGAACGCGCCGCTCGAACAGCGGCGCCTCGGCGCGGTCGGCATGGTGCCAGACGACGAGCGTCCCGTTGCGCTGCAAGAAGACGGGTTCGGGCAATTCGGCCAGGATGCGCGGCCAGCTTTCCAGCGAAGCCACGCCGAGTTCCGTAATGAGCACTTCGGCGACGGCGGCTTCCGCAAGCGGCGCGAGCATGGCGGCAGCCACCCACGCGGCCGAGCTGCTGCCGTCGGCGTCACCGCGATCGTAAAGCGCCACGCGATGTCCCGCGCCGGCAAGCTGCCACGCGACGAGGCGGCCACAGAGCCCGCCGCCGACCACGGCGAAATCCGGTCGGACAGCGGCGTTCATGAGCGCGCTCCAAGCGACGCGCGTTGCGTGACCATAAGCGCGGCAGCGCGACGAACGCGCCGGTGAAAGCAAAGAACTGGAGAATGAGCGGTCATCGTATCCTTTCCGTACGGCAGGCTGCACACGTACACAAGGACGAAACCGGCTGGCGAGGCCGGCCGGACGCACTCCGATATGTGATGAAGGAGCGCCGCCCGGCGGGAGACTGGACGCATGGGCATCCAGCGGGACTTTCCCGAAACTTCCCGCGCCGGTATTACCCGGATCGGGTGCGAAGGGTCTCTCTCAGCCTCGTCGCTGGCCGCCGCGTGCTGCCGGCCGGCGCGAAGCACCCCTGTTTCGTCAGCGGCCATTAGACCATAAAAGACAGAACCGCCGCAAACGAGGCAGGACGCCGCAGGGCGCGCGGCAGGGCCGCCGAATAGGGAACGCGCGGCGGGCTCTGGCACAATGCCGTGGACCCGATTAAGGCGTGTTTAAGCGGTGCCGGCCAGAATCCGCCAGGTCACCGCGCGCGGGGAATGCCCTCACCGCCCGCGCCGTGTCAGGATCCGCAAACCCGCCGTTGGGCCGGCATCTCAATCCGATATCAGGAAGCTCATGACCAATCCCACCTCCAGCCCTACGTCCAGCCAGACCGACCGCGTCTCGGCGTGGAGCCTCATCAAGCCCTACTGGGTGTCCGAGGAACGCAAGATCGCCTGGGGTCTGCTGATCGCGATCATCGTGATGAACCTGCTGCTCGTGGGCATCAATGCATGGTTGAACAACTGGAACCGCGATTTCTACAACGCGCTGCAAAGCAAAAACGTGCATGAATTCCCGCACCTGATGCTGATCTTCACCGGCCTCGCGTTCGCATTCATCATCATCGCGGTGTACACGCGTTATCTGCGCCAGATGCTCGGCTTTCGCTGGCGCCAATGGCTCACCACGAAGTATCTGCAGGAGTGGCTGGGTGAAGGCACGTTCTACCGCATCGAGCGTGACCGCCTCACCGACAACCCCGACCAGCGTATCGCCGTCGACCTCGATTCGTTCGCGACCACGACGCTTGCCCTCACCCTCGATCTGATCTCCACCATCGCCACCCTCGTGTGGTTCTCGATCGTGCTCTGGAGCACCGCGGGCGCGTTGACGGTGATGCTGGGCGGCACACCGGTCCAGATTCCCGGCTACATGCTGTGGGCCGCTATCGCGTACGCCGTAGTGGGTTCGATCCTCACGCACAAGGTGGGGCATCCGCTGGTGTCGATCAACTACCAGCAACAGCGCGTTGAAGCCGACTTCCGTTTCGGCCTGATCCGCCTGCGCGAGAACGCAGAGCAAATCGCCTTCTACGACGGCATGCGCACCGAAGAAGCCAGCGCGAAGGACCTCTTCAGCCGCATTCGCGACAACTGGTGGCGCGTGATGAAGTACACGAAGCGGTACTCCTTCGTCGTCAACTTCTATGGCCAGATTGCGAATATCTTCCCGATCGTCGTGGCGTCGCCGCGTTATTTCGGAGGCGCAATCAGCTTCGGCACGCTGATGCAGATTGCCGGTGCCTTCGGCTCCGTGAGCGACTCGCTGTCATGGTTCGTCAATAGTTACGGCACCCTGGTCGAGTGGCGCGCCACCGTCAACCGTCTTCGCGAATTCAAGCGCGTGATGCACCAGCCGCATCTCAAGGAATCCGTATTGCCGGCCACCGAGCACGGCGGCATCAACCTCCATTACGTCGACGAAAGCCAGCTCGTCACGCGCGGCCTCACGCTCGCGCTGCCCAACGGCGAAACGCTCGCGCACGTGCGAGACGTCGCCATCAAGCCCGCTTCGCGCTGGCTCGTGCGCGGCCCGTCCGGCTCCGGCAAGAGCACGCTGCTGCGCGCGCTGGCGGGCCTCTGGCCGTTCGGCAGCGGCTCGATCGACGCGCCCGTGGGCGCTCGCATGATGTTCATCCCGCAGCAAAGCTATCTGCCCATCGGCACGCTGAAGGCGGCGCTTGCCTACCCCGCCACGAGCGACACGTTCAGCGACGACGACTGCCGCGAAGCGCTGCGCCAGTGCCGGTTGGAAGACTACGTGGACCGGCTGCACGAATCGGCACACTGGACGCGCGTGCTCTCGCCCGGCGAACAGCAGCGGCTTGCGGCGGCGCGCGTGCTGCTGCACAAGCCCGACTACGTGTTCCTCGACGAAGCGACGAGTGCGCTCGACACCGAAAACGAAGCGCACGTGTATCGCGTGATGAACGAGCGGCTGCCGAACGCCGCGATCGTGAGCGTGGCGCACCGCGAGTCGCTGGCGCAATTCCATGACGAGACGCTTATCATCGAACGGGCGCTGGAGCAGGCGGCCGCGTAAATGCGGCCATGCCGCTCACGTGACCGCCACGCTCGCCAGCGCCTGATACCGCGCCCCTTGCCGCGCGAGCGTGCTCGAATACAGCACTAGCGATTCGAAGCGCGCGAACGGCGGCAGGCGAGCGTCTGCGGGAATCGTCGCGGCAGTCGCACCCCGGGCGAAGCGCGCGAGCGTGATGTGCGGCCGAAAGGCCCGTGCATCCACGGGCAAGCCCAGTTCGATCATCAGCGAGCGCACGCGCCAGTCGAGCGCCACGAAGTCATCGGACATTGCCAGCGTAGCCACCAGTAATCGCGGATGCGCTGAGCCCGGCCAGCACTCGATGCGTTCGAACGCAGCCGGCGCAAGCGGCGCGGTGCTCCCGTGCAAGGCGGCGGCGAGCGCGTCGGCCGTGTCTGCCCGAAGCGCACCGATGAAGGTCACCGTGAGATGAAGCTGCCCGTCGGGCACGCGTCGCGAGTCCGGCGGTACGGGCACCGCAGCCAGCGCCTCGCGCGTGGCCGCATCGGGCGAGAGCGCGATGAAGCAGCGTTGCCACCCTTCGGCGGCGCGGGTGTCGTGATCGAGCATTGTCGGCGACCGGCTGTCCGTACACAGTGTGATCTTATCCGCAACGCCGTGTGCGAGGCTGGCGCGGAAAGAAGGCAATAAGCGGAAGGCAACAAACGAAAAAAACCGGGTCGCCCTTTCGGGGCGCCCGGCTTTTTCGTTACGGCACTGTCGTCTCCACCTGGTCCTGCGAATCTCCTCTCGCAGTCTGTTCGCAGGGCGCCTGCACGAAGCCGGCGCCCGTGAGCGCAGAGGCTTATCGCGGCAGGCTGGAGCTGCCCATCAGGTAGGCGTCCACCGACCGCGCACACTGCCGGCCTTCGCGAATCGCCCACACGACGAGCGACTGGCCGCGCCGCATGTCGCCAGCGGTGAACACCTTGTCCACCGACGTGTAGTACGACTTGTCGCCTTCGGTCGCCGCGCGCACGTTGCCGCGCGGGTCCTTGTCCACGCCGAACGCTTCGAGCACCGGCGACACCGGCTGCGTGAAGCCCATCGCGAGCAGCACGAGGTCGGCCTTCATCTCGAACTCGGAACCCGGCACTTCCTGCATCTTGCCGTCCTTCCACTCCACGCGCGCGGCGATCAGCTTCTCCACCTTGCCGTTCTTGCCTTCGAAGCGCTTCGTGGCCACCGACCAGTCGCGCTCGCAGCCCTCTTCGTGCGACGACGACGTGCGCAGCTTGACCGGCCAGTACGGCCACACGAGCGGCTTGTTCTCTTCCTCGGGCGGCTGCGGCAGCAGTTCGAACTGCGCGACGCTCTTGGCCCCGTGACGGTTCGAGGTACCGACGCAGTCCGAGCCCGTATCGCCACCACCGATCACTACAACGTGCTTGCCCTTCGCGAGCAGTTGGTCGGCCACCTTGTCGCCGGCATTGACCTTGTTTTGCTGCGGCAGGAATTCCATCGCGAAGTGAATGCCCGCGAGTTCGCGGCCCGGCACCGGCAGGTCGCGCGGCGTTTCGGAACCGCCAGCCAGCACGACGGCGTCGAACTGCTCCTTGAGGTCCTCGGGCGAAAGCGTTTCTTTCGCCGTGTTGCCGATGTGGGCCGGCAGCGCGTCTTTGCCGATGAACACGTTGGTGCGGAACGTCACGCCTTCGGCTTCCATCTGGCGCATGCGGCGGTCGATCAGCCACTTCTCCAGCTTGAAGTCGGGAATGCCGTAACGCAGCAGGCCGCCAACGCGGTCGTTCTTCTCGAACACGGTCACGTCGTGGCCCGCGCGCGCCAGTTGCTGTGCAGCGGCGAGACCCGCGGGGCCGGAGCCCACCACGGCCACCTTCTTGCCGGTTTTGTGCTTCGGCGGCTGCGGCGCCACCCAGCCTTCGGCCCATGCTTTGTCGATGATCGCGTGCTCGATCGACTTGATGCCGACCGGGTCGTTATTGATGCCGAGCGTGCACGCCGCTTCGCACGGCGCCGGGCAGATGCGGCCCGTGAACTCCGGGAAATTGTTCGTGGAATGGAGCACTTCGATCGCGCTCTTCCAGTCCTGGCGGAACACCAGGTCGTTGAAGTCCGGAATGATGTTGTTGACCGGGCAGCCGTTGTTGCAGAACGGAATGCCGCAGTCCATGCAGCGCGCACCCTGGACCTTCGCGTCCTCGTCGGTGAGGGCCGCGACAAATTCCTTGTAGTGCTTCACCCGCGTGAGCGGTGCTTCGTACGCCTCGTGACGGCGTTCGAATTCGAGAAAACCGGTTGCCTTACCCATGTGGCTCTCGTCTATCCATGTATTCGGTGGGGGATCGGCGTGTGCCGCGCACGCTCTCGCGTACGGGGCACACGCCTCGTCGATCGTGTCGGGCTAACGCTGCGAAGTTATGCGGCCAGAACTTCCTTGCTCGCCTTCTTCGCGCCGATCTCGCCCAGCGCGCGCCGGTATTCGGTCGGGAATACCTTCACGAACTGGCGCCGCGCCGCGTCCCAGTTTTCCAGCAGCGCCTTCGCACGCGGCGAGCCGGTGAACTGGAAGTGACGCTCGATCAGCCCCTTGAGCAGCGCCTCGTCCGTCTGGCCCGCGTGCCACAGCGCGCGGTCCACGGTGTGCTCCTGCTCGGCTTGCTGCAGCACCGGTTCGAGCGCGACCATCGACTTGTTGCACTTCGGGCCGAAGGTGCCTTCGGGGTCGTAGACGTAGGCCACGCCGCCCGACATGCCGGCCGCGAAGTTACGGCCCGTCTCGCCGAGCACGACCACCGTGCCGCCCGTCATGTACTCGCAGCCGTGGTCGCCCGTGCCTTCCACCACCGCCGTGGCGCCGGAATTGCGCACGCAGAAGCGCTCGCCGGCCACGCCGCGGAAGAACGCTTCGCCTTCCAGTGCGCCGTACATCACCGTGTTGCCGCAGATGATGTTTTCTTCCGACTTGCCGCGGAAGTCGTTGGTCGGACGGATGATGATGCGTCCGCCGGAAAGCCCCTTGCCGACGTAGTCGTTGCCGTCGCCGACGAGGTCGAGCGTGACGCCCTTCGCGAGGAACGCGCCGAAGCTCTGGCCCGCCGTGCCCTTCAACTGGATGTGAATGGCGTCGTCGGGCAGGCCGTCGTGTCCGTACTTCTTCGCCACCACGCCCGAGAGCATGGCGCCCACCGTCCGGTTCACGTTACGCACAGGCTGGATGAACGAGACGTGCTCGCCGCGCTCGACAGCGGCCTTTGCCTTCTCGATCAACGTGTGGTCGAGCGCGCGGTCGAGGCCGTGATCCTGCGACTCCAGATGCCGGCGTGCCACGTCTTCCGGCACGACCGGCTGATAGAACACGTTCGTGAAGTCGAGACCCTTCGCCTTCCAGTGCTCGATGCCCTTCTTCATGTCGAGCAGATCCGCGCGGCCGATCAGGTCGTCGAACTTGCGGATGCCGAGTTGCGCCATGATTTCGCGCACTTCCTCGGCCACGAAGAAGAAGTAGTTCACCACGTGTTCGGGCTGGCCCTGGAACTTCGCACGCAGCACCGGATCCTGCGTTGCCACGCCCACCGGGCAGGTGTTCAGGTGGCACTTGCGCATCATGATGCAGCCTTCCACGACGAGCGGCGCCGTCGCGAAGCCGAACTCGTCCGCGCCCAGCAGCGCGCCGATCACCACGTCGCGGCCCGTCTTCATCTGGCCGTCGGCCTGCACGCGGATGCGGCCGCGCAGGCGGTTGAGCACGAGCGTCTGTTGCGTTTCGGCAAGGCCCAGTTCCCACGGCGTGCCGGCGTGCTTGATCGACGAGAGCGGCGATGCGCCCGTGCCGCCGTCATGGCCCGCGATCACGACGTGATCGGACTTCGCCTTGGCGACGCCCGCGGCCACCGTGCCGACACCGCTTTCCGACACCAGCTTGACCGAAATGCTGGCCGAGGGATTCACGTTCTTAAGGTCGTGAATCAGCTGCGCCAGGTCTTCGATCGAGTAGATGTCGTGGTGCGGCGGCGGCGAAATGAGACCGACGCCCGGCACCGAGTAACGCAGCTTGCCGATGTACTCGGAGACCTTGTGGCCCGGCAACTGACCGCCTTCGCCAGGCTTTGCGCCCTGCGCCATCTTGATCTGGATCTGGTCTGCCGAGACGAGGTACTCGGCCGTCACGCCGAAGCGTCCCGAGGCTACCTGCTTGATCTTCGAGCGCAGCGAATCGCCGTCCTTGAGCGCAATGTCGCGCACGATTTCCTTGCCGATCACCGAAGCCAGCGTGTCGCCGTTCTTGATCGGAATGCCGCGCAGTTCGTTGCGATAGCGGTTTTCGTCCTCGCCGCCCTCGCCCGTGTTCGATTTGCCGCCAATGCGGTTCATCGCGACGGCGAGCGTGGCGTGTGCTTCGGTGCTGATCGAGCCGAGCGACATCGCGCCCGTCGCAAAGCGCTTCACGATCTCCTTTGCGGACTCCACTTCGTCGAGCGAAATGGCGCGCGCCGGATGCACCTTGAACTCGAACAGGCCGCGGAACGTCATGTGACGGCGGGTCTGGTCGTTGATCAGGTTCGCGTACTCCTTGTACGTCTGGTAGGAGTTGCTGCGCGTGGAATGCTGGAGCTTCGCGATGGCGTCCGGCGTCCACATGTGGTCTTCGCCGCGCACGCGATACGCGTACTCGCCGCCCGCGTCGAGCATGGTGGCGAGCACCTGGTTTTCACCGAAGGCGTCGCGATGCAGGCGAATGGCTTCTTCGGCCACTTCGAAAAGGCCGATGCCGTTCACCTTCGACGCCGTGCCCTTGAAGTACTTCTGCACGAGGTCTTCAGCGAGGCCAACGGCTTCGAAAATCTGCGCACCCGTGTACGACATGTACGTCGAGATGCCCATCTTCGACATGACCTTCTGCAGGCCCTTGCCGATCGCCTTCGTGAAGTTGTAGACCGCCTTTTCCGGCGACAGGTCGCCCTTGAAGCCCGAAGCGAGCTGCGCGAGCGTTTCCATCGCGAGGTACGGGTGCACGGCTTCCGCGCCGTAACCCGCGAGCAGCGCGAAGTGGTGCACCTCACGCGCAGAACCCGTTTCGACCACGAGGCCCGTGCTCGTGCGCAGACCTTGCTGCACGAGGTGTGTGTGGATGGCCGAGGTAGCGAGCAGCGCCGGAATGGCGACGTTGTCGCGGTCCGTCTTGCGGTCGGACACGATCAGGATGTTGTAGCCCGAGCGCACCGCGTCCACGGCTTCGGCGCACAGCGACGCGAGCCGCGCCTCGATGCCTTCCTTGCCCCACGAAACCGGATAGCAGATGTTCAGTTCGTACGAGCTGAACTTGCCGCCCGTGTACTGATCGATGGCGCGGATCTTCGCGATGTCCTTGAAGTCGAGCACAGGCTGCGAGACTTCGAGACGCATCGGCGGGTTGATGTTGTTCGTGTCGAGCAGGTTCGGCTTCGGGCCGATGAACGAGACGAGCGACATCACCAGGTTCTCGCGGATCGGGTCGATCGGCGGGTTCGTCACCTGGGCGAACAGTTGCTTGAAGTAGTGGTAGAGCGTCTTGTTCTTGTTCGACATCACCGCGAGCGGCGAGTCGTTGCCCATCGAGCCGATGGCCTCCTCGCCGGCCTGGGCCATGGGCGCCATCAGGAACTTGAGGTCTTCCTGCGTGTAGCCGAATGCCTGCTGGCGGTCCAGCAGCGCGGCGGCCTCGCGGCGTTCCGTGGCGACTTCCTCGGCCTTCGGCTCGATCTCGTCGAGCTTGATGCGCACGGCGTCGATCCAGCTCTTGTACGGCTTGGCGTTGGCGAGGTTGTCCTTGAGTTCCTTGTCGTCGATGATGCGGCCGTGTTCCATGTCGATCAGGAACATCTTGCCCGGCTGCAGACGCCACTTCTTGACGATCTTCGATTCGGGAATGGGCAGCACACCCGATTCGGACGCCATGATGACGAGGTCGTCGTCCGTGATGATGTAGCGGGCCGGACGCAGGCCGTTACGGTCGAGCGTCGCGCCGATCTGGCGGCCGTCCGTGAACGCGATGGCGGCGGGGCCGTCCCACGGCTCCATCATGGCGGCGTGGTACTCGTAGAACGCGCGGCGGTTGTCGTCCATGAGCGTGTGCTGTTCCCACGCCTCCGGAATCATCATCATGACCGCGTGCACGAGCGGGTAGCCCGCCATCACGAGCAGCTCGAGGCAGTTGTCGAACGACGCCGTATCCGACTGACCGGGATAGATCAGCGGCCAGAGCTTCGGCAGGTCGTCGCCCAGCACGTGGCTGGCAATGGCGCCCGTGCGGGCGTTGAGCCAGTTGACGTTGCCCTTCACCGTGTTGATTTCGCCGTTGTGGGCAATCATGCGGTACGGGTGGGCGAGTTCCCAGGCGGGGAACGTGTTGGTCGAGAAGCGCTGGTGCACCAGTGCGAGCGCCGACACGACACGCTCGTCCTGCAGGTCGCGGTAGTACACGCCCACCTGGCCCGCGAGCAGCAGCCCCTTGTAGACCACCGTGCGCGCCGAGCACGACGGCACGAAATATTCCTTGCCGTGCTTGAGCTTGAGCGCCTGAATGCGGTGGCTCGCGGTCTTGCGGATGATGTACAGCTTCCGCTCGAGCGCGTCCGTGACCATGATGTCCTTGCCGCGGCCGATGAAGATCTGGCGGATCACCGGCTCGGTCGCCTTGACGTTCGGCGAGATGGGCATGGCGTGGTCGACCGGCACGTCGCGCCAGCCCAGCACCACCTGGCCTTCGGCCTTCACCGTGCGCTCCAGTTCCTGTTCGCAGGCGAGACGCGAAGCGTGCTCCTTCGGCAGGAAGATCATGCCGACGCCGTACTCGCCGGCGGGCGGCAGCGTCACGCCCTGCTTCGCCATCTCTTCGCGATAGAAGCCGTCCGGAATCTGGATCAGGATGCCGGCGCCGTCGCCCATCAGCGGGTCCGCGCCCACGGCGCCCCGGTGATCGAGGTTCTCGAGAATCTTCAGGCCCTGCTGAATGATCTCGTGGCTTTTCTTGCCCTTGATGTGCGCAACAAAACCGACGCCGCACGCGTCGTGCTCGTTCTGCGGGTCGTACAGACCCTGGGCGGCGGGGCGCAGGGCACCCGGGTGCTCGTGGTGGTCGTTCATGGGGACACCGTCTGAAAGAGGGCCGGTACGCAGACGTACCAGCCGTTGAAACCATGTTCTTGTTCCCGCTGAACGCTGACGCCCGAGTGAGGGCCGCGCTGGGGAGCGGATTTCCCGCGTCGTGCGCCCAGGAATCGCCGGAATTCGGAATATACGCGACGAATCAATGAAATAGCAAACAAAATGTGATGATATGGAACCAATTATCGTATTGGTGCATTTTCTGCCGTTTTAATTGGTTCCATATCAAAACAGGGCAAAAGAAACGGCATCTTCCGATGCCGTCTTCCGGATGCGCGCCGGCCCGCCGCTATTGCGTCTGCGGCGTCTCCCGAACCTTGCGTGGACGCCCGCGCGGTAGCGGCGACACGCGCCGGTTCGCCGTACGCGACGCCCATTCGCGATACGACTCGCCGCCCAGCACCCAACCCTTCAGCGTGGCCTGAAGCAGTTGATTCGCTTCGCGTTCGTCGAGCGGCTGCTCGCACAGTTCGCGGTAGGCCCGCTGCCGTTCGAACGGCGTATTGCCAAGCGACCAGTAGAGCGGATGGTCGGTGATGAGGCTGTCGACCGTCAGCCCGATGTGATGGCGATAGCTCGACCAGCGGTAATCCTCGGGCGCTGCCACGAGCTTGTTACGCACCGGCGAGAGTTCCACCACGCGGCTCGCGAGCAGGAAGTACCGCTCGCCCTCGATCACCGTTGCGCGATAGCGGCCCTCCCACAACGTGCCACGCCGCGAGTAGCGGCGATTGAAGTGAGCCACGTAGCGGCGGCCCACGGCCTGCATCGCTTTGGGCAGGCTCGCTTCGTCGGACGGTGTCACAAGCAGTTGCACCGCACCCGGCATGAGCGCCCAGGCGTGCACGGCGAGATGATGATCGCGCGCCGCCGCCTTCAGGCAATCGATGAACAGCTCGTAGTCCTGGTCGTCGACGAAAGCGGGCTGCTGGTCGAGTCCGCGCAGGATCACGTGCTGAGGCTGGTCTGGGACATAAAGACGTGCAAGCCGTGCCATGCTGGATTTTCCAATAGTGGCGTTAGTAAATACCCGCGGGTCCGCGCAACGGCCGCCGCGCGGCCTTCGGCGTGGCGCGGCTCGCGCGGAAACCCCGCAGCGCTTAGGGAGAAAGCTCTAACCGTGCCATATGGTCTGTTTGAAACGTTCTGGTCATAATGAGCACGCCTTTTATGGAGGAGCACAAATGAAATTAAAACAGGCCTTGACGGGGATGGCGGCGCTCGCCTGCATGACCGCAGCGCACGCGCAGACGGCCAATACGTTTTACGTTACGACGGGGTGGTTTCATTTCATGCCCCAAGACAGCAGCGATCCACTCAAAGTCACCAACGTCGGCGGGTCACCCGTCAACATCACGATTCCGAACACCGGTGCCGGCATTGACGATTCCGACACGATCGGTTTGAGCTTCGGTTACTACATCACCGACCACATCTCGACGGAGTTGGAACTCGGCATTCCGCCCAAATTCGACCTGAACGGCAAAGGCACCTTCGAACAGTTCGGCAAGCTCGGTTCGGCAAAACTGTGGAGCCCCGCCCTTCTCTTCAAATACAACTTCAACGACGCCCAGGCGAAGTTCCGGCCATATGTGGGTCTTGGCGTGACGCGCGTCTGGTTCACCGACGCCAAGATCACCAACGGCCAGTTCGAGCAGGGCGTACTGAACGGTCCGACCAGCGTGTCGACGGATCGTTCCTGGTCGCCGGTATTTAATCTCGGCTTCAACTACGCGTTCACCAAACACTGGTTCGCCGGCCTCTCCATCTCGTACATTCCGGTCAGCGTAAAGGCTACCCTCAACACGGCTCGCTCGACACCGGTGGGTACGCTCAACGCGACGTCGGAAACGAAGATCAAGCTGAACCCGATCGTTACTTACGTCAAGGTCGGCTACGCGTTCTAAAGCATCGGCACCGACGAAGGGACGCAATTCAGCGGCCCGCCCGGACCTTCGCACATTCTTCGCTTTTCACCTGAACGCCGCCACGGAACCTCGCCGGTTCCGTGGCGGCGTTTTTCGATTCTATGCCTGCCTGATCAAATGTGCTGACCCCGTAACGGGTTGTAATTCCGACAGTGCCCGCAATCGTCTACACCCGCCCCGCAACGCCCTGATGGCAGGCGCGACGCGGCGTGTTGCGCTGCAGCGGTATCGCGGGCACCCAAGTTGCGTGATACTGGGCTTCCCGCGAATATTCCACGCAAGGCGCGCGGGACACCCCCTTCATTCTTCATCGACGGAGCGATCATGACTGCATTTCCCAACACTCGGGACGCCATCGGAGAATCCTGGAACACCACCGGCCGCCACGCGCGCCGTATCGCGCGGCACACGCGCCACGCGGCCGAAGACGTGGCCGGCGAACTGCGCGCGTTGCTCGCCGAACTGGAAACCACACTCGCCGACGGCACGCAGGCCGACGCCGTGACGCTGCGCGCCGACATGCGCAAGCGGCTGGACGCCGCGCGCTCCCGGCTCGATGAAACACGCGCCGCGGTGCGCGACCGCGCCGGCGATGCGCTCGAGCAGGCGCAGGATTACGTCCGCGAGAATCCGTGGCAGTCGCTTGCGATCGTGGGCGGCGTGGCGCTGATCCTGGGCGCGGTCCTCGCCCGGTCGCGATAAGGCGGGACATGCCCGCCGGCGTGCGGGCCGAGGGGCGACCACACCTGGAGCGGCCTCGGTTCAGCCGCCCAGCGAGTCCGGCGCGATCAGGTCGATGCGGTCGGTACAGACCGTGTCCACGCCCCACGCGACGAGTTCTCTTGCGCGCTGCAGGTCGTTGACCGTATAGGCCAGCACGAAGAGGCCCGCCGCCTTGATTTGCGCGACGCGTTGCGCGTCGAGTTGCTCGTGGTCCACGTGCAGGGAGACGCAGCCGAGTGCGTCTGTCTGCGCGCGCCAGTCCGCGGGCAGCTGTTCAACGAGCAGGCCGCGCGGCAACGTGGGCGCGGCATCGCGAGCGGCAGCGAGCGCATCGAACGAGAAGGACGACAGGAGCGGCGCCGGTTCCGCGCCCGCCCAAAGCCGGGCCGTTTCGAACGCGACGAGGCGACCTGTGTCCTCGTCGCGGGTGGGACACGGCTTGATCTCGACATTCGCGGCGAGCCCCAACGCCTTGCAGCGCGCGGCCACCTGCTCGAGCGTCGGCATCCGTTCACCCACGAAAGCTGCGTCGTACCAGGCGCCGGCGTCCAGCGCCGCGAGCGCGTCGTAGCGCATGCGCGCGGCCGCGCCGCTGCCGTTCGACGTGCGATCGACCGTATCGTCATGCAGCAGGAAAACGACGTTATCGACGGAAAGCTTCGCGTCGAACTCGACCATTCGGTGTCCGAAGCGCGCCCCTGTCTCCAGCGCGGCAAGCGTGTTCTCGGGAGCCAGCGTGCCGCCGCCGCGATGGGCAGCCACGTGCGGATACGGCCATGTTTTCATCGGATGAGCTTGCATGGGCAGACGTCCATGGGTGGATGCGGTATTGGAAAGACTGCGAATGCGAAACGGGCGCGAGGCGCTGGCGAGCTGGCGTGCAACCGCGCCCCTCGCTTAGTTGTCGGCGATCACGAAGAGCCGCTGATACTCCTTGAGCGCATAGCGGTCAGTCATCCCCGCGATGTAGTGCGCGACGAGGCGCGGCTGAACCGCCGGATCCTTCGACTGATACGCGGGCGGCAACAGCCGCGAGTCCTCGATGAACGCGTCGAAGAGCCCGACCACCACGCGCCGCGCCTTGTTCGCCATGCGCATCACGCGATAGTGACGGTAGAGATTCACGAACAGGAAGCGCTTCAATTGCGTGGCTTGTGCCGCGACGGTCTCGCTGTGCGCGACGAGCGGCGGCGCAGCGCGCACGTCGTCGAGCGACGCGGGTGCATGCTGGGCGAGATTGCGGCGCGTCGTGTCGATCAGGTCGACGATCAGCGTATTGATGATCCGGCGCACGGTTTCATGAATCAGGCGACGTCCCTCGATCTGCGGATAGTCGCGGCGCGCGGCCTCGTAATGCGTTTGCCAGAGTTCGACCTCGGCAAGCTGGTCGATGGAGAGCAGGCCGGAGCGCAGGCCGTCGTCGACGTCGTGATTGTTGTAGGCGATCTCGTCCGCGACGTTGGCGATTTGCGCTTCGATGGAAGGCTGGCGACCCAGCAGGAAACGCTCGCCGAGCGCGCCGAGGCGCCGGGCGTTTTCGCGCGAGCAATGCTTGAGAATGCCTTCGCGCGTTTCGAAGCACAGGTTCAGGCCATTGAATGCGCCGTAGTGCTCCTCGAGTTCGTCGACCACGGTGAGGCTTTGCAGATTGTGTTCGAAGCCCCCATGCTCGCGCATGCATTCGTTGAGCGCGTCCTGGCCGGCGTGGCCAAACGGCGTGTGGCCGAGGTCGTGCGCGAGCGAGATGGCCTCGACGAGATCCTCGTTCACGCGCAGGTTGCGAGCGACCGAGCGGGCGATCTGCGCGACTTCGAGGCTGTGCGTGAGCCGCGTGCGAAAGAGATCGCCCTCGTGATTGACGAACACCTGCGTCTTGTATTCGAGGCGCCGAAACGCGGTGGAGTGAACGATGCGGTCCCGGTCGCGCTGAAACTCGGTGCGCGCGGAAGGGGGCGGCTCATCGAAATGACGTCCACGAGACTGCGATGAACGGGCCGCGTACGGCGCAAGATGCGCTTCGAGCGCGGCAACCGTGGGAGAGGCCACCGCAGCAGCCGTTGCGTGGCCGTGTTGTTCGCCCGGGATGTCGCTGCGCCTTTCGTTCACCGGCTCCTCCAGTTGTTGCGCCGTCGCGAGCCTTGCGGTCCCGCCTTCGGCAGACCGCGCCCGTATCAGGCGGCTACCGTTGCGGCAAGCGTAGCGTGAACGGCCTCATCGGGCGCGCGGGTGATCAGCGTCTCACCGAAACGCTTCAGCAAAATGAATTTGATCGCGCCGGCTTCGGCCTTCTTGTCGACCTGCATCAGCTGCATGTAGCGCGCTTCGCCGAGTGAGGGCGCCTGCGTGGGCAGATGCGCAGCCTCCACCACGCGCACGATGCGCTGACGCGATGCTTCGTCGAGATAGCCGAGACGTACCGAGAGATCAGCCGCCATCACCATGCCGCAACCCACGGCCTCGCCGTGCAGCCACTCGCCGTAGCCCAGACCTGCCTCGATCGCATGGCCGAACGTATGCCCGAAATTGAGAATGGCGCGCAGGCCACCTTCGCGCTCGTCCGCGGCGACCACGGACGCCTTGATTTCGCACGACCGCTTCACCGCATACGCAAGCGCTTCGGGCGCGCAACGATTGAGCGCTTCGACGTTGCTTTCGATCCACTCGAAGAACGCGGCATCTGCAATGGCACCGGTCTTGATGACCTCGGCCACGCCGGCGGCCAGTTCGCGTTGCGGCAGCGTGCGCAGCGTCCCGATATCCGCGATCACGGCCTGCGGCTGGTAGAACGCGCCGATCATGTTCTTGCCGAGCGGATGGTTAATGCCCGTCTTGCCGCCCACCGACGAATCCACCTGCGAAAGCAGCGTGGTCGGCACCTGGATGAACGGCACGCCACGCATGTAGCACGCGGCCGCGAAGCCGGTCATGTCGCCGGTCACGCCGCCGCCCAGCGCGATGAGCGTGGTCTTGCGATCGGCCCGTGCACCGAGCAGCGCGTCGAAGATCTGGTTCAGCGTTTCCCAGTTCTTGTGCGCCTCGCCGTCGGGCAGTACCACGGTGGAAACCTGCTTGCCGAGCGGGGCAAGTGCGCGCCGCAACGTCTCGCCGTAGAGGGGATCGACCGTCGTGTTGGTGACGATGGTGACGGCTGCGCCGGCGATGTGCGGAGCGAACAACTCGGTACGTCCGAGCAGATCGGCCCCGATATGGATGGGATAGGCGCGCTCGCCCAGGTCGACGTTAACTGTAATCATGCTGGCCATTATGGATGACGAGGGCTCATGACGCAGTGCTGCGGGCCACGCCCGCCATCTCCAGCTGCATCAGCACCATGTTGACGAGCCCGTTGACGGAAGGCCGCCCTGTCTCGATGACGAAATTGGCGCATTCGCGATAGAGCGGGTCGCGCACTTCGTACAGCGCTTCGAGACGTGCTTTCGGGTCTTCGGTCTGCAGCAGCGGACGGTTCTTGTCGCGGCGGGTACGCAACCACAGGTCGTGCGGATTCGCGCGCAGATAGACAACAATGCCGCGGCTCTTGAGCAATTCGCGATTCTCGGGACGCAACACGGCGCCACCGCCGGTGGCCAGCACGATGTTTTCGCGACTGGTAAGGTCTGCGATCACCTGCGCTTCGCGGTCGCGGAAGCCCGCTTCGCCTTCCAGTTCGAAGATCAGGGGAATGCGGGCGCCGGTGCGGGCCTCGATTTCATGATCCGAATCGAAGAAAGGCCGCTCCAGACGGCGCGCCACCGCCCGGCCCACGGTGGTCTTCCCCGCCCCCATGAGCCCTACGAAAAATACATTGGCGTGTGCGTCCCGCGGTTGCAACGGTTTCCTCTGGTCAATCCGGTATGGTTCGTGCCGCAGCTTACTGGCAAAGCGACCGCCTTGTCGAGCCTGCGGGCACGGCCTGCGGGCCCGTCCCGCCCGCGCGGCAGGCGGCAGCCGGGTATGGGGTTTCAGCCACAAATGCGCGTCGCGCCGCCGCTCAATTCGTCTGCACAACATGCGGCGTAATGAAGACAACGAGTTCGCTGCGCTGATTGCGCTGCGCGCGGTGACGAAAAAGTGCGCCCAAAACCGGTATTTTGCCCAGGAGCGGCACGCGAGTCACATCGAGGCGCTCGTCGGTGGCGTCGATACCCCCAATGGTAACCGTGCCGCCGTCCTCCACTTCGACACGCGTCTGCACGTGCTTCGTGTTGATAGCGGGGCCCGATGTGGTCTGCTCGCCGACACTGTCCTTCGCCACGTCGAGGTCGAGAATCACCCGGCCGTCGGGCGTGATACGCGGTTCCACCTCCAGCTTCAGGCTCGCACGACGAAACTGGACGCCGGACACGCCCTGCCCCACCTTGGCCTGATAAGGCAGTTCCGTACCCTGCTCCACGATGGCCTTCATCCGGTCCGCGGTCACCACGCGCGGGCTGGACACCACGTGTCCGCGGCCCTCGGCCTCGAGCGCGCTCAGCTCCACATCGAGCAGCCGCGTTGCACGCGCCGCGAGCAGCGTCATGCCGATATTCGCGGCGTCGAAGCCCGAAAGCGCCGAGGCGCCGAGATTCAGCAGCGTGCCCTCCGTGCCGCCATGCAGTCCCGTGGACGGCGCATCGTTTCTCGCCGACATCGCGAGCTTCACTCCGAGATTGCGCGACAGACCTTGTTCGCCTTCCACGATGCGCGCTTCGATCAGCACTTGCCGCGACGGCTGGTCGAGGCGCCGGACGAGTTCGGCAAGCTGATCGAGTCGCCCCTGCAGGTCCGTTACGAAGAGCAGGTTCGTGCGGGCGTCGGCCATGACGGCGCCGCGCTTCGAGAGCACGCGTTGGGCGCCTGAGCCGGTGAACAGGCGGCGAAGCTCGTCGGCGCGGGCGTAGTGCAATTCGAAGGTGCGGCTCACGAGCGGTTCGAGTTCCGCGGCGCGGGCATGGGCTTCGAAGCGCCGCCGCTCGCGCGCGGCGAGGTCGGCGGCCGGGACCACCCAGACGATGTTGCCGTGGCGCTCCATGGCGAGCCCCTGAAGGTCGAGCAGGGTATCGAACGCGGCCCGCCACGGGACATTGTCGAAGCGCAACGTCACTTCGCCGCGCACGCGGTCGGACGCGACAATGTTGAGCCCGGTGAACTTCGCGAACGCGTGGAGCACGGCGCCGAGTTCGGCATGACGGAAATCCAGCGTGATGGGGCGATCCGGTGGAAGGCCGGCGTCGCTGGAGGTCGGGCCGCCGGTCGAAAGCCGCTGTTCGGCGGCCAGCGGAATCGGCGGTCCTTCGAGCACACTGGTTTGCAGGCTTTCGCGGTCCGCGGCGCGTGATGCCATGCCGGACCGTTGAACACGTGCGTTGTCCCGATCTGCGTCTGCGTCTGCGTCGAAGGGCGCTCCGTCTTCCGGCAGTTGCCGATCCGGAGAGGCGGAGAAGGCATAGGTCGCGTCGTCTTCTGTATCGGCACTGCCGGGCAAGCTGCCGGAGTCTTCGGAAACGAACGGATTCTTGAGCATGCGCGTCGCGGTGCGAGCCTCCCTGCCTCGCGCGCCGTAGACGTCATCCTCGAAGCTGGCAGGTAGCGGTGGGACGTCGTCGTACGTTGCGACGGGCCCGTCGCTTCGCGCCCATTGCGGTAGAGGTGGCAGCGCGGCGTGTGCAGCGCCGGCTGCAAGCCACGCACAGCAGACGCCAACGGTAATGCGGTCGCGTAGCCTCATCGCGCCACCTCCTGCAATAAGAGTTCGCGCGTACCGCTGTCGCTCGCAAGCGTGAGGCCGGTGTCGCCCACGCCGACCACCTGCTCGCCGAGAAGACTTTCGCCCGCAGTCACGTCCAATGCGCCATTCGACGTTTCCACGAGTGCCAGTGCGCGCCTGCGATCACGCAGCAGCCCGGTGAGACGCACCGCGTCGTCGGCAGCATCGGAACGATCCACGGCGAACGGGTCGGCGAGATAGCGCTGGAACGTTTCGTCGGGGTCGAGCGAAAGCAGGTCGGCGGCTCGGTCGCGAGTTGCCTCGCGCATCGCCTCCGGCGCACGCAAGCCATCGTAGACACGCAGTTGTGCCTCGATATGCAGTGAGTCGGCATTGCGCTTCACCGTCAATTCGATGGGCACGACGAGGGTTGGCAAGGTCTGGAGTGCTTGCAGGAAATCCATCAGCTGCGAAAAATCCGCCTGCGCGGAGAGCTTGATGGAACGCATTGCATCCGTCGCCGATCCGCTCTCCGCCCCCGGTTCGAGACCGAAGAGCACCATGCCCGCTGCCGCCGCGAGCGCCGAGACCGTGCGCGCGTCCGCCGAAAACGACCCACGCTTGCCCCCTTCATTCAGGTCGGGCAGGCCGCGCGCGAGGCTCCGCAGTTCGGTCAGATGCGCGACACCGTCGCGGGCGTCGTCAAAGCGCGATTGCGCGTCGGCAAGCGCAGCGCGCGCCGCGTCGATGCCGGTCATGTCTTCGCTCGTCCACGCTCTCGCGCCGGCTACGAACGTCAATGCGGCAACCAGCACGGCCACGCCGAAGCGCTGCCATGCGCTCCAGGTCTCCGGCCGGGCCCACGCTCCCGTCCATGACGCATGGCCTGCGCGTGCTTCACCCAGACCGTACGGAAACTGCGTGCCGACGCCGCTCATGTCCGCCCCCGCAATGCGTTCTCGTGGGTAGCGCCTGGTCGCTGCGAACGTTGTGCCTCGCCCGGCGTGCCGGGCGCATCGTCCCATCGCACCGTGGCGGTGAACTGCACGGTCTCGCGCGGTTGCGTGCCGGCACGAGGCGTCGGCCCAGGCTCCGCGCGCTTCAACTCGCTCACCGATACCGAGCGCACGCCTTCCAGATCGCGTAGCCGCTCCAGCCATTCGGCTGATGCAGCGTGATCGCGCGCCTCACCGGTCACCACGATTTCGCCGTCGTGCTGCACGAGCCGCTGCACCGCGACTTCCGCTGAAGCTTCGCGACTCAATGCGGCAAGAAAGTCGAACAGATGCGCGAGCGATGCGCCCATTGCGACTGCGCGTTCGTCGCGTTCGCGCTGCCCGGCAATACGCCGCGCCAGACGATCGTGCTCGGCAAGCGGTCCCACCATCGCCGCAAGCGAGCGTTCTGTTTCGGCCCGTTGCGCGTCCACACGCATCCGCTCGAAGACCTGCCAGCCGCCTAGCGCGATTACCCCTGCGCCGCCCAATGCCGCCGCGCATGCCCAGCCGAGCAGACAACGCCGGCGCGCACGACGCATCTGAGCTCGCCGCCAAGGCAGCAAATTGAAGCCGCCCATCCATGCGGTCCCGCGCTCGGCGCGCAGTTGGGCGCGCGTGATTGCATTCACGTTCATGGCGTCACTCCATGACGCCGCGCAACGCGAGGCCGACTGCCACCGCGCATGCCGGCTCGTGCAGCAGTTCGGGAACGAGCGGCCGCGTGCCATCGGCCAAGGCCGAGCACTCGAACGGCAATACCGGGCAGCCCAGCACGTCGCCCACGTCGGCGAGTGAAAATCCCGCGCTCACAAGCAGGTGCAGATCGCCGGACAGCAGCGCGCATCGCACCGCCGCGCCCTTTGAAAGCTCGCGCAGAGCATCGACGAAGTCCGGGTATTCGAGCGCGGGATAGCGGATTTCGCAGGCCACGAGACCATCGACCACACGCCATCCATAGACGCCGTCGCCGCCCACCCAGAGGGCCGCGTAGGGTTCATACGGCTGCAACTCGACTTTCGCGGCGTGCCGCATGGCGCGCAATGCCGCGTGCGGTTCGCCGTCCAGCGCGTGAAGCGTGAAACCCGCCGCTGCGGCACATTCCAGGCGCGCCTCGAGATGGTGGCGCGATGCCGCGGCAAGGGTCACGTAATGCCCGCCCGGCCCGCCGTCTGCAACGTGATGCAGCGACTCGTCGACGAACCAGTCCACCGCCAGTGCGTCGCGCTCGAGGCCGGCCACGCGCTCGGCCTCGGCCAGCACGGCGGGCTCGAACGCCGTCCACGCCGGCCCCATGGGAAGAAGGCCCGCCTCCTGCTCGCCGTTTGCCGCGAGTTGCCCCATCGGCATGGACGCCGAGAACGTAGCCGAGGCCGGTATGGCCATCGCGCATCGCATGGCCTGGGCGGCGCACCAGGCCGGCATCTGGGCAAACGCCGCGCGCAACACGGTGCTCACCGCGGTGCGGTCAAGAATCTCGGCGCCCGCCACCGCGCCGGAGACCAACGGCCACGCGGCCAGCCATTCGATCCGCACCGGACCCGTGCTGCGCAGACGCCGGCTCAACACGGCGCACCTTACGCCCTGGGCATTGAGATCGATACCGGCGCCGAACCGGCGAACCGACAGTTGCCACGCATTCCTCAGCGACATTGCGCCTCCTCCTCGCCTGCACGTCGCCGCGAACCATTCGCGTGCGATCGTTGGAGGAGATTGTGCGAATCGCGAGCATGGCCCGACATTCGGCCAGATGGCCAACGCGGCGTGCAACGCCTATCCGGGCACGCACAGGGACGCTACAGTGGTGCCGTTGTCCCGCGAAGAGCCGAACGGACGTAAGCGAGCCGAAAGGCGCCCTACCCCGGCGGCTATAATCGCGGGACTGTTTTTCTGGTGTCCCCATGCAATCCCCATCCCCTACGCCCGACAACGCCGCCCCACCGCCCACACCGAAAGCCCCTAAGCGCCCTCTTTGGGCGAGGTTGCTGCTCGGCTTCGTAGGGCTCGTCGCGGCCGGCATTGTGGGCGTGGCGCTCGTGATCGGCTACGGGCTCGTCGTGGCGGCACCCAATCTGCCCTCGCTCGAAGCGCTCACAGACTACCGGCCGAAGGTGCCGCTACGCATCTACACCGCAGATCACGTGCTGATCGGCGAATTTGGTGAAGAACGGCGCGACATCGTGCGGATCCAGGACGTGCCGGACCACCTGAAGAAAGCGATTCTCGCCATCGAAGACGCGCGCTTCTACGAGCACGGCGGCGTGGACCTCACCGGCATTGCGCGGGCCGGCATCGTCGCCCTCACGAACGGTCATGCCACGCAGGGCGCGAGCACCATCACCATGCAGGTGGCGCGCAATTTCTTCCTCTCCAGCGAGAAGACCTACACGCGCAAGATCTACGAGATGATGCTTGCGTACAAGATCGAAACGAAGCTGACCAAGGACCAGATTCTGGAGGTCTACATGAACCAGATCTATCTGGGTCAGCGCGCTTACGGTTTTGCGAGTGCGGCGCACGTCTATTTCGGCAAGGACATGAAGGACCTCACGCTTGCCGAAGCGGCCATGCTGGCGGGCCTGCCGAAAGCGCCGTCCGCCTACAACCCGGTCGTGAATCCCAAGCGGGCGAAGGTGCGCCAGGAATACATCCTGCAGCGCATGCTCGAACTCAACTACATCACGCGGCAGCAGTACGACGACGCCGTGAAGCAACCGCTCGTGGTGAAGGGCGTGGCTCGCGAATTCAGCGTGCATGCCGAGTACGTCGCGGAAATGGTGCGGCAGATGATGTACGCGCAGTACCACGAAGAGGCCTATACGCGCGGCCTGAACGTCGTGACCACGATCGACTCCGCTGCACAGGACGCCGCGTATCGCGCCGTCCGTAAGGGATTGATGGACTACGAACGGCGCCACGGCTATCGCGGCCCCGAGGCGTTCGTCGATCTGCCTCAGGAGGCGAGCGAACGCGAACAGGAAATCGACGACGCGCTGCTCGAACATCCCGACAACGGCGAGATCATTGCCGCGGTGGTCACGTCGGCCAGCCCGAAGCAGGTGCAGGCAACGTTCATCGACGGCAACACGGCCACCATCGAAGGAGACGGCCTGCGCTTCGCGCAGTACGCACTCGGCCCGCGGGCACAACCCAATTCGCGCATCCGGCCGGGCGCCATCATCCGGCTCGTGCGTGACGACGGCGGCAAGTGGTCGATCACGCAGTTGCCGCAAGTGGAAGGCGCGCTCGTTTCCGTTGTGCCGCAGGACGGCGCGATTCGCGCGCTCGTGGGCGGGTTCGACTTCAACAAGAACAAGTTCAACCACGTGACGCAAGCCTGGCGCCAGCCCGGCTCCAGCTTCAAGCCGTTTATCTACTCGGCGTCGCTGGAAAAGGGATTGGGACCGGCCACCATCATCAACGACGCGCCGCTCTTCTTTCCCGCCACCACCCCGGGCGGCGAAGCGTGGGAGCCGAAGAACTACGGCGGCGGCTTCGACGGTCCCATGACGATGCGCACGGCGCTGCAGAAGTCGAAGAACCTCGTGTCCATCCGCATCCTCAACTACATCGGCACGAAGTACGCGCAGCAGTACATCACGCGCTTCGGCTTCGATGCCGAGCGCCACCCGGCGTATCTGCCGATGGCGCTGGGCGCGGGTCTCGTCACGCCGCTCCAGATGGCGAGCGGCATCTCGGTGTTCGCCAACGGCGGCTACCGCATCAATCCGTATCTGATCGCCGAGGTGACAGATCAACGCGGCGTGGTGGTCGCGCACGCACAACCGCTCATCGCCGAACAAAACGCGCCGCGCGCCATCGACGCGCGCAACGCATACGTGATGAACAGCCTCTTGCAGAGCGTGGCGCAGCACGGTACAGGCGCGCGATCGAACGTGTTGGGCCGCACGGACCTCGCCGGCAAGACAGGCACGACGAACGATTCGCGCGACGCCTGGTTCACGGGCTACCAGCACACGCTGGCGGCCGTGGCGTGGATCGGCTACGACAATCCGCGCAGCCTGGGTGACCGCGAAACGGGTGGCGGCCTCGCGCTACCGGTCTGGATCGATTACATGAGCCGCATGCTGAAGGGCGTTCCGCCCTACAAGATGCCGATGCCGGACGGCGTCGTGACGCTCGGCGACGAACTGTATTTCGACGGATTCACGCCGGGACACGGCTTCATTTCCACGGTAGGCGTGAGCCAGGAAGCGCTCGACGCGCAAGCCAGCGCGGCGGCCGGCGCCGAGCCGCAACCCGCGCCCGAACACATCGACGAGAAAGAGAAACAGGACATCATGAACCTGTTCCGGGGGCACTGAACGCACGAGGGCTCGCGCGTTCAGCGTAAAACCGCGACGTAAAACTACGGCGTAAAAGTCACCGGCTCGCCGGCCTGCTGCGTCGCGTACCCGGAGAGTGCGTCGAAAAACTCCGTGTCGTTGCGCGTGTCGCGCCACGCGTCGTCGACGTAGCGGAAATGGAAACCGCCGGCCTTTGCGGCAATCCAGATCTCTTGCATGGGCGGCTGAAGATTGACGATGATCTTCGACCGGTTAGCGAATTCGAGCGTCAAAACATTGCCGCTGCGCTCGAGTTCGATGTCGGCGTCGATGTCGTCGATCGCCCGCTCCACCGCGTCCAGCACGGCTTCGGCACGGGTCAGGTAGTCACTGTCGGTCATGCTAAACTCCGTTGATTAAATTCTCTGGGACAGTCATGCGAGTCGTTTTCAGGATGAGCGCGATTGTAGCGGCTCTGGCCATTCTCGCAGGCGGCGCGCTCGCCGGTTGCGGCCAACGCGGCGCGCTCTATCTGCCCACGGTACCGCCCCTGCCGGCGAAGCCCAACGAACGAACCGAACCGCCTGGCGAAGACGTCAAGCCGGGCGCCGAAACCGCGTCTTCGGGCGCGTCGGGGGTATCGGCAGGCGAAGTGCCGGACACCTCGGGCACCGCACTGACGCTCTCGCCGGACACCCAACTCAACACCGCACCCGCAGCGCCCTCGCGTGCCGCATCGGATGCGGCGCAAACCCAATAAGACTTCACATGGTTCAACCCGCGTTCACACGCGTCGACGGCGTGCTGCATGTCGAAGGCGTTTCCGCCGTTTCGCTGGCCGAGCAGTTCGGCACGCCGCTTTACGTCTACTCGCGCGCCGCGCTTACTGCGGCGTGGCACGCCTACGCGGACGCATGCGCGGGCCGCCGCGCGTCGATCCACTACGCCGTGAAGGCGAACAGCAACCTCGCCGTGCTCAACCTCTTTGCGCGCATGGGCGCGGGGTTCGACATCGTCTCCGGCGGTGAACTCGCGCGCGTGCTCGCTGCGGGCGGCAAGGCGGAAAACAGCGTGTTCTCGGGCGTGGGCAAGAGTGCGGCTGAAATGCGGGAAGCGCTCATGGCCGGCGTGAAATGCTTCAACGTGGAGTCGATACCGGAACTCGACCGGCTCAATGCCGTCGCCGGTGAACTCGGCAAGAAGGCGCCGGTGTCGCTGCGCGTGAATCCGGACGTCGATGCGAAGACGCACCCGTATATCTCCACGGGTCTCAAGTCGAACAAGTTCGGCGTGGCGTTCGACGACGCCCGCGCCACCTATCGCGCGGCGGCGGCGATGCCGAATCTCGTGGTCGTTGGCATCGACTGCCATATCGGGTCGCAGATCACCGAAGTCGAACCGTACCTGGATGCCGTGGACAAGCTGCTGGAACTCGTTGAGCAGATCGAAGCCGACGGCATCGCGATTCGCCACATCGACGTGGGCGGCGGCCTCGGCATCCGCTACGACGACGAAACGCCGCCCGACATCGGCGCGTTCGTGCGCATGGTGCTCGACCGCATCGAAGCGCGTGGCCACGGCCATCGCGAGGTGTACTTCGAGCCGGGCCGCTCGCTCGTGGGCAACGCGGGCGTGCTGCTCACGCGCGTCGAATTCCTGAAGCCGGGCGCCGAAAAGAATTTCGCGATCGTGGACGCAGCGATGAACGATCTGGCCCGCCCGGCGATGTACGAGGCCTTTCACGCGATCGAGCCTGTTGTCGAGCGGCAGGCGCCGACTCAGGTCTACGACGTGGTCGGCCCAGTATGCGAAAGCGGCGACTGGCTCGGCCGCGAGCGGTCGCTTGCGATCGAGCCGGGCGATCTGCTCGCCATCCGCTCGGCCGGCGCCTATGGTTTCGTGATGAGCTCGAACTACAACACGCGTGGCCGCGCCGCCGAAGTCATGGTGGACGGCGAACAAGCTCACGTCGTGCGCGAACGCGAAAGCGTGACGCAGCTGTTCGCGGGTGAAAGCGTCCTGCCGGCGTAACGCGCGGCCTGAAGCGGGCCCAGGATCAGCGCCAAACGTCAGGGCCCGACACTCGGCCCGGCTCGCGGCGGGCCGGGCTAACTCGAAAGCGGCACCCGCCGCCGACACGCCTCTCCGCCTGCTAACTCATCTCGCGCCGCCCGCCGTTCGAAAACGCTCGCGCAGCCACACGGCGAGCCGCCATCCGAGCAGCACGACCACAATCGCGCCGTAGATCTTCGGCAACACCAGGTCGTGCTTGCCCGCCTTCAACCACCAGAAGTGAAGGATGGCGAGCGCGCCGATCGCGTAGATGGCACGATGCAGCGTCTGCCAGTGGCGGCCCAGCCGCCGCACCATCGCGCGTGGCGACGTTGCCGCAAGCGGAATCAGCAGCACGAACGCCGCAAACCCCACCGTGATGAACGGCCGCTTGGCAATGTCCTTGAACATATCGGCGACGTTGAACCATTTGTCGAGCCAGATGTAGGTCGTGAAATGCAGCGTCGCGTAAAAGAACGCAAAGAGACCGAGCATGCGGCGAAAACGCACGAGTGCGTTGAGTCCCGTGAGCCGGCGCAGCGGCGTGACTGCCAGCGTGATGCACAGGAATACAAGCGTCCATAGTCCGGTGGACCACGTGATGAACTCAATCGGGTTTGCGCCCAGGCCCCCCGTGAATCCCAACAGCACGAGGCGCCCCAGCGGGTAAAGCGCCGCGAGGAACGCGGCGACCTTCGCCGGCGCAACCCAGCGCGTGCCGGCAGCAGCACGCGGCCGGGCTCGGGAAACGCTCGCGGACGCAGCAGCCGCTTGCCCCTTCCCAGCCGTGCCCATCGTTTCAGAAACGCGTTGCATTGCTTGCTCCACCGCCCCAGCCGTTCGCGCGGGCGACTCAGAAGTTCTTTTTCAGATCCATGCCCTGATACATCGACGCGACCAGATCGCCGTAGCCGTTGAACATCAGGGTCTTGCGCTTCGGCGTGAAGAAGCCGTCTTCGCCGATGCGCCGCTCCGTTGCCTGGCTCCAGCGCGGATGGTCGACGTTCGGATTCACGTTCGAGTAGAAGCCGTATTCGTTCGCGGCATACGTGTTCCAGCTCGTCTTCGGCTGCTTTTCGACGAAGCGGATCTTCACGAGCGACTTCGCGCTTTTGAACCCGTACTTCCACGGCACGATGATGCGGATCGGCGCGCCGTTCTGGTTCGGCAGCACCTGGCCATACAGCCCGACGGTGACAAGCGTGAGCGGATTCATCGCCTCGTCCATGCGCAGGCCCTCGGAATAGGGCCAGTCCAGAATCGGCTGCGCGAGGCCGGGCATCTGCGACGGGTCGGCGAGCGTAATGAACTGGACGTACTTTGCGTTCCCGGTGGGCTGAGCCCGACGAATCAACTCCGCGAGCGGAAAGCCGATCCACGGCATCACCATCGACCAGCCTTCCACGCAACGGTGCCGGTACACGCGCTCCTCGAGCGGCGCGAGCTTGAGCAACTCGTCGATGTCGTAGACCTTCGCGTTTTTCACCTCGCCCTCGACGCTCACGCGCCACGGACGCGGTCGCAACGTGCCCGCGTTGGCTGCGGGATCGCTCTTGTCGGTGCCGAATTCGTAGAAATTGTTGTACGTGGTGATGTCCTTGAAGGACGTGACCTTATCCAGGGCGACGAATTTAGGGTTCGTTTTCGCCGCCAGTTTCTGCGCTTTCGGGTCCGGCGATGCATATTCGGCCAACGCTGGCGCGCTGAGCCCGAACGGGCCCGCCAACGAGCCGATGGCCGCGGCGCCCGCCGCCTGCAGCACGCGCCGGCGGTTCCGGTACACCGATTCGGGCGTGATCTCGCTTCCCGCAATGTCGTCGCCGTTCAGCAGAATCCTGCTGGCTCGCTTGATCCACATGACTTCACTCCTCGCGGCACAGCGGGTGTATCCCGTGCGAACCGCATCCACGTTCGTCCGACCCGCCCCGCGCAGGCCACACTCTGGCAAACACGCGCCGGGCAAAAAACTTCCACTGGAAACAAAAAACCGCCGGGGAAAACCATCCGGCGGTTGTTTGTCGTTCGAGCGCGGCGGATCTTACAGCTTGCCGTAGCTATGCAGTCCCGACAGGAACATGTTGACGCCCAGGAACGCGAAGGTGGTGACGAGCAGGCCGGTCAGCGCCCACCAGGCCGCCACCGAGCCGCGCAGGCCCTTCATGAGCCGCATGTGGAGCCACGCCGCGTAATTGAGCCAGACGATCAGCGCCCAGGTTTCCTTCGGATCCCAGCTCCAGTAGCCGCCCCACGCCTCGGCGGCCCACAGCGCACCGAGAATCGTGGCGATGGTGAAGAACGCAAAACCCACGGCAATCGACTTGTACATGACGTCGTCGAGCACCTCGAGCTCCGGCAGGCGGTCCGCCAGCACGCCGCGCTCCTTCATCAGGTAGGCCACACCCACCATGGCCGACAGCGCGAAACTGCCGTAGCCGATGAAGTTCGCCGGCACGTGGATCTTCATCCACCAGCTTTGCAGCGCGGGCACGAGCGGCTGGATCTGCTGGGCGTCGCGCGCAATGGAGTACCACATCAGGAAGCCGACCGCCGCGCTGATCACGAGCAGCACGAACGCGCCCAGCGCCCGCGTGTTGTAGTGCTTCTCGTAGAAGAGGTAGAAGAGGGCCGTGATCAGGCTGAACAGCACGAACACTTCGTAGAGGTTCGAGATGGGAATATGGCCCACGTCCGCGCCGATCAGGTACGACTCGTACCAGCGCACCATCAGCCCGACGAAGCCCATCAGCACCGCTGCCCAGGTCAGCTTCGAACCGATCGCACCGCCCACGGGCGAGCGCGAGAGCGTGCCGATCCAGTAGAACAAGGTGGCAAGCACGAACAGCGCGCTCATCCAGAGGATGGCGGACTGGCTGGAGAGGAAGTACTTGAGGAAGAAGGCGGTGTCGGCCCGCGCCAGATCGCCGTGGTAGAACTGGATGCCGGCCAGCGAGAGCACCGCGATGCCCGCCATGAGCAGACGCGCCGGCTTCCATCGCCAGCCCAGCACGACGAGCGCAGGCACGGTGCAGACCAGCACGAGCTTGTCGTAGTAGTTCATGTGCGCGTGGTAACGCGAGAGCGCGAAACCCGCGCCGGCCACGAGCGCAAGCGCAAACAGCCAGTCGAAGGCGCCGAGGCGTCGCAAGAAGGAACGCTCGTCGCCAAGCGCGCTGATCTCCGAAGCGGCGGGTGGCGTGGCGGGCACGCGCGGCGCGCCGGGGCGGGATGAGGAAACCTGAGTCAAATCCATGTTCTTACCGGGTCGAATCTGCAGCGTTCTCTGACGGCACAGCAGGGGCTGTGCCAGGAGCGTCGGGAGTCAGCGGTTTGACGCCCAGCGCCTGGCCGACGGCATCGCGGGTGCGGGCAAACTCTTTTTCGAAATCGAAGGTCCTGCGCGCCGTCGACATGGCCATGACGACGTTCACGCCTGAGCCGCTATCTTTGAGCCAGAACCACAGCCGGCGTTCGCGCACGTAGAACATCGAGAAGATGCCGAGCACGAGAAGGAGGCTGCCAAGATACACGACTTTCTTGCCAGGCGCCCGCGTGAGCTGGAACACCGATGCCTGCACCTGCTTGAACGAATCGAGCTGCAGGTAAACGGGCGCTCCATACAGAAAACTGTCGGACACCGCGTTGATCGAATCTTGCACAAAGCGCGTTGTCTGGGTATCGGGCTTTACATCAGGCTCGCCGGCCTGCTCGCGGGCAAGCTGCCATAAGTCCCACGTCGAGCCTTCCAGCATGCGTAACAGGAGACCTGCGGCCTTTTCCTGCTCGCCCTTCGGCACCGACTTGTCGATGAACGCCGCAATGGCCTGGAAGCCGCCGATGGATTGCCCCGGCACCGGCTTGCCGGAGACGTCGTCGGCGCCAGCAAAGAGGGTCAGGACGCGCACCGCGCTTTCCTCGAGATGCTGCTGCAATTCGCGATTGGCTTCGGGCACGGACCGCATCGCAAACCGGTGCGCCGCCTGGACGCGCAGCGCCGGATCTTCGAAGGCGGCGCGCAGGCGCATCCATTCGTTCACGGTGCCGCCGCTGTCAGCCGGGATGCGCAGGTAGCGGAACGGATCGTCCGGGTTCGTGCGCATGCCGGCGAGGAACATCCGCGCGCCACCCACGTCGACGGGCACCATGTAGTTGTTGTACTCGCGCGCCTGGCCGTCCTTGTCGCGCACCTTGTACTGCACCGAGGGGCCGACGTTGTGCAGATCGAGCGGCTTCGACGTTTTCGCGCCCGAACCGAGCCGCTCGTCGAACACCTCCTTGAGCGAGCGATGCGCCACGCCGCGCACGTCCGTCGAGCCGCTGCCGTTCGAGATGTTCTCGACGTTGATGGCCCGGAAATCCGTGAACTCGACGGTCTGACCGTCGGCACCCGGCGTGGACGCGGGCAGCGGCGCGGAATTGCCGATCGTGCCGCCAAACGGGAAGGTCTTCGTGCCGCCGCCCGTCATTGGCCAGGCGGTCATCTGCATCTGCGAGCCGCCGTCCTGGAAGCTCGATTGATAGATCGACACGCCGTCGTATTCGAACGGCTTGTTCACCTCGACGCGCGCCGGAACGCGTTGGCCGGTTTTGTGATCGATCACGACGATGTCGCTCGCGAAGAGCTTCGGCATGCCGGTCGAGTAGTAATCGACGATGAACTTGTTGAGCTGGATCGAAAACGGCAGGTCCTGGATCAGCGAGCCGTTCGGCTGATTGAGGATCGCCGTGGAAACGAACTGGCCTTCCGGCACCCACGCATAGCCGCGGAACGTCGGATTCGAGACGGAGAGACGGTGCTCGGGTGCGATCTGGCTGATGACGGTATTACTGCGGATCGGCGTCTTGTCGAAGAGCCACATCTGCAGCTTGATGGGCAGGTTGCTGTCGAGCAGCCCGCCGATACAGATCACGACAATGGCCAGATGAGCAAAGATGTAGCCGATGCGCGTGAGCGCGCCGCGCTTGGCCGCGATGAGCGTGGCGCCGTCGCTTTCGCGCGTCACGAACTTGTAGCCGAGCCGGCCGGTAAGATTCGTGAGCACCTGGGCCGTCTGCACACGCGAGCCCTGCACCGCATACTCGCCCTTGTGGTGAAACGCGCGCAGGCTGCCTTCGCGGACTTTGTCCTTCCAGCTCTTCATGTCGGCGATCATCTTCGGCGCGTTGCGGATCACGCACAGCGAAATCGACACGACCAGAAAGCCGAGAATCAGCATGAACCACCACGCGCTGTACACGCTATAGAGGCCCAGCGAGCGAAAGATGTCGGCCCAGAACGGACCGAACTGATTGACGTAATTCGGATAAGGATCGTCCTGTGTCAGGACGGTGCCGATGATGCTCGCGATCGAAAGAACCACAAGCAGCGCGATGGCGAAACGCATCGAGCTGAGCAATTCGATCGCATTGCGCCATGCCCGCTTACGCGTATTCAACTGCAAACCCGACGTGGTGACGCTCATTCAAACTCCAACTCAACAGCAAAAAAGGGTGAAGGGCTGTCGTGCCATGACGACGCCCCCACCCTTTTCTTGTTTTCTTGCCGTCCCTGGCTGGGCCGGCTGGTTCTTACCCGACGCGAATCGCGCGGGCTGTCAATGCAGCCCGGCGATGTAATCGGCGACGGCCTTGATCTCGCTATCGGACAGTCGCTGCGACACCGCATGCATCGGTTCGTTGTTATTGCGCGTGCCCTGCTGGAAAGCGGTGAGCTGCGCAACGATGTACTCGGACCACTGACCCGAGAGCCGCGGGTACTGGGTCGGAATACCCTGCCCCGTCGGCCCGTGACAGGCCGCACACGCCGGCACGCCCCGTTCCGCGTCGCCGCCGCGATAAATCTTCTGGCCTAGCGCGACGGTGCTCGCATTATGCGCGTAGCCGGGCTTTGGCGCTTGCGCTGCGAAGTAGGCCGCCACGTTCTGCATGTCCTGATCGGACAGCGCGCCCGCGAAACCGGCCATGATCGGATTGCTGCGCGCTGCCGGCTTGCCTTCCGCCGGCTTGAAGTCGTGAAGCTGCTTGACGAGATACTCGGGATGCTGGCCGGCGAGCTTTGGATACGCGCCGCCGGCGCTGTTGCCGTCCGCTCCGTGGCAGGTGGCGCAGACCTGTGTCGCGATTGTCTGCCCCCGGTTGAGATCGGGCTTTGTCTGATCCGCTGCCACTGCTTTTTGCACCGCTACTGCCGAAAGACCTGCCGCTACCGCAAATTCAAGCACCATCAAGGACTTGCACAGTCGATTCATTCGCACACCCTGTTTCGTCTTGTGGGATTAGGCTCTGCAAAATACGACGGCGACCGATCTACCGCGAAGGCCCGCACGCTCGTCCCCAAATTGTCTCCGTATCGAGGACTTCAGTAAGGTCTTCAGTAAACCGTCGTATTGTACAATAACGCGCTATACGCAATGGCGCCAGTCGGACCTCTCCCGGTGCCATCTCCGCCGCGTGGCGCCCTCCATCCCGGTGCCCGGCATTCGCCACGGCGTCTCACATTCTGGTTTTCCCCTCATGGCCTTCCTGCTCCATCAAGCCCGCTTCTTTACGACGGTCAATCATCTGCGCGACCTGCCGGCCACGACGCAGCCCGAGATCGCGTTCGCGGGACGCTCGAATGCCGGGAAGTCGACGGCCATCAACGTGCTGTGCAACCAGAAGCGGCTCGCCTTCGCCTCGAAGACGCCAGGGCGCACGCAGCACATCAACTACTTCTCGGTGGGGCCCGCCGCGGAGCCGGTGGCGCACATCGTGGACCTGCCCGGCTATGGGTACGCCGAGGTGCCGGACGCGTCGAAGGCGCACTGGGAGGAACTGCTGTCGCGCTATCTGCAGACTCGCGCCCAGCTACGCGGCCTGATTCTCATGATGGACGCCCGCCGTCCGCTCACCGAACTCGACCGCCGGATGATCGAATGGTTCGAGCCCACCGGGAAGCCGATTCACGCTCTGCTAACGAAGTGCGACAAATTGACACGTCAAGAGAGCATCAATGCACTGCGCATGACGAAGAAGGGTTTCGACGAATACCGGGCGGCCGGCCACGCGGGTGAGCTCAGCGCGCAGCTTTTCTCTTCGCTCAAGCGCACCGGGCTGGACGAAGCGCACGAACTGATCGAAAGCTGGATTGCACCTGCGGAGCACGCCGGCGAGGCTGAGGCGGCGTCAGAATAATCGGCGGGCCAGCGTGGCATGGGAGCGGCGGCGCGTGAAGAAATCGACGCGGCGGCCAGCGTTGCCGCGGTCAATGGCGTGCGAGGCACAGAATTTTGAAGCGGCCTTCACGACCAGCACATGTGAGACATGTCGTCGCGGCGGCTGCGCAGGAAGTGCCTGCTTGTTGTGCAAAGCGAGGGGCGCTTCATCCCGGGCGCCCATAAAAAAACCCGCCGGTTCGCGGCGGGTTAACAGCCTAATCGAAAAACGACAGGCACCCGCTCAGGGAGGAGAAGCGGGGAGTCCGGCGCAGGGCGCCTCGCTCGATCGGTATGATATACCATTGGCCTGAAAAGTTTCTGCCACGCGGGAGCCGCTGCGTCCCGCCCTTCTGTCGTCCTCTCCCACGATATCCGACATGAGCTTCTATCCCCATCTCCGTGCGCGCCGTATGCGACGCGACGACTTTTCGCGCCGCCTCATGCGCGAAACCATTCTCACCACCAACGACCTGATTTACCCCGTCTTCGTCGTAGAAGGCCAAAACGTGCGGCAAGCCGTACCGTCGATGCCGGGCGTCGAACGCGTTTCCGTCGACCTGCTGATGGGCGTGGCCGAGCAATGCGTCGAGCTCGGCGTGCCGGTTATTTCGCTCTTTCCCGCCATCGAGCCGTCCATCAAGACGCCCGACGGCCGCGAAGCCGCCAATGAAGCCGGCCTGATTCCGCGCGCCGTACGCGAACTGAAAAAGCACTTCCCGGAACTGGGCGTGCTGACGGACGTGGCGCTCGATCCGTACACCAGCCACGGGCAGGACGGCGTACTGGACGAAGCCGGGTATGTCATGAACGACGAGACAGTCGAAATCCTCGTTCAGCAGGCGCAGGCGCAGGCCGAAGCGGGCGTCGATATCGTCGCGCCCTCAGACATGATGGACGGGCGCATCGGCGCGATCCGCGAGATGCTCGAGAGCGAAGGCCATATCCACACGCGCATCATGGCGTATTCGGCAAAATACGCGTCGGCGTTCTACGGCCCGTTCCGCGATGCAGTGGGTTCCGCGTCGAACCTGGGCAAGAGCAACAAGATGACCTACCAGATGGACCCGGCGAATAGCGACGAAGCGCTGCGCGAAGTGCGCCTCGACATCGAGGAAGGCGCCGACATGGTGATGGTGAAGCCGGGCATGCCGTATCTGGACATCGTGCGCCGCGTGAAGGATGAGTTCCGCTACCCGACCTACGTGTATCAAGTGAGCGGCGAATACGCGATGCTCAAGGCGGCCGCGCAGAACGGCTGGCTCGATCACGACAAGGTGATGATGGAATCGCTGCTGGCGTTCAAGCGCGCTGGCGCGGACGGCGTGCTCACCTATTTCGCGCTCGACGCGGCGAGGATCCTGCGTACCCAGCGATAACGCAGGCAGCGTAGCGGTGCGGCTGCACTACCTCAGACGCAAACGCAAAAGAGGCACATCGGTTCTTATGCGATGTGCCTCTTTTTTTGTGCTGCCCCGCGCCGGCGTTCCGTCTCGGTAACGAGCGTCGATGCAAGGGCCACGTGCGTTGCTACGACTGCGGTGGCGCCGCGTGATCCAGACTGCGCAGAAAGCGGTCCGCGGATTCGTAGCCGACTACGCGCAGGACCTCTCTGCCAGTCTGGTCGAAGAAAATGATGCCCGGTGGCCCGAACAGGTCGAAGCGCTTGAGCAGAACCTGGTCGTCGGTGTTGTTCGCAGTCACATCGGCGCGCAGGAGGTTGAGCTGTTTGAGGCGGAGCTGCACGCGCGGGTCGCTGAAGGTGAACTTCTCCATCTCCTTACAGCTGACGCACCAGTCCGCATAGAAGTCCAGCATGGCCGGCTTCAGCGCGGTCTTCACCGCATCATCGAGTTGCGTCGACGAGCGCACCGGCGCAAACGCGAGTTGGTTCGGCGACAGGCCATTGCCCGCGCCACCTTCGCTGCCCCTGGCGGCCAAAACAGCGAGCGGGCGAAGTGGGTCTGACGACCCCGCAGCCAGTCCCACAAGCAACGTCGCGCCCCAGATAGCCAGTGCTGCCCCAATACCACGGCCAAGGCGCCGCCACGGCGTCGGACCACCGGAGTTCGGCGTGAAAAGGCCAAGCGCCGCAGCGGCAATCAGCAGCCAGACGGCCGCAAGCAGCATCCTCACCCCGCCACCCAACACTGGCCAGACGATCCACAAGGCGGCTGCGAGCAGGATCACGCCGAAGAATACCTTCACGCCATCCATCCAGGCGCCCGCACGCGGCAAGAGCACGCCAGCGCCCAGACCCAGAATCAGCAACGGCACACCGAGACCCAATCCCATCGCAAACAGCGCCGCGCCGCCGAGCAAGGCGTTGCCGGTATGCGCGATAAACGCCAACACCGCAAAGAGCGGCGCCGTCATGCACGCGCCGACCACGAGCGCCGACAGCGCCCCAAGCGACGCAACGGCCGCGTACTTGCCCGTGGGACGGCCTTGCGTCGCGCGCGACACCCCGTCCTGCCAGCGACGCGGCAAGGCAATATCCATACCGCCGATTAGCGCGAATGCGAACACTGCCAACAGAACCGCGAAGGCACCCAGCACCCAAGGGTTCTGCAACCATCCGCCCAGGCTTTGCCCAACGAAACCGGCCACGATGCCGAGCACTGTATAGACCAGTGCCATGCCCAACACGTACGCAAGCGACAGCGCAAACCCACGCGCCCGCGTCACGCTGGTCCCCTCGCCGATGATGATGGCAGACAGGATGGGGAGCATCGGGTACGAGCAGGGCAGCAGGCTGAGCACGACGCCGGCGACGAAGTACAGCGCGACGATGGCGAGGAAACCGCCCTTCGTCAGCAGCTGCTGTGCATAGTCGGCGCTCGTGATGCGGTCATACCAGGGGCCGCTCGAATCGGTACCCACGGCGGCGGCAACGGCAGTATCGGGTGTGGCGCCTGCGGAGGTCGCGGCCTGCAGCGCGGCGCCGCTCACGTGATACGTCCGAACCATGGGCGGATAACAGATTCCCGCGTCCGCGCAACCCTGTGACGTGACAGCAAGGTCGAATCCCGCGGACGCCTGTTTCACCGGGACGCGGATCGTCAACTCGTTGCGGTACGTCTCCACGTTTTTCTGGAACGTCGTATCAAACTTGACGTGGCCAGGTGGCAACTGCGGATCGCCGAGCGTCGCACTGCCCTTTTGTACCGCGAACGAGAACCGCTCGCGGTACATGTAGTAGCCGTCGGCGATACGGTAGTGAACCTCGACTTCGCCCGGCTGCTCGGTGGCGCTGAAGCGGAACGCGGCATCGGGATCAAGGAAGTCGTCGCCAGCTTGCGCGAGGCCGGCCCCGAGCAGCATCGCGAAGAGACTGCAGAGCAGTAGAACAATTGCGCGCATCATGCGAGCCGCGGGCCGATGGGAACGATTAAACATGAAGCGGGCGTTGTGTTTCGGCAATGATCCATTGGCCATAGGCCTGAGTAGCGGTGGCCTGCCACGAGAGCACTTCCGGTGTTTCGTAGGGGTGATGGCTCTGAATGAACTGTTCGAGCTCCAGTGACCGGGCGACACTCGTCTTGAAGAGCAACTGGATCTCGTCGGCGGATTCGACCTTGCCCTGCCAGTGGTAGTTCGAATGCACGGCACCCAGTTGCGTCACGCAAGCGGCAAGGCGTGCATCGAGTGCGCCGGACGCGAGCTTCTGGGCAGTCTGCGCGTCGGGCACAGCGGTCAGAATCAGGGTCACGTTGACGCTCACGGCCACTCCAAAAACATCGAGAACTCGGGTGCAGCTATCGTACCACCTGACGCGCGAGCACTTCGGCGGCCGCCCGCACGGATAACCAATCGGCCAGAAATCGGCGCGCAGACGCAAAAAAGCCAGGCAGAAGCCTGGCTTTTTTATGCATCAAGAGAACGAGGAATGCTTATTCGGCTTCCTGGACCTCTTCTGCCTCCACCACTTCCGGGCGGTCGAGCAGTTCGACCAGCGCCATGGGAGCGTTATCGCCCACGCGGAAGCCGAATTTCAGGATGCGGAGGTAGCCGCCCGGACGGTTCGCGAAGCGCGGACCCAGCACATCGAACAGCTTGGTGACCGAGTCGCGGTCGCGCAGGCGGTTGAACGCGAGGCGGCGGTTCGCCAGCGACGGCTTCTTGCCGAGCGTGATGAGGGGCTCGACAACCTTGCGAAGTTCCTTCGCCTTCGGCAGCGTGGTCTTGATGACTTCGTGCTCGATCAGCGAGTTCGACATGTTACGGAGCATTGCCAGACGGTGGCTGCTCGTGCGGTTCAGTTTCCGCAGACCATGACGGTGACGCATTTCAGTTTCCTTGAATCAAAGTTTTGATCCAGCTCTTCTATCGCCCAGGACAAGCCTTAGGCACGGGCCGGTAGTGAAAAAAGCAAGACGCGGATTTTAAAGGAAAATCCGCGCCCTTACCAGCGGCGGGACGAGCCCGCCATGCTTGCGGCAATTACTTGTCGAGACCAGCCGGCGGCCAGTTTTCGAGCTTCATGCCCAAGGTGAGGCCGCGCGAGGCGAGCACTTCCTTGATTTCGTTCAGCGACTTGCGGCCCAGGTTCGGCGTCTTGAGCAACTCGTTTTCCGTGCGCTGGATCAGGTCGCCGATGTAGTAGATGTTCTCGGCCTTCAGGCAGTTCGCGGAACGAACCGTGAGTTCGAGATCGTCCACCGGACGCAGCAGGATCGGGTCGATCTGCGGAGCACGCGACGGCGCTTCGGCAGCGGCCTCGGTCCCTTCCAGTGCAGCGAACACCGACAGCTGATCGACCAGAATGCGAGCTGACTGACGGATCGCTTCTTCAGGCGAGATCACACCGTTGGTTTCGATGTTCATCACGAGCTTGTCGAGGTCGGTACGCTGTTCAACACGCGCGCTTTCCACCGAATAGCTCACACGACGCACCGGCGAGAACGACGCGTCCAGCACGATGCGGCCGATGATCTTCGCCGTTTCGTCGCCGTAGCGGCGCACGTTGCCCGGGACATAGCCGCGGCCCTTTTCGATCTTGATCTGCACGTCGAGCTTGCCGCCCTTCGAGAGGTGCGCGATCACGTGATCGGGGTTGATCACTTCGCAGTCGTGCGCGAGTTCGATATCGCCCGCCGTCACCACGCCTTCGCCTTCCTTGCGCAGGGTCACCGTCACTTCGTCACGGTTATGCAGCTTGAACACCACGCCCTTCAGGTTCAACAACAGGTTGACCACGTCCTCCTGCACACCGTCGAGCGTCGAGTATTCGTGCACGACGCCTGCGATCGTCACTTCGGTCGGCGCGTAGCCCACCATCGACGACAGCAGTACGCGCCGAAGCGCGTTGCCCAAGGTGTGGCCATAACCGCGTTCAAACGGCTCCATGACCACTTTCGCGTGGTTGTCGCCGAGCGATTCCACTGCGATGATCTTGGGTTTCAACAAACTGGTTTGCATAGGTTTTCCTTTTCAATACCCTCGGCTCGTTACACCGATAAGGCTGACCGGTAACAACCTGAAAATAAACAGCCGAGGCCACCCCTTGCGCAACGCAATACGGGTACCCCGGCCGTCAATCCGATTACCGCGAATACAATTCGACGATCAGGCTTTCGTTGATGTCGCCAGCGATATCGCTGCGCTCCGGCATGCCCTTGAAGACGCCTTCGAACTTCTTGGCGTCGACCGACACCCAGCTCGGCATCCCGCCTTGCTCGGCGAGCGACAGAGCCTCGACGATACGAGCCTGCTTCTTTGCCTGTTCACGCACTGCCACCACGTCGCCCGACTTGACCTGCAGCGACGGGATGTTGGCGACCTGACCGTTCACGAGGATCGCCTTGTGGCTCACCAGCTGACGCGCTTCGGCGCGCGTCGAGCCGAAACCCATGCGATACACGACGTTGTCGAGGCGCGACTCAAGCAGCTTGAGCAGGTTTTCGCCGGTGTTGCCCTTGCGGCGGTCAGCTTCAGCGAAGTAACGGCGGAACTGACGTTCGAGAACGCCGTAGATGCGCTTCACTTTTTGCTTTTCGCGCAACTGCGTGCCGTAGTCCGACGTACGGGCGCCGGAGGTGCGACCATGCTGACCCGGCTTGCTATCGAGCTTGCACTTGTCGGCGAGCGAGCGGCGTGCGCTCTTCAGAAACAGATCGGTGCCTTCACGGCGGGACAGCTTGGCCTTCGGGCCGATATAACGTGCCACGTTGTATTCCTTTGAGATTGATCACGCGAACGTACTGCCTTCGCGCTAGTCCGGCCCCCTTTGGGCCGAACAGTGGGCTTAGTCGATTCAATAACGCAAGCAACCCGTCGACGCACAAGGCGGCAACAGGCGCTGGCAAAAAGCGACGTCTTAGATGCGGCGGCGCTTCGGCGGACGGCAACCGTTGTGCGGCACCGGAGTCACGTCGGAGATCGCGGTGATCTTGATGCCAAGACCATGCAGCGCGCGCACCGCCGACTCACGGCCAGGGCCCGGGCCCTTGATCCGCACTTCGAGGTTCTTCACGCCGTATTCCATCGCGACACGGCCAGCCGATTCGGCTGCGACCTGAGCTGCAAACGGCGTCGACTTGCGCGAACCCTTGAAGCCCTGACCGCCCGACGTTGCCCAGGCAAGCGCGTTGCCTTGACGGTCGGTGATCGTGATGATGGTGTTGTTGAACGACGCGTGAACGTGAACCACGCCCTCGGCGACGTTCTTCTTAACCTTCTTGCGAACGCGTTGCGCCGCGGTGTTGTTCGAAGCCTTAGCCATTACGTTTCCCTGTAACTGTCAGTTCCGCTTACTTCTTCAGCGCCTGAGCTGCACGACGCGGGCCCTTGCGGGTGCGGGCGTTCGTGCGCGTGCGCTGGCCGCGCAGGGGCAGGCCCTTGCGATGGCGTACGCCGCGATAGCAGCCGAGGTCCATCAGGCGCTTGATGTTCATCGTCACTTCACGGCGAAGATCGCCTTCGACGACAAACTTGCCGACTTCCTCACGCAGCTTTTCGAGGTCTGCGTCGGTCAGATCTTTGACCTTCTTGTTGAACGGGACACCAGCTGCGGCGCAGATATTGCGCGAACGCGTGCGGCCGACGCCATAGATCGCGGTCAGACCGATTTCGGTGTGCTGGTGGTTCGGGATGTTAACCCCTGCGATACGAGCCATTGTTTTTCCTCAAACAAAAAGCGCAGGCAAAAGTGCGCCTGTCTCAATCAGCCTTGACGCTGCTTGTGGCGCGGATCCGAGCTGCAAATCACGCGCACGACGCCGTTGCGCTTGATGATCTTGCAATTGCGGCACATCCGCTTAACCGATGCCATCACTTTCATGATATTACCCTTTTTTCAAATCACTTCGCCCGGAATACGATCCGCGCACGCGATAGATCGTAAGGCGTCAGTTCAACCGTCACCTTGTCGCCAGGCAGAATACGGATGTAGTGCATCCGCATCTTTCCGGAAATATGTCCCAGCACGACATGGCCGTTTTCCAGCTTCACCCGGAAGGTCGCGTTCGGGAGGTTTTCGATGACCTCACCTTGCATCTGGATTACATCGTCTTTGGCCATAGTCCTTTCAACGCATCGGGACGCCGCCGCCCTTGAAGTTGGCCTTCTTGAGCAGCGATTCATATTGTTGCGACATCACGTACGACTGCACTTGCGCCATGAAGTCCATCGTGACGACGACGATGATCAGCAGCGACGTTCCGCCAAAATAAAACGGCACGTTCCAGCGCAGCACCAGAAACTCCGGCAGCAGGCACACGAACACGATATAGATCGCACCAGCCAGCGTCAGACGCGTCAGGATACGGTCGATATAGCGTGCCGTCTGATCGCCCGGGCGGATGCCCGGTACGAATGCGCCGCTCTTCTTCAGGTTGTCCGCGGTTTCCCTGCTGTTGAACACCAACGCGGTGTAGAAGAAGCAGAAAAACACGATTGCCAACGCGTACAACAGCACATAGACGGGTTGGCCCGGCTTCAGTGCTTCGGCAACGTTGTGCAGCGTGTCGGCAAACCAACTGTTGCGCGACCCGGAGCTGAACCAGTTCAGGATCGTTGCCGGGAACAGGATGATCGACGACGCGAAGATCGGCGGAATCACGCCCGACATATTCAGCTTCAGCGGCAGATGCGACGACTGGCCACCGTAAATCTTGTTGCCCACCTGGCGCTTCGCATAATTCACGAGAATCTTGCGCTGGCCGCGTTCGATGAACACCACCAGATACGTCACAGCGGCAATAAGCGCCACGATGAAGATCGCCGACACCGGCCCCATCGAACCCGTTTGCACGAGCGACACGAGACCGCCGATCGCGTTCGGGAAGCCCGCTGCGATTCCGCCGAAGATGATGATCGAAATGCCGTTGCCGAGGCCGCGTTCCGTGATCTGCTCACCCAGCCACATCAGGAACATCGTACCGGTCACGAGCGTAACGACCGTCGTCAGGCGAAACACCATACCCGGATCGATCACGAGGCCCGGCTGGTTTTCCAGTGCTACCGCAATACCGAACGCCTGGAAGGTCGCCAAAACTACAGTGAAGATTCGCGTGTACTGCGTGATCTTGCGTTGACCGGCCTGCCCTTCCTTCTTCAACGCCTCGAGCTGCGGCGAAACAATCGCGAGCAGCTGCATGATGATCGACGAGGAGATGTACGGCATGATCCCCAAGGCGAAAATCGTGAAGCGCGACAGCGCGCCACCCGAGAACATGTTGAACATGCCAAGGATGCCGCCAGACTGGCTCTGGAACAGCTTCGCCAGCTGATCCGGGTCGATGCCCGGCACCGGAATGTGCGCACCGATCCGATAGACGACCAGCGCCAGCAGCAGGAAGACTGCTCGCCGACGCAGATCGCCAAACTTCGGCGCGCTCCGACCGGTTTTTGCGAAACTCGGGCTGTTAGCCAAGTAGCTTCTCCGATGCAAATGCTAGTGACGGCAGGCGAACCTGCACGTTACTCGGCAAAAGAACCGCCAGCCGCTTCGATTGCGGCGCGCGCATTCTTCGTCGCACCCAGACCCTTCACAACGACCTTGCGCTTCAGCTCGCCCGTCGCGATGATCTTCACGCTCTTCGTCAGCTCGCCAACGAGGCCAGCCTGCTTGAGCGCCAACAAATCGATTTCGTCGACCGGCAGCTTTTCGAGATCAGCCAGGCGCACTTCACCGACGAATTCCTTCGTCAGCGAGGTAAAACCGCGCTTCGGCAGACGACGTTGCAGCGGCATCTGACCGCCTTCGAAGCCCACCTTGTGGAAGCCGCCCGAACGCGACTTCTGACCCTTGTGACCACGACCAGCGGTCTTGCCGAGACCGGAGCCGATACCGCGGCCCACGCGACGCTTGGCGTGCTTCGAGCCCGCTGCCGGCTTCAGGTTATTCAATTCCATAATCAACTCCTTGAGTCCCTGGTCAGCCACTTAGCCGATGACCTTAACGAGGTACGAGACCTTGTTGATCATGCCACGCACAGCCGGCGTGTCCTGCAGCTCGGAAACCGAGTTGAGGCGGCGCAGGCCGAGGCCGCGCACGGTGGCGCGGTGCGATTCGCGGGTACCGATCAGGCTCTTGACGAGCTGGACCTTGACAGTTTTTTCAGACATGGTGCCTACCTTAGCCCAGAATTTCTTCGACGGACTTACCACGCTTGGCCGCGATGTCAGCCGGCGTGGACTGCTTGCGCAGGCCGTCGAGCGTCGCGCGAACGAGGTTGTACGGGTTCGTCGAACCGTGGCTCTTCGCCACGACGTTCTGCACGCCCATCACGTCGAACACGGCGCGCATCGGGCCGCCCGCGATCACACCCGTACCGTCCTTCGCCGGAGCGAGGAGAACCGTCGACGCGCCGTGCTTACCGTGCACTTCGTGCTGCAACGTGCCGTTCTTCAGCGGCACCTTGAACATGTTGCGACGAGCCTGCTCCATTGCCTTCTGGACAGCGACCGGCACTTCCTTCGCCTTGCCCTTGCCCATACCGACGCGGCCGTCACCGTCGCCAACCACGGTCAGTGCGGCGAAGCCGAGAATACGGCCACCCTTCACGACCTTGGTCACGCGGTTGACCGAAATCATCTTTTCACGAAGGCCGTCGTCGCGCTCGTCAGCCTGAACTTTCGCTTGCATCTTTGCCATGACGAATTCCTTCCTTAGAACTTGAGCCCGGCTTCGCGCGCAGCATCAGCCAGCGCCTTCACGCGGCCGTGGTAGCGGAAACCCGAGCGGTCGAAGGCGACGGATTCGATGCCGGCAGCCTTGGCCTTTTCTGCAATACGCTTGCCGATCAGGGTCGCGGCAGCGACGTTGCCGCCCTTGCCCGACTGGTCGGCGAGTTGCGCACGCACTTCGGCTTCGAGCGTCGACGCACTGGCGAGCACCTTGGTGCCGCAGGGCGAAAACACTTGCGCATAGATGTGCATGTTCGTGCGATGCACGGCCAGACGCGCGACCTGCAGCTCAGCGATCTTGATACGCGTCTGACGAGCGCGGCGCAGGCGAGATTGAGTCTTATCCATGATTGCGCACCCTTACTTCTTCTTCGTTTCTTTGAGGATCACAACCTCGTCGGCGTAGCGCACACCCTTGCCCTTGTAGGGCTCAGGCGGGCGGTAACCGCGGACTTCCGCAGCCACCTGGCCGACTTTCTGCTTGTCGATCCCCTTGATCACGATTTCCGTTTGCGACGGGGTCTCAGCCTTGACGCCTTCCGGCATCTGGTGCACCACGGGGTGCGAGAAACCCAGCGACAGGTTCAGCTTGTCGCCTTGCGCCTGAGCACGATAACCGACGCCAACCAGCGTCAGCTTGCGCTCGAAACCCTTCGTCACGCCTTGCACCATGTTCGCAATCAGCGCGCGCATCGTGCCCGACATCGCATTTGCTTCGCGGCTTTCGTCCGCCGGCTCCAGCTTCAGCGTGCCGTTGTCGTTCACCACCTTCACCAAGCTGTTCGCAGCTTGCGAGATCGTGCCCAACGGACCCTTGACGATAATGCGGTCGTCGCTGATCGTCGCCTCTGCGCCTTGCAGCGTGATCGGGCTCTTACCTACTCGAGACATGTTTCCTCTCCTTCGGCGTTAAGCGACGTAGCAGATGACTTCGCCGCCCACGCCAGTGGCGCGCGCTTTGCGATCGGTCATCACACCCTTGGGCGTCGAAACGATCGCCACGCCGAGGCCGTTCATGACCTGGGGGATATCGTTACGACCACGGTACACGCGCAGACCGGGCTTCGAAACGCGCTCGAGGCGCTCGATGACCGGACGGCCAGCGTAGTACTTCAACGCGATATTCAGCTCCGACTTCGCACCTTCGGTCTTCACCGCGAAATCTTCGATATAGCCTTCGTCCTTCAGGACCTGCGCAATCGCAACCTTGACTTTCGACGAGGGCATCGTCACCGAAACCTTCTCGACCATCTGCGCATTGCGGATGCGAGTCAGCATATCGGCGATAGGATCACTCATGCTCATTTATGTTTCTCCTATTACCAGCTCGCCTTGGTCAGGCCAGGGATCTCGCCACGGAATGCGATTTCGCGAATCTTGTTACGTGCGAGCCCGAACTTGCGGAACGTGCCACGCGGACGACCGGTGATCGCACAGCGGTTACGCTTGCGAGTCGGGTTCGAGTTGCGGGGCAGTTGTTGCAGTTCGAGACGGGCTGCGTAGCGCTCTTCTTCCGACTTCGTTTGGTCGTCGATGATCGCCTTCAGCGCTGCGCGCTTCGGTGCGTACTTGGCCGCAAGGCGGGCGCGCTTCTTTTCACGTTCGATCAGTGCCAGTTTAGCCACAGTAACCTCAGTTTCTGAACGGGAACTTGAAGCTGGCGAGCAGTGCCTTTGCTTCGTCGTCGGTCTTCGCGGTCGTCGTGATGCTGATGTTCAGCCCACGCAGCGCGTCGATCTTGTCGTAGTCGATTTCGGGGAAAATGATCTGCTCTTTCACACCGATGTTGTAGTTGCCGCGACCGTCGAATGCACGGCCGGACACGCCACGGAAGTCACGCACACGCGGCAGCGCCACGGTCACGAAACGGTCGAGAAATTCGTACATCGCCTGGCCACGCAGCGTGACCATCGCGCCGATCGGATAACCCTGGCGAATCTTGAAGCCGGCGATTGCCTTACGGGCCTTCGTCACGACAGGCTTCTGACCAGCGATCTTCGTCAGGTCGCCCACGGCGTTCTCGATCACTTTCTTGTCAGCAACCGCTTCGCCAAGACCCATATTCAGGGTGATCTTGGTGATGCGCGGCACTTCCATGATCGACTTGTAACCGAACTTCTCGATCAGGCCGGGAACAACCTTCTCTTTATAGAATTCTTGCAAACGTGCCATTTTTTACTCCGCAGCGTCAGGCGCTCAGGACAGCACCGGTCGTCTTCAGGAAACGAACCTTCTTGTCCCCTTCGACCTTGATGCCGACACGCGACGGCTTGCCATTGGCATCCACCAGCGCGACGTTCGAAATATGCAGCGGCATCGCCTTCGCTTCCACGCCACCGGTCGTACCCTTCATGGGGTTCGGCTTCACATGCTTCTTCGCGATGTTGATGCCCTCGACGGTGACGCGATCTTCGCCAATAGCCAGCACGACGCCGCGCTTGCCCTTGTCCTTGCCGGTAATGACGACGACTTCGTCACCCTTGCGAATCTTGTTCATCGCGACTCCTTACAGCACTTCCGGCGCCAGCGAAACGATCTTCATGAACCGTTCGCTACGCAGCTCACGCGTCACCGGCCCGAAGATGCGGGTGCCGATAGGCTCAAGCTTGTTATTCAAAAGCACGGCGGCGTTGCCATCGAACTTGATCAGCGAGCCGTCCTGACGGCGCACGCCCTTGGCGGTGCGAACCACCACGGCGTTGTAGATTTCGCCTTTCTTCACGCGCCCACGCGGCGTTGCCTCTTTGACGCTCACCTTGATGATGTCGCCGATGCTGGCATAACGACGCTTCGAGCCGCCGAGCACCTTGATGCACATGACTTCACGCGCACCCGTGTTGTCGGCCACTTCAAGCCGAGATTCGGTCTGGATCATGGTTTATCTTTCCCAACTTAATCCGACTGCACCACCATGGCGCACCCGGTCAGTCTTGGTCCCGTCAGCCGTACTGCATTGCTCAGCTGCTTGGGGTAGAACAGCAGCGACGGCATAACGAAACCCGCCATCGCATTCCGGTGAAACCTGACAGCCACGGACTGACGCCGAGCCGCCTCCCTCCACCAATTTCGCCCGCGACGGGCTCCCATAAAGAGGGAAGACCGAGATTATAACAAACAATCTCGGCCTTGCAAGCGAAATCTACTGCGATTTCAAGTACTTCTACTGCTTAGTCCGGCTCGTGCTTAGATGACGCGGGCCGCTTCGACAAGGCGCGACACGGTCCAGGCCTTCGTCTTCGACACCGGACGGGTTTCCTGGATTTCTACGAGGTCGCCCTCGTTGTACGTGTTCGCTTCGTCGTGCGCGTGGTACTTCTTCGAGCGCACAACGTACTTGCCGTAGATCGGGTGCTTCACACGATGCTCGACGAGCACTGTGACGGTCTTGTCCATCTTGTTGCTGACGACCTTGCCGACCAGCGTCCGCTTGAGCGAGGTTTTTACGCTATCGTTCATTTCTGGTTCGCCTTCTGGGTCAGAACGGTCCGCACGCGCGCGATGTCGCGACGAACCTTCTTCAGCTGGCTCGTGTTCGTGAGCTGCTGGGTCGCGAGCTGCATGCGCAGACCGAATTGCGCCTTCAACAGGTCCGACAGCTCCTTGTTGAGCGCGGCCTGGTCTTTTTCCCGGAGTTCGGAAGCTTTCATCTTTTGCTCCTTAGGCGCCGAGCTGACGCACGGTGAAGGTCGTCTTCAGCGGCAGCTTCGCTGCAGCCAGACGGAACGCTTCGCGTGCCAGTTCTTCGGTTACGCCGTCCATTTCATAGAGCATCTTGCCCGGCTGGATCTCGGCGACGTAGTACTCCGGGTTACCCTTACCGTTACCCATACGTACTTCGGCCGGCTTTTGCGAGATCGGCTTGTCCGGGAAAATGCGAATCCAGATGCGGCCACCGCGCTTGATGTGACGCGTCATGGCACGACGCGCCGCCTCAATCTGACGCGCGGTCAGACGGCCGCGACCGACAGCCTTCAGGCCAAACTCACCGAACGAAACGGCGTTGCCGCGCGTCGCGATACCGGTGTTACGGCCCTTCTGCTCTTTGCGATACTTCCTGCGTTTCGGTTGCAGCATCGTTATTCTCCAGTCTTGCCGTCGCCTTCAGGCTTGCCGGCACCACGGCGAGGCCCGCCACGGCGTGCACCCGGGGCACCTTCGCCATCACGGCGGCCACGGCGGTCGCCCGGACGTGCGTTGCGGCGCGGACGCTTCTCTTCGGCAACTTCCTCCACGACCGGCGCGTCGTTGCGGCCGAGCGTGTCGCCCTTGTAGACCCACACCTTGACGCCGATCACGCCGTACGTCGTCTTCGCTTCCGAAGTCGCGTAGTCGATGTCCGCACGCAGCGTGTGCAGAGGCACGCGGCCTTCGCGATACCACTCGGTACGGGCGATTTCGATACCGTTCAGACGGCCCGCGCTCATGATCTTGATGCCTTGGGCACCCAGACGCATGGCGTTTTGCATCGCACGCTTCATCGCGCGGCGGAACATGATCCGGCGCTCGAGCTGTTGCGTGATCGAGTCGGCGATCAGTTGCGCATCGGTTTCCGGCTTGCGGATTTCCTCGATGTTGACGTGCACGGGCACGCCCATACGCTTCTGCAGCTCCGACTTGAGCAGTTCGATGTCTTCGCCCTTCTTGCCGATGACGACGCCAGGACGCGAGCTGTAAATCGTGATGCGCGCGTTCTTCGCCGGACGCTCGATGACCACGCGGCCCACCGAAGCGTTCTTCAGCTTCTTCTTCAGGTATTCACGAACACCGATGTCTTCCTTCAACATCGCCGCGAAATTGTTGTTGTTCGCGTACCAGCGCGAAGCCCAATTGCGGCTGACGGCCAAACGGAAGCCAGTCGGATGAATTTTCTGTCCCATCGTGTGACCCCTTAATTCCCGACCGTCACAGTGATGTGACAGGATTGCTTCTCAATGCGGTTGCCGCGGCCCTTTGCGCGCGCGGTGAACCGCTTGAGCGACGCTGCCTTGTCGACGTAGATGCTCTTGATCTTGAGCTCGTCGATATCGGCGCCCTCGTTGTGCTCCGCATTCGCGATCGCCGACAGCACGACTTTCTTCACGATGCCTGCCGCCTTCTTCGGCGAGAACGTCAGAACGTTCAGCGCCTTGTCGACCGGCAAACCGCGGATCTGGTCAGCCACAAGGCGCGTTTTCTGCGCCGAGATGCGGGCACCGCGATGAATTGCTTTCACTTCCATCTTGATTGCCCCTTATTTCTTGGCCTTCTTGTCGGCCGCGTGACCCTTGAACGTCCGGGTCAGTGCGAACTCGCCAAGCTTGTGGCCGACCATGTTTTCCGAGATGTACACCGGAACGTGTTGACGGCCGTTGTGCACGGCGATCGTCAGGCCGATGAAGTCCGGCAGGATCGTCGAACGACGCGACCAGGTCTTGATCGGTTTCTTGTCACGCGAAGCTGCAGCCGCCTCAACCTTCTTCAGCAAATGGGCGTCGCAGAACGGACCTTTTTTAACAGAACGTGCCATTGCTGCTCCTTAACGCTTGTGACGGCGCTGGACGATCATCGTCGTCGTGCGCTTGTTGCTGCGGGTGCGGTAACCCTTCGTCGGCGTGCCCCACGGGCTTACCGGGTCGCGGCCTGCAGCCGTCTTGCCCTCACCACCACCGTGCGGGTGATCGACCGGGTTCATTGCAACGCCACGCACCGTCGGGCGGATACCGCGCCAGCGGTTTGCGCCGGCCTTACCGATCTGGCGCAGGCTGTGCTCTTCGTTGCCCACTTCACCGATCGTCGCGCGGCACTCCACGTGCACGCGGCGGATTTCACCCGAGCGCAGACGAACCTGCGCGTAGATGCCTTCGCGAGCCAGCAACATGGCCGATGCGCCAGCCGAACGCGCCATTTGCGCGCCCTTGCCGGGGAACATCTCGATGCAGTGAATCGTCGTACCGACCGGGATGTTGCGGATCGGCAGTGCGTTACCCGCGCGGATCGGCGCTTCCGAACCCGACATGATCTGCTGGCCGACCGTCACACCCTTCGGCGCGATGATGTAGCGACGCTCGCCGTCTGCGTACAGAACCAGCGCGATGTTCGCGCTACGGTTCGGGTCGTACTCGAGACGTTCGACCTTCGCCGGAATGCCATCCTTCGTACGACGGAAGTCGATCACACGATAGTGCTGCTTGTGACCACCACCCTTGTGGCGCGTCGTGATGTGGCCGTTGTTATTACGGCCGGCGGTCGAGCTCTGCTTCGAGACGAGCGGTGCGAACGGCTTGCCCTTGTGCAGTTCCTTGTTGACCACCTTGACCATCGCGCGGCGGCCCGGCGAGGTCGGCTTAACTTTAACGAGTGCCATGATTACTTGGCCTCCGCTTCAAAGTTGATTTCCTGGCCGGGCTTCAGGCAGACGTAGGCCTTCTTCACGTCCTTGCGGCGACCCACGAAACGGCCAAAGCGCTTGCTCTTGCCCTTCGTGACCAGCACGTTGACGGATTTGACTTCCACCTTGAACAGCAGCTCGACAGCAGCCTTGATTTCCTGCTTGTTCGCGTCCGGCGCAACTTCGAACACAACCTGTTCGTTCTTGTCGGCAACCAGCGTCGCCTTTTCGGAGATCACCGGCGCGAGCAGAACCTGCATCAAACGATGATCGTTCTTGCGAATCTCGCTCATGACAGCAACTCCTCGATCTGGGCGACCGCAGCCTTCGTGATCAGCACTTTCTTGAAGTAGATCAGCGACAGCGGGTCGGCGTAACGCGGCTCGACAACCGCCACGTGGGCGAGGTTGCGCGACGCGAGGTACAGGTTTTCGTCGACCGTGTCAGTAATGACGAGCACGGACTCGAGACCCATAGCCTTGAACTTTTCGGCCAGCAGCTTCGTCTTCGGCGCTTCGAGCGTGAGGTCCTCGACCACCGAGATGCGGCCTTCGCGGGCCAGCTGCGAGAAGATGGAGCACAGACCTGCGCGGTGCATCTTCTTGTTGACCTTGTGCGAGAAGTTTTCTTCCGGCGAGTTCGGGAAGATGCGACCACCGCCGCGCCACAGCGGGCTCGACGACATACCGGCACGAGCGCGGCCCGTACCCTTCTGACGCCACGGCTTCTTGGTGGTGTGCTTGACGTCCGTGCGATCCTTCTGGGCGCGGTTACCGCTGCGCGCGTTCGCCTGGTACGCAATGACGATCTGGTGGATCAGGGCTTCGTTGTAGTCACGACCGAACACGACGTCCGACGCGTTGACCGCGGCGCCTTCCTGACCATTGGCATTCAGGAGCTTAAGTTCCATTATTTCGCTCCTTTCTCGGCACGCGCTTTCACGGCCGGCGTCACGAAAACCTTGCCGCCCTTCGCACCCGGAACGGCACCCTTCACGAGCAGCAGCTTGCGGTCTGCGTCGATGCGAGCGATCTCGAGGTTCTGGACCGTTACGGTCTCGTCACCCATGTGACCAGTCATGCGCTTGCCCGGGAACACGCGACCCGGATCCTGCGCCATACCGATCGAGCCCGGCACGTTGTGCGAGCGCGAGTTACCGTGCGATGCACGGCCCGAACTGAAGTTGTAACGCTTGATGGTACCGGCGTAGCCCTTACCGATCGACACGCCCTGCACGTCGACCTTCTGGCCCACTTCGAACAGATCGGTGCCAACCACAGCGCCGGCGGACAGCTCGGCAGCCTTGGTGGCATCAATGCGGAATTCCTTGAGGATTTCACCGGCCTGAACACCGGCTTTGGCGAGATGACCTGCGAGCGGCTTCGTCACGCGCGATGCACGGCGCGTACCGAACGCAACCTGAACAGCCGTGTAGCCGTCGGTTTCAACAGTCTTGATCTGCGTCACGCGGTTGTCGGACACGTCCAGCACGGTGACGGGAATCGAATCCCCTTCAGCCGTGAAGATACGGGTCATGCCAACCTTGCGACCTACGAGTCCAAGGCTCATCGTTTTCTCCATTCCCGACTGCGATTGGTCGGGGCTAATTTACAAAGTGCCAGCTGATTACCGGGACTTGACGGACGCTTTCAGCGCCTTCAGGCCCACAGCAAAACACTGGCTTTTTGCGCAAATGCGCGAAAAGCCTAGCATTATAGCGAGGCCTTTCGTTTTTCGCAAGCAATCAATGACTTAGCGCCGCCCGTGTGAGCGGCAGCGCCTGAAACCCTTACTGCAGCTTGATTTCGACGTCCACGCCTGCCGGCAGATCGAGCTTCATCAGCGCGTCGACAGTCTTGTCCGTCGGGTCGACGATGTCCATCAGACGCAGGTGAGTACGGATCTCGAGCTGGTCGCGCGACGTCTTGTTGACGTGCGGCGAACGCAGGATGTCGAAACGCTGGATACGCGTCGGCAGCGGCACCGGGCCGCGGACGATTGCACCAGTCCGCTTGGCCGTGTCGACAATCTCGGCGGCCGACTGGTCGATCAGGCGGTAGTCGAAAGCCTTCAGGCGGATGCGGATTTTCTGGTTTTGCATGACGATTCCTTGAAAAAGAGCGAGGCGATATTGCACCGCCGGATTAAGAAAGAACGTAGGACCGGACGCCTGCCGGGGAGGCAGGTGCCCGGCCCCGGGCACTTACTGCTGTTACTGCAAACCAGCGATTTTACTCGATGATCTTGGCGACGACACCGGCGCCGACGGTACGGCCACCTTCACGGATGGCGAAGCGCAGGCCTTCTTCCATCGCGATCGGCGCAATCAGCTTCACCGTGATCGACACGTTGTCGCCCGGCATCACCATTTCCTTGTCCTTCGGCAGCTCGATCGAGCCCGTCACGTCCGTCGTACGGAAGTAGAACTGCGGACGGTAGTTGTTGAAGAACGGCGTGTGACGGCCGCCTTCGTCCTTGCTCAGCACGTACACCTCAGCCGTGAAGTGCGTGTGCGGCGTGATCGAACCCGGCTTGGCCAGCACCTGGCCACGCTCCACTTCCTCACGCTTCGTGCCGCGCAGCAGGATACCGACGTTGTCGCCCGCCTGGCCCTGGTCCAGCAGCTTGCGGAACATTTCCACGCCCGTGCAGGTCGTCTTCACCGTCGGCTTGATACCGACAATCTCGATTTCCTCGCCAACCTTGACCACGCCACGCTCGACGCGACCCGTCACCACCGTACCGCGGCCCGAGATCGAGAACACGTCTTCCACCGGCATCAGGAACGCACCATCCACTGCGCGCTCCGGCGTCGGGATGTACGTGTCCAGCGCGTCGGCCAGGTTCATGATCGCCACTTCACCCAGCTCGCCCTTGTCGCCTTCCAGCGCCAGCTTGGCCGAACCCTTGATGATCGGCGTGTCGTCGCCCGGGAAGTCGTACTTCGACAGCAGCTCGCGCACTTCCATTTCCACCAGCTCGAGCAGCTCGGCGTCGTCCACCATGTCGCACTTGTTCAGGAACACGATGATGTACGGCACGCCCACCTGGCGCGCCAGCAGGATGTGCTCGCGCGTCTGCGGCATCGGACCGTCCGCGGCCGAGCACACCAGGATCGCGCCGTCCATCTGCGCTGCACCCGTGATCATGTTCTTCACGTAGTCCGCGTGACCCGGGCAGTCAACGTGTGCGTAGTGGCGGTTGGCCGTTTCGTACTCGATGTGCGCCGTGTTGATCGTGATGCCGCGGGCCTTTTCTTCCGGCGCCGCGTCGATCTCGTCGTACTTCTTCGCCTCACCGCCGAACTTCGCCGACAGAACCGTCGCAATCGCCGCCGTCAGCGTGGTCTTGCCGTGGTCAACGTGACCGATCGTGCCCACGTTCACGTGCGGCTTGGTCCGCTCAAATTTACCTTTAGCCATGTTTCTCTTCTTTCAAAAAAAGTGAATCGGTGACAGGACGCCGACGATTACTTCGCCTTCGCGTTGATGATCGCGTCGGCCACGTTACGCGGGGCTTCTGCGTAGTGCTTGAATTCCATCGTGTACGTTGCGCGACCTTGCGTGAGCGAACGCAGCGACGTGGAGTAGCCGAACATTTCCGACAGCGGAACTTCGGCGCGCACGATCTTGCCGCCGCCCACCATGTCTTCCATGCCCTGCACGATGCCGCGGCGGCCCGACAGGTCGCCCATCACGTTGCCCATGTAGTCTTCCGGCGTCTCGACTTCGACAGCCATCATCGGCTCGAGCAGCACCGGCGTTGCGCGGCGCATCGCTTCCTTGAACGCCATGGAGCCAGCCATGCGGAACGCGTTTTCGTTCGAGTCCACGTCGTGGTACGAACCGAACGTCAGGTGAACCTTCACGTCCACGACCGGGAAGCCAGCCAGCACGCCGTTCTTCAGCGTTTCGACGATACCCTTGTCGACAGCAGGAATGAATTCACGCGGAATCACGCCACCCTTGATCTCGTCGAGGAACTCGTAGCCCTTGCCCTGCTCGTTCGGCTCCAGCGTGATGACGGCGTGACCGTACTGGCCGCGACCGCCCGACTGCTTGACGAACTTGCCTTCCACGTCCTTCGCCGTGCTACGGATCGTTTCGCGGTACGCCACCTGCGGCTTGCCGACAGTCGCTTCCACGCCGAATTCGCGCTTCATGCGGTCGACGAGAATTTCGAGGTGCAGCTCGCCCATGCCCGAGATGATCGTCTGGCCCGATTCCTCGTCCGTTTGCACGCGGAACGAAGGATCTTCCTGCGCGAGACGGTTCAGCGCGAGACCCATCTTTTCCTGGTCGGCCTTCGTCTTCGGCTCGACGGCCTGCGAGATCACCGGCTCCGGGAACACCATGCGCTCGAGCACGATCGGGTGGGCGGGATCGCACAGCGTGTCGCCAGTGGTCGCTTCCTTCAGGCCCACAGCCGCGGCGATGTCGCCCGCGCGCACTTCCTTGATTTCTTCGCGCTGGTTGGCGTGCATCTGCAGAATACGGCCAAGGCGTTCCTTCTTGTCCTTGGTCGAGTTCAGCACCGTGTCGCCCGAATTCACCACACCCGAGTAGACGCGGAAGAAGATCAGCTGGCCGACGAACGGATCCGTCATGATCTTGAACGCGAGCGCCGAGAACTTCTCGTCGTCCGACGCCTTGCGCTCCGCCGTTTCGCCGCTTTCGAGTTCGCCCTTCACCGGCGGAATGTCGACCGGCGACGGCAGGAAGTCGATCACAGCGTCGAGCATGCGCTGCACGCCCTTGTTCTTGAACGCGGTGCCGCACAGCATCGGCTGGATTTCACAGGCGATCGTGCGATCACGCAGCGCCTTGACGATTTCCGCTTCGCTCAGCTCTTCGCCGCCGAGGTACTTTTCCATCAGCTCTTCGCTGGCTTCGGCGGCGGATTCGATCATCTTCTCGCGCCACTCGTTGCACGTATCGACGAGTTCAGCCGGGACGTCGACGTAATCGAACTTCGTGCCTTGCGACGCTTCGTCCCAAATGATCGCCTTCATCTTCAGGAGGTCGACGACGCCCTTGAAGTTTTCTTCCGAGCCGATCGGCACCACGACGGGAACCGGGTTCGCCTTCAGGCGGGTCTTCAGCTGGTCGTAGACCTTGAAGAAGTTCGCGCCGGTACGGTCCATCTTGTTGACGAACGCGAGACGGGGCACCTTGTACTTGTTCGCCTGGCGCCACACCGTTTCCGACTGCGGCTGCACGCCGCCCACGGCACAGTAAACCATGCACGCGCCGTCGAGCACGCGCATCGAACGCTCCACTTCGATCGTGAAGTCGACGTGGCCCGGGGTGTCGATGATGTTGATCCGGTGTTCCGGATAGTTGTTGCCCATGCCCTTCCAGAAGGCAGTCGTAGCAGCGGACGTAATCGTGATGCCCCGCTCCTGTTCCTGCTCCATCCAGTCCATGGTTGCAGCGCCGTCGTGCACTTCACCGATCTTGTGGTTCACGCCGGTGTAAAACAGGATGCGCTCGGTCGTCGTCGTTTTGCCGGCGTCGATGTGAGCGCTAATACCGATATTGCGGTAGCGCTCGATGGGAGTCTTGCGAGCCACTTTGTTCCTCTATGGGGTTGGCAAACCGGGAATCCATCTGCGGATATATAGGCCCGATGCGCCTTAACACAAACGGGCGAGGCGCTTTTCAAGCGCACCCGCCCGGAATTTCTTTCCGTTAGACCCGAAGTCGGGACGCTTAGAAACGGAAATGCGAGAACGCCTTGTTGGCTTCCGCCATCCGGTGAACTTCGTCGCGCTTCTTCATTGCGCCACCACGCCCTTCGGACGCTTCCAGCAGTTCACCAGCAAGACGCAGTGCCATCGACTTCTCGCTGCGCTTCTTCGCGGCCTCGCGCAACCAACGCATCGCCAATGCCATACGACGCGACGGACGCACTTCGACCGGAACCTGATAGTTCGCACCACCCACGCGGCGGCTCTTCACTTCCACCACCGGCTTCACGTTGTTGAGTGCGACAGTGAACACTTCCAGCGGGTCCTTGCCACCCTTGGTCTGGATCTGCTCGAAAGCGCCGTACACGATACGCTCGGCAACCGACTTCTTGCCCGAGAGCATCAGCACGTTCATGAACTTTGCTACTTCAACGTTACCGAACTTCGGATCCGGCAACACTTCCCGCTTGGGGACTTCGCGACGACGCGGCATGTTTCTTCCTTTACTTTTTCAGTTGGAGCGGCGATTTGCGCCTGCCCCGCGGCCACCAACTAACCCGATTCATCCATGACGACTTACCAGCCTGGTCGGGTGACCACTTACTCGACAGCACCGGCGAATCCGGCACCACCGCCTTCTATCGCCCGTGAAGGCGACATCCCGACTGCTTACTTCGCAGCCTTGGCGCGCTTCGCGCCGTACTTCGAACGAGCCTGCTTACGATCCTTGACGCCCTGGGTATCCAGCGAGCCGCGAACCATGTGGTAACGCACACCCGGCAAGTCCTTGACACGGCCACCGCGGATCAGCACAACCGAGTGTTCCTGCAGGTTGTGGCCTTCACCACCGATGTACGAGATCACTTCGAAACCGTTCGTGAGGCGAACCTTGGCGACCTTACGGAGTGCCGAGTTCGGCTTCTTCGGCGTCGTGGTGTACACACGGGTGCACACGCCGCGACGCTGCGGGCAGTCCTGCAAGGCCGGGCTCTTGCTCTTCGCGACTTCCGAAGTGCGGCCTTTGCGAACCAGTTGATTGATGGTTGGCATTGTTTATTCCTGAAATTGAACAAAATCGACGCATCCATTTCCGGGCAAAGCGAAAATCGATACGTTTCGAATCTCCGAACGGGAAAACCACCGGCAGCGTGACCAATAGGAACGAACGCACGCCGACATCCCAAGAACCGGAACCCGGCATCATATTCGGGAAATGCCAAGCGCGTCAATAGCTTGCAGCATTTCTGATGTTGTGACGGACGGCCTCCGGCGTCGCCGCAATTAGTCCGCGCTCACGACCTCGAGAAGTTCGTCACCGAACCGTTCCAGCTTACGGGCCCCAATGCCAGGAATATGGCGCAGGTCGTTAATGGTGTCGGGATGCACGCGGGCGATTTCCGCCAGGGTTGCGTCGTGAAATATGACGTAGGCCGGTACGCCCTCGCTCTTCGCCGTAGCGGTTCGCCATGCACGCAGCCTGTCCCAGCGCGCACGCTCGTGTGCGCTCATGCCGAGCGTCGGGTCGGCGCGCTCGCTGGTGCGGCCGGACGCTTGCCGTGCGCGGGCCGGCTTGACGTAGCGCCGCATCGTCACGGTCTCCTCGCCCTTGAGCACCCGCTTGCTCCCCTCCGTGAGCACGAGCGAGCCAAAGCCGTCATGGTCGACCGCCAGGTAGCCAAAGGCGACGAGTTGCCGGAAGATGGCGCGCCATTCCGCTTCGGAAAGCGCTGCACCGATGCCGAAGGTACTGAGCTGCTCGTGCCCGCGCTGAAGAATCTTTTCGTTGCGGTTGCCGCGCAGAATGTCGATGAGATGCCCGGCGCCGAAGTGGAAGCCGCTCGCACGCTGCGCGCGGAAGACGCATGAGAGCGCCATTTGCGACTCGCGCGTCGCGTCCCATGTGGCCGGAGGTTCGAGGCAGGTGTCGCAGTTGCCGCACGGCCCCGACTCTTCGCCGAAGTAGGCGAGCAGCCGCACGCGCCGGCACGCAGCGGTTTCGCACAGGCCGAGCAGCGCGTCGAGCTTGCTTGTCTGCACGCGCTTGTGCGCGTCGTCGGCGTCGGACTCATCGATCATCTTGCGCTGCTGCACGACGTCGCCCAGCCCATAGGCCATCCATGCGTTTGCAGGCAGACCGTCGCGACCTGCGCGTCCGGTTTCCTGGTAGTAGCCCTCCACGCTCTTTGGCAAATCCAGGTGCGCAACGAAGCGAACGTCGGGCTTGTCGATGCCCATGCCAAAGGCGATCGTCGCGCACATCACGATGCCCTCTTCGCGCTGGAATATCTCCTGGTGTTCCTGCCGCACGGCGAATTCCATGCCGGCGTGGTACGGCAGCGCGCGGATGCCTTGCCCTTTCAGCCACTCCGCCGTTTCTTCGACCTTGCGGCGGGACAGGCAATACACGACGCCGGCGTCGGTGGTGCCGTCCGCACGCGTGTGTTCGGCCCGAATGAAGTCGAGCAACTGGGCGCGCGCATTGTCCTTTTCGACAATGCGGTAGCGGATGTTGGGCCGGTCGAAACTCGAGACGAAAATGCGCGCTTCGTCGAGCGCGAGACGATGCACGATTTCGTCGCGCGTGATGGCGTCCGCAGTAGCCGTTAGCGCGATGCGCGGCACCGCCGGAAAGCGTTCGTGCAGCACAGATAGCTGGATGTATTCGGGCCGGAAGTCGTGCCCCCACTGCGACACGCAATGCGCTTCGTCGATGGCAAAGAGGCCGATGCGCGCGCGCTCGAGCAGTTCGAGAAAGCGCGGCGTCATCAAGCGTTCCGGCGCGACATAGAGAAGGTCGATGTCGCCCTCTCGCAGCGCACGCTCCGTGGCAGCGGCCTCCGCGCCCGACAGCGTCGAGTTCAGGTAAGCGGCACGCACACCCACCTCGGTGAGCGCCGCGACCTGGTCTTGCATGAGCGCAATGAGCGGGGAGACCACGATGCCCGCGCCCTGCCCCGCCTCCCGCCGCACGAGCGACGGAATCTGATAGCAAAGCGATTTGCCGCCGCCCGTGGGCATCAGCACGAGGGCGTCGCCGCCGCTCGCCACATGTTCGACGATTTCGCCCTGTTGCCCCCGGAACGCGGGATAACCAAAAACTTCGTTGAGAATTTCGAGCGAACGGGACATGTAGGCGGAAGAGAACGGGCAATGCGGATTAGCCGGAATTCTACCAACGCGAGGCGCCGGTCATGCAGGCCATCGGACTGCGTTGGCCATGCGGACGATGCCATGCGTCGGCAAAGACAAGCCGGCGTCGCATGCGAGACACCAGCGAGCGAATGCGAGGCAAGAAATAAAAAAGCCGCCCAGTCGAAACTGGACGGCTTGTGCGAAGCGGTCATCCGAAGCGGCTCGCGCCGCTTGCGGATTACTCGCCCGTGTGAGGCTGCTGCTCGGCGGCCGGGGCTTCCGGCGTACCGAAGTCGAACGCCTCTTCGGCTGCGATCTGGTCGAAGCGCTCGCGATCGGCCATCTCCTTGCTCTTGCGTGCCTTGTGGAACGCAAGGCCCGTACCGGCCGGAATCAGGCGACCGACGATCACGTTTTCCTTCAGGCCACGCAGATCGTCGCGCTTGCCCATGATTGCCGCCTCGGTCAGCACGCGGGTCGTTTCCTGGAACGACGCCGCGGAGATGAACGAGTCGGTGGACAGCGACGCCTTCGTGATACCCAGCAGCACGTTCTCGTACGTGGCCGGACGCTTGTCGTCCGCGATCATCCGGTCGTTCTCGTCGAGCATGTCGGAACGCTCGACCTGTTCGCCCGGAATGAAGCGCGTATCGCCGTTGTCGACGATCTGCACGCGGCGCAGCATCTGACGCACGATCACTTCGATGTGCTTGTCGTTGATCTTCACGCCCTGCAGACGGTACACGTCCTGCACTTCGTCCACGATGTAGCGCGACAGCGCCTCGACGCCCTGCAGACGCAGGATGTCGTGCGGATCCGCCGGTCCGTCCACGATCATTTCGCCCTTGTTGACGACCTGACCATCGTGCACCAGAACCTGCTTTTCCTTCGCAATCAAGAACTCGTGCTGGTTGCCCTCGAGGTCCGTGATAACGAGACGCTGCTTGCCCTTCGTGTCCTTACCGAACGACACCGTACCGGTGACTTCCGCCAGGATACCCGCGTCCTTCGGCGAACGGGCTTCGAAGAGTTCGGCCACACGCGGCAGACCGCCGGTAATGTCACGCGTCTTCTGCGATTCCGTCGGAATACGCGCGAGCACTTCACCGACCTGCACCTGCTGGCCGTCCTTCACCGTGATCAGTGCGCCGACCTGGAAGCCGATCTGCACCGAGTGCTCGGTACCCGGAATCTTCACTTCTTCGCCGCTGGCGTCGAGCAGTTTCACCTGCGGACGCACACTCTTCGAGGCCTGCGAACCGCGGCGCTTCACGTCGATCACGACGAGCGTCGAAAGCCCCGTCACGTCGTCGATCTGCTTGGCCACCGTCACGCCTTCCTCGACGTTCTCGAACTTCACCGTACCGCTGTACTCGGTGATGATCGGGCGCGTCATCGGGTCCCACGTGGCGAGCTGCGTGCCGGCCTTGATCTGCGCACCGTCGAGCTGGAGCAGCGTGGCGCCGTAAGGCACCTTGTGACGCTCGCGCTCGCGGCCGTGATCGTCGGCGATGATCGCTTCGCCCGAACGCGAGATGACGATCTGCTCGCCCTTCGCGTTGGTGACGTAGCGCATCGAGGCAGTGAAACGCACCGTACCGTTGCTCTTCGCTTCGACCGACGAGGCGACTGCCGCACGCGAAGCCGCGCCACCGATGTGGAACGTACGCATCGTGAGCTGCGTGCCCGGCTCGCCGATCGACTGCGCCGCAATCACGCCAACCGCTTCGCCGACGTTCACGAGCGAGCCGCGGCCGAGGTCGCGGCCGTAGCAGGCCGCGCACAGGCCGTAACGCGTTTCGCAGGTGAGCGGCGTACGCACGCGCACTTCGTCGATGCCGAGGCGTTCGATTTCCTCGACCGCAACTTCGTCGAGCAGCGTGCCCGATTCGTACAGCGTTTCCTGCGATTCGGGATTGACGACGTCCGCCACCGCCACGCGGCCGAGAATCCGGTCACGCAGCGCTTCGACCACTTCACCGCCTTCCACCAGCGCCTTCATCGCCACGCCGTTCGAGGTGCCGCAATCGTCCTCGACCACCACGAGATCCTGCGTCACGTCGACGAGACGACGCGTCAGGTAACCCGAGTTCGCGGTCTTCAGTGCCGTATCAGCCAGACCCTTACGTGCACCGTGGGTCGAGATGAAGTACTGCAACACGTTCAGACCTTCGCGGAAGTTCGCGGTAATCGGCGTCTCGATAATCGAGCCGTCCGGCTTCGCCATCAGGCCGCGCATACCGGCCAGCTGACGGATCTGCACCGCCGAACCCCGGGCGCCCGAGTCGGCCATCATGTAGATCGAGTTGAACGACTCCTGGCGCGTCTCGTTGCCGTCGCGGTCCGTTACCGGCTCCGTCGACAGCTGCTCCATCATCGCCTTGCCGACCGCTTCCGACGTCGCCGACCAGATGTCGACCACGTTGTTGTAGCGTTCCTGCGCAGTGACGAGACCCGACATGTACTGACGGTCGTACTCCTTCACCTTCTTCGCGGCGTCGCCGACGATGGTTTCCTTCTGCGGCGGCACGAGCATGTCGTCCACGCAGATCGAAATACCGGCACGCGTCGCGAGACGGAAACCCGACTGCATCAGCTGGTCGGCGAACACCACCGTCGCGCGCAGACCGCACTTGCGGAACGCCGTGTTGATGAGGCGCGAGATTTCCTTCTTCTTGAGCGGCTTGTTCAGCACCGAGAACGGCAGGCCGTGCGGCAGGATTTCCGAGAGGATCGCGCGGCCGACGGTCGTCGCATACAGCGAGATCTTCGGCACGAACTGCGGCGCACCTTCCGACGTGTCTTCGTTGCGGACCATTTCGGTAATCCGCACGTTGACGCGCGATGCGAGCTCGACTTCCTTGTTCTCGTACGCGCGCAGCGCTTCCGACACGCCCGTGAACGTCATGCCTTCGCCCTTCGCGTTGATCGCCTCGCGCGTCGCGTAGTACAGACCCAGCACGATATCCTGCGACGGCACGATCGACGGGTCGCCGTTGGCCGGGAACAGCACGTTGTTCGACGCGAGCATCAGCGTGCGCGCTTCCATCTGCGCTTCGAGCGACAGCGGCACGTGAACGGCCATCTGGTCACCGTCGAAGTCGGCGTTGAACGCCGCGCAGACGAGCGGGTGCAGCTGAATGGCCTTACCTTCGATCAGCACCGGCTCGAAAGCCTGAATGCCGAGACGGTGCAGCGTCGGCGCACGGTTGAGCATCACCGGGTGCTCGCGGATCACCTCTTCGAGGATGTCCCACACCACCGCCGTCTGGTTTTCGACTTCCTTCTTCGCCGCCTTGATGGTCGTTGCCACGCCCATCACTTCGAGCTTGTTGAAGATGAACGGCTTGAAGAGTTCGAGCGCCATCAGCTTCGGCAGACCGCACTGGTGCAGCTTCAGCGTCGGGCCCACCACGATGACCGAACGGCCCGAGTAGTCCACGCGCTTGCCCAGCAGGTTCTGACGGAAGCGACCGCCCTTACCCTTGATCATGTCGGCGAGCGACTTCAGCGGACGCTTGTTCGCACCCGTCATCGCCTTGCCGCGACGACCGTTGTCGAGCAGCGAGTCGACGGCTTCCTGCAGCATGCGCTTTTCGTTGCGCACGATGATTTCCGGTGCCTTCAGCTCGAGCAGACGCTTCAACCGGTTGTTACGGTTGATCACGCGGCGATACAGGTCGTTCAGGTCCGACGTAGCGAAACGGCCGCCGTCGAGCGGCACGAGCGGACGCAGTTCCGGCGGCAGCACCGGCAGCACTTCGAGAATCATCCACTCGGGCTTGATGCCCGAACGCTGGAAGGCCTCGAGCACCTTGAGGCGCTTCGCGTACTTCTTGATCTTCGCTTCGGAACCCGTGTTCTTGAGTTCCGTGCGCAGCGTCTCGACCTGCTCGTCGATGTTGATCGAACGCAGCAGTTCGCGCACGCCTTCCGCGCCCATTTCGGCACGGAATTCGTCGCCGTATTCCTCGACCTTGTTGTAGTAATCCTCTTCCGTCATGATCTGCCGCGCCTTCAGCGGCGTCATGCCCGGATCGATCACCACGTACGCTTCGAAGTACAGCACGCGCTCGATGTCGCGCAGCGTCATGTCGAGCACCATGCCCAGACGCGATGGCAGCGACTTCAGGAACCAGATGTGCGCAACGGGCGAGGCCAGTTCGATGTGGCCCATGCGTTCGCGACGCACCTTGGCGAGCGTCACTTCGACGCCGCACTTCTCGCAGATCACGCCGCGGTGCTTGAGGCGCTTGTACTTGCCGCACAGGCACTCGTAGTCCTTGATCGGGCCAAAGATCTTGGCGCAGAACAGGCCATCGCGTTCCGGCTTGAACGTGCGGTAGTTGATAGTCTCCGGCTTCTTGACTTCACCGAACGACCACGACCGGATCTTGTCGGGCGAGGCCAGACCGATCTTGATCGCATCAAAAACTTCTTCTTGTTGGACTTGCTTGAATAGATCGAGCAAAGCTTTCATCGCTTCTCTCCAGTAGTCCGATTAGTTCCGGTCCAGGTCGATGTCGATACCCAGCGACCGGATTTCCTTCACCAGCACGTTGAACGACTCAGGCATACCGGCGTCGATCACGTGGTCGCCCTTCACCAGGTTTTCATAGACCTTGGTACGGCCGGTCACGTCGTCCGACTTCACCGTCAGCATTTCCTGCAGCACGTACGATGCGCCATACGCTTCGAGCGCCCACACTTCCATTTCACCGAAGCGCTGACCACCGAACTGCGCCTTACCGCCCAGCGGCTGCTGCGTCACGAGCGAGTACGGACCCGTGGAGCGCGCGTGCATCTTGTCGTCGACCAGGTGGTGCAGCTTCAGGTAGTGCATGTAGCCGACCGTCACCGTACGCTCGAATGCTTCGCCCGTGCGGCCGTCGTAGAGGCGGACCTGGTTCTTCGACTTCGTCATGCCCAGCTGCCCGGCGATCTCGTCCGGGAACGCCAGATCCAGCATCTTCGACATTTCCTCTTCGGTCGCACCGTCGAACACCGGCGTCGCGAACGGCACGCCTTCGCGCAGGTTCTTCGCGAGTTCGATGATCTCGTCGTCCGAGAAGCTGTCCAGCTCTTCCGCACGGCCCGACTCGTTGTAGATCTTCGTCAGGAACACACGCAGTTCTTCGACCTTCGTCTGACGCTGCAGCATTTCGCCGATACGCCAGCCCAGACCCTTCGCCGCCCAGCCCAGGTGCACTTCCAGCACCTGACCCACGTTCATCCGCGACGGCACGCCGAGCGGGTTCAGCACGACGTCGGCCGGACGGCCGTCGGCCATGTACGGCATGTCTTCGACCGGAACGATCTTCGACACCACGCCCTTGTTACCGTGACGGCCGGCCATCTTGTCGCCAGGCTGCAGACGGCGCTTCACCGCGAGGTACACCTTGACCATCTTCAGCACGCCCGGCGGCAGTTCGTCGCCTTGCGTGAGCTTCTTGCGCTTCTCTTCGAACGCGAGGTCGAACTGGTGACGCTTCTGTTCGATCGAGTCCTTGATGGCTTCGAGCTGCGCCGCTGCGTCTTCGTCCGCGAGGCGGATGTCGAACCAGTGGTAGTGGTCGAGGTCTTCCAGGTACGCCTGGTCGATCTTCGTGCCCTTCGCGAGCTTCTTCGGACCACCGTTCGCAACCTTGCCCACGAGCATGCGTGCGAGACGCTGGAACGCGTCGCCTTCCACGATACGCAGCTGGTCGTTCAGGTCGAGGCGATAGCGCTTCAGCTCGTCGTCGATAATCTGCTGGGCGCGCTTGTCGCGCTGGATGCCTTCACGCGTGAACACCTGCACGTCGATCACCGTGCCGCTCATGCCCGACGGCACGCGCAGCGAGGTGTCCTTCACGTCCGATGCCTTCTCGCCGAAGATCGCGCGCAGCAGCTTTTCTTCCGGCGTGAGCTGCGTTTCGCCCTTCGGCGTCACCTTGCCCACCAGCACGTCGCCCGCTTCGACTTCCGCGCCGATGTACACGATGCCCGACTCGTCGAGACGGCTCAGCTGCACTTCCGCGAGATTCGAAATGTCGCGCGTGATTTCTTCCGGTCCGAGCTTCGTGTCGCGAGCAACAACGTTCAACTCTTCGATGTGGATCGACGTGTAACGGTCGTCGGCCACCACCTTTTCGGAGATCAGGATCGAGTCTTCGAAGTTGTAGCCGTTCCACGGCATGAACGCGACCAGCATGTTCTGGCCGAGCGCGAGCTCGCCCAGGTCCGTGGAGGCGCCGTCGGCCAGCACGTCGCCGCGCGAGACGATGTCGCCCACCTTCACGATGGGACGCTGGTTGATGTTCGTGTTCTGGTTCGAACGCGTGTACTTGATGAGGTTGTAGATGTCGACACCCACCTCACCGGCCACGGCTTCGTCGTCGTTCACGCGAATCACGATACGGCCCGCGTCGACGTAATCGACCACGCCACCGCGGAACGCCTGAACCGTCGTGCCCGAGTCGACCGCCACCGTGCGCTCGATGCCCGTACCCACCACGGCCTTCTCAGGACGCAGACACGGCACAGCCTGACGCTGCATGTTCGAACCCATCAACGCGCGGTTCGCGTCGTCGTGCTCGAGGAACGGAATCAGCGAAGCCGCCACCGACACGATCTGCGACGGCGCCACGTCCATGTACTGGATGCGATCCGGCGTGACCATCAGCGTTTCGCCGGCTTCACGCGACGACACCAGTTCGTCGGTGAGCGTGCCGTCGTCGGCCACTGCCGCGTTCGCCTGCGCGATCACGTAACGGCCTTCTTCGATCGCCGACAGGTAATCGATCTGGTCCGTGACCTTACCGTCTTCGACCTTGCGGTACGGCGTTTCGAGGAAGCCGTACTCGTTCAGGTGCGCGTACAGCGCGAGCGAGTTGATCAGGCCGATGTTCGGACCTTCCGGCGTTTCGATCGGGCACACGCGGCCATAGTGGGTCGGGTGCACGTCACGCACTTCGAAGCCTGCGCGCTCACGCGTCAGACCGCCCGGGCCCAGTGCGGAAACACGACGCTTGTGCGTGATTTCCGACAGCGGGTTGGTCTGGTCCATGAACTGCGACAGCTGCGACGAACCGAAGAACTCGCGAATGGCCGACGAAATCGGCTTCGAGTTGATCAGGTCGTGCGGCATCAGGTTTTCGCTTTCGGCCTGACCCAGGCGTTCCTTCACCGCGCGCTCGACGCGCACGAGACCGGCACGGAACTGGTTCTCCGCCAGTTCGCCAACGCAACGCACGCGACGATTGCCGAGGTGGTCGATATCGTCCACTTCGCCCTTGCCGTTACGCAGCTCGACGAGGATCTTGATGGTCGCGAGGATGTCGTCGTCCTGCAGCGTCATCGGGCCCGTGATTTCATCGCGGCCCACGCGGCGGTTGAACTTCATACGGCCGACCTTCGAGAGGTCGTACGCGTCTTCGCTGTAGAAGAGACGGTTGAACAGTGCCTCGACCGCTTCTTCGGTGGGCGGCTCGCCCGGACGCATCATGCGGTAGATCGCGATGCGTGCGGCCATGCGGTCGGCGGTTTCGTCGACACGCAGCGTCGACGAGATGTACGGGCCCTGGTCCAGATCGTTCGTATAGAGCGTCTGGAAGTCCTTGATGCCCGCTTCGCGCAGCTTCTCGAGCACGCTTTCCGTGACTTCGTCGTTCGCGTTGGCGATCACTTCGCCCGTTTCGCTGTCGACGATGTTCTTGGCCAGCACGCGGCCGAGCAGATAGTCCTCGGGCACCGAGATGAACTTCGTCTTGGCGTTGTCGAGGTCGCGAATGTGCTTCGCGTTGATGCGCTTGTCCTTCTGGACGATCACATTGCCATCACGGTCCGTGATGTCGAAACGCGCGACTTCACCCCGCAGACGCTCGGGCACGAACTCCATCTGCGCGCCTTCCGGCATCAGCGTGAAGTTGTCGAACACGAAGAAGTTCGCGAGGATCTGTTCCGGCGTGAGGCCAATGGCCTTCAGCAGGATCGTGACCGGCATCTTGCGGCGACGGTCCACGCGGAAGTACAGCACGTCCTTCGGATCGAATTCGAAGTCGAGCCACGAGCCGCGGTAAGGAATGATGCGCGCGGAGAACAGCAGCTTGCCGGAGCTGTGCGTCTTGCCCTTGTCGTGTTCGAAGAACACACCAGGCGAGCGGTGCAGCTGCGACACGATCACACGTTCCGTGCCGTTGATCACGAACGAGCCGGTCGGCGTCATGAGCGGAATTTCGCCCATGTACACTTCCTGCTCCTTCACTTCCTTGACGACCGGCTTGCTCGGAGACTCCTTGTCGAGCAATACCAGACGCACCTTCGCGCGCAGCGCGGAGCAATACGTCAGGCCGCGCTGCTGGCATTCCTTGATGTTGAATGCGGGTGGCGAAAGCGCGTAGCTGACGAACTCGAGGCGAGCAAACCCGTTGTGCGAAACAATGGGGAACACGGACGAGAACGCCGCTTGCAGGCCTTCAGGCTTGCGCTGCGGCGTGGGCACATCTGCTTGCAGAAATGTGCTGAATGATTCAAGCTGGGTGGCCAGCAGGAAAGGAACCTGGTGAACGATGGGGCGCTTCGCGAAACTCTTGCGAATACGCTTCTTCTCGGTGAAGGAATATTGCATACGATCTCCGAATCACGGCGGGGTTGCCGGGGGCAGGATTGCCCGACAGGTACGACCCGAGTGTTCACCGACTGAGACCCGATGGCCGTCCGATGGCTTGAACGAGCCTTAGAAGCTTGGTGGTTGGCCGCTACCAACCGCTGGCTGACGGCAGCGGATGCCAGTGTTGCCCGCTGCCCGACCAAACTTGCCTTCTGCAGTCGCTTCAGAAGACAAAGAGAAGCGCCGTTCAATCGTGACCCGAAGGTCTGGAAAGGCGATTTTCTTTGGCTTCTGGGGCCCGAAGGTCCGCACCCGGCAGGTGCAAAAACACGGTCCCCACAAAGCACAAAAAGGCCGGCGGTGTGAAAACCGCCAGCCTTCGCACAGCGCGCCGGAACTTACTTGATTTCAGCCTTCGCGCCTGCGTCTTCCAGCTTCTTCTTCGCTTCGTCAGCAGCAGCCTTGGGCACCGCTTCCTTAACGGGCTTCGGTGCACCGTCGACTAGGTCCTTCGCTTCCTTCAGGCCCAGGCCCGTCAGTTCGCGAACAGCCTTAATCACGGCAACCTTGTTGCCGCCGGTTTCGGTCAGCACGACCGTGAATTCGGTCTGCTCTTCAGCGGCTGCAGCTGCACCGCCGCCACCGGCCGGGCCTGCCACTGCCACTGCAGCAGCCGACACGCCAAACTTCTCTTCGAACGCCTTGACCAGCTCGTTCAGTTCCAGAACCGACATCGCGCCAACGGCTTCGAGGATGTCTTCTTTTGCGATTGCCATTTGAAATACTCCTAGATTGAATTCGGATACAGCCAGCGATCCTGTCCGCAGATCTCGCCAGACTGAAGTTCGTTACGCAGCTTCGCCCTGCTTCTTCTCCGCCAGCGCAGCCAATGCGCGCGCGAAGCCAGAAACCGGAGCCTGCATGACAAACAACAGCTTCGAGAGCAGTTCCTCGCGACTCGGGATGTTGGCAAGCGCTTGCACGCCAGCCTTGTCCATCACCTTGCCTTCATAGGCACCGGCCTTGATGATCAGCTTGTCATTGCCCTTGCTGAAGTCGTTGACGACCTTCGCAGCGGCAATGGCATCTTCCGAGATGCCGTAGATCAGGGGGCCAGTCATCTGCTCTGCCAGCGGAGCAAACGGGGTACCTTCAACTGCACGACGTGCCAACGTATTCTTCAGCACGCGCAGGTACACCTGCTGCTCGCGCGCTTTCGCGCGCAGCTTGGTCAGATCGCCAACCGCAATCCCACGATACTCAGCAAGAACCATCGTCTGGGCTTTCGCAACTTGCGCGGAAACCTCAGCTACGACGGCTTGCTTGTCTTCCTTGTTGAGTGGCACGGTTAGCCTCCAGATTCGATACACGCGGCACGAGCCTTGTGCATCGGGTTCAACAACGGCGTCCGACCAGTCCGGAGTATTTCAGCCGGTTCCCGCCCGCATTGCTGCGCACGACAACCTGCTTCAGCACTTCAAAACCTTTTCGGGTTCGCCATCTGCGTTGGTTTGCATTAAGGAGACGTCCAACTACTACGCTCCACCAACGGTCTTTGACAACCGGCCGCGTGATGCACCCTGCCATCCCGCGACCGCCCAAAGCCCTTAAACGCTCCGCCCTGTCCGGCAGCGAAGCGACAAAACGATTACTGCGCGGCGAGCGTTGCCTGATCGACGTGCACGCCCACACCCATCGTGCTCGACACGGCGATCTTGCGCAGGTACACGCCCTTGCTCGTTGCCGGCTTTGCCTTGTTCAGCGCGTCGACGAGTGCATCGAGGTTGCTGCGCAGCGCTGCGGGTTCGAACGAGGCACGACCGATGGTCGCGTGGATGATGCCGGCCTTGTCGACACGGAATTGCACCTGACCGGCCTTCGCGTTCTTGACTGCGGTAGCCACGTCCGGCGTCACGGTGCCAACCTTGGGGTTCGGCATCAGGCCGCGCGGGCCGAGAATCTGGCCCAGCGTACCGACCACACGCATCGTGTCCGGCGAGGCGATCACGACGTCGAAGTTCAGATTGCCAGCCTTGATCTGCTCGGCGAGATCTTCCATCCCGACGATTTCCGCACCTGCGGCGCGAGCCTGCTCGGCCTTGTCGCCTTGCGCGAACACGGCCACGCGAACCGACTTGCCGGTACCAGCGGGCAGCACGACGGAGCCACGAACGACCTGGTCCGACTTCTTCGCATCGATGCCGAGTTGCACGGCCACGTCGATCGATTCGTCGAACTTCGCCGTTGCGCATTCCTTCACGAGCGCGAGCGCGTCGTTGATCGGATACAGCTTCTGACGGTCGACCTTGTTCGCGTATGCCTGCAGACGCTTAGAAAGCTTGGCCATTTACACGCCCTCCACGGTGATGCCCATCGAGCGGGCGCTGCCAGCGATCGTGCGAACCGCTGCGTCCATATCAGCTGCCGTAAGATCCGGCATCTTCGTCTTGGCGATCTCTTCGGCCTGAGCGCGCGTGATCGAGCCGACCTTGTCGGTGTGCGGCTTGCTCGAACCCTTGTCGATCTTCGCGGCCTTCTTGATCAGAACCGTTGCCGGCGGCGTCTTCAGAACAAACGTGAAGCTCTTGTCGGCGAAAGCGGTGATGACCACCGGAACGGGCAGGCCCGGTTCCATGGCTTGAGTCTGCGCGTTGAACGCCTTGCAGAACTCCATGATGTTCAGACCGCGCTGACCCAGCGCCGGACCGACGGGGGGCGACGGATTGGCTTTACCCGCAGGAATCTGCAGCTTGATAAAGCCGATAATTTTCTTTGCCATTTGAAAACCTCAGTGGAACGCGTGAGCGTTCGGTGAGTAGTAACGCGCGTTCGCCGATGAACTGACTACTGACGCTCCTCAACGGCCATTACGCGGACCGTAAGCGCGAAAGGCGGATCGCGCCTTACCGGCGCGATCCGCGAAATCTGGATCAAAGCTTCTCGACCTGGCCGAACTCGAGTTCAACCGGCGTTGCGCGACCAAAAATAGTGACAGAAACGCGGACGCGCGACTTTTCGTAATTGACTTCTTCGACGCTACCGTTGAAGTCCGTAAACGGACCATCCTTCACCCGGACCATCTCGCCAACTTCGAACAGGGTCTTCGGACGCGGCTTCTCCACGCCTTCCTGCATCTGCGACATGATCTTTTCGACTTCGCGCGGCGAGATCGGACTGGGTCGGTTACGCGCACCGCCCACAAATCCCGTCACCTTGGCGGTGTTCTTCACGAGATGCCACGTCTCGTCGGTCATTTCCATCTCGACGAGCACGTAGCCCGGGAAGAAACGGCGCTCGGTCACAGACTTGTGACCGCCCTTCACTTCAACCACTTCTTCGGTCGGAACGAGAATCTGACCGAACTTGTCTTGCATGCCGGCGCGCTCAATGCGCTCCTGAAGCGCACGTTGCACGCTCTTCTCCATGCCGGAGTAGGCGTGCACGACGTACCAACGTTTTCCGCTCGGGGATGCCGGAGTATCGCTCATATCATTTCCAACCCAGAATCACCGAGAAAATCACCCATTCGATGGACTTATCGCTGATCCAGAGGAGCACGGCCATGACCAGCACGAAGCCGAAAACCACCAAGGTGGTCTGCGTGGCTTCCTTGCGGGTAGGCCAGACAACCTTGCGAACTTCCCGGTACGAGTCCTTGGCGAACGCGATAAAGCCTTTACCGGGCGCCGAGAGCAAACCGACCAGCACACCCGCGACCACGCCAACGGCCAGCGCGGCACCGCGGACGTACCATTCCTGGCTACCGAGCCAGAAAAAGCCTACGAACCCGGCCACCACCAACAATACGCCCGCGACGAGCAGAAGCTTGTCACCGGAAGTATTTACAGTTTCGACGGAGGAAGGATTCGCCATAACACCTTAACGAACATCGCGACGAGCGCGAGAATTTGGCAGGGGCAGAGGGAATCGAACCCCCAACCTTCGGTTTTGGAGACCGACGCTCTGCCAGTTGAGCTATACCCCTAAACCATTTGGGGTTGACGATGTCGCCAACCCCGAAACAACCGATCAACGAGAACTAGCTGGCTTACTCGATGATCTTGGCGACGACACCGGCGCCGACGGTACGGCCACCTTCACGGATGGCGAAGCGCAGGCCTTCTTCCATCGCGATCGGTGCAATCAGCTTCACCGTGATCGACACGTTGTCGCCCGGCATCACCATTTCCTTGTCCTTCGGCAGCTCGATCGAGCCCGTCACGTCCGTCGTACGGAAGTAGAACTGTGGACGGTAGTTGTTGAAGAACGGCGTGTGACGGCCGCCTTCGTCCTTGCTCAGCACGTACACCTCAGCCGTGAAGTGCGTGTGCGGCGTGATCGAACCCGGCTTGGCCAGCACCTGGCCACGCTCCACTTCCTCACGCTTCGTGCCGCGCAGCAGGATACCGACGTTGTCGCCCGCCTGGCCCTGGTCCAGCAGCTTGCGGAACATTTCCACGCCCGTGCAGGTCGTCTTCACCGTCGGCTTGATACCGACAATCTCGATTTCCTCGCCAACCTTGACCACGCCACGCTCGACGCGACCCGTCACCACCGTACCGCGGCCCGAGATCGAGAACACGTCTTCCACCGGCATCAGGAACGCGCCATCCACCGCGCGCTCCGGCGTCGGGATGTACGTGTCCAGCGCGTCGGCCAGGTTCATGATCGCCACTTCACCCAGCTCGCCCTTGTCGCCTTCCAGCGCCAGCTTGGCCGAACCCTTGATGATCGGCGTGTCGTCGCCCGGGAAGTCGTACTTCGACAGCAGCTCGCGCACTTCCATTTCCACCAGCTCGAGCAGCTCGGCGTCGTCCACCATGTCGCACTTGTTCAGGAACACGATGATGTACGGCACGCCCACCTGGCGCGCCAGCAGGATGTGCTCGCGCGTCTGCGGCATCGGACCGTCCGCGGCCGAGCACACCAGGATCGCGCCGTCCATCTGCGCTGCACCCGTGATCATGTTCTTCACGTAGTCCGCGTGACCCGGGCAGTCAACGTGTGCGTAGTGGCGGTTGGCCGTTTCGTACTCGATGTGCGCCGTGTTGATCGTGATGCCGCGGGCCTTTTCTTCCGGCGCCGCGTCGATCTCGTCGTACTTCTTCGCCTCACCGCCGAACTTCGCCGACAGAACCGTCGCAATCGCCGCCGTCAGCGTGGTCTTGCCGTGGTCAACGTGACCGATCGTGCCCACGTTCACGTGCGGCTTGGTCCGCTCAAATTTACCCTTAGCCATTTTCGACTCCTAAGAGGATTTTTCCGTACGTTGCGCTGGGCGCAAACTATCACTGACACTCGCTGGTGCCCATGGGCAGGATCGAACTGCCGACCTCTCCCTTACCAAGGGAGTGCTCTACCACTGAGCCACATGGGCGATACTTTTTGTGCGCTGGAGCGGGTGAAGGGAATCGAACCCTCGTCGTAAGCTTGGAAGGCTTCTGCTCTACCATTGAGCTACACCCGCAAGGGCCTTCGATTTCCTGCCGCGACCTCAGCTTAGCAATTCTGGTGGAGGAGGTTGGATTCGAACCAACGTAGGCGTAAGCCAACAGATTTACAGTCTGCCCCCTTTAGCCACTCGGGCACCCCTCCGCAGAGAACGGATGATTATGGGGGAGTAACCGATTGATGTCAAGCATCAACTACGGGAATCCCCCCCAAGGCGTTCTCACTTATAAGCACGCGCCCAAAGCAGAAGACCCCGCCATATGGGTGGCGGGGTCTTTGCGGGGTAAGGAGCCTGACGATTACCTACTTTCACACGGGCAATCCGCACTATCATCGGCGTGGAGTCGTTTCACGGTCCTGTTCGGGATGGGAAGGGGTGGGACCGACTCGCTATGGTCATCAGGCATGACGGGTTGCTGCGTCGCGTGGGCGGGGCCGGTATGAGGCCCGGCTGCGGCGCAGCCAATCGGGAAGCAGCGTATGTAACTGTGGGGTTGTGACTGGGCACAACGCGCAACTGTAGCGGTGTGCTGAAACACACCGGTTATAGGATCAAGCCTTACGGGCAATTAGTACCGGTTAGCTTAACGCATTACTGCGCTTCCACACCCGGCCTATCAACGTCCTGGTCTTGAACGACCCTTCAAGGGGCTCGAAGCCCCGGGGAAGTCTCATCTTGAGGCGAGTTTCCCGCTTAGATGCTTTCAGCGGTTATCTCTTCCGAACATAGCTACCCGGCGATGCCACTGGCGTGACAACCGGTACACCAGAGGTTCGTCCACTCCGGTCCTCTCGTACTAGGAGCAGGCCCCCTCAAACTTCCAGCGCCCACGGCAGATAGGGACCAAACTGTCTCACGACGTTTTAAACCCAGCTCACGTACCTCTTTAAATGGCGAACAGCCATACCCTTGGGACCGGCTACAGCCCCAGGATGAGATGAGCCGACATCGAGGTGCCAAACACCGCCGTCGATATGAACTCTTGGGCGGTATCAGCCTGTTATCCCCAGAGTACCTTTTATCCGTTGAGCGATGGCCCTTCCATACAGAACCACCGGATCACTATGACCTGCTTTCGCACCTGCTCGACTTGTCGGTCTCGCAGTCAAGCACGCTTATGCCATTGCACTATCAGCACGATTTCCGACCGTACCTAGCGTACCTTCGTACTCCTCCGTTACGCTTTGGGAGGAGACCGCCCCAGTCAAACTGCCTGCCATGCACTGTCCCCGATCCGGATTCACGGACCTGGGTTAGAACCTCAAACAAGCCAGGGTGGTATTTCAAGGTTGGCTCCACGCAGACTGGCGTCCACGCTTCACAGCCTCCCACCTATCCTACACAGACCGGTTCAAAGTCCAATGCAAAGCTGCAGTAAAGGTTCATGGGGTCTTTCCGTCTAGCCGCGGGTAGATTGCATCATCACAAACACTTCAACTTCGCTGAGTCTCGGGAGGAGACAGTGTGGCCATCGTTACGCCATTCGTGCAGGTCGGAACTTACCCGACAAGGAATTTCGCTACCTTAGGACCGTTATAGTTACGGCCGCCGTTTACCGGGACTTCAATCAAGAGCTTGCACCCCATCATTTAATCTTCCGGCACCGGGCAGGCGTCACACCCTATACGTCCACTTTCGTGTTTGCAGAGTGCTGTGTTTTTATTAAACAGTCGCAGCCACCAGTTTATTGCAACCCCTTCACCCTTCCGGCGCAGGCCGGTCAAGCTACCAGGGCGTACCTTATCCCGAAGTTACGGTACCAGTTTGCCGAGTTCCTTCTCCCGAGTTCTCTCAAGCGCCTTAGAATACTCATCTCGCCCACCTGTGTCGGTTTGCGGTACGGTCAACGTGAAACTGAAGCTTAGAGGCTTTTCCTGGAACCCCTTCCAGTTGCTTCGCTTCCGAAGAAGCTCGCGCCACACCCTTGAATTGCGTGCCCGGATTTGCCAGGGCACCTTCTCCAATGCAGCGACCGGGACTTCCAACACCCGGACAACCTTCCGCGATCCGTCCCCCCATCGCATTTCACGCCGGTGCAGGAATCTTGACCTGCTTCCCATCAGCTACGCATTTCTGCCTCGCCTTAGGGGCCGACTCACCCTACGCCGATGAACGTTGCGTAGGAAACCTTGGGCTTACGGCGAGGGGGCCTTTCACCCCCTTTATCGCTACTCATGTCAGCATTCGCACTTCCGATACCTCCAGCACACCTTCCGGTGCACCTTCGCAGGCTTACGGAACGCTCTCCTACCATGCGAGCAAGCTCGCATCCGCAGCTTCGGTACATGGCTTAGCCCCGTTACATCTTCCGCGCAGGACGACTCGATCAGTGAGCTATTACGCTTTCTTTAAAGGGTGGCTGCTTCTAAGCCAACCTCCTGACTGTTTTAGCCTTCCCACTTCGTTTCCCACTTAGCCATGTTTGGGGACCTTAGCTGGCGGTCTGGGTTGTTTCCCTCTTGACACCGGACGTTAGCACCCGATGTCTGTCTCCCGTGATTGCACTCTTCGGTATTCGGAGTTTGCTATGGCGAGGTAATCCGCAATGGACCCCTCAACCATGACAGTGCTCTACCCCCGAAGGTGATACACGAGGCACTACCTAAATAGTTTTCGGAGAGAACCAGCTATTTCCAGGTTTGTTTAGCCTTTCACCCCTATCCACAGCTCATCCCCTGACTTTTCAACGTCAGTGGGTTCGGCCCTCCAGTACGTGTTACCGCACCTTCAGCCTGGCCATGGATAGATCACCTGGTTTCGGGTCTACACCCAGCGACTGGACGCCCTGTTCGGACTCGCTTTCGCTACGCCTGCCCTATACGGTTAAGCTCGCCACTGAATGTAAGTCGCTGACCCATTATACAAAAGGTACGCCGTCACCCCTTTCGAGGCTCCGACTGTTTGTATGCATGCGGTTTCAGGATCTGTTTCACTCCCCTCCCGGGGTTCTTTTCGCCTTTCCCTCACGGTACTGGTTCACTATCGGTCGATCACGAGTATTTAGCCTTGGAGGATGGTCCCCCCATCTTCAGACAGGATTTCACGTGTCCCGCCCTACTTGTCGTACACCCAGTTCTTCCAACCTGTTTTCGCCTACGGGGCTATCACCCGCTATGGCCGCACTTTCCAGAGCGTTTGGCTAACAGTTCAGATAAAGAGTACAGGCTGCTCCCATTTCGCTCGCCACTACTCTGGGAATCTCGGTTGATTTCTTTTCCTGCGGCTACTTAGATGTTTCAGTTCGCCGCGTTCGCTTCACATGGCCTATGTATTCAGCCACGGATACTCCAGAAGGAGTGGGTTTCCCCATTCGGACATCTCCGGATCAAAGCTTGTTTGCCAGCTCCCCGGAGCTTTTCGCAGGCTACCGCGTCCTTCATCGCCTGTGATCGCCAAGGCATCCACCACATGCACTTGTTCGCTTGACCCTATAACGGGTGTGTCTCTTCCCACACAGGGAACAGACCTCGACCGCTACAGGTTGAGTTTTAGCGTTGTGCCGTATTCCAATGCCATCCTTCGATGGCCCTGAGATACTTTCGATACAATCACAACCCTGACTGACCTACTCACGCCCATCTCACAAGGCGCTTTCGCATCAGTCAAATTACTGCTGCTTCCTGATTGTTAAAGAACGACAGCGACATCAACCTCATGCCGTCTGGCTGGCAGTCGCCAGGGCGCAGTACCCGTGTCTCACCGACACTGCGCGCTGGGGACTGGTGGAGGCAGACGGGATCGAACCGACGACCCCCTGCTTGCAAAGCAGGTGCTCTCCCAGCTGAGCTATGCCCCCCTCACCGACTCCTGCAGGGGACTGCCCGTCACAGACAAAGTTGGTGGGTCTGGTTGGATTCGAACCAACGACCCCCGCCTTATCAAGACGGTGCTCTAACCGACTGAGCTACAGACCCCTGAGTCTGTCATTCATACAGCCGACAAGTGTGAGCGCTCTGACTTTGGACGCGCTGCTCTGGAAAGGAGGTGATCCAGCCGCACCTTCCGATACGGCTACCTTGTTACGACTTCACCCCAGTCATGAATCCTGCCGTGGTGACCGTCCTCCTTGCGGTTAGACTAGCCACTTCTGGCAAAACCCACTCCCATGGTGTGACGGGCGGTGTGTACAAGACCCGGGAACGTATTCACCGCGGCATGCTGATCCGCGATTACTAGCGATTCCAGCTTCATGCAGTCGAGTTGCAGACTGCAATCCGGACTACGATCGGTTTTCTGGGATTGGCTCCACCTCGCGGCTTCGCAACCCTCTGTTCCGACCATTGTATGACGTGTGAAGCCCTACCCATAAGGGCCATGAGGACTTGACGTCATCCCCACCTTCCTCCGGTTTGTCACCGGCAGTCTCCCCGGAGTGCTCTTGCGTAGCAACTGGGGACAAGGGTTGCGCTCGTTGCGGGACTTAACCCAACATCTCACGACACGAGCTGACGACAGCCATGCAGCACCTGTGTTACGGCTCCCTTTCGGGCACCCCCACCTCTCGGCAGGGTTCCGTACATGTCAAGGGTAGGTAAGGTTTTTCGCGTTGCATCGAATTAATCCACATCATCCACCGCTTGTGCGGGTCCCCGTCAATTCCTTTGAGTTTTAATCTTGCGACCGTACTCCCCAGGCGGTCAACTTCACGCGTTAGCTACGTTACTAAGGAAATGAATCCCCAACAACCAGTTGACATCGTTTAGGGCGTGGACTACCAGGGTATCTAATCCTGTTTGCTCCCCACGCTTTCGTGCATGAGCGTCAGTATTGGCCCAGGGGGCTGCCTTCGCCATCGGTGTTCCTCCACATCTCTACGCATTTCACTGCTACACGTGGAATTCCACCCCCCTCTGCCATACTCCAGCGCTGCAGTCACCAATGCAGTTCCCAGGTTAAGCCCGGGGATTTCACATCGGTCTTACAGCACCGCCTGCGCACGCTTTACGCCCAGTAATTCCGATTAACGCTCGCACCCTACGTATTACCGCGGCTGCTGGCACGTAGTTAGCCGGTGCTTATTCTTCCGGTACCGTCATCCACCAGGGGTATTGGCCCCGATGATTTCTTTCCGGACAAAAGTGCTTTACAACCCGAAGGCCTTCTTCACACACGCGGCATTGCTGGATCAGGGTTGCCCCCATTGTCCAAAATTCCCCACTGCTGCCTCCCGTAGGAGTCTGGGCCGTGTCTCAGTCCCAGTGTGGCTGGTCGTCCTCTCAGACCAGCTACGGATCGTCGGCTTGGTAGGCCTTTACCCCACCAACTACCTAATCCGCCATCGGCCGCCCCTTGAGCGCGAGGCCCGAAGGTCCCCCGCTTTCCTCCTCAGAGCGTATGCGGTATTAATCCGGCTTTCGCCGGGCTATCCCCCACTCCAGGATACGTTCCGATGTATTACTCACCCGTTCGCCACTCGCCGCCAGGCCGAAGCCCGCGCTGCCGTCCGACTTGCATGTGTAAGGCATGCCGCCAGCGTTCAATCTGAGCCAGGATCAAACTCTTCAGTTCAAACCTGTTACTGTCTCTGTCCGTCTCCGGACAGGTCGCTCAACTCGGTACTGACAGGTCGTGAATTGCTTCACTTCCTATTCCTTACCGTGTGAGACTCTTGATACCTTTGCTTGCCCGGCAACATAACGTCACCGGGGCACGCCGCCATCAAGCGCCCACACTTATCGGCTGTAAGTTTTTAAAGATCGTTCGCACCGCCACCAGAGTCACTTCCCTCCAGCACCGCCTGCGTCGCTGCATCAGCAGCAGAGAAACGAGATTATGAAGACTCTTTGCCGCTTCGTCAACAGATAATTTCGCATCCGCTTAAAAATCTGCCGGCTTCGCGCCCCGCCGTTTCCCGCAGCGGCCCGTGTTCGCAACGGGGAGGCGAATAGTAGGCCAACACCGCCCACATGACAAGGGGATGACGGGGATTTTTTTCCAGACCCGCCTCCGCCGCGCTCAGTTCCCCGCCGCTGCGGCCACGACAGCATGCGGCACCGCCTGTGCCATAGCCGCGTAGCCTCGGTCGCCCGGATGGACGTGATCGCCGCTGTCGTACGCGGCCCGAAGCCGATCCGGCTGCGCGGGATCGCGGAGGGCGCCATCGAAATCCACTACGCCGTCGAAAGCGCCGCCGGTCCGGATCCAGTTGTTCACGGCAAGCCGGATCGCCTCCCTCTGGGACGGCAATGAGGCCGGCGTCAACGTCGCACCGTAGACTCGCACGCCGCGGCGGTGAGCCTCGGCGATCAGGCGCTTGTAGCCGTCGATCAGCGCTTGCGCCGTAACCTGGGTATGCGGGTAATCACAATCGAGCCCAGCGTGCGGCGGCATTGCGGCGAAATTGATGTCGTTAATGCCGATCAGCAGAACGACCGCCCTCACACCCGGCTGCGCGAGCGCGTCCCGCTCGAAACGTTTCTCGAGCGCTTCGCCGTAGCAGGGCGAGTCACTGAGCAAGCGGTTGCCGCTGATCCCCAGATTCACCACGCCGATCGACTGCTCCCGCTCGCCGGCGAGCCGCCGCGCCAGTTCATCCGGCCAGCGTTGATTGCGATTGATGGTCGAGCGCATACCATCTGTGATCGAGTCGCCGATCGCAACGATCGTCGTCGCGCCCGGCGCTTCCACCGAGAGCCCGCTCACCCACGCATACTGGGTGAACCGCTGGCGCCAGCCTGCGCCCGAAGCATCCGCGACGTGGTCCCCGGGCGACGAGACGTAATTGATCTGGCTGGCCACCCGGTGCCACGCGACCATCGTCTGCTCTTGCCCCATATAGGAGCTGATCGCGTAAGGCGTTCCCGCTGCGATCTCGATCGACACAGGGTCGCTTTCAACATCCGCCCCCGCGGGCACCGACACCCCCAGCTTGCCGCCGAACGTAATCGAAACGTCTCGCGCAGGGTCGATGCTCGCTCCGCCCATCGACCGCGCAATGCGCAGACCACGAATCACGAGCGCCGTCCGTCCATACTCATTGCTGACGCGAATCCGGACGACGTGCCCACTCACGGTTGGATAGACGATCTGCCGAACCGTACGCCCCGGCACCTCGGGCGCCCGATAGAGCGGCGGCAGCTCGGCCCGCTGGGGGATAGGCTGGAGCGCCGTCGCCCAGGCGGCGACCCAGTGCGCCTCGGTATCGGCAGGAGCGGCAGGAGCGGCGAGAGTGGCAGCAAGCGCCGGCGACGCGAGCGGCAACAGCAGTCCGAGCACACCAGCCAGAGTAAGAATTTTCATGCTGAAGCGATGTGGGGAATCTGGAAGAAGGAAGGCGGCCATTGTGCCTGATCGACGGACCGGACGAAGCGAGACAAGACAGGCCTGCGGCAAGCCCGACTCCCCGCGCCCGTGACGCTGCCTGCGCGCGCCGCCCCGCGCCGACCGGCACCTCCGCGCCGCTTTGGAAAATCAAACCAACCGACCGGTCGGTTGGTTTATACTGCGCCCTACGGACAAACTTCGCACGAGAGCGCCCGCCATGTACACGCAATCCCTCGACATTCCCGGCAACGTCGCACCGCTCGATGCCGGCGCCGGCTCGCCCGAGCAGGCCCACTTCGACGCCACGATCGCGGCCGACGGAAAAATCGAGCCACAGGACTGGATGCCCGACGCCTATCGCAAAACACTCGTGCGCCAGATCTCACAGCACGCGCACTCCGAGATCGTCGGCATGCTGCCCGAGGGCAACTGGATCACCCGCGCGCCCAGCCTCAAGCGCAAGGCAATCCTGCTGGCCAAGGTGCAGGACGAAGGCGGCCACGGCCTTTATCTCTATAGCGCCGCGGAAACGCTCGGCGTTTCGCGCGACCAGTTGATCGACGCACTGCACGCCGGCAAGGCCAAGTACTCGAGCATCTTCAATTACCCGACGCCCACCTGGGCCGACGTCGGCGTGATCGGCTGGCTCGTCGACGGCGCGGCGATCATGAACCAGATTCCGCTGTGCCGCTGCTCGTACGGTCCCTACGCGCGCGCCATGATCCGCATCTGCAAGGAAGAGTCGTTTCACCAGCGGCAAGGCTTCGACGCCCTCCTCGCCATGATGAAAGGCACCGAGGCGCAGCGCGAGTTGGTGCAACAGGCGGTGAACCGCTGGTGGTGGCCGGTCCTGATGATGTTCGGCCCGAGCGATGCCGATTCGATCCACAGCAACCAGTCGACGAAATGGGGCATCAAGCGCATTTCGAACGACGATCTGCGGCAGAAATTCGTCGATGCCACGGTCGAACAGGCCAAGGTTCTCGGCGTCACACTGCCCGACTCCGATCTGCGCTGGAACGAAGCGCGCGGCCACTATGACTACGGCGTGATCGACTGGGACGAGTTCTGGCGCGTCGTGAACGGCGACGGCCCGTGCAACCGCGAGCGGCTCGCCACCCGCGTCAAGGCACACGACGATGGCGCCTGGGTGCGCGAAGCCGCCATCGCTCACGCAGAAAAATACGCCTGCGCGCCGCCCAGCAAGCCGCCTGACGCCCACGCCGGCCGCCCGCACAAATCGCTTCACAGCGCCGCGGGCCCAGGAACTACACGGCACAACGGCACAAAACCAGGCCGAACGAACGATCAGCAAGAGACTCCAGGAGATTCACGATGAACAAGGAATGGCCCATCTGGGAAGTGTTCGTGCGCAGCAAGCAAGGGCTCGATCACAAGCATTGCGGCAGCCTGCACGCGGCGGACGCGTCGATGGCGCTGCGCATGGCCCGCGACGTCTACACGCGGCGCCAGGAAGGCGTGAGCATCTGGGTGGTGCCGTCGTCGGCGATCACCGCGTCGGACCCGAACGAGAAGGACGCGCTCTTCGAGCCTGCGGGCGACAAGATCTATCGTCACCCGACGTTCTACACGCTGCCCGACGAAGTCAACCACATGTAACGCGCACCATGACGCCCACGCAAGATCACCTCACCTACGTGCTGCGCCTCGCGGACACGGCGCTGATTCTCGGCCAGCGCAACGCCGAGTGGTGCGGCCACGGCCCGGTGCTCGAAGAGGACATCGCGCTCACCAACATGAGCCTCGACCTCATCGGCCAGGCGCGGCTGCTGTACACGCACGCGGCCACGCTGGAAGCCGCGCTGAACGGACGCTCGCGCACCGAAGACGATTACGCGTACTTCCGCGCCGAGCGCGAATTCGCCAACTACACGCTCGTCGAGCTGCCGCACTACGGCCCGCTCGCCGGCACGGCGCACGCGGAGAAGGACTACGCCGTCACGATCGTGCGCAATTTCCTGTATGCGACGCTAATGGCGCATCTCTGGACCGCGCTCACGGCGTCGTCCGACGAGGTGCTCGCCGCTATCGCCGCGAAGTCGCTCAAGGAAACGCGCTACCACCTGCATCACGCGCGCGATTGGCTGATCCGGTTCGGCGACGGCACAGCCGAATCGCATCGTCGCGCCCAGGCCGCGCTCGACTATCTGATGCCTTACACGCGCGAGCTGTTCGCGTCGGACGCCGTGGAAGACGCGATCGTCGCGGCAGGCATCGGTCCGAAAACGGCCGACCTCGAAGCCGCCTGGAATGAAGACATCCGCGCCGCGTTCGAAGAAGCCACGCTCGCGCTGCCGGTGCCGGTCAAGCACGTGACCACCGGCAAGCACGGCGAGCACTCCGAGCACATGGGCTATTTGCTCGCCGAGATGCAGAGCCTCGCGCGGCAACATCCCGGCGCGACGTGGTAGCCGTCCACCCGCGTCCCGATCACCAAGGCACTTGCGGAACTCAGCAATGACCACAGCTGCAGACACGTCCCGCGCGAGCACCGATTCGAGCGCCGAATCGATGCTCGAACGCGCCTGGGCCGCGCTCGAAGGGGTGCCGGATCCCGAGATCCCGGTCGTATCGATCCGCGAACTGGGCATTCTGCGCGACGTGCGCCGCGCCGCGGACGGCGTGCTCGAAGTCGTCATTACGCCGACGTACTCGGGCTGCCCCGCGATGGCGCAGATCGCGGAAGACATCGCTCACGCGCTCGAAGTCACAGGTCTTGGGCCCTGCCGGATCGAAACCGTACTGGCGCCTGCCTGGACCACTGACTGGATCACCGCCGAAGCGCGCGAAAAGCTGCGTACGTACGGCATCGCACCGCCCACCGGGCAGTGCGGCGGCGATGCCGCGACAGTCGCGGGTCAGAAGACCGCCACCGAAAAAGCGTTGCGCTTCGTGCCGCCTGCTGCGCTCGCGTCGCCTGCGTGCCCGCACTGCGGGTCGCTGCATACCGAGCGTCTCTCGCAATTCGGCTCCACGGCGTGCAAGGCGCTGTACCGCTGCCTCGATTGCCGCGAACCCTTCGACTATTTCAAACCCTATTGACTATGGCCACCCCGGAATTTCACCCGCTGCGCATCCGCGAAGTCCGGCCCGAGACCGCCGACGCCGTCTCAGTCGCGTTCGACGTGCCGCCCGAGCTGCGCGAAGCGTACCGTTTCACGCAAGGGCAATTCGTCACGCTCAAGGCCCACATCGACGGCGAAGAGACGCGCCGCTCGTATTCGATCTGCGTCGGCGTCACCGACTACGATCGCGACGGCGAATTGCGCATCGGCATCAAGCGCGTGCGCGGCGGCCGTTTCTCGAACTTTGCCTTCGACACGCTGCAACCCGGCCACACGATCGACGTGATGACGCCCGACGGCCGCTTCTTCACGCATCTGAACGCCGAGAACGGCAAGCAATACGTGGCGTTCGCCGGCGGCTCCGGCATTACGCCAGTGCTCGCCATCGTCAAGACGACGCTCGAAGCGGAGCCGCGCAGCACGTTTGCGCTGGTCTACGGCAATCGCAGCGTCGATTCGATCATGTTCGCCGAGACGCTCGAAGACCTGAAGAACCGGTTCATGAACCGGTTCGCGCTCTACCACGTGCTCTCCGACGATCTGCAGGAAGTCGAGCTTTTCAACGGCGTGCTCGACGAGGCCAAGTGCGCCGCGTTTCTTGAAACGCTGCTCCCGGCGAACAGCATCGACGAAGCGTTCATCTGCGGCCCCGCGCCGATGATGGACGCCGCCGAGCGCGCGTTGCGCGACGCCGGCCTTGCGCAGGAAAAGATCCATGTGGAACGCTTCGGCTCGCCGCTGCCCCAGGCCGGTGTGCCGCCCGTCGAGATTACCGGGAACACGCCCGCCGCCGACCTCGAAATCGTGCTCGACGGCAAGACGCGCCGGCTGCGTCTGCCGTACGAAGGCGTAAGTCTGCTCGACGTCGGCCTGCGCGCGGGGCTTGCGCTGCCCTACGCGTGCAAAGGCGGCGTTTGCTGCACCTGCCGCGCGAAGGTGCTGGAAGGCGAGGTGAAAATGGACCGCAACTACACGCTCGAAGAGCAGGAAATTCGCGACGGCTTCGTGCTGACGTGCCAGTGCCATCCGGTCAGCGAGCGCGTGGTGGTGAGCTACGACGAGCGCTAGAGCGGCTGGAACGCCGCGCACGATCCGCTTACACTAAGGCCGCTCGCGCGCCCGGTACGCTGGCGCGCGAGCGGCCTTTGCTACGTCATCGCCCGTCGCCGGGCTTGATCGCTTCGCTGTAGACAACCCGACCAGAACAACAACCATGGCCCGCACCCGCGCTCCCGATCACGATACTCAACGCGATCAGATTCTCGAACTCGCAGCCGGCAAGTTCGCGCAGACGAGCTATCCGAGCACGTCGATGGCCGACCTCGCGGCGGCAAGCGGAACCTCCAAGGCGCGGCTCTACCACTACTACGAGAGCAAGGAAGCCATCCTCTTCGACCTGCTCGACCGCTACACCAAGCGGCTGATGCTGATCATCGCGGAGGTGGAGGGCGCAAGCCAGCGGCGCGGCCTCGACGAGCGCGAAACCTTCGCCGAGTTGGTCCGCGCCTTTCTCGCCGAGTACGAGACGTCGCATAGCCGACACGTGGCGCTCCTCAACGACGTCAAATATCTGGAGGATGCGCAGCGCGAAATCATCCTGAACCGCCAGCGCGACGTGGTCGCGGCGTTCGCGCGGCAACTGTCGCGGGCCTATCCCGAACGGGTCACCCGCGAAAACCAGACGGCGCTCACGATGATGGTGTTCGGCATGATCAACTGGACGTTTACCTGGCTGAAGCCGGGCGGGCGCATGGGCTATCGCGATTTCGCGGAACAGGTGGTCGCGGTGATAGACCACGGTCTCATCAGCGCCTGAGCCGCCTGATTTTGCAAAGCAGCATGGGTGCGACGCTTTGTCCGTCGGCATGCCACAACAGTGTCATGCGCGAAGCATCAACAAAAAATCACATAAAAACAACAACTTAAAATTAGCGCCAAATTGCACTAGAGCGCGGACTCAGCCGGGAATCGGGGTTTTCCCTAGTTATTGGCACCCTTCTCCGATAGAATTCGTGTCGCGCCGCATCACGCGGTTGACGAACAGGAAGGAGAACCCGCCATGAACACGCCCACCGCCCTTACCGACGAGCCGATCGAAACGGTCGATCGCCTGTTGCCGGCCGGTCGCGCGCCTGCGCTGGTGCGGGAATTGACCTCCCTCGACCGTGAGCGGTTGCTCGGTCACTTTCTCGCGCTCGGCGAAGACGACCGGCTCCTGCGTTTCGGCCAGGTCGTTCCCGACCACGTGATCGAAAACTACGTTCGCACGCTCGACTTCTCGCGCGACACCGTGTTCGGCGTGTTCGACCAGCAGTTGCAGCTGGTGGGTGTCGGTCACCTCGCCTACCTGCCCGCCGAAGGCGACAAGCGCACAGCCGAGTTCGGCGTGTCCGTGACCGAAAGCGCGCGCGGCCAGGGCATCGGCACGCGCTTGTTCGAGCGCGCGGCCATCCGCAGCCGCAATACCCACGTCACCACGCTCTACATGCACTGCCTGTCGCGCAACAGCACGATGATGCACATCGCCAAGAAGGCCGGCATGAAGATCGAGTACGCCTACGGCGAAGCCGACGCCTACCTCACGCTGCCGCCTGCGGACCAGACGAGCATCATCGCGGAAATGCTTCAGGAACAAGCCGCGGCATTCGATTACGCGCTGAAGCGCCAGGCGCGTCAGGCATCGAAGATCATCGAGTCGATCCTGCCGCACGCTATCGCGGCTTGAGCGAACGCATCGCAGCGCGTGGCGCCGCGATGGCGCCTGTCGTAATGGCAACGACAAACGACGAAGGGCGGCCTTGGCCGCCCTTCTGCTTTTCTGCCCCCTTGCCGGCCTCGATGCCTTTGGCCGCAGCGCCTCACCCGAACATCCCCATTCCTCACCCTGCGCTTCAAGGAATCGGCAACGCCGTGGTCTCTTTGAACGTTTCCAGCGAAAAGCTCGTCTTCACGTCGATCACCGACGGATGATGCAGCAGTTGCTCCTGCATGAAGCGCGAGAAATGCGCCATGTCTTCCACCTGCACGCGCAGTAGATAGTCCATGTCGCCCGTCATCGCGTGGCACGCCACCACTTCGGGCCACGCCTGTACCGCCGCTCGAAACAGTTCCGCGTGGGTCGCGCCGGCGCGCGCCGGTGAACCCGGGCCGCCGGCTGCCGGCATCGACGGTAGCGGGCCGCCTCGCTTCTCCAGCCGCACGCTCACGTACGCAAGCAGATCGAGCCCGAGCTTCTGTGGCGCGAGCAACGCAACGTAGCCACGAATCACGCCGCTTTCCTCGAGCCGGCGAATGCGCCGCAGGCAAGGGCTAGGCGACAGATTCACCCGCTCGGCGATCTCCTGGTTCGAGAGTCGCCCGTTCTCCTGGAGGATGGCGAGAATCCGTCGGTCGATCGCATCAATCTCGATTTTGGTCATTTTCTGCCATATAAGCTGGAATGGGTGGCAATAAATAGCTCGATCGTATTCACTCACAACCCAAATCGCAAGTTTTCGTCTCACCGTCGCGGATAAACTTTTCGCTCATACCGGCCTACGGCCCATCAGCCAAACAGCACCCGCAATCAGGAGAGAGACATGCAGGTTCCCGTCTGGGAGAATCCCGTCGGCACCGACGGCTTCGAGTTCATCGAATACACCGCCCCCGACCCGAAAGCACTCGGCCAGCTGTTCGAGCGCATGGGCTTCACCGCCGTGGCGCGCCACCGCCACAAGGACGTCACGCTCTACCGCCAGGGCGACATCAACTTCATCGTCAACGCCGAGCCGGATTCGTTCGCGCAACGCTTCGCGCGCCTGCACGGCCCGTCTATCTGCGCCATCGCCTTCCGTGTGCAGGACGCCGCGAAGGCCTACCGCCACGCGCTGGAACGCGGTGCCTGGGGCTTCGACAACAAGACCGGCCCAATGGAGCTCAACATTCCGGCCATCAAGGGTATCGGCGACTCGCTCATCTACTTCGTCGACCGCTGGCGCGGCAAGAACGGCGCGGCGCCGGGCAGCATCGGCGACATCAGCATCTACGACGTCGACTTCGAGCCGATTGCGGGCGCGAACCCGAACCCTGCCGGCCACGGCCTCACCTACATCGACCACCTGACCCACAACGTCCACCGCGGACGCATGCGCGAATGGGCCGAGTTCTACGAGCGCCTCTTCAACTTCCGCGAGATCCGCTACTTCGACATCGAGGGCAAGGTGACGGGCGTGAAGTCGAAGGCCATGACGTCGCCGTGCGGCAAGATCCGCATTCCGATCAACGAGGAAGGCTCGGAGACCGCAGGCCAGATCCAGGAGTATCTGGACGCCTACCACGGCGAGGGCATCCAGCACATTGCGCTCGGCACCAACGACATCTATGGCACCGTCGACGGCTTGCGCGCCTCGAACATCGCGCTGCTCGACACGCCGGCCACTTACTACGAACTGGTCGATCGCCGCATTCCCGGCCATGGCGAACCGCTCGATGAACTGAAGAAGCGGAAGATTCTCCTGGACGGCGCACCGGACGACCTGCTGCTGCAGATCTTCACCGAAAACCAGATCGGCCCGATCTTCTTCGAGATCATCCAGCGCAAGGGCAATCAGGGCTTTGGCGAGGGCAACTTCAAGGCGCTGTTCGAATCGATCGAACTCGACCAGATTCGCCGCGGCGTGGTGCAAGACAAGGCGTAAGCGTCGGGCCGCGCCCGGCACAGCCGGGTAGCGGCATAACGCGCGCACAAAAAAGGGCGAGGATCCGCAGATCTTCGCCCTTTGCTCCTTTGGAACCGCCGCGTCCTGACAGGCCGCGGCACTAAAACGGACGATGCCGTATCGCGCTACCCGCTATCTGCCTTCAGGTAGAGGCAAGCGGCGCGCGACGTCGCATCACGATTGCTCGCTCTCGTCGCTGGACTGAGCGGATGCGCCAAAGCGACGCGTACCGACCTGAGCCGGCGCACAGCGGGTTGTCATACGGGCGGTTGCATTGGCAAACGCATTGTTGCCGCCCTCGTTGCTGGATGCGTTCGAACGCAGCGGCGCGCTCATGGCGAAAAATGCGGCCGAGACCATCAGGAAGGTCTGGATGTTTCGATGGTTCATGCGTACTCCTTTTTCTGAACTACCTGCGCGGGAGGTGCCCCACAACGTGCGGGGGAACAGGACGCGGTCCGCACAGGTGGGGGATTAGACCGGCTTTTCAAGAGCGGTTCCCATCCGGAGCAGGCTTTTACAGGCCGTTACATCGCGATTCATTCGGACACATCGCCTGTCATACGCAGGCCACAATGGGCGCGACGATTCGCACCGCAATCACAGCCGAAAGGCCGCTGCAATCGGGATTTCTGGCTTCCTGCGGCGGGTTTTCACCAGTGCTACCATCGCGAAAAAGACGCCAATATGGCGACCCCGGCCGAAGCATTCACGAGATGCCGAGGCACAGCAGTTCTGGCGATCCAAACGGATTGGTAGATGGAGGAGTACACATAATGAATGCCCCGCTAGACGCAGGTCAGCGAGCGTCGCTCGAAGCCGCGCTAACGTCCGTCACACTCGACGACAAATACACCCTCGAACGCGGCCGCGCGTACATGAGCGGCATCCAGGCGCTGGTTCGCCTGCCGATGCTCCAGCAGGAACGCGACAAGACGGCCGGTCTCAATACAGCAGGGTTCATCTCCGGATATCGCGGCTCGCCGCTCGGCGGCCTCGATCAGTCGCTCTGGAAGGCAAAGCAGCATCTCGCCGCGCACCAGATCGTGTTCCAGCCGGGCGTCAACGAAGACCTCGCCGCCACCGCCGTGTGGGGCTCGCAGCAGGTCAACCTGTACCCCAGCGCGAAGTACGACGGCGTGTTTTCCATGTGGTACGGCAAAGGCCCCGGCGTGGACCGTTGTGGCGACGTCTTCAAGCACGGCAACTCGGCCGGCTCGTCGCGTCACGGTGGCGTGCTCGTGCTGGCCGGTGACGATCACGCCGCCAAGTCGTCCACGCTCGCGCATCAATCCGAGCACATCTTCAAGGCGTGCGGCCTGCCGGTGCTGTTCCCCTCGAACGTTCAGGAATATCTCGACTTCGGTCTGCACGGCTGGGCCATGAGCCGCTACTCGGGTCTCTGGGTCGCAATGAAGTGCGTGACGGACGTGGTGGAGTCGTCGGCGTCGGTGGAGATCGATCCGCATCGCGTGAATATCGTGCTGCCTGGCGACTTCGCGATGCCCGAAGGCGGTCTCAACATCCGCTGGCCCGATCCGCCGCTCGTGCAGGAAGCCCGGCTGCTCGACTACAAGTGGTACGCGGCGCTCGCCTACGTGCGCGCCAACAAACTGGACCGCGTCGAGATCGAATCGCCCAATGCGCGCTTCGGCATCATCACCGGCGGCAAGGCGTATCTCGACGTGCGGCAGGCGCTCACCGACCTCGGGCTCGACGACGCCACCTGCGCGCGCATCGGCATTCGCCTGTACAAGGTGGGCTGCGTGTGGCCGCTCGAAGCGCAGGGCGCGCAGGCGTTCGCACGCGGGCTCGAAGAGATTCTGGTGGTGGAAGAGAAGCGCCAGATTCTCGAATACGCCATCAAGGAAGAGCTGTACAACTGGCCCGACGCCCAGCGTCCGCGCGTCTACGGCAAGTTCGACGAGAAGGGCGGCGCCGGCGGCGAATGGTCGGTGCCGATGGGCAACTGGCTCCTGCCCGCGCACTACGAACTTTCGCCCGCCATCATCGCCAAGGCCATCGCCACGCGGCTCGACAAGTTCGACCTGCCCGCCGAGGTGCGCGCGCGCATCGCCACCCGCATCGCGGTAATCGAAGCGAAGGAGAAAGCGCTCGCCAAGCCGCGCGTGCAGGTGGAACGCAAGCCCTGGTTCTGCTCGGGCTGCCCGCACAACACGTCGACCAACGTGCCCGAAGGTTCGCGCGCCATGGCCGGCATCGGCTGCCACTACATGACTGTGTGGATGGACCGCAGCACGAGCACCTTCAGCCAGATGGGCGGCGAAGGCGTGGCGTGGGTCGGCCAGGCACCGTTCACGAACGACCAGCACGTGTTCGCGAATCTGGGCGACGGCACCTACTTCCACTCCGGCCTGATCGCGATTCGCCAGGCGATCGCGTCGAAGGCGAACATCACCTACAAGATTCTCTACAACGACGCGGTCGCGATGACGGGCGGCCAGCCCGTGGACGGCGTGCTCACCGTGCCGCAGATCACGCACCAGCTCGCCGCCGAAGGCGCGAAGAAGATCGTGATCGTCACCGACGAGCCGCAGAAATACGAAGGCCACCCCGGCACGCTGCTCGCGCCGGGCGTGACGATCCATCATCGCGACCAGCTTGACGCCATTCAGCGCGAACTGCGCGAGATCGCCGGCACGACGATCCTGATCTACGACCAGACCTGCGCCACCGAAAAGCGCCGCCGCCGCAAGCGCGGCGCGTACCCCGATCCGGCACGCCGCGTCGTCATCAACGAAGCGGTGTGCGAAGGCTGCGGCGACTGTTCGGTGCAGTCGAACTGCCTTTCCGTCGAGCCGCTCGAAACCGAGTTCGGCACGAAGCGCCAGATCAACCAGTCCACCTGCAACAAGGACTTCTCGTGTCTGAAGGGCTTCTGCCCGAGCTTCGTTTCCGTGGAAGGCGACCAGGTGCGCAAGCCGGCCGTGGCGGGCGTGAAGAACGACGCCATGCCGCCCGTGCCTGCGCCGCAAACGCCCGACATCGCGCAACCCTACGGCGTGCTGGTCACGGGCGTGGGCGGCACCGGCGTGGTGACGATCGGCGCGCTGCTCGGCATGGCTGCGCACCTGGAGAACAAGGGCGTGACGGTGCTCGACGTCACGGGTCTCGCGCAGAAAGGCGGCGCCGTGATGAGCCACGTGCAGATCGCCAACCGCCCCGACGACATCCACGCAACCCGCATCGCGATGGGTGAAGCGAGCCTCGTGATCGGCTGCGACGAGATCGTGACCGCCAGCGACGAGTGCATCTCGCGCATGCAAAACGGCAGCACGCGCGTGGTGCTCAACAGCGCGGCAACACCGACCGCTGAGTTCATCAAGAACCCGAACTGGCGCTTTCCGGGCTCGAGCACGGAAGCGGACGTCCGCGCCGCCGCGGGCGAAGACGGCGTCGCGGTGGTGGATGCGAACCACTATGCGGTGGCCCTGCTGGGTGATGCCATCTACACGAATCCGTTCATGCTGGGCTTTGCGTGGCAGCGCGGGTGGCTGCCGCTCACGCACGAGTCGCTGATTCGCGCCATCGAACTGAACGGCGTGCAGGTCGAGAAGAATCGCGCCGCCTTCGAATGGGGCCGCCTCGCCGCGCACGATCTGGCGACGGTGCGCAAGCTGGCGGGCGAGACAGCGGCAGATGCGTCGGCGGCCAAGGTCGTCACGCTGCACACGCCGAAGTCGCTCGACACGCTGATCGAACGCCGTACCGCGTTCCTCACCGCCTACCAGAACGCCGCTTACGCCGCGCGCTATCGCCGGCTCGTGGACGAAGTGCGCGCCGCGGAAACCACGCTCGACGCGGGCGACGCGCAGATGCCGCTCACCGAGGCCGTCGCGAAGAACCTGCACAAGCTGATGGCCTACAAGGACGAGTACGAGGTCGCACGCCTCTACGCCGACCCCGCGTTCGTCGAGAAGCTGAAGCAAAACTTCGAGGGCGACTGGAAGCTCAACTTCTACCTCGCGCCGCCGTCGTTCTCGAAGAAGGACGCTTCGGGTCATCTCGTGAAGAAGCAGTACGGACCGTGGGTGCTGCCCGCCATGCGCATGCTCGCGAAGCTGCGCGTACTGCGCGGCACGGCGCTCGATCCGTTCGGCCGCACGGAAGAACGCCGCACGGAACGCGCGTTGATCGGCGAATACGAGGCGCTTGTGTGCGAACTGCTGCGCGGGCTGAATGCGCAGAACCGTGCACTCGCCGTGGAACTGGCCAGCCTGCCCGACGGCATTCGTGGCTACGGTCACGTGAAGGAGCACAACCTCAAGGCCGTGCGCACGAAATGGGCGACGCTGCTCGCGAAGTGGCGCGCGCCGCAGGGTGGTGACGCGCGGCACGCGGCTTAAGCGGCACGGCACACCGCAGCCGCTGTTGAACCGCTGTTGCACTGTAAGCGTCGCGCTTTTACGGCGTATCAGCAAAAAAAAGGCGCCCCGTGAAAAACGGGGCGCCCTTTTCATTTGCTTCTTTCGGTCGTGCGAGGTCGTTTCATCAAGGCTCGCGAACCTCGCGAGCCCCGCGCCGACAACGCACGCCGGCGTGTTACCGCGCTGCCTGCTGCGCCTTGCCGACAGCGGCCTTGGCCGACGCCACCGCAGTCATGTTGATGATCCGGCGCACGGTCGCGGCCGGCGTCAGGATGTGCACGGGCCGGTTCGCACCCAGCAGGAACGGCCCCACCGTCACGCCTTCGCCGCCAATCATCTTCAGCAGGTTGTACGTGATGTTCGCGGCTTCCACGTTCGGCATGATGAGCAGGTTCGCCTCGCCGGTGAGCGTCGTGCCCGGGAACGCCTGCTTGCGGATGACTTCGGAGAGCGCCGCGTCACCGTGCATTTCGCCGTCCACCTCCAGTTGCGGCGCCCGCGCGGCGATCAGCTGACGCGCCTTCGCCATACGCTGCGACGACGCCGACGGAATGCTGCCGAAGTTCGAGTTCGAGAGCAGCGCGACCTTCGGCACGATGCCGAACTTTTCGATCTCGCGCGCAGCGAGGATCGTCATGTCGGCGAGCTGTTCCGCGCTCGGCACTTCGTTCACGTAGGTGTCGCAGATGAAGAGGTTGCGGCCCGGCAGCATCAGCAGGTTCATCGCGGCGAAGTTCTCGGCGTCCGTCGCCTTGCCCAGCACCTGGTCGATGTACTTGAGGTGGCTGTCGAAGCTGTCGATCAGGCCGCAGATCATGCCGTCCGCGTCGCCGAGGCGCACCAGCATCGCGCCGATCAGCGTGTTGAACTTGCGCAGCGCAGCCTTGGCGCCTTCGGGCGTCACGCCGTCGCGCGCGCCGATCTCGTGGTAGGCCTGCCAGCACTGCTGGTAGCGCGGATCGTCTTCCGGATTCACGATCTCGAAGTCCTGGCCGGCCTTGAGCTTCGAGCCCATCTTCTGCAGGCGCATCTCCACCACGGCCGGACGGCCGACGATGATCGGCTTCGCGATCTTCTCGGTCAGCGCGAATTGCGCGGCGCGCAACACGCGCTCGTCCTCGCCCTCGGAGAACACGATGCGCGCCTGGCTCGCCTTCGCAGCGGCGAACACGGGGCGCATCACCATGCCCGTGCGGTAGACGGTGGTGCCCAATTCCTCGCGGTAGGCATCCATGTCGGCGATGGGACGCGTCGCCACGCCCGAATCCATCGCGGCCTGTGCCACGGCCGGCGCGATCTTGATGATGAGGCGCGGATCGAACGGCTTCGGAATCAGGTACTCCGGACCGAATTCGAGCGAGTGGCCTTCGTAGGCCTTCGCCACTTCGTCGCCCTGATCGGTCTCTTCGGCCAGTTCCGCGATGGCGCGCACGCACGCCAGCTTCATCTCTTCGGTGATGGTCGTGGCGCCCACGTCCAGCGCACCGCGGAAGATGAACGGGAAGCACAGCACGTTGTTGACCTGGTTCGGATAGTCCGAACGGCCCGTCGCGATGATCGCGTCCGGGCGCACCTTCTTCGCTTCTTCGGGGCGGATTTCCGGCTCGGGGTTCGCGAGCGCGAGAATCAGCGGCTGGTTCGCCATGTCCTTGACCATCTCCGGCTTCAGCACGCCGGCGCTCGAACAGCCGAGGAACACGTCGGCCGACTTGATGGCGTCGGCCAGCGTGCGCGCGTCCGTGGTAGCCGCGTAGCGCGCCTTGGACGGGTCGAGGTTGCCGCGCCCTTCGTAGATCACGCCCTTCGAGTCCGCCACCAGCACGTTCTTCTTCGAAAGACCGAGCTTCACGAGCAGGTCCAGGCACGCAATGGCCGCCGCACCCGCGCCCGAGCACACCAGCTTCACTTCGTCGAGCTTCTTGCCTACCACCTTGAGCCCGTTCAGGATCGCGGCGGACGCGATGATGGCCGTGCCGTGCTGGTCATCGTGGAAGACGGGGATCTTCATGCGCTCGCGCAGCTTCTGCTCGATGTAGAAGCACTCGGGCGCCTTGATGTCTTCGAGGTTGATGCCGCCCAGCGTCGGTTCCAGCATCGCGATGGCCTCAACGAGCTTGTCCGGGTCGGACTCGGAAAGTTCGATGTCGAACACGTCGATGCCGGCGAACTTCTTGAAGAGGCAGCCCTTGCCTTCCATCACCGGCTTCGCGGCGAGCGGTCCGATGTTGCCAAGACCCAGCACGGCCGTGCCGTTCGTGATCACGCCCACCAGATTGCCGCGCGAGGTGTACTTCTGCGCGTCGAGCGGATCGGCGTGGATCGCCTCGCACGCGGCCGCGACACCCGGCGAGTACGCGAGCGAGAGGTCCAGCTGGTTGGACAGCGGCTTCGTCGGCGTGACGGAGATCTTGCCGGGCTTCGGATTCTGGTGGTATGCGAGAGCGCTTTGCTTCAGTTGTTCGTCCATGTTTGACCTGACAGGCATTTTGAATTGGAACCGGCATCACGCGGCGCGTGCGTCTTCGTGGGCGATCGAAGGGTAGATCGATGGCGGCGGTTCTTGCCTGCGCCGGTTAGGCGGGACAACGAACCTCGACGCAAAACAAGGCACCGGGGATTTCAACGGGGCAGTTAGTGTACACCCCGCACGTTGAGCGACGAGGCCCTGCCCAAGCCCCGCAGACGAAGCGCCGCAGCCTTCCGCATGCTGCGGCGCGGCATCCTGCGCACTCGCGCGCGCTCACTCCAGCGCAGCGCCCCGGCGTTCGGGAATCAGGAAAAGCGTGGCGAGAATGTCGAGCACGTAGATGGACGCGAGTACGCCGAGCGCAGCCGTGAACGAATAGCGCGCCGCGAGCGCGCCCACTGTCACGGGACCGAAGCCGCCCACCGCGCGGCCGATGTTGAACAGCACGTTCTGGGCGGTGGCGCGCGCCTCGGTGGGGTACAGCTCGGAAATCAGCGCCCCATAGCCGCCGATCATCCCGTTCACGAACGCGCCCATCACCATGCCGCCGACAAGCAGCGCGAACGGCGTCGCAAGCTGCGAGTAGACGAACACCATCACCACGGCGCCAGCCTGATAGAACAGGAACGCGGGCTTGCGGCCGAAGCGGTCCGCGGCCACGCCGAAGAGCCAGATGCCCGCGGCCATGCCGGCCACCGTCGCCGCGGTCCAGAGGCCGGACTTCGTGAGCGAATAGCCGAACGCTTTCGAGAGATAGCCGGGCAGCCAGATCATGAGCCCGTAGTAACCGAAGTTCTGCACCGAGCAGAGGATCACCACGCCGAGGCTCGTGCGGGCGGTGCGGGCGTCGGCGACGAGACGCCGGATCGGTGCGCGTGGCGCCGAGGCAGCGTCATGTCCGGCACATTCGGCACATTCGGCACCTTTGGCACGTTGAGCATCTTTGGCACGTGCCGCGCGCTCGGTGAAGAGCAGCGGTTCCTCGACACGTCGGCGCACGAAGAACGACACCAGGGCGGGCAACAGGCCGACGGCGAACATCCCGCGCCAGCCGATCACAGGCAAGAGCAGTGGCGTGAGCAGCGCCGCGGCCAGCACGCCAAGCTGCCAGCCCAGCCCCACATACGACGACACGCGCGCCCGCTGTGCGGCAGGCCAGGCCTCGGCGACCAGCGTCATGCCGATACCGAACTCGCCGCCGAGGCCAATGCCGGCCATCGTCCGGTAGACGAGCAGGTCCGCGTAGCCTTGCGCGAGCGCGCACAGCCCCGTGAAGACAGCGAACACGAGGATCGTCCATGCGAGCACGCGCACGCGGCCAAAGTGATCGCCCAGCATGCCGAAGATCACGCCGCCCGCCACTGCGCCTACGAGCGTCCACGTGACAAGCGAGCCGGCCTGGGTCGAACTCAGGTGCAGATCCATGGCGATGGCGGGCAGCATGAAGCCGAGGATCAGCAGGTCGAAGCCGTCCATGGCGTAGCCGAGCACCGAGGCAAGCAGCGCGCGGCCCGCGTAGCCGCGCCGCTGCACGGTTTCGGGAGGAGAGGAAACAGCGTTCATGTTGGCGCGCTCGCGGCGTTCGTTAGAGGGCTTGGCGGGATTTCGCAGGGTTCGGCGGGGCGATCCCGAAATTCGCGTGAGTGTAAGGGCGTAGGGCGAGCGCTACAACGGGCCGCGCTCGTCGGCGCCACCCAAGTCGGGTAAAATGCCGGGCTACGCGCGCAGCAGGCTGGCCGGTGGCTCGCGGCCCCACTGTGCGCTCCGCCGTGGTGCCGGCGAACCCCGTCCTGACGGCAACGTCAGGAACGCCGAAGCCGCCGGAGTCCGCCGCCTGGTGAAGCTCCGCCGCCCGGGTCCCGCTGATCGCCGCCCGGCCACGCGCATCATCTCCCGCTCACACCCAAGGATTCGCCCCATGACAGGCTACGATCGTCAGACGATCTCCGACACGACCGCGAAAATACTGCTCGAAGTGCAGGCCGTGCACTTCAACGCCGAAAAGCCGTTCATCTTCACGTCCGGCTGGGCGAGCCCGGTGTACATCGACTGCCGCAAGCTGATCTCGTATCCGCGCGTGCGCCGTGCCCTCATGGAGATGGCCGAAACCACCATCCTGCGCGACGTTGGCTTCGAGCAGATCGACGCCGTGGCCGGCGGCGAAACCGCCGGCATCCCGTTCGCCGCCTGGATCGCCGACCGCCTGATGCTGCCCATGCAGTACGTGCGCAAGAAGCCGAAGGGCTTCGGGCGCAACGCGCAGATCGAAGGCTTCCTGGAAGAAGGTTCGCGCGTGCTGCTGGTGGAAGACCTGACCACCGACAGCCGCAGCAAGATCAACTTCATCAACGCGCTGCGCACGGCCGGCGCGAAGGTGAATCACTGCTTCGTGCTGTTCCACTACAACATCTTCAAGGAAAGCGTTTCGGTGCTGAAGGACATCGACGTCGACCTGCACGCGCTCGCCACGTGGTGGGACGTGCTGCGCGTCGCGAAGGAGTCCGGCTACTTCGAAACGAAGACGCTCGACGAAGTGGAGAAATTCCTGCACGCGCCGGCCGAGTGGTCGGCGGCGCACGGTGGCGCGACCGCGGCGCCGCAGTAATGCCCGCCACGCCGGGCGCGTGAGGGCCTGAGCGCCTAAGCGCCCCGCCCGTCCGCAGCGTAAAGAAAGCCATCTGTCCGCAGATGGCTTTTTTCTTTGGCCGATCTTCGCCTGAGCATGCCCGGCATATCGAACGGATTTCCCGCTTCGAGCGCAATCAAGCACAATCGGGCACAAAATAGGGAGATAGCGCAGCAGTACCCTCGCCTGTCAAAAGGAGAATCGGCTCATGCGTTGTCCCGACGTGTCGATGGCTTCGTTCCCTGTGCGAATCGCGCGGCATACCATGCTCGCCGCCACCCTCGCGCTCATGGGCGCCGCCGCGCCGCCGCTCCATGCCGCGGGCGCCTTCACCGTGACGAGCACGGACCTGCAGGACGGCGGCAAGGTGAGCGACCCGCAGGTCTACGATCAGGACGACTGCAAGGGCGGCAACCGGTCGCCGCAGCTGTCGTGGCGCAATGCGCCGTCCGGCACGCGCAGCTTCGCCATCACGATGTTCGACGTCGATGCGCCGGGCCGCGGCTGGTGGCATTGGGCGGTGGCCGGCATTCCGGCCGGCATCGACCACGTGCCGGCGAACGCCAGCGCGTCCGGCTATCTGAAGAAGCTGGGCGCCGTCGAGGCGCGCAACGACTACGACACGGACGGCTACGGCGGCCCCTGCCCGCCGGCCGGCAAGCCGCACCGCTACGTGGTGTCGGTCTACGCGCTCGGCACCACGAACCTGCGGCTCGCCACCGGCCGCCCCGCGATCATGTTCGATCACGAGATCGGCACGGCAACGCTGGGAGTGGCGAAGATGACGGTCACCTACGGGCGATAGGGCGTCCACGCCGGCGCGGACAGCAAGCAGGCGCGGCACGTGCGGCACGCCTGCGCCCATTACCCCCTGAACGGAAATTCAGTCCTTCCCGCGCGCACCGTGCATCGTGCACAGCCGCTACACGAGAAAGTGCTTAAATGTCGGCGGCGCCGCAACGCACGATCCACGCGGCAAGCCTTCATCCCCGGACAGCCGGATTCCCCCGTTTCCCTTTGAAAAATGGAGCGCTCCATGTCGAAGATTGTCATCGTTTATCACAGCGGCTACGGCCACACGAAGAAGCTCGCCGAAGCGGTTCTGGCCGGCATGACGGACGCGGGCGCGGACGCGAAGCTGTTCGCGGTCGGCGAGCTGGACGACGCGGCGTGGGGCGAACTGGATGCCGCCGACGCCATCGTCTTCGGCGCGCCCACCTACATGGGCGGCCCCTCGGCGGACTTCAAGAAGTTCGCGGACGCCACGTCGAAGCCGTGGTTCACGCAGAAGTGGAAGGACAAGATCGCCGCCGGCTTCACCAACTCCGCCACGATGAACGGCGACAAGTTCTCGACCATCCAGTACTTCGTCACGCTCGCCATGCAGCACAGCATGATCTGGACGGGCACGGGCATCATGCCGTCGAACACGAAGGCCGCCACGCGCAACGACCTCAACTACGTGGGCGGCTTCACCGGGCTGCTCGGGCAGTCGCCGGCCGACGCGTCGCCCGAAGAGGCACCGCCCCAGGGCGATCTCGAAACGGCGAAGGTGTTCGGCGCCCGCGTGGCCGCCGTGACGGCGCGCTGGAACGCGGGACGCGAAGGGGCGGCGTAAGGTTTTTCCGCTGAGTCTCGCTGTGCCACGCAGCGTCGCGGCGTCTCGCGTCGAAGCGTGAGCGGGGCGTCGGGGTGCCCCACGGCGGGGCGCCCCGCTTTGCCCTCTGAGCCCAGCGCACTCTTCGCGCCCTTGCGCGCCCTCTCCGCCCACCCTCCGCGCCTCGCCCACGTCATCCTCCCGTCACCATCGTCGCGCAAGGTGCGGAAAATGCGGGCTTTTCTCCTGCAACGCCGCACGCTCGCCGCCATGAGGTCTTAAAATGGCGTTCCGGCGCGAAACCGGCGCCGCACCGAACCGGCGCCTTCGGTTCGCGGACCGGCTCCACAGCACCGAATCACCCGTTTCAGCGAGACAGCGATGAGCACCAAAGTTTTTGTCGACGGCCAGGAAGGCACCACCGGCCTGAAGATCTTCGAATACCTGTCGCAACGTAGCGACGTGGAAGTCCTGCGCATCGAAGAAGCGAAGCGCAAAGACGTCGAAGAGCGCCGTCGTCTCATCAATGCCTCGGATGTCACGTTCCTGTGCCTGCCCGACGCGGCCTCGCGCGAGTCGGTCACGCTTGTGGATAACAGCCGCACTGTCGTGATCGACGCGAGCACGGCGTTTCGCACGAGCCCCGACTGGGTCTATGGCGTGCCCGAACTCACGCGCGGCCAGCGCGAGCGTGTGCGCGGCGCGAAGCGCATCGCGGTGCCGGGCTGCCACGCGTCGGCATTCGTGCTGGCCATGCGGCCCCTCGTCGAGGCGGGCGTGGTCGCGCCCGAGTTCGCGGCGCACAGCTACTCCATCACGGGCTACAGCGGCGGCGGCAAGAAGATGATTGCCGACTACGAAGCGGGCAACAACGCGAAGCTGAACAGCCCGCGGCCCTACGCGCTCGGCCTCGGCCACAAGCATCTGCCGGAGATGGCGGCGCACACCGGCCTGAAGTCGGCACCCGTGTTCACGCCGATAGTGGGCAACTTCTTCAAGGGCCTCGCCGTCACGACGTACTTCTCGCCGCAGCATCTGGCCAAGCACGCCACCCCGCAGGACGTGCAGGCGCTGTTCGCGGAGTTCTACGCGGGCGAAGCGTTCGTGCGCGTGGCGCCGTTCAACGCGGACGAGAACCTCGACGCCGGCTTCTTCGACGTGCAGGCCACCAACGACACCAATCGCGTGGACCTCTTCGTGTTCGGTACCGAAGAGCGGTTCGTGACCGTCGCGCGGCTCGACAACCTGGGCAAGGGCGCGTCAGGCGCCGCCATCCAGTGCATGAACCTCGCCATCGGCGCGCCGGAAGACACCGGATTGAAACGCTGATAGCACAGGCGCTCCATCCCACGAAGCCGGCTTTCATCCAGCCGGCTTCTTTTTTTCAAACGCCTGTACGTGCGATGACACGGCAGCACCTCACCAGAAATGCGAGCCCCCCGCACCGCCCGTTGCACCCTTTAAAAGCCGCCCGAATAACGAGAAAAGCGCGCAGCTATTGGGAATTTCCATATAGACGGGAAATTTTTCTTGCTTCTATTGCTAAAACGGCATTGATTTCCGCATAGGGAATTCACGTATTTTTGTGCGAACGACCGTTCCGGCAGGATGACGCGATTTGGCCGCCGGCGCCGCACAGCAAGGCCTTGGCGATGTTGCGCCGCACGCGCAACACAATCTGTGTCCTGCCGTAAACCCGTGTTCCGTTTAAAAGGGCGGCGAGCCTCGCCACAAGGCGGCATCGGCGAATAAAACGCTGTTTGAATCGACTTTTTTAGACGGTTCTTTCAATTGACAGCCATAAAGAGCCCGGCGAAATTACACCGCACAATTAAACGAGATCAGGGAGACAACAATGTCGCACACCGTTTCGGTGGGACTGGCGCTGGCCATCGCCACTGCACCCTTGCTGATTGCTTGCGGCGGCGGAAAGGCTGATGCACCAGGCGCCATCAACGTTCCTCAATGCTCGGGCGCCAGTTGCGGCGTTCAGGGCCCGCCCGCGCAAGGCGCCGGCGCCGCGGCGCTGTGCCCGGCCACTGGCGACATCGGCAGCTCGACGTATCTGGGCGGCGCCGGCAGCGGTGAGATCGTGAGCCTCAACATCAACGCCACCGCGATGACCTACACGCTCAAGTGGTGGGAGTCGCCCATTCCGCTCACCACCGGTACCGTGTCGCCCACGCGCGCAGGCGTGACGATCACCGGCAACGTTGCGCATCCGCCCACCGGCACGCTGCCTACCGCCGAACAAACGCGTTGCGCCTTCATTCTCGAACCCGGCAGCGGCACGGCGCCTGGCGGCGGTACCTACAGCACCGCGGCGAGTTTCAACACGAGCAATCCGCCGATGGTGCTGGTGGGCCTCGGCGTGGCGGGTGGCGGCATTCCGGGCGCGACGGTGCAGTTCAGCGGCGTGAGCATCCTTGGGCTGGGCACGGGCGTCGGCCAGGTGCCGAATCGCCAGTTCGACTTCTATCCGTTCCTCGGTTTCGCGAGCACGACGACGGACATCTCGAAACTGCCCGGCACGTATAACGGGCTGCTCTATCACATCACGCCGTCGGGCAATTACCTCACGGCGGGCGCGAACTCGACCGAAACGTTCGACGCCAACGGCGCCTGCACGTCGACCACCCGCTGCCTCACCACAGGCAACCCGTGGACCGCGGGCAGCAACGGCTACTTCACCAGCACGCAGGCTCCGCAGATCAGCGCGCAGACGCTGCCGCTCGGCATTTCGGCGAGCGCGCACATGGTGCTCGGCCAGGTCAACGGCGCCACCGTGCCGCTCGTCGTGCGCACCGGCAACGTGAACCTCAGCGCGCTGCAGGCCGACGACGAATCGGGCATCGCGCTGCTCGCGAAGAACACGGCGATTGCATCGGGCGGCTTCGACGGCGGCTACGTAGGCGCCGACTCGAACTTCAAGTACACGGCCACCCTCATCCAGGGCGGCGTGGGCACGTTCATCAATCCGACCACGGCAGCCAACGAAGATGGTTTCGCGCTCAACTACGGTCTCTCGACGCCCGGCCTCATCGGCGTGACGGACACGCGCGGCCAGAGCGGTTTCGCGATCGCCTCGGGCGGTTTATACGCCATCCTGATCAACGACACCATGAACGGCGGCCTCGCCTCAGGCGGCACGTGGTCGAGCAATCCGTACTTCGGTGTGGGCGCACAGATCAGCAAGTGAGTTGAGGAGGAACGGCAGCATCGAAAAAAAGCACACACCTCGCGCCCCCGCGAGACGCACGACGCACCCCGGCAGCACAGCCATAAAAGCAGCACAAAAAAACGCAGCACCGGCAACACCGTTAGAGAACGAGACGAAGCGCGGCTGGACAGGGAGCTGGCCGCTCACAACGAAAAGATCATGGAGGGGCGGTATGAACTGGAAGACCTTTGCGGCGGCCGTTATCGCGGCGCCGATACTCGCGGCATGCGGCGGCGGTGGCGGCACGTCGGCGCCGCCGCCGGAAGTGCGGCTGTGTCCCGCATCGCTCGACTACAACACGGTCTACACGGGCGGTGGCGGCGACGGCGAACTCGTCAAGCTGCAACTCGACACGACGAAGATGACCTGGCAGGTGACCTACGTCGAATCGCCGATCCCGCAGACTACGGGCACCGTTTCGCCCACGCGCGCCGGCACGTCGCAAAGCGGCACGATCACGCAGGAGACGGCGCTGCCCACGCAGAAGCTCAACCAGTGTGCGTTCCGCCTGAACGGCGCGAGTCTCGACCCGAACCGACCGGCGCGCATCTTCGTCGGCTTCGGCGTGGCGGGCGGCACGATTCCGGGCAAAGAGATCCAGTTCGGCGGCATCCTCGGCGAAGGGGCCGTGCCCGACACGACGTTCCCGTACTACCCGTTCATCGGTTTCTCGTCGCTCGAGACGAACATCGCGAACGTGGCCGGCACCTATAACCAGTTGGGCTATCACCAGGTGCCGTCGCAGAACTTCCTGCCGGTGGCGGTGGATTCGAAGATCACCATCAACGCGGACGGCACGTGGACCGAGTGCGACAACACCGGCGTCAACGCCGGCAAGTGTCAGCAGCCGGGAACGAACTTCGTGCAGTCGGCCGACGGCAGCGGCGCGTTCGAAACGGACAAGTTCCAGGGCCAGGCCAAGCCGACGCTCGCCACGACGCCGTACGCCAAGGGCTTCATGATCGTCGGCAAGCTGCGCAATCAGTTGGTGCCGATTCTCGTGCGCACGGGCGTGGCCAACTCCACGCTCACGCCGAATCCGCAGAACGGCATCTCCGGCCCCGTCGCCGACGACGAATCGGGCATCTCGATTCTCGCGCCGCAAACGGCCATCGCGCAGGGCTCGCAGGACGGCGAATACATCGGCGTGGATAGCGCGTTCAACTACCGCACCACGGCGATCGCCGGCGCGCAGGCCACGCTGCTCGATCCGTTCCAGCCGTCGCAGGCGTCGCTCGCCACTGCGCTCAACCTGAGCTACGCGGAAGCGGTGCCGGGCGTCGTGACCTCGGTGCATGCAGATGCCGCGGCGGGCACTGCGCCCACCGGCAAGTTCATCTTCTCGGGCGGCGTGTTCGGCTTCCTCGACATGACGAACGCGTCGTCGCCGTACTTCACCATCGGCGCCTTCGTCCAGTAATGGACGAGGCGCACACCGAGACAACGGAACGAGGCGGCCGCTTCCGCCCTCGCCCCTCAGCCGCGCAGCAGGTACCTCCGGTACCCGCGGCGAGGGGTGTGGGCGCGACGCGCGACGCAGCGGGCGGCCACGCCCGTTGCGCCGTAGCGCGAAGCAGGCTTGCCCGCTGAAGGGAAGCAGGGAGAGAAAACATGCACAGCACCTTGAGACCCGCGTTGGCGGCGCTCGCGCTTTGCGCGTGTGCCAGCGCGTACGCACAGAAGGCCGGCGACGACGTCGTGTCGCTCGGCTGGTTCCACATCATGCCGCAGCAGTCGAGCCAGCCGCTCACCACGCACGTGGCGCCCACGCCGATCAACACGCCGTTGCGGCTGCCGTCGTCGTTCACGTCGTCGGGCACAGGGCTCGCCTCGAACAAGGCGGATACCCTCGGACTCGTCTTCAGCCACTTCCTCACGGACAACATCGCGATCACGAGCGTGGCCGGCGTGCCGCCGACGTTCAAGATCTACGGCCACGGCACCATCAAGCCGCCGGGGCCGGCGGGCGCACTCGGCAGCCAGGACATCGGGCAGGCGGGCGTCAATCCGATCGTGAAGAGCGTGCGGCAGTGGAGCCCGGCGCTGTTGTTCCAGTACTACTTCGCGTCGTCGACGTCGAAGTTCCGGCCGTTCATCGGCGTGGGCGTGTCGTACAACTTCTTCACCAACCTCGAGCTGAATCCGAACTTCGTGCAGTCGACGCAGCAGAATCTGGGCGCCATTCTCGCCGCGGGCGCGGGCAAGCCGGGGCAGACGCGAGTGGAGGCGAAGGCGTCGTCGTCCTGGGCGCCGGTGTTCAACGCGGGCGCCGTGTACAACATCAACGAACACTGGGGCGTGACGGCCTCGGTGACTTACATCCCGTTGAAGACGACGTCGTCGGTGATCATCAAGGCGGCGGACGGCACGCAACTGGCCGTGACGCAATCGGAGCTGAAGGCCGATCCGATCATCACGTATCTGGCGCTGTCGTATCGGTTCTGAGATTGGGTGCGAGACGCTGAAGCGTTGGGAACGGCATGCGTCTGCGATGCTGGCCGGGATTGCCAGGGCAAAAAAAAGCCCGCCTTGTTTGGCGGGCTGAATCCATATCAGAGGAGACATGGAGGAGACAGTTCCAACTATAGCAAAACGCTTGGTGCGACGCAACATGAAAATGCGGGCAATCCCCAATTGTTGTCGTCGAGCAACAGCGAATCGAACGGTTTGAGCGACAGCCAACCTCTCCCGCCTTTATGCCGCCCGGAGGATTCGCCGGATGGCCGCCCACCTTGATCGCACCGCCTACTTCGCGGCCGCAATGCCGTTGGCCACGAGCGTCTCGACCAGCGCCTCGCGCAGCAGACCGACCGCACGCGCGAGGCGCCCCGGCAGCGCGCCATGCACCAGCCACACGTTGACGTCGGACCGGAAGTCCGTGGCCTCCACCACCCTGAGCCGATCTCGGTGCGGCGACCGCTCCAGCCGGTCCGGCGGCACGATGCCGATGCCCAGCCCGCGCGCCACCAACGAAAGCTGCAGGTCCGAGCCGAACGCCTCAACGGCCACATTGAACGGCAGTCCGCCCGCCGCCAGGGCCCGCGAGAGCGCGGATCGCATGCCGCAGCCGTCCTGATTCAGCACCCAAGCGTAGCGCGACAGTTCGGCCAGCGACACCGGCGTATCCGGCAAGTCCAGCGAGCGCGGCGCCACCACGACGGTGGACAGGCACGCAAGCCGTGTCGACACCACGGTGTCCGGCAGCGCCACGTTGGACGGCATCAGCACGACGGCGGCGTCTGCCGACGCCCGCTCCACGCTCTGCAACAGCCCGGGCGACCATGCCGCCGTGACCCGCAAGGTGAGTTTCGGGAACGCGCTGCGCAACCGGTCCACGGGCTCTTCCAGCGCAAATTCCGAGAGAAACGGGGGCACGCCGAGCCTCAACTCGCCAGCCGGCTCGCTGTCGGGTGAAGTGAGCGCTAACAGGTCGTCGACGGCGCCCAGCACGTTGCGCGCGAGCGCATACACCTCACGCCCAGCGGCCGTCGGCTTGAGCGGCTTCGCCTGACGATCGAGCAACGGCATACCTAGCGTAGTCTCCAGGTTCTGCACGCGGCGCGTGAGACCGGGCTGCGTCAGATGCAACGTCTGCGCGGCACGCACCATCGAGCCGCTATCCACCACCGCCACGAAAGCCTGAAGGTCACGGGTATTCAAAACAATCTCGCATAAAGATTATCGACATATTTCAATTGTCGCATAGCACCGCGGTTCGTACGATGAGCGGACATTGCTTCTGGAGCCATCTGGATGAATTCTTCCGCCAACGTCGGCACAAACGCCAACGCCTCCTGCGCCGCCGCCGTCCCATGCGAGGCCGACGTCGCACAAAGCGCCGCCGCGCCCACGGGCCTTTCCACGCCGCTCATGCTGTTCTTCTCGGCGGCGGTAGGCATCATCGTGGTCGATCTGTTTGCGGCGCAGCCGCTCACCGGCACGATCGCCGATTCGCTGCGTCTGCCGGCCTCGCTCGCGGGGCTCGTCGCCATGCTGCCGCAGCTCGGGTACGCCGCCGGGCTCGTGCTGCTCGTTCCGTTGTGCGACCTCGTGGAAAACCGGCGCCTGATCGTGCGCACGCTCGCTGCCTGCGCCGCGTTCCTCGCCGTGCCCATGTTCACGCGCTCCGGCCCGCTCTTTCTCGTCGCCATTTTCCTGGCCGGCGCGGCATCGAGCGTGATCCAGATGCTCGTACCGATGGCCGCGTCGATGGCGCCCGAGCATCAACGCGGCCGGGCGGTGGGCAACGTGATGAGCGGACTGATGGTGGGGATTCTGCTGTCGCGGCCGCTGGCCAGCGTAATAGCCGGTTCGGTGAGCTGGCGCGGCTTCTACGGCGTCGCGGCGGCCGCCGACGCGCTGCTCGCCCTGCTGCTGAGCCTGCGGCTGCCGGTGCGCCGTCCGCAGGCCGCCACCCGTTATGTCGCTCTGCTGGGCTCGCTCTGGACGCTGCTGCGCACGGAGCCGGTCCTGCAACGGCGGTCGCTCTCCGCCTCGCTGGTGATGGGCGCGTTCAGCGCGTTCTGGACCGCCATCGGCCTGCGGCTCGCGCAACCGCCTTTCAGCCTCGGCCTGCACGGCATCGCGCTTTTCGCGCTGGCGGGCGCGACTGGCGCGATCGTCACGCCGCTCGCCGGTCGGGCGGGCGACCGTGGCATCGGCAATGCCGTGCTTTTGCGCGGCCACCTCGCCATGCTCGTGGCGATCCTTGCAATGGGCATAGCGGGCGCGGGCTGGCTCGGCTTCGCGCCGGCCGCGCATCCCGGGCTTGCCCTGACCTTGCTGGTGGCGAGCGCCGCGACGCTGGACGCCGGCGTGGTCATCGATCAGACGTTGGGCCGGCGCTCGATCAATCTCATGAATCCGGCCGCGCGCGGACGTCTGAACGGAATCTTCGTGGGGATGTTCTTCGTGGGTGGCGCGCTGGGCGCTGTGCTCTCAGGGGCGGCCTGGAGCCTCGCCGGGTGGGACGGCGTCTGCGCGGTGTGCTTCGTCTTCACGGACGCCGCATTTCTGCTCGGCGTGGTGAGGGGCGCGGACTAAGCCGACGCGGGAGCAAGGCGCAACGCGGGATGGCGCGCGGCGGCTGGCACCACGCGTGCGATGCCCGTGGTCGTTCAATGCCGCACGAGCGCCATCATCGCGCCGAATCCGACGAATACGCCGCCCGTCAGCCGGTTGAACGCCTTCGCCACGCTCTTGCTGCGCAGCCGCTCGCCGATGCGCGTACCGAAGCCGGCGTAGATCAGATACCAGCCCACCTCGATCACGGCGATCGTCGCGACGAGAACGACGAACTGCGGCAGTGCGGGCCGGCTCGCGTCGATGAATTGCGGCAGCAGCGCCGCCGCAAACAGAATCGCCTTCGGATTGCTGCTCGCCACCAGAAAGCCGTTGCGAAAGAGCGAAAACGCCGAGCGGCGCAGCAGCGCCGACGAAGCCTCGGCGTCCGCTGCGGCCATTTCACGCACCTCGGCCGCCGGCGCACGCCACGCCTTGATGCCGAGCCAGACCAGGTAGGCCGCGCCCGCGAGCCGCAGCGCGTTGAACATGGTGGGCCACGCCTGCAGGAACACGCCAAGACCTGCCGCCGATATCGACGCCATCAGCATGATGCCCGTGAGGCACCCCGCCATCGTCGCGCTCGAACGGCGCAGTCCATAACGCGCGCCGTGCGTCATCACGAGCAGCATATTCGGACCGGGAATGGCGGAAACGACGAAGACTGTGGCAACCAGCAGCCACCAGGTGTGCAGGCTCATTCGAACTTCCTCAGGGGCGGGGCGCCAGCCGTGAACGCAAAAACCGACACAGAACCGGTGCAGAACAGGGAAGCCATTATGCCCGCCCGCATACTCCTTTTGCGAGTAGCGGCGCCCGTCGAGTCAGCGTCCCGCTCGGCGTGCCGCCACCTTGCCCAGCACGGCGAAGTCACGCTCGCCGTCGCCGTGCGCAACGGCTTCGATCAGGCTGTCGCGCAGCACGCTCGCCATCGGCAAGGGGGTGGACGTGGCATCGGCCGCAGCCAGCGCGAGCCGCACGTCCTTGAGGCCGAGTCGCGCCTTGAAGAGCGCCGGCTCATAGCGCTGCTCCGCAATCATCCGGCCGTAGCCCTGATACACGGGACCGGGAAACGGCCCGCTCGTCACGACGTCGAGAAAGTCCTGCATCGAGACGCCATGCCCGCCCAGCAGCGCCGACGCCTCACCCAGCGCCTCCACTGCCGAAGCCAGCATGAAGTTGGCCGCGAGCTTCATCACGTTCGCCTGCTGCGGCAGCGAGCCGATGCGCCACGTCTTCTGACCCACCGCATCGAGCACCGGCTGCACGCGATCGACTGCCTCCGCCGCACCGGCCGCCATGATCGTGAGCTTGCCGGCCGCGGCGACGTCCGGGCGACCGAGCACCGGCGCCGCCACGTAATGCAGGCCGCGCTCTTCGTGCATGCGCGCCACCGTCTGCGCGAGGGCTACGGAAATCGTCGCCATGTTGACGTGCACGAGGCCGCGCGGTGCGCGCTCGATCAATGCGGCATCGAAGACTTCGGCCACTGCCGCATCGTCGGCGAGCATGGAAAACACGGCGTCGCCGGCCATGGCGTCGGCGGGCGTTTCGACGATGCGCGCGCCGGCATCCGCAAGCGGCAACGCGCGCTCGCGGGTACGGTTCCACACGCGCACGCTGTGGCCCGCTTTCAGAATGTTTGCAACCATCGCGGCGCCCATTTCGCCGAGACCGATAAAGCCGATATCCATCCTTGCTCTCCTCGTGCAGCCAAACCGGCAGTAAAGCACAGCCTCGTGACAGGCGCAGGCATGCCGGCAGCGCCGGTGCCATACTTGCCGCATGGTCACGGCGACATTCCGCTTCTATGAAGAGCTGAACGACTTTCTCGCGCCGTCGCTGCGGCGGCACGAGTTCAGCTGTGCGTGCGCACGGGCCGCCACGGCCAAGCACATGATCGAGGCACTGGGCGTGCCGCATACGGAAGTCGAGCTGATTCTGGTGAACGGCGAGTCCGTGGGCTTCGATTACCCGCTCGCCGAGGGCGACCGCGTGGCGGTCTATCCGAAGTTCGAGTCCGTCGACATCCAGCCGCTGCTGCGCGTGCGCGCGGCACCGCTACGCGTGACGCGTTTCATCGCCGATGCACACCTGGGCGGCCTCGCCCAACTGCTGCGGCTCGCGGGCTTCGACACGCTTTACGACAACGGCTTTCCGGACGACGAAATCGAAGCGCTCGCCGCAAGCGAGAACCGCATCGTGCTCACGCGCGACCGCGAGTTGCTGAAGCGGCGCACCATCACGCACGGCTGCTACGTACGCGCGCTCAAGCCGAAGGACCAGTTGCGCGAAGTGTTCGACCGGCTCGACCTCGCCGCGAGTGCACATCCGTTCCGGCTCTGTCTCACGTGCAACGCGCCGCTGCGGCGCATCGCGAAACACGAAGTGGGCGAACGCGCGCCGCCGGGCGTGCTTGCGCGCCACACGCAGTTCGTGACCTGCGATGTCTGTCGGCGCGTGTTCTGGGAAGGCACGCACTGGCAGCGCATGCGCGCGCTCATGGACAGCGTGACGAGGCCATCGGCGGATAGTGGCCTTACGGCGGACTGAATGCCGGCTGGAATGCCAGCGTGGCGGCCCAAACCCCGAACCGATGGAGCGGGCAAAAGAAAAAGGCCAAAGCGTTGCCGCTCTGGCCTTCCTGCTGCTGCGGGCGCTGCATGCGTCCGCACAGGCGCGCCGGGCAGCTTACTGCTGCGTGCCCTTGTCGGCGGTGCCGGCAGCCGATGCGGCTTCCTGAACCTTGGCACGCTTGCCGTGGTGCTTCAGCACCTTGTGGTGCTTCTTCGCCGGTGCGCTGGCAGCCGTGGCGGGCGCGGCACCCGATGCGTCCTGAGCAAAAGCCTGAACGGAGATGAGCGCGACGGAGGCGGTAACGAGCGAGGCAATAATCTTCTTCATATTGGTGTTCCCCAAACCGGAAATGATTTGATAAATCGACGTAAAAAGAATAACTGCTTCAATTGGACAACTGCACAACCGGCAAAGCGACACGCGGTATTGCGGCGCTCGCTTCCCGCGGGGCAGTATCACGCAGCGTAGGGCGTTTGTCATCCGGCAACAGGGATGATGTATTTTTCCGTCCACACCGTGCCTTTCTGTCGCCTTACAGAATAACTCGTACTTAAAAGAGAAACTTTCGCGTGAATTCTCCTGCCCGTAAACATCTGCGCGCGAACCTCCTGATGCTCGGCGCCGCGATGATCTGGGGTTCGGCGTTCGTCGCCCAGCGCATCAGCCTCGACGCCGTCGGTCCCTTCCTCTTTACAGGACTGCGTTTCCTGCTGGGCGCAGGCGTAGTGCTCGCGCTCGTCGGCATGCTGCACCTTTCGCCAGCCGGCCCGCGCGCCACATGGGGTGCCGATCGCCCGGCGCTCGTGCGCGACGGCGCATTGCTCGGCCTCACGCTCGCGGTGGCGATCTCGCTGCAACAGATCGGCCTGCGCTACACGAAGGTAGCCAACGCCGGCTTCATCAGTTCGCTCTACGTCGTGATCGTGCCGATGATGGGTGTGCTGTTTCGTCATCGCACGGGCATGGGCACGTGGCTGGGCGCGACGCTCGCGGCCGTTGGCCTTTACTTGCTCAGCATCAACGAACACTTCGAGGTGATGACGGGCGACTGGTATCAGTTGGGCGGAGCGCTCGCTATCTCCGCGCAGGTCATGCTGGTGGGCCGCTTCGCGCGACGGCACGATCCGCTCATGCTCGCGCTCGTGCAGTTCGTCACGTGCGGCGTGCTATGCCTTGCTGTCGCGTTCGCATACGAGCCCGTGCGTTTAGCCGATATCGCGCGCGCCGCGCCGACCATTCTGTATGGCGGCGCCCTTTCAGTGGGCATCGCGTACACGATCCAGGTGATCGCACAAAAAGATGCCGCGCCCGCGCACGCCGCCGTGATCTTCAGCATGGAAGGCGTGTTCGCCGCGCTCGCGGGCTGGATCGTGCTGGGCGAGACGCTCGGCGCCCGCGCGCTCACGGGCTGCGCGCTGATGCTCGCGGGGCTGATCGTGTGTCAGGTGATGCCCGCGCGATGGCCGCGGTCATCCGGCCGGCGCGGCTCCGGACTCGGACGCGAATCCCGATCCGAGGCCTGACTCGAACGCGGTTGAGCGGGTGCAGCGACGTACCGCGCTTACCCATGCTTACCCACGCGTGTCCACGCTTACCCGCGCTCGCGCCAGCGCCACACCGTGTAAGAAACGGGGAGATGAGGTAATCCATCGTGCGCGGGCGTTCGTCTATCGTGCTTCTCAAGCCGGCGGGCCACGTGCCGGCGTCGAACGACGGGAGAACACGAAAGTGAAGAAACGCCTGATTTCCGCGGCTGCAATTGCGACACTGGTGCTCGCATTGCCGGCCGCCTTCGCGCAAGACAGCTCACCGGATACAGCTCAACACGCGGACGCGGGTACGCAGGGCGTACCGGGTTGGTCGGCGCGCCTCCCCGCGCATTTGGCGCCCCATCCGGCCGGCGCCGACTTCGCGGTCGTCAACGATCTCGAGCAACTGCATCGCCTTTACGCGATGTCGGGACGCGAGAGCCAGATCGTGGCCGTCTACCACGAAGTGTTGAACCGTACTCAGGACCCGATACTGCGCCACTACGTCTACGACTCGCTCGCGCGCATCCAGCTGAAGCCGGCCAACGTCGATCAGGCGATCGCAACGCTTCATACGAGCCTGAACGAAGATCTCGTCGCCTTGAACCGGGTGCCCCACGTCGCCACGCTGCCGGGCATGCCCGGCGCTCCCGGCGGGCGGGAACAGGCGCCCGCCTCGCCCGAATAAATTCGCCTCGCATCGGCTGCTTGCCGCGGGTTACAGCGTGCACCACCGCCGCTGCGCGACCATAAGTGCGCCGCCGAACTGCTGTCGTCTTCCTGTGCCAGGATAGTGCTCAAACCGGCACGGAATGGAAGCAGGATGGCGACCTTATACGAACTGCTGGGCGTTGCCGACAACGCCTCCGAAGACGAGATCAAGCGCGCGTACCGCAAGGCCGCGATGAAGTGGCACCCCGACCGCAACGCCGGTCGAGAGGACGCTGCGCGCGCCGCATTCCAGGAGATCAAGGACGCGTACGCGATTCTCTCGGACGCGCATCAACGCGCCGTCTACGATGCCGTGTTTGCCGAAGAAATGCGCCGCTGGCAGAGCGAGCAAGAGAAACGCGAGCAGGAGCGCGCGGAACGTGAAGCCGCCGAGCAGGCAGCGGCCGAAGCCCGATACAGGGAGAACGTCGCGCTCGCGATGCGCTTCGCCGACGCGGGATACAACCGTGACGTCCTGCTCGGCGTACTACTGGGTCGAGACTGCGACGAAGAAGTCGCCGGCCGTATCGCCGATAGTGTCTACGCGTTGCAGCAGGCGCGTCGCGCCGAAACGGCAACCGAAGAAGACGTGAGCGCCTCGGACAAGGCCATGCCGCACGACAAGGCAAGTCGCGGCCGCAACGACAAAGACCACGATAAAGACCACGACAACGCCGCTACACCCGCCCACGACGCGCCTTCAGCCGAGCCACACGAAGAACGTCACACCCGCATCTTCGATACGCTGTGGCGCGGCTTCTTTGGTCTGCGATCCTGACGAATCACGAAGGATCACGACCGCTGTCCATCCGGCGCTCAGTCGCCGCCCCACCCGCGGCGTTCGCGCCATTCACGCTCGCGCCACTGATGCTCCCGCCATTCGTGGCGACGCCATTCGCGTTCGCGCCAGTCGTCGCCGTACATGACCGCCACAGGCGGCGCGCCATAGACCACGGGCGGCGGCGCATACGCCACCGGCGGTGGTGCCACATACACCGGTTCTGCGGGCACGTAGGCCGGCACGCCAAGCCCGATCGCCACGTCGACGTGAGCCGACGCCACCGACGATGCCACCAGCGCCGCTACACCTAACGCCGCACCGACAACGAATTTGCTATTCATGATCTTCTCCGTGGCTGCCTGTGGTGACTGGCGCCGCCGCTGCTGCCAGCTAATTGCCTGTTGTTGATTGATACGTCCGCGTTCGAACGGACCATGACCGTGGGGAACACGGCTCGAAGTGTAGAAGCGCCGCGGGACGCGAGGTGAAACAGCTCTATGAGATAGGTAACACCGCGTAACCGCACGCGCGGCTCCGTACTCGCACGACGGCATTTATGCGACACGTTTGGTTACACACAAACACACGAGTAATGTCGCCGCTCAATAAAGTGCGCTCACGACCAACCACTCAGACCCACGAAGAGGTGTGTCATGAAGAAGATCATCGCACTCGCACTACTCGCTCTCACGCTCGGCAGCCTGCTTGGCGGCTGCATCGTCGTGCCCGCGGGCGACGGCTACTACTACCACCATCACCACGACTACTACGACCGCTACTGACGTGAGGCGCCCGCTCGCGTGCACATGCACTGAAGCGAGCGGAACGATCAATGGCTCTGCGCGAAAGAAGGGAGAAAGAACATGAACGCGACATACAAACGACTGATTGTTGCCACGCTCGTTGCAGGTACCAGCGTCGGTCTATCGACCGCGGCGGTGGCAGGCGTCGACATCGGCGTGAACATCGGCACGCCCGCGCCCATCTACGCGCCACCGCCTCCGCCGCCCGTGTATGAGCCACCTCCGCCCGCCGTCGTCATCGCACCGGGCTGGTACGGCGACCGCTATTACGACGGGCATCGCTACTGGGAACGCCGCGAGTGGGAAGAGCGGCATCACGAATGGCGCGACGCCGGCGACCGCCACCGGCCCGACGAATGGCATCGCGGCGACGACGGGCATGGCCGCGACTGGCATCACGATCATTGATTCGCCCGCACCGAATGATCCGGCGAACGGCGGGCCGGCACGCGTGAGGCAACGCCATCACGGCGCCGTCCGACGCTTACTGTGCGGAGTCACTGCGCGGGAATCACTGTGCAGAATCACTGCGCAGGATGCTTCGCCTGCCAGCGCCTCATGAATGCGATCTCTTCGCGCTGCGCCTTCACGATGTTGCTCGCCAGCCGCTTCAACTCCGGATCTTTGCCGTACTTGAGTTCGACCTTCGCCATGTCGATGGCGCCCTGGTGGTGCGGGATCATGTGGGCCACGAAGTCCCTGTCGGCGTCGCCTGTGTAGGGGGCGTCCATGTCCTTCATCATTTTCTGGTCGGCGCCTTTGAAGGCCTGCGTCGACGCGCCCCCATCCGCCTGCATGCCCGACATACCCGCCGTACCCGACGAGGGCGACATGCTCATGCCCGGCATCGAAGCACTGTTCTGCGCCAGCGCAGGCGCAGCCGCGAGACCGAGCGCCAGGCCAAGACACACGACCGAGGAACAGACACCGAAGAACTTGCGCATAGCGAATCTCCTTTCCTTTGAATGAGTACTTCGAGAACCCGATTGCGATAGGCAGACTACCTGCGCGAACCGCGTGCCCGCTATCGTGAGGCTTCCCACGACGGGAAGGTCAAACGCGCTGATGAGCCAACGGCGAACGCACTAGCGGGAAGCGGTAGCGAGAAGCGTGACCGTAACGCCATCGCACGAACGGCGGCCAATCACCGCAACGGCCGGCGCCCCAACCAGCGTACTGCTCACGTCGGCCATCGCGCCGTGGCGGTCCACGCGCAGCACGTTGACCGGCCACGTTGGGCGAAGCAGCTGCTCGCGCACCACCATGCCGGTCCAAAGCGGCGCGGGTGGACCGCTCTGCGGATCGCCAATGGCGTACCCCGCGGGCCACAGCCGCAGCACGAAGCGCTCCGCCGGCACGGCGCCCGCTCGCGCGAATACGAGTGGCGAAGGCGTGCCGTTGTCGAGCTTGGGCAAAACCGGAAGCGCCATGGCCGACACGTTGGGCGCCACGAGCGAGAAAATCGTGCGCGCCGACAACTGCACACCCGGCAACCAGCCCTGAGCGCGCAGCGCAGTGTCGATCTGGGCGGCGCTCGCGGACCACTGCACCGACAGCGGCTCCTTCCGGTCGCCTTCCAGGTCGGTGCGCCAGCAAGGCAACTGGCGCCAGGCGGTATCCATCCACGTCCGCTGCGAAATGACGGTGGACGGCTGAGCGAGGCCCTCCCTTGTGGGCAGCGCGGGCTCGCCCCCACCTCCACCGCCGGCTGCGAGCTGCAGCGCCACCGCCGCGCCGGTCACACCGAGCACCGCCGCGGGATAGGGCGGTGGCAGCTTCGGCGGCATGGGGTTTCGCCAGGTCAATTCAAGCGCCAGCGCCACGAGCCAGGCCGAAGCGAGCGCCGCGCCCGCAATCGCGTCCGAGAACCAGAACCGCCCCAGGTACAAGCCCGCCAGTGCGATCAGCACGACGATCACCATGCTCGACGTCACGGCAATGGCCCGCGTCGCACCCCGCGCACGGCGCGCAAACAGAAACGCAAGAAAGCCATAGACGATTACGGACGCCGCGACGTGATCGCTCGGAAACGCGTACGCCTGCGCCCCGGCCGCAGCAGGCGCCGCGCGGTGAATGGCGAGCCGCACCACGAGAATCACCGCCTGCGAAAACACCGCTGCGGCAAGCCAGTAGCCGAGCGCGCGCCAGCGCCTCTCCCAGGCAAGCAGCACGGCGACAACGGCAACCAGTGCGCCGAGCGTCACGACGCTACCGAGCGTCGCGATCCCCGCGAACGCCGCATCGCTCCACGGCGTACGCACCGACGCCAGAAAACGGTAGACCGCTCCGTCGACATGAACGAGCGGGTCGCCTTGCAGCACGTCCTGCATCACGGCGAGAAACACCCAGCCCGCGCCAAGCACCACCGCCGACATCGCCACGGTGATGCGCGCCGCAGGCTCCGCCGGATCGAGTATCCGGCGCGCGACGCGGCCCGCGCGGCCCGGATGCCGGCTCGCCCAGCGCGTGAGCGACTCCCGCCCTTCGTCCACGAGGCTCCCTGCGTGCAGGAACAGCAAACGCGCGAAGCGATACCCCAGCCAGCCGATACCCACCAGCAACACGATGACGACCACGAGCCGGAACGACACTGCGCCCGCGAGCTGCACCGAGGCCCCGAACACGGCGCCCGGCAGGATGTGCGCCGGCGCCCAGAGCAGCGCGGAGAGCACGTTCATCAGATAGAAACGGCCCGCGGACATGCCGAGCATGCCCGCCACCACCGGCACCACCGCGCGGATCGGCCCGACGAAGCGCGCAAGCAGAATGCTCTTCGCCCCGTGTCGCGAGAGAAAGTCCCGCCCCTTCTCCAGCAGTTGCGGATGACGGCGGAACGGCCACACGCGAGGCATCTGTTCGCGGAAGCGGGCGCCGAGCCAATAGCTGATGCCGTCGCCTGCAACCGCGCCCACCACCGCGCAGGCCAGTACCGCGGCCAGGTTCAGCGAACCCGCGCCGGCGAGCGCGCCCGCGAGGAAGATCACGGTGCTGCCGGGCACGAAGGTGCCCACCACGGCGACCGCCTCGAGAAACGCCGCCAGAAAGACGATAGTGAGCGTCCAGCCGGGATGGCTGGCAAGGTGAGCCCAAAGGTGGAGAAAGAGGTGCTCCATGGGCCGTCATGATGCCCGAGATCGAGGGCACGCATGGCTAGCCGGGGGCGCATCAGGACACGGTGCGCCGTGTGGCGCAAAGGATTCCAGTCACCCCGACGCCGCGGCCCGCTCGTCCTTCTGCCAGGGCGTACGCCTGTCGCTGCGGGCGAAATGGGCAAGCCGTTTCTGGACTTCCAGCATCGCCTTGATGGGGGCCTGCTGAAGTTGCTCGTCGTGCAGGGCGAGCAGTTTCTCCACGGCGGCACACTCTCGCGGCTCCAGATGCCAGGCATCGTCGCGCGTGGCTCGCGACGCGCTGCGGTCGAGCGCCGCTTCGGCGTCGGCGAAAAGCCCGGCGGCAGGTTGGCCATACCCTACCTCGTGCAGATACCAGGCAACGTAGAGCACGCGAATCAACTCGCTGAGCAGATAACCGTTTCCCTCGCCCGAGCGTAGCGCGGCCAGCGCCAGGTGATAGCGCAGCGACAGCTCGCGCACCGAACCCGCCGTGGGTGGCAGCAGCATGGCGCGCGTCGACGTTTTGCCGGATTTACCCCGCTTATTCATCTTGCATTTAGCCCCGCATTTCTTTCGAGAGGTGTGGCCGCTCTTTATCGCTACGGCGAGATGTTACGCACTAAACGAATGAAATTCGCAGGGATTGCAATGTTTAACAATCGCGGCGTCTTTGCCGCAATATCATGCGTTTGCGCGAGAGAAATTCAGCCTCCGTGCAACGTAATTATTTCCTGTCACATTGCGGTAAAGCGAAATAAATACCGAATGCATTTCCGCATTGTGTGACGCTTTCTTTCCCTTTACTATTCGCATCGCAAACCAGAAGTAAAAATCCAGGCGGGGCAGCGACTATGGGTGCACAAGACCTCATCTCAATAATCAATGCGGGCATTAGCCAGCAAGACCGGTTACTCAAACTCGACTCACCCCTCGGCTCCGACGTGCTATTGCCTCAGCGCGCCGTCGGGCAGTCACGAATCGGTCGCCATTTCGAATTTGTGGTCGACGTTGTGTCGTTGAAAGATTCGGTCGAGCTGAAAAGCCTGATTGCTCAACCGGTCACGCTGTGGATTCAGCAATCCGACCGGTCGTATCTACCGCATCACGGTTATGTGCATACCGTGCGGCGACTCGGCTCGGACGGCAGGCTGACCAGCTATCAGCTCGCGTTCTCGTCCTGGCTGCATTTCCTGAAGTTCCGTAAGGACGCGCGCATTTTTCAGGAAATGACGGTCGAGTCCATTCTGGAAGCCGTATTCGACAACCATCCGCAGGCGCGTGGCGCCTACCGCTTTGCGTTGCGAAATCCCACACCGAACCGCTCGTTCTGCGTGCAATACGAGGACGACTGGAATTTTGCGCATCGGCTGATGGAATCCGAAGGGCTGTTCGGCTTCTTCGAACAGGCGGCGGACGGCAAGTCGCACACGCTAGTGGTCACCGACGACCTTTATATGTGCAAGCCAGTGGAGCCGGAGCAGGTGCAGTTCTACCGCTCCGGCGTGAATAGCGAAACGGACGCGTTCGTGCAATGGTCGGGTACGCGGACGCTGCAAAGCGCGGCGTATGCGACGGCGACGTTTGATTACAAGTCGCCCGCCGAAGACAAGTCAAAAACGTTTCCGACCGTCGGCAATCAGGGGGCTCTTCCCGAGCAAGCCGAAGTCTACGAATACACAGGCTCATACACTTATCTGGACAGCGGCCGCGGCGATCACCTGACGAAGCTGAGGCTCGAAGAATGGGAATCGCGCGCAAAGCGCTTTCATGGCGTGGGCAGCGTACGGCGCATCGATGCGGGCAGGTTGTTCCAGCTCCAAGGCCACCCTGAGCATGAGCGGGACAAGGCACAGGACCGGGAATTCGTCGCCATCGCGGTCCATTGGCATGTAGCGAACAACGTACCGATAGGGAACAGCTGCCCCTTCCCGCACAGTCTCGAGCCTGTTCTGGCCAACGTACGCGCCGCGCACCAGGAAACCGCCTCGACCTACCAGCTCACCGACGGTGGAGGCAATAGCGGGTTCTTCCTCGCAGAGATCGAGGCGCAACGCAGGTCCGTAGCGTTCCGCAGCCCGTTCGAGCACAGGAAGCCGGTCATGCGTTTGCAGACCGCGACTGTCGTGGGCCCTGCCGGCGAAGAGGTGTACACGGACAGCCTGAATCGCATCAAGGTGCGACTGCACTGGGACCGCATCAATACCGGCGACGAAAAGGCGTCGTGCTGGGTGCGTGTGGCGCACTCGGACACGGGTAGCCGCTATGGCGGCGTCCATGTGCCGCGGATAGGTGAAGAGGTCATCATCAACTGGATGGATGGCGACTGCGACCGCCCCGTCGTGACCGGACGACTGTACAACGCAGGCAAGGCGCCCCACTGGCATACCAACGGTCTCCTCTCCGGCTATAAATCGAAGGAGTACGGGGGTAGCGGATACAATCAGTTGGTGCTTGACGACTCCACCGGCCAAAACCGCGTGCAGTTCTACACCACGAGTACGAACGCTCACCTGCACCTGGGTTATCTCGTGGACCAAAGCGGCAATGACCGAGGCTCGTACGTGGGTAGCGGATTCGACCTCAAGTCAGATGCGTACGGTGCGATTCGGGCCGCGCGCGGCCTGTACGTTTCGACTCATCCGGTGTCCGGAACGTCGAGCCAGCCTCTCGATGCAAGCGCCGCGCGAGAGCAACTGACCAACTCCGCAGACGCCATGGGCGCCATGTCGGATGCGAGCACAACGCATCAAGCTGAAAGCCTCAAGGACGGGCAAGACGCACTTAAGGCACTCGCCGATGCAACGAAGGACAGCGTGCGGGGTTCGGCCTCGGGTGGCAGAACGGCGGGCGGCGGAACAGGAAGCGCAAACGCCTTCAAAGACCCGGTCATGGTGCTGGCCAGCCCGTCGGGCATCGCTCTGTCCACGCCGAACTCCACACACATTGCCGCCGACCAGCACCTCAACGTTTTCAGCGGACAAAGCACGCACCTCGCCACAGGCAAGTCATTGGTGGCGAGCGTGGCACAGCGCATCAGCTTCTTCGTGCAAAACGCCGGCATGAAACTCTTTGCGGCGAAGGGCAAAGTAGAAGTGCAGGCGCACTCGGACAACATCGAGTTCACCGCACAAAAGACGGTCAAGGTCCTGTCGACCACGGAGAAAATCGAGGTCGCTGCATCCACTGAAATTCTGCTCACGTCAGGCGGTGCCTACATACGCATCGCAAACGGTGACATCGAAATTCACGCCCCCGGCGCAGTCGACGTGAAGGGCTCGCAACATTCGTTCAACGGGCCGGCGCAGCAGGACTACCCGCTCCCTCCGTTGCCGACGTCGAAGTACGACGCCGCCATACAGTACCTCTATCACGACAACGAGCCCGTGCAGGGCGCGAAGTACGTCGCCACACTGGCGGACGGCAGCACACGCGAAGGGGTGCTCGACGGCCAGGGACGAATGAACCTGAAAGACGTTCCGGTAGGTTCGGTTCAAGTTGCCCTTGGGCCGGACGGGCGACCCTACGCGCGCAAGGACGTGACGCGCAATGCCGATTACAAGGGCGAACAGCTCACCGAGGCCGACATCGATTCGCTCATCAGCAAGCACGGGGGAGCCTGAGGGTGGACTGGTCGATCGAGGATTTCAAGACCACCTCGCTGGAGGTGGGGCAATGGTGCTGGGGTACGCTGGAAGGTGCATTCAACGAGAAGCAGACCATCAGCCAGGTGATTGTCGATGCCGTCATCGGCATGATTCCGCTCATCGGGGACGTGACAGCCGTGCGGGACTTGCTGGCGGTAGGTATCGACATGAGCAAGGACCCGACGAAGCGGCAACAGGTCATGCAGTGGGTGTTACTTGTCGTGCTGGTATTCGCGCTGATTCCCGTGGTGGGAGGCGTCATCAAAGGCGTCGGCCGGCTCGCGTTGAGGGTGGCAGGAGATGCAGCGAGGGACGCGGAACTGCTCGACGAAGTCATTCGGTTTCTCAACCGCATGGGTCACGGCGATGCTCCCCAGTGGTTGAAGGCGTTGGACATCAGCACGTACCAGTCGCAGGTTCTGTCGAAGTTCAAGGACTTTTGTGCCACCGTCCGCCTTGCCATAGAGCGTTCACTGAAGTCGCGTGTTGGCAACCTGCTGCCGGAAATGTGGCGAGGCCGGATAGAACGCGTTCGCGACGGCTTTCGTGCTTTGCAGGACCTGGCGGACCAGATGATTCCGCAAGCCATCAAGGAACTGGACGCGAAGCTCAAGGCGCTCCAGAACATGGTGTACCGCGGAGAGATTCACGAGATTGCCACCGGCGGCATGCCAAAGGTGAAGCGCGAGGCGGAGGCGTATCTCGAGGAGCGCAAGCTGGCGCGGGAGATACGGCAGGGGCGCTACCCGTCAGCAACATGTGCAGCAGACGGCAGCGAGACAGCAACGCACGTCCGGGCAACATATCAGCCCAAGATCGATGAGGGATGGCCGAACCTGCTGGATAAGACGGGAACGATGCCTGTCTTTGGTAAACGCCCGGTATATCTCGACGTTGCGTCCTTCCATGGGAAGGTTGAGGCCATTGATGCAAAACAGCTTGCCGGCAAAAAACTGTACCGCGCATTCGGCAACCCCACACCTCTGGCGTCAAGCGAACGTGGGACCTATGCTGGCGGCCGCCGGATCTCGTACTGGGGCGTGGGCCTCCCTCCTAAGGACGCGAAGGAATGGCGAACGAAGTCGGCGGTCCTGGATAGCTGGAACGGAAATGGTTTCCTCGTGATCGTGCATCTTCCAGACGACCTCGCAACACGCATCCCGGAAGCCAAAGCATGGTATGGCAAGATTGCCGAGCAGTTCGGGACGAAAAGTCCAGTTCAATACCTTGAGGGAGGTGGCGACCAGGTGATTGCCGATCTTGGGGATTTGTCCGAGAAGATATCCGCGATCGGACAGGAAATTAAATCCGAAAACAAGGGTGTGACCGGTTACAAGGAGGTCCACCGAACAGAAATAATCGACGGAATTCGCGTTGACTTTTACAAGACAAATTGGGAAAACGTCGAAGGCGTTTACGGTTACAGCCGTTACGAAGACGACTTCGCTTATGCTACAAAGACACGGCGACTGGCCAATGAAGAGGTTCAAACAAAGGTGACGAACAGCAAAACGACAGCCGCGTTAAGAACTGAGGCCAATCTGGAGACACAACCGTGATCGTCAATGCGGCGAAGTACGACATGCATGACAACGCAATACGACGCAAGGTCTTCTGGTTACTCCGCAGATTGACCAGCTACGAGCTTTGGCGCAGGAAACGCGAGCGATTTGCTAATTTCACCGTGCAATATGAAGCGGCAGTGAAAACGCCGCCTCGCGAAGAAACAGACCGTGTTCCGGCAGATAACCTGCCGATCATTTATGAGATCCTGGGCTTGTACGACAAAGGGTTGAGGGAACTGGCACAAGGACATCGTCATATCTGGCAAAGCGGTGAGCCTTTTGACGCCGCGATCGATCGTTACAGTCACCTCTGCCAATACTTCTACACCGATCCGGAGTACTGGGAGAGGGGCGCGCAAATAAAAGCGTACCCGCCAAAAGTAAGCGCCCTGGCCCGGTTGATGCGCATGTCGGAGTTCCATGGAGACTACGCACCCTGCGAGGTCGTCGCCTCGAGCGGAGATGTGGCGAACCTTCAATCAGCCACATTTCTTCTCGCCCCAGAGAATTACAGGCATCGATTCTACGAACTCGAATATCCGGTGTTCCCGGAGTCGCTTCCCGAACCGCCAGATCCGCCTGACGTTGTCATCCGATCTGGCCAGACCGTTCCTTTCGATGGCATATGGGAGCCGGTTACGACGACCCAAACAAAGCTTCTGGGAATCGTCCCGGTAGGCGACAAGACATTCGAGAACAACGGCTGTTTCAACTATCTCGTCCAGGGAACAAGGGCACCGACCCTCGATGGCCCATTCGACCCACAGACATTCAGTTCCTCGGCCATAAGCACGCATTGGCGTCTGCTATGGGAAGACACGCGGTACAACGACGGCGTCATTCCAGACGAGTCAGAGTACTTTCTCGACCCGGAGACAGTCGAATCAACGACCTCGACCAATCTGCCCGCCGGTATGGAAATGCAAACCGGCGAGATATGTCCCATATCTGGCACCTGGGAAGCCATCGGACTTGGCGTAGCGCCGATCCAGGTTCTTAAGGGGCAGACAATGCCAGATGTCCTTCTCCCTTCTCCGGGTTCGGGAGAACGTCGTGTTCATTGGGCAAGATGGCGCTTGCTTGCAGCGGCTGTCGATATTTGACTGCACCGTGATGATGGGGGCGTGCCGTCTCGCACGCGCCAGCCTGCTAGCGATGAAATACCAAGGTGGCGAACAGCAAAACCGTTGCTGCGTCACGTACTCCAGCAAGCGGTCAGAAGTAGATTTGATGGACCACGCCGCAAAAGAATACGACATGCACGATCCCTCCACCCGGCGCCGCGTGTTTTGGCTATTGAAGCGCCTGACCAGCTTTTCGCTGTGGGCAAAGAAAAGAGATGCCTGGGAGGTGTTCGCCCGGGCATATGAAAATGCCGTCCGGACCTGGCCGAAGAATGCCGCGGAGCGCGTGGACGCCGATTTGCTACCTCGCATCTATGAAACGCTGAGCTCGTACACCAAAGGGGTGGAAGAACTGGGAAAGGGGCACCGATTTGTGTGGCGCACGGGCCAGGCTCTTGAAGCTGCGCTCGACACGAGCGGAACCGTCCATAACTTTCTGTACGCGCATCCCGACTACTGGGAGCACGGCACCCAGACGGCGCCTTACCCGGATAACGTCGAAGCGCTCAACAGGCTGCTGCTTGCCAGCACATACGAGGGAGACTACGCCCCCATCGAGGTTCCCGTCGGGCCGCAGAAGTCAGCGCGGTATTCCAGCCCTGGTGCATTGCTCGACCCCGAACGATACACATACCGGTTCTATCAATTGGCCTATCCTGTCTTTCCCGCCGAGATTCCGGAAGTGCCCGGCGGTACGGACCTCATCATCAGTTCCGGGCAGCGCGTACCGGTGGATGGAATCTGGGAACCAGTCAGCATCGGGCGAGAAAAGGCGTTGGACGTCCTGCCTTTAGGCATAAGAAGTGTCGAAAACAACGGATGCTTCAACTATCTGGTGAGCGATACGAAGGCCCCCAGCATCATGGGCCAATGGAGCGGAGTCAACTCTCGTACGACGCGCACAACCACCCGTTGGCGCCTGCTGTGGGGGGACACCCGCTACAAGGATGGTGTGATTCCTGACGAAACGGAATACTTCCTTGAACCCATGAACATCGACTCCGCGACTGCGACCCAATCAGTTAAGGGACTCGAGGCACGAACCGGTGACGTCTGCCCCGTATCGGGCACGTAGATGCCCACACCGCGTTTTCCATGAACGACACGGTGCTCGAAGTCTGCGATAGAGCCTATTCGCAACACGGGGCGCGGCCTCGATTCCCGCTATTCAGCACTACCTGCCCAAAGGGCCATCGCTGCGCGCGTCCCTTAGCGCGTGGTTTTTTGCATCGCCCAGTTAACGAGCCGCGAACCCGTCTGGCCCGCCGAGATCGAAGCCGCCTGCGGCAACGCGCAGCCAACGATTGCCACAGTGGCCTGATTGTCCGATTTCAAACGCCGAAGCAGACGCCCCTCATGCCCCGAAAATTCATCCTGAAAAACGACGCAACGGACCACAACGGAATCGTGCTCGACGGCATCGCGGAATCATCGTTCGATGGTCGGCCGCTCGCGTATCTCGGCGCGCCGGTGCATTGCCGGACGTGTAACGCCGATGGAACCATCGTCAGCGATGGCTCGCCTCACACGATGTCGGTCAGCGGCAAAGTGGTCGCGCTGGAGGGCGACCTGTGCCAATGCAACTGCGAACCGCTGCCGCGTCTCGTTGCATCGCAGACCAGCGGAACGCTGTCGAGCTAACGATCGGCGACCGGCGCGAACATCTACGCAGTTCGCACCGCCCCCGTTACTCACTCAACAGTGACCGATTTCGCCAGATTCCGCGGCTTGTCCACATCCGTGCCCCGCGCACACGCCGTGTGATACGCCAGCAATTGCAGCGGCACGACGTGCAGAATCGGCGACAGCAGCCCGTAGTGCTCAGGCATGCGAATCACGTGGATGCCTTCGTCGTTCACGATGCGTGTGTCCGCATCCGCGAACACGTAGAGCTGGCCGCCGCGTGCGCGCACTTCCTGGATGTTCGACTTCAGCTTCTCCAGCAGCGCGTCGTTCGGTGCCACCGTCACCACGGGCATCGCCTCTGTCACGAGCGCAAGCGGTCCGTGCTTCAGTTCGCCTGCGGGGTACGCTTCCGCGTGGATGTACGAAATTTCCTTGAGCTTCAGCGCGCCTTCCAGCGCGATGGGGTAATGCAGCCCGCGGCCCAGGAACAGCGCGTTCTCCTTGCGCGAGAATTCTTCCGACCACGCGATGATCTGCGGCTCCAGCGCCAGCACGCTGTTGAGCGCGGCGGGGAGGTGGCGCAGCAGCTTCACATAGTTCTGCTCGTCGGCTGCCGATACGTGACCGCTCAGCTTGCCGAGCGTCACCGCCAGAATGAAGAGCGCGACCAGTTGCGTCGTGAATGCCTTCGTCGATGCCACGCCAATTTCGCGGCCCGCGTGCGTCAGGAACGCGAGTTCGGTGAGCCGCACCATCGCGCTCGTCGCGACGTTGCAGATGGCGAGCGTATGCTCGTGGCCCAGCGACTGCGCGTGCTTGAGCGCGGCCAGCGTGTCCGCGGTTTCGCCGGACTGCGAAATCACCACGACGAGCGAGCGCGGATTCGGCACGGATTCGCGGTAGCGGTACTCGCTCGCAATCTCTACCTGCGTCGGGATTTTCGCCACAGATTCGAGCCAGTACTTCGCCGTGAGCCCCGAGTAGTAGCTCGTGCCGCAAGCCAGGATCAACACGCTGTCGATACCCGCGAACGCCTTGCCGGCGGCGTCGCCGAACAACGCGGCGTCGAACATTTCGCCGGCGGGAATGGTGTCGGCAATCGCGCGCGGCTGCTCGAAGATTTCCTTCTGCATGAAATGCCGATACGGACCGAGTTCGACTGCGCCGCCGTACGCCTGCACCTGGCGCACGTCGCGCTTCGCCTCGTGGCCGTCGCGGTCGGCAATGCGCACGCCTTCCAGCGTGATTTCGCACACGTCGCCTTCTTCGAGGAACATGAAGCGGTCGGTGCTGCCGGCCAGCGCGAGCGCGTCGGAGGCAAGGAAGTTTTCGTGCTCGCCCACGCCCACCACGAGCGGCGAGCCTGCGCGCGCGCCCACCACCGTATGCGGCTGGGCCTTGTGCAGAACGGCAATCGCGTAGGCGCCGTGCAGTTGCTGCACGGCTTCGCGCACGGCGAGGAACAGGTCGCCGCGATAGAGGCTGTGAATCAGATGCGCGATGACTTCGGTGTCGGTCTGCGAGACGAATTCGTAACCCTTGCCGCGCAGCGTCTCGCGCAGCGACTCGTAGTTTTCGATGATGCCGTTGTGCACGAGCGCGAGTTCGTCGCGCGAAAAGATGGGATGCGCGTTGTCGGTAACGGGCGCGCCGTGCGTGGCCCAGCGCGTGTGCGCGATGCCCGTTACGCCATCGAGATGCGTCTCGCGCACCTGCTCGTCGAGGTCGGCCACACGCGCGACGCTGCGCGCGCGGCGCGGTCCTTCGCTCGACACCACGGCCACGCCGCACGAATCGTAGCCGCGATATTCGAGGCGACGCAGTCCTTCAATCAGTACGGGGACGATGTTACGTTGCGCAACCGCGCCGACAATGCCGCACATGGATTTCGGTCCTTATTCCGGTCCTTGCAGGTTGAATTCGAAGACAGCCGCGCGGTGGTCATGCCCTCGCGTTGCGCCACCGCCTTCGCCGTAGCTTCAGTTTTTCTTCTTGACGGGACGCACGTAGCCGGACTTCGCCGTCTGCGTTTTGTCGTTCAGCACGAGGGCGCCGGCTTCCGCGTCCTTCCAGACGGTCGTGCCCGCCGCGATCGTCACGCCGCGGCCGATGCGCACCGGCGCCACGAGCTGCGTGTCCGAGCCCACGAACACATCGTCTTCGATAATCGTTCGGTGCTTGTTCGCGCCATCGTAATTGCACGTGATGGTGCCCGCGCCAATATTCACGCGCGCGCCGATGTCGGCGTCGCCGATATAGGTCAGGTGGTTCGCCTTCGAGCCATGGCCAATCGCGGCGTTCTTCACCTCGACGAAGTTGCCCACGTGCGCTTCGTCGGCGAGCGCCGCGCCCGGACGCAGCCGCGCGTACGGACCCAGCACGACCTGCGCGCCCACCTGCGCGCCTTCGATATGCGTGAAGGCGTCCACACGCGTGCCGGCGCCAATCGTCGCGTTGCGGATCACGCAGTTCGGGCCGATGGCGACGTTGTCCGCGAGCGTCACGCGTCCTTCGAACACGCAGTTCACGTCGATCGAGACGTCGCGCCCGCATTCCAGCGTGCCGCGCACGTCGATACGCGCGGGGTCCGCCAGCGTCACGCCTTCGGCGAGCAGCGTATCGGCCACGTTGCCCTGGTGGATGCGCTCCAGTTCCGCAAGCTGCTGCTTGCTGTTCACACCGAGCGTTTCCCACTCTTCGTCGGGCTGCGTGGTGACGACTTCGAGCCCCGCTTCGATCGCAAGCTCGACCACGTCGGTGAGGTAGAACTCGCCCTGCACGTTATCGTTCTTGAGCGACGCGAGCCAGTCGGCGAGCGGCGCCGTCGGCGTCACGATGATGCCGGTATTGATTTCGCGAATGCGGCGTTGCTCTTCCGACGCGTCTTTCTGCTCCACGATGCGCAGCACCCCGCCATCGGCATCGCGCACGATGCGCCCGTACCCGGTGGGGTCGTCGAGCGTCACGGTCAGCACGCCGTAGCCGTTCTGGCCCGCGGCGTCGGTGAGGCGCCGCAGCGTGCTGGCCCGCGTGAGCGGCACGTCGCCGTAAAGCACCAGCGTGGGATGCGCGGGATCGAGCAGCGGCAGCGCCTGTTGCACGGCATGCCCGGTGCCTAGCTGCTGCTCCTGCACGGCGAACTGCACGTCCGGCGCCGCAACGGCGCTGCGAACGGCCTCGGCGCCATGGCCGATCACCACCACGAGCCGCGCGGGCTTGAGCGTGCGGGCAGTATCGATGACGTGTGAGAGAAGCGGCCGGCCGGCCAGAGGATGAAGCACCTTGGGCAGCGCGGACCGCATGCGCTTGCCGGTGCCTGCCGCCAAAATGACGATATTCATGGCGTCGGCGAGAAGACGGGATTGGAAGCCGGGCATTCTAGCATGGGCATATGTACCGATCGGCTGGGGCGGAAACGCTGAAACCACGGCTGGCGCGGGCACCTCGGAACGTGCCTCATCGCGCGCAGCGGCGACGGCGGCCGTTCGTCGCGGCTGCGCCCTGCCCGCTCAAAGATCGTCGAACTGCACGATGGAAATGGGCTTCGTGGCTCCGTTCGCGAGCGTCTCATCACCGCTCGTCGTGGAGCACGGATCGTCGTCGAACGCGATGTCGCCTTGCGGGTCGGCCTCGCCCGTGGCTCGCAATCCGGCGAACGGAAACAGCTTCGAGTCCATCAGGTGCGACGGCACCACGTTCGCGAGCGCGTTGAACATGTTGTCCACGCGGCCCGGGAAGCGCTTGTCCCACTCGCGGATCAACGCCTTCATCTCGGCGCGCTTCAGGTTCGGCTGGCTGCCGCAGAGGTTGCACGGAATGATCGGGAACTCGCGCAGCTCGGCGTACTTTTCGAGGTCCGTTTCCTTCACGTAGGCAAGCGGGCGGATCACGACGTTCTTGCCGTCGTCGGACTGCAGCTTGGGCGGCATGCCCTTTAGCTTGCCGCCGTAGAACAGGTTGAGCAGCAGCGTCTGCAGGATGTCGTCGCGATGGTGGCCCAGCGCGATTTTCGTCGCACCCAGTTCGCCCGCCACGCGGTACAGAATGCCGCGGCGCAGCCGCGAGCACAGCGAACACGTGGTCTTGCCCTCAGGCACGAGGCGCTTGACGATGCTGTAGGTGTCCTGGTTTTCGATATGGAACGGCACGCCGCGCTGCGTGAGGTACTCGGGCAGCACGTGCTCGGGGAAGCCCGGCTGCTTCTGGTCGAGATTCACGGCCACGATGTCGAAGTCGATGGGCGCGCGCTCGCGCAGGCGCAGCAGCACGTCGAGCAGCGCGTAGCTGTCTTTGCCGCCCGACAGGCAGACCATCACCTTGTCGCCGTCCTCGATCATGTTGTAGTCGCCAATGGCCTGGCCCACGAGGCGCGCCAGCCGCTTGAAGAGCTTGTTGTTCTCGTACGCCTCTTTCTGCTCGCGGCGCGTAAGGGCGTGGCGGCTGGCTTGCTGGCCAGTGGCCTCGTCGGCTTCCTGGCTGCGTTCCTGGCCAGCTTCCCGGCTCTGCAGCGCGACGGCATCGGCCGGCGTGGCGGCAGCTACACCGCCGGCAATCTCGGGAGCATTCATGAATCAGTCCTCTTTGATGCGAAAGACTTCGACGCCCACGGCATCGCAGTCCGGATAAACGTCGGGCTTTTCGGTCGACACGCGGGCCGCCAGCACGTGCGGATGCTCGAGCATGGCGCGCGCGAGGTCGTCGCACAGCGTCTCCTGCAAATGGATGTGCCCCAGCGAGACGCGCTTCGCGACTGTCGCGCGCATGAAGTCGTAATCCACCACTTCGCGCAGCTTGTCTTCCTTCGGCGTGGAAAGCGCGAACGGCACGAACAGGTCGATATTGATCACGACGCGCTGTTCGCCGCGTTTTTCGAAGTCGTGCACGCCGATGTTGATGTACACCTCGTAATTGCGCAGGAAAAGCCTGCGGCACGCGGCGAGTTTCGGATGCGCAAAGGCGGAGGCGGCTAGCATGGTCGTTCCAGTTCAGGCGGGCGTGGCGGAGGGCACATTGGCGTGCCGTTCCGTTTCGGCGTTTCGGCGGTTCAGTCTTCAGTTCAACTCGGTCCGGGCGGGGCGGTTCGTCAGGCGCCCGGCGTCAGAAACATCACATCGCGCGGCAGCGGCACCAGGTGCTGGCCGCCGTCCACGAGAAGCGTCGTGCCCGTTACGGCGCGCGCGTCGGCCAGATACAGCGCCGCCGCCACCAGATCTTCGGGACGCGAGGCGCGGCCAAGCGGCGTCACGCGATGCGCGGCGGCAAACGCTTCCGGCGTCTGCCATGCCGAGGGCAAAGTGAGCCCCGGCGCGAGGCCCACCACACGGACTTTCGGTGCGAGAGCCTGCGCGAGCGCCACCGTGGCGTTTTCGAGCGCGGCCTTCGTCAGCGTGTAAGAGAGGTAGTCCGGATTCATGTTGTACAGCTTCTGGTCCAGCACGTTGATCACCACGGTGCGCAAGGCCTCGTCGGCGGCGGCAGCATCGGGCGTGGCCTCGTACAGCGTGCGCGCCAGCACGAGCGGCGCACCCAGGTTGATCGCCGTGTGCTTGAGCAACCCTTCGTAGCCGACGTTGCGCGCGGTGTCCTCGTCGAAGCGCGACGCGTTGTTCACCACGCAGACCGGCAGCCCCAGCGCCGCGGTGCACGCGGGCACCAGTCCGGCGACCTGCGCTTCCACGGCGAGGTCCGCGTGCAGCGGCACGGCGCGGCGGCCCAGTTTGCGGATCTGCTCGACCACGTCGGCCGCCTCGTCGCGCGACGTGCCGTAGTGCACGCCCACGTCCCAGCCGCTTTCGGCAAAACCGAGCGCCAGTGCACGGCCCACGCGCTGCGCCGCGCCCGTCACGAGCACGACGCGCGCCGGCGCGCGGCCCGCCGTGGATGCACGGGACGACGCGTTTTCAAGGCTGGCTGGGCCGAAAGTGCCGGAAGAAGCGCTCATTTACAATGCGGGAATGAATCCGAAAGCTCTCGAACCCGATAGTTTACCTGCTCCGGGCCCTGCCGCGCTGGCGCAGTCCGAAGCGCTGGCCGATCTCGTGCGCGGCGAAATCGCCGCGGCCGGCGGCTGGTTGCCGTTCAACCGCTACATGGAGCGTGCGCTGTACGCGCCAGGCCTCGGCTATTACAGCGGCGGCGCGGTCAAATTCGGATGGCGCGCCGAAGACGGCAGCGACTTCGTCACGGCGCCCGAGTTGTCCCCGCTGTTCGCGGCCACGCTCGCGCGGCCCATTGTCGAAGCGCTCGCGGCCAGCGGCACGCGGCACGTCATGGAGTTCGGCGCGGGCACGGGCAAGCTCGCGGCCGGGCTGCTGAATGCGCTGGCCACGCTGGACGCAGCGTTCGAGACCTATTCCATCGTCGAACTCTCCGGCGAGTTGCGCGAGCGCCAGCGCGAAACGATCGAAGCGCAAGCGCCCGCGCTGGCGAACCGCGTGCGCTGGCTCGATGCGTTGCCTGAGCACTTCGAAGGCGTCGTAGTGGGCAACGAGGTGCTGGACGCGATGCCGGTGCGGCTCTTCGTGCGCGCTGACCATGGCGCTGACGCTGTCGCTCACGATTCGCGGGAGTCAGCGTCGGCGCTCAACGGCCACACGCTCAATGGCCACCGCACGCACGGCGCCGTCTGGTACGAACGCGGCGTCACGGTGGCCGCGGACGGCCGCTTCACCTTCGCCGACCGCCCGCTCGCCTCGCCGGCCGATGCGTCGCTGCTGGCCGGCATCGACGCCGACGGCGGCTACGTCGCCGAAACGCACGAAGCGGCCCTCGCCTTCACGCGCACGGTGTGCGCGATGCTCACGCGCGGCGCGGCGTTCTTCATCGACTACGGTTTTCCGCGCCACGAGTACTACCACGCGCAGCGCGCCCAAGGCACGCTGATGTGCCACTACCGGCACCGCGCGCACGGCGATCCGTTTCTCTACCCGGGCCTCACCGACATCACGGCGCACGTCGAATTCACGGGCATCGCCGAGGCCGGCGTGGAGGCCGGAGCCGATCTGCTCGGCTACACCTCGCAGGCGCGCTTCCTGATGAACGCGGGTATCACCGATGCGCTCGCCGAAATCGATCCGCAGGACATCGAGCACTTCCTGCCCGCGGCCAACGCGGTCCAGAAGCTGCTCTCCGAAGCAGAGATGGGCGAGCTCTTCAAGGTGATCGCGTTTTCACGCGGCATCAGCGAGACCCTCACCGCTTTCTCGCGCGGCGACCGCTCGCACACGCTTTAAACCACCTTCAGGCCCGGGACCCGACACGACATGCTGCGCTGGCTGCTCACCACGTTCATCGCTGTGGCGATTCTCTCGGGGTCGCTGCCGTGGCTGCGCAAGATCGGCATTGGCCGGCTGCCTGGCGACTTCACGCTGCGGCTTTTCGGGCGCGAGTATCCGTTCCCGTTCATGTCAACGCTCGTGATCTCGATGGTGTTGTCGCTCATCGTGCGGATGCTTTGAGCGCGGTGGCTCGCTGCCGCGTTAGCGCGGCAACGGCGTTCGGCTCGGGATGCTCGACGCCCGGAGCCGCGACTCCGCCGCACCTGCATCGCCTACTCCGCCGCTTCTTCCCCATCGCCGATCGCCCACGCCACCGCCTTCACCCGCGCGCGGTGCACGGCGTCCTTGATCTGCTCCGGGCGCTCCGCGTGCTCCTTCGCAATCGCGCCGGCATCCACGGATCGCGCTGCCACCAGCGCCTCGCGTAACCGCTCCGCCTGCGGATACTCGCGCGCCTCGAAGCCAAGGCGCCCGCGCGCGTCGGCCTCGCAGGCCTGCAAAGCTTCGGCGAAACGCGCCGGCTTGCGCAGCGCGTCGCAGCGCTCGAAGAGGCGCACCAGCGCCGCCGCGCCCATCTCCATCACGCGATGGATGTTGCCGTGTTCGCGCGCCACCAGAATGGCGAGGTCGCGGCAGTCGTTCGGCACACGCAGGCGCTCGCAGAGCGGCTTCAACAGATCGACGCTGCGGCCCTCGTGGCCGATGTGACGCGGCAGCACGTCGTCGGGCGTGGTCGCCTTGCCGAGGTCGTGCGTGAGCGCCGCAAAGCGCGCGGGCAGCGCGTAACGCTGCTGCGCGGCGTGGTCGACCACCATCATCACGTGCACGCCGGTGTCGACCTCGGGATGGTAGTCGGCGCGCTGTGGCACGCCGAACAGCGCATCCACCTCGGGCAGCACGCGGGCGAGCGCCCCGCACTCGCGCAGCACCTCGAACATGCGCGAAGGCTTCTGCTCCATGAGCCCGCGCGACACCTCCTGCCACACGCGTTCGGGCACGAGCGCGTCCACTTCGCCCGCCTCCACCATCTTTTTCATGAGCGCCACCGTTTCGGGCGCCACGATGAAGTCCGCGAAGCGCGCGGCAAAGCGCGCCACGCGCAGAATGCGCACCGGGTCTTCCAGGAACGCGTCGCTCACGTGCCGGAACACGCGCGCGCGCAGATCGGCCTCGCCGTGAAATGGGTCGATCACCGGACCAGTCAGCTCGCCGTCGGGCCGCACCTCGCGGGCCATCGCATTGATGGTGAGGTCGCGACGCGCGAGGTCTTCTTCGAGTGTGACGTCGGCCGCGTAGTAGAACTGGAAGCCGTGATAACCGGCCGCGGTCTTGCGCTCGGTGCGCGCGAGCGCGTATTCCTCCTTCGTGTCGGGATGGAGGAACACCGGGAAGTCTTTGCCGACGGGACGAAACCCTTGCGCGATCATCTGCTCGGGCGTCGCCCCAACCACCACGTAATCGCGGTCCTGCACCGGCACGCCGAGCAGTTCGTCGCGAATGGCACCGCCTACTGCGTAGATATTCATACGTCGTAGCTGGCGATGCGATGGGTCTCGCGACGCGCGTCTTCCACCCACTGCGCCACCGCGGGATGCGCGTTGACGCGCGCCACGTAGCCTTGCGCCACGGCCGAAATCTCGGGCTGGTAGGTGTTGAAGCGCATGACCACGGGCGCGTACATCGCGTCGGCAATGCCGAACTCGCCAAACAGGAACGGACCGCCGCTCGCTGCAAGACAGTCGCGCCAGAGGGTATCGACGCGCGCGACGTCTGCGAGCGCGCCCGGCGTCGCGCCGCGGCCGGGCCACGACGCACGAATGTTCATCGACATCTGCGAGCGCAGGTCGCCGAAGCTCGAATGCATTTCCGCGCTCACGCAGCGGGCCCGCACGCGAGCCGTGGCATCGCGCGGCCACATCGCGTGCTGCGGGAAGCGCTCGGCGAGCGTCTCGGCAATGGCGAGCGAGTCCCACACGGGCACGCCGTCGTCGCCGATCAGGCACGGCACTTTCCCCGACGCCGAGTACTGCAGGATCGAGGCTTTCGTGTCGGGCTGAAGCAGTTCGATCACGACCTCTTCGAACGGAATGCCGAAGTGCTTGAGCAGCACCCAGGGCCGCATGGACCAAGACGAATAGTTCTTGTCGCCGATAACGAGTTTCATGTTGTGTGATGGGGGCAAGGAACGAATGAACCGGATGGACTGGACGCAGCGGACGCCCCCCGCTCAGCGCCCGGCGCTGGCGCGAAACGTGTCGAAGCGCGAGCGCGCCGAGGCGCCGGTCAGATACAGCGGCGCGATGTTTTCGATGCTCGCCGGCTCGATGCCGAGTTCGGGCGCAAGCGGGCCGCTCATCACGCTGTCCACCTTCATGGAGTCCAGATTGTCGCGTGAAATAAGCGGCTCGCCAGGGCCGAACTCGAACGAAAGCGCCTGCAGGCGCGCGAGCGCATCCGGCAAACGCACGATGCGTGCGTGCCGGCCAATCACCTCGCCGCAATAGCGCACCAGTTGCTCGAGCGTATAGACCGTCGGCCCGCCCAGTTCGTAAGTACGCCCGACGGAGGCGTCCAGATCGAGCACGTTGACGATGGCCTTCGCCACGTCGCCCACGAAGACGGGTTGGAACTTCGCGTCGGGCATCGCGAGCGGAATGACGGGAAAGAGCTTCTGCAGGAACGCGAAGCGGTTCAGGAAGGTGTCCTCAGGACCGAACACGACCGACGGCCGGAAGATCGTGGTGGCCAGTTCCGCCGCCGAATGCACGGCGCGCTCGCCGTCGCCCTTCGAGCGCAGGTACATGCTCGGGCCGGCCGGATCGGCGCCTATCGCGCTCACATGCACGAGCCGACGCACGCCCTTGCCCTCGCACGCCGCCACGATCTTCGTAGGCAACTCCACGTGCGCCTTTGCGAACTCGGGACCATAAGGCGTGCCGCGGCTGCCGTGCAGCGTGCCCACCAGATTGATGACCGCGTCGGCGTTCTCGACGAAGCTCGCGAGCTTCACGGGATCGAACACGTCGGTTTCGATCACGTCGATGGGCAGCAGGGTGAGATGACGCGCGTTGTAGCGGCGTCGGGTGGCGATGCGCACGTTCTTGCCGGCTTCCACGAGCGCATTGACGAGATGGCTGCCGATGAATCCGGAGCCGCCGATGACTGCGATGACCTGATGTCGCATGTTCGACTCCCTCGTTCGTGCGCGGGCGGCGGTCGCGGCGACTGCCTCCGCGCGGTGCAGGCGATGAACGCTGCTGGCGGACCGCCGCGCTTGGGGCCTGGTGTACGCCTCGTGTACGGGCCTTAAGCGCGGCGGCAATGCTGCCGCTTACGGAGCGATGTAGCTGAGCCGCTCTTTCAGCGATTGCGGGCGCCCTTCGAAGAGCGCCGCGTAGTAGACCGTGTTGGACAACACATTCTTGACGTAGTCGCGCGTTTCCGTGAACGGAATGGTCTCGGCGAAAATCGCGCCTTCCACACCGTGCGGCAGCGCCTGGCGCCACGCGCGCGGACGGCCCGGCCCGGCGTTGTAGCCGGCTGTGGCCAGCACGGCCAGACCATCGAACTGATTGTAGATCATCGAAAGGTAGTTCGTGCCGAGCAGGATGTTGGTGTTGATGTCGTTCATCTGCTCGCGCGAGAGCGGCCCAAGCCCGATCTTCTTCGCCACCAGTTGCGCCGTGCCCGGCATCAGTTGCATCAGGCCGCTCGCACCCACGTCGGAACGCGCGTTGAGAATGAAGCGCGACTCCTGGCGGATGAGCCCGTAGGCCCATTCGACGTCGAGCCCTGTGGACTGCGCGTCGCGCTCCACGACGTCGCGGAACGGCGCGAGGTAGCGTAGCGAAAAGTCGTGGTCGGTTTTCGTACGGTCTGCCGTGTTCACGGTGCGGTCGTAGAGTTCGATACCGCGTGCGTACTCGGCCACGGCGAGCAACTGGCGGTCCGTCATGCCCCGCAGCGGCCAGTTCCATTCGCGGTTGCCTTCCAGCCGCAGATTCAGCGCATAGAAGCGCCGCGCCAGTGCAAAGCCCGGCGTGTTGGCGGCCTTGTCGATCTCGGCGTCGGTGACCTGGGTCTTTGGCGGAATGGTGATCTTGCGACCCAGCTCTTCGGTTGCGAGCTGACCGTAGAAGTTGTAGCCCGGCGCGATCTGCTCGAACTCGGCATTGGCCTGCGCCGTGTCGCCGGCCTGCTTGAGCGCGCGTGCATGCCAGTACACCCAGGCCGGCTGCGCACGCAGTGTGGCCGGCATCTGCTCGATCGACCAGCGCACCATGGTCCAGTCGCCGTTGAGCAGCGCCTCGCGCGTGCGCCATTCGTAGGCCGGGTTCGACAGCGGCGCGTTGGCCGAAAGCCGATACCAATCCACGGCAGCGGGCATCTGCTTGAGCGCGCCCTGATAGCCGATGGTGCCCCAGCCGATGGCGCGCTCCGGTGAACTCAGCTGCGGCGCCACGGCCGCGTAGGTGGCGGCCGCCATCGCGGGGTCGTTGCGCGCCATCGTCGTGACGGCGAGCAGCGCAAGCTGGTGCGAGGTGTTGTCGGGGCCCACACCGCGCGCGAGCAGCAGCGGCGGCGTACTCACGGCGCGGCTGAACGTGGCGGCGTCGGGTGCCTGCGAGCCCAGCGCATCGAGAAGGCGCGTACCCACGCTCTGCTGATTCTGCTCGTAGGCAAGGCGGATCTGCTGCCACACGTCGTTCGTGCTGAACTGGCCTTTCACGGCGAGCGCCGTGACGAGATCGACGCAGCCGTCGCCGTACCAGCGCGGCTCCACGAGCAACGCGCGCGCCGCGTCGGCCACGTTCTCGCCGCGCGACGCACGCGATTCGAGCGCATAGCACTTCACCTGCGTGTCGTCGTTGAGAACGAAGCGGGCGTACTGGTCGTCGAAATTGCGCCAGTCGTGACGCGCGCCGAGCACGGCGAGGTAGTCGTTGCGTAGCCGGTCAGCGATGGCCTGCCCGTCGTACTTCTGGAGGAACGCGAGCACCGGCTGGTCGGGCGCATCAACGCGCGCATGGCCTTGCGAGTCGAACAGTTGCGGCTTGAGCTGGAAATACTCGAGGTACGAGGGCGCCGGATAGTCGGGAATCATCGCCGCGAGCTGCGCCGCGCGCGCCGCGTCGTTGTTGCGCGCCGCTTCGCGCAACTGCACGAAAATCTGGTCGTCGTTATTGAGCTGGGAAACCGGAACAGGACGCACGGCCGACGCCGTGCTGCATGCGACGAGTGCCGCAGCGGCAAGCATGAGACCGGCCGCGCGATATACTCGAAGAAGGCGTGTTGACATCGTTGTTTCTGGAGCGCGAAGTGAACCCAAGCATAGCACGCAACCCCAGCGCGGAATCGAAAAACGACCTGCGTGCAAGGCTGCTGGAAGCGCGTCTTTTGGCCGCTCGCGAACCCGCGCGAGAGAAGGCGTTGAAGCGTCGCCTGTTCGAGATGCTGGAGCGCTACGAGCCCGCTTGCGTGGGCTTCTACTGGCCCGTGAGAGGTGAAGTCGACGCGCGCGATGTCATTGCTACGTGGCTCGCGGTCAAGAGCCATCGCACCGCGGCGTTGCCGGTGATCCGCCATCGCCATGCGCCGCTCGAATTCCACGCGTGGGCACCCGATACGCCGATGCGCGAAGGCCACCACAAGATTCCCGAGCCCGCGTCGAACCGCGTGGTGATTCCCGACCTGCTCTTCGTGCCGTGCGTCGGCTTCGACGACGACGGCTATCGCCTCGGGTACGGAGGCGGCTACTACGACCGCACGCTGGCAGCGTGGCCCGGCGAGTCGCGGCCGGTGACGGTGGGCATCGCGTATGAAAACTGCCGCACGCCCGCCTTCGTGCGCGAGGCGCACGACATTCCGCTCGACGCTATCGTTACTGACGCGGCGTGCTATCCGGCCGCGGCCACCGCCATGACCGACACCGCTGCAGCAACCGGCCACAAAGCCAGCCGTTAACAATCACCGTTAGCAATCATCGAGGCCAACACGCCTCACCCCTTCATCGGAACCCTTCCTCAAAGCGACGCCGCCGCCCGCGCCGCCGTGTCGTAGAGCCCCGAGACGTTGCGCATCAGCTGTGCCGCGTCGCCGATCTGCTCGTTGGTGAGCCCGCTTTCCTTCAACGTGGCGATGAGGCAGCTCTCGCGCACCTCGCGATACTTGAGGCACAGCTCGCGTCCTTCCGGCGTTGCCGAAAAGAACACCTCCTTACCCGACTTCTCGCTTGCCACGTAGCCGCGCGCCATCAGCTTCTTGAGCGCGTAGGTGGCTACGTGCGTGTCTTCGATGTTGAGCACGAAGCAGATGTCCGCGAGCTTCTTGCGGCGCTCGCGATGGCTCACGTGATGCAGCAGCGACACCTCGATCGCGGTCATGTCCTTCACGCCCGCCGCCGACATGCAGCGCACCATCCACCGATTGAAAGCGTTGCCTGCCATGATCAGCGCGTACTCGAACTCCGAGAGTTCAGCGCTTGCTTCAGAAACGAGGTGCTCGGAGGAAACGATTTTCGTGGGATTGCGCGACATGGCGGGTGCCCGGAATGGCGGTTTGGAGTCGTGGCGAGAGTGTACGACGCCGCAGCAGGCGGCGGCCCTGGCAAAAACGCTTATTGATAATTTGTAGATAAATTATTGAGAATGTACGCTACACGACGAATCGGACGATAACGGTCGGACGAACTTCGGCGAGCGCCTTGCAGTTGCGCCCGCCCCTGCGCCGTCCTACCGTTTGAACGGTCGAGCGCACCGAAACCGCAGGCCGACCGCCGTCGTCCACACCGAACCCATGTACTTATGAGCTCACCCCGCATCTATCCGCTCGGCGACAGCGCCCTCGTCTGCGAAGCGCCGCCGCACGCCACGCTGGACGTGCAGCGCCGCGTCTGGGCGGCCGCCGAAGCGGCGCACACGTGGCCGCACGTGCTCGAAGTCGTGCCCGGCATGAACAATCTCACCGTCGTGTTCGACCCGCTCGAAGCAGACGCCGCCCAGCTCGGCGAACAGCTGGCGGCCGCCTGGCACGCCGCGCCGCGCGCGCATGCCGAAGGGCGCGAGGTGGAAATTCCCGTGGAATACGGCGGCGAAGCCGGCCCGGATCTGCGCACGGTTGCCGAGCACACCGGCCTTTCGCCCGAAGACGTGGCACGCCGTCACGCGGCCGGCGACTACGTGGTGTTCTTCCTCGGCTTCCAGCCGGGCTTTGCCTACATGGGCGGACTGGAGGCGGCGCTGCACACTCCCCGCCGCGCCGAGCCGCGCCTCGAAGTGCCTGCGGGCACCATCGGCATTGGTGGCGAGCAGACGGGCATCTATCCGGCCGTCTCGCCGGGCGGCTGGCAACTCATCGGACGCACGCCGCTGCGGCTCTTCGATCCCTCGCGCAACCCGCCCACGCTGCTCCAGCCGGGCGACCGGGTTCGCTTCACCATCGCGGGGATCAGCCTATGATCGAAGTGATCCGCGCGGGGCTTCTGACCACGGTGCAAGACCAGGGCCGCCACGGCTACCGCCACCTCGGCGTGGCGACGGCCGGCGCGCTCGACCGCCTCGCGCTCGAAGTGGGCAACCGGCTGGTGGGCAACCGGCCTCACGCCGCGGCGCTCGAAGTGACCTTCGGCCCGCTCGTGCTGCGCTTTCCGCGCGCCACGCGCGTCGCCATCACGGGCACGGACTTCAGCGCAACGCTCGACGGCAAGCCCGTGTGGTCGTGGTGGAGCCTGCCCGTGCAGGCGGGCCAGGAACTCGCACTGCAGGCGGCGAAGCGCGGCATGCGCGGCTACGTCTGCGTGGCGGGCGGCATCGACGTGCTGCCCATGCTCGGCTCGCGCAGCACCGACCTCGCCGCGCAGTTCGGCGGCCTGGGCGGTCGCGCGCTGAAGGATGGCGACCGCCTGCCGCTTGGGGTGCCCACGCGCACCACGCCCGGCTTCAGCCCGGCGACGCGCGAGTTCGGCGTGGCCGCGCCCGCCTGGTGCAGGTTCGCGCAGGTGGACGAGCCGCACCGGCGCGGCCGGCATCCTTCGGGCCTGCCGTGGGCCGTGCCGGTCCGCGTGCTGCCCGGCCCCGAATACGACGGCTTCACGCGCGAGGCGCAGCAGGCATTCTGGTCGGACGAATGGCTCGTCACGCCCAACAGCAATCGCATGGGCTATCGCCTTGCAGGCACGCAGCTCGCGCGCAGCCGCAAAACCGAGTTGCTCTCGCATGCCGTGCTGCCCGGCACGATCCAGGTGCCGCCGGGCGGCCAGCCCATCGTGCTGATGGGCGACGCGCAGACCACGGGCGGCTACCCGAAGATCGGCTCGGTGATTCGCGCGGACCTCTGGAAACTCGCGCAGGTGCGCCTGAACGGCGGCGTGCGCTTCATCGAAACCACACCCGACGAAGCGCGCGCCGCGCTCGCCGAAGAACACGCGTATCTGCGGCAGATCGATGCCGCAATCGCCATGCACGAAGAACGCTGCACGGCGGGCATCGCCGCGCGCGCAGCGTAAGCAACATGACGGACGCCGACGGCGTCCAGCACCAACAGGACAGGCCATGGAAATCGATTTGAACGCCGATCTCGGCGAAGGCTGCGGCTCCGACGAAGCGCTGCTCGACCTCGTCAGCTCCGCCAACATCGCGTGCGGCTGGCACGCAGGCGGCGCCAATGCCATGCGCGACTGCGTGCGCTGGGCCGTAAAAAAGGGCGTGTCGATCGGCGCGCATCCCAGCTTCAACGACCCGGAGAACTTCGGCCGCAAGGAGATGGACCTGCCTGCCAGTGAAATCTACGCGGGCGTGCTGTACCAGCTCGGCGCGCTCTCGGCGATCGCGCAGGCCGAAGGTGGACGCATCGCCCACGTGAAGCCGCACGGCGCGCTCTACAACCAGGCCGCGCGCGACCCGAAGATCGCCGATGCGATCGTCTCCGCGGTGCACGACTTCGATCCGTCGGTGGCGGTATTCGCGCTCGCGAACAGCGGACTGGTCACGGCCGCGCGCGCCGCCGGTCTCGTTGCCATCGAAGAAGTGTTCGCCGACCGCGGCTACCGCGCCGACGGCTCGCTCGTGCCGCGCTCGCAGCCGGGCGCTCTGCTCGACGACGAAGACGCCGTGCTCGAACGCACGCTGGGCATGATCCGCGAGCAACGCGTGCAATCCGTGGAGGGCGAGTGGGTACCGCTCAATGCACAGACCATCTGCCTGCACGGCGACGGCCCGCACGCGCTCGCGTTCGCGCAGCGCATTCGGGCGGCGCTCGACGCGGCCGGCATCGAAGTGCATGCGGCGGGTGCGGCGCGGGTTTGAAGGGGCTGAGGCGGTTCGGTGCGGTTCGGTGCCGTGAGATGTGCTGAGGCGAAGCGCGGCGACGCGTGAAGCAACGCGCGGGCCGCGCGAGGCACGCGAATGCATCGGGACACATTCGTCACGCAGCCGCATCGAGCGGCAAGCGCCGCAACGGCAATCGGCAGTGGCAACAGGCAGTGGTAATCGGCAGTGGCAATCGGTAGCAACAGCAGCCAGCAGCAACAACCGGCAGCAACCAACAGCATTAGAAAAGCAGCACGCAGCAGCACTAAAAGCATCACCCGCATCAAGCATTACCCCGATGTCCAAGCGGCCGCCCAGAGCCGCGCAGCACCTCAAGAGCCGTCACGCGCCATCCCAAACCGCCACCAGCGGCCAACGAGGCAAGGCGGCCCAATCACACCCCGTTTGGAGATCCTGATGCAGACAACCGTCAGCTTATGGCCGCTCATTGGAGTGGCCGTCATCATCGTTGGCTTCGTATTGCGGTTCAATCCGATGCTGATCGTCGCCGTGGCCGCCATCGCCACCGGCGCCGCGGCGCACTTCCCGCCCGAGAAGATTCTCGCGGCCATCGGTACCGGCTTCATCAAGACGCGCAACATCCCGCTCATCATCCTGCTGCCGCTCGCCGTGATCGGTCTGCTGGAACGCCACGGCCTGCGCGAGCGCGCGCAGATGTGGATTGCCGGCATCAAGGCGGCCACGGCGGGGCGTCTGCTGATCGTCTATCTGCTCGTGCGCGAACTCACGGCGGCCGTCGGTCTGACAGGTCTGGGTGGGCATCCGCAGATGGTGCGTCCGCTGATTGCGCCAATGGCCGAAGGCGCCACCGAAAACCGCTTCGGCAAACTCACCGACGCCGTGCGCCAGCGTCTGCGCGCGTTCTCCGCCGCAACGGACAACGTGGGCCTCTTCTTCGGCGAAGACATCTTCGTCGCGTTCGGCGCCATCGTGCTCATGACCACCTTCCTCAAGGAAGCCGGCGTCTCTGTCGAACCGATGCACGTCGCGGTGTGGGGTATCCCCACGGCAATCTGCGCGTTCCTGATTCACGGCTTCCGGCTGTATCTGCTTGACCGCAAGCTGGAGCGCGAACTCGGCGGCCAGCGCAAGGCGCATGCGAATGCATCCGCCGCAGCCGCCACACCCGCCGCCCACACGAACGCCACCACGGGAGACGAAGCATGACGCTCACCATCAACTATCTGTTCTGGCTGCTGGGCATCGTGCTGCTCGTGATCGGCGGCATGATCGTGACGGACCGCGAGCATCCGCGCCGCTTCACCGCGGGGGGCTTCTGGATTGTCTACGCCGTGATCTTTCTCGTGGGCGACCGCCTGCCGCCCGAAGTGGTGGGCGTGCTCGTGATCGCGATGGCGCTCATTGCCGGCTTCGGCGGCGTGACCGCGGCCAGGCCGAAAGTGCTCTCCGACGAAGTGCGCCGCGCCAGTGCCGTGCGCCTCGGCAACAAGCTCTTCGTGCCCGCGCTCACCATTCCGCTCGTTACCGTGGTGCTGACGCTTTCGGCAAGCCACCTCGTGTTCGGCGGCACGCCGCTCATCGAGGCGAAGAACGTGACGCTGATCGGCTTCGGCGTGGGCTGCGTGATCGCGCTCGGCATTGCCTGCATGCTGACGCGCGACAGCGTGGGCCAGTCGGTGAAGGAAGCGCGGCGTCTCGTGGACGCGCTCTCGTGGGCCGCCGTGCTGCCGCAGATGCTGGGCATGCTGGGCCTCGTGTTCTCGGATGCCGGCGTGGGCAAGGCCGTGGCGCACGTCACCACGTCGTACATCGACATGGACCTGCGCGTGGTCGCCGTGATCGTCTACTGCGTGGGCATGGCGCTCTTCACGGTCATCATGGGCAACGGCTTCGCGGCGTTTCCGGTGATGACGGGCGGCGTCGGCGTGCCGGTGCTGGTGGGCATGTTCCACGCGAACCCGGCCGTGATGGCCGCCATCGGCATGTTCTCGGGCTACTGCGGCACGCTGATGACGCCGATGGCAGCGAACTTCAACATCGTGCCCGCCGCGCTGCTGGAACTGCCGGACAAGAATGCGGTGATCCGCGTGCAGGTGCCCACGGCGCTTGGCATTCTGGCGGCCAACATCGTGCTGCTGAACGTGTTCGGGTTCTGATTCGAGGGACCGGCCGTTTCGGCGGAGTTTCGGCGGAGTTTCGGCGAGCTTCGGCGGCCTTCAGCGGCGTTTCGGCAAGGCTTGAGCCTGATTCAACCCAGGCTCAGCGCGGCTTCAACCCGGCCTCTTCAACCCGGATCGACGACAAACCCGTGCTGGCGCAGCAGCGCCAGCACGCCGCGTTGTCCGCCCAGATGCAGCGCGCCGATCGCCACGAAGAGCGGCCGGTTCGGCGCCGCGATCGCCAGCATGCGGGTCACGAACCGGCGATTGCGCTCGTAGACGATCTTGTTGTCCACGGCGTCGGAGACGCGCCGGTCGCGCGCGAGCCGCTCCGATTTCGCGGCCTGCCAGGCGGCGATCGCATCCGCATCGCCCACGCGCCACAGGCGCAACAGCGTCTGCACGTCCGCCGCGTTCTGCGCGGGCGTCTGCACCAGGTCTTGAGCGAGCATCTCGCGCTGCTGCGCGAGCGTGAGACTCGTGAACGCGCGCATCTGCTCAGCCAGCGTTTCGAGGCCCACGATCTTGCGTCCCTTCAGCTTCAGGAACACGTTCTGCAACTGCGCCTCGGTGCCGTACTCGGTCTGCAGGCCCGCGGAGAGCGAATCGTAAGTCTCCACCAGCAGCGAGGCCAGCCAGGGCCGCATCTTGCGGATCTCGTCGAGCGCGGCGGGGTTGCCGCGCAGACGCATCTCGAGCCGGTGCCACAGAGGCTCGGGCAACAGCCGCGGCAGACACGGCCGCGAACAGACGCCGTATTTCGTGACGTCGTCCTGCGAGACGAGCAGGTCGTCGGGCGAGAGTTCGAGTGCGAGCGTGGGCGACGCCGTGAGCGCGGCGAGGATGCTGGGGCGAAACGGCTGGCCGGGCGGATAGTCGGCGGGATCGCCCACGTGGAGCGTGCCGAGCACATAGATGGTGGTGGTGCCGTGCGTCGCCACGTAGAACGGCATGCGCGCCGGCTGGGTCCGTACGGGACCGCCCGCCACGGTGCCCGACGCGGAACTGAATGCGCCGGGCGGCGGATTGAAGCCCGGCAAGGTGGCGCGCGGCTGATTCGCGGCGCCCGGCGGCGGGACCGGCGGCCTGACGCCGCCCGTGCCCGCGACGGCGCCCCGCCCCGACCCGGCGAGCATCAGCGCCACGAGCAGCGCCGCGCTCACCAGCCTGCGCCCGCGCGCGCGCCGGACGAAGACGCGGCCCGGGAAAACCGAACGCACAGAGACCAAGCGTGAAGCAGCACGCGCGCCGCTTTCACACAAGCGGCGCGTAAAACGACGCGCCGCCGTCGCTTCAGGCATCCGATTCCCCCACCTCCTCTGCACGGTGGCAGGATACCTGACGGCCATCCACTTCGCGAAGCTTCGGCTCCTCCGTGCGGCACCGCTCGATCGCATACGGACAGCGCTGGTGGAACGTGCAGCCCGAGGGCGGATTAAGCGGCGACGGCAACTCGCCCTGCAGCTTGATCTTGATGCGGCGGTCCGCCTCGAAGATGGAGGGCGTGGCCGACATCAGCGAGCGCGTGTACGGATGCCGCGGACGCTCGAACACCGTCTTCTTGTCGCCCAGTTCGGCCACGCCGCCGAAGTACATCACCATCACGTCATCGGCGATGTGCTCCACCACCGAGAGGTTGTGCGAGATGAACACGTAGCTCGTCTTGAACTCGTCCTGCAGGTCCATGAAGAGGTTGAGGATCTGCGCCTGGATGGAGACGTCGAGCGCGGACACCGGCTCGTCGGCCACCACGATCTGCGGGTCGAGAATCATCGCGCGCGCAATCGCCACGCGCTGACGCTGCCCGCCCGAGAACATGTGCGGATAGCGCTTGGCGTGCTCGGGCCGCAGGCCGACGGTACGCATCATGTGCGCGATGCGCTCCGCGCGTTCGGCGGCGCTCGTCTGCGCATTGATGACGAGCGGCTCGGCCAGCGTCTGCTCCACCGTCTTGCGCGGATTGAGCGAGGCAAACGGATTCTGGAACACCATCTGCACGCGGCGGCGCAGTTGGGCGATGGTCGCGTGGTCGGCGCCGGCTACGTCCACGCCGTCGATCACGAGGCGCCCCGAGGTAGGCGGCTCGATCATGGTGAGCTGGCGCGCGAGCGTGGATTTGCCGCAGCCCGATTCGCCCACCACGGCGAGCGTCTTGCCGCGTTCCAGCGCGAACGACACGCCGTTGAGCGCCTTCACCGTGCCATGCCCGAACATGCCGCGCCGCACGGTGTAGTGCTTCGCGAGGTGGTCGGCCACGAGCACGTGGTCGGCGCCCGAAGCGTGGGTGTCGCGCGGAGGCACCTGAGGGACTGCGTTCATCGTGCGCCTCCCGGTTGAGTCGATTGCGTGGAAGACGGAGCGTGCGTCGCGTGCGAAGCACCGCCGCTCGTCACGTTCAGCGGCTTGATGCAGCGCACGCGCGCGAACTCGCCCACGCCCGGCACGGGGTCCAGCGACGGACGCGCCTTCATGCAGTCGTCCACCACGTACTTGCAGCGCGGCGCGAAGAGGCAACCGCGCGGACGGTCGTCGCGGCCCGGCACCATGCCCGGCAGCGCCGCGAGCCGCACCGCGCCCACGTTGTGCTCGGGAATCGCGGCGAGCAGCGCCTCGGTGTACGGATGATGCGGCGCTTCGAAAATATCGGGCACGCGGTTCGTTTCGATGATCTCGCCCGCGTACATCACGGCCACGCGCTGCGCGACTTCGGACACCACCGCGAGGTCGTGCGAAATGAGCACGAGCGCCATGCCGCGTTCCTTCTGCAAGCGCACGAGCAGTTCCATGATCTGCGCCTGGATGGTCACGTCGAGCGCCGTGGTGGGCTCGTCGGCAATCAGCAGCTTCGGGTTGCAGGCCACGGCCATCGCGATCATCACGCGCTGGTTCATGCCGCCCGACATCTGGTGCGGATACGCCGTGATGCGGTTCTTCGCATCGGGAATGCCCACCTGGTCGAGCAGTTCCAGCGCGCGCCGTTCCAGCGCGTCGCCGCGCAGCCCTTCGTGCAGCTTCAGCACCTCCTTGATCTGATAGCCGACGGTGTAGCTCGGGTTCAGGCTCGAGAGCGCGTCCTGAAACACCATCGCCACGTCTTTGCCGATGATCTTGCGCCGCGCTTTCGGCGACGCGTTGAGCAGGTCTTTGCCGTCGAACGTGACTTCGTCGGCGGTGACTTTGCCGGGCGCGTCGATCAGGCCCATCAGCGCCATCATCGTCACGCTCTTGCCTGAGCCCGATTCGCCCACCACGCCCACCACTTCGCCAGGCGCGACCGAAAGATTGATGCGGTCCACCGCCGGCAGGCCGCTGAAATTCACCGCGAGATTGCGGATGGTCAATAGGTCTGCCATGTCAGGCCATCCGTTTGAGTTTGGGGTCCAGTGCGTCGCGCAGCCCGTCGCCGAGCAGATTGATGGCGAGCACCGAAATCAGAATGGACAGGCCGGGCATCGTCACGATCCACCAGGCGCTGTCGATGTAGTCGCGCGCCGAGGCGAGCATCGCGCCCCACTCGGCCGCGGGCGGCTGCACGCCGAGGCCGAGAAAGCCGAGCGCCGCGGCATCCAGAATGGCCGACGAAAAACCGAGCGTGGCCTGCACGATGAGCGGCGCCGTGCAGTTGGGCAGCACCTGCGAGAACATCAGCCGCAGCGTGCCCGCGCCCGCCACGCGCGACGCGGTGACGTACTCCTTCTGCAATTCGCCGAGCGCCGAGGCGCGCGTCAACCGCACGTACCCGGGCAACGCGACGATCGCGATGGCGAGCATCGTGTTCGTGAGCCCCGGACCGATGATCGCAACCACCGCCACCGCGAGCAGCAGCGAAGGCAGCGCGAGCAGGATGTCCATGAGCCGCATGATGGGCGTGTCGGCCCACTTCTCGAAGAACGCGGCCACGAGCCCGAGCACGACGCCCGGAATCAGCGCGAGCACGACCGAAACGCAGCCAATCCAGAACGACAGCCGCGCGCCGTACATGAGACGCGAGAGGATGTCGCGGCCCGCTTCGTCGGTGCCCAGAATGAACTTCCAGTTGCCGCCTTCGAGCCACGCGGGCGGAATCTTCACGAAGTCGCGGTATTGCTCGATGGGACTGTGCGGCGCGATGAGCGGCGCGAAGATCGCGACGAACACGAGCAGCAGCACGATCGCGCCGGCGCCCACGGCCCCGCGGTTGCGCGAGAAGTTGGCCCAGAACTCGCGCGCGGCGAGCGCGCGGCCGCTGGGCGGCGTCACCGCCTGGGGCACGGTGTTTTGAATGTCGGCCATGCGTCAGGCCTCCCTCGGAACGATGCGGGCCGCCTGCACAGGCGCCCGCCGGATACGGTTGGTTGCTTGCACGGCGTTACCTCGTGTGGCGAATGCGCGGATTCAACACGCCGTACAGCAGATCGACGACGAGGTTCACCACGATCACGAGCGTCGCGATGAGCAGAATGCCGCCCTGCACGACGGGATAATCGCGGCGCGAAATCGCGTCGATCAGCCACTTGCCCACGCCGGGCCACGAAAAGAGCGTTTCGGTCAGCACCGCGCCCGCGAGCAGCGTGCCCACCTGCAGACCGATCACCGTGACGACCGGAATGAGCGCATTGCGCAGCGCATGCACCACCACCACGCGCACGGGCGACAGACCCTTGGCGCGCGCCGTGCGGATGTAGTCCTCGCGCAGCACTTCGAGCATGGACGAGCGCGTCATGCGCGCCACCACCGCGAGCGGAATGGTGCCGAGCACGATGGACGGCAGGATCAGATGGCTCACCGCGGAGCGGAACGCACCTTCGTCGGTGGAAAGCAGCGCGTCGATCAGCATGAAGCCCGTGACGTGCGGAATGTCGAACTCCACGGCAATGCGGCCGGACACCGGCGTCCAGCCCAGATTCGACGAGAACACCATGATGAGAATGAGGCCCCACCAGAAGATCGGCATCGAATAGCCGGTGAGCGCCGTGCCCATCACGCCGTGGTCCACCACGGTGCCGCGCCTCAGTGCCGCGAACACGCCGGCAGGCAGGCCCACCACGAGCGCGAACAGCATCGCGCAGATGGACAGTTCGACGGTGGCCGGAAAGCGCGCGAGGAATTCGCTCATCACGCTCGTGTTGGTGACCACGGACGTGCCCAGGTTGCCCTGCAACGCGTGCTCGACGTAATGGAGGTACTGCATGGGCAGCGGCTCGTCGAGCCCCAGGCGATGCATCGCTTCGGCGTGCATCTGCGGGTCGACGCCGCGCTCGCCCATCATCACCTCGATCGGGTCGCCCGGAATCAGGTGGATGAGCGCAAACGCCAGAATGGTGATGCCGATGAAGGTCGGTATCACCATCCCGATGCGGCGCAAGACGAATCGGAACATGGTTCGTTCCCTTGATTGGGGGAGATGAAAACGCAACCGGCGACAAGGGGCTCATGCCCCCGTCGCCGGACCTTTTTCGACCTGTTTTCTAGTTGCTATGCAAACGGTGCGAAAAGCGTAGTGCTTGCGCCTTACTGCACGCCGACACCGTCGAAGCGCGCGTAGCCGAGCGGATCGATGCGCATGTCGGTCACCTTCTTGCTCACGGGCTGATAGACCGTGGAGTGCGCAATGGGCGAGAACGGCAGTTGCTGCGCGAAGATCTGCTGCGCCTGCGTGTAGAGCTTCGTGCGCTCGGCCGGGCTATTCGTTTCGCGGCCCTTTTGCACGAGTTCGTCGAACGGCTTGTAGCACCACCGCGAGAAGTTGTTGCCGTTGATCGCGGAACAGCCCAGCAGCGTGCCGAGCCAGTTGTCGGGGTCGCCGTTGTCGCCCGTCCAGCCGATCAGCATGCTGTCCTGTTCGCCCGCGTGTGCGCGCTTGATGTACTCGCCCCATTCATACGTGACGATCTTCGCCTTCACGCCGATCTTCGCCCAGTCGGCCTGGATCATCTCGCCCATCAGCTTGCCGTTGGGGTTGTACGGACGCTGCACCGGCATGGCCCACAGCGTGATCTCGAAGCCGTTCGGGTAGCCGGCCTTCGCGAGCAGCGCCTTCGCCTTCTCGGGATCGTAGGCGGCGGCCTTCAGGTTCTTGTCGTAGGACCACTGCGTGGGCGGCATCGGGTTCGTGGCCGCCTGGCCGGCGCCCTGGTAGACCGAATCGATGATCGCCTTCTTGTTGATCGCCATGTCCAGCGCCTCGCGCACTTCCACCTTGTCGAGCGGCTTGTGCTCGACGTTGTAGGCGAGGTAGCCCAAGTTGAAGCCCGGCTGCGACGGCATCGCGATGCCCGACTCGGCCTTCAGCGGCGCGATGTCGGCGGGGCGCGGATAGCTCATCACCTGGCATTCGTTGCGCTTGAGCTTCTGCACGCGCACGCTCGCGTCGGGCGTAATCGAGAAGATCAGCTTCGAGATCTTCACCGCGCCCGGCTTCCAGTAGTCGGGGTTGCCGTCGAAGCGGATGGTCGCGTCCTTCGTGTAGCTGCGGAAGATAAACGGACCCGTGCCCACCGGATACTGGTTGATGTCCGCGGCCTTGCCGGCCTTGAGCAGCTGGTCACCGTATTCGGCCGAGAGGATCGAGGCGAATTCCATCGCCAGATTCTGGATGAACGGCGCGTTCACCTCGTTGAGCGTGAAGCGCACCGTGTACGGGTCAACCTTCTCGACCTTCGCGATCAGCTTGTCGAGGCCCATGTCGGTGAAGTACGGGAACTGCACCGGGTAGGCCTTGTGGAACGGCTGGTTCGGATCGAGCATGCGCTCGAAGGTGAAGACAACGTCGTCGGCGTTGAATTCGCGCGTCGGCTTGAAGAACGACGTGGTCTGGAACTTCACGCCCTTGCGCAGGTGGAACGTGTAGGTCTTGCCGTCCGGCGAGACGTCCCATTTTTCGGCGAGGCCCGGCTCGACCTTCGTGCCGCCGCGCTCGAATTCCACGAGACGGTTGTAGACGGTGAAGGTGTTCGCCGTGAAGTCGACGCCCGTGGTGTACTGCGCCGGATCGAAGCCCGCGGGACTGCCTTCTGAGCAGTAGACGAGGGTCTTGTTGGGAATATCGGCGGCGTTCGCCAGTTGGGCGCCTGCCATCGATGCCGCTGCGACGGTTGCCAGCATGGTGAGCCGCGCCGTGCGCAACAGGTTGTTTTGCTTCATGTTTCCTCCAGGATCGGAGCCGGCCGGAGCCAGCGTAGCGCGATATTACTGACCTTCGCCGCCCGTCACAAGCAGACGAAAATCCGCATGGCGGGGCTGCAACAAGGCGTTTTGCCGCGTGTCGCGGCCAGCGGAGAACGATGCGGGAAAGTGCCGCGGAGGAATCCGGCTGCGGCAGGCCGTGCCGCGAAAGCACGATGGAGCCGAGGGGACAACAAAAAGCGTCCGCCGCAGGCAGACGAGGAACGGGCACCCGCCGTGCGGCGGGTGCCCGATGAAGCGATTACAGACCCAGCCGCTCGCAGATCGCCTTGCTGGCGGTCGCGGCGTTGAGCGTATAGAAATGCAGGCCGGGCACGCCCGCATCCACGAGGCGCCGACACAGGTCCGTCACCACGTCGAGACCGAACGCGCGAATCGCTTCGCGGTCGTCGCCGAAGCTTTCCAGACGCCGCGCCACCCAGCGCGGAATCTCGGCGCCGCACATTTCCGAAAAACGCGTGAGCTGCGAGAAGTTCGTGATGGGCATGATGCCGGGCACGATGGGCACGTCCACGCCGAGCTTGCGCACATCGTCCACGAAACGGAAATAGGCGTCCGCGTTGTAGAAGTACTGCGTGATCGCCGAATTCGCGCCGGCCTTCACCTTGTGCGCGAAATTTTCCATGTCCTTGCGCGGCGAGCGCGACTGCGGATGGTATTCGGGATACGCGGCCACTTCGATGCGGAACCAGTCGCCGGTTTCGTTGCGGATGAAGCTCACCAGCTCGGAGGCATAGCGCAGCTCGCCCACTTCGCCCATGCCCGAAGGCAGGTCGCCGCGCAGCGCCACGATGTGACGGATGCCGCTTTCGCGGTAGCGGTTGAGAATGGCGCGCAGGCTCTCTTTCGAAGAGCCGATGCACGACAGGTGCGGGGCGGCTTCAATGCCGTCCTTCGCAATGTCGAGCACGGTGTCGAGCGTGCCCTGCTGCGTGGAGCCGCCCGCGCCGAACGTCACGGAGACGAATTTCGGCTTCAGCGGCGCAAGCTGCGCGCGCGTGGCGCGCAGCTTTTCCACGCCTTCCTGCGTCTTCGGCGGGAAGAATTCAAATGAAAGTTCGATCGGGTTCATGGCGGAAAACAGGCATCAGCCGAGGCTGCGATTGCCGAAAACGAGCGCCGAGAGCAACCACGAAATGATGCTGTAGAGAATCGAGCCGAAGAACGCGGACCAGAACCCCGAGACCTCGAAACCCTTCAACAGCGACGCCGCGAGCCAGAAGCACAGCGCATTCACGACGAGGATGAAGAGGCCGAGCGTCAGGATGGTGACGGGCAGCGTGAGCAGGATCAGCACCGGACGCAGCAGCGCGTTGATGAGGCCCAGCACGATCGCGACGATCAGCGCCGTGCCGAAGCTGCGGATATGAATCGACGGCACGAGCCACGTAATGATCAGCAGCGCGAGCGCGTTGATCAGCCAGGTCAGCAGCACGGTCATGGAAGGCTCCTTACGCTTGTTGCCTTGTTGCGTCGTTATCGTGATCGCGCTCGAGAGGCGATGGGCGCGCGATCAGGGTTCGGTTGGAGGCTCGCCGCGCGTCCGTGCGGGCCGCGCGCAGGCGGGCCGCACGGAACACGCCGCACGGGACTTAGTAGCGGTAGTGGTTCGGCTTGAACGGACCGGTCTTCTCGACGCCGATGTACTTCGCCTGGTCGTCGGAAAGCTCGGTGAGGTGCGCACCGATACGCGCCAGATGCAGGCGCGCCACCTTCTCGTCCAGATGCTTCGGCAGCACGTAGACCTTGTTCCCGTACTCGGCACCGCGCGTGAACAGTTCGATCTGCGCGAGCGTCTGGTTCGTGAACGAGTTCGACATCACGAACGACGGGTGGCCCGTCGCGCAGCCCAGGTTCACGAGGCGGCCTTCGGCCAGCAGAATCACGCGCTTGCCGTCCGGGAAGATGATGTGATCGACCTGCGGCTTGATGTTTTCCCACTGGTACTGGCGCGTGGAAGCAACGTCGATTTCCGAGTCGAAGTGGCCGATGTTGCAGACGATCGCGTTATGGCGCATCGCCTTCATGTGGTCGTGGTTGATGACGTGGTAGTTGCCGGTGGCGGTGACGAAGATGTCGGCCTTGTCGGCGGCGTATTCCATCGTCACGACGCGGTAGCCTTCCATCGCGGCCTGCAGCGCGCAGATCGGATCGATTTCCGTGACCCACACCGTGGCGCCCAGTCCGCGCAGCGATTGCGCGCAGCCCTTGCCCACGTCGCCGTAGCCCGCGACCACGGCGATCTTGCCGGCGATCATCACGTCCGTTGCGCGCTTGATGCCGTCCACGAGCGACTCGCGGCAGCCGTACAGGTTGTCGAACTTCGACTTGGTGACCGAGTCGTTGACGTTGATGGCCGGGAACGGCAGACGGCCTTCCTTCTCCATCTGGTACAGGCGGTGCACGCCGGTCGTGGTCTCTTCGGTCACGCCCTTGATCTGCGCGAGGCGCGTGGAGTACCACGTCGCATCGGCGTCGAGGTGCCGCGCAATCGCCTTGTACAGCGCGACTTCTTCCTCGTTGGTGGGCGTGGCGATGACCGAACGGTCCTTCTCGGCCTTCGAGCCCAGAATCAGCAGCAGCGTGGCATCGCCGCCGTCATCCAGGATCATGTTGGCGAACTCGCCGTTCGGCCATTCGAAGATGCGGTGCGTGAACTCCCAGTATTCGTCGAGCGATTCGCCCTTGAACGCGAACACCGGCGTGCCGCCTTCGGCGATGGCCGCGGCGGCGTGATCCTGGGTCGAGAAGATGTTGCACGAGGCCCAGCGCACGTCGGCGCCCAGTGCCTTGAGCGTCTCGATCAGCACGCCGGTCTGGATGGTCATGTGCAGCGAGCCCGCAATGCGCGCGCCCTTCAGCGGCTGCTGCGCCTTGTACTCGTCGCGAATCTGCACGAGGCCGGGCATTTCGGTCTCGGCAATGTTGAGTTCCTTGCGGCCCCACGCGGCAAGCGAGAGGTCGGCAACGAGGTAATCCTGGGACGGGTTCGATTCGAAAACTGCGGCGTTCATCACGCCCTCCTTTCTAAAAAGACTAGAAATTAATGACGTGAGCGCCGTTCGATGCGGCTTCCTGCCCGCGCGCGAAACGCGCTGCATATGGAAAGGAAGACCGGATTGAAAGCCTCCGAGCCTGGCGGGCCGTGAATACCATCAGGGGGATGGCAGGTCCGTCGCAGCGCTCCTCGGAGACAAGGCGCGATTGTAGCAAATGTTTGACGGCGCGAAAGCGAGAAACGGTGGACGTAAGCGGTGGGCGTAAGCGCGCCGGGAGCGGTACCAGACGCGGATGTGAAGGGTCAGATGGGCAGCAGTTCGAGCAGCGGCACGAGCAGCACCATCGTCACGCCCGCGATCATCATCGTGAGGCTCGCCACCACGCCTTCCTCGCTGCCCAATTCGCGCGCCTTCGCCGTGCCCACACCATGCGCGGCCGCGCCGAACAGCGCGCCGCGCGCAAGGCGCGTTCTGAGCGGCACGAGCGCCAGCACGAGTTCGCCGAACAGCATCCCGCAGACGCCCGTGGCGATCACGAAGAGCGCGGTCAGATCCTTCGGCGCGTGAATCTTGTCGGACACAGCGAGCGCAAACGGCGTGGAGACCGAGCGCGTCATCAGACTGCGCTGCAGTTCGGGCGACAGATGCAGCAGCTTCGCGAGCGTAAGCGACCCGCCCACCGCCACGACGATTCCCACCGTCACGCCCACCGCGAGTGAAATCCAGTGGCGCTTCAACAGTTCGCGGTACTCGTAGATCGGCACGGCGAACGCCACCGTGGCGGGGCCCAGCAGCCACATCAGCCAGCGCGTGTCCTGAAAGTACACGGGGTAAGGAATGTGCAGCACCAGCACGATGGCGGCAAGCACGGCCGGCACCGTGAGGAGCGGCGTGAGCCACGGCTTCGGAAAGCGCGCGTAGAGCCACTTCGAAGCGAAATAGAGCACCACCGTCAGCACGAAGCAGCCCGCCGCGATGAGCCGCGAGGCGTCGTCCGCGAAAAGGGAGGCGTAGAACGTGCCCGAAAGGGTGCTCATGAGTCAGTCCTTGCTTACCGCGCCATATCGATTCGGACCCGCCCGCTCAGACGCGGGCCACGGCGCGCGCCGTGAGCACGCGCCGCAGCGCGAGGCGCCGTTCGAAGCGCGCGGCCAGATCCACTGCGACGGCCACTGCCACCATCACCATCAGCGTGCCCGCCATCACCACGAGCGCGAGGCGCCAGCCGTCCTCGCGAAAGAGCCCGCCGTACTGGACGGCAGCCACCGCGGCTGGAATGAAGAACAGCAGCATGTCGCCGAGCAGCCAGTCCGCGCCCGCCTTCACCCAGCGCGGCGCGATACCGCCGGAGAACAGCAGCGCGAGCAGCACGACGAGGCCCACCACGCCGCCAGGCACCGGCAGGTCAAGCGCGCGCACCGTGAAATCAGCCGCGAACCACATGCCCGCCAGCGCGGCCGACTGCACGGCGATGCGCGCGACGCGCATCAAGCCAGCCGAACGCGCCGGGGAGACAACAGCGGAGAAACGGTGAGCAGTCATGGCAAACCCTTAGTGACTTCGTATGCGAACGAGTATAGGTTGCGACGCAGCATAAATATAATGACTTAGAATCATCCAAATCATTCCAAACTGGAATTCCGGAGCCTCTCATCGTGGAACTGCGTGCCCTTCGCTACTTCGTCGAGGTTGTCCGCCAGCAAAGCTTCACGGCCGCCGCGGAACTCATGTTCGTGACGCAGCCCACCATCAGCAAAATGGTGAAGTCGCTGGAGGACGAGATCGGCTCGCCGCTGCTCCTGCGCGACGGCCGCCAGATGGTGCTCACCGACGCCGGCCGCATCGTCTACCAGCGCGGCCAGGACGTGCTCGCCGCGCACGCGCAGCTTCAGGCCGAACTCAAGGACCTGGGCACGCTGGGGCGCGGCCAGCTCACCATCGGCATTCCGCCAATGGGCGGCTCGCTCTTCACGCCCGCCATCGCGGCATTCCGGCAGCGTTACCCGAAGGTGGAACTGAAACTGTTCGAACAGGGCTCGCGCGCCATCGAGGCCGCGCTGATGGCCGGTGAGCTGGAACTGGGCGGCGTGCTGCAACCCGTGAACCCCGAAGTCTTCGACGTGCTGCCGCTCACCCGCGAACTGCTCTGGCTCGTGGCGCGCCGCGGCTCGCGCTGGGACGACGCGCAGGCGGTGCCGCTGGCCGATCTGGCGGGCGAGTCGTTCGTGTTCTACGGCGAGAGCCTCGCGCTCAACGACGTCGTGCTGAACGCGTGCGCCAAGGCGGGCTTCACGCCGGCCATCGTCGGACGCAGCGGGCATTGGGACTTCATGGCCGCGCTCGTGCTGGCGGGCGTGGGCGTGGCGCTGCTGCCGGCGCCTTACTGCCGGCGGCTGGACGCCACGCGCTTCACGTGCCTGCCCGTCACCGACCCGCAGATTCCCTGGGACATGGCCGTGGGCTGGCGGCGCAACGGCTATCTATCGAATGCGGCGCGCGCCTGGCTCGACGTGGCGCGCGAAACGCTGCCCGGCGTGGCGGGCAGCGACTTCATGCAGATTCACGGACTGGACCCGACGGGCAGCATCGCGGGAGGCTGACTCGGGCGTCTGGCTTGGGCGTCTGACTCCAACGCTTAACCCGGATGCCTGACCCAGACCCCCGAGCCAAGCGCGCACATCAAGCCGCCACGTCCAGCACCGTCGCGGGCTGCGCGCGGCGCGCCGCCGCGATGAATTCGGCAGCGCGCTCGCCCACCATGACCGTCGGCGCATTCGTATTGCCGCCAATCAGCGTCGGCATCACGGAGGCGTCCACCACGCGCAGCCCTTGCACGCCGCGCACACGCAGTTGCGGGTCCACGACCGAGCGGGCGTCGCCGCCCATCCGGCACGTGGCCACCGGGTGATAGATGGTGTCCGCCCGGCGCGCGATGGTCTCGCGCAACTCGGCGTCGGTCTGGCCCGGCTTCGTGTAAAGCTCCTTGCCGCCTGCACTCGCGAGCGACGGCGCCTCCACGATGCGCCGCGCCAGCTTCGCCCCTTCCACGAGCAGATCGAGATCGCGCGGGTCCGAGAGGAATTGCGGATCGATCACCGGCGCCACGCGCGCATCCGGGCTCGCCAGCGTCACGGTGCCGCGGCTCGCGGGACGCAGCACACAGACGTGCAGCGAATAGCCGTGCCCCCAATGCATGTGCCGGTTGTGATCGTCCACGATGGCGGTGCAGAAATGCAGTTGCAGGTCCGGACGATCCAGCCCCGGCCGGCTCTTGATGAAGCCGCCCGCCTCGGCCACGTTGCTCGTCAGCATGCCGCGCCCGTCGCGCATGAAGGTGAAGAACGCGGGCACCATCTTCGCGAAGCCGCGCAGCGAGAAGCCCGTCGTCTCGCTGGACCACACGCGCTTGTTGAGCGTGAAGTCGATGTGGTCGATCAGATTGCGGCCCACCTCCGGCGCGTCGTAGAGCACGGGCAGCCCGAGCGCCTGAAGCTGGGCGCCCGGCCCGATACCCGAGCACATCAGCAGTTGCGGCGAATTGAACGCGCCCGCCGCGAGCACGACCTCGGCGCGCGCCGTGAGTTGCCCGATGCGGCCGGCGCGTGCCACTTCGATGCCGGTCGCGCGGCGCCCGTCGAAGGTGACGCGCAGCACCGCGGCATCCGCGATGGTGGTGAGGTTCGGCTGCGCACGATCGTAGAGGTAGGCACGCGCCACGCTGCAACGCCGGCCGTCGCGCTGCGTCACCTGATAGAAGCCGACGCCTTCCTGCAGCGGGCCGTTGAAGTCGTCGTTCGGCGTGAAGCCCGCCTCGACGGCAGCCTGCAAAAAGCGCTCCGAAAACGGATTGCGAAAGCGTAGGTCGGACACGGTGAGCGGCCCATCGGCGCCATGCCACGCGTTCGCGCCGCGCTCGTTGCCCTCGGCACGGCGAAAGTACGGCAGCACGTCGCCCCACGACCAGCCCTCGCAACCCAGTTGGGCCCATTCGTCGTAATCGAGCGGATGCCCGCGCGTGTAGATCATCGCGTTGATCGCGCTCGATCCGCCGAAGCCCCGGCCACGCGGCTGGTAGCCGCGGCGCCCGGCGAGTCCGGGCTGCGGCGCCGTCTCATAGCCGTAGTTGGTCTTCATGCGGAACGGCACCGCGGCCGCCACGCCCACCGGCATGTTGACGAAGAGGTTGTGCTCCGTGTGCGGGCCGGCCTCGACGAGGGCGATGGTGGCGTCGGGACAGAGATCCGCGAGGCGGCTCGCCAGTGCACAGCCGCCGGAACCCGCCCCGGCGATGATGTAGTCGAACTCCATGTGCTCCTCCTGATTTTCGCCCGCGTTTTGTCGCCTGGCGGTGTCTCGTGCACACTTGTCTACGTGTGTTTTTTGCGCATTGTAGGGACCGTTACCGTGGCACGGCGCGTTCGTGCCAGAGCGATCCCTCTAAACGTGGGACGGTCGGCGCACCTATGATGAAGCACCGCGCGCGGGCGCCCCGGCGCCTCGGCGCAGACTTCAGCGGCCGCTGAACGACGTGTTCAAACGCACGCGAATCGCATGAACAACGCGCCGCGCGCCACCGCGCGAGACAATCAAACAGAGGCGAGCCGGCGGTGCGCGGAACGCCTCACCGGCGCCCCAAGCAAGCAACGAAAACACCAGACAACCGCCGTCTAGATCACGGCTCGCGCCGGCTGACGAATTCGAGCTCACCAGCCGACGGACACATGGAGACAGCAACATGGACGCGCATGCCTTCGGCAAGACGCACGACGTGACCAACCAGGTGCCGCCGCTAGCGGACTACAACCTGTTCACGCGCGACGCGGCGCTGGCAGCCGCCGTGGAGCGCGAAGGCGCCGGCTGGCACACCGAAGCGCTCACGCGCGATGGCGCCGCGCTAACCACGCCAGACGTAATCGCCCTCGCCGACCTCGCGAACCGTCACACGCCCGAACTCGCCACGCACAACCCGCGCGGCGAACGCATCGACGCGCTCGAATTCCATCCGTCCTGGCACACGCTGCTCGCGCTGCTGCGTCGCGAGGGTCTGCACGCACTGCCGTTCTCGGACCCTCAACGCGGCGCCATGGCCGCGCGCTGCGCGGGCTACTTTCTGCACGCGCAGCTCGAATCCGGCTCGCTGTGCCCGCTCACCATGACCTTCGCGAGCATCCCCGTCCTGCAACGCGAGCCCGCGCTTTTCGAAACGCTGCGCGCGCCGCTCTATTCGCGCGATCACGACGCCCGCGACCTGCCCTACACGCAGAAGCGTTCGATGATGATCGGCATGGGCATGACCGAAAAACAGGGCGGCTCGGACGTGCGCACGAACCGCACCGAAGCGCATGCACTCGACAGCAGCGGACGCGGCGGCGAGTACCGGCTCGTCGGCCACAAGTGGTTCTTTTCCGCGCCGCAGTGCGACGCGCATCTGGTGCTCGCGCGCACGGGTGAGCACGAAGGGCTCTCGTGCTTCTTCGTGCCGCGCTTCGCGCCGGATGGCTCGAAGAACGCCGTGCAGGTGCAGCGGCTCAAGAACAAGCTCGGCAACCGGTCGAATGCGAGCAGCGAAGTCGAATTCCTGAACGCGTGGGGCGTGATGGTGGGCGACGAAGGGCGCGGCGTACCCACCATCATCGAGATGGCGAACTACACGCGGCTCGATTGCGTGATAGGCAGCGCGGCGCTCATGCGCGCGGCGCTCGTGCAGGCCATTCACCACGCGCGGCACCGCACCGCATTCGGCCGCCACCTGGCGGACCAGCCGCTGATGCAGAACGTGCTGGCCGACCTCGCGCTCGAATCCGAAGCGGCCACCGTGTTGTTCATGCGCCTCGCGCGTGCCTTCGAAGATGCCGCGAGCACGCCCGAAGCGCGCGCGTGGCGCCGCATCGTGACGCCCGCCGCGAAGTTCTGGGTCTGCAAGCGCGCGCTCGAATTCACGGGCGAGGCGATGGAAGTGTGGGGCGGCAACGGCTACGTGGAAGAAGGTCCGATGGCGCGCTTCTACCGCGAGGCGCCGGTGAACTCGATCTGGGAAGGCTCGGGCAACGTGATGTGCCTCGACGTGCTGCGCGCCATGGAGCGCGAAGCCGATGCAGCTCAGGCGCTCTTCGCCGCATGGCGCGACGACGCGCAGGGACACCCGGCGCTGGGCGCGGCGCTCGTCAACCTGCTTGCCACGCTGCAGGGCGACCCCGCCACGCGCGAAGCCAGCGCGCGCCGCATCGCCCAGCAGCTCGTGCTGATCGCGCAGGCCGTACTGCTCGTGCGCCATGCGCCGGCGCACGTGGCCGATGCGTTCATCGCGACGCGCCTTGCCGGCGAAGGCAACGGCGCATCGGGCGGGACAACAGGCGGCCGTGTCTACGGCACGCTGCCGGCCGCGTTCGATCACGCGGCGCTCGTCGCGCGCGCGTTTCCAGCCTGAGGCGTGAAGCCTCGTCCACGCTTTGAAAGAGCCAAACGGGCCAACCAACGCCAACCAACGCCAACCAACTACGGCAACACCCGAACACAACGCGGCGACTCAAAACCACAGACCGCGCATCGCCGCTGCCAAAAGGAGCGGCATCACCAGCACCACCAGGGAGAGCACAGCATGAAGAACGACTTGCCGGATCTAGCCGCACTCGACGCCCTGCTGCGCGAGCAGCGCGAAGCGTATCTGCGCGCGCCGTATCCGTCGTGGGAGCAGCGTGCACGCCATCTCAAGGCGTTGCGCGCCATGCTGCTCGACAACCGCGACGCGCTGGCGGAGGCCATGAGCGCCGACTTCGGCAATCGCGCGAAACAGGAAGTGCTGCTCGCCGAATTTCTGCTGGCGAAGAGCGAAATCGACGAAGCGCTGAAGCACGGCAATCGCTGGATGAAGCCGCAGCGGCGCAGCCCCAACCGCTGGCTGCGTCCCGCGCGCGTGAAGGTGGTGCCGCAGCCGCTCGGCGTGGTGGGCATCGTGGTGCCGTGGAACTATCCCGTGCTGCTCGCGGCAGGCCCGCTCATCTGCGCGCTCGCCGCAGGCAATCGCGCCATGATCAAGATGTCCGAGTTCACGCCGCGCACCTCGGCACTGTTCGAGACGCTTATCACGAAGACCTTCTCGCGCGACCACGTGGCCGTGGTGAATGGCGACGCGAACATTGGCGCCGCCTTCACCGGCATGCCGTTCGATCACCTGCTCTTCACGGGCTCCACGCGCGTGGGTCACGAGGTGATGCGCGCCGCCGCGGCGAACCTCACGCCGGTCACGCTGGAACTGGGCGGCAAGTCGCCCGCCGTCATCGGGCCGCATGCGCGCTTCGACTACGCCGTGGACAGCCTGCTGCTCGGCAAGACGCTGAACGCAGGGCAAACGTGCGTCGCGCCCGACTACGTGCTCGTGCCGCGCGGCCGCGAAGACGCGTTCATCGCGCGCGCCCGCGCCCGCATCGCGAAGCTGTATCCGGATTTCGCACGCAACCGCGATTACACGACGATCATCTCGGAGCGGCATTACGCCAGGCTGCAACGCCTCGCCGACGAAGCGCAGGCCGCGGGCGCACAACTGCACGCGCTGGCCGACACGCCGTCCGACGCCGCAAGCCGGCGCTTCGCGCCCACCGCCGTCACGGGTGCGCCGGACCACGTCGCGCTGATGCAGGAGGAAATCTTCGGGCCGCTCCTGCCCGTGGTGCCCTACGACACCATCGACGACGCCATCCGCTACATCAACGCGCGGCCGCGGCCGCTCGCGCTCTACCTCTACGACGACGACGCGGCCACGGTGGAGCGCGTGACGCGCGAAACCATCGCGGGCGGCATGGCCGTCAACGAGACGCTGATGCACCTTGCCTGCGAGAGCCTGCCCTTCGGCGGCGTGGGCGCAAGCGGCATGGGTGCGTACCACGGCTACGACGGCTTCGTGACGTTTTCGAAGATGAAGCCCGTGTTCACGCAGGCGCGCCTCAACACGCGCAACCTCGTGGCACCGCCTTACGGCAAGGTGTTCGAGCAATTGATCAAGACGATGCTGCGGTTTTAGGAAAGCGTAGAGGTCGGGCTCGGACGACGGCGGGAAAGCGCTCGAAAGACCGCTACGGCGCGGCGGGGAAGCCGGGAGGGGACAAGGCGAAGGACTGGTTTGCCGACCTAGCTGCCCGGCAAACGCGGGAACCCGCCGGGCGGCGGACCGCCGAGCAAGGGCGTAGAAGGCCCGGCACCGGGGCCGCCCGGCCCGCCGGACCCGCCGCCCGCTGCGGCCCCGTTCGCCTCACTTCCCGCCTCGGCCGCAGCACGATCATCCACCCCGCTTTCAAGCCGATGCAGCCACGCGAGCAGTTCGGCCACGGCCTGATAGAGCTTGGGCGGAATGCGCGCGTCGAGGTCCACCTGCATCAGGAGCGAAACCATCTCCGGCGCTTCGTGCACGTAGAGCCCGGCTTCCTTCGCGCGCTGCACGATCATCTCGGCAACGAGCCCGTAGCCCTTCGCCACCACGCGCGGCGCAGCGGCGTCGTTCTGGGCGTCGTAGAGCAGCGCAGCCGCGCTCTTGCGTTGCGTGCGGCTCATCAGATGTCCCAGTCGAAGTCGAGGTGGGTCGTGCGGGAGGCCACGGGAAGCGGCCCTTCGGTGACCGGTGACGCGGGATGTGCGGCGTCTGCCCGTGCGCCGGCTTCGTCCGCTGAATCGGCGGCATCGGCGGGCACAGCGCCGGGGATCTGGATCTGCGCATCGGCGGCGGTTCGCGCATAGGCGCTCGCGGCTTCGGCGGCCGGTCTCGGCTGGCGGGCCTGGTCCGGCTGGAACGGCCGCGGCCCCAAGCCCGCCGCCAGCGGTTCAGCGTCTTCGGCAAGCGTGCTGCCGCCAATCTCCCGAATCGACAGCCCGTGCAGCGCAATGCCCGCCGCCGCGAGCGCGCGCCGGAACGTCTCGCTTTGCGCCGCCAGCCGCGACGCGCCACCCGGGCTCGCCTGCACGCGCGCGACGAGCCCGTCGCCCGTCAGCGTGAGTTCGGCATCCACGGTGCCGAGCGTGGGCAGCGAAAGCGTGACGCGCGTACGCCACGGCAACTCGCCCGCCTCCATGCCCGCGCTGCGCGAGCGCTCGCCGCCCTCTTCCTCGATGGTCCAGTCGAGCCGCACGCCCGGCCACGCCTCGCCGGTCCAGCGAAACTGGCCGGTCGCGAGCAGATCGAGCTGCTGTCGCACCACGGGAATCGTCGCCGGATGCACGGCAGCGGCATTGGCTTGCGCGGAATCGGCCGAAGCAGACGCCTGCGTTTGCGAGGCGCCGCCGCCGTGCAGCAGCGCGCGCAAGGTCTGCGCCGAGGGCGGCGTGAACGCCGCCGCGTAGGCGCCCGGCTCGCCATGAAACGGGCCGACCGCGCCCGCCGCCTGAGGCGGCGCGCCGAATGCGCGGCCAGCGCCGGCGGAAGCGGCGTTCGCGTCGCTGGAGGCGGCAAAGCGCTGCCCGAACGCGACGGCGGAACCGGGGCCGGTCCACGGAGCGTCGAGGTCGTCGGAGGCGCCCGTCCAGTCGGACGGCATGGCGGCCGCCGCGGCGACAAGCTGGTTCTGCGGCTCGCCCGCGAGCTGCGCGGGCGTGCGCATGCCGGCCAGCCATTGAGCAAGGTGCGCTTCGTAGAAGAGGCCGCTTTCGGAGACGGTCTGGGCAAGCGCAGCCGCCAGCGCGGTAACAGGCACCTGAACCGGTGCGACGATGGCGCTTGCCGTGCCCGTCGCCTGGGCGCTGGCGCCAGAGGCCGACGCAGTTGTTCCCGCCGTGCCAGCAGCAGCCGCGCCGCCCGCCTGGGCAGCAGTAGAAGCAGTAGACACGGCCGAGCCGGCAGCGCCCTCCCCCGTCCCGTCCAGCAGATCCGCAACCGCCGACCCCGCCACAAAAGCGGACCACGCCGCGCTATCCGCGGTCTGGGCGGTCTGAATGGTATGGACGTCGAGTGCCGGCGCCGCAGGCCAGATGGGCGCGGTGCCGATCACGGCGGGCGTGGCGTCGCCGCCCGAGCGCACGATGGCGTCGAGCGTAAGGGCCACGGCGGAAAGTGCGGTCTGGGCCGATGCGGGAGGCGGCGGCGGTGGCGCCGGAACCGCGCCGGGCTGCGCAGCGGTGCCGGCCGCAAGCGCCGACGCGCCAGCTTGCGTGGCACCCGCGGCGCCTGTCGGGCCGGTCGTGAGCAGGCTGTCGAGGCGGCTCGCGGCGAGCGCAGCCGCTACCGGTTCGATTCCGTTCATGCGCTCCCCAAGATGCGTCGCCCCGCGCCGCCGGCCCGTGCCGCAGCCAGCGGTTCAAGACCGGGCGTCGCGGCGGCGCGGGCCTCGCGCCGGTTCCTGCCGGCCTAAGTCGTTGGTTACTCGTTGGTTGCCCCGAAAACGTCCGCCGCGCCCGTCTGTGGCAACTTCAGGGGGCGCCGTATAACTCCTGCAACACGCGCGCCGGATGCGACGCGCCGGAAAAAAGCCGCGAAAGCCGCGCCATGCGCGGGCTCGCGAGGTCGCGAATGGCCGCGTCGTCGGCGAGAATCCGGCGAATCAGGTCGTACTTGCGCATCCGTTCGGCGTCGCTCAGCTTCACGCCCTGCTCGGCCTCCTTGAGCGCCTCCACGAGACGCCGGTACTCGTCCTGCAGTCCGATCAGATCGTGCCAGAGCGCTTCGCGAGCCGCCGTGAGCATCCGCCCGGAAAGCGCTGCAATCGCCTCGTAACGGGCGAAATATTCTGCTTTCGAATTCATCTCATCGTTTCCGCGGATGGCTGTCCCGCCATCCGCGCGATCTCCGGGGCTATGCCCAACCAGGCTTCTTCGAGCGTCGCGATAAGACCGTCCACTTCGATCAGCATCGCTTCGCTCTCTTTTAGGTTTGCTTCCACGAGGCGCCGCCCGATGTACGTATAAAGCGCATCGAGCCGTTGCGCGATCTCGCCGCCCGCCTCCTGGTTCAGCGACACCTGCAGGCCGTTCTGCACGATGTTGATCGCCTTGCCGATCGCCTCGCCGCGCGCCGCGACGTTGCCTTGCTGAAGGTGCATGCGAGCCTGCGCGATCGCCTTGCGTGCGCCTTCGTACAACATGGCGATCAGACGATGCGGACTGGCACCCATCACCCCAGTTTCGACGCCTACGCGTGCGTACGCATTGGCTCCTGAATGGGCTGGGGAAAACATGGGGCGCTCCTCTTCTAGGGTCGGTGGGTACGGTGAGACCGCCTCGCATGCGCACATGCAAGGCGACCTCTGTAGCCGTGTTATCGGAAGAACGCGGGGAAGCTTTAGCCTGCTTCAGGGGAGTCCATGGCGCCCGAACGCACGCGCGCAGCACCTGCGCCTCGCCGTTCGGGACGGCTGCAAGCCGCCGCGGACATTGGGGGTCGAATCGACGCGGGACAGCCTGACGTCAGACCGACATCTGCATGATGTCGTTGTAGGCCGACACGAGCCGGTTGCGCACCTGCAGGCCGAACTGGAAGCCGACGTTGGCCTTCTGCATGTCCACCATCACGTCGTTGAGGGACACGTTGGAGGCGCCGAGTTCGAACGCCTGGGCTTCGCCCACGGCGCTTTTCTGGTCCGAACTGATCTTGTCGAGCGACGCCTTGAGGGCCGAGGCGAAACCGCCGGGCGTCGCGGCGCCCGAACTTTCCTCGGCCTTCTGCGAGCCGCCGGCGGCCTGCGCCGCCATCGACTGGATTTGCGAGAGCGCCGACGAAAGCGCGTTCACGGGCAAAGTCATGATGTCTCCAGGAGCATGGGAAGGCCGGTCCGGCGCTGCCCGTTACAGGGGAATGACCGGGCAACAGCGCGGGGCGGATGCGGCACGCGAACAACGCCTATGCGGCACACCTGCGGCCCGTGCGACACCTGGTCCAGCCTTGACGAAAAGCATAGCAGTGGGGTCTTTCCGAAAGACCGGAAAGAAGGGGGAAAACCCGGCTCTATTCGGACAATAGGGTTGCGGGGTCATGCGGATAATCGGTGGCATGAAAGTCTGCGTCCGTACGCCCCCGGGGTAGTTGACGCGAGGTATTCCGGAACGCGCCCAGGCCGGCGCGGCAAGGAAATGGCCTCCGCAGCCCCGGCACCCACCGGCTCGCCAGACGCCCGCATTCCGGAGATACCCGAAGCATGGATTCGTCTGCCAACTCGTTGATCAACCCCGACGCCCGCATGGGCCTCGCCGGCGCAGGCCAGCCGGGCGCGGGCACGCCCGCCGCCGGCGGCCAGCCGGGCGCCGCGGACGACCTGGGCGGCGGTTTCGCGCAACGGCTGTCGTCGCTGCAAGGCCTGCGGCAGATGCGCGGCAACCCGCGCGCGCCGCTCATTTTCGCGGTGGCCCTGCTCGTGGCCGTGGTGGCCGGCCTGATCCTGTGGTCGCGCGCGCCGGACTACAAGGTGCTCTACAGCAACCTGTCGGACCGTGACGGCGGCTCCATCATTACTGCGCTGCAACAAGCAAACGTTCCCTACCGCTTCAGCGACGGCGGCGGCGCCATTCTCGTGCCGGCCGACCAGGTCCACGAACTGCGCCTGCGGCTTGCCTCCCAGGGGCTGCCCAAGGGCGGCGCAGTGGGCTTCGAGCTGATGGACAACCAGAAATTCGGCATCAGCCAGTTTGCCGAGCAGGTGAACTACCAGCGCGCGCTGGAAGGCGAACTCCAGCAGACCATCGAATCCATTTCCAGCGTGCACTCGGCGCGCGTGCATCTGGCCATTCCGAAGCCCTCGGTGTTCGTGCGCGACAAGGAAGCGCCGTCGGCCTCCGTGCTCGTGAACCTGTACCCGGGCCGCGTGCTCGACGAAGGCCAGGTGTCGGCGGTCACGCACATGGTGTCGTCCGCGGTGCCGGACCTGCCCGTGCGCAACGTCACGATCGTGGACCAGGACGGCAACCTGCTCACCCAGTCGTCTTCGGGCGCCGGGCTCGATGCCTCGCAGCTCAAGTACGTGCAGCAGGTGGAGCGCACCACGCAGCAGCGCATCGACGCGATCCTCGCCCCGCTCTTCGGCGCCGGCAACGCGCGCTCGCAGGTGAGCGCCGACCTGAATTTCTCGAAGATGGAGCAGACGGCCGAAACCTACGGGCCGAACGGCACGCCGCAGCAGGCCGCCATTCGCAGCCAGCAGACCAGCACGGCGACCGAGATGTCGCAGGGCGGTGCCTCCGGCGTGCCCGGCGCGCTCTCGAACCAGCCGCCGCAACCGGCTTCCGCGCCCGTCGTCGCGCCGAACGGTGCGAGCGGCGCGGCCCCCGCCACGCCGGTGAGCGACCGCAAGGACCAGACAACGAACTACGAACTGGACCGCACCGTGCGCCACGTGCAGGGCGCCATGGGCGACATCAAGCGGCTTTCCGTGGCGGTGGTGGTGAACTACCAGCCGCTCGTGGACGCCAAGGGTCACGCCACCATGCAGCCGCTCTCCGCCGAAAAGCTCGCCCAGGTCGAGCAGCTCGTGAAGGACGCCATGGGCTACGACGCCAAGCGCGGCGACTCCGTGAACGTGGTGAACGCCGCGTTCACCACGGACGTGGACCCGAACGCCAACCTGCCGTGGTGGCGCCAGCCCGACATGATCGCGCTCGCCAAGCAGATCGGCACGTGGGTGGGCATCGCGGCAGTGGCGCTGTTCCTGTACTTCGCAATGGTGAAGCCCGCCATGCGGCGCGCGTTCCCGCCGCCGGAGGCGCCCGCGGCCGCCGCGCTGGCCGGCCCCGACGAGCCGCTGCTGCTCGATGGCGTGACGCCGGTCGAGAAGCTGGGCGAAGACGAATCGGAACTCGCGCAGCTGGCCTTCGAAAACCAGAAGCACAAGTTCGAACGCAATCTCGAGTACGCCCGCACGATCGCGCGCCAGGATCCGAAGATCGTGGCCACCGTGGTCAAGAGCTGGGTAAGTGACGAATAACCCAGTGACGAATGACCCAGTGACGAATGACCCAGTGACGAATGACCCAGCGATGAATAACCCGGCGACGAACACTGACAGGCAATGGCCATGAACAACGAAGGCGTGATGCGCAGCGCACTGCTGCTGATGTCCATCGGCGAGGAAGAAGCCGCGCAGGTGTTCAAGTTCCTCGGCCCGCGCGAGGTGCAGAAGATCGGCCTCGCCATGGCGTCGCTCAAGAACGTGACGCGCGAGCAGGTGGACGACGTGCTGCAGGAATTCGTGCGCGAAGCGGAACAGCACACGGCGCTTTCGCTCGATTCGAGCGAATACATTCGCAGCGTGCTCACCAAGGCGCTGGGCGAAGACAAGGCGGGCGTGATTATCGACCGCATCCTGCAGGGCAGCGACACGAGCGGCATCGAAGGGCTCAAGTGGATGGACTCGGCCGCGGTGGCCGAACTCATCAAGAACGAGCACCCGCAGATCATCGCGACGATTCTCGTGCACCTCGACCGCGACCAGGCCTCGGAGATCGCCGCCTGCTTCAGCGACCGCCTGCGCAACGACGTGCTGCTGCGCATCGCGACGCTCGACGGCATTCAGCCCGCCGCGCTGCGCGAACTGGACGACGTGCTGACCACGCTGCTCTCGGGCAGCGACAACCTGAAGCGCAGCCCGATGGGCGGCATCCGCACCGCGGCGGAAATTCTCAACTTCATGCCGAGCCAGTTCGAGGAATCGATTCTCGAAAACGTGCGCCAGTACGACGCGGAACTCGCACAGAAGATCGTCGATCAGATGTTCGTGTTCGAGAACCTGCTCGACCTGGAAGACCGCGCGATCCAGCTGCTGTTGAAGGAAGTGGAGTCCGAGGCGCTCATCATCGCGCTCAAGGGCGCGCCGCCCGCGCTGCGCCAGAAGTTCCTCTCGAACATGTCGCAGCGTGCAGCCGAGCTGCTCGCCGAAGATCTGGATGCGCGCGGCCCGGTGCGCGTGTCCGAAGTGGAAACGCAGCAACGCCGCATCCTGCAGGTCGTCCGCAATCTCGCCGAGAGCGGGCAGATCGTGATTGGCGGCAAGGCAGAAGACGCATATGTCTGAGCACGACACCCGGCACGAGGCGGCCCGCCGCCGCGATGCCACGGCCTACCAGCGCTGGGAGATGGCGTCGTTCGACCCGCCGCCTCCCGAAGAGCCCATCGACGACGGCGCATTCGAAGCCGAACTCCAACGGCTGCGCGACGCCGCGCATGCCGAAGGCGTGGCCTCGGGCCACGTCGCGGGCCAGGCGCTGGGTTACCAGGCCGGCTACGAGCAGGGCCATGCGCAAGGCTTCGAGCAGGGCTTGACTGAAGCGCGCGCCCAGGCCGCGCAGATCGGCGCGCTCGCGGAGACGTTCCGTCAGGCGCTGGAAGGCGCGCAGGCCGACGTGGCCGAAGCGCTCGTCACGCTCGCGCTCGACATCGCGCAGCAAGTGGTGCGCCAGCACGTGCAGCACGACCCCACCGCACTCATCGCGGCGGCGCGCGAAGTGCTCGCCACGGAACCCGCGCTCGCGGGCGCCCCGCAACTCGTGGTGAGTCCTGCCGACCTGCCCGTGGTGGAAGCGTATCTGCTGGAAGAACTGCAAACGCGCGGCTGGACCGTGCGCACCGACCCGGCCATGGAACGCGGCGGCTGCCGCGCCCAGGCGGCGACCGGTGAAGTGGACGCGGCGATCAGCACGCGCTGGGAGCGCGTGGCGGCCGCCCTTGGAAAAGTGAGCACGTGGTGAAGCAACCGACCATCGACGCCATTCGCGCAAGCGACCTCACGCCGCTCGAACAGGAGCTGGCGCTGGCGTCGTTCGGTCCGCAGGCGCCCGTGCACGACGCCGCGCTCGCGGCCAATCCGTATCTCGAGGCGTGGCGCGGCCGGCTCGACGGCCTGCGCGAGCGCAATGCGCGCGCGTTGCCGCTGCGCGCCTGCGGGCGCCTCACGCGCGCCGCGGGCCTCGTGCTCGAAGCGGTGGGCCTGCGTCTTTCGGTAGGCGCCGAGGTGATGATCGAGCTGCCCGCAGGCAGTTCGTTGCCGATGGCCGAAGCCGAAGTGGTGGGCTTCTCGGGCGACAAGCTGTTCCTCATGCCCACCACCGAAGTGGCGGGCCTGCTGCCCGGCGCGCGCGTCTATCCGCTGGAAACGGTGCCGATCGCCGACCCGATGGCGGGCGCCAAGCGCCTGCCCGTGGGCTGGGAACTGCTGGGCCGCGTGGTGGACGCCTCGGGTCGCCCGCTCGACGGCTTCGGTCCGCTCGGTTCGAAGAACGACGCGCCGCTCACCGCGCCCTCCATCAATCCGCTGAACCGCGAGCCCATCCACAAGGTGCTCGACGTGGGCGTGCGCGCCATCAACGCCCTCCTCACCGTGGGGCGCGGCCAGCGCATGGGTTTGTTCGCGGGCTCGGGCGTCGGTAAATCGGTGCTGCTCGGCACGATGGCGCGCTATACGAGCGCCGAGGTGATCGTGATCGGTCTGATCGGTGAACGGGGCCGCGAAGTGAAGGAATTCATCGAGCAGATCCTGGGCGAAGACGGCCTCGCGCGATCCGTCGTGGTGGCCGCGCCCGCGGACGTGTCGCCGCTGCTGCGTATGCAGGGTGCGGCGTACGCGACCTCGCTCGCCGAATATTTCCGCGACCAGGGCAAGCACGTGCTGCTGCTCATGGATTCGCTCACGCGCTACGCCATGGCCCAGCGCGAAATCGCGCTCGCCATCGGCGAGCCGCCTGCCACGAAGGGCTATCCGCCTTCGGTGTTCGCGAAGCTGCCGGCGCTCGTGGAGCGCACCGGCAACGGCCCCGCGGGCGGCGGATCGATCACGGCGTTCTACACCGTGCTCACCGAAGGCGACGACCAGCAAGACCCGATTGCCGACTCGGCGCGCGCCATTCTGGACGGCCACATCGTGCTTTCCCGCGCGTTGGCTGAGGCGGGCCACTATCCCGCCATCGATATCGAAGCCTCGATCAGCCGCGCGATGACGGCGCTGATCGACGACGCGCATCTCGACAAGACGCGCATGTTCAAACAGATGCTGTCGCGCTATCAACGTAACCGCGACCTCATCAACGTGGGCGCCTATTCGAGCGGGCGCGACCCGGTACTCGACCGCGCCATCTCGCTGTACCCGCGCATCGAGGCATTCCTGCAGCAAGGCTTTCGCGAGAGCGCGAGCTTCGAGTCGAGCGTTGCGATGCTCGGCGCCCTCTTCGGTGAAGGAGCATGACCATGACCCCGCAAACTCCGCTGCAAACGCTGATCGGCCTCGCGCAGGACGACGTGGATGCAGCCGCCCAACGGCTCGGACGCGTGCAGCGCGAACGCGGCGAGATCGAGGCGCAGTTGCAGTCGCTGCTCCAGTACCGCGACGAGTACCACGCGCGCTTCACGAACTCCGCGCAGAACGGCATGCCTGCGGGCAACATGCGCAACTTCCAGGCGTTCATCGATACGCTCGACACCGCCATCGACCAGCAGCGGCGCCTGCTCGCGGCCGCCACGGCGCGCGTGGAAGCCGCGAAGCCCGAATGGCAGCGCTCGAAGCAGAAGCTGGGCTCGTATGAAGTGCTGCAGGCGCGCAGCGACGCGACCGAAGCCAAACGCACGGCGCGGCGCGAACAGCGCGACTCCGACGAGCACGCCGCACGTGCGCTGCGCATGCGCACGCAAGGCCTGTGAGCCGGATGTCGCCCTCGATGCCATTCGCCACGCCCAACCACCAGTAACCACGACCGGATACACGCACTCACGGAATCCAGCATGTCGCCACTTTCATTGATCAGCTCCCTGCTCGGCGGGTCGAGCAGTGACAACACCAGCCGCCAGGCCGCCAACGCCGCCGCGAACAGCGCGCAGTCGTTCGCGCAGACGCTGCAGCAAAGCATCGGCGCGCAGTCGTCGGACTCGAGCACGCCCAGCGCGCCCAGCAGAACGCAGCAGAACGCGGGCAACGCGTCGAGCAGCGCTGCTTCGGCGTCGTCGTCTTCGACCGCTTCTTCGTCGGGTTCCTCGTCCGCGCAGGCGGCGTCGAATGCATCGAACGCGGCGCAGTCGTCTTCGTCGGACAGCAGCCAGTCGACCACGGATGCGCAAACGGGCGCCGCCACGGACACCACGACGGCCGGCACCGGCAAGTCGTCGAGCGGCACGAAGAGCGCGAGCGACGGCAATTCGCACACGCAAGGCGACGGCACGCAAAGCGCAACCGACGCAGCCACGCAAGCCGCCGCAGCGGTCGCGGCACAGCTTCAGGCGCAGGCCCAGGCCGCCCAGGCGCAGGCTCAAGCTCAAGCGAACGCGGGCAACGACACCGCGTCGAGCAGCGACACGAACAGCCCCACGGCGACGCTCGCAGGCATCGCTGCGACAGCCGCGGCCGGCGCGGCGGGCAATGCAGGCAACGCGAGCGCAGGCGCAGCGGGCACCGCGAGCGCAGGCAAAACCACGGCAACGGCAAGCGATCCGAAGTCGGTACGCGATGCCCTGCAAGCCGCCCTTGCCTCGATCACCAACGGCCAGGGCGCAGCGCTCCAGGCGTCGGGCGCGGGCACCGCGGGCGCCGGCACGGCCGACAGCGGCAACGGGTCCGCAGCCAACGGCTTCGGACTCGCGAGCGGCCACGGCAACGCCAAGGGCGCTGCGTGGACCAACGCTTTCACCGACGCGCACAACGCAGCCAAGGACGCGCAGACGAATGCCGGCGGCACGAGCGCCGCAACGACGGCAGTCACAGCCGACGCCACCGCGAAGACCATGGCCGACGCGCTGGCCTCGAATTCGAGCGCGGCGCAAACCAACGCCACCCAGGCCGCGAGCGGCACCGACGCCGCGCATGCGGCCCAGGCGCTGGCAGCAGCCCAGGCCGCCGCCACGGCGCCGGCCCAGGTGGTGCAGCAGCCGGGCATGGCTGCGGCAGCCAACGCCGCCGCGCTCGCCCCGCAGGTGGGCACGCCCGACTGGGAAGACGCACTGAGCCAGAAGGTGGTGTTCCTCACCAACGCGCACCAACAGACCGCGGAACTCACGCTCAATCCGAAGGACCTGGGCCCGTTGCAGGTCGTGCTCCAGGTGGCCGACAACCACGCGCACGCGCTCTTCGTCTCACAGCACCAGCAAGTGCGCGAGGCCGTGGAAGCCGCGCTGCCGAAGCTGCGGGAAGCGATGGAGGCTGGCGGCATCGGCTTGGGCAGCGCCAGCGTGAGCGACGGCTTTGCGCGCCAGAGCGGCCAGCAGGCGCAGCAGAACGGACAAGGCTCGTCGGGCAGCAGCCGCGGCAACGGCGGCGTGACGGCCACAGCGGGAATCGACGACGGTTCGGTGAGCGGAGCCGCAACGGCAACGGTCAGGCGGACGGTGGGGATGGTCGATACGTTTGTTTGAGCGGTAAATAAAGCAGTGCCGTGATCCCGGGCCGCTTCGGTTCGGGATCACCGGATCTTTCTCTTCTTCGCAGCGTCGTCGTTATCGCTGCCACGTCTCCCGTCTCGTCCTCCAATGACGCCGCGCAATGCGCGCGGGCTGCCTCTCGCCTCTCGCCTATCAAGCATCGCGGTCACATTTGTTCGATTAAGGGGCGCGCTTAACAGCATGCGTTGGGTATGACATCCGCCAGCAATGATCGCGCGAGGTAAAGGCTGGCTGGACTTTGACCATTAGTGACAATGTCCCACCCCGTCACTGCTACGGTTAGCCGGCTTAATCCGGCCCGTTGCCCGTCTTGCCGAAAAGCGACCTCAAGGTCAACGAGCGTCCTCCCCATACGAACTGACACGTCATGATCATCAGCCCACCCTTTCTGCCCGCATCGGGACTCACCTCCACCGGTGGCTCGAAGCCGGACCCGATGATGGATGCCCTCGACAGGTTCGAGCTGGCGCACGGCATCTATCCGGTCGCAGCCGACCGGAGCTGGCATTGCGGCGCCCATCTTGCGCCGGACATGCACGGCCCGGTCCATGCCATCGCCGACGGCGAGGTGGTGGCATACCGCGTCTGCCAGCACGCGATGGATGACGGCAACGGCAATGCGGGTTTCGTGCTGCTCAAACACTCGACCGAAACCGGCGACGGACGCACGCTGACGTTCTATTCGCTCTACATGCACCTGCTGCCGCTTGCGGAATACCACACGTTCGGACACGACGGAGCCCGGCTACCGGCGTTCCTGCACAAGCCGTCCGGCCCGGATACCCGCGGGAAGGTCACGCCTGCGGCGAAGGGGAATGGCCAGAAGGTGCGGCGCAAGGATGTGCTGGGTTTTCTCGGCCGCTATCAGGGCGTCACCTACCTGCACTTCGAGATCTTCATGACGCCGGGCGATTTCGATGCGTATTTCGGGCACACGCAACTCGGAGTGGCCTCGCCGGGAACGGCGACAACGTCGGACTGCTGGGGGCATACCTGTCTCACCATTCCAGCAGGGCAGCAGTTTTACGCATTGCCGCCGGGAGCGGACGCGCACGGCAAACTCCACGGCATCGCTTTCAAGGCCGGCCTCGCAGGCACGAACGCCCTGCCCCTTGTCGTCGAGATGTACTTCAGCAAGGGGGCGAAGTACATCAACGTCTGGAGCGTTGCTGCGGACGGCTCGCGCACACTTCTGACGCCAGAGCCGGTCGAGGAAAAGGACTACGAATACGATCTGTACCATCGTGCAACGGCGCTCTACGAAGCCTGCCCGAGCGACGGATACGAGATGCTGCGCTTCGGGCGCATTCTGTCCACGCCTGCGACCCTCCCGGAGGCAGTCCGTGCGACGTGGGTGCAGATACCCTACGACACGGGGAAGCAGGGTTACATCGATATCAGCAAGGAAGAGGTCAGGAAACTTTCTGACGCGGATTTCCCGTCCTTCATGGGCTGGCAGAAGATCAGCGACGGCAATACACCTTTTGGCAGTGACGGCCTGTGCGATGTCGACCTGTTGAAGAAGCTCGTCAGGGACGCTGCGGCCAGCGAGCAGCCCACAGTCGTGAAGGAAGCCACTGAAGTCCAGAAGGCAGACGCGCTTTCGTACTATGTGAAGGGCCATGAGGAGGTACGTCGGGCCCTGCGCGGATTCATCTGCAACGCGCCAAGCGAATGGGATAGCACGCACAACGAGACGCGCTTCGCGAGGCTGCTCGACGAAGGCGGGTTCTATCACGGCAACCAGAAGGGCTACGAGGATTTTCTGAAGTACCTCAAGGAACTCCAGTTCTGGGACGTGACGGGATTGCCTGCGGGGCAGAAGCTCTGGTTCTTTCATCCGCTCGCGTTTATCCGGCATTTCAGGAAGTGTGGGTGGTTGAGTAAGGGGGAGACGGTTCGCTGTATCCGTAAGACGATTAGAGACCACAACCGTGAGGTCGTCCCTCTTTCGAAGTCTGAGGTGATCAAGCGACTTACCGAGACAGCAGAACGGCGCCCGGCAAATCTACATCCTAATTTTCAGATCGTTGCGCGGAAATACGGAATATCGTCCAGCAGCCTGCGTCTTGCTCATCTTTTCGGTCAGCTGACAGCGGAAACAGGCCGCCTGGAATTTATGGTCGAAGGGGGCAGGCCGGAATATTTTGATAAATATGAGCCCGGTCATCCGGAGGGAGATGCGGTCGGCAATACCGTAAGAGGCGACGGCATTCGATTCAAGGGGCGCGGCATTATTCAGATTACCGGGAGATCAAATTACGAGAGCTATGGCTCGTATCGCCGCATGACATTTAACAATGATGAAACTAGCTCTCTAATCTCAACGGATCCATACTGCACATGTGATGCGTCAGGTTGGTACTGGGTGCAGAAACAAAGGCTCCAGCTAGTTAAAGATCCGGAGACCCATAGAAAGAAGTTTATGCCATTGGGTAAACTGAGTATTAATTACTGGTCAGATCAAGGGGCGGACAACAAGGCAATACTTCAGGTGACGAAATGTGTTAACCCGGCGGGGCTTTCCTTGGAATGGCGAAGCCAGGGATTTAGAAATGCTTTTTACGAACTGAATGATGAAGTCGCTCAGAATTCTGACTACAAACCGACAATTTGATGGCATCATATGAAAATAACGATTTTTACCGCTCTTGGCATTTCTGCACTTGCAGTTGCAATCACTGTTGCGAATGGCAAGGAGCCTGAGCGTATCTCGCGGGATGACTGCCATGCAACTTTCCTGGTGCCGAATGGCTTGGAATATGTCGAGATAAATGGCGCAAAAATTTCTGGCAACAACGAGTGCTATATCGCGTTTCGTTATACCGGAGATTTAAAAATAAAACGTAGACCCAATCCTCCTTCCACGGCGGACGATTGGCGTTGGCTGACGGATTTCGTGCTTGCAGTTAAAGGCAAGTCTTTGGGAGATAGTCTTGCTCAAATTAAGACAAGCGAGGGGCTAGAGCGACCGGGGATGTTTAATTTGGTATCAAATGAGCATTTTCAAATTCCAGGGGGCGAGGTGTATGTGTTGCGTTATTCGGCATTAAAGCCGACGAAAAATATGCTTCGACTAAATGAGACCGAAGAGACAATTTTTGCGGCCGGAAATGATTCCCGCTCAGTATCTTACATTCAATATACAGGAGCGAGGATGACTAAAAATGATAAGGCTGCATTGTATAGAAGCTTGTTTTTATCATTTAGTTTCGAAAGCTCAACCACGACCCCGTAAACCGATGATTGACGCGGTGACGCTACAGTATCGTTTTTGGAGTTACCAGCGATCTCACGGCATCGTTGAAAAGATGCAAGCCCCCCCTACCTAAACCCCACCGCCACCCTCCCCATCTGCTCGACCCCACTATCGAACAGGCGCCCGAAGAACGGGATCATGTTCGGCAGCATCAATTGCACGAGCAGCAGGCCCACCAGCAAGGTCACCGCGAACCCGATCTGGAAAATACCGATTTGCGGTGCAGCGCGGTTCAGGATGCCAAGCGAAAGGTTCGCAATGAGCAGCGCCGCCACCACGGGCAAGGCCAGCAGCAGCCCTGCCGAGAACACCATCGAGCCCCATCCGGCCAACGCGCGCCAGCCCGGCGCCCCGAGCACGTTCGCCGATACCGGCATGGACTGGAACGTCGCGATGAGCGCATTGACCACCTGGAGGTGCCCGTCGAAGGCGAGGAAAGCGAGCAACGCGATGGCGTTGAGGTAGCGCGAAAGCACTTCGGACGCGCCGCTCGAGTGCGGATCGAAGAACGTCGCAAAGCCGAGGCCCATGCTGAGCCCCATGATGCCGCCCGCCATTTCGATAGTCGAAAAGATGAGCTGCATCGCAAAGCCGAGCGAAATGCCGATCAGAAACTGGTTCACCAGAATCCAGATGCCTGCGGCGGAGAAGACCGTGTCCTGCGGCATGGCGCCCAGCGCGGGCGCCACGATCAGCGTGATGAACGCCCCGAGCCCCACCTTCACCCGCACCGGCACCGCCGCGTTGCCCACCACCGGCGCCGTGGCCACGAACGCGAGAATGCGCACGAACGGCCACAGGAACGCGGTGAGCCACGTGTTCAGCTGGGCATAGGTGACGGAAAACATCGGTTACGCACGCGGCGACAGAATGGGCGGCAAAAAAAGAAAAGGACCGGCGAAAGGAGGCAACAAGCGCCGCGCGACTCAGCCGGCAATGGCCGGCACGCTCGTGAACATGTGGCGCATGTAGTCGAGCATGGTGGAGAGCATCCACGGCCCGGCGATCACAAGCGTAATCACAATGGCGATCAGCTTCGGAATGAACGAGAGCGTGGTTTCGTTGATCTGCGTGGCGGCCTGGAAAAGGCTCACCACGAGACCCACCACGAGCGACACGAGCAAGAGCGGCGACGCGAGCAGCAGCGCGACGTACATCGCCTCGTGCGCGAGTGTCATGACGGATTCGGGTGTCATCGTCGTGTTCCTTGAAATGCCTGTCTTCAGGTGAAGCTCTGCGCGAGCGACCCGATGAGCAGTTGCCACCCGTCCACCAGCACGAACAGCATGAGCTTGAACGGCAGCGAGATCGTGGAAGGCGACACCATCATCATGCCCATGGACATCAGCACGCTCGCCACCACGATGTCGATGATGAGAAACGGAATGAAGATCGTGAAGCCGATCTGGAAGCCCGTCTTCAACTCGCTCGTCACGAAGGCGGGGACGAGGAGCGACAGCGGCACGTCCTCGGGGCCTTGCATGGGCGCGGCGTGCGAGATCTTCGCGAAGAGCGCGAGGTCGGTTTCGCGGGTCTGGCGCAGCATGAAGGTCTTGAACGGCGCCACGCCGCGCGACACGGCCTGCTCCATGGGCAGCGTGCCGTCGGAGAACGGCTTGTAGCCGTCGGTATAAGCCTTGTCGAGTACCGGCGACATCACGAACATCGTGAGGAAGAGCGCGAGACCCACCAACACCTGGTTGGGCGGCGTGGTCGCCGTGCCCAGCGCCTGGCGCAGCAGCGAAAGCACGATGATGATGCGCGTGAAGCTCGTCATCATCAGCACCATCGCCGGCAGGAACGACAGCATCGTGAGCAGCAGCATGGTCTGCACGCTCAGCGAATACGTGGTGCCGCCGTTCGGCCCCGGGCTCGTGGTGAAGGCCGGCAAACCCGTGGCCTGCGCGAAGGAACGCGAGGGAAGCGCCAGCATGACGGCCAGCAGCAGCGCCGGCAGGAGGCCAGGCACAAGCGCAGGCGCGGCGCGGCGGATCAGCGTGGCTGCGCCGCGCAGGGGAAATCGGTTGAACTGCATTTACTGCTCTCCGCCGTCGCGCCGGCTGAAACGTTTGCCCACTTCGCCTTTCAAGGCATCGCGAAAGCGCTGTCCGAAGGTGCCGGGAAGTTCGCCGGCCGCGCCGGGTTGCATACCTGATTGAGCACTGCCTGCGGCAACGGAGCCCGCCACACCCGCACTGCCCGCAGGCATCGCATGAAGCAGCCGCACGTTGCCGGGCGCGGCGCCCAGTACGAGCCACGTGTCGCCCACTTCCACCACAGCCACACGTTCCTTGCCGCCCAGCGACGCGCCGCCAATCGTCTTCACGAGCCCGCCGCGCTGCGAGGGCTGAAGGCCGAAGCGTCGCGCGAGCCACGCGCAGCCGAACACCAGCGCCACCACCACCACGAGCCCGACGATGGTCTGCAACACGGCGCCCACGCCAAGCGACGGCACCGCACTGCCCGCACCCACGCTGGACGCAATCTTCGCGGCGTTGTTCACCGCGTTCATGTCCGCGGCGAGAAGCGCGTGCGGCATGGCGGCCGCGAGAACCACCGCCGCGCCCAACGCGCGGCGGACTGCTGCGTACTTCATCGGTTCAGCTTCCGGATGCGCTCGGACGGCGTGATGATGTCGGTCAGGCGAATGCCGAACTTGTCGTTCACCACCACCACTTCGCCCTGGGCGATCAGGCAGCCGTTCACGAGCACGTCCATCGGTTCGCCGGCGAGGCCGTCCAGCTCCACCACCGACCCCTGCGCGAGTTGCAGCAGGTTGCGAATGGCAATCTTCGTGCGGCCCAGCTCGACGGTCATCTGGACGGGAATGTCCAGAATCATGTCGATGTCGTTGCGCGTGGTGCTGGGCTCCACCTTCGAAAGCGGCTGGAACACGCCCGCTGCGGCCGGGTTCACTTCGTTGCCGTTCTGTTCGGCCAGCGCGCTCGCCCAATCGTCGAGCGAGGCCTCTTCGGCTTCCACGCCCGGCGTCGTAAGCGGCGGCTCGACGGGAGCCGGCGTTGCGTTGAGGTCACTCATATCCACCTTCCTTCATCGTATCCGCCGCGCTGATCATCTTCTGGACGCGCAGCGAATATTGACCATTGAAAATTCCGTAACCGCATTCCATCACCGGCACGCCGTCCACCTTCGCGACGATGTGCTCGGGAATGTTGATGGGCAGCACGTCGCCCGCGCGCATGTTGAGAATCTGCTCGAACGTCACGGGAATCTGCGCGAGGTCCGCCGTGAGCTCCACTTCCGCCGACTGCACCTGCTGCGAGAGCACGCGCACCCAGCGGCGGTCCACTTCGAGCGCCTCACCCTGGATGGGCGAAGAGAGCACGTCGCGAATCGGCTCGATCATCGAATACGGCATGCAGATGTGCAGCGTGCCGCCCGTCGGGCCGAACTCGATCGAAAACTGCGTGACGATCACGATTTCGTTGGGCGTGGCGACGTTGGCGAACTGCGTGTGCATTTCCGCGCGCACGAATTCGAACTGCAGCGGGCGCACGCTCTTCCACGCGGTCGTGTAGTGCTCGAACACGAGATGCAGCAGCTTGCTGATGATGCGCTGTTCGGTCTGCGTGAAGTCGCGGCCTTCCACGCGCGTGTGAAAGCGCCCGTCGCCGCCGAACAGGTTGTCCACCACGAAGAACACGAGGTTCGGGTCGAACACGAACAGCGACGTGCCGCGCAGCGGCTTCACGTGCACGAGGTTCAGGTTGGTCGGAATGGGCAGGTTGCGGGTGAACTCGCTGTACTTCTGCACCTTCACCGGGCCTACCGAAATCTCGGCGCTGCGTCGCATGAAGTTGAAAATGCCGACGCGCAGCAGCCGCGCGAAACGGTCGTTGATGATTTCGAGGCCGGGCATCCGGCCGCGAACGATGCGTTCCTGCGTCGCGATGTTGTAAGGGCGAACGCCCTTGTTCTCGGCCTGGCTAGCATCCTGGTCGGTCTCGCCTGTGACGCCTTTGAGGAGGGCATCCACCTCCTCCTGCGACATGAATTCGTCGTGACCCATAGTCATGATGCGTGCGACTCCTCGCGATAGAGGCGTGAACCGGCTGGATCTGCGCAGAACGTCATGATTCGCCCGTCTTTATTGCACGACGAATTCGGTGAACAGCACGTCCTGCACGTGCACGGGTGCACTGCCGGCCTCGGTGGGCTGTGCGATCAGCGTCTTGAGTTCCTCGGCAAGCGCGCGCTTGCCTTCGAGCGGCGCGAGATCCTGCGGATGCTTGTTCGACAGCGCGAGCAGCACACGGCTGCGAATCTCGGGCATGTGCTCGGTGAGCTTGTCCTGGGTCTTCTGGTCCGCGAGCTTCAGCGTGAGGCCGATGCGCAGGTAATGCGTTTCGCCGTCGTCGGACTGCAGGTTCACCGTCATCGGCTCGAGCGGGAAGAACACGGGCGCGGGCGGCGGCACAGGCGTAGCCGCAGCGGGCGCAGCCGGATGCCGCGACATGAAGAACCAGGTCGCGCCGCCCGCCACACCGGCGGCCAGTATCGCGATCACGGCGATCACGAGAATGCGCTTCATCTTGCCGGATTTCGCCGACGGGACTGCTGCTGCCTGGGATGCGGGTGTGGTGGCCATTTCGCTCAAGGTGTTGCATTAGTGCTGGTACCTTGCATTGTTCTGGCTTTTAGCCTTCCGCGATGAGGGGAAAAGAAGGGGGATTTGCGGTTAGCTCGTGGTTTTGTCGAGAACAGTGCCAGGCGGGGCGCCGCGCGGTTGGCCGGTTCCCGCGGGTAGCGGGAGCCGGCCGGGGTCGGACCGGAAAGCAGGTCGAAAAGCCCCCGAAGCGGCGGTGGAATACGACAGGTGGCGGCCGGTAGAGACCAACCAGCCAAAGATCTGATACGGGCCGCACGGTGCGCTGGGCGGGCTGCGTGGTGCGCTGGGCGGGCTGCTCGGCGCGCCGGGCGGCCGGCTTCGGCTCACCCGGCCCCGCGCCCGCGACTTCAGTTGATGTAGTTGAAGAGCGACATGCCCTGAATCTTCACGAAGCCCTGCTGGGCCGCCTGCAGCGCGTACTGGGTCATCGTGTACTTGCTGATGGTGCTCGTGAGATTGATCTGCGTGAGGTCGGACAGGTTGCTCTGCGTCTGCAGCGAACTGTTCTGCGTCACGGTCTGCAGTGCCTGCAGCTCCTGCTCCCGCCCGCCCACGGACGCCTGCACGGTCACCACGTTGTTCATGGCGTTCTGCACTTTCTGCATCGCGGTGGAAAGCGAGTTGCTGAGGTTCGCCGAGCCGGCCGTGCCCACCACCGGCGTCTGCAACGCGGCGATGGCGGCGTCGATGGACGAGAAGATGTCCGTGCCCGCCTGGGTGGCCGGCGTCACGGTGAACGTGTCGCCCGCAGCGGGCGCGCCCGTGATCGAGACGCTCTGGCCGCCCAGCGTGATCGCCGAGCCCGCCGAGTACGGTTGCGCCGCACCCGTCGTGCCGGTGGTGTTGTCCGTGATCGTGTAGGTGCTCGAAGCGCCGGAGCCCGCGAACGTGATCGTGTACTTGTCCTGGTTCGCCGGATTCGAGGCGTTGAGCGTGCTCACCGTGCCGACCACACCCGTGCCCGTGTTGCTGGCCGAGCCCGCCGAGATGGAGGTCGTGCCCACCGCCGCGACGGAAAGGAACACGGAAGCGCCGCTGTCGCTCACGGCGACCTGGTGGCTGCTCGTCACCTGGATGGAGCGCACGCCGGTATCGCCGTTGTAGCTCACCGTGCCCGCCGCGTTGGTGCTGAACGGCTGCGAGGTGGTCTGGAAGCCCGCGAACAGGTAGTTGCCCTGCCCGTCGTTGGCGTTCGCGAGACCGAGCAGCTGGTTCTTCAGGCCGATCAGGTCCTGCGCGATGGCGCCGCGGTTCGAGTCGCTGAGCGAGGCGTCGCCCGCGTGCACGAGCTGCGTGTTGACGCTCTGCAAGACGGTGCTCACGCTGGAGAGCGTGGAATCTTCCGCATGCAGCGAGGTGAGCGCGGTGCTCTGGTTGCTCGTGTACTGCGAGAGCTCCGAAGCCTGCATGGAGAGCTGCACGGCCTGGGACGCGCCAAGCGGGTTGTCCGACGGCGTGGTGATCGCCTGGCCGCTCGCGATCTGCTGGTACAGCTGCGCGAGTTCGCTTTGCTGATCGTTCATCTGCTGAACGTTCAGGCCGAAAAGCTGGGTCGTCGAGATGCGCATGGCCTATTGCCTCACTGGAAAATGCCGAGCAGCGTCTGGAACAGCGTGGAAGCCGTCTGGATCACCTTGCTGTTCGCCTGGTAGAGCTGCTGGTACTGCAACAGGTTGGCTGCTTCTTCGTTGATGTTCACGCCCGAGACCGACTGCTGCGCCGAGCTGATCTGCGTGACGAGCGTGGTCTGCGCCGTGTTCGCCGCCTGCACCTGGTTCGTCTGGTTGCCGATCGTGTTCACGTAGCCCGAATAGGCGTCCGTGAGCGTCGAGGTGCCGCCGTTCAGCTGCTTGGCCGACACGAGATTCGACAGCAGCAGGGCGTTGCGTCCGTCGTTGCCGCCGCCCGTGTTCTTCGCGATGGTGAACGTGTCGCCATTGGCGGGCGTGCCGGAAATCGAGAAGCTCACCGCGTTCATGGTGCTGCCGCTCACGGAGATCGAAGCGCCCGTGGACGACGAATACGGCACCACGGTGGCGGCGCTGGCAATCGTGTAGTTGGTGCCGTTCACGTTCACCGTGGAGCCCGCCGGGAAGCCCGAGATGCCGCCCGAGGCCGAGCTGTAGGTGAGCGTGGTCGACGTGGACGGCAGCACGTAGCCCGCGCTGACTGCGCCTTGCGTGATCGTCCCCGTGCCCGTGTTGGTGGTGGGCGCGGAGGCCAGCACGGGCGAAGCCGCTGCAATCGCGGTCGAGTTCGTGGTGGCGAGCGCGAAGCCGTTAAGCGCGCCGCGCGTGGGCTGCACGTCGAACGAATCGCCGGCGTTCATGGTGCCCGTAAGCGAGAACTGCAAGCCGCCGATGGGGCTCGCAAGGCTCGTGGCCGAGCCGATCATGGCGCCCGTGGCGTTGTCCGTGAGCTTGTACGCGCTGCCGTCGTACGAGAGCGTGTAGTCGCCCGTCGTGGGCTGCGAAGCGTTGGCGAGCGTCACGCCCAGCGTGGCGCTGCCGGTGTTGTTCTGGTTCGCGTAGATCGTCGGGCTGCCCACCGTGAAGAGCGCCGTGCCCGGGTTGCCGTTCATGTCGAGGCCGAGCGCGTTTTGCGCGTTCACCTGCGCCGAGAAGCTGGTCGCAATGGCGCCCAGTTGCGCTTCGGCCGGGTCCAGCGTCTGGCTGCGGAACGCAAGCAGGCCACCCAGCGTGCCGCCGCTCACGAGGTTATCGGGCAGCAAGGTGGCGGGGTTGGACGCGCCCGAGCTGGAAGCGGCCTGAATGGAGATGGAAAGCTCGCTCGGGTCCGACGGCGACGTGACCGCGGAGAGGTTGTACGTACCCGTGCCGACGACGAGCGGCTGGCCGCTCGCCATGAAGACGCTGTAGCCGCTCGAGTTCTGCACCACCTGAACGCCGACCAGTTGCGAGAGGCTCGACACTGCCTGGTCGCGCTGGTCGAGCAGCTGGTTGGGCGGCTGGCCCGAGCCGTTGGCGGCCTGGATCTGCTGGTTGAGGTCGGCGATCTGCTTCGTGTACGTGTTGATCTGCGAGACGACGTCGGTCAACTGCGTGTTCACGCTCTGGCGCATCTGGTCGTACTGGGCGCCCGCCGCGTTGATCTGCGCGGCAAGCGACTGCGCCGAACTCATCGCGGTCTGCCGCGCCGACAGCGACGACGCGCTGTTGGCCACGCCTTGCAGGCCCGTGAAATACGACGTGATCGCGCTCGAAATACCCGTGGTCGGGCTGCCGACCAGGTTGTTGAGCTGCGCGATCATGTTGTAGTAAGCCGTGAGCGAACCGCTTTGCGACTGCGCGCTGTTGAGTTCCGTGCTCAGGTACTGGCTGTACTGGCGCTGCACCGTAACCGTGGAGACGCCCTGCGGCAGGAATCCCGACGACGTGTACTGCCCCGCGGTTTCCTCGTAGACAGGCCGCTCCACCGAATAGCCCGGCGTGGACGCGTTGCTGATGTTCTGGCCCGTGGTGGTGAGGCCCCATTGAGCGGCATTCAGACCGCTCAAGCCGATATTGAAGAGGTTGCTGGACATTGTTCCGTGGTCCCTCGGCGCTTTCGCGCGTACTCGTCCTGTTATGGCGATAACAGCGTGTTTATCGGCCTTGGCGCGGAAAGTTTTAGGGCGCCGGCAGAATTTTCGGAAAGGAATGGCGACACGCGCGGCGGTCATGCGGCGGGCATGACCGCGCGGGAAAGACGATAAGGTTGAAACCGGTACTGCCGGGTACGGCTATCTGCGCGTTCAGGCGGAGTTTCAGGCCCGCACGAGCGAACGGCGTTTCATTTCCAGCTGCGTAATGAGCCGCTGCAGCGTGTTCTCGGCACTGCCGGGCAGCGTCACGAAACGGAAACCGAGCTGATAGCGCTGCGAGCCGTTGGGCAGGTCGAACATGCGGTGCGAAACAAGCTGCAAGTCGAGCGAGAGCGTGCCCTGCGGACCGAGCGCGAGTTCGCAGTCCATCAGGGTCACGCCCATGGGCAGGCCCACGACGCGTTCGTCCGTGGTGCGCATGCCCACGCCGCCCAGCGAGATGTCGTGCACCTCGAAGCGGAACGGCTCGCCTTCGGGGAACCGGCCGTGGCACAGGTACGGTTCCAGCAACGGCGTCTCCACGCGGAAATACTCGCGCCGCTGCACGTAATAGAGCACTTCGGGAAAGTCGGCTTCGAAGGCAGGCAGGCCTTCGAAACGCGTCTGGCGCGGCGTGGGCGTGGAAAACTCCATGCGCACGCCGTCGGGCGAGGCGTGGAACTGGGAGCGCGGCGCCGCGAGCAGACCGTTGTTGTGCGCCTCCACGGCGCCCCAGTCGAAGGTGAAGACGCGGCCGCGCACGTCCACGTCGAGCAGCCGCGTGACGAGCTGGCCGCCCTTGTACTGCACGGTGAGAAAGTCGCCGCGGTTCACGAGGTTGCGCAACTGCACGCCGATTTCCAGCGGGTTGCGCCGCCCGAAGTCGTGAGCGTCGTCTGCCTCCGAAGCGCCGTTCGCTTCGGCGTTTTCTCCATTTGACTGGGTGGTATCCATGGCCTTGCCGATGTGCATGTTCGTGCGACGCGGGAGGTCTGAGCCGGGCGCCCGCCCCGGGAGCCGTGCCCCCTCGGCGCCGGTCTCCGCGGTCTTTCGGCACGCGTCCGACCATGCGGAGACACTCCGCGCGGTCGCTGGTTTGTCTGATTAGCGGCAGGATAAGGCCAAAGTTTAGGGCCTGTGTGGCAAATATTTGGCGCAAACGTTAAAGCGTCCGGCGGCGCGCGGAGAACAGTCCCTTATGCCCTGAAACCTATGCCTTGCGGATGCGGCTCGGCCCGCCGTCGCCCGCCGCCTTTCGGCGTCGAGCAACGACGGGCCTGCACCGTCTTCTTCTCACGACATGGCCCCGTCGCGTGTTTTCGTGTGGCCTGACTGCGGCCTTGCGCTGCTGGCCGTTTCTTTCCGGTCGTTCCTGCGCTCGCTCAGGCAGTCATCTTCTGCATGATCGAGATGAGCTTTTTCGCGTAGTGCGGGTCCGTTGCGTAGCCCGCGCGCTGCATGCCTTGCGCAAAGCCGTTCACGTCGTGCGACGAGTTCAGCACCTGTGCGTAGCGCGGGTTGTCCTTCAGGAGGCTCGCGTAGTCGGTCATCGCCTGCTCGTAGGAGTCGTAGGCGCGGAACTTCTCCACCACGCGCTGCGGGCGGCCGTTCACATATTCGGTGGTGACCGTGGAGACGGTTTTGCCCGTCCAGTCCTTGGTGGCTTTGATGCCGAACACGTTGTGGCTCGAGGTGCCGTCGCGGTTCATGATCTCGCGCTTGCCCCAGCCCGATTCGAGCGCCGCCTGGCCGATGATGAAACGCGCCGGAATACCGGTCGCCGCGCTCGCCGCCTGAGCCGGCGCGGCCAGCTTGTCGACGAAGGCGTCGATCTTCGGCGACGAGCCGTCGCCGCGCACCGGCGGCGTGAGCGCGCTGTTGCCCGTGTAGCCCTTGCCCGTGGCAAGCGCGCCGTTGGAGGACGGATTGGCGAACGCCTTCGAAAGCGCGGAAAGCGCCGCGGTGTTGCCCGCGTTGGCGTCGCCGCCCTGCAAGCCGGCGTTGCGCGAAAGCTGCTTGAAAAGCGCGTCGGCCACGCCAATGCCCTTCGACGACATCTGCTGCGAAAGCTGCTGGTCGAGCATCGACGTGAACGTGGCGCCGTCGTGCGAATCGAGCGGGCCGTCGGAGGGCGTCGCATCGCGCATGCTCTTCAGCATCATCTGCGTGAAGACAGCGTCGAACTGCTGCGCGGCCATTTTGAGGCTGGCCTGCGGCGAGTTCTTCGCCTGGGCACGCAGGGCGTCGAAGCCCTGCACGTCGAGCGCGAAGCGCTGGCTAAGGTCGTTGGCCTTCAGAGACGGATCGGAATTCAACTCATGCTCCCGTCAAATGATCTCGAGGTCGGCGCGCAGCGCGCCCGCAGCCTTCATGGCCTGCAAGATCGACATCAGGTCGGCCGGCGTCGCGCCCAGCGCGTTGAGCGCCTTCACCACGTCGGCCAGGTTCGCGCCCGCAGTCACGAGCCGCAACGCCCCGTTGTCCTGCTTGAGCTGGATCTGCGACTGCTGCGCCACCACGGTCTGACCGTTCGAGAACGGCCCCGGCTGGCTTACCACCGGCTGCGTGTTCACGACCACCGAAAGGTTGCCGTGCGCCACCGCGCAGCTTTGCAGCGTGACCATCTGGTTCATCACGATGGAGCCCGTGCGCGCGTTGAGAATCACCTTCGCCGCAGCCTTGGCCGGCGTCACGTCGAGGTTCTGCAACTGGGCCATGAAGGCGACCTGCTGCGCACTGTCCGTCGGCGCGCGCAGCTGGATCGTGCGGCCGTCCAGCGCCACGGCGGTGTCGCCGCCGAACGCGTTGTTGACGGCGGCCACGATGCGCTGCGTGGTGTCGTAGTCCATGTCGTTGAGTTCGAGCTGCATGGTGCCCGCCTGCGAAACGGACGTGGGCACCGAACGCTCCACGATGGCGCCCGCCGCAATGCGGCCCGCGGCCAGCTGGTTCACCTGCACGCGGCTGCCGTTGGCGCTCGCGCCGGCGCCGCCCACGGCCACGTTGCCTTGCGAGAGCGCATAGACCTGGCCGTCCGCGCCCTTGAGCGGCGTGAGCAGCAGCGTGCCGCCGCGCAGGCTCTTGGCATTGCCGAGCGACGACACGGTCACGTCGATGGCCTCGCCCGGCCGGGCGAACGGCGGCAGCGTCGCCGTCACCATCACGGCGGCAACGTTCTTCAGCTGCATGTTCGACAGCGACGACGAACCGGAACTGCCCGAGCCCGCCGACTGGTTGTTGATCGAGATGCCCAGGTTCGCGAGCATGTTCGCGAGCGTCTGCGTCGTGAACGGCGTCTGCGAAGTCTGGTCGCCCGTGCCGTCCAGACCCACCACGAGGCCGTAGCCGATCAGCGGGTTGTCGCGTACGCCCTGGATCTGCACGAGGTCCTTGAGGCGCTCGGCGTGCGCTGCCGGCGCAGTGGCGCCCAGGCCAAGCCCGACCGCGAGCACAAGCGCCGCGCCGGCAAAAGCGGCGGCACCCAGACGGCGGCAGGCGGAAAAGAGAGTGAAGCTCATGATCACCACGGCGCCACGTTCAGGAAGAAACGCTGCAGCCAGCCCATGTTTTCCGCCTCGTTGATGTAGCCCTTGGCGGAGTATTCGATCTTCGCGTCCGCCACCTGGGTGGAATACACGGAGTTGAGGCCCGAAATCGTGTTCGGATTCACGACGCCGGAAAAACGCACGAATTCGTTGCCCTGGTTGATGAGCATCTGCTTCTCGCCGCTCACTACCAGGTTGCCGTTCGGCAGCACGTTCGTGACGGTCACGGTGATCGTGCCGTTGAACGTGTTCGACGCGTTCGCGCCGCCCGTTGCCTTGAACGTGTTGTCGCCCGTGGCGGAAAGCTTGGCCTTGCCGAAGATGCCACCCATGAAGCCGACCGTGGGCACGTTGAAGTCGGTCGCGCTGTTGCGGCCGGTGCCCGTGCCCGACGACTTCGTGGCGTTGATGTTTTCCGAAATGACGATGGTGAGGATGTCGCCGATATTGCGCGGACGCTGGTCTTCGAAGAGCGGCCGCCCCGCGTAGCCCGGGTTGTAGATCGAGCCCGGGCTCTGCGACTGCGGCGGCATCGGCGGCACAGCCGTCATGGGCTGCTGCACGATGGGCTGCTTCGGCACGAGCGCGCAGCCCGCGAGCGCGGCCAGCAACACCGCGCCCGAGAGGGCCTTCACCCGCGTAGTTTCAATGAATTGCGACATCCTTCGTCCTTCCTGCACTTTCAGCCGGACCCGGGCCACGATCAGGCCCGAATCAGACCCGAATCAGACCATTACACCGGCATCTGCGAGAGCGTCTGCAGCATCTGGTCGGACGTGGTCACGGCCTTGCTGTTGATCTCGTACGCGCGCTGGGTCTGGATCATGTTGACCAGTTCCTGCACCACGTTCACGTTCGACGCTTCCACGTAGCCCTGGTTGAGCGAGCCCGCGCCGTTCAGGCCCGGCGTGGTCACGTTGGGCGCGCCCGACGACGCCGTTTCGGCGAACAGGTTTTCGCCCTTGGCTTCGAGGCCCGTCGGGTTGATGAACGTGGCGAGCTGGATGGAGCCGATCTGCTGCGTATTGTTCGAGCCCGCCGTCGTGACCGACACCACACCGTCGCTGCCGATAGTCATCGACGTGGCGTTCTGCGGAATCGTGATGGCCGGAATGATCTGGTAGCCGCTCGAGGTCACGAGCTGGCCCTGCGCGTTGGTCTGGAACGAGCCGTCGCGCGTGTAGGCGTTCGTGCCGTCGGGCATCTGCACCTGGAAGAAGCCCGCGCCGTTGATGGCGACGTCCTTCGAGTTGCCGGTCTGCTGCAGGTTGCCCTGCGTGTAGAGGCGTTCCGTGGCGACCTGCTGCACGCCGGTGCCGAGTTGGATGCCCGAGGGCAGCTCGGTCTGCTGCGTGGAGTTCGCACCCGGCTGGCGGATGGTCTGGTAAAGCAGGTCTTCGAACACCGCGCGCGAGCCCTTGAAGCCATTGGTGCTGACGTTCGCGAGGTTGTTCGAGATGACATCCATCTGCGCCTGCTGCGCATTCATGCCGGTAGCGGCGATATAGAGTGAGCGGTTCACTTTGAATCTTCTCCTGTGGGCTGGCTTGCGGGCGAGCCCGTCAGCTGAAGTTGAGCAACTGGTTGGCGGACTGTTCGTTCTGGCTGGCCGATTCGAGCAGCTTGGTCTGCATCTGGAACTGCCGCGCGTTCGTGATCATCGCCACCATGGCGGAGACCGGGTTCACGTTGCTGCCTTCCAGCGACTGCGGCGCGAGCACGACGTTCTGGTCCGCGTCGGCGGGATTGCCGTCCGCCGTGCGGTAGAGGCCGTCGTCGCCGTGCTTGAGCGAGGCCGGGTCCGGGTTCACGAGCTTCAGCTGATCCACGTTGACGATGGTCGTGGGCGGGTCGCCCGGAATCAGCGCGGACACCGTGCCGTCCTTGCCGATGGTGACTTCCGAGCCCGGCGGCACCGAAATCGGGCCTCCGCCGCCCACCACCGGCTGGTTCATCGCGTTGACGATCTGGCCGTTGGTGTCCACGTGCAGGTTGCCCGCGCGCGTGTAGGCCTCGTTGCCGTTGTTGTCGAGCACCGTGAGCCAGCCCGGGCCCTGCACCGCGACGTCGAGCGGATTGCCGGTCTGCTGGATCGGGCCCGGCGTGTAGTCCGCGCCGGGCGTGGACGCCAGCACGAAGGTGCGCGTGGTGTCCGTGTTCACCGTGTTGCCGTCGCCGAACGACATCGGCACGGCGCGAAACGCGGCAAGCTGCGCGCGAAAGCCCGTCGTGGAGACGTTCGCCAGATTGTTCGCGACGACAGCCTGCTGCTCGAGCGCCTGGGTGGCGCCCGTCATCGCGGTATAGATCAGCCGGTCCATGATGAGGCCGCCAGGTATTACAGGTTGATGAGCGTCTGGTCGACGGTCTGCTGGGTCTTGATCGTCTGCGCGTTCGCCTGGTAGTTGCGCTGCGCCGTGATCAGGTTCACCAGCTCGCTCGTCAGGTCGACGTTCGAGTTTTCCACCGCGCCGCCTTGCAGCGTGCCGTGGTTCGTGCTGCCCGGCGCGGAGATCTGCGCCACGCCCGAGGCCGAGGTGGCTTCGTACTGGTTGTTGCCCAGATCGACAAGGCCGTTCGGGTTGTTGAAGTTGGCAAGCACGACCTGGCCCAGCGCCTGGGTCTTGCCGTTCGAGTAGTTGCCCGTGAGCGTGCCGTCCGTGCCCACCGTGAAGTTGGTCAGCTGGCCTGCCGCAAAGCCGTCTTGCGTCAGGTTGTTGGTGCCGTCCTTGCCGCCGAACTGCGTCGTGCCCGCGATGTTGAACGTGAGCGACTGCGGCGTGGACGAACCGTCGCTGGTCGGAATCGTGAAGTTGAACGCGAGCGGCGTGGTGGTCGCGGCGCCCGAGGCATCCGTCGTGCTCACCAGCGTGCCGGACGAATTGAACGTGGCCGTGCCGATCTTCGAGATCGTGCCGCCGGCCACGCCGCCGTACACGGTCCATGCGCCCACGCCCGTCTTCGCGAAGTACAGGTCCACCGTCTGCGTGCCGCCCAGCGAGTCGTACGCCTGAATCGAGGTCGGGTAGTTGTACGTGCTCGCGCTGTTGGCGTTGAACGCGGTGGGGTTCGGCGTAATGGCCACGCTGTCGCCCGCAACCGGGGTGCCCGTCAGCGTGACGGTCTGGCCCGTGCCGAGCGAAATCGCCGCGCCCGTGCTGTAGGTCTGCGCCGAGCCGGTCACGCCCGTGGTCGTGTCCGTCACCGTGTAGGTGGTGGGCGACGTGAAGTTGATCGTGTAGTGGTCCAGGTTCGTGCCCGTGGCGCCGTTCGTGATGGTGGAGCCGCTGGTGGCGAGCGAACCCGTGGTCGTCACGGCCACGGTGGGCGCGCCCAGCATGAGCGAATCCTGCGCGTTCAGGTTGAACTGGCCGGTAATCACGCTGGTGGCCGTGGGCGCGATGTTGGTGGTGGGCACCTGCAGCGGCACCGTGCTGGCCGTGTTGATGACGCCGCCGTTGCTCGCGGCGTAGCCCATCAGCTTGAGGCCGCTGGTGTCGGTGATATAGCCCTGGTTGTCCAGCTGGAACACGCCGTTACGCGAGTACGTGAGCGTGCCGTTGTTCGACATCTGGAAGAAGCCGTTGCCGTTGATCGCCACGTCCAGCGCCTGGTTGGTCGTGGTGATCGTGCCCTGGCTGTACTGCTGCTGCACGGCCGCAAGGCGCGAGCCGAGGCCGATCTGGTTGTTGACCGCCGTGGCCACCGAGTTCGCGTAGACATCCGCGAAAACCGCCGCGCCCTGCTTGAAGCCGATCGTGTTCGCGTTCGCGATGTTGTTGCCGATCACGTCGAGGTCGTTGGACGCGCTCGACAAACCGCTCAAACCTTGTTGATAACCCATGACGATCTCCGTATCGGGATATATCGATGAATACTGTGCTGTGAATCTGCCTGAGAGCTCCGGGAGCCCTGTGGCGCGCGCCTTACAGGATCGCGGCCACGCCCGTCATGCCGATCGTGTTGCCGTTCGAGAGCACGAGGCCCGGCGTGCCGTCCGTCTGCTGCACGACGCTTTGCACCGTGGCGGCCGACAGCGTGGTGGGCGAGCCCGACTTGCCGGCAATCGTGCCGGTCGCGCTGATGGTGTACGTGCCGTCGGCGAGCGTGTTGCCCTGCGCATCGGTGGGCGTCCACGAAATGGGCGTGACGCCTGCCGGCACGCTGCCCACGTTGATCGTGTTGACCACCTGGCCCGACGAGTTCTTGATGGTGATCTGCACGTTGCTCGCCGCGGTGGCCACCTGCAAGCCGATGGCCGATGCCTTGCCGCTCGCCACCGTCGAGGTCGATCCCGGCGCGAGCACCGTGGAGCCGATCAGGAGCGCCGCCTGGCCCTGCTGGCTCGCATTCAGTTGCGTGGCGAGCGAGCTGAGCGACGTGTTGAGCTGGCTGATGCCCGTCACCGTGTTGATCTGGGCGAGCTGCGAGGTCATCTGCGAGCTGTCCATCGGGTTGGTCGGGTCCTGGTTCTTCATCTGCGCGATGAGCAGTTGCAGGAACGTGTTCTGCAGCGCGGTGGGCGACGTGCTCGACGTGCTGGACGAACTCGACGACGAGCTGCTTGCGCTCGAAGTGCCGTTCATGGTGTCGAGCAGCGTCTGCGAAATGGTCGTGCCGTTGCTGCCGATCGTGGTCTGGGTGGTCAAGGCGGTTCTCCGTCTGTTCTTCAGGTGCCGATTCAGGTGCCGGTTCAGGTGCCGATAGTGAGCGTCTTGAGCATCAGCGTCTTGGCGGTGTTCAGGGTTTCCACGTTCGCCTGGTACGAGCGCGACGCCGAAATCATGTTCACCATTTCCTGCACCGGATCCACGTTCGGCAAGGTCACGTAGCCGTTCGCGTCCGCCGCCGGGTTGCCGGGGTCGTAGGAAGTCTTCATGGGCGTCGGGTCGTCGACCACGCCCGTCACCTGCACGCCGCCCACCTGCTGGCCGCTCTGCGTGCGCGCGCCGCCCAGCGGCTGCACCGCGAAGACGACCTGCTTGGCCTTGTACGGCTTGCCGTCCGGTCCCGTCGTGCTGTCCGCGTTCGCGAGGTTCGACGCGGTCACGTTGAGCCGCTCCGACTGCGCGGACAGCGCAGAGCCGGCGACGCTAAAGATGTTCATCAGCGATGGCATGGCGAATCTCACCTCTCGTTGCCGGCCTGCGTTGGCCGGCGGTTGTGGCGGGCCGCGCCTGTCACCTTTGCGCTTTCGCGCTTCCGGTGCCTCCTGCGCACGGCCCGCCTGCTTTCCCGTAGCGATTTGTCTCTTGCCTGACCGGCGCAGCCTGCTGCCTGTGCCGTGGTCTGGCTTCCTGCTTTCCTGCTTGCCCTGCACGAATGCAGGCCGCCGCGTCAGCTGCCTGACGTGATGGCCGCGAGCATGCCTTTGATCTGCTGCGTGAGCACGGTCATGCCGGTCTCGAAGTGCAGCGTGTTGTCGGCGAACTGCACCCGCTCGCTGTCGAGGTCGACGGTGTTGCCGTCAAGCGCCGGTTGCGTGGGAATGCGGTACTGGAGCTGGCCGTAGTCGTCGGGGGAACCGCCCGTGGGCGTCAAGCGCGCCTTGCCGGCCATGTGGCCCGCTTCGGTCGTCGCCATGGTCATGCCGCTCGTCACGCCGGCCGGCTGCGCCATGGCGAGCGGTGCCGCGTTCGAGGTGGCCGTTCCGGTCGCAGCGCCGCTCTTCCTCAGCGCACCGGCGAGCGACGACGCGAAATCGACGTCGCGTGCCTTGTAGCCCGGCGTGTCCGAGTTGGCGATGTTCGACGAGAGCAGTTCCTGACGGTATGCGCGCACATCGAGCGCCTCGCGCCCAAAGGCGAATTCGGCATCGAGTTTGTCCAGCATTGCGGTTCTCCGAAAAAACGCTTCTTCCTTGCGTCACGCTTGCAGTAGCGGCTGCGTGGAAGGCCTTTTTGCTTGTGGAGCATCTTAGGTCTGGGACGCAAGCAGCAATCGGAGGAATAGCCGGGGAAGGGGGCCTCTATTCAACGTTTGCGCGAAGGGGGGTGTCTCTAGAATGCCTCTCGTATTGTTGGCCCTTGGTTGGCCCCTGGTTGGCCCTTGGGTTAGCCCTTGGGTTAGCCCTTGTCTGGCCGCCTTGTTTGGCTTCTTCTTGTCTTGCTTCTTGTCCGGCTTCTTGCCTGGCGCCTGTCTGGTCCCCCGGGGGCCGTGGAGAGTGGCGATGAACGAGCCCGCTTCAAATGCTCCGACCGCCTTGTTGACCGCTGAAACCGCTGCTGAAACGGCTTTCGATGCTTCGCCCGCGCCGGGCGCATCGACATCGGCCACTTCGCACGCACCGGCTGCTCCGGCGCGAGCGAGGCGCGCGCCTGCGCTGCGCGGCCTCCTCGTCGCGCTTGCGTGGACGCTCTCGGTGAGTGCCGGCACGCTGGCCCTGCTCGCTTCGAACGCCGCGCATGCGCAAGGCACGGGCGAGCCGATCGTGATCCCGGGTCCGGGCGAAAAGAACCCGGATGCACTGGCCGCCATGAGCAAGATGGTGACGAGCCCGTCCGCGCCTGCCGGCGTGACGGCGCAACGTGCGAATGCCGGGATGCAGCCCACCCCAGCCGCCCTCGCCGCGTCGATGCGACCGGCCGCCGCTGCCGGCGACCGCTTCGAGCAGGCAGCGAAGGCCGACGGCGCCATCGTGATCGCGGGGACGGGCGAAGCGTCGGCGGCCCGGCCCGGCATGGCATCTGGCCTGACGCGCGTGAACCTGCCCGTGGCGGCCAGCCAGGTCATGCCGGTGGTCGTGACACCCGCTGTGGCGACCCTCCCGGCGCGCGGCCGCGAGGCGAATCTCGCGCCGCAGGCCATCGCGATGAACCCGCCTGCCAGCGGCGGCTACGCAGCAACCGCGCCGCGCTTCGAGCGCATGGTGCCGCGCGCTGTGCCGGCCCAGGGAACCCAGGCGGCACAACCGTATCAACATGTGCAGCCGGCGCAGGCGCCTGCATCGAACGTTCAGCCCGCGCAACCGGCCCAGTCGGCCCAGGCCGCCACAGTCGCGCAAGCCGCCGTGCCCGAAGGCCAGCAGGACGGCGAGTCGATCCGGCGCGCTGCGCTCGCCTGGCTTCAGCAGCAGGTCGTGGGCCTTCCCGGCAAGGTCAACATCACCGTGGCCAACGTATTTCCGCGCGGCCTTGCGGCCTGCACGACGATGCAGCCGTTCGCGCCCGCCGGCACCCGCATGTGGGGCCGCACCACGGTGGGCGTGCGCTGCGCGGGCGAGCGTCCGTGGACGCTCTACCTTCAGGCGAAGATCTCGGTTCAGGCCACCTACTACACGGCGTCGCGCGCGATTGCCCCGGGCGAGCCGCTCAGCGCCGCCGACCTGGTGGCACGCGACGGCGACCTCACGCTGCTGCCGCAGGCGGTGGTCACCGACCCATCGCAGGCGATCGGCGCCGTGGCGCTGGTCCGCGTGCCTGCCGGGCTGCCGCTGCGCCAGGACATGCTGCGCAGTGCGAGTTCCGTGACGATCGGGCAAACCGTGCGCGTGGTCGCGCAGGGCCCGGGCTTTTCGATTTCGTCCGAGGGCAGCGCCATGAACAACGCGTCGCCCGGCCAGCAGGTCCGTGTGAAGACGGCGGGCGGCCAGATCATCAGCGGCATCGTCAAAGAAGGCGGCACCGTGGAGATCCAGCTTTGAACGTTGCAGGTTGGGTGGATTTGAACAGGAGATTGGACCGGCGCCTGCTGCGCCTCGAATGATGTGAAGTGGTTTCGACCGGGGCTGTTATGGCCCCTTGCGTGCAGCCGTCGCGCCTCGCGGCGCTTTGGCGGCCTTGCCGTCCATGCACTAAAGTTTGATTGGTACCTGCCGTTAATCCGGGCAAAGCGGCGCCCATGACGCGCCCCACCGTGGCCGAAGAAGGCCACGCGGAAGCCGGATTCCTCAGTCGAATCCGGGCACCGCGGTCAACCGTTCAGGAAGCCAATCGTGAAAGTCGATTCCACCAGCAATTCGAGCCTGCAGTCGCTAAAAGACGGGCTGCAGCGTACCCAGCAAGGCGAAACGGCCGCGTCTGGCGCGCAAGGCGCAGCCAGCAGCCCCGTACCGTCCACCGGCGGCGGCGCGTCCGGCGACGCGAACGTGAACCTGTCGGCGCTGTCGGCGCAACTGCGCGGCCTCGCCGCGTCCGGCGCGGCGGACATCGATACGGCACACGTCGAGTCGATCAAGCAGGCGCTGCGCGACGGCACCTTGAGTATTGATACCGGCAAGATTGCCGACGCCGTTCTCGAAACGGCACGTAGCCTGCTGCAAACGCGCGCGGGGTCGGCGGGGAGCTAACCCCGGTTGGCCAGCGCGTTCAGCGTGCCTCGCCGCACCTTCGGGCGAAGCGCGCACGTGCAGCAGCCAATTGACCACGGCTTGTGCGCCCCAGTCAGGGCGCGGCAAGCCGACTGCGAGTTGAGTGATTGTGATGAAAGACGCCCTCCTTGCCACCGTCATCGACGAATATGCCGCCGTCGAAGCGTTCGCTTCGGTGCTCGCGTGCGAAGAGAAGGCGTTGACCGCCGTCTCTCCGCTCGAACAGCTGCCGCCCATCATCGAGATGAAGACCGAACTGGTCGAAAAGCTCTCGGCGCTGGAAAAGCAGCGCGACGCGCAGCTTGCGGAGCTGGGCTTTCCGCCGGGCTGGCGCGGCATGGAGCTGGCCTCCGGCGCCGACCCGAGGCTCGCCACGCAATGGGCGCTGCTGCAAAAGGCGGCCGAACGCGCGAAACGCTCCAACGCCACCAACGGCGTGCTGATCCATACCCGCATGGAATACAACCGCCGCGCCCTCGACGTGCTCAAGGGCGCGCAGCATAAGGCCGGTTTGTACGGGCCGGATGGGCGAATTCCCGCGTTCGGGCGAGTTTGATCGATTTCCCCGGAGCCGGGTTTTGAGGCGCGCGGCGCGATGATCCGGGCGCAGCATCCTCGCTGAATTCGCCGGCCAGCCGCACCAAAAACCAACGGGCCGCACATCCTTGCGAATGTGCGGCCCGTTGTGTTTTCAAACCCTGGTTTTTAAACCCGGTTTTCAAGACCGGTTTTCAACCCCGGCCTTCAACCTCAGGCGTCGTTGCGCCTTTCTCGATCCTCTTGCCTTTGCTGCTCGCGGCTCAATCCCAGTGCTTGCGATGCTTGCGGTGGTGGCCGGTGCTGCGATAGCCGCGCTCGCCCTCGTCCGCGTAGGAGTTGCTGCGCGAGATGTTGCCGCCCAGTGCCGCGCCGGCACCACCGCCCAGTCCCGCACCGATCAGCCCGCCCGTGCGGCCGCCCATCGCGTTGCCTGCCGCCGTGCCCGCGCCGCCGCCCAGCGCACCGCCCACGATGGCGCCCGTACGTTCGCGCCGGTTCGACGTGACCGCAGCGCCTGCACCGCCGCCCACCGCACCGCCGATCACGGAGCCCGTGCTGCCGCCCAGCGCGCCGCCCACTGCGGCACCCGCCACCCCGCCGAGGCCCCCGCCGAGCGCATTGTTCAGGTCACCCGCCATAGCGGGCAGCGATACAGCGGCCGAAGCCGCGGTCAACACGGCGATTCCTGCGATTTTTTTGAGCATCTGGTTTAACCCCATTGTCTTCGTAATAACGCGGCGCAAGTGTAGCCACCCGTCAGAAAGGGTGGTGTAAGAAAATGTTAGTGGTGTTACGGCCTGAAGCGGCCCGATGAACGAGCCGGGAAGCCGGCCCGAAAGACGGCGAAAAAGCCGCCGAAGAATTGGAGGACGCGCGGACAGGGTGCGAATGACGTACCGCTCACGCAGCGGTGAAACGGCAGCAAAGCAGCCGCCCCACACAAGCCAGCACAGCGCCAGCCGAACCGATGCCGCCCGAGGCCCGGCGCCTTGGGCCCTGGGGTCCGGGGTCCGCTACCCGGCGCCCTCTAACGCCAACAACAGCGCCACCCGCCCGGAAAGGCGCGAACGCCCCTCGAACGCACCCCGCTCGGGTTTCTCAGTCGGCCTCGGCGCCCGCCCAGGCCAGTTCGCGCAGACGCGTGCGCAGACGCGCCACGGCCTGGCTGTGCAGCTGGCACACACGCGATTCGCTCACTTCCATCACCGCGCCGATTTCGCGCAGGTTCATGCCGCGCTCGTAGTAGAGCGACATCAAGAGCTTCTCGCGCTCAGGCAGCTTGTCGATGGCTTCCACCAGCGCCGCGCGCAGGCTTTCGTCGAGCAGCGCGGAAAGCGGATCCGAGTGATCGACGCAGTAGCGGTCGAGGAACGGCTCGTCGTCCGCGGACCGGTCGAAGTCTTCGTAGTAGATCAGCTGGCTGCCATGCAGGTCCTGCAGCATGGACTGATATTCGTCGAGCGGCATCTTGAGATGCCCGGCGATCTCCGTCTCGCTCGCCGAACGGCCCAGCTGCTGCTCCACCTGGTGCACCGCGCTCTCCACCTCGCGCGACGTGCGCCGCAGGCTGCGCGGCAGCCAGTCGTTGCTGCGCAGCTCGTCGAGCATGGCGCCGCGAATGCGCTGGCTCGCGTAGGTTTCGAACTGCGCGCCCTGATCTTCCTTGTAGCGGCTCGCCGCATCGAGCAGACCGATCATGCCGGCCTGGATCAGATCGTCCAGATCCACGCTCGCCGGCATCTTGGCCACGAGCTGCAAACCGAGACGTCTTACGAGCGGCGCGTACTTCGCCAGCACCTCGTCCTGCGAAATCTTTCCCTGAGCGTTATACATCGTGCTCTCCTGCCTGAAGTCCCCGAGTGGCGTCACGCATGCTGCGCCGACGGCCATTCGGCGGCCGGGTCGGCCTGCCACATGGATGGCGATGGGGCCGACGTTGTTACGGTCGGGCGCGTCATGGCCGCGCGCGACGACATGGCTGGCCGCATGGGCCAGTACTGCAGTTCTGCGGCGACATGCCGGTAGTCGCGCGCGGCGGCCGTGGACGGAAAAGCGTCCACGATGCAGCGTGCGAGCTCGACGGCCCGCGCCATGTGTGGGTCAGCCGCAATGCAGCCTGCGTTTTCGAGCGAGACGGTGAGGTAACGACCCGCCACGCCTGCGAGGTTCTCGAATGCCGTGTGGGCATCGGCCGCGCTTTGGACGTAATTGACGAGCACGCGGAACTGCGCGATTGCGTGCGCGAAATGAAGACGTTTCATGGCGGCGTAGGCATCGGTGATGGCCTGCGCCGAGACGCGCGTCACGACCATCACGTCGTGCGAGCGCATGGCGAGCCCGGAGAGCGCGCCGTTTCTGTCGAGCCCGGCGTCGATCAGCACGACGTCGGCGGGGCCGTTCAGCACGAGTCCGTACTGTTCGGCGCTATAGCCTTCCTGGCTGCCGCGCCAGGCCGAGAGCACGCCGAAGCCGAGCGGATGCCGGCTCACGGCCGCCGCGAGAGACACCTCGCCGCGCATCACGCCGGCGAGATTCCCCACGCGTTGCATGCCGCCAAGCGTGGCGCTCACCGACCGGTCGCCCAGGCACTCGTCGATGACGAGCACGTCTTTGCCCTGCTCGGCCAATGCCGCTGCAAGGTTCACTACTGTCGTGGTGCGTCCGACGCTCTCCGAGCCGCCGGTCACCGCGATCACTCGCGAGCCGCTGCGGGCGAGCAGCCGCCGCAGCCCCTCCGCCTGGTCGGCTACGAATTTATCCAAAGCGAACCTCGTGCAGGTCGGCATTCGAACGCGTGGACAGCGCCGAGAGCAGCGCCGGGATGTCGTCTTCGTGCGGCACGAAGGGCGAGTGCTCGCGCGGAATGCAGAACGCGCTGCGGATCAGGAAACGCTTCGTCGCCACATAGAGGTTCTCGGGCACCTTCTGGCCGGTCGACACGTAGTGAACCGGCAGCCGGTAGCGCAGCACGGTGTCCAGCGCGCCGCCCAGGTTGGTGGCCTCGTCGAGCTTGGTGAGAATGCAGCCCGCGAGCGGCGCCTTGTCCGGCGTGCTCTGGTAGGCCTGCACCACTTCGTTGAGCGTGTCGCCGTGGCTCGTTGCGGACATCAGCAAGAGACGCTGCACCGGCTGGCCGGCGCTGCACAGCATGGCGATCTGGTCGGTCACGGCGCGGTCGCGCTGGCTCATGCCGATCGTGTCGATCAGCACGATGTGCTTGTTCTTGAGTTCGGTGAGCGCGAGCTGCAGGTCGGCGCCGTCGCGCACCGCGTGCACCGACACGCCGAGAATGCGGCCGAAGATGCGCAGTTGCTCGTGGCCGCCAATGCGGTAGCTGTCCGTGGTGAGCAGCGCCACCTTGCTCGCGCCGAAGCGCATCACGCAGCGCGCGGCGAGCTTCGCCGTGGTCGTGGTCTTGCCGACGCCCGTGGGGCCCATCAGCGCGAACACGCCGCCGCGTTCCATGAGCGCGTCTTCGTTTTCGAGCACGGGCAGGTTCGATTCGAGCACCGACTGCGCCCATTCCAGCGCGCCTTCCGGGTCTTTGCCTTCGGGCAGGTTGTCCACCACCATCTTCACGAGCTGGGCCGAGAAGCCGGCGGCGAACAGCTGCTTGGTGAGCGCGCCGTGCGTGGGGCTGCGGCGTTGGCGCTCGCCCCAGAGGAGTCCGGCGAACTGCTCTTCCATCATGCCGCGCATGGAGGCCAGCTCGCTCATCACCGTTTCGTTCACCACCTGTTCGATGCGGGCCTTGATGGCTTCCGTGACGCTGGCCGAGGCGTTCGCGCCTGCGGCATCGGCGGCGGTCCTGGCGTTGCCCGAGGGCGTGGCCGATTGCGTCGGCGGCTGGCTGTTGCCCGGCAGATCGAAGGCCGGTGAGATGCGCTGCGTGGCGCGGCGCGCCGCCAGTTGAGCCGCTTCGCGCGCCCAGTCCGGCGTGCTGACGTTGAGCACGCCCTCGCCTTGCGGGCGGGGCTGGCCATGTTCGGCGTGCGGGTCGGCGGGCATGCCGAGTCCCTTGGCCATGGCGTCGGCGGGCGTCATACCTGCGGCTTTCGTGCTGTGACCCGCGCTGTGACCCGCGCCTTGACCTTCGCTGTCCTTGTCGGCAATGCGGCGTGCGTGGTCGATGAGCCAGGGGTTCGTTTCGGCCATGGTGCGCGGAGCGTGTGCCTTGTCCGAGTAGGACGGCACAGCCGATGCCGGCATGGTCACGCCTGCGGCCGGCGTCGCGAACCCCGCGGCGCGGCTCGCCGCCGGCACATGAGCGGCCGGATGAGCGGCCGGATGAGCGGGAGCGTGCGCCGGCGTGGGACGCGCAGCCGGACGAGCCGGTGCACCCGCCTGGATAGTCGCGGGTTCGGCGGCGAAGCGGTCCGCGCCGCCGCCGGTATCGGCCTGGCCTGCGGGCTGGGCCGCAGACTGAGCCATAAACGCGCCCGGGCGGTCCAGCGCGGCACCGCGCGTGGCGAGCGCGCCGCCTGCTTGCGCTTCGGGCTTGGCCACCGGTTGCGCGGCGGCGTTCATGTAGGGCGAAGCGTCGTCTTCGTCGTCCGACGCGGACAGGCGGTCCGCGCCCGCTTCCGGGCTTGCCCCGAACACCGACGAGAACACGTCCGGCATGCCGTTCGCGTAGGGGTTGCCGGCAACCGGCGCGGCGGCGCTGCGCGGCAAGCCGCGCGAAGCAGCACCCGCGTTGGCGCCTTCACCCGCGGCAGGCGCGATGGCCGCGAGTTCGCGGTCGGCTACGGCGACGATCTCGACGCTGCCGTCGTCGAGCGTGCGATTCGACAGCACCACTGCGTCAGGACCCAGCACTTCGCGCACTTGGCGCAGCGCGTCGCGGCTGGTGGCACCGATAAATTTGCGGATGTTCAAGCTGACCCCCGATGAGGTTGACGACCCTGACGTGGCGTTTCAATTGCGAGGCGCCAGCTTCGTTGCGCGGTGGCTCCGCAGGAACCTGGTGCGCGGCAAAGCCTTTGCCGATGGTGAAATTATTGAGGAGGTGAACGCCGGACTATCGATGGATCAGCGCGGGGAAAAGCAGGCAATTCGTTTGATCGGGTCGAAAGGGGGGCTGCGGGGAGGCGCTGAGGGGAGACTGCGGAGGTACTGCGGAAACACTGAGGGAGTACTGCGGAGGCACCGCGAAGGCACTGCGAGAGTACTGCGGACGTGCCCGCCGCAGCGCCGAACGGCACACCGGACAGGCCGGCGTCGCGCCAACCCAAGCCATGCCCGGCCCCGCCCCAGGCACAGCGAAGACGGCAAGCGCCGCAACCGGCGCCCGCCCCGTCAAGCCGTGCCGATCAGATTGACCACCTTGACGTGCCGCGTGTCCGGCACTTCGGCGTAGGAGAGCACCTTCAGCTGCGGCAGGCTGCGCCGCAGGAAGCGCGCGAGCATGGCGCGCAGCGAGTGCTGCACGAGCAGCACTGGCGCAAGCCCCAGGCTTTGCTGGCGCGTCATCGCCTTCTGGGTCTGTTCGAGCAGCGTATGGGCGAGCCCCGGTTCCAGGCCCGGGTTCGCCCCCGTGGTGAGCGCCTGGGACAGCACGCGCTCAAGATTGGCGTCCAGACCCATCACCTGCATGTCGCCGTTGCCGGGGAACCACTGCTGCGTAATGGCGCGGCCCAGCGCGAGGCGCACGATGGCCGTGAGGTCGTGCGGGTCGCTGATCTTCGGCGCGTGTTCGGCCAGCGCTTCGAGAATGGTGCGCATGTCGCGGATGGGCACCGCCTCGTCCAGCAGGTTTTGCAGCACCTTCTGCAGCGTCGTGACGGGCAGCGCCTTCGGCACGAGGTCGTCGACGAGCGAGGGCGTGTCCTTCTGCATGCGCTCGAGCAGCGCCTGCACTTCCTGGCGGCCCAGCAGTTCGGACGCGTGCGTCACCACGAGGTGGTTCAGGTGCGTGGCGACCACGGTGCTCGAATCCACCACCGTGTAGCCGTACACCTGCGCCTGCTCGCGCAGGTTGGTATCGATCCAGATGGCGGGCAGGCCGAAAGCCGGGTCCTGGGTGGGCGTGCCCGGCAGCGCGGCCGTGACCTGCCCCGGGTTGATAGCGAGCCATTGGCCCGGATACGCCTCGCCCGTGCCCACCTCCACGCCTTTGAGCGCGATGCGGTAAGCGTTGGGCCGCAGTTCGAGGTTGTCGCGAATATGAATCACAGGCGGCAGGAAGCCGATTTCCTGCGCGAACTTCTTGCGGATGCTCTTGATGCGCTTGAGCAGCTCACCGTCCGAATTCTTGTCGACGAGCGGAATCAGGCGGTAGCCCACTTCGAGGCCCAGCGTGTCGATGAGCGCCACGTCGTCCCAGCTGGCTTCGGTGTTCTCGGCCGGCGCGAGCGCAGCGGGCGCCACGTCCACGAGTGCCGCGGAGGTCTTCTTTTCCTCGCCGCGCTTCTTCATGACGCGGCCCAGCTGGATGGCGCCGCCGCCCAGCACCAGAAACGCGAAGTGCGGCATGCCCGGAATCAGGCCCATCAATACGAGAATCACGCCCGTAATCATCAGCACGCGCGGATTCGTGAAGAGCTGGCCGGTGAGCTGGGTGCCGATGTCCTCGTTGGTCGCCACGCGCGACACGATCACGCCCGCCGCCGTGGAGATCACGAGCGACGGAATCTGCGCCACGAGGCCGTCGCCGATGGTGAGCAGCGTGTAGTTCTTGCCCGCCGCGGCGAAGCTCATGTCGTGCTGCACGACGCCCACAATCAGCCCGCCGATGATGTTGATCACCATGATGAGCAGGCCGGCAATGGCGTCACCGCGCACGAACTTGCTGGCACCGTCCATGGAGCCGTAGAACTCGGCTTCCTGGGACACCTCGGAGCGGCGCTTTCTCGCCTGCTCTTCGTTGATGATGCCGGCGTTCAGGTCGGCGTCGATGGACATCTGCTTGCCGGGCATGGCGTCCAGCGTGAAGCGCGCCGCCACTTCGGCAATACGCCCCGCGCCCTTGGTGATCACCATGAAGTTGATGACCATCAGGATGATGAAGACGACGATACCGACGGCGAAGTTGCCGCCCACGAGGAAGTGGCCGAACGACTCGATCACCTTGCCCGCCGCGTCCGGGCCCGTGTGGCCTTCCAGCAGCACGACCCGCGTGGAGGCCACGTTCAGCGAGAGGCGCAGCAGCGTGGAGAACAGCAGCACGCTCGGGAAGGCGGCGAAGTCGAGCGGCTTCATCGTGTACATGGACACGAGCAGCACCATCACCGAAAGGGCGATGTTGAAGGTGAACAGCAGATCCAGCAGGAACGGCGGCAACGGCAGGATCATCATGCCGAGGATCATGCAGATCAGGATCGGCCCCGCCAGCGCGCGCAGGTTCGTGCCCTGAAGCACGTCGGGGCGTCGCGCGAGCAAACCAGTGCGGGCGTTCATGCAGAAGCTCCTTCGTTACCACGTTTGTTGCGGCCGCCGGACGGGGCGCCCGGTGAGCCTTCGCCGTCTCCTTCGCCCGAAAGCGTTTCGGCGGCTTCCTCGGCGGCGTCTTCGTCGGAGACACCACCCTTGTCGAGTTCGGGCGGCACGTCGAATTCGGTGGGCGCGACGGGCGCCTCGCCGCCTTCGGTCTTGAAGCGGCGCAGCTGATAAACCCACGCGAGCACCTCGGCCACCGCGCCATAAAGCGGGCCCGGAATCTCGCGGTTCAGATCCACGTTGTGATAGAGCGCACGCGCAAGCGGCGGCGCTTCGAGCAGCGGCACGTTGTTTTCCGTCGCGATTTCGCGGATGCGCGCCGCCACCAGGTTCACGCCCTTGGCGATCACCTTCGGCGCGCGCATCTCGCCGTCCGTGTACTGGAGCGCCACGGCGAAGTGCGTCGGGTTGGTCACCACCACGTCGGCCTTGGGCACCTCGCTCATCATGCGGCGGCGGGCCATGGCGCGCTGCTGCGAACGGATGCGCGCCTTCACGTGCGGGTCGCCCTCGCTTTCGCGGTGCTCGCGCTTCACCTCTTCCTTCGTCATGCGCAGCTTCTTGTGGTAGCTCCACATCTGGTACGGCACGTCGAGCGCCGCGACCACGAACATGCCGGCCACCGTCATCGCGCAGCAGACGGCCACCAGGTGCGTGGCGTTGGCGAATGCCGTCAAGAGCGGCTGGGTGGCGAGCGCGAGGATGTCGTCCTTATGGCGCCAGATCGCGACGCCGCCAATCAGCCCCACCACCGCCGTCTTCGCGAGCGACATGCCGAGCTGGATCGGTCCGTTGATCGAGAAGATGCGGCCGAGGCCCGCCACGGGGTCGAGCCGGCTGAAATTCGCGCCGATCGACTGGGTGGAAAAGAGCCAGCCGCCCAGCGCCATGGGCGCAAGCAGCGCAGCCAGGCCCGTCAGGCCGAGCACCGGCAGCAGCACCCAGGCGGCTTCGCGGACCACGCCGCCCGCGCCCACCAGCATGCGGCCGGTGTCGAAGGCGGTGGCGTGGTCGAAGGTGAGCGAGCTGCGCAGAATGGTCTGGAAATGCTGGCCGATAGGCCCGGACATCGCCCAGACGCCGAAGAACCCCGCCGAAAGCAGCGCGAACGTCGCGAGCTCGCGCGAACGCGCCACCTGCCCTTCCTCACGCGCCTTTTCGAGGCGCCTGGGAGTGGCTGATTCGGTTTTTTCGAGGTCGCTGTCCTCTGCCACAGGTTCTCCAGTCGATCGCGGCGCAATGCCCTTTTTCAGTGAGAGCGATTATTCCCGCGCCGCGCAATGGATGATCGACGGATAAAGACGGAGAAACGGGGGTATTTCGGCGGATGAGGCGGGGTGGGCGCGTGCGGTTGTTACGGCGGAGTGCCTTTGGCGGGGAGCCTGCGGTGGCGGGGGCGGCTGGGGCGGCTTTGGGCGGAGCGCTTTGGGCGGAGCGCTTTGGGCGGAGCGCTTTGGGCGGAGCGCTTTGGGCGGGGCGGCTTTGGACGGGGCGGCTTTGGACGGGGCGGCTTTGGACTGAGCGGCTTTGGACTGAGCGGCTTTTTGGACTGAGCGGCTTCGAGCGGAGCGGCTTCGGCCGCCCGCTCAAGCCGCCGCAGGCGGACGCTCAGGCGGCAAGCCCCTCCAGGCTGGCCGCCTGAGTGGCCGGGCCGCCTGCGCGGCGACCCGGCCAGCGGCCCGTTGGACTAGAAGGCCACGAACGGCGCCGAACCGCCCGAGCCTGTGCGGTCCATGCCCACGAAGACGTTGCGGCCGAAGTGGAACGGCAGACCGAGGTCGAGGGTACCTGCGCCGACACCAGTCCCCGCCAGGTCGTTGAAGGCGAAGTTGCTGCCGTTGCCGAACAGCGCGGAGGCGCTCGCCACGTTGAAGCTCACCGTGGCCTTCGCGCCGTTGGCGCCTAGCAGCGTGGCGTTGAGCGTCTGCGTTGACGGCGGGCAGTAGAAGCCCTGGAAGTTGCTGCCGCACTGCTGCAACGCGCTGTCCTCGAAGAAGAGCCCGTTGGAGCCCGAATCGAGGAACGCCGTCACCGTTGCGCCGTTGAACGTGCTGCCCACCAGGTCGCCCCACTGCGTGGTCTGGAACTGCTGCGAGGCCGTCATCGTGTTGTTGGCCGACGTGCCGATGCCGAACACGAGCGTGCCGCTCGCCGACGCCTGGCCCGAGTCCGAGATCTGCGGCAGTTCCAGAATCAAGCCGTTGTTGTCCGTGGCGAAGTGCGGCACGGGGTTGGCGACCTGCTGCGAGATCTGCACGGCGGTCGCGGTGCAGGTGGTCGAGGTCAAACCGCCTGGGCACGTGTAGTAATTGCTGCTCGCCGCCGAGCCGACGCAGGCCGCGCCGCAGTCCGCAGGCGCCACACCCACGCCGAGAATGCCGTTCGCGCCCAGATCCTGCGCCGTGTTGTTGCCCACGCCGAAGTTCTGGCACGCCTGCGGAACCGTGCCGCTGCCCATGTCGCCAATCACCTGGATCGGGATGTTGCCGGCCGCCTCGCCGCCCAGCTTGACGTCGGCGTTGCGAATGGAGCCCCAGGTGTAGCCGTCGGCGAAGTGCGGGCATTCGGCAAGCGGCTGGCCGCCCACGCTCGCCTGCTGCAACTGGGCGAGCATCGTGGAATTGAGCGCCGTGTTGACCACGCGAAGCCCGTAGGACGCGGTGTCGAGCTGCACGTGATCGATGGTCTGGCACGTCGATGTCCCCGGCACGCAGATCGTCACGCTCACGCTGGGAATGTTGACCACGCCGAAGAGCCCGCGGTCCACGGTGACGGGCACGGTGTTGGCCGCGCTCGGCGTGCCGCCTCCGCCCCCTCCACCACCGCCTCCGCCGCCCCCTCCGCAAGCCGCGACGATGCCTGCCGCCACGACGAACGTGGCCGCCTGCCCCCATTTGACGAACCGGGCCGCGACCTGCCCGGCGAATCCGCTGCGAAGTCCGATGCGCACGTTATGTCTCCCTGGCTCGATGGCCTGCTTGAATCTGCTTGAACCTGCTTGTGCCTCATTTTCACTGGATGTCGGACGTGCTCACGCCCGCGGGCAGCGCCTGCGGCAGCCATGCCTGTCCGGAGAAAGCGCCCATGTGGCCGCCCGAATGCACGACGAGGCCGCTCTGTTCCACCGCGGCCGGGCCGCGCACGGCGCCCGCCGCCCGGTTCGCCTTGAGGCCCGCTATGTACTGCGGGAAATACGTGCCGAGCAGCGCCGAGAGATCGGGCATCTGCTGGCCCTGCCATGCCACGCCGAACACGGTGCCGTCTTGCCCGACGTACTCGCGCACCACGGTGCCGCTGGCAAGCCTCGTCTCGCGCACGGTGTAGGAGGTGGAAGCGGCGGTGCCGCTGCTGGCCGCCATGCCCGCCGACGAAGCCTGCGTTGCCGCGCGTGCGACGGCGGAGGTAGAGGCGGCGCCCGCGCCGGGCGAGCGTGTCGTTACGCCCGTTACGGCGGCGCCCGCGGGCGTCGTCATGGGCGCCGCGCCCAGGCCCGCAAAGGCATTGGTGCTGGCGACGAGCCAGCCAAGCGTGAGCGACGTCGCTGCGACGCCGCGCGTGATTCGGTTCAGCGCGCTCATAGTCCTCCCGATGCACGGCCAGGGTGGCCGCTGTGATGAGGGGGCGCAACGCCGGCCAGACAGACGACGCTGTGCCGCGGCGGCCTCGGTCCCGCGCCGGGCGGCGGGCGATGCGCTGCGGCATGAGCGCCGCGCGGGGCCGGGCTTACGGCGTAGTATGCCTGCGCTTGCGACGGGCGGCCAAACGCACCGTCCGCGCTCAAGGCCGGGCAAGCGAAGCACGGGGCGTGCCGCACAGGCGGCCGCCCCGGCTTGCGGGAAGGAGGAACGGGAGAGAACGGAAGCCGGTCGGGAACCGGCCTGACCCGGCCGAAGGTCCGGCTACGAGGGGACGCGAAAGCGGACTAGAAGCCCAGGCTCGCGAGCAGGTCGTCCACTTGCGACTGGTCCTGCATGACGTCGGCCTTGCCTTCGGGATTGATCTGCGGGCCGTTGAGCAACCCTTCGGGGCTGCCGGTCGACGACTCGGCGGCGGCCAGCGCCGCCGCCGTGGCCGCGAACTGCTCCCGGCGCTCCGGTGCGATGTTCTCCACGAGCACGCCCAGCAATTGCTGCTCGATCACGTAGACCACGTCCATGATCTTCTTGATCACCTGGCCCGTCAGATCCTGAAAGTCCTGGGCGAGCATGATTTCGAGCAGCTGCTGGCTGGTCGCCGAAGTAGCGTCGGGCACCGTGGTGATGAACGCGCGCGTGTCGTCCACGAGCGTGCGCACCTCGTCGCGGCCGAGCGGCGCTTCGTACCACCGCGCCCAGCGCTCGTTGAGCGCGCCGGCGTCGCGCTCGAGGCGCTCCTGCAACGGCTTGGCGATTTCGATGGCGTTGAGCGCGCGCTCGGCGGCCTGCTCGGTCATCGCGACCACGTACTTGAGGCGGTCGCGGGCGTCCGGCACGGCTTCGGCGGCGCGTTCCACGTGCTTGTCGAGCCCGAGTTCTCGCATCGAGTCGCGCAGCGTGCGCGTCAATTGTCCGATGCGGGCAAGAATGCGGTCGGTCGCGAATTCTCCCGCGTCCTCCTGGCCGCCCTCGCGCGGCATGGCGGCTTGCGCACTGGTCGGCTGGTTCACGTCAGCTCCCGGCTTTCGCCATCTTTTCGAGGATCTTGTTGAGCTTCTCGTCGAGCGTAGCCGCCGTGAAGGGCTTCACCACGTAGCCGCTGGCGCCTGCCTGCGCTGCCGCGATGATGTTTTCCTTCTTCGACTCGGCGGTCACCATCAGCACCGGCAGGTGCGAGAGGCTCGCGTCGGCGCGGATCTCCTTGAGCATGGCGAGACCGTCCAGGTTCGGCATGTTCCAGTCCGAGATCACGAAGTCGTAGCCGCCGCCGCGCAGGCGCGAGAGCCCCGCCGCGCCGTCTTCCGCCTCGTCGACGTTGGCGTAGCCCAGTTCCTTCAACAGGTTGCGGACAATCCGGCGCATCGTCGGAAAGTCGTCCACCACCAGAATTTTCATTCCCTTATCCATCTTGGTTCCTCTGTGCAAATTGTGTGTGCGGCGTGCGCGCGCCCGTTCGCGTCGCAGCCGAACGGCATCATACGCGCTGCACGCGATCGCCCATCAACGCAAGGCGTGCCATCACGCGGCGGCTCATGTCGGCAAGCGGCGCGATTTCGTCGGCGGCGCCCATCGCAATAGCCTCGCGCGGCATGCCGAACACGACGCAGCTCGCTTCGTCCTGGGCGAGCGTGTAAGCACCCGCCTTGCGCATTTCGAGCAGCCCCGCCGCGCCGTCGCGGCCCATGCCGGTCAGGATCACGCCGATCGCGTTCTTGCCCGCATGCTGGGCCGCCGAGCGGAACAGCACGTCCACCGACGGACGGTGCCGGTTCACCGGCGGGTCGTCGGACAGATGGGCGATGTAGTTCGCGCCGCTACGCGCGAGCAGCAGGTGCGCGTGGCCCGGCGCGATATAAGCATGGCCCGGCAGCACGCGTTCGCCGTGCTCAGCCTCTTTAACGGTAATCCGGCACAAACCATTGAGCCGTTGCGCAAAAGATTTTGTGAAACCGGGCGGCATGTGCTGCGCGATCAGCACCGCGGGGGCGTCCGGCGGCAGCGGCACGAGCACTTCGCGAATGGCTTCGGTACCGCCCGTGGAGGCGCCCACGATGATGAGCTTTTCCGTACTCACGAGCGGATTGTTAATGAGCGGCGCCGCCGCGCCGGCACCTGCCGCCGCAGCCGCCGCCGCGACGTGCGCGGGCGCGGCCTGGCGAACCCGCGCGCGGGCTGCTGCGCGAATCTTGTCGGCGAGCTTCTCGGAATATTCGAGCATGCCGTCGCGAATGCCCACCTTCGGCTTGGTCACGAAGTCCACGGCGCCCAGTTCGAGCGCGCGCAGCGTGATTTCCGAGCCGCGCTCGGTCAGCGACGACACCATCACCACCGGCATGGGCCGCAGACGCATCAGCTTCTCGAGGAAGTCGAGACCGTCCATGCGCGGCATTTCCACGTCGAGCGTGAGCACGTCGGGGTTGTGCTGCTTGATGAGCTCGCGCGCGACGAGCGGATCCGGCGCCGTCGCCACCACCGTCATGTCCGGCTGGCTGTTGATGATTTCCGTCATCAGGCTGCGGATCAGCGCTGAGTCGTCCACACACAAAACCTTGATCTTTTGCACAGCTGTCACGCCTCCTCTACTGTCTTGGCGTTGTTGTCCTGGTTATTGGGGCGGGGGCGCGCACCGAACAGTTCGATGCGCGGCTTCGCGGCGCCGCCCGGGCGCGCAGGCGCACCGGCGGGGCCGGCTCGCGGCAGGTCGGGACGTGCGGCGCCCGTCTGCGCGCCGGCGAAGAGTTCCATGTGGGCGCGCGCTCTGGCGAGGCGCTCGGCGCGGGCTTCGGCGGTCTGCCGCGCGAGCGCCTGTTCGCGCTCGGCCACACTCGGGTCCTGCTGCAGGCGCAACTTCTTCACCATGACCTGGCCCGTGCGCGGCAGGAACGCCACCTTGCGCGGATGCTCGCCCTGCAGGTCTTCGGCCACGATGGGAATTTTTTCCAGCGCGAGGTAGCGGCGCACGAATTCGGAGTTGCGGTCGCCGATGTTGATGGTGGTCATGCCCGCCAGCACTGCGGCGCCGCCGAACACTTTCGCCTCGAAGCGCTCGCGCCGGCCGCCCGCCTTGATCATCTCGTTGATGAGCACTTCCATCGCGTACGCGCCGTAGCGCATGGAGTCCGACGCGGCGTGCCCGGCATCCGCGCCGTCGTCGGGCAGCATGAAATGGTTCATGCCGCCGATGCCCGCGGTGCGGTCGCGAATGCACGCCGCCACGCACGAGCCCAGCACCGTGACAAGCACCATGTCTTCGCTCGTCATGTAGAACTCGTTCGGCAGCAGCTTCACGCCGGGGCGCTGGAAGTGGTTGTCGTAGTAGAGGTTGGTGGCAACCGGCAAGGTCGTGCTCATGCGATCGCTCCGCTCGTTGCCGCGGTGCCGGCGCGCGCGCTGCTGCGCGCGTGGTCGGCGCTGTCGCGCGTGAGTTCGTAGACCGTCTGGCCGCGCAGGCGGAACGCCTGCGTGACGTAGGTGAAGTTCTCCGAGTGGCCGGCAAACAGCAGCCCGCCCGGCTTGACGAGCGGCTCGAAGCGCGAAAGCACCTGCGACTGCGTCGGCTTGTCGAAATAGATCATGACGTTGCGGCAGAAGATCGCGTCGAACTGCGTACGCAAGCCGTAGTCGGCATCCGTCAGATTGAGCTGTTCGAAGCGGATCATCGCGCGCAGCTCGGGCCGCACCTTCACGAGCCCCGCGTGCGCGCCGGTGCCCTTCAGGAAGAAGCGCTTCAGGCGCTCCTGCGAAAGATGCTTCACCTGGTCGAACGCGTAGACGCCGGCCTCGCCTTTGGCGAGCACCTGGGTGTCCAGGTCCGTGGCAAGGATGGTGGCGTGGCGCGCGGCCTGCTCGCCGAGCGCTTCCACGAGCGTCATCGCGATCGAATACGGCTCCTCGCCCGTGGACGCCGCCGAGCACCACACCGAAACGGGCTGCTGGCGGCGCTTCACGAAGTCCGCGAGGATCGGGAAGTGATGCGCCTCGCGGAAGAATGCCGTGAGGTTCGTGGTGAGCGCGTTCGTGAACGCTTCCCACTCGGCCGGATCGTTGGTGGCTTCCAGCCGGTCGAGATAGTCGCGAAACGTGTCGAGCCCGAGCGCCCGCAGACGCCGCGCGAGGCGGCTGTACGCCATGTCGCGCTTGTGGTCCGAGAGCGAAATGCCCGCACGGCGGTGAATCAGCTCGCGAATGCGTGCGAAATCCGCCGACGTGAACTCGAAGTCCCGACCGGGCTCGCCCATTTTCTGCCGGTCAGACAGATCGGGCTGTGCGGACTGTGGTGTGCGCCTTGCCATCATGATGTTTCGTGCCTGTCATGCAAGGCATTGCGCCTGTTCACGTTCGTGGGGACATGCCTTGCAGTTGCCTGCAACTACTTGTGAATTGCCTGCAACGCAGCATGCCTGCTAGAAAGTTTCCCAATCCGCATCCGAGGCGCTCGTCTCGCTTGCGCGCGACGCGGCGGCGGATGCACCTGTCTTCGGTCTCAAGAGCGGCTCGGCGCGAGGCGCCAGCGCCGCTTTGGCGGCCGGGGCGGCAGCTGCGCGGGTAGCGCGGGCCGGGGCGGCGCGGGTCGCGCTGCCGGCTGCGCTGCTCCGGGCTTCAGTCGCCGCCTCGGTTGCGGCCTCGGTTGCGGCCCCGGTTGCGATTTCGCCTGCCGCGGCTGCGCCATGCGCTTCGACCGCTGCGGGCTTGTCTGCTGCCTTATCTGCTGCCTTATCCACCGCCAATGCCGCCGCGCTACGTTTGCTCGTCGCCGTCGTCACAGCCTTTGCCTTCGTCGATACAGCCTTCGCCGAGGTCGCCAACGCGCCACTCGTGTTCGAACCCTTCGCCGACGTCACGGCCGCTGCCGGCCGCGCGCTGTACGACGCCTGCTGGCGCTGGCCGCCCGTCACGCGCCAGCCGCCCACTACGGTCTGAAGCTGGCGCGTCTGCTCTTCGAGCGATGCCGCCGCGGCTGCGGCCTGCTCCACAAGCGCCGCGTTCTGCTGCGTGACCGTATCCATCTGCACGACGGCGCGGTTCACCTGTTCGATTCCGCTCGACTGCTCTTCGGACGCGGCGCTGATCTCGCCCATGATGTCCGTCACGCGGCGCACGGCCTGCAGGATTTCGTCCATCGTGGTGCCCGCGCGGCCCACCAGTTCGGAGCCGCTGTCCACCTTCCCGGCCGCGTCGCTGATGAGTTCCTTGATTTCCTTGGCGGCACTCGCGCTGCGCTGCGCGAGGCTGCGCACTTCGCCCGCCACCACGGCGAAGCCGCGGCCCTGCTCGCCGGCGCGTGCGGCTTCCACCGCCGCGTTCAACGCGAGGATGTTGGTCTGGAACGCAATGCCTTCGATCACGCCGATGATGTCCACCACCTTGCTCGAACTCGTCGCGATGTCCTGCATGGTGTGAACCACCTGGCTCACCACTTCGCCGCCGCGCGTGGCGATGTCCGACGCGTTCACGGCAAGCTGGCTCGCCTGGCGCGCGTTCTCAGCGTTCTGCTTCACCGTGCCGGTGAGCTGTTCCATGCTGGAGGCCGTTTCCTGCAGCGAGGCCGCCTGCTGCTCGGTGCGCTGCGAGAGGTCCGTGTTGCCCATCGCGATTTCGCGCGCGCCGGTGTCGATGGATTCGGTGCTCGTATGCACGGACTTCACCATCGTCGTGAGGCTGTCCTGCATGCGGCGAATGCTGCCGAAGAGCCGGCCGATTTCGTTGTCGCTGCGCACTTCGACGGGCTGCGTGAGGTCGCCCGAGGCCATGCGCTCGAAGCAGTTCACGGCGTCGGCGAGCGGCTGCACGATGAGGCCGCGCAGCATCAGGCGAATCGCCACCACCATCACGAGCGCCACCGCGATTACCGCGCCGATCAGCGTCTGCATCAGGCTGATCTGCGATTGCGCACCCGCCTGCTGGTTCTCGGCGTGGTCCTGAAGCGCCTTCACGATCTGCGCGGCCGTGTTGTCGTAGGAGACGAACATCGGGCTGATCTTCGTGTCCGCAATGGCGTGGTACGCGTTGAGGTCGCTTGCGCGCAGCGCGGCGAGTTCGGCGTCCACGCCGTCGCGCAGCAGCGCCGTGCGCTTCGTGCCGAGTTCGTCGAGCGTTGCCTGTTCGATGCCGGCCTTCGGCGTATCGAGGAATGTCTTCCAGTTTTCGTTGGACTTGCCGTACAGCTCCTGGGCACGGTCCAGCACCTTCTTCGCTTCGTCCGTGTTGCCGCCCGCCGTCAGCGTGCTAACGCGGTCGATCGCCACGCGCGTGCGCAGCATCAATGAAGACGCATCGTTCAGCGCGCGAATGGCCACGAGGTCGCCGTGCGCGATCGTTTCGATGGAGCCGTTCGCGCGCGAAAGCGCGACGAGCCCCAGCGCGCCCACCACCAGGGTCAGCGCGACCAGAATGAGTCCGACCACCGTCAAGGTCGTGCGGATCGACCACTTCTGCAACATCGTCATACTCCTTGCCTGAGCTGCAGTTGCCCTGCCTGAAAACCGTGCGCGCACGTGCGCGTGTCCATACCCCGTTCATTCCATGTGGGCGTTGCGCCGCTTCTCATGAACTGCGTCCTGTCGGCTTGCACCCTTTTTCACTGCTTTTCCCCGGTCAGGCAACGAACGCCCGCCTGCTGCGAGCCCGCAGGCATCCGTCACCGCCGACTGCGCCCCCCGGCGTAACTTTTAATGCACCCGGCTTATACGCCCAGCGCTTCGATGAGCGCCATTTCGCGGCTCGTCATCAGCTTTTCGATGTCCATCAGAATCAGCATGCGGCCGTCCACGGTGCCAAGGCCCGTGAGGTACTCGGTGGTGAGCGTCGCGCCGAATTCCGGCGCCGGCATGATCTGGTCGGTCTGGAGCGTGAGCACGTCGGAGACGCCGTCCACCACCATGCCCACCACGCGATGCGCGACGTTCAGGATGATCACCACGGTCTGGTGGTCGTACTCGACGCGGCCCAGGTGGAACTTGATGCGCATGTCCACGATCGGCACGATGATGCCGCGCAGGTTGATCACGCCCTTGATGAAGTCGGGCGCGTTCGCGATGCGCGTCACGCTTTCGTAGCCGCGAATTTCCTGCACCTTCAGGATGTCGATGCCGTACTCTTCCGCGCCCAGCGTGAAGACGAGGAATTCCTGACCGCCCGCCTCGGCCTGCTGCGCGTCGCGGCGATGCGCGAGGGCGCCGCCGCCCGCGCCGCTGTTCTGGATGGATTGGACTTCTGCCACGTTAGCCCCCAAACGGTTGGGAAAAGGTTCAGTTAATAGGTCTGCTTATGCGAGCGCCGCGAGCGAACCGTGCGCGGCGCGCGTCTCGCGGTTCAATGCCGCCACGTCCACGATCAGGGCGACACTGCCGTCGCCCAGAATGGTCGCGGCGGAAATGCCGTGCACCTTGCGGTAGTTCGTTTCGAGGTTCTTCACCACCACCTGCTGCTGGCCGACCAGTTCGTCGATCAGCATCGCGAAGCGCCGGCCTTCCGTCTCCAGAATGGTGACGATGCCCTGCGTCGGATCCGTACGCGCGCCTTCCACCGAGAACACTTCGTGCAGCGCCACGAGCGGCAGGTACTCGCCGCGCACGCGCACCACGCGCTCGCCGTTGGCGACCGTGTAGATGTCTTCGTTGCGCGGCTGGAGCGACTCCATCACGAAGTTGAGCGGCAGGATGAAGATCTCGTTGCCCACCTTCACCGACATGCCGTCGAGAATGGCGAGCGTGAGCGGCAGCACGATGCGTGTGGTCGTGCCCTTGCCCGCGTGCGACGTGATCTCGACGTGGCCGCCCATGGCCTGGATGTTTCGCTTCACGACGTCCATGCCCACGCCGCGGCCCGAGACATCGGTGACCTGCTCGGCGGTGGAGAAGCCCGGCATGAAGATGAGTTGCCAGACTTCGTCGTCGCTCATCGTGTCGGAGACGGGCAGGCCTTGCTTGACCGCCTTCGCGAGAATCTTGTCGCGGCGCAGGCCGGCGCCGTCGTCGCTCACCTCGATCACGATGTTGCCGCCGTGGTGCGCGGCGGAGAGCACGAGCTGGCCCGTGCCGTCCTTGCCCGCGGCGCGGCGCGCTTCCACCGTTTCGATGCCGTGGTCGAGGCTGTTGCGCACGAGGTGCGTGAGCGGGTCGATGATGCGCTCGATCAGGCTCTTGTCGAGTTCCGTGGCCTGACCGAACGTGACCAGTTCCACTTCCTTGCCGAGCTTCGACGCGAGGTCGCGCACGAGACGCGGGAAGCGGCTGAACACGTAGTCCATCGGCATCATGCGGATGGACATCACCGCTTCCTGCAGGTCGCGCGCATTGCGTTCGAGCTGCGCCATGCCGTTGAAGAGCCGGTCGTGCAGCGCCGGGTCGAACGTGCTGGTGGTTTCGGCCAGCATGGCCTGCGTAATGACGAGTTCGCCGACGAGGTTGATGAGCTGGTCGACCTTTTCGACGCCCACGCGGATGGAGCTGCCTTCGCTGCCCGCAGCGGCGGCGGCGGGGCGCGCCTTGCGGTCGTTGTCGGCAGGTGCGGCGGCTGCGGCAGACGCGGCGGAGCCGCAGCCGGCGGGGCTCGCCGGCGCGCTCGCTGCGGCATCGGTTTGATTCGAAGAAGTGGCGGGCGGCGGCGCAACGGGTTGCGTGGCGGCCGCCGCCGGCAACGCCGGTTCATGAGCGGCAGCGGCAGGCGTTCCAGGTTCGCCCTGCTGTTCGCCCTGTCCCGGCGCGGAGCCGCGGCCAATCGAGATCTGACTTTCGTCGATCACGAAACAGCACACGGCAACGATGTCGTCGGACGGTACGTCGGTGTCGACCCACAGTGTGAGGTCGTTTCCTTCTTTTACCTGTCCGGCAATGTGACCGAGGTTGCCCAGTTCTTCGACGAGCAGTTCCTGGTCCTTTTCCCCTACGCCCCGTAGCGTAATTTTCAGGTGGGGTCCTTCTGCCGCGCCGGCGCCGGCGGCTGCGCCTGCGCTCGACGGTGCGGCTTGAATGGCTTCATCGACAACGTGGTCGGGCACGCCGTTGGCCGCCCCCGGTCCGCTCGCGGCCGGTTCGGCCGCCGCGGCTTGCGGTGCGGGTGCGGGCGCTGCCGGCGCAGGTGCCGGTGTCGGTGCCGCTGCGGCAGGCTGCGCCGCTTCGGGCGCGGGCGTGCCGCGGCTTTCGGCGTAGAGCCGCTCCAGCTTCGCGCGCACGGCGGCTGCCGCGGCGGCGTCCGGTTCGGCGCTCGCGCGGTAGTCGGCGAGCTGGCCCGAGAGCACGTCCTTCGTTTCGAGGAACGTGTCGATCATGTCCTTGCGCAGCACGAGTTCGTTGTTGCGTGCGCGGTCCAGCAGCGATTCGAGAATGTGCGTGGTTTCGGTGAGCGCCGTGAAACCGAACGTGGCCGCACCGCCCTTGATGGAGTGCGCCGCGCGGAAAATCGCTGCGAGGTCTTCGGGGTCGGGCCGGCCGATGTCCAGATTGAGCAACAGCTGCTCCATCTGCGCGAGCAGTTCGTCCGCTTCGTCGAAGAACGTCTGATAGAACTGTGTGATGTCGAGTGTCATGCCTGGGTCACCGCGAAATATCTGGTCTGTGCTTCGTATGCCGTCTGTTGCCGTCTGTTGCTGTCTTTTGGCCGGCCCCAACCCTTCCTGGCCGGGCCGTTCGCGTCAGGACGCTTCCTGCTCCGACAGCGACGCGACGAGGTCCGTGAGCAGGTCCGGGTCCACGGGCTTTTCGATCCAGCCCGTCGCGCCCGCCGCGCGCGCCGCGTCTTTGAACGGCTCGCTGTCTTCGGTCGTCAGCAGCAGGATCGGCGTGGTCTGATACGCCGGATTCCTGCGTAGCCGCCCGATCAGGTCGAGACCGCTCACGCGCGGCATGTGCTGGTCCGTGAGCACAAGGTCAAACTGGACCGCCAGCGCGTTTTCGAGCCCTTCTTCACCATCCGACGCCACCGTGACCTCATAGCCGGCCGCCGTCAGCGTGGCGGAGATGATTTGCCGCATCGCGGCCGAATCGTCGATCGCCAGAATGTTCCTGATCATGAAGTCCTCACTGCCCTGCCTGTTCGTGTTGCTGCGCTTGTTCCTGCTTGTTCCTGCTTGTTCCTGCTGCTGCGTCCGTTACTGCTGCGCCGGCTGCTGCCCCTGTATCAGCGGCGGCTGCGGCCGCGCCTGCACCGGTGCCGGCGCCGCGTCCGGCGCGATCTTCGGAATCAGCTGCCGGCCTGAGCCCGCAGCGTCGTCCGAGAGCGTCGTCGTGGTCGTGTCGTCGCGCATCAGCGCCTCTTCCGACTTCTTGTTGAGCACGATGATGCTGATACGGCGGTTTTCCGGCGCGAGCGGATCGTCCTTCACCAGGTTCTGCGTGGAGGCGAGGCCGAGCACGCGCAGCACCTTCGATTCGTCCATGCCGCCTGCAATCAGCTCGCGGCGCGACGCATTCGCGCGGTCCGCCGAAAGCTCCCAGTTGCTGTAGCCCTTCTCGCCGCCCGCGTACGGCACGGCGTCGGTGTGGCCCTGCACGACGAGGCGGTTCGGCACGTCGTTCAAGGTCTTGCCGATTTCGCGCAGGATGTCGCGCATGTACGGCTCGACCTCGTCGCTCGCGGTCGCGAACATCGGCCGCTTCTGGGTATCCACGATCTCGATGCGCAGGCCCGTGAGCGTCGAGTCGATGCGAATCTGCTGCTTGAACTGGCGCAGCACCGGGTTCGCCTCGATGGCGGCCATCAGCTTCACCTGCAGGTCATGCAGACGAGCCTGCTCGCGGCGCTCCAGCTCGCCTTGCAGCTGCTTCATGGTCTGGTCTTCGGCGTGCGGCTGGCTATGCTGCGCGCGCGACGTCGAGCCGTCGCTCATGCGCGTAATGCCTTGCTGGTCCGTCGAGATGTCGCGGCCGCCGCCGCGCAGGATGCTCGAGTCCTCCGCGCTGCGGTCACCGCCCCAGAGCGTGATCTTGAGCGGCTGGTTGAAATACTCGGCAATGCCCTTCAGCTGCGTGGTGGACGCCGAACTCAGCAGCCACATCAGCAGGAAGAACGCCATCATCGCGGTCATGAAGTCCGCGTAGGCGAGCTTCCACGCGCCGCCGTGATGCCCCTTCTTCGCGGGGGCAGCACGCTTGACGACGATGGCGCGGTCCTTGTCCTTGCTCATTGGATGCTCCGGCGCGCCCTGGTTACTTCGCCTTCACGCGACGCACGTGCTCTTCGAGCTCGGCGAACGAGGGACGCTCGGTGGAGAAAAGCACCTTGCGGCCGAACTCCACGGCAATGGCCGGGGCGTAGCCGTTCAGGCTCGCGAGAATCGTCACCTTGATGCACTGGAACATCTTCGTAGACTCGGTCACGCGCTGCTCCGCGAGGCTCGCGAGCGGGCCGATCAGACCGTACGAAAGCAGAATGCCGAGGAACGTACCGACAAGCGCCTGCGCGATCATCTCGCCCAGCACCGCAGGCGGCTTGTCGGCGGAGGCCATGGTGTGCACCACGCCCATCACCGCGGCCACGATGCCGAACGCGGGCATGGCGTCGCCCACCTTCGCGAGCGCATGCGCGGGCGCCTCGCCTTCGGAGTGATGCGTTTCGATCTCCTCGTCCATGAGGCTTTCGATCTCGAAAGCGTTCATGTTGCCGCCCACCATGAGGCGCAGGTAATCGGTCAGGAATTCCACGATGTGGCGGTCGGCCAGGATCTTCGGGTATTGCGTGAAGATCGGGCTCTTGTCCGGATCGTCGATGTCGGCTTCGAGCGTGAGCGTGCCTTCCTTGCGCGCCTTGGCGAGCAGGACGTAAAGCAGGCCCATCAGCTCCATGTACACGTCTTTGTTGTATTTCGACCCTTTGAAAAGGGTCGGAATAACGCGTGCCGTTGCCTTGATGGTCTTGATGCCGTTGCCGAGGATGAACGCGCCGAAACCGGCGCCCGCGATCATCAGTACTTCGACCGGCTGCACCAGCGCGGCCAGATGACCGCCCTCCAGCGCGTAGCCGCCGAAGACGGACAACAGCGTTACGAGTGTTCCCACGAAAATCAGCACTGCCGAGCCCTCACAAGAATCGACCGAGGCCGTCGTTGGCCGCGTCGTTTACCCGGTTTACGGCAGTGCAGCGGAAAACTTTGGTGGAAAAGGGGACCGTCGCGCCGGTGTAAACCCAGAGGCGGCGGCGGCTTCCGGGCGGTCCGGGCGCACCGCCAGTCAAGGCTGACCTGCCGACGCACTTGACCGGTGCATCGGCCCGCCCGTCGGGGGCGACAGGCGGTATCTGCTTTACGGCTTCACTGGGCGCGAACTTGAGGCGCCGTGGCGCGAAAGCCTTACCGGCGTAAGGACTGGTGGGCTTTGGCTCAGGAGGCGAGCAGCGGGGTTTCGGCCGCCATGGCCGGCTTTTTCGTCTTGCCCGCGCGTGAAGGCGGCTGGCACAGGCCGCAGACGAAGCCCTGCTGGGGATCGTGCGCATGCGCGACGAAATGCCCGCCGCAGCGCACGCAACCGGTTGTCTGGAGCATGCCCGAGTCGAAGAAGCGCACGAGTGTCCACGCCCGCGTGAGGCTCAGCACCGGCTCTTCGCCCTGTAACTGCACGTGTTCGAGGTAGAGCCGGTAGCTCTTCACGATGGACTGGATGGTCTCGCAGCCGCCGTGGTCGATCATGAACCGGTAGATGTTGTAGAACAGCGACGAGTGGATGTTGGGCTGCCAGGTCATGAACCAGTCCGTCGAGAACGGCAGCATGCCCTTGGGGGGCGAAACGCCCTTCAGCTCCTTGTAGAGCTTGATGAGCCGGTCGCGCGACAGCCCTGTCTCGGCTTCGAGCAACTGAAGGCGTGCGCCCAGCTCGATCAGCTCGATCGCGAGCGTGATCTCGCGAACCTCGAGTACCACACTCTTATAGGCCATGCGCCTCGTGTCCCGTATGCGGGTGGTGCGCGCGTGGAGCGCGCATCAACCGATCTGCTCGACCGGCTGGCCCGCCATCAGAATGGCGGAATGCGTTTGCGCGTGCGCAAGCGTTTTGCCCTTGTCGGCGAGCGAGGAAAGAATGGCGTGGTCGTCGAAGCGGAAGCGGCACAGCATCTGGTTCGAGGCCGCCAGCCGCACCGTCTGCGCGAGCGAGAGGTTGGCCAGAACGTCGGCGAGCTGCTCGGAGATGCCCATGCGGAACATGCCCATCGGTTTGTCCTCGCGCAACAGGCGCTGGGCGAGCAACAGGTACGACAGATTCACTTCCTTGATCTCAGTGAGCATGTCACTGGTCGTGGTGGCGCTCATGGTTCCCCCGAAATCGAAGCTGGCTGGTCAGGCCTCTAGCGGAAACGTTTGCTCGCCCGCTTCTGCGCAATACAGAGCGAACGGCCCGTTTATGGTCGTGGGAGCATTGTGGCCAAAGGGAAATGGATCGGAAATCGGACAGACGCCCCGGCGCTTTGCCGGAAAACTCCATAAATGCTGTCAGATTTTTTCCTACACGCGGGCTGGAAGGTAATGCCAGGAAAGGATTGGGGAGTCAGGCGAAGATAAAGCAGATGCAAAAGGCATTTTTGGCCGAATTTGCGTTGGAATTTCGGCGCGCGGCGCACGAATTATAGAGATTTTTCATGGGCCGGACATCCGTCTGTTGTAACAGCGGCCGGCCAGGACGCGAGCGCTCCGGCGCCTTGTCGGGTGCCCCTTCGTGCCTTGTTGTGCGTGCGTTTGCCGACGTCGCGCGGGGTCGGCCGGGGCGCCATTTCGCGCTGTAACAACATTAAGCGAATGCAAAATACCTCGAATTGGGCGGCTCAATCCCGATAATGAGCCTTAAGGGATAACCCGACATTGCATCGGACACGGGCTGGCCTGCGCCAGCAACCGCGGCAAGCTTTTTGCTCCGTGTCGCCTGCGTTGTATCCCCTTTTATCCGGTTGCTTTGCCGTGCGAACGCACACTGTCGCGGCACAATCGCCCTCTCAAGGAGATCACAGAATGCGAATCGCACAAATCGCGCCGCTATATGAAGCCGTTCCGCCGAAGCTCTATGGCGGCACCGAGCGTGTCGTGTCCTATCTGACCGAAGCCCTGGTGGAACTGGGTCACGACGTGACGCTTTTTGCGAGCGGCGATTCGGTGACTTCCGCGAAGCTGGAGGCGGCGTGGCCGCGCGCCCTGCGGCTCGACCCGACCATTCGCGACGCCATGGCGCCGCATGTGCTGCTGCTCGAGCAGGTGCGCCGCGTCGCACACGAGTTCGACGTGCTGCACTTTCACCTCGACTACCTGCCGTTCCCGCTGTTCTCGTCGCTCGATACGCCGTTCGTGACCACGCTGCACGGACGGCTCGATCTGCCGGAATTGCAGCCCGTTTTCGACGCCTTTTCCGAAGCGCCCGTCGTTTCGATTTCGGATTCGCAGCGCCAGCCGCTCAAGCAGGCGAACTGGCTGAACACGGTCTATCACGGCCTGCCGTCGCAGCTGCTGACGCCGCAGGCGCATCGCAAGCCGGAGTACCTCGCGTTTCTCGGGCGCATCTGCCCGGAAAAGCGCGTCGACACGGCCATCAAGATTGCGGCCCAAAGCGGCCTGCCCCTGAAGATTGCCGCGAAAGTCGACAAGGTCGACGAGGAATATTTCAAGCGCGATATCGAACCGCTGCTTTCGCAGGCGCACGTGGAGTTCGTCGGTGAGATCAACGAGGCGCAGAAGCCGGAGTTTCTCTCCGGCGCGAAGGCGCTGCTGTTCCCGATCGACTGGTCGGAGCCGTTCGGCCTCGTGATGATCGAGTCGATGGCCTGCGGGACGCCCGTGATCGCCTTCAACCGCGGGTCGGTGCCCGAAGTGATCGACCAGGGACTGACGGGCTATATCGTCGAGGACGTGCAGGGCGCCGTGGCGGCGTTGACGCATATCGACGAGCTTTCGCGCGATGCCATCCGCGAACAGTTCGAGCGCCGGTTCACGTCGAAGACGATGGCGCAGAACTACCTGGATAGCTACGCTACTTTGCTCGAGGCTACGCGCCGGCCGGTGTTGCGGCGGGTGGCGGCAGGTTGAGGGGACGGGCCGGCGTGACCGCCGGCATACCCAAATGCAGCCGCGCGCTCCCGTCTTTTAGCTTGCGGCATATTACGGTTCAAAAAGAAGTCTTGCGGGCGGCGCAATGCTGCCGCCCCTCGCCGTCTTGGGCTGTCATGTAAATACCGGGAGATTGCCGCAGTGAATCGTTTGCCTGGCGTTAAATGACAAAGATTGTCGATATTTCATGAAAAGCCGTCCATCAAGGACGGCTTTTTTCATTGCCGCGGTTGCATGACAACATGAAAAAGCCGCTCCGCCCGAAGAGGCGGAGCGGCCCGGATGCCATCCGCTGCGTGCGCAGCCGCACACTAATTACTGGGTAATCAGGAAGCGCTCGCGATTTTTGCCGGCAATCCACTTCGGCGGCTTGCCCCGACCGCTCCACGTGCTGCCCGTCTTCGGATCCTGATACCGCGGCGGCAGGGGTGCCTTCTTCGGCGGGCGGCCACGGCGGGCGCCCGTGGGGAACCCCAGGTCCTGCGCGGTCAGGCCGTATTCCGTGATTTTCTGGCGAATCGACGCAATCACGTCCGCCACTTCAGTTCGCCGTGCCTCGTCGGCCTGAGCCTGGAGCTGGGCGATCTGAGCCTTGAGTTCTGCGTACTGCGACATTTCCATTCTCCCTTTTCTTTGAAACAGGTTGGCGGCAGATTAACCGCAAATAAGGGAATTCGCAATGCACGATAATACCGCACCGCCGATATCGTCAGATAATTTATTGGTTATCGGCAAGTGTTAAATTTACTGAAGGGCATCCGCAAAATAGTAAACGCTTTCTCTCTGGAATTTACAATCCTTGACATCCCGCAGCGTGCAATCTCCGTAGAATCCCCTGCGCACTTGGCATTGGCATTTTGCGATGCCGTCATATCGACCTTACTTGAGATCACGCACCATGCACCTCTCCAAACGACTCGCGGCCGAACTCATTGGCACCTTCTGGCTGGTCTTCGGCGGCTGCGGCAGCGCTGTGCTCGCCGCCAATTTCGCAGGTCCGGTTCATGGCCTTGGCATCGGTTTCGTTGGCGTTTCGCTCGCCTTCGGCCTCACCGTACTGACTATGGCCTACGCTATCGGGCATATTTCGGGATGCCATCTGAACCCGGCCGTGAGCGTCGGCCTTGCCGTCGCCGGGCGCTTCCCCGCTAAGGACGTGATTCCCTACATCGCGGCACAGGTGGTGGGCGCCGTGCTGGCCGCATTCGTGTTGTCGCAAATCGCGCTGGGCAAGCCGGGCTTCGACCTTGTCGCAAGCGGCTTTGCGACCAACGGCTACGGCGAGCACTCGCCGGGCCATTACACGCTCGCTGCCGCGTTTCTCTGTGAAGTGGTGATGACGGCGTTTTTCCTCTTCGTGATTCTGGGTGCTACGGACACGCGCGCGCCGGCCGGTTTCGCCCCGATCGCGATTGGCCTGTGCCTCACGCTCATTCACCTTGTTTCCATTCCGGTCACCAATACGTCGGTGAATCCGGCACGCTCGACCGGTCCCGCGCTGTTCGTCGGCGGTGATGCCGTCGGCCAGCTTTGGCTGTTCTGGGTGGCGCCGATCATCGGTGCCGTGATTGCCGGCGTGATTTATCCGCTCGTGGCCGGCAAGAAGCCGGAAAGCCAGGCAGTGTCCGCTGCTTCGGCTGCGTGACCCAAGCCATGTGAGCCGCGACTCGAGGCGGCTTTAGCGAGGCGCCAAGGGCTCTCGCGGCAGATTGAACTTATGTGTATGAATGGGCGCTTCGGCGCCCGTTTGCTTTTTCGCCGCTCTTCCGCTCCGGTTGGCAGCGCTCGTCGTGGCCGCGAATACACAGGCGCTGACGGGCACCAATAGGCTGAAAGAAGTGCCGAATCGCGCTGCTAGAATCGTTCGATCTTGATCCGACCTCTGGTGCCCACCATGCCCCGTTCGACCGCTTTTCTGCCCGCTATGGCGTTATGCCTTGCCGTCGCCGCTGGCGCGGCAATAGTGCCTGTCGCAGCATGGGCCGCGTCGGGCGATGTAGAGACGCTCGTGTTCGTGCGCCACGGCGAAAAGCCTGCGGAAGGACTCGGACAACTCAATTGCCAGGGCCTCAACCGCGCGCTCGCGCTACCCGCCGTCATTGCGGCGAAGTTCGGCAAGCCGGACGCCATTTACGCGCCCGATCCCGGCGAAAAGAAAGACGACAACGGACGCGCATGGAATTACGTGCGCCCGCTCGCGACCATCGAGCCCACCGCAATCGCCTTCGGCATGCCGGTTCAAACGCCCTACGGTTATTCGCAGATCGAGCAGCTTGGCAATACGCTGGTGGATCCCTCGTGGCGCAACAAGACCGTCGTTGTGGCGTGGGAACACCGCCTCATCGAACAGCTCGTGCGTCGGATGGTGACCGCGCATGGCGGCAATCCCAACGACGTGCCGAAGTGGGCGAGCAACGATTTCGACAGCATCTACGTTCTCAAACTCGACTGGCGCAATGGCTCACCACAGGCGTCTTTCAAGCATGACCACGAGGGACTGGACGGCAGGGCGACCGACTGCCCCTGCGCGGCGCTGCCAGGCGGTGATGCGGTTCAGTCGTCCGCTTCGGGTTCTGCGGCGGCATCGGCACCGGCATCGGCACCATGAGGACGCCTTGGCCCGGCATCCGCGCTGCTTTTCGGGCGCACCAGCAAGCCCACATCCGATCGCATTTAAAGAATTGGTACAGATGTAAGGCCGGTTTACGGCAGCCGTAGGCAATGTGAGTTACGGCCCGATCGCCGACGCGTCACCACATCGCCACGCCCCCGCGCTGCGCCGCGGAGCGCGGCACTTTCGCCCCTACCCCGCACGCCCGGAACATCGTCGGTTCGATATAGACCTGCTATTCGACACCGCGACGTACGCTTGCACCCCGTAACATCTCGTCGCAGAACGCCCAGCTCGCCGCGCGTAGATTGAACCTGTGCGACAGACACGTCGCGTCACAGGAGAACAATCATGAAGCGCATCGTCACTCAAGTGCTTGTTGCAGCAGGTCTCGCGGCTGGAGCGTGCGGTGTCGCCGAAGCGCACACGGATCTCAGCATCGGCCTTTCGCTGGGCGCACCGGCGCCCGTCTATGTGCAGCCTGCGCCTGCCTATGTGGAACCGGCACCGGTTTATAGCGCGCCACAGCCTGTCTATTACGGACGCCCGCGCTGGCACGACGACTGGGACCATCGCGGCTGGGATCGCCGGGGCTGGGATCGCGACGGCCACGGCTGGCGTGACGGCGATCGCGGCGGCTGGGATCACGACCGCGGCCGTGGATGGGGCTGGCGCGGGTAAGCGGTGCTGAGTTGTCTCGAACAGGACGGAGCAGCGTGGGCATGTGCGACGCGCTCTCGCGCTCGCGGCAGCTTGAGCTGTGCCCCCGTCCTGCTGTTCGGTCCTCTTCGCAACTGATGGTTGGTCGCTGCCGATCCCTTTGCGCTGCGGACGCCTCAGCCGGCCGCTTCCCTACGACGCCAGTTCGTCATCCAGTTCGAAGAGCTTGCGTAAATGGTGTGCAACGCCAGCTTCGAAGTTGTTGCCGATACGCGGTACGTGTGGCAGACGGGCAATCAGCTTCGGGTTGGCATTGTTCATCATGAACGGATGCCCCGCGGTCTCTAGCAAATCGATGTCGTTCAGGTTGTCGCCGAACGCGACACAACGCGACGCATCAACGGTGAGGCGAGCCAGCACAGCCTGAAGCGCGCGCCCCTTGGATACGCCCGCGGCCATGACTTCCAGGCAATCGGGCAGCGAATAGGTGATGTACACGGCGTCGCCAAATTCACGTTCGATGCGCGCGGCGATTTCGGCCAGATCCGCCGGCTCGCCGACATAAAGCACCTTGGCGATGTCCTCGCCGCTGTGGCCCGTCAGGTCCATCACCTGATACGTGAAACCAGAGTCCTGGTGAAAAGCCAGAAGCTTCGGCGCTTCGCGGTCGATCAACCACGCGTCGTCGGCGAAAAGACTCACGATCACACGTCCATGCTTGCCCACGATTTCGGGCTGCACGATGTGTCGCACTGTACCGGCATCCAGATCGCGTGCGTGAATCACCGTATCGTCGGGTGCGTGCACGCGTGCGCCGTTCGAGGTAATGAGATAGGAGCGGATGCCGAGCACATCGCGGATACCCGCCACGTCGGCATAGTGCCGGCCGGTCGCGATCACGAACTGCAATCCTTTCGCCTCCAGCCGGTTCACGGTTTCCACGGTAAACGGGTCCACCTGGTGATCGGCGTTGAGCAGGGTTCCGTCGAGATCGGTGGCGATAACCTGATACATGAAAAACGTCCGGCAGTTTGGAAAGCAAAAATGGTAGCACCGAGGGGCGGCGTTCTCAGCGCGCGGCGCCGGTCGCTCGCCGCTCAGCGTCGCGATCTGCGCCGGCGTCTCCGGGCTCACGCCATACCGAGCCTTGCCGCCTCCTGCTGTGCGAGGCGCAGCGCACCACGGGCCGAATCGGCAAACGGCGCGCGCAAGCGCATGCCAAACGCTTTGGGCACCCATTGCGCGAGCGGCCCGGCCAGTCCACCGGATAGCGCCACCGGCAGATTGCCCGACGGATCGAGCGCCGCAATGAGCTTGCCGATTTCCTCGCCCGCCTGCGCAAGCAGACTCGCAGCAAAGGGATGCGCGCGATGCGCAAGCACGATGGGCGCGAGACGCGCATAGGCTGTCTGGTTGGCCTCGCACAGCCATACGATCAGACTGTCGCGATCGTGCGCATCCACCTTTTCGAGCAATGCGGCAGCGAATGAGTCGGCAGGCGCGCGCCCATCAAGTGCCTGCTGCGCGTAACCGATCGCGTGCAGACCCAGCCATGCACCGCCCGCCTCGTCCCCGGAGGGAAAGCCATAACCGCCGGCCATACGGCACGCGCCCGCCTCGTCCAGTACAGCCGCGATACTGCCGGTGCCCAGCGCCACCACTACCCCGGGCGCGCCACCGTGGGCACCAAGCAACGTGGTGTACGCATCGCTTTCTACCGCGAGTGCCGCCACCTGCGGCGCCTGCGCACGAAACGCGGCAAGCCAGTCGCGATTGTTGACGCCGGCCAGACCGCAGCCCAGCACGCAACGCGACCAATCGAGCGGATGGTTCGCCGCCGCGAAGGCATCGCGGCAGCCGGCCTCGATGGCTTGCCACGCGAGCCCAATGCCCAGCCCGAGACCTGACGGTCCGCTGGACGCCTGCGCGAGCTCGACGCCCTGCGCGTTCCCGAGCACGACGCGCGTGCCTGTACCGCCGCCGTCGACGCCAACCAGATAGAGAGTGGATTCCATGTTCATCGCGAGAGCCGCTCGCCAAAGCCAGGTTGAGCCCGATATCGAGCCGTGCCGCAGAGACTATCTGCTCCGAAACGTCCCGGCAATCGGCCGAACGGCCGGGTTGCGCTGCGGGCTCGATCCGCTATGCTTGGTTCGCCCGACCCGCAAACCCCGCGAGATCGGCGCAGACGGACGGAGGCCGCCACGTGACACAGCGATGCAACTGGGCAACAAGCGATGCGCTCGCGCATTACCACGACACCGAATGGGGCGTGCCGTCCCGGGACGACCGCCATCTCTTTGAAATGCTCGTGCTGGAGGGCGCGCAGGCAGGGCTGTCGTGGTCGACGATTTTGAACAAACGCGAAGGCTACCGCCAGGCGTTTGCGCAGTTCGACGTGGATGCGGTGGCGCGCTTTACGCCGAAGCAGATCGAGACGCTGATCGCCAACCCCGAGATCGTGCGTAATCGCGCCAAGATCGAATCGGTCGTGGTCAATGCGCGAGCCGTGCAACAGATTCGCGCCGAGCACGGCTCGCTCGCGAACTTCGTGTGGTCGTTCGTCGATCACACTCCGGTTCAGAACGACTGGGAGACCTACGGCCACGCGCCGGCTTCCACCGATATCTCCGATGCGCTCAGCAAGGCGCTCAAACGCTACGGCTGCAAGTTCGTCGGCACCACCATCTGCTATGCGTTCATGCAGGCCGTGGGCATGGTGAACGACCATCAGCGGAACTGTGCGTGCCGCGCGTCCTGCGCCGCGCTCGGCAAGAAAATGCGCGCGAAGAAGGCGGGGTGAACGCGAGCAGGCCCACGGGACTGTATCCGGATCGCGCCGCCGCTCGTGCACTTGAAGAGAACCGCGTATAGGCGTGTGTGCCTCACATGCAGCGCCAAGGCCTTTGGTGTTTGCGCAACACTCTCGCCCGATGAACGCCCACATTCGGGAAAGTCCTCACAGGCGCTCCGTCGATGCTGGCAAATGCCTGCACTGCAAGGCTTTGCAGGCAGCGGCGACGCATCTGTACGGCCGCAACGTCACGTAGCACGTGCTTGCCGCCTCACCGAACGCTTCATCTGCGGTACCACAACTCGCTATAACTATGACCGTCGCGACGGTGTGCGCGGCGTAATCGGAGGCTCGTCATCCAAGCGTCGAACTAAGGGACTTTTGTCCGTTTCGTCGAAGCTTTGCTCGGCGTCGATCGCGGGATACTGACCACATCCCGTTACACCCAAACAATGGCCAGGCGCACGGCGCAGGGAACAAGCAAATGACAAATCTGAACTTCCTGACGCACCAGGAAATTTTCAATCAGGCTGTTGGCCATCTATTCGGCCAGGGCCGCGCTGCGCTGCTGCCGCGGGGAGGCGGCGCCTATCGGGGCTACTGCGGAGGCTGTCCTGTGGGCAGTTTCATCAAGCCGCGCGATTACATGACGGCCATGGAAGGTATTCCCGTGCGCTACATCGGAAAGTCGTCCGACGAAACGCCCGCCTACATGGATGTCGGCGTCGCCGCGTTGAAGCGCGCACTGCTGCGTGCACGCATCAACGTCTACGATCCCACGACGGTCGAACTGCTCAGTTGCCTGCAGAACGTGCACGACGTCTTCGGCACATGGGAATGGCAGGAGCGATTCACCTCCATCGCGCGCCAGTTCGGGCTCTCGCCGGACCGCGTGAAAAGCGCCGCGTAATCGCGCTTCGCGCGCCGGCCCGTCCATGGCGAGCCACGCCGACACACCAGCGCGAATCCGCCCTTCGCGGCACACCAGAAGACACCAGGCAACAAACACCAAGAGAGAAGCAATAAAAAACGGCGGTGCGAGCTACAGAGCTCGCACCGCCGTTTTCGTTCCGCCTGCCGGCGTGGCCGGCGAAGACTGCTTAGTGCAGCTTCTTCGGCAGCATCTGGCTGCGCAGACGCTTGTGCAGACGCTTCACCGCAGCCGCCTTCTTGCGCTTGCGCACAGCGGTCGGCTTTTCGTAAGACTGGCGCTCGCGCAGTTCGGCGATCAAGCCATTCTTTTCGATGGTGCGGCGGAAGCGGCGCATTGCCACTTCGAACGGCTCGTTTTCCTTCAAAACAATCGTCGTCATGTCATTCCTGAGTCAATTTACGGTTCAAGGCGTGGCGGCAAAGCCGCCCACGCACCGGCCCTCCGGTCGCTCCAGCGCGGTGTCCCACATTGAAGCGAAAGGCAAGGCGGCCACGGAGGCCGGAATAGAGAAGTGGGGGAGTTCACTGCGGAACGCGGTCAGACGCGTCTTGCAACTACACGTAACTCCACGCCTGACCGCCGGTTTGGCTGGCAAAACTGGCCGGCAAAACATATAACAGCGGGCCACCAAACCGGGCAAGGATCTCAATTCGCCGGGTAGGATAGCAGAAAAACCCAGCCCCGGCCACACTTTCGTCAGTCGGCTCAGGCACTTGCGTCGCGCCTGGGCCGATGTCGGGCACGGAAGTCACGCGCTCGCGTCATTCAGCGCCTGGATATCGGCGGGATCGAGTTTCAGGTGAACGGCCGCCACCAGGCTCTCGAGCTGCCCCAGCGAGGTCGCGCTCGCAATGGGGGCCGTAACGCTGGGCCGCGCCATCAGCCACGCGAGCGCCACTGCAGCGGGCGTCGCGCCCCGGCGCTCGGCCACGTTGTCGAGCGCGCCGAGAATGCGCATGCCGCGGTGGTCCAGATACCGTTCCACCCGTCCGCCACGCGCACTTTTCGCGAGATCCGCGCGGGACCGGTACTTGCCTGTCAGAAACCCGCTCGCGAGGCTGTAGTACGGCACCACGCCCAGCCGTTGCGCCAGCGCGACAGGCTCGATGTCGGCCTCGTAGCCCGCCCGGTCGTACAGGTTGTATTCGGGCTGAACCAGCTGATACTGCGGCAGGCCGTTGCGCCGCAACACGTCGAGCGCCTCTTCCAGGCGCGCCCCGCTGTAATTGGAGGCGCCGATCACACGCACCTTGCCCGCCTCGATCAGCCGCTGGTAGGCCCCGAGCGTCTCTGCGAGCGGCGTCTCGCCATCGTCTTCGTGGGAAAAATAGACGTCGAGATAGTCCGTCTGCAGGCGCCGCAACGAATCTTCGGCCGCCAGAAGGATGTTGCCTGCCGAAAGTCCGCGCCGCTTCGCGTGCTTGCCCACCTTGGTCGCGAGCACAACCTTGTCGCGCTTGCCGCTCTTCGCGAGCCACTTGCCGATGATCGTTTCCGACTCCCCGCCTTCGTTGCCCGGCACCCAGGCCGAATAGACGTCGGCGGTGTCGATGAAGTCGAGCCCCGCGTCCACGAAGGCATCGAGAATCGAGAACGAGGTCGCCTCGTCGATCGTCCAGCCGAACACGTTGCCGCCGAACATCAGCGGCGCGACCTGCAGCGACGACGTACCAATGGTGCGTTTCTGCATGACACAACTCCACGAGTCCCGTTGACAGAACGTTCAGCATACGCCGCCTCGCCAAGCCTCACAGCCGCGCCAGCAATGGGCGAGAGGCGCGTCGAGCGAGGCTGCGCGCGGTCAGCCCGCCCACCTCGCCGCAAGCAAGGCGTAAGTTCCCGCCCCGATTTGCAAAGCACGTCCCTAAAGTTTTCCGCAACCGCCGCCGACAACCAGGAAAGACGGTCAGCGCCAGCCAAGAAGCGCATCGTCTACAACCGAACCAGCCTACATCCGAGGCACATACCAAACGAGGAAGCAAATGCTGAACATCAACACCAACATTCTGTCGTTGACGACGCAGACGAACCTCTCGGGCTCGCAAAGCGCCCTGTCGCAAGCCATTACGCGTCTGTCGTCGGGCAAGCGCGTGAACACCGCCGCTGACGACGCCGCCGGCCTCGCGATCGCGACCAGCCAGACCGCCGCCATCAACGCACTGAATCAAGGCGTGATGAACGCGAACAACGGCATTTCGATGGTGCAGACCGCCTCGGGCGCGATCTCGTCGACCGTGGCCAACCTGCAGCGTATCCGCCAGCTGGCCGTGGAATCGGGCGACGGCTCGCTCGGCTCGGCAGCACAAGCGAACCTGCAAACTGAAGTCACGACGCGTCTGACGGAAATCAACCGCGTTGAAACGCAAACCACGTTCAACGGCCAGAGCGTGCTGGGTGGCCTCGGCAGCGTGAACTTCCAGATCGGCGCATCGGCCAACCAGACGATCACGGCGAACTTCGGTTCGACGACGTGGAACGCGTCGGGCCTCGGCGTTTCGGGCATCGACATCTCGACCACCTCGGGTGCCCAGAACGCGATCACGGCAATCGACGCCGCGCTGGCGCAAGTCAACAACTTCCAGGCAACGCTGGGTGCAACGCAGAACACGTTCCAGTCGGCCATCACGAACACGCAGACGGAATCGACCAACCTGAGCGCCGCCCAGTCGCAGATCGTCGACGCGGACTTCGCTTCGGAAACGGCGAACCTCTCGAAGGCGCAAGTGCTGCAACAAGCCGGTATCTCGGTGCTCGCGCAAGCGAACTCGCTGCCGCAGCAAGTGCTGAAGCTCCTGCAGTAAGCATGACCTGCCGGGCGCGCGCCGCTTGCGGCCGCGCCCGGCGCCGCGCCTGCTGCCGCATGCAGGGCGCGGCGGCGTGGAAAGAACCACACGCAACACAACACGAAGAACAACGCGGAGAGCGGCATCGGGAGGCACGGCCTCCCGATGTGCATTGTCCGCATGACAGCAACCCGCTGGCACTCGACCGGAAACGGGCACGCTCCCGCCTCCATCTGGGCGCCGCGACCTGACCCCGCTCGTTACGAACGGAGCTACGCATGACCACGACCACCTCGACGACGTCCTCCACCGATGTAAGCGCGCTGCTCGCGCAAGCGGCGCAGTCCGTCATCAGCGGCGCGACCAAGTCGACGCTCGACGTGAACTCGCTCGTCTCGGCCCTCGTAACCGCGAAGACCGCGGGCCAGGCCGCGACCTTGACGAGCGCGCAGACGAGCGACAACACCGAACTCTCGGCCATCGGCCAGATCCAGTCGTCGCTTGCCGCGCTGCAAACCAAGCTTTCCGGCCTCTCGGACGGCACCTCGCTCACGCAGCTGACGGCGACCCTCTCGGGTACCGGCATCACCGCGACGCCCAAGAACGGCGTCGCTGTGCCCGGCTCGTACTCGATCAACGTGCAGCAGATCGCGACGGCCAACAAGATTTCGTCGGGCGCCTATGCGAGCAGCGCGACGCTTGGCACCGGCACGGTGACCATCGGCGTGGGCAGCAGCTCGATGACGGTGAATCTCACGTCGGCGAACAACACGTTGAGCGGCCTCGCCTCGACAATCAACAACGCATCGAACAACCCCGGCGTCACCGCCACCGTCATCACCGCGGCAGACGGCCAGCACCTCGTGCTCACGTCCAACGCCACGGGCGCGGCGAACACGGTGTCCATTTCGGCGGGCAGCGGTGTGGACACGGGGCTCAACACGGCGAGCTTCACGCAGGTCACAGCCGCGCAGGACGCGAAGTACACCATCGACGGCAACGCTGTCACGAGCGCAAGCAACACCGACACCACGGCACTCACCGGCGTCACGCTGAACCTCACGAGCGCGGCGGTGGGCACGACCCAGACGCTGACGGTCGCAAACGACACGAACGCCTCTGTCACCGCGATCACCGACTTCGTCAACGCCTATAACTCGTGGGTCTCCACCACGTCGTCGCTCACGTCCTACAGCGCCGCTTCGTCCACGAGCAGCGCAACCGCGGGTCCGCTGCTGGGCGACGCCATGACGAACTCGGCCGTGAACGGCCTCGCGAGCATCATCAGCGGCGGCGTCACGACGGGCGGCTCGACCTACAGCCTCGCCTCGATCGGTCTCGATCTTCAGCCCGACGGCACGATCAGCATCGACAGCTCGAAGTTGCAGGCCGCCGTCACCAGCAGCCCGACCACGGTGTCGGCGCTGTTCAACACGACCAACGGCATCGGCACCACGCTCAACACCTACGCGAACCAGTACACGCAGGCTGGCGGCATGATCAGCCAGCGCACGTCGGCGCTCAATTCGGACCTCTCGAACCTGACGCAACAGCAGAGCGATCTGACGGCGTACCAGGCCACGCTCACCAGCCAGTACAACGCGCAGTTCACGGCGCTGAACACGCTGATGACAACCATGCAGAGCAACACGACGTACCTGAACCAGCTGTTCGGCGGCAACGGCAGCGCCGGCACGCTGAACAAGGCGTAACGCCTTACCCGCCTCACTGACGGACTCGTCGAGGATCGAAACAGATGTCACAGCACACGCTTGATCGCGCCTACGAACTGACCGAGGCCATGAGCGCCGCGGCGTCGGCCGGAGACTGGCTGCGCGCGGCCCAACTCGCCGAGGAACGTTCGCCCTTCATCATGTCGCTCACGGCGAACCAGCCGCCCGAGGCAATGGCGAAGATCCGCGCGATCCAGCAATTCGACGCCGCTATCACCGGGCACGCAACGGCCGGCCGCGACGTCATGACGAACCAGCTGGGCGACGCGTTGACGCGCATCGCCGCAGCGGGCTTCTATCAGCAGACGGGAAAGCTTTGAGGTGATGTCGGGGCGAACATGCCCGACATGCCATAACACGTACAACCAGCACAACCGCATACGAAATGCGGGAACGTCGATTCACCCTGAAAGCCGCAGCGATGCGGCTTTTTTCTTTTTGGCTTTTTCTCGAGCGGCGTAGCAGGCGTCAGCTACAGCAAACGCGCCTACGCACCCTGCGCGCCGCCTGAGCGCGCCTGCCACATCGCGTGGAACGCGGCCTCCAGCGTGCGCGCAAAGTGCGGCGCGTCGCAGAGCGGCGAAGCCAGCACGCGCGCCGCAAGTCCCGCCCGCAACGCAGCGAGCCGTTCGCGGTCGTGGGCGAGAGCGACAGCCTTCGCGACGTAGTCTTCGTCGTCGGCCGCAATCCAGTCTTCGAGTCCCGCGCTCGTCACCACCGTCTCGCACAGATGCGCAAGGAACCGGTCGCCGCGACGGCAGAGCACAGGCACGCCCATCGCAAGGCTTTCGGCCGTCGTTGTGCCGCCCGGATACGGGAACGTACTCAGCGTGATGTCGACGCGCCGGTACGCCGCGAGATAACTGGCGCGCGGCGAAGCACCTTCCATCACGATGCGTGTGCTATCGATGCCGTGCGCCGCGAAGCGCGCCAGCGTGGCACGCCGTTCGATTTCGTCGCCGAGTTGCTTCGCCTTCAGGAAAAGACGCGCGTCCGGCACCTCGCGCAGAATCCGCGCCCAGACCGCCGTCACGCGATCGTTCACCTTCACGAGGTCGCCGAAGCTGCCGAAGGTGAGGGGGCGGGCGCTCTCCGCGGCCGCGTCGCTCGCCACATCGGCCGGCGGCGTGAAGCACAGATACCCGCGCGGCAGCCGCCAGGGGCGTTCGATGAAGTGATGCGCCTCGTTCGCGGGCAGTACGCAATCGTCGCCGATCACGTAGTCGATGGCGGTAAGCCCCGTCGATGCGAAATAGCCGATCCAGCTTGCCTGCACCGGCGCCGGCTTCCAGGCGAACACCGAGACGCGGCTGCCGTCGGTATGCCCTGCCAGATCGAGCAGGATATGGATGCCGTCGTCGCGAATGGTGCGTGCGGCGGCTTCGTCGGCGAGTCCGGTCAGGCTGCGCCAGCCGTTGAAAAGCGGCTTGATGCGCGCCGTGAGGTCGTCTTCCTTGGGTTTCGTCGTGTAGGCGAACAGCTCCACGCGTGTTCGATCGAGTCGCCCGAGCACGCCTTCCAGGAAGAAGCCGACCGGATGCGTTCTGAGGTCGCCCGAAACGAAACCGATGCGCAGCGGCCCCGCATCGGCACTGCGCGTGAGCCAGTCCGTGTAGGGCCGCGCCTGCGCGGCGGTGCGTTTGCCGTACTCGATGGCCGTGGCGAGGTATTGCTCGGGCGACGCCCCTTCGGCAAAGCTCAGGCTGAAGAGCAGGTTCCCCCAGGCGTTTTGCCACGTGGGCTGCAACGTCAGCGCCTGCTTGAAGCATTCGATGGCCGCCTCATGCCGGCCCTGCTCGCGCAACACGATGCCGAGGTTGAGCGGTACCTGCGCGTCGTGCGGAATCAATGCAAGCGCCTGCCGATAGCACGCTGCGGCCTCGGCCAGCTTGCCCTGCTCTTTGAGCGCGTTACCCAGGTTGTTGTGCGCTTCGCCCAGCGTCGGCTTCAGCGCAATCGCCGTGCGGCAGTGCTCCGCGGCACGCTCGAAGTCGCCCATCTCGCGCAGCACGTTGCCGAGATTGCAATGCGCGTCCGCGAAGTTGGGCCGGCATTCCACAGCACGCCGAAAACTCGCGGCCGCTGCGGCCGGCAGCCGCATCTGCAACAGCACGAGCCCGAGGTTGTTGTGCGCGCTCGCGCTGCCGGGGTCGAGCGCAATTGCCTGCTGATGACTCTCCGCCGCTGCTTCCAGCTTGCCCCAGCCGCGCAGCGAACAACCCAGGTTGTCGTAGTACATCGCCTGCGGGCTGATTTCGATGGCACGCGCAATCAGGTCCAGCGCGTCGGCGTAGCGCGCCTGCTGCATCGCGATCACGCCGAGCAGATGCAGGGCGTCGGCATGCCGCGGCATCTGTTGAAGCACGCGCTCGTAGAGTGCGCGCGCCTCATCGAGCCGGCCCGCCTGGTGGAGCGCGAGGCCCGCTTCGACCCATTGCGCAGGCGTATCGGTCACACCCGGGGTCATTGCGCGCCCTCCGTGTCTTGCGCGAGCCGACGTTCCCACATCTGGGCGAACGCGGCTTCGAGGTTTCTCGCGAAGCGCGGCGCGTCGCAGAGCGGCGAGCCGACAATGCGTTCGCGCAAGCCCGCGCGCAGCGCCGCGAGCGCCGGCAGATCGCGCGCGAAGGCCACGGCGCGGGCGACGTAGTCGTCATCGTCGGTGGCGATCCATTCGGGCAGCCCCGCCGTGTGCAGTACGGTCTCGCCCAGATGCGAGAGGAAGCGGTCGCCACGACGGCTCAGCACGGGCACGCCCATCCAGAGTCCTTCCACGCTCGTCGTGCCGCCCGGGTAAGGAAATGGATCGAGCGCGATGTCCACGCGATTGAACGCGGCGAAATACGCGTCGCGCGCCGACGGCCCTTCGAGCAGCAGCCGGTCTGCGCCCACGCCATGCGCCGCGAAGCGTTCCAGCGTCAGCTCGCGCAGCTTCGGTTCGGCAAGCTGGTGGTTCTTCAACAGCAACCGCGAGCCCGGCACCGCATGCAGCACGCGCGACCACAGTGCCACCACGCCGTCGTTGAGCTTCTTGTGATTGTTGAAGCAGCCGAACGTGACGCCACCCGCAGGCGCCGAGAGCGCGGGCAACGGCCCCACCGGCACGTCGCCGGCGGGCAGCGTGAAGCAGAGGTAGCTGTCCGGCAGCCGCCAGACGCGCTCCACGAAGTGCGATTCCTCTTCGGGCGGCGACACATAGCGGTCGCCCACGATGTAGTCGATCTCCGTGAGCCCCGTGGTCGCGAAATAGCCGAGCCAGCTCACCTGGAGCGGCGCGGGGCGCCACGTGAAAACGGGCAGGCGGTTGCGTCCGGTATGGCCGGAGAGATCGACGAGGATATCGATGCGGTCATCGTGAACGAGGCGCGCGGCAGCTTCGTCGCTCATCTCGTTGATGGCTTGCCATGCCGCGAATTGCGGCTTCAGGCGCGCCGTGAGTTCGTCGTACTGCAAGCCGTTGGAATAGGCGAACGGCTCGATGCGCGTACGGTCCAGGTGCCGCAGCACGCTTTCGAGGAAGTAGCCGACCGGATGCTTGCGATAGTCCGCGGAGACGAAGCCGATGCGCAGCGGCCGTCTGCCCTGCACCGCATCCGCGCCGTCCTCGAGCGCCGGCCACGCGTCGAAAGGCTTCGCCCGCGCCGTCATGCGTTCGCCGAAATAGCGTGCGTCCGCGAGATGCGCAGCCGCCGACCACCCCGCGCAATACGACTGCCCGAACAGCACGCAGGTATGCGATTCCGCGAAATCGGGGTTCAGCGCGAGCGCTTTGCGGTAGCTCTCGACAGCGGCATCGAAGGCATTGAGGTCCGCGAGAATCGTGCCCAGGTTGTTGTGAAACGACGGCGAATCATGGCGCAGCGCAATGGCGCGCTGCGCGTACTGCAGCGCCTGTTCCGGCCGCCCCACGCGCTTGAGCGCATTCGCGAGGTTGTGATACGGATCGGGAAAGTCCGGCTGCAACGCGATGGCGCGCTCGTAGCACGGCACCGCCTCGCCCACGCGACCCGCCGCGTTCAGCGCATTGCCCAGCGTGTTGTGCGCCGCGGCCACCTGCGGCTGAAGCGCCGCCACATGCCGGTAACTTTCGATGGCGCCGTCGATATCGCCCTGATGCATGAGCGCGCCGGCGAGACTATCGTGGGCCACGGCCAGTTGAGGCGTCAGCGCAATCGCCGCCCGATAGCACGCGATCGCCGCTTCGATCTGCCCTTGCGCCTTCAGCACGTTGCCCAGGTTGTTGTGCACTTCGCTGAAATCGCGCTTCGCCGCAATCGCCTTGCGATAACTGGCCGCCGCGGCGTCCAACTGCCCCATGTCCTTCAGCGCGTTGCCGAGATTGTTGTATGCCTCGGCGTAGCCGGGCCGCAGTTCGATAGCCTGCGCGCAGCTTTGCATCGCGCCGGCAGCGTCGCCGGACTCGCGCAGTGCATTGCCCAGGTTGTTGTGCGCTTCCGCGTAGTCGCGCTTGCGCGCAATGGCTTGCCGATAGGCGTCGATGGCGTCGGGCAGTTGACCATGCTCGCGCAGCATGTTGCCGAGGTTGTTGTAGTAGATCGGGCTCGGGTTCGCAGCAATCGATTCGCGGATCAGCACGATGCCCGCCTCGTGCTGCGCCAGCTGGCACGCGAGCAGCCCCATGAAGTGCAGCGCATCCGGGTGCTTGGGCTGCACGCGCAGAATTTGCTGATAGAGGCTGTGGGCGTCACCCAGGCGCCCTGCCTGGTGGTGCGCGAGCGCCGTATTCAGCAGCCGGCCGATGTCATGCATGGGGTGTCCGTGTATCAAGTAGCGCTGCGGTTCGTCAGATGAGGCTCGCGATCAGGCGCTGGGGTCACGAAGCGCTCGCCACGCGCGCCTGCCACATGCCTTCGAACGCGGCTTCCAGGTTGCGCGCGAAGCGCGCCGCATCGCAAAGCGGCGAGGCCAGCATGGACGCACGCAACGCGCCGCGCAGCGCAGCCAGCCGTTCGCGGTCGTGCGCAAATGCCACGGCCTTCGCGACATAGTCGTCGTTGTCTTCGGCGATCCAGTCGGGCAGCCCCGCTGAATGCAGCATGCTCGTGCAAATGTTCGAGAGGAAACGGTCGCCGCGGCGGCACAGCACCGGCACGCCCATCCACAGCCCTTCGACGCTCGTCGTGCCGCCGGGATAAGGGAACGGGCTCAGCGCGATATCCACGCGGTTGTAGGCCGCGAAGTATTCGTTGCGCGGCGAACGCCCTTCCAGAATCAACCGTTGCGCGCCGATGCCGTGCGCCCAGAAACGGCGCAGCGTGGTCTCGCGCGCGAACGCGGCATCCAGTTGCGCGGCCTTGAGAAAGAGCTGCGAGCCCGGCACCGCGTGCAGCACGCGCGCCCACACGGCCACCACCGCATCGTTCATCTTCATCAGATGGTTGAAGCAGCCGAAGGTGACGTGCTGCTGCGCAAGCATCGGCAGCGGGCCGACGGCCACCTGGTCGGCGGGCGGCGTGAAGCAGAGATAGCTGTCGGGCAGACGCCAGAGCTTCTCGACGAACTGCGCCTCGCTGCCCGCGGGCAACACGTGCGGGTCGCCCAGCACGTAATCGATCGACGCCAACCCCGTGCTCGCGAAATAGCCGAGCCAGCTCGCCTGCACCGGCGCGGGCCGCCACGCGAACACGGGCAGCCGGTTGAAGTTCATGTGGCCCGAGAGGTCCACGAGAATGTCGATGCGGTCGTCGCGAATACGCTGCGCCGCGGCTTCGTCGGAAAGGACGGCGAGATCCGTCCATGCGGCGAAGCGCGGTTTGATGCGTGCGGTGAGCGCGTCTTCGAGCCGGCGCGTGGGGTATGCCACGAGTTCGAGCCGGCGCGGATCGATATGCGCGAGGATGCTCTCCAGAAAGTGCCCCGTCGGGTGCACCTTGAAGTCGCCGGAAACGAGGCCCATGCGCAAGGGGCGGCCGTCACGATGCGGCGTGAGCGGCACGTTCCAGCTCGTCCATGCACGCGCCCGCGCACTCACTTCTTCGCCGAACGCCCGAGCCTCCTCCAGATACGCGGCCGGGCTCAAGTCCTCGCGATAGCTCAAGATGAACAGCAGATTGCTGCGCGCCGACGCCAGATCGGGCCGCAACGCAATGGCGCGGCGATAGCTCGCAATCGCGCCGTCGAGGTCGCCCAGATCCACCTGCGCGTTGGCGAGGTTGTTGTAGGCCTCTGCGTGATCGGGCTTGAGCGCGATCACCGTCTTGAAGCACTGCACGGCCTCGGCAAACTTCCCGTCGTCGCGCAGCATGTTGCCGAGGTTGTTGTGCGCGTGGATGTAGTCGGGCTTGAGCGCAATGGCCTGGCGATAGCTTTCCATCGCCGCCGCGCGCTTGCCCATGGCCCCCAGCGCGTTGCCCAGGTTGCTGTAGTAGATCTCGCTCGCGCGATGCGTGAGCGCGGCCATGATGAGCTCCATCGAGCCCGCGTAGTTGCCTTCGTGATACGCGATAAGCCCGAGCAGATGCAACGCGTCCGGGTGATTCGGCTGCACCGCGAGAATCTGCCGATAGACGGCCGCCGCTTCAGCGAAGCGCCCCGCGTGCTGAAGCGCGAGGCCGCTTTCGATGGGCGGCACGGCACCTGCCGGCGCCGCCGCACCTTGAGGAAACGAAGCGCCAGGCAACGTGCTCATTCGCCGTATTTGCGCAGATAGCGCTCGTAACCGGCGCGCCACGACGGCGTGCCGAACGCGCCGCCGCTCTCGTGCACGACGCTGATGGGCCAGGTGCCCATGCGCAGGCCCTTGAGCTCGGCCTGGCGGCAGAAGTCCATGTCGTAGAAGTGGAAGTCGAACTGCTCATCGAAGCGCACGCCGCTTTGCACGAGGCGCTCGCTGTCGGCAATCAGCATGAGTCCGTCCAGCAGCTTGCATTCCAGGCCCGCCGGACCGAAGCGCGACACGTTCGTGCACGGAAAGCCCTTGCCGTGCCCCACCACGCCGCTCAGGTACTCGCGCGCGTCCCACTGGAAGTCCGGCGTGACGAAGGCCCACGCCGGCTGGCGCGGCACGCGCCGCGTGTTGCCCGCAAGGCCCGCCACGTCGAAATGCTGGACCGCTTCGTAGATGCGTTCCATCCAGAAGAAGTCGCACAGCGAGATGTCGTCGTGGATGAAGACGAGGATCGCGGGGTTCTGCGCGGCGTGGTCGATAGCGCGGTTGTAAATGGTGGACAGGCCCGTCGTGTTGTTGTCGAACAGCAGCAACTGCGCGGGCGGCGTGTGGTGATAGAGCTTCAGCGAGCGACCGAGCGCGGAGTTCGCGACGAAGTCGGCTTCGTTGTGGCGGGTGCCGCAGACGAGGCGGATGGGCTTCATGGGAGACAGACAAAAAATGGAGACGGCCCGGCCCGGCGCGTACTGGCGGCCTTCCGGCGGATAAAGGAGCTTAGCGCTGACGCCCGGCTTTCAATCGACGGAAAAGCACCTTGTTTTCAGTCCATTTTGGACAGCAACGCGAGAGCGTGAAGGCCGGCTGCCGTGCGTTTGCGGCACCGCGCCTCGTGCGCTGCGGCGCCGCAAGCCGTCCGCCCCGCCACCGCCTTGGCCCCGAAATAGGCGGGAATTGGCTTGCTGTTCCAGCGATAAGAATCGGCGCCCGGCAGTCAAACTGCTGCCTTGTGTGGCCCCATGGGCCCTCTCGCACGGACGCGAAACAAGCAAACCCGCGAGCAACTTTCAGAGGCAGATCATGCTTGAACCCTCACGGCAGGCGGCCGGCAACCGGCGCATCGAGATCCACCAGATTTTTTACTCGGACGAAACGCGCCTGCTGCTCGACCCCGGCTTCATTCCGCTCGACAACCGCGACGGTCGTGCGGACTGGCGTGAATACTGGCCCATTCGCACGTTCCTGTTCTCGCGTCCGCTGAAGGAAAACACGCTCTACGGCTTCCTTTCGCCGCGCTTCGCGCAAAAGACGCTGCTCGACTCCAACGTCGTCAACGCCTTCATTGCGAGCGTGCCGGCCAATACGGACGTCATCAGTTTCTCGCCCTACTTCGATCAGGGCGCGTTCCATCTGAACACCTTCGAGCAGGCGGCCACCAATCACCCCGACATCTGGCGCGTGTTCGAAAGCGCGGTGCCCTATGTCGCGCCCGGGTTCGACCCGCACACGCTCGCCATGGACTCGCGATCGAGCATCTTCTGCAACTACTTCGTGGCCACGCCCGCGTTCTGGCGCCGCTGGCTGCTTGCCTGCGAAATGCTGCTCGGCGTGGCCGAAGGCGGCAACGGCGAGCTTGCCGCGCTGCTCAACGGGCCGGTGGCCTACGGCAGCACGATGGTACCGGCCAAGGTATTCGTGATCGAGCGCATCGCGTCTTTGCTGCTGGCCACCGAGCCGCACTGGCGCGCCGCGCGTTTCGATCCGTTGAGTCTGCCGATGTCCGGCTCGATCGTGTGCCCTTATCCGGGCGAACTCGCCATGCTGGATGCGCTCAAGCTCGCGGCCATCGAAACCGGCGACGCCGGCTACCTGGAAGTTTTCGAACGCACGCGCGGCGCATTGGTGGATGCCGCTATCGAAGCGAAGCGCGCGGTCACGCAGTAAACGCGCTGGAGAGCCCGCCCATGGAATTGGGGCAAAACGCCCATTCTGTTTGGCGGATTGAAAGGCAGCCCACAGGGCTAAGCTTTATCCAGTCATAAAGCCGTGCGCGGCGGCTCCCGCGCGACGCGCGCTCAATGTCAATGGATAGAGCCAGGAGGAACGTGGTCATGCCACTCAACGACTGCCGGATCATCGAGTTGCCCAAGATTACCGACCCGCGCGGCAATCTCACGTTCGTTGAAGGCGACAACCACGTCCCGTTCGATATCAAGCGGGTCTACTACCTCTACGACGTGCCGGGCGGCTCGGACCGCGGCTCGCACGCGCACCGCAACCTGCATCAGTTCGTGATCGCGATGTCGGGCAGCTTCGACATCGTGCTCGACGACGGCGACCGGCAGCGGCGCTTTCATCTGAACCGCTCGTATTACGGCCTCTACATCTGCCCAATGATGTGGCGCACGCTCGACAACTTCTCGTCGGGCGGCGTCTGCATGGTGCTCGCCTCGGCAGCATTCGATCCCGCGGACTACATCCGTGACCACGACGAATTCCTGCGTCTTGCGCGCAACCCCGAAGCCGCCACGGCCTGAAGCGAACCGTCCGGGCACATTCTGGCTGCCGGCGCACCGGCAACGACGCATGAAAATCGATTTCCTGAATCTCAAGCTGGCCAACGCGCGCTACGAAGACGAGATACGCAGCGCGGTGGGCCGCGTCATCGACTCCGGCCGTTACGTGTTGGGCGAAGAAACCCTCGCCTTCGAACGCGAATTCGCCGCGTATTGCGGCGTGGAACACTGCATCGGCGTGGCGAACGGGCTCGATGCGCTGCATCTGATTCTGCGCGCCTACGGCATTGGCCCCGGCGACGAAGTGATCGTGCCGTCGAACACGTTCATCGCGACGTGGCTCGCCGTGAGCCAGGCCGGTGCGCGCATCGTGCCTGTCGAACCGGACCCGACGACCTGCAATCTCGACCCGCAGCGCGTCGAAGCCGCCATCACGCCGCACACGCGCGCCATCATGCCGGTGCACCTGTACGGCCAGCCTGCCGACATGGATCCCATCAACGCGATTGCGCGCAAGCACGGCCTGCGCGTGATCGAAGACGCCGCGCAGGCGCACGGTGCCCGTTATCGCGGCCGCCGTGCAGGCGGTCTGGGCGACGCCGCGGGATTCAGCTTCTACCCCGGCAAGAACCTGGGCGCACTGGGCGACGGCGGTGCCGTGACGACGAACGACCCCGAACTCGCCGCCACGTTGCGCAAGCTGCGCAATTACGGTTCCGAGGTGAAGTACCGGCACGATCTGGCCGGCGTCAATTCGCGTCTGGACGAGATACAGTCGGCCGTGCTGCGCGTGAAGCTGCGCTATCTCGACGAGGACAACGCGCGCCGCACCGCGCTGGCAAGCGCCTATGCCGAAGCGCTCGGCCAGGCGCCGCTGCAGTTGCCGGTTGTGCTGCCGCATGTGGAGCCGGTCTGGCATCTCTTCGTCATCCAGACGCCGCATCGCGATGCGCTGCAGGCGCACCTGACCGAACGCGGCATCGGCACGCTCGTCCACTACCCGATTGCGAGCCACCATCAGCGCGCTTACGCGAACGAGACGTGGCCCGATCTGCCCATCGCCACGCGTTTGCAGTCTGAAGTGCTGAGCCTTCCCTTTGCCACGTATTTGCAGGCCGAGCACGTGCATACCGTCGCGCAGGCCGTGATGGACTACTTCGACGGCGTTCGGGCCCATAAGCCGCGCCCATAAACTCATGACCATCACGACGCTCATTCCGGCTTACAAGCCGAAGTACCTCAACGAACTGCTCATCGCGCTCAAGCACCAAACGCTGAAGCCGGCGCGCATCATCGTTTCCGACGACAGTCCCGACGGCGCGTTTCTCGCCGCGCTGCAAAGCGAACCGCTCAAAAGCGCGACGGCGGACATGAACATCGAAGTGATCCAGGGTCCGCGCGCGGGCGGGATCGAAAACTGCCGGCATTTGCTGAGGACGTGGAATGGCGCAACGCCGCTGGCCCATCTGCTCTTCGACGACGACGTCATCTATCCCGAGTTCTACGCGTTCCACGCCGCGGTACACGCAGGCGGCTCGTTCGACTGCTCGGTAAGCCGCCGGTGGACCGCGCTCGAGTCCGGCCAGCCCGTGAGTCAGTTGCCGCGTCCGGACGCGGTCGTCCAGCATCAGCAGCGCGTGTTTTCGCTGCCGCCCGAGCTTGCCTTCGCGTTGACGGTGCCGGCGTGCAACAACTGGCTCGGTGAATTTTCGAACGCGGTATTCACGCGCGACGCTGCGAACCTGCTGCTCGACACGACGCTTGCCGGCATTTCGTACGTCGGTCTCGCGGACATCGGGCTCTTTCTCACGGCGAGCCTGCGCAAGCCGCTGTGCGTGATCAACGACCCGCTCGGCTACTTTCGCCTGAGCCCGCAACAGATCACGCAGCAGACGACGAGCCACGCGTACAAGCTCGCCGTTCTCGCGTGGGCCGCGCTGGGCGTGGCAGGACAGCGCCTCGGCAAGCTACAGCACGAGCAGGCCGCGCAGTGCTACCGGACCGTGGACGCCCTGATCGCGACCCGCATGGCGGATGTGGCAGACATGGCGCCCTTCAGCGCGTTGATGCGGGAACTGGCGGCGGGCGTGCCGGGTGCCGACGACCGCTTCCTCGGGCAATGGCACGCATTCATTCCCGCAGGCTGAGATACAAGTAACGCGGCACAGGCAGTCGCGGTATGAGCAGACCCGGTTATCCATAGCCGGGTCTTTGAAGGAGGAGCAAAGATGACCAGGAAACTCGTATTGATCGGCGCCGGCGAAATGGCCGAGATCGCAGACGAATACTTCACGCACGATTCCGACTATGAGGTCGTGGCGTTCTCGGTGGAGCGCGACTACATCCGCCAGCCTGAACTCAACGGCAAACCCGTGGTTGCATACGAAGAGCTCGAAACGCTCTATCCGCCGTCGGAATACACCGTGTTCGTGGCGATTCCGTCATCGCAGCTCAACGCGCTGCGAACGCGTTTCTACCTGGACGCCAAGAAGAAGGGCTATCGCTTCGCCACCTACATCAGCTCGCGTGCGTTCGTGTGGCGCAACGCGGTGGTCGGCGAAAACACGTTCATCTTCGAGAACAACGTGATTCAGCCGTTTGTCACCATCGGCAACAACTGCATTCTGTGGAGCGGCAACCACGTGGGCCACCGCAGCGTTGTCAAAGACCACACGTTCATTTCGTCGCACGTGGTGATCTCGGGCTACTGCGAGATTGGCGAATACTGCTTTCTCGGCGTGAACAGCACGTTCAACGACCACGTGAAGGTGGGCGATCAATGCGTGATCGGCTCGGGCGCCCTCATCACCAAAGACACCGAAGCCAACCGCGTCTACGTTGCCACCGGCGCGAAGCAGGTGCCGGGCAAGCTCGCCACCGAAGTGGACCTGTAAGACCTCTGCCGCACGCACATGACGACGATTCATTGGGAAAAACTGGGCGCCGTTTTTCATACCGCGACGCAGGGCAAGCCGTGGATGAAGAACTCGGCGCTCACACCCACGCCCTTCAGGCTCGATGACCGCACGATTCGCGTGTATGCGGGCTTTCGCGACGAAGCGGGCGTGAGCCGCATCGGCTACGTGGATGTGGACGCCGAAGACCCTCGGCGCGTCGTTCATGTGTCGGATGCACCCGTGCTCGACATCGGCCGCAACGGCTGCTTCGACGACAACGGCGTCATTCTGGGCGACGTCGTGCGCGGCCCGCGCGGCGTGTACCTGTTCTACGTGGGCTTTCAGCTCGTGGCGAAGGCCAAGTTCCTCGCCTTCAGCGGTGTCGCGCTTTCCACCGACGGCGGCCACTCGTTTGCGCGTATCAGCGAATCGCCGATTCTCGATCGCGCAGCGGGCCAGTCCACCATCGGCGCGATCCATACGGCGCGCTTCGAGAACGGCCGCTGGCGGCTCTGGTACGCATCCGGCGACGATTGGGAAATCATCGACGGCAAGCCGTTTCCGCAATATCACATTCGCTACGTCGAAGCCGACGACCTGCTCGACGTGCCGCGGCAAGGCGATCTTTGCGTCGACGTGCGCGGCAGCGAGTACCGCATCGGCCGGCCGCGCGTCTACGTGATGGGCCGCGAGCACGTCATGTATTACACGAAGGGCACGCGCGAGGGCGACTACTTCCCCGGGCTTGCGCGCTCGCCCGATGGCAGGCGCTGGACGCGGCACGACGATCAGCTCGGCATCGCGCTCTCGGCAACCGGCTGGGACGCGCAAACGCTCTGCTACCCCGCGTTGATTACCGTGCGCGACGACACCTACATGTTCTACAACGGCAACAACATGGGCTACGACGGCTTCGGCTGCGCAAAAGCGACGGGCGTAACGCTCGACGAGATCGAACCACGCTGAACCTCGACACCGGCCGTGGACACGACAATCTCGCTCAAGCCCTATTCGACGGAAGACGCTGCCCTCTGGGACCAGACGGTGCGGCAGTCGTGCAACGGCAATCTGCTGCATCTGCGCGGCTACATGGATTACCACCGGGACCGGTTCGATGACTGCTCGCTGATCCTGTTGCGCAACCAGAAACCCGTGGCCGTGTTTCCCGCGAGCCGCAGCAGCGACACGGTGAGTTCGCACGGCGGGCTCACCTACGGCGGACTGCTTCACACCGAAGACCTGGGCACGCACGACACCTTGCTCGCCTTCGCCGCGATTCGGGAACACTACCTCGCGCTCGGCATCCAGACGATCGTCTACAAGGCGATTCCCACGGTATTTCACCGCCTGCCTTGCCAGAACGATCTCTATGCGTTGACCTGCGCCGGCGCGAAGCTCATTCGGCGCGATGCGTCGTCGGTGATTCATCTGCAAGAGCCATTTTCGTTTTCGAAGGGCCGCAAGTGGGCCATCAACAAGGCGAAGAAATGCGGCGTCACGGTTCAGCAGTCGCAGGACTTCGAGGGCTTTCACGCGCTGCTTTCGCAGGTGCTCGGGAAGTTCGGCGCGAAGCCTACTCACTCGTGCGCTGAGCTGAAGTTGCTGTCGGGACGCTTTCCCGACGCCATCACGCTGCACGTCGCGCAACGGGACGAGGCGCTGCTTGCCGGTGTCGTCGTGTACGACTTCGGGCACGTCGTCCACACGCAATACATGGCGAATTCCGATGACGGCCGCGAAATCGGCGCACTGGACCTGCTGGTGGCCGAACTGATCGCGAAGTATCGCGACCGCAAGTTTTTCAGCTTCGGCATTTCGACCGAAGAGCAGGGATTGAAACTGAACGCGGGGCTCATCGCCCAGAAAGAGGCGTTCGGCGCGCGCACCGTCGTGCACGATTTCTATTCGTGGCCGCTTTGAATCCGATCGCTTGATATCTCACCCAGACAATGAGCACGCTCGACCAACACGTTATCTGCCACGGCATCACCGAACGGCACACATCGGCCACGGACATCGACTTCTGCGTCGAAGAGATTTTCACGAAGGGCTATAGCATCATTCCAGGCAGCTTCGATGCCGCCACGATCGCGCTTGTCTCGGAGTATTCGGACAAGTCGTACCAGAAGCAGTGCGAGATTCTGGGCGGCGAGCAAAACCTGGCTCGAATCAACGACGCGAACATCGCGAGAGCGCCCTGCGCCGATTTCGACCTGTTCGTCGATGTCGCGATGGACCCCAAGGTGCACGCCGTGGCAAACGCGCTACTGGGCAGGAACTACATCCTGTATTCCCAGAACGCGATCATCAACGTGCCCACGACGAACCACTATCAGTTCTCGTGGCATCGCGACCTGAACTATCAGCACTGGACTTCGTCGCGCTGCCTCGCACTGAGCGCGCTGCTTTGCGTGGATCCGTTCGACGACGTCACGGGCGGCACTTATGTGCTGCCCGCCACGCACAAGGTCGAACAATTTCCGTCGGACCGCTACGTGCTGGAAAACCAGTTGTGCGTGCACGCGCAGCCCGGCGACTGGATTCTGTTCGACAGCATGCTGTTTCACCGCACCGGAAAGAATTCGTCGAACGCGAAGCGGCGCGCCGTCAATCACATCATCGTGCCGCCGTTCATGGCCCAGCAATACGACTTCATGGGCATGCTGGGCGACCGCCTGAAAACGAACGAAGAGCGCGTGTTCTTCGGCCAGGGCCGAAAGACGGCACCGTCTGCCATCGAATGGCGGCAAAGCAGGATCAACAGGCTATGACATCCCTCCACGAAACCATCGACGCGCTGTTCGAGCGCGCGGCCCGCGAACTCGAAGCGAAGACGGCTGCTTTCGATCCGAACAACTTCTGCCTGCTCGGTGCGGGCAACATGGGACGCGCGGCGCTCGCGCAGTTCAGGCAGATCGGTGTCGAGCCGCGTGGATTCATCGACGACACGCCCGGCAAGCGGGGCACGACGATCGAAGGGTTACCGGTGTTCGGCGAGCGGCCCGATCTTTCGACCACGGTGATCGTGTGCATCCACAATCCGCGCCACGACTACCTCAAGACGCTGCAGCGATTCGGTCCGAACACGCTGTCGTTCATGCATATACCGTGGCTCTTTCCGCAACTGACGTTTGCACACGCCGCACATCCGGACGTCTATCGCCGCTATCGGGACGACATCGTGGCGCTGTACGAAGCGCTGGCCGATGAAACCTCGCGCCGCACGTTCCTGGAACAGCTCACGTTTCGCCTCACGCTCGAATGGAACTTCGAGGAGCATTCGGCCACGCCGTATTTCCCGGACGGCATCGGCTTACCGTTCGAGGAGAAGGTCAGTTTCATCGACGCCGGCGCCTTCGACGGCGACACGGTGAAGCTCTTCGTCGAGCACTTTCCGCGTCCGGGCAAGATCATCGCGATCGAAGCAGACCCGCAGAATTTCGCGAAGCTGCGAGCGTATCTCGCGGCGCTTGGCATCGATCACGTCGCGCACCACGCGGCGGTGGACGGCAAAGAAGGCGAACTCCGGTTCGATGCGACCGGCGACATGGCGGCGCGGCTGTCCGAAACCGGCCAGGTCGTGGTGCGCTGCCATACGCTCGAACATTTCATGAAGGACGTGGACGGCCCGTGCTACGTCAAGTTCGACGTGGAAGGCGCGGAGTCGGCCATCATCACCGAATCGCTGGAGCTTCTTCGCGAGAAGAAGCCCATGCTCGCCGTGAGCATCTATCACCACGCGCCGGACATGATCGAGATTCCCTTGCAGTTGCATCGGCTCGGGTACCGGCTGTCGATGCGCTATCACGGCATCGACGGCGCTGATCTGGTCTTGTACGCAATGCCGGGCGAACCTCATTAAGGCATTTCGCCCTCTCACCCGCATCGGCACATTAAATCGGCGCATTAAGCCGCGCAAACGCCTCCTGCCGCCGATACGGAAAGTACGGATAAGGCGCCGTAACGGCGCTGGCCGCATCCAGCCGCGCCACCTGTTCGGCAGTAAGCGCCCAGCCCACGGCGCCCAGGTTCTGCCGCAGTTGCGCCTCGTTGCGCGCCCCGATGATCACCGACGACACCGTGGGCCGTTGCAGCAGCCAGTTCAACGCGACCTGCGGCACCGTCTTGCCGGTCTCGGCGGCCACTTCGTCCAGCGCATCGACCACGCGGTAGAGGTAGTCGTCGTCCACCGGCGGCCCGTAGCTTGCCGTTTCGTGTAGCCGGCTGCGTTCGGGCAGCGGCGCGCCGCGCCGGATCTGGCCCGTCAGGCGCCCCCAGCCCAGCGGGCTCCACACCAGCGCGCCCAGCCCCTGGTCCGCGCCGAGCGGCATCAGGTCCCACTCGTAGTCGCGGCCAATCAGCGAGTAGTAGACCTGGTTGGCCACATAACGCGGCCAGCCGTGCTGCTCTGCTATCGCGAGCGACTTCATGATCTGCCAGCCCGCGAAGTTCGACACGCCCACGTAACGCAGCTTGCCGGCGCGCACGAGGCTGTCGAGCGTGGCCAGCACTTCTTCGATGGGCGTGGCCGCGTCGAAGGCGTGCAGTTGCAGCAGGTCGATGTAGTCGGTGCCGAGCCGGCGCAGCGCGTCGTCCACCGCGCGGACAAGACGAAAGCGCGAGGTGCCGGCGTCGTTCGGGCCGTCGCCCGTCGGCAGGCCGGTCTTGGTCGAGATCAGCACGCGGTCGCGGCGGCCCTTGATGGCGGCGCCCAGCACTTCCTCGGAGGCGCCGTTCGAGTACACGTCCGCGGTATCGAAGAGACTCACGCCTGCGTCCAGACAGATGTCGATCAGACGGCGCGCCTCGGCGGCGTCCGTATTGCCCCACGCGCCGAAGAGCGGCCCGGCGCCGCCGAACGTGCCAGCCCCGAAGCTCAGCACGGGCACCTTGAGTCCCGAACGTCCCAGCGCGCGATATTCCATGTCCATGGCGGATTCCTTTCCCTGTTGAGTCCGTTGATGCCGTTGAATGGCAATTGCGCGGCAGACTGTAGCCCTTGCGGCTTTTCCTGATAATCGGGTACGTTTCGAAAAAATATTTCGGGAGTGCCGAAAAGTGATTCTGGAAAACCTCGCGCTGTTCCTGCGCATCGTGGAGAAAGGCGGCCTCGCGGCGGCGGGGCGGGACTTCGGGCTTTCGCCGGCCACGGTCTCCGAGCGGCTGGCCTCGCTCGAGAAGTACTACGGGGCGGCGCTCCTCGTGCGCACCACACGCGCCATCAGCCTCACCGACGAGGGGCGCATGCTCGTGGCCGGCGCGCGGCGGCTGCTGGCCGAGGCGGAGGAAGTGGAAAGCACCATCAAGCTGGGCATGCACACGCTGTCCGGGCCCATTCGCCTGAGCGCGCCGCTCGACATGGGCCGACGCCGCATCGTGCCGATTCTCGACGCCTTCATGGCCGACCATCCCGGCGTCACCGTGGACCTGCACCTGAGCGACGGTTACGTCGACCTGGTGGGCCAGGGGCTCGACTTCGCCATCCGCCACGGCATGCTTGCCGACAGCTCGCTGCGCAGCCGGTCGCTGGGCGGGTATCGGCGGCTTGTGTGCGCTTCGCCAGCGTACCTCGCTGCAAACGGCACGCCGCAGCATCCCAACGACCTCACGGCGCACGACTGCATCGTGGTGCGCTTCGGCCAGGATCTCTACGGCGAATGGCCGTTCCGCATCGACGGCGCCATCCAGCGCGTGATGGTGCGCGGCCGCCGCGTGGCCAACGACGGCGGGCTCGCGCGTCAATGGTGCCTGGACGGCCACGGCATTGGGCTGAAGTCGCTGTTCGACGTGGAGGCGGACCTCGCCTCGGGCGCGCTCGTGGAGCTACTCAGCGACTATTCGGCGGGCGACATCGATCTGCGCATCGTCTACCCGGCAAGCGCCGTGCAGCCGCGGCGCGTGCGTACGCTGATCGACTGCATCGCGAAAACGTTCGAGCCCGCGGCCTCCGTCACGTCCTCTATATAAGAGCGCCCGGGCGCCGCCTTCCGCTGTTTCTCCACCACGCGCGTCGCTTCAAGAGGCTGCGGCCAAACAGCGCAGCCCACCTGCGGCGCTGTGGCCGTCAGCGCGCCTAAATACATATTTTCAATATATTTTTCCTTCGGCACCGCTCCGGCGGTGCCGTCGCGACGCTTGCTTTTCGCGCTTTACATCCCTTTTGAGCGCGACCTATGATGCCGATAACATTTACGAGAAATGAATGTTTAACGCCTGCGAGCCCAACGCGATCGCAGACACATTTGCGGCATCCGCTGGGAAGGAGAAGAAAGTGCAATCTACGCGTCGTTTATGGACATGGCTCGGGCTCGTCTGCCTGCTGTCATTTGGGGCCCTGCTGTGGTTGGGCAGGGAAATCTATCTGTCGGCACCGCCGATTCCGAACGAAGTGGTGACCGAAAGCGGCCAGCCGCTCTTCACGGGCGACCAGATCCGCCGCGGCCAGCAGGTGTGGCTCGCCGCGGGCGGCCAGCAGGTGGGCACGGTGTGGGGCCACGGCAGCTATGTGGCGCCCGACTGGTCCGCCGACTGGCTGCACCGCGAAGCGCTGCGGCTGCGCGACGTCTGGGCCCAACAGCAGTTCGGCAAAACCTGGCAGGCGCTGCCCGCCGACCAGCAAGGCTTGCTGGACGCACGGCTGCAGCGCGAAATGCGCGCCAACCGGTACGACGCCGCCTCGGGCCGGCTCACGGTATCCGACGCGCGGGCGGTCGCCATTCGCGAGGTCGCCGCGCACTACGAAGGCCTGTTCGGCACGGACGCCTCGCTCGACACGCTGCGCGACCAATACGCGATGACCGCGGGCTCGGTTCCGAATGCCGCGGACCGCACCGCGCTCGCCTCGTTCGTGTTCTGGTCGGCGTGGTCGGCCACCACGAACCGGCCCGGGCAATCGGACATCACGTACACCAACAACTGGCCGCATGAACCGCTTGTCGGCAATACGCCCACGGTGGCGAACGGCATGTGGTCGATTGCGAGCGTGATCCTGCTGCTGGGCGGCATCGCCGGCATGATCTGGTACCACACCGCGCACAACAGCGACGAAACGCCGGCGCAAACGCCCGCTACGGACCCGCTCTTCAGCGTGGAACCCACGCCTTCCATGCGTGCGACGAAGAAGTACTTCTATGTGGTGATCGCGCTATTGCTCACGCAGGTCGGCATGGGCGCCATCACCGCACACTACGCGGTGGAAGGACACAGCTTCTTCGGCTTGCCGCTTGCCGAAGTGCTGCCCTGGGTGGTGAGCCGCACGATTCACACGCAGCTCGGCGTGCTGTGGATCGCCACGGCCTGGCTCGCTACCGGTCTCTACATTGCGCCGCTGCTCTCGGGGCGCGAGCCGAAGCTGCAAAAGCTCGGCGTCGACGTGCTGTTCTGGGCGCTGATCTTCATCGTGGCGGGGTCCACGGCGCTGGGCTGGATCGGCTCGTTGCAGCATCTCGGCACGAACTTCAGCTTCTGGCTCGGTAATCAAGGGCTCGCCTATACGAGCATGGGCCGCGTGTGGCAACTGCTGCTGTTCGTCGGCCTGCTGTTCTGGCTGTTTCTGCTGGGCCGTGCGCTGCTGCCCGCACTCAAGGACCGCAACACGAGCGGACGCGGCTTGATCGCCATGGTGTTCCTCTCCGCGACCTGCATCGGGCTCTTCTACGCGTCGTCGCTCGCGTGGGGCCAACACACGCACTACTCGATGATCGAGTACTGGAGATGGTGGCTCGTGCACCTCTGGGTGGAAGGCTTCTTTGAAGTGTTCGCCACGGCGGTAATCGCGCTGATTTTCTCGAGGCTCGGGCTGATTCGCATCGAAAGCGCCAATCGCGCGATCGTGCTCGAAACCATCGTGTTCCTCTCGGGCGGCATTCTCGGCACGCTGCACCACCTGTACTTCACCGGCGCCTCCACTGCCGTGATCGCCGTGGGTGCGGTGTTCTCCGCGTGCGAAGTGGTGCCGCTCGCGCTGATTGGTCTGGAAGGCTGGCACACGTATCGCAGAACGGAAGCCGCGCCGTGGGTGCAAACCTACAAGTGGGTGATTCTCTGCTTCGTGGCCGTGGGCGTGTGGAACACGGTGGGCGCGGGCCTGCTCGGCTTCGCGATCAATCCGCCCATCTCGCTCTACTACGTGCAGGGTCTCAACATGACGCCAGCCCACGGCCATGCCGCGCTCTTCGGTGTGTACGGCATGCTCGGCATCGGTCTGATGCTGTTCTGCCTGCGTGGCCTCTCGCCGCGCGCCGCGTGGGACGACACGCTGCTCAAGCCCGCCTTCTGGCTGCTCAACGTGGGGCTCTTCATGATGGTGTTCCTCTCGATTCTGCCCTCGGGCATCTACGAAGCCTGGGCGAGCGTCAGCAAGGGGCTCTGGTACGCGCGTTCGCCTGAGATCGTGCACGCGCCCATCATGCAGGCCCTCGTGTGGATGCGTGTGCCGGGCGACGTGCTGTTCGCCGCGGGCGTGCTCTACCTGGGCTGGTTCGCGCTGCGCCTGCTGCGCCGTGTGGAGCCTACGCGACTGCAACCGGTCGCAACGGCGAAGCGGGTTACGCAACGCGTTTGAGTAGCACGGCGCGGGCTGTGCGCGGCCCGCGCCACGCGCTCGCATTGCATTGCATTGCATTGCATTGCATTGCATCGCATCGCATCGCATCGCATCGCATTTAGGATTGCCATGAACACGATCATTGCCGGGATGCGCGAGGCGCTGCGCACCGTGGTAGACCCCGAGGTGGGCGTGAACGTTGTCGACCTCGGGCTCGTCTACGACATCGTTCCTGCGGACGGCCGCATCAGAGTCGACCTCACGATGACGTCGCCCGCCTGCCCGATGGGCGAAATGATGCTCGAAGAGGTCAAGGCCGCCGCCGAGGCAGCCGCGCCCGCCGGCGTACAGGTGGACGTGGAGTTGGTGTGGGAACCCGCATGGGACCCGTCCATGATGAGCGACGCGGCACGCGACGCGCTGGGCTGGCTCGAGAGCTGACACCATGAACGTCGCACGTTTGCTCATTCGCTGCGCCAAGGTGCTTGCTGCCGTCGTGATCGCGCTGACGCTCGCGTGCGCGCTGCTGGCCGGCCTCGCGCGGCTCGGTGTGAGCGTGCCCGCGCACGCGGCGGCGAATGCGGCCTGGCATGGCGTGCTCATACTGCCCGTGTTCTTCGGTGGACTCGTGAGTCTCGAGCGGGCCGTCGCGCTGCAACGGCGCCTCTATTTCGTGGCGCCTACCGCGGCGATTCTCGCGGGCGTCATGCTGGCCGCGGGCGCGTCGCCTGTGGTTGCTCAAGTGTTGCTCGTGATGGCTGCCACCGTCGCGCTCGGGGCGAATCTTCGCGTCCTGCAACGCCAGCGCGCGTTTCATCTCTACGTGCTCGCGCTGGCGGGGCTGTGCGGATGGTTCGGCAACGTCGTCTGGTTCGCGACAGGCGGCGTGCCGGACGCGGTGCCCGCATGGCTCGCGTTTCTCGTGCTCACCATCGCGGCTGAGCGCCTCGAACTCACGCGCATGCTGCGTCTGCCGCGTTTCGCGCGGCACAGCTTCTGCATGCCGGTGGCGGGACTCCTCGCGAGCCTTCCGTGGTCACTGTGGCAACCCGCGAACGGCATGCGGCTCTTCGCTGCGAGCCTCGTGTTGCTTGCCGCGTGGCTCGCGCGATACGACATTGCGCGCTACACCGTACGTCAACGCGGGCTCACGCGGTTCATCGCGGTGTGTCTTTTGAGCGGCTACGGATGGCTCGCGGTGAGCGGTGTGCTCGGCTTCAGCGGCGCGCTGTTGCCGGGCCACCCGTGGCACGACGCAGCGCTGCACGCGCTCACACTCGGCTTCGTGTTTTCGATGGTGTTTGGGCACGCTCCCATCATCTTGCCGGCGCTTACGCGGCTGCCGGTGAAGTACCACCCCGTGTTCTATCTGCCCCTCGTCGCGCTTCACGGCGCACTCGCGCTGCGCGTAACGGGCGGGCTCACCGATGTATTCGCACTGCGTCAGGCAGGCGGCGCAGCGAGCGGCGCGGCCATTGCTGCCTTTGCGCTGACCTTGCTGGCGGCGGTGGTGTCGGCGCAGCGCACCCGCGGCCGAGGCGGCCCGGATGGTCCGCATCGCAAGCGCGGTCCGCACGACTCCCACGGTCCGCGCGACGGCGAACAACGCGCGTTCGCGCTGCGTCCCTCGCGCCGCGCGAACGTGTCCTGATCTTTCCCGATCCTAACTTTTTCCTTCTCAAAGGAGCTTTTCATGACCGACAGTTCGAGCCTCAACACATTCATCTTCGACGCACGCGGCATTGCGAAGCGTCTGCGGCATGGCGCCATATTCGGCGCCATCGAATCGCTCGCGGATGGCGAGCGCATGCGCTTCGTCAACGACCACGATCCGCTCCCGCTGCTGTACCAGATCGAGCAGCGCTACGGCGGACAGGTGCGCATCGAGTACGTGGAGCGCCGGCCGCAGCAGATCGTGATCGACTTCGTGGTCGCGCTGGATGCCGCACAGGCTGCAAACGATGCGGGCGAAACGGCGGGTTGTGCCGGCGGAGCCGGAGGCGGCGGCTGCGGGTGCAGCAGCTGAGATTTGTGGCGCGGCTGAGCGCGGCGATCGTCGCGAATACATGCGAAGCGGCGAACGCCGCTGGCTCAGTCGCATCGCGGCACTAAAGCGCAGTTGAAGGCCGCTGCCAGGCGACGCAGATGAAGCGCAAAGCGGCTGAGAGGCCTCGTTAAAGACCCCTCAGCCGCTTACGTTTTTCGGATGGCGCCGATCAATCAGGCGACGTCGTGCTCCTGCACAACCGACGCATCTGCCGCAAGCTCGAGCGCCACGTCCTCCGCTGCTGCGAGTACGCGTTCAGCGTCGGCGGGATCGAAGTCCATGTGGAAGCGCTTTCTCACGCCCTGCTGGTCAAGCTGGAGATGCTTCGCCGGCGTGATGCCATGACGGGCCAGCGCGCTCTTCACGCAAACGAGGGGGCAACCGTCGATTGCGAGAATGGGCCGTCCCGAATGGGCAATTTTCAGCAGCGCGGGAACATCCCCGCCTACGCCCGCGATGCACGACATCTCGGCCTTGCCGCGGCGGTCCAGCTGCAGCGCCACGTGGTTGGCCAGTTGCGCGGCGCTCGAACAGCCCGAGCACGAGTACACAAGCGGTAACGCTTTTCTTTCGTTGCCCATCTGGTTACTTCTCCCTGTTACGTTGAGACGCTGCCTCCTGCTCCATATGATTTCTCACCGTTAGAACATTTAGCGTTGCGCGGCACGCGGGCTGCACTTGGGTGATTGTCTCGCTACAGGGTTGCAACGGCTTGATATCGATCAGTATGGTGGCGCGTTTCTCTGCGAGAGTTCGTTACGGCGACTTACCACACAGACTGGCGCGACGGCAGCTTAAAAGATATAGTATTCGCATATCTTAAAGGTGTTCCATGAGACTTACGGACTTTACGGACTACAGCTTGCGCGTGCTGATCTACGTGGCGGTACGCGACGACGAGCTGGTGACGATCCAGGAAATTTCGGACACGCTCGGCATTGCGCGCGGCCATCTCGTCAAGATCGTTCACGCGCTGGGGCGCGCCGGCTACCTGAACACGATTCGGGGCCGCACCGGCGGGCTGCGCCTTGGCCGGCCCGCGAATCGCGTCACGGTGGGCGACGTGGTGCGCACCACGGAGCCCGATTTCCGCATGGTCGAATGCTTCGACACCGAGGGCAACAAGTGCGTGATTACCGCGGCATGCGGCCTGCGTGGCGTCCTCGGGCGTGCGTTGCGCGCCTATATGGAAGAGCTGGACAAGTACACGCTTGCCGACATCGCCGCGGAACGCAGCACGCTCGCGCGGCTGCTGGGAAGCGCGGCAACGGTTCAGCCACTTGTCAGGATGGCGAAGCAGTAGCCGCTTCTTCGCGAAGCAACGTAAGCCATGACAGAGGCAACGGCGCGAAACCGATCCGGGAGCAGCACGATGGAAGAGGCAACTGCATTGAGCGAGCGAATCATCGACGACATGGCCGACGCCATGATCTACGCGAACCGGTCGGGTGCGATAGCGCGCTGGAACCGCGCCGCCGAGGCGCTGTTCGGCTTTACCGCTGCCGAGGCGCTGGGCAGCCGGCTCGACCTGATCATTCCCGAGCATTTGCGCGCTGCCCACTGGCGCGGCTTCGACGCAGCCATGGCCAGCGGCACGACGCGTCTGCATGGCCGCGCCACGGTCACGCGTGCCGTGGACAAGTCGGGACGCAAGCTTTACGTCGAAATGAGTTTTGCACTGGTGCACGACCGGCAAGGAGCGGTCTGCGGAACAGTGGCGGTCGCGCGCGACGTCACCGCGCGCGTGGAACAGGAACGGATGATGGCGCGTCACGGCGGTGCCGTGTAGTCGTCGCGTGGGCGGGTCCACCTGGGGTGGAGCAGGATCGCGCCCGCGAATCAGGAGAAGCAACATGATGAAAATCAGCGAGCCCTTTTCGGGTCACCCGCATCGGCCTGGAACAGCACTGCCTGTTCTGCGCCTCGGCTTTCGGCCGTTTTATCTGGGCGGTGCCGTGTTCGGCGCGGTCGCAATCGCACTGTGGCTGCTCGGGCTACACGGCACCGCGGTGGCGGGCCGTTCGTCGGCGATCAGCGGCGTGATCTGGCATGCCCACGAGATGATTTTCGGGTTCGTCGCCGCAATCGTCGTGGGCTTTTTGCTCACGGCCGTGCGCGCGTGGACACAGCTCGATACGCCGCGCGGCGCGTCCCTTGCCGCGCTCTGGCTGCTGTGGGCAGCGGGGCGCGTGTTGGTGTGGTCGGGACCGGAACCCGTGGCCGCGGTGGTCGATTCCCTCTTTCTTCCGGTGGCGGCCGTGGTACTGCTGCGCGTGCTCAAGGCGGCCGGCAATCGACGCAACATGTTCCTCGCCGTGGCGCTCGCGCTGCTCGGCACACTGAATGCGCTCTTTCACTGGTGGGCGTGGGACGGCCGCGCCGACCTCGCCTTGCGCGCCGCCTATGCGGCCACCGGGCTAGCCGTGATGTTCGTGGCCGTGATAGCGGGCCGCGTGGTGCCGATGTTCACGACAAACGCCATCCCCGGTTTCACGGTGCGCCGCTTCAAGCCCGTCGAAACGCTTGCTGCGCCGCTCGTGGTCGTGACGCTCGCTGCGGACGCAGCCGGTGCGCCGGCATGGCTCGTGGGCGCGTGCGCCGCGGCAGCGGCCGTGGTCCACGCCGTACGGATGTACGGCTGGCGCTCGTGGCGCGTGGGTGCGCGGCCCATTCTCTGGATCCTGCACGTTGCTTACTTCTGGCTGCCCATTGGCTTTGCGATGCTTGCGCTTGCCGCGTTCGACGTGCTGCCCCATTCGCTCGCCATCCACGCGTTGACAGTGGGCGCGATGGGCTGCGCGATCATCGCCATGATTACGCGCACGGCGTTGGGTCACACTGGGCGCAGGCTCGTCGCGGGACCGTACGAAATCACGGCTTACTGGCTCATGATCGCCGCCGCCGTGGTGCGCGTATTCGGCCCGCTGCTTGTGCCCGCGATGACGGGCGCCTGGATCGATGGGGCCGCTGGATGCTGGTGTGCGGCGCTGGTGGTCTACCTGCTCAGGTACGCGGGTTATCTGACGTCGGCGCGCGCCGATGGTAAGGATGGCTGAGAAAGCGCCGGAAGCACACTGAGATCGCGCGTTGTTGCGCCCCTTCAGCGCGCTTCTGCGAAGTCCGGAATCAGAACGTCTCCCAGTCCTGATTCGATTGCGTCGATGCCACTGTTGCCGCCACAGCAACGGGCACGGGTGCGGGTGCGGCTGCCGCACTGGCAGCAACAACCGGTCGCTTCTCGACGGGCCTGCTCGCCCGTGCGACTGCTGCTGACTTGTGCGCCGTGGTCTTCGGCGCGGAAGCCTGAACGCGCGGCTTGCTATATGCCGCGACCGCAGACGTGGGAGCCGCGCCCGAATTGGCGAGCTTGAAAACGGCAACCGTGCCGGTCAGATTGACTGACTGCTCTTCGAGCGAATGCGCGGCCGCTGCGGCCTCTTCCACGAGCGCCGCGTTCTGCTGGGTCACTTCGTCCATCTGCATGACCGCTTGATTGACCTGCTCGATGCCGCGGCTCTGTTCTTCAGAGGCCGCCGCGATTTCGCCGACGATATCGGACACCTGTTTGATGGCCTGTTTGACGTCGGCCATCGTGGTGCCCACGTCGCCTGCCTGCTTCGCGCCGTCTTGGATCATCGAGACCGAGGTCCCGATCAGTTCCTTGATTTCCTTCGCCGCCGAAGCAGAGCGCTGCGCCAGGCTGCGGACTTCGCTCGCCACCACGGCGAAGCCGCGGCCTTGCTCGCCTGCGCGTGCGGCTTCCACTGCCGCGTTGAGCGCAAGAATGTTGGTCTGGAACGCGATGCCTTCGATCACGCCCGTGATGTCGGAAATCTTCGTCGAGCTGCTGCTGATGCGTTCGATCGTGCCCACCATCGATTGCACCGCGTCGTTGCCTGCGTCGGCCATATCGGTGGCGCGCGTGGCGAGTCCGTTGGCTTGCCTCGCGTTGTCGGCGTTCTGCTTCACGGTTTCGGTGAGCTCCGTCATGCTGGACGCCGTTTCTTCGAGCGATGCGGCCTGCTCTTCGGTGCGCGCGGAAAGATCCGTATTGCCTGCGGAGATCTGGCGTGCCGCGACTGTCACCGACTCCGCGCTCGACTTGATGCCACGCACGGTCTCGCTCAACTGCTGGTCCATCGTCTTCAGCGCGTCGAGCAACTGGCCGAATTCGTCGCGCGAATGCACGGTGATGCGGTTCTCGAGCTGGCCGCCGGCGATGCGGTTCGCCACGCCCACGGCTTCGCCCAGCGGCTTCGTGATGGCGCGCGAGAGGTAGAGCATTGCGCCCGTTGCGCCCACAATTCCAAGGCCAATCAGTGCGACGGATATCCAACGGATGGTGCCGAAGGTTGATTCGCTGTCCGTAACGGCTTCCTTGGTCTCGTGCTCGTTTTCGACGAAGTCTTCGTCGATCGATTTGGCGAGCGCCGCGTTCAACTGCCCATTCCGGGTGATAAGTTCCGCGACCGCGTCGTAATTGCCGGCCTCGAGCCCGGAGACCTGTTCGGCGGTACTGGCCTTGAACTGCGAGAGCGCGTTGCTCAAGCGGTCCGCAATTTCATGTTCCTTCGCACTGGTGACGCGAGCCGGGTAGTAGTCGTGCCAGCTCTTGTCGATTTGCTCCAGATCCGCACGCATGAGATCGATGGCCGACTTCGTCGCCGTGGCGTCGCGAAAAGACACGGCGCGACGGACCTGCAGACGGACGTCGAGTTGCGCTGCGCGCACATCCGAGAGATCGATGATCGGGATGAGATTGCCCGTGTACGTATCGCTGACGTTCGCGTTCAGCCGCGAGAGGCCGATTTGTCCGAACACGCCAACCGCGATGATGAGCCCGATGCAGACGGTGAAGGCGAGAACGATCTTGAACTTGATGCTGTGCGCGAGAGTGTGCATGTTGCGTCCGTGCTGAGCCGGGTTGTTATGTTGGGCGCTGCCGTGCGCCATTTTTGTGGCTGATATTTTGTGGCTGACAGTCAGCATGTTTTACGGCCGTTTTCACAAGGACTTGAGCACGGTGGACGTCCTGCATTCCTGAACGTTTTTGCCGGGTAAGGACGTGGCGCGCAGCGTATGCGGACAAATTACACATTCACTTCATCAGCATGCACATAGCCTTTCACCGCAAGTGCTGGGGCGTGTGTTGCCGTCGGCGTCGGCGGCCGGTCCGCGACGTGCTCAGCGCGGGCGAGCAAAGCAACGCGGCGTATGAATTACCGCTTGCGACGAATCCTTGCAATGTGTAGGCTATGCCGCGCTATAAAACGACTACAAATAAAGGCTCGGCATGCGACGGCGTTCGGGGTTGCTACAAGCGGATCTACGTCCTCTTCTTGATCGAGGAGGCCCGGCAGGGCAGCCGGATAACACTCCAGAATGCGGGTTGGCCATATGAAATGGGCGACCCGCATTGCACGCGGGCTACTCGCCTGCGGTTTCGTCTCGCTTGCAGCGGGCTGTGGCGGAAACGGAAGCTCCAGCACCACGACTTCGCAGGGAAGCGGCTACTCGATTGGCGGCTCTGTGACAGGCTTGTCCGGATCGTTGGTGATGCAAAACAACGGCGGTGACAACCTCACCGTCAATGCCAACGGCGTGTTCACCTTCGCAACCCGTGAGCCAAACGGCGCGGCGTACAAGGTGTCGGTGTTGACGGCGCCGGCCAGGCAGACGTGTACCGTGGCCAACGGCGCAGGTTCCGTATCCGGGTCCAATGTCACCAGCGTATCCGTCGTCTGTTCTGCCAACGCGTATAAGGTGAGCGGCGCTATCACCGGATTGAACGGCACTGTCGTGTTGCAGAACAACGGCACCGACAACCTTGCAAGGTCTGCGAACGGCGCATTCGTATTCGCGTCGCCCGTTGCACAGGGCGGCAGTTTTTCGGTCAGCGTGCAGGCCAATCCGGCGGGACAAAGCTGTAGCGTGGCGAATGGCTCGGGCGTGATGGGAACGGCCGATATCACCAGCGTTGCCATCACGTGCACCACGAACGCCTACACGGTAGGCGGCAATTTGACGGGCCTCTCCAGCGGCACCGTGGTATTGCAGAACAACGGCGGCGACAGTCTTTCTGTGGGCGCAAACGGCCGGTTCACCTTCCCCTCCGCTGTTGCTTACGGCAATCCGTATAACGTCACGGTGTCCAGCGAGCCCGCTAACCTCAGTTGCCCCGTGAGCCATTCTTCGGGCACCGTGAGCACCAATGTGACGGACGTGGCCGTGAGTTGCTCGTGCGCCTCGGGCTACAGCCTGTGCTCAGGGGCGTGCGTCAACACTTCCAGCGACGCGTCGAATTGCGGTGGGTGCGGTGTTGTCTGCGCGGCTAACCAGGCGTGCAGTTCAGGGTCGTGCGTGGCGGCGCCGTGTTCCACCAACGCCAATTGCACGGGCGGCGATGTCTGCCTGGGAGGCACCTGCCAGGCGCCCACCTGCAGCGACGGTGTGAAGGACGGCAATGAAACAGCTACGGATTGCGGAGGAGGCACCTGCTCGACGTGTTCCGCGGGCAGCAGCTGTCTTGTACCGAGCGACTGTCAATCAGGCGTGTGCACTTCGGGAACGTGCCAGGCGGCCACCTGCACGGACGGCGTAAAAAACGGCTCAGAAACCGGCGTGGACTGCGGCGGCGGCGCATGTGGCGCCTGTAGCGCGGGTAACGCTTGTCTGGTATCGACCGACTGCCTGTCAGGCGTCTGTTCAGGCGGCATCTGTCATTAGCCGGCTCGCTCTCAATGCGCAGATGGGCGCTGCCGCCCGTCTGCGATTCAATCGTTATAAGCAGGGAATTGCATGAAGTTCTGGACCACCACGTTGTTGTGCCTGTGCGGCGCTCTGCTTTGCGCCAAAGCCTTTGCAGACGAACCCATGACGAAGCAGCAAGGCGAAGCCATTCTCAGCGAGCTGCGCGAGATCCGGCAATTACTGGCAAAGCAGGCCGCCCCCACGGCGGCGGCGAGGCCAGCACCGCGCACGTTGGCGGTGAAAGCTACGGCCGCGCACGTGCTCGGCAAGCCCGACGCACCCGTGACGCTGGTGGCGTTCACGGATTTCCAGTGCCCGTATTGCGCGCGATTCGAATCCACTACCTTTCCTGAACTCAAACGAAAATACATCGATACCGGCAAGCTGCGTTATATCTTGCGCGACGTGCCGCTCGATTTTCACCCTCTGGCCATCAACGCTGCTCAGTCGGTGCGCTGTGCCGGCGATCAGCACAAGTTCTGGGAAATGAAGGAGCTGGTCTTCAAGAATCAGAACAAGATCGACACCGATTCGCTCGCATCGTATGCGCACAGTCTCGGTCTGAACGATGAGCAGTATCGCGAGTGCATGGCCGACAACAAGTATCTGGCCGACATCACCGCAGACAGCAAATACGCCCAATCGCTGGGTATTTCCGGCACGCCCTCTTTCGTGGTGGGTGCTCAAAAGAACGGAACCGTGCAAGGCGTTCTGATCGTGGGCGCACAGCCGTCGGGCGTATTTGAAGACGCAATCGAGAAGGTCCTGGCGAAGCGGTGAAGCCGCGCGAAGCCATAGAGATTCAGTTCTGGCGACGCGGGTCGAGAACCCGGTCGCGAACACCCCTCATCACCGGGTCATGCCGCACATACACGGGTAACGCGGCCTTCACGTTGGGCCCGATAGCGGCGTAGCGTCTGCCCTCCAAAGGCGCGCGGCAACGGGCATTCGCCTCTGCTCACGCGCGGAGCTTGCACTGGCCGCTCAGCCGGGCCATCGCGTGATCGTCCCTCTACGTGACGCACGACCAGACCGAAGCAATGGGAATGGCCGACCGCATCGTGCTGATGCAAGGCGGACGCATCGAACAGGTCGGCACACCGGAGACTATCTATCGGGAGCCCGCCAACACCTTCGTCGCCGGGTTCGTCGATGAGCGGCGTGGCCGCAACGCTGGAGGACGTGAACAACCTCGACCACAGCTCACGTGTGAATAACGCGATCAAGTACAGGTCGCGGACCTTTAGTGGTTGGACTGGCGAGGCGCTTTACGCGCTCGGCGGCGTGGCGGGGAGCTTCACGCAGCAGGGCTCGCTCGGCTTGGGCATCCGCAACGTACCACCAAGGCAACCTGGCTGCGTTCGACGATCTCCCGAAGCGCACGGAACTGTATGCGCTCGTGGGTTATCAGCGTGCAAGCGGCACGACGCTCGATGCCTACGGGAACGTGATTGCCGCGACCGCCTCGGTCGGCGATGCGGGGAATGGCCTGTCATCGCCGTCAGAGGCCGTCGCGCGGCCAGACGCTTGTGCGCCCTGGAATGAGTCACTCGTTCTGATCGGACGCCCGGTTGCCGCTTAGCGTGGGGTCACCTGCGCCGGTTGGCGACCTGTGTATTCAAGGCTACCGCCGAACTGGCGGTCGAGTTCACTGGCATTTGTTCTGGCCGCTTCGTACAGATTTCGGTCGATCCAGTAGTACTCCTCGATCGCGTCGCGCAATTCCTGGTTCATGGCGTCGCGCGAGCCGTCGCGAGTCCCTCGCGCGTTGCGCGACTCGATGTGCAAACGCTTACCGCTCCGAGCCGCGACGATCTTCTCCAGGATGTCGAGTCGTTCAATTGGCACGATATGATCGATTCGCAAGCCCTTGATATATTCGTATTGCGGCGCCCAGTGCGGATCGTGCTCAATATGCCGGTTTAACGCCAGAAACTTTATTAATCTTCGCAGCCAGAATTCGCACGGATTGCTTATCGTGTGCGTATCGGGCGCGTGCTCGAAGGCGTTCACCACCTGCGCCGCGTGCTGCTGAGCAAGCGGATTTTTCGCCTCCTGAACGAAGAAGTGATTACATGCGCTGACGATTCGATCCAATGGATCGCGGAATACCGTCACGCGGAGGTATTCGGGATCTCTGAGAATTTTGTCGATGCGATCTGGCGATAAATCCTTGAGCAGCAGTCCCGTGTCATGACTGGCCAGTACCGCGTGGACCTTGTCATCATCGGTTCCAAATCGGGCGCATAGCTCGTCGTGGATGGGAAAGGCTCGCCAGTCAATGCCTCTAAGTTTCAGCAGTGCTGACAAGATAGAAGTGTGCGCATTCTTGGCGATCGGCACGAATATAAGCTTCGCCTCTTCCAGGATGCAGATTTTCCAGGCCACCAGCGTGCCCGGAAACCGGACAAGCCGGTCGTTCCGCCTGAACTCGTCGGAACCAATGATGGCACGCTCGACGTCGATCGGCACATCGTACTGGTGGAAGTGCTCCAGCCCCGGTATATCCGGCTGCCGACCCAAATACTTTTCGTAGAAGCTTCCAATACGTTCCTTATCCACAGGCATGGCGAAATGAAATCAAAAATTGGATGACATGAAAGCTTATATGAAAATATAAAAACCTGCAGAGACGCCTTCTGAATAAGCAGCCAAACTCTTTGATGACGTTGAATTACAAAAAATTACCATCAATTACCTTCGCCCGGTGGAACCTCCCGTTTCCAAAACCGCAATTCGCGGAAAGCGGAGGATCTTTTCTGGCAAGGCTTGCGGTGGGCCTGCAAACGCGCTTGCAGCGTATCAATCTCGTTGCGCACAAACCCATGCGTCGCAGTGTTGGTCGCGACGTAACCAGACAGGAATGATCCGCAAGCCCCCGGCAAAAGGGCGACAACATATCCGGCAAAAGGCTGCGGAAAGAAATGCCCGTCCAAACCCGAACATTCCACAAGAAGAAAGACCTCGTCGCGTGAGTATGGGCGAAGTCACGCGAGAGAAACTCCGTCAGGTAGCGATCGTTCCCTCCACCTTGTTCGCATCAGCGGGTCGTGCCAACCAACGCCCCGCCACTCGCGTCAATGGACGTTCCAACAGGCGGTAGCAGGCGAACGCCGCGACAATCGAGCAGGCGACCACAAGTAGACAAACCAGGTCGCCCGGGAGCCGGTGCTGCCTGTCCGCCATCTGGATCACCTTCAGGGCAAACGGCAGCGACAGCACGTGGGTCAGATAGAGCGAATAGGAAGCATCGCCGAGTTTGCCGAGAAAACTGCTCCAACGGATGCGTGCCTCCAGTGCCAATGCAGCGAACACAATCCCGAATGCAGGCACGCCAAACACGATAAACCGGTTATCGTCAGTGAGCGTGGGCGCGTACAGCTTCCTAAGCACCAGAACGCCCAGCAACACGACGAATGCCGCGCCAGGCAGAATTGGCTTTCCGCGCGCGCAGTAGGTGGCAATGCAGCAGCCCGCGACAAACTCAAGCACGATGGGGTCTGTGTACACGAGAAACGGAACGCCAGAACCGTGCGCCAGCCGAAGGAGCGAAGTGATGCCGAGAAACGTCGCAACCACGATCAACGGGCGACTGGTGATACACATGGCAGCGGCAAACACGACGTAAAACCACGCTTCGTAGTTGAGCGTCCATCCCACGTTTATGACCGGCGCGATAACTCCGGACCAATTGATCGACGGCAGGAACAGGAACGACGTGACGACATGCCAGACATTGAGCCGGGGATGACCGAAGGCGGACGGCACGATGGCGAGAAGCGCGAGGAACAGCAAGGTGAGGGCCCAATACAGTGGGACAATGCGCGTGATCCGGGCCGCAAGAAATTTGCGTGCTGCCTGAAAGCCTTGCGGCTCCCCGTAGCTGACAAGAGCAATGACGAACCCCGAGATCACGAAGAACACATCAACGCCGAGTTCGCCGTATCGGGAAAAATGCGGGAATACGCGGGGCGCCCATCCGTACGCACCGACGTCCCCTTCCGTGTGAAACGCCACAACCCCGAGTGCCGCAAGTGCGCGGAGCACTTGAATTGACTTATACCGTTTTATTGTCGTCATTCTTTCCGCGCGAAATATTTGGAAAGGATGAATCTTACCTGAACGAGCAGTCCAGACGACGAATCTCGGCTCGTCAGTAGCGGCCCCATTTCCAGATTTCTGCCATCCCTGTTCCAGACATTAAATAATTTTTGTTGAGTCTGGATTATTCTTAATTCCGCCGCTATTCCGCCACGTGACGCAGAAAGTGGAATTTATGACGGCGCCGGAAATGAAAAAGGCCCCTCGGCATTTGCCTTAGGGGCCTTGATTTCGACAGGTCAGATTTCATCGGCCCGACCTGGCATCACTTCGAATTTTGGCGCGCCCGGCTGGGATCGAACCAGCAACCCCTGCCTTCGGAGTTTTACAGGCGCACCACAGTCCCTTAAAAATCAATGCCTTGCGCAACTCGCAAATTGCAAAACCAAGGCTAATCAAGGTCAATCAGGCGCGTCCAAGTTCGCCCACACTGTATTTTCACTGTACAGCCGAACTCGCGGCAGCATGCTCGACATGGCGGTCCACGCCGCTCTCGCGGCATTCCAAGGACAACCCGCCACACCACGCTGAGACCATTGCAGTTGATTACAAAGCCGCAGCAATTTCGGGGAATATCAGGTAGATAGAAGCTTATTGCGTTTCCAAAATGTTCGCGCCCGCGGTTCTCAGAAGCTTATCTGATGGGCCTCGGTGCTGAATTGGAAACACCGAACTGCCTGGGGGCGATAGCACGCAGTCGGCTTGAATGCCGCCTACCAGTGCACCGGGCGACTATCGAACTGTCCCGACTTAGGCCACCCGCGAATGGGGTCGCGCGGGTGGTCCTAAAAAGGCTGTTTGGACTAGCCTTTACTCGTCGCCATCCGCGTCACCAGAAGAGTCGGGAAGGTGCGAGTCGTACTTGTCGAATATGTCTTCGTCAGAAGCGTCAAGCAAGCCTGCTTCGCCAAGACGCTTGTTTCCCAACTTCGGCCAGACATCGATTTTCGCAACCTGTATCGTTGCGAGTTCAGTGTCGCTCAGATCAATTAGTTTCCATCCCAAGGCCTCCAATTCTTCGGCGAGACTTTCAAGAAATGGCTGGCTGAGCCGGTACCAGCCGGACGTATGCCGAAGCGACTCGCGGGAAAAGCGGTAACGCGACACATCGCGGCCTTTTTCTTCGGCATACAAGGCGGCATTGAGGAGGACCAGCGCGGCGGTGACCGCCGGCGAGCGTTTAATTCGTCTACGCACAAAACTCTCCAGAAAGGTAGTCGACAGACTGGCATCAAGGATTGCACCGGGGTTGCACAGTGCGGGTTTGCGTCCGAGCTTCGGACAATGCTCATCATACAACAATTTCCTTATGTGCGAGCTATTCGCCTGATCAGGTGTTTTATTGCGCGTGCGCCGGAGGCCCTGGCAAGCGTCACCTCTCACAGTCACCTTGACGGGCTGGCACAACGCTGATAGGCCACGATTTTTTGGGAAGTTCCGCTAGAATCTCGCGCCATGAGCATAGGGAGAGCTATGGCGATCAATGCGATTGATTTGTTTTGCGGCGCCGGGGGACTCACGCACGGACTTATCCGGTCCGGCATCAGAGTGACGGCGGGTATAGACATCGACCAGGCGTGCGAGTGGCCGTACGAGACCAATAATGGGGCACGCTACGTTAGAGCGGACATTGCTACGGTATCTGGCAATGACTTGGCTCGCCTGTGGCCCAAACGGGGGACTCGCCTTCTGGCCGGATGTGCCCCCTGCCAACCCTTCTCCACATATCGACAAGGAGGCGACGCGAAGGCCGACAAGAAATGGCGCCTGCTATATGAATTCGGCCGCCTGGTTGTCAACACGCAACCGGAGTTGGTTACGATGGAGAACGTTCCGCAGCTCGCAAAACACAAAGTGTTCTCTGACTTTCGGAGAGGACTTGAGCAAGCTGGTTATTACACGTGGGCAGAGGTAGTAAATTGCCCTGACTATGGCCTTCCCCAGAAGCGTCAACGACTAGTTTTGCTGGCATCACAGCTCGGCCCAATTGCTCTCAAGCCGCCCACACACGCTGCTGATAAGTACGTCACTGTGAGGGATGTAATCGGACACTTGCCGACCTTAAAGGCGGGTGGTAAAGACGAGGACGACCCTCTACACTGTGCAAGTGGTCTGTCACAGATAAATCTAAAACGCATAAAACAATCTAAACCGGGCGGCACTTGGCGAGACTGGGCCCCAGAACTCGTAGCGAAGTGTCATCTAAGGGAATCGGGTGCAACGTATGCCAGCGTATATGGAAGAATGTCATGGGATGCTCCAGCGCCCACAATGACCACGCTTTGCTACGGTTACGGAAATGGTCGCTTCGGCCACCCCACTCAACATCGCGCGATTTCTTTGAGAGAGGCTGCTATCTTCCAGAGCTTCCCCGAGACCTACCAATTCGCACCGGATGAGGAATCAATCAATTTCCGGACAATTGGCCGCATGATCGGGAATGCAGTACCCGTGCGGCTCGGCGAAGTTATCGGGGAAACGCTGCTGGAACACACGAAACGTCACAAGAACGCGTAACAGATAACCCGTACTGAAGGGGACCAAATGTCCGCTGTTCCATCCGAATTCGACTCCCGATCCGCAAGACAGCACAAGTATGAGATGCGGGTGAGTCTCAGTGTCCTTAGTCACCTAGGCATAAACTTGTACAGTAACGTCGCCGCAGTGCTAACAGAAGTCGTGGCAAACGCCTGGGATGCCGACGCGCTTCGCGTGGACATTTCATTGAGTAGTGACCGGATAGTCATTTCGGACAACGGCTTCGGAATGACGGTCGCGGACATGAATGACCGGTATCTGCTCGTGGGTTATCAAAAACGCGACCACGTGGAACTACGGAAGACGCCGCGCGGACGGGATCCGATGGGACGTAAAGGCATCGGCAAGCTCTCGTTATTTTCTATTGCAGGGGAAGTAGAGGTTCAGTCAGCCAAAGATGGTGAGCTTCACGGCCTCACGATGACAGTTCAAGGCATCCAAGAAGCGATTAACGAGGGCGAAGGTACCTACTATCCGCCCGAGCTACCGTCAGAAAGCGTGACCGTTCGTGAGGGAACCCAGATTACGCTAACCGACCTCAGGCGCGGACGTATTCCGGCAACTGCAGCCGCCCTTCGAAAGAAGTTGGCGCGACGTTTCTCGGTAATCGGGAGTAACGAATTTCGTGTGTTCGTCGACGACGTCGAGGTGACACTTAAAGATCGGGACGATCTCAGAAACGTCCAGTTCCTTTGGTCCATTGGCCAAACAACAGACTATGGTAAATACTGCGATGACCTTAGAAAGCAGGATGCACTAGTTGACTACATCGAATGGAAGGGAGCGCCCCCTCCTCAGGGCTGGATTATTAATGGGTGGATCGGTAGCGTACGCTCTCCGAGCCAACTCAAAACATCCGAGGGCAATCTGAACTCTGTAGTGGTGCACGCGCGTGGACGATTGTTCCAAGAGAACATCCTTGAGGCAATCAACGATGGTGGCATTTACACAAAATACCTCACGGGTCAGTTAGAAGCAGACTTCCTAGATAGCGACGACCTCGAAGACATTGCGACAAGCGACCGGCAGCGTGTGGTCGAAGACGATGAAAGATATAGTTATTTGATCTCCTTTTTTCGGCAAGCGTTGCGCAAAATCGCGAGGCAATGGGATATTTGGAGGGAAGAGGAAGGGGCAAGCGATGCATCAGAAGAAAACCCAGCTATTCGGGAATGGCTGAACACATTAAGCGACGGCGTCCGGCCCCACGCCGTGAAGTTGGTCGCACGCATTAACGCCCTTCCTCTTGAGGACAAACCGGAAGAACGTAAAGAACTTTATCGGCACGCGATTTATGCGTTCGAACGCCTGCGCATCAAAGAAATGACGGGAGCATTGGCCGATGCGATATCGTATGGGGCTGAGCGATTGATACCATTGCTTGAACGGCACGATGACCTCGAATCTACTCTCTACTACGATATAGCAAAGGGTAGGATGGACGTTATCTCGTCGTTCAAAGGTCTCGTAGACGCAAACGCGAAGGAGAAAGTTCTTCAGAAATATCTCTTCGATCATCTGTGGCTGCTTGATCCGTCGTGGGAGCGTGCAGACGATACACAAATTATGGAGAGTCGCGTCATGCACGAATGGGGAGATATTGACGCGAATCTAACGGATGAGGAGCGCAAGGGAAGATTAGATATCAAGTACAGAACTACTGCTGGCCAGCATCTGGTGATCGAACTAAAGCGGGCAACAGTTTCATGTGATGTTATGACGCTCGTCCGGCAGGGGCGAAAGTACAAATCTGCGATTGAGAAGTGTGCACAGGTCGCATTGCCGGGTAAGCCAGCGCGAGTTGAAGTGATCTTTGTGCTGGGAAAGCCTGTGGAGGACGAGGCCGACCAAGCCTTCGTCGCAACTCAACTTGACTCAATCAATGGTCGAATTGTTTACTACGACTCCCTCATCGATAGCGCGCAACGTGCGTATATGGAATACACAAAAAAACAAGACAAGGCGGCGACCATCGCCAAGCTAATTGGACAGATCTAATGGGCTCCCGCCACCTTGAGACGTCAGCGGCTCGACGGTCGCTGATGGCTAAGGTACGGCAGCGAGGCACCGCGCCCGAGCTTGTTTTGCGGCAGGCGCTATGGGCTGAGGGACTACGGTATCGGCTAAGGCTATCGCGTCGTCTGCCGGGGAGCCCAGATATTATCTTTGCCGGCCACAAATTGGCCATCTTCGTCGATGGCTGTTTTTGGCATAGTTGTCCACTGCATGGCAGCAAGCCGAAAAACAACGAAGATTTCTGGGCAAGCAAGCTGCTGCGAAACCAAGAGCGCGATAGAGCGGTCGACGCGAGGCTAGAATCTGAGGGTTGGACCGTACTGCGAGTCTGGGAACACCAAACTAAGACAGCTGAAGCGTTAAACTCGGTTGTGCAAGCAATCCGGCGACTTATTCACCAAGGGAAAGCATAGGCGTTGTAAGAAACGCTCATGCTAATCGACCGATGACCCGTTAATTAGTCGATACATGATCGCGCATCAAAACGCACCATTTCCGCGTGGCACGGAAGCCACTCAGCGCCGCAGCGCGAAGCCCGACATGCAACGAGGAAGACGCAAGAAAACTGACCGACAAACGGAGCCCGCAGGCGCGGAGGGGACTGCAAACCACTCTTGCTCGGCCGGCCAAAGCCTATCAGCGCAATCCGCCATTAGGCGGCATGGAAGCGAGCCCGACAGGTCACGCGAGCTAGGTTATAGCCGGGTAACACTTCGGATAAAATTTGAGCTAAGGTGTTTCTTGCTTTGACTGCTTGATGCTTTATCGGTAGCTACGCGAGTCAGTTTCTACCAAGACAAAAATAGCGCCACAAAATCCAAAGTACAAATCCGAATCATCCGACGGTCGATAGAAGGCAGCTTCAACAGGCGCAGTAAAAAAAGCGATCTATTAATTCACGTCCTCATATCCATGTTCTTAGTAAATTGTAAACTTTCAGGGCTCGCCGGCTTTTCCACTCTTGAGCTGAAAGATCTCAACTCGCTCACCGCCCTGATTGGCCCTAATGGAACAGGGAAGAGTAGCATCCTTAATACGCTACGGCTTGTTTTCGAGATACTCGGCAAAAACACACTGTCCGATTTATTACCGAAACACGATCCTTGGAACCGATTCAACTCAGCATATTTGGAGTTCTCTAGCCAAAACCCACTAAATACTAGTGGATTGTCGGAGCATGTTGGAGAGGGGCATCAAACGATGCGCATAGAAGTGATCTGTGACGACTCCACGTTCTGTGTCAATCGTATTGAGTTCCCCGATCACTCTCTTGACTTTTCTGCTTCGCAGCAACTCACACGCAGCGCTATCAGCGACGCGGAGAGATCCGTCCAAGAAGCAATGGAAACGATTCGTTCAATAGAAACACAGATGCGACAGTTGCCCCCACAAAATCAGCACACCATGACTCCTCAGCTTGATGTCGCGCGGAAATCTCTGCCCGAGCGTCAGGAACAGTTAAGACTCAAGAATCTAGTAAAAAGCACTTCAAGCTCAACTGGCGAGCAAACATTTCAGCGCTCAGATGTAGACTCATTTTTGAAAGAATTATCACTGCCATCTTTCGAGTATATCGATGTCGATGCCAGTCACCTCCTAGAAAGCAATATCCCGAAATTCATCCATCAATTAATGGCTCAAAAAAAAGGACGAAAATCAGAATTCAAAAAATATGATCTAACGGTGAAGCGACTAAATCACCTGCTACAAGCAGACATTGATTTATCCGAAGAGGCGGGTGGAGGACAGTCACTACACATCAATGGAGCACCATATGGCAAAGCGTCAACAGGTACCAAGGTATCGCTAAGTTTCTTTGGCCTTACAAGGCTCATAGATCAGAATTGCATCGTTCTCTGGGACGAACCCGAAAATGGCTTGCATCCAACTCGTCGCTCACGCATTTTAGATTTGATTTTCGAAGACGGTCGCCAATACGTTATCGCAACACACGCCTCCGAGTTTGCACCGGTCTTCACGTCCGGCGGGCGCGTTTTTAGATGCATAGCGGATTACAACGAAGAAAATCTCGACGTGCGTCTTGGGGTCAACCCCATCGCAACACGTCGCGAGGCATATTCGGCGCTTGAAGCACTCGGAATACATCCAGCGAAGACGCTCTTCACTGCCAACGTGGTGATATGGGTTGAGGGACCAACCGAGTTGTTGTTTTATCGGCGATGGCTCACAAAACGGCTATCAGACAAAGGGCTGAGGGAGGGGTTCCATTACACATTTATGCAATATGGAGGAGCACTTATCTCTTATATGTCCGCGGCCGACGACGCGCATTTCCTTTCTGCATTCGACACACTAAGCGTGTGTCGACATCCAATCATCGTCGTTGACTCCGATTTGCGACACGCTCCAGAGAAAAACTCGTCCCCAAGTGACTATCTGAAGGCAGGAGCACGTCGCATTTTTAATCAAATTAATTTACTAAATAAGGAGCGTCCGCGGGCGGCAATGTTTGCATGGACCGGCGGCCGGGAAGTGGAAAACTATCTTCCCGAGAAGGCAGTCGCGCATGCCGTGACAGTAGTCTGGAAGAGTTTCGAGAAGTACGCAGATCAAGTGTCGCTGGACGGTTTAAAGATTGGACAATACGAAGCCTATCACGAGGCGATTAGCGATTTTCTAACCACCGCCGACATCGTCGATAGCGGCACGAACGGAACCTCGAAGGCACTTGCAAAGGGCCGCAGCGCGTGGGGATCCGACAACAAGGTGGAGTTTATGGAGGCCGCGCTTTCAATGCCTGGACTTAACGAAAACGACCTGCGCTGGGACTGCGTTGAGCTACTCGACAAGATTGAGCAGTTCGTACTGGAGAAGTGCGAGCACAATCCAACAATCTAGCCGAGTAGCGCATCGGATATTTCCGCGCACAAGGCCGCAACTTTCCAGATATCCGCACACGTCTAGTGGCCAGTTATTGCAGGTAGCGCGTACGGCCTGAAGCTCACCACCTCCTCCCCCAGCCACGCATTCAGCTCCATGAACCGCGCCTGCAGCGGTTCAATCTCGTTGCGAGCAAACACGTTCGCCGCGGTGTCGGCCGCCCCGAACCCGCCGTTGTTCGCCGGCACGATCCCGAGCAGCTGAGGCGGCACACGATGCGCCGCCAGCAGGTCATCGCGCGTCACGTTCTTGATGTTGAAGAACTCGTCCTTCGCTGCGACCTCGGACACCGGAATCAGCTGGATGCCGTCCTTCTTCCCGTTCGGTGCATAGACAAACAGGTTACGGAAATTCCCCGGCCCCTTGCTCTTCCTGAGCGCCTCGCGCATGTCGTCCACGTCCTGCTGGTTCTGCGCCGCGTCCGTCATGTACAGGATGAAGCCGGCGTGCGAGCCGTTCTCGTAATACCTGCGCCGGAACAGCGTCGACGATTCGTTCAGCCACGCCGCGTGCAGCGAGCTGAGGTATTCGGGCAGGCCGTACACCTCCTGGTTGATGTCCGGGCGCATCAGGTGGAACACGCTGTCGCGCGCGAACTCGTGCGTACCCTTCCAGCCGCTCACGAACACGTAGCCGCTGAAATCCGCCCTGCGGCGCATGTACTTCGCGAGCGCCGGCTCGAGCGCGAGCGTGCCGCCGAGCCGGTTTGCGCGCCGCTCAAGGTACGCATTGCCGAACGTCAGGAAGTCGAGCGCGAACCGCTCGAATGCGCTGCGTGTAAGCCAGCGGTGCGGCACGAAGGTCGAGGCCAGTACGTTGGCCTTGAAGAACAGCGCCGAGCTGTGATGCGTGCTGGCGCGAAACGACTTCGCGAGGCCGGCGAAGCTCACGGGCGGCTCGAACCACTGCCCGTTCGACCAGCACTCGGTGTAGTCGAGAATGTCCCCGGTGTTCATCACCGGCACCGGATCGCCGAACGTGAACGCCTCGACGTGTGTTGCTGCGCCGCCCGCGGCGGCCGTGTCCTTCGTCACGCGTAAATCTCCATGAATGAGGTATTGCAGCCGTCGCTGCCCGCGAGCGGCTCGTGGTCGAGCGCGTGCAGGCAGGCCCACGCGAGGTCGGCGTGGCCGGTCTCCTCGTTGCGGTCGGCCGCGAAGGTGGTCTGTCTGCCGCTCGCCGTCACCGTCTGCCGGATCGCCATGAAGGCCGCGGCCAGATCGGTCCAGCCTGCGTCGAACTGCAGGCGACCGTTACGCACCACGGACAGCCCCTTGAGCACGAGGCGCGTCTTGATCTCGGGCGAGTAGTTGAGCGCCACGGCCGCCGGGTAGAACCGGCGCACGAGCTGGTACACGCCCTGCCCCATGCCGGTCGTGTCGATGGCGATATAGGTCACGTTGTAGCGCTGCGTCACCTCGCGGATGCGGTCCGCCTGCACCTCGAAGTCGTTGCCGCGGAACTGCAGCCGCTCGAGCACGCGAAACGGTCCGCCGGCGACGCGCGGCGGCGCCACCACCACGAGGCCCGCCGAGTCGCCCGAGAGCGCCGGGTCATAGCCGACCCACACCTCGCGGTAGCCGAACGGGCGCAGCAGCAGCGGCGAGAAGTCTTCGGCCCACTCTTCCCACGAGTCGACCATGCAGCGCTGCAGCTCGGCGAGCCTGAACACCGACGCCGTGTCGTCGATGAACTGGCACATGAGCAGGTTGGCGTACTCCTCGGCGCTGTATTCGCGGCGCAGCTCGTCGAGGTCGAACAGGCTGCAGCCGCCGGCGACCGCATCCTCCACCGTCACCAGCTGGCGCCATTGCGCGTCCTCGCACAGGCGCCCACGCGCGAGCGCCGCGTGGCTCGTGTCGAGGTGCAGGTGCTCTTCCTTCGGGCGGCCGCGGTTCGCGTGCGCGCCGCTCCAGAACGGGTACGCCTCGTGCCCGACGCTCGACGGCGTGCTGAAGTACGTCTTGCGCCACCGTTTGTGCATCGCCATGCCCGAGGCGACCTTGTTCAGCTCGCGAAACTTCGGCACCCAGAAGTACTCGTCGAAATAGAAGTTGCCGTGATAGCTCTGCGCCGTGCGCGCGTTCGTGCCGAGGAAATACAGGATCGCCTCGTTGGGCAGCACGATGGGGTCGCCCGTGAGATCGACTTCGGCGGCCTCGCGCGCGAACTGCGTGATGTACTGCCGGAACACGTGCGCCTGCGCCTTGCTGGCCGACAGGAAGATCTGGTTGCGCCCGGTCTCCAGCGCATCGACGAGCGCCTCGCGTGCGAAGTACCACGTGGCGCCGATCTGCCGCGACTTCAGGATGTTGCGCGTGCGCTGGTCGCCGTTGCGGTACCACACGCGCTGGTAGTCGAAGAGCGATTCGCGGAACGCGTCCACGATGCGTTCGTGCTGCTCTTCGCTCATCTCGTTGCGGGCAACGCGTCTGCCCTGGCCACTGCGCGCCCTGTTCCGGTTCGCCTCCGTGCGCGCCTCGATGGCGGGATTCAGGTCCGATTCGCGCCCCGTCTCACCGTACTTCCGCACGCGCGCGAGGCGCTCGATCTGCCGGCCGAGCAGGTCGATCTCCTTGAAGTCGCGACCGTCCTTCTCCGTCTTCGCGATCAGCGTCATCAGCCGCGCCTCGAGCGACGACTCGACGCGCGCCACGGCGCTGGTGTCGCTCCACCGTTCACGCCGGCGCCACGACTCCACCGTGGGGCGCTTCACACCGAGGTGCCGCGCAATCGACGAGATGCGCCAGCCCTGCCAGTAGAGCGCACGCGCGGCGGTGCGCAGGTCGCTGTCAGGCGATGCGGTCTCGTGTGCGGTGGAAAGCGGCGTTTCTGTCATGCCGGCAAGCGTAGGGCTCCACGCGCGCGCGGGCACGTCCGGCCATATGTCGGCGGCGCCAGTACATTCGCCGTCCGTTGAGGCGTGGCGGGCAAACGCGGAACATGGCCTCCATCGACAACCGCACACCAATCACCGCATGGCAAACAGATCGAAGTTCTTCCGCGTCGCGACCGAAGGCGCGACCACCGACGGGCGCACCATCGAGCGCGCGCAGATCGAGCAGATGGCCGCGCAGTACAGCCCCGCCGTCTACGGCGCACGCGTCAACCTCGAGCACTTCCGCGGCATCCTGCCCGATGGTCCGTTCCGGGCCTATGGCGACGTGCTCGCACTCGAAGCACGCGAGGTCGAGGACGGCAGGCTCGGCCTCTTCGCGCAGATCGAGCCGACCGACGACCTCATCGCCATGACGAAGGCGCGGCAGAAGGTCTACACGTCGATGGAGATCGACCCGTCCTTCGCCGACACGAAGCAGGCGTACCTCGTGGGCCTCGCCGTCACCGACAGCCCCGCGAGCCTCGGCACCGAGCTGCTGAAGTTCGCCGCGCAGAACCCGGCCGCCTCGCCATTCGCCGCACGCAAGCTATCGCCGCACAACCTGTTCTCCGCCTCCGTCGAGGCGGTCATCGAACTGGAGTCCGAAGGCGCACCGCCTAAAGACGGCGTGTCGGTGTTCTCGAAGGTCGCCGAGCTGCTCGGTCTCGTGAAGAAGAAGACCACCGACGACGACACGCGCTTTGCCGACGTGACGCAGGCCGTCGAGGCGCTCGCCTCGCATGGCGCCACGCAGGCCCAGGCGTTCGCCACGGAACGGCAGCGCGTCGACGCCACATTCGCCTCGCTCACCGCACGCGTCGAGACATCGGAGAAAGCGTTCAGCGAGCTGCACGCGAAGCTCTCGGCCACGGGCGACGGCAGCCCCGTGCGCCCGCCCGCGACCGGCGGCAACGGCGCCGTCGTGACGGACTGCTGAAGCGGCCACACCCCACACCCTTACGGAGATTCACCGACATGCAGAACCGTACCCGCGAGCTGTTCACCGCGTATCTGACGCAGCTCCAGCAGCTCAACGGCGTGGCCGACGCCACGCACAAGTTCACGGTGGCGCCCACCGTGCAGCAGACGCTGGAAAGGAAGATCCAGGAATCGAGCGCATTCCTCTCCAGCATCAACGTGATGCCGGTGAACGAGCAGGAAGGCGAGAAGCTCGGCCTCGGCGTGGGCGGCCCGATTGCCGGCACGACCGACACCACGAAGCAGGACCGCGTCACGACCGATCCCGGCACGGTGGACGCGCAGAACTACCGCTGCGAGCAGACGAACTACGACACGCACATCACGTACGCGAAGATGGACGCATGGGCGAAGTTCCCCAACTTCCAGACGCTGCTGCGCGACGCCATCGTGCAGCGCTGCGCTCTCGACCGCATCATGATCGGCTTCAACGGTGTGAAGCGCGCGGCGACGTCCGACAAGGCCACCAACCCGCTGCTGCAGGACGTCAACGTGGGCTGGCTGCAGCACTACCGCAACACGGCCCCGCAGCGCGTGCTCGATCACGGCAAGGTCGAAGGCAAGGTGACGCTGGGCGTAGATGGCGACTACGCGAACCTCGACGCGCTCGTGTTCGATGCGGTGAGCAGCCTGCTCGAGCCGTGGTATTCGGAAGACACCCAGCTCGTCGTGATCTGCGGGCGCAAGCTGCTGCACGACAAGTACTTCCCCATCGTCAACGCCACGCAGCCGCCCACCGAGCGCATCGCGGCCGACCTCATCATGAGCCAGAAGCGCATCGGCAATCTGCCGGCCGTGCGCGTGCCCTCGTTCCCGCCGAACGCGCTGATGGTCACGCGGCTGGACAACCTGTCCATCTACTACCAGGAGGGCGCGCGCCGTCGCTCCATCGTCGACAACGCGAAGCGCGACCGCGTGGAGAACTACGAGTCGAGCAATGACGCGTATGTGGTCGAGGACTTCGGCGCGGGCTGCGTGGTCGAGAACATTGCGCTGGCCGCGACGGCAGCACAGCAGGCGGGCTGACGATGAAGAGCCCCGCACAGGCCCATTTCGAACGCGTGAGCGCGGCGAAGGCCGCGGCCTCGGTCGAGGGCCGCACGATGGCCGGGGCGAGCCGCTACGAGCTGATGCTCGCCAAGCTCGCCAGCGACCGCCGGCGCCTCAAGGCCATCCAGTCCGTGAAGCAGAAGATCGCGGTCAAGGCCGAACTGCTGCCCGAGTACGCGGAATACGTCGCGGGCGCGCTCGAGGGCGGCCGCGGCGCACAGGACGACGTGCTGGTCACCGTGATGGTGTGGCGCATCGACACCGGCGACTACGCCGGCGCGCTCGATATCGCCCGGTACGCGGCCGCGCACGGCCTCGTGCTGCCCGACCAGTACGAACGCACGCTGCACGCCGTGATTGCCGAGGAATTCGCCGACGCGGCGCTCGCAGCCTTCGCCGCCGGCGAGACGTTCGACGCGGATCTCCTGCAGGGCGTCGACGTGCTGACGGCCACCGCCGACATGCACGACCAGGTGCGCGCGAAGCTCTGCAAGGCGCTCGGTCTCGCGCTCGAAGCCACGCGCCCCGCCACCGCGCTCGAATACCTGCGCCGCGCGCTCAGTCTCAACGAGCGCGTGGGCGTGAAGAAGGACATCGCGCGCCTTGCGCAGGCACTGCAGGACACACAGGACACGGCCGGCGGCAACGCCGCGCCATAAGGAGCCCTCCGGCATGGCGGCACCGGTACCGGATACGCAACACCTGATGGCAACGCGTTTCCGGTGCCGGTCCACCGCCATCACTTCACGGGTGCAGGCATGAACAGTTTCATTGCGACCGCGCCGGCCGGCACGGTTTCCGGCACGCCGGCCACGGTCATCGCGAACGACGGCTGGTTTCCCGACATCGACCTCACGGCGCTGCGCGCGGCGATGCGCCTCGACGGCACCGTCACGCAGGAACGCCTGCGCGAGGCGGCCACCGCCGCGATGGCTTCGGTCAATGCCGAGCTGGCGACGTGGCGCGACACGCAGCTCGCCGCAGGACACGCGGGTCTCGCCGACGTACCGGCGCCGTCTATCGGCGGCGAAAGCGTGCAGCTCGCGCGGTACCGGCGTGCGGTGTACCACCTCGCGCATGCGGACCTGACCGAACGCTACCGCGACTACGACGCCACGAAGTCGGGTGGCCAGCGCGCCGAGGATCTCGAGGCGACCGTATGCGACGCGCGGCGCAATGTGCGCTGGGCACTCAGTGACCTGCGCGGCATCCCGCGCACCACCGTGGAGCTGATCTGATGATCGTGACCGCCCTGCAGGGCGACACGGTCGACGCGCTGTGCTGGCGCCACTACGGCCGCACGGACGGCACCGTGGAAGCGGTGCTCGAAGCGAACGCGGGGCTGGCCGACCACGGCGTGTTCCTGCCGGTGGGCCTGCCCGTGTATCTGCCCGACATGACGGCGGCAGCCGTTGCCCAACCCCTCCTGCAACTCTTCGACTGAAACCCCATGGCCGAACCCAACACCACCACCGCCGCCGCGCTGTCGGCCGCCATTGGCCTCACGGGCCTGATGCCGGGCATCGACGGCAACGCGCTCGTGGGCGCCTTCGCCGGCGCAGCACTTGTCGTCGTGACCTCGAAAGACCTCGGCGCCGTGCGCCGCATCGCGTGGCTACTCATCTCGCTCGTGATGGGCTATCTCGCGGCGCCCGAGATCGTGAACATGACGCCCGTGCACTCGACGGGCGTGGCCGCCTTCTTCGCGGCCGCGCTCGTCATCACCGTGACGCTGCAGCTCATTGAGCGCGTGAAGAGCCTCGACCTGTTCGCGTTCTTCAGGAAGGGGGGCTCGTGATGCAGACGGTGCTTACCTTCATCGCTGTCGCCGCATATGCGGCCGCCATCGTGCGCATGCTCGCGTACCGCAGGAACGGCGCCCGCCACCGCCATCACGTTTCGTGGATCGCCTGGGCGCTGGTGGCCGTGATGGGCAGCTCGGCTATCGGACACGCACTGCATGCCCACTCGACGGGTCTGCCGGACGCCGCCACCGCCGTGCTGCTCGCGCTGTTCGTGTTCGGCGCGCGCGGCAACGTCGCGCGGCTCGTCGGGAGCGGCACATGAGGACACTGCGGCTGGAAGATCACGGCGACGACGTCGGGCTGCTGCAGCGGCGCCTCGCGCGTGCGGGCTTCGGGACCGACGCCACGCACCTGTTCGACGCCAGTACCGAAGCGGCCGTGATGGCGCTGCAGCGGGCCACGGGCCTCGTGGTGGACGGCATCGCGGGCACGAAGACGTACGCGGCGCTCGCCACGGGCCGGCGCGATCCGAAGCACCTTGCAGACGCGGATCTCGTGCGCGCGGCTGCCACGCTCGGTGTGCCGGTGGCCTGCGTGCGGGCCGTCAACGAGGTGGAGTCGCGCGGCGCCGGGTTTCTTGCGGACGGGCGGCCGGTGATCCTCTTCGAGCGGCATGTGTTCTGGAAGCGTCTGCAGTTCCGGGGCATCGACCCTGCACCGCTGGCAGCGAAGTATCCGTCCATCGTGTCGCAGACGCGCGGCGGCTACCTCGGTGGTGCCGCCGAATACACGCGGCTCGCCACGGCGGAACAGATCGACGCGGGCGCCGCGTACGAGTCGGCGAGCTGGGGCGCATTCCAGGTGATGGCGTACCACTGGAAGCGGCTGGGCTATGCGGGCGTCGACGAGTTCGTGGCGCGCATGGAAAGCGGCGAAGCGGAGCAGCTCGAGGCGTTCGTGCGGTACGTCGCGGCCGACCCGGCGCTCGTCGCGGCGCTGAAAGGCCGGAAGTGGGCCGCGTTTGCGAAGGGTTACAACGGCGAGGGCTACGCCGCGAACCTGTACGACGTGAAGCTCGCGCGGGCCTTCGACCGGTACGCGCAGGCGGTGCCGGCATGAGCGTGACAGCAAGGCTTGCCACCTGCCTGATGGCGCTGCTCGCCATCGTGGCGTGCGTGCTTTACGTGCGCGTGCTGCGCGCGGAGCTGGCCGATGCCGGGCGGCAGCTCGCCGGCGCGAAGGCGGACATCGGGCAGCGCGACGGCGTCATCAGGCGGCTCGAGCGGGCAGAGAAAGACCGGGCCGCCCAGCAGGCCCAGCTCGACCATACGAACGGCGCGATTGCCGCGAAGCTCGCGGCCGCGCAGCAGGACAACCGGAGACTTCTCCATGAAAACGCCGCGCTCCGGGCGTGGGCTGATACCCCTCTGCCTGACGATGTTGTGCGCCTGCACGCAGCCCCCGCCCTCACCGGCGCCCGTGATTACCTTGAACACGTGCCAGCCGGTGAGCCCGTGCACGCTGCCGGCGATGGAGCCACGGACCAACGGTGAGCTGGGCGATGCGCTCACCACGACGAAGGGCGCGTGGGCACTGTGCGCGGCGAAGGTCGACATGATCGTGTCGTGCCAGCGCGAGGCCGATGGCGAGGCCACGCCATGAAGAAGCCCGCCAGCCTGCGCGCAGCGCTTGTTGCGGCCATCCCGTCGCTCGCGGCCGAGCCCGACCGGCTCGCCGTGTTCATCGACGAGGGATCGATTGCGGCCACCGGCGGCCGCTCGCTCTCGTTCGAGTACCGCTACACCATGCACGCGCTCGTGATGGACTTCGCGGGCGACTCCGACGCCGTGTTTGTCGCGCTTGTCGAATGGGTGCGTGCAAACCAGCCCGACCTCGTGACGAACGCCGGCGAGCGCGGGCACGGCATCACCTTCGAGGTGGACATCCTCAACCACACGACCGTCGATCTGTCGGTGAAGCTGCAGCTCACGGAGGGCGTGGCGGTGTCGACCGGCGCGGACGGCGAACGGGTCATCGGGCACGTCGACGACTCGCAGGCCGGCGCCGACCGTGACTTCACCTGGGGTGCACAGACGTGGACGAGCTGAGTGCGGTCGAGACGTGGGCCGGTGCACTACTCGGCCAGCTCTCGCCGGCCGGGCGCCGCACCGTCATGCGCGACGTGGCGCGCGAGCTGCGGCGCAGCCAGCAGAAGCGGATCGCCGCGCAGCGCAACCCGGACGGCAGCGCGTACGAGCCGCGCAAGGCGAAGCCCACACAGAAGAAGGCGAAGGGACGGGACAAGCGCGGCCGGATCAGGCGCACCGCGATGTTCATGAAGCTGCGCACGGCGCGGCTGATGAAGGTGGACGCGGAGGCGGACGGGTTCGCAGTAGGCTTCGCGGGCCGCGTAGGGCGTATTGCCCGCATCCATCAAGGCGGCGAGCGGGTACCGGTCACGCCCGGCGGACCAAAGTACCGCTATCCTGCCCGAGCTCTGCTTGGGTTCACGGACACAGACAGAGCAATAATCCTCGACTGGCTGACCACTACGTTGCGGGTAGGATCGGCTACCCGCAGGGGATGATCTCGTCTTCGGCAACTGACCTGCGAACACCTCCACGCGCTTGCTAGCGTCAATACAATGTTCCGTTGCTCTCAGCCCGTTACACCAGCTTTCTTTGCAGAGGGTTGCATCTCCATTTCCCGGGTTTTCGACGGTGGCGCCGATGGCGCCGGTCGAGCTTGGCCCGGACTATCTTTGCTTAGCGTCTCGACCTCCACCTCCAGCTTGGCGATGCGCTCGTTCGCACTGCGACTCTCGGTCCAAACTTGAATACAGATCGGGACAAAAATGGCTGCGACAGTGGCGATCAAGGCGGCTATGGCTAGCCTGTTGGCCCATCGCGGAAACCGTAGGACCTCATCCGCTACCTCACTCGCAAGCGATGTCATATCCAAGAACGTATCCGAGAATTTCAAAGACTTTTCGCAAATTCCCTTTACGTAGGTGTCCCGACTTGCCGGGCTATGCGCGCTCGTCGCGGCCTGAGCGTGCTCATGGAAAAGGATCCGAAAGAAGGGATCCCCCTTCCGCACGATGAAGGGCCTCTTGCTGAAGTTAACAAGTGCCGTTGCCACTGGCCCCGTCCATCCCGGGTCAATGACGCCAACATTCAATGCCAACACGCCTTCGTGTGTCCACGTAGTCTTAAGCGTTGCGAGCCCGGTTACGGTCAGAGGTAGAGTAAACTGTTCCGCAGAGATGACCCAAACGACTCCACGCGGCTCCAAAATGTGGCTCTGGCCAGGCAACACTTGGCCTTTGAACAAGATCTCGCCGACGGTCGCGTCGTATGTTGTCTCACGCTGGCTTGCCACGGAGGGGTTGGAGACAATGTTATTTTGTGTTATTGCGTTTTTGTCTAACAGCATGTTAATCCTTAGTGAGGGCTAGAATCGCAACCTTCTCAAATCAAACAGAGGCTGACCGGTACTACTTGGAGGTAGCTTTTGGCGTTCGCCAATACACCGATGATCCCAAGGGAAAGATATTTAAACAGTCGGCAGTAGGTTCAGTAATCGCCGACCGGCACGGAGTCATTAGCCAGTCTGCGAACGTTCTTCCTCCCGCGATTCGTTCGACGTTCGCTCAGGAAGGAAGAATGGTATCCGAGGCTGACCGTTATTTTCTAATTGAACACGCCGAACGTGCAGCAATTTTTGACGCGTTAGCATCTCACGCAGATCTATCGAACGCAACGATTTACTGTACTCGGTTTCCATGCAGCGACTGCGCGCGGGCGATCGTATGGTCGGGAATCAAACGGGCAGTATTCGGCAGCGGCTTTGCGGGAGAGAAAAGATGGCTGACTTCGCAGCGTGCGGCGCTGCGCATTCTCAGAGATGGAGGAGTAACGGTCCGCTATCTCGTCTTCGAAGAAGCTGCGACGGAGAACCGCGTAAAATTGGGTTGATTCGTTCGGCATAAGTAATTTTCCTAGACCGTATCAATGAATAGATCCGATGGCATGCTGATATAAGCCCCCCTCTTAAGAGAACGAAAAGGTAAGGAAGCGAAAGGGAAACGTTAAAACTGTGAATTTATAGGGCCACTTCATCGGTGACATAAATACGGCCGCGCACATGATAGCGATCGGTTCCCAAACGCGGCGGCCTGAGGCCACGAAGCGCGCGACAGATTTTCAGAAAACGGAACTGCGCCAGCTCCTCAGGTTATTTTGTGTTCAGTCGATCTCACGCGTCGAAGTCGTTGCGCCGCAACGGCGTGATAAACGTCGTTCGTCTCGCACCCCATCCAGCGAAGCCCTGCCTCCTGCGCTGCCACGAGGAACGTGCCCGAGCCCGCAAACAGGTCGCACACCACACCACCTTCCGGCACGAGTTTCACCACCTCGCGCGCAAGGTCGACCGGCTTCTCCGTGAGGTGCTTCTTCGGCATGTCGAGCGCATGCGCAAACACTCCGGGTAGACATACGTCGCGCGTACTCATCGCCCCCTTGCTCGCCCACACCATGAATTCGGCCTGCTGCCGGAACCCGCCCAGTCGCGGCCGTGCGCGCCGCACCGTCTTGTCCCACACAGCGATACCCCGGTGAATGAAGCCCGCAGCCTGCACCACATCGGTAAGCGCGGGCAGTTGCCGCCAGTCGATGAAGCAGACCACCAGACCGCCAGGCTTCAGCGCACGGTAGGCCTCGGTGAGCCACGCGTGACACCAGAACGACCACGAGCGCTGGTCCATGTTGTCCGATTCGAAATCGGTATAGGTGGTCTTCGCCCCGCCTGATGTGTACTTCTGCGAAGTCGTCTGCGCCCGCGTGCCGGCGTGCAGGCCACCTGAAGAGTACGGCGGATCGGTAAAGAGCATGTCGATGGATTCGTCCGGCAACGTCCGTGCGAAATGCAGCGCATCCGTGCGGTGCAGGCGATTGATGAGCGGCTCGATATCCGTTGCGGCTTCGATAATGGCAGTGCTGTTTTTCATGCGTTATCCATAGCAATGTCAAAAGAGCCGCGGATTGTGCATTCCGTACATACCGCATCGCACGGTCCGCGCGATGTCGCCAGCGCCGGTACGGACGCCATTGCTCGCATCGCGCGCGTGCGATGGGCACCATGCCTGGCATGGACACGAACGAAATCCGCCGGCAGACACGCAACACCGTACGCAAGGGCTCGATCCTCGATATCGACCACGCGGCCGCCCTGTGCCGCGTCGCCATCGGCGACACGGCCGAGGACGGCGCGAACCTCCAGACCAACTGGATTCCGTGGATCTCGCCCGCCGCGGGCACCACGCGCGAATGGTTGCCGCCCACGCGCGGCGAGCAGGTCGTGCTGCTGTGCCCGATAGGAGACCCCGCGCAGGGCGTGGCTTTGCGCGGCTTCTTCTCCGACGATGCGCCAGCGCCCGACAGCAGCGCCAGCACCCACACGCGCCTCTATCCCGATGGCGCGCGCCTCACCTATGACCACGCCTCGCATGCGCTGAAAGCTGAGTTACCCGCCGGCGCAACCGTGCTCGTGGTCGCACCGGGTGCGGTCAACGTGCAGACGGAAACGGCCACCGTCAAGGCATCGAGCGTGACGCTCGACGCGAAGCAGACAACCTGCACCGGCGCGCTGCTCGTGAAGGGTCCGTTCGCATTCGAGTCCGGCATGACCGGCAAGGGCGGCGAAGGTGGCGGCGCCACCATGAAGATCGACGGCCGCGCAGACTTCACGGGCGAAGTCACGTCGGAGGGCGTGAGCCTGCCGCATCACCGCCACCTCGAAGAGGGCGACGGCGAACTGGTGGGCGAGCCGCAATGAGGGGAATGAACGCCACCACGGGCCGCGCCATCGGCGGGCTAGACCATCTCTACCAGTCGGTCGCGAAGATCGTCACGACGCCGCTCGCGTCGTGCGTGAAGCGCCGCACGTTCGGCTCGGAAGGGCCGGACCTCATCGACGCACCGGGCAACGGCGCGACCACGACACGCCTCTATGCGGCCATCGCCACCGCGCTCATGCGGTGGGAACCGAGGCTCACGCTTACGCGCGTGCAGCTCGTCATCGACGAATCCACCACGGATGGCGTGCACGTCGTCGATATCGAGGGCTACACCACCGAGACAGGCGACGCCGTGTCGACATCGGTGAAGCTCACCGGAGGCATGGCATGAGCGCGGTCGACCTCATCGACCTCGCCACGCTGCCCGTGCCCGACGCGCTCGAGGTGCTCGACTTCGAAACCATCTACGCACAGCGCAAGGCCGCGCTGATCGCGCTGTGGCCGGCAGACCAGCAGGCAGAGATCGCGGCCACCGTGGAGCTGGAATCGGAACCGCTCGCACGGCTTCTGCAGGAGAACAGCTACCGCGAACTCGTGTGGCGCCAGCGCGTGAACGATGCACTGCGTGCCGTGATGCTCGCCTTCGCAAAGGGCGACGACCTCGAGCAGCGCGCGGCGCTGTTCAGCCTGAAACGCCTCATCGTCACGCCCGCCGATCCGGCGAACGGCATCGACGCCGTGAAGGAAGATGACGAGGATCTGCGCCGGCGCGTGCAGCTAGCGCCGCACGGCTTCAGCGTCGCGGGCCCGGGCGCCGCGTACGAATCGAAGGCGCTCGCCGTCGATGGCCGGCTGCTCGATGCGAGGGCCTCGCGGCCGGCACCGGGCGACGTGCTCGTGACGCTGCTCTCGCGCGAGGGCGACGGCACCGCGAGCGACACTCTGTGCGATGCCGTGGCAGCAGCGCTCTCCGCCGAGGACGAGCGACCGCTCAACGACACGGTGGTGGTGGCGTCCGCGCAGATCGTGCCGTACCGCATCCGCGCGAAGGGCTACACGCGCTCTGCCGTGGGCGCCGACGTGCTCACCGGGCAGGCGCAGAAGAACGCCATCGCGTTCGCTTCGTCTGCGCGACGTATCGGCAGGGGCATTGCCGAGTCGGCCATCAAGGGCGTCTGTCAGGCCGCCGGTCTCTCGAAGACCGAACTCCTCGAGCCGGCCGGCGATCTGGTGATCGGCCCCACGCAGGCGCCGTACTGCACCGAAGTTCTCATCGAATGGGGAGGCCTCTATGCCTGATCTTCTGCCACCGAACGCAACGCCGCTCGAGCGGCGCACCGCGACCGCGCTGGCGGCCGTGGATTCGCTGCCCATCCCGATCCGCGACTACTGGAACCCGGACACGTGCCCGGCCGCGCTGCTGCCGTATCTCGCGGCCGAGGTGTCCGTCGATGGCTGGGAGCTGGCCGAGTCCGACGACGCACGCCGCGCGCTCATCAAGGGCGCCATGCAGCTGCACCAGAAGCGCGGCACGCCGTGGGCAATCCGCGAAGTCATCCGGCGTCTGGGCTTTGGCGAAGTGGAAATCGTGGAAGGCCGCAACGTCCGCCGGCGCAACGGCACCGCCCGTTACAACGGCGACTGGGTGCACGGCAACAAACGCGGAGAGTGGGCGCAGTACATCGTGCGCCTGAAGGTTCCCATCACGCGCGACCAGGCCGAGAACCTGAAAGCCGTGCTGGAACGCTACGCGCCGAAACGATCCGAGCTGTATCGCCTCAACTACAGGGCCGCGCCGCTGCGGCACAACGGAGTGGGCCGCTATGACGGCCAGTACACAAGAGGAAGTATCGACGTATGAGCTATCTGGAGGAAAAGCCGGAATGGGCGGAAGGCATCCGGCAGATTGAAGACTCGGATTCGGTCGAGGGGGGCCCGGATGGTGTGGACAACATTGCGCCGCGCCAGCTCGCCAGCCGCACAAGCTGGTTGCGTCGTGTGCTCCAGTTTGGCCGCACCACGTGGGCGCCGGACACGGGCACGAAGAACAACATCGTCGCGAACCTGTCTCCGGCCGTGACCGAGCTGCTAGACGGCATGGAAGCGAATTTCCGTGTGGCGTTCACCAACGATGGCGCATGCACGTTCACGCCTAACGGGGCCGCCGGAAGCGTCATTCCGAAACTGCCGCTCTATGGTGGCGACCACGCCGACCTTGACGCGGGCGATCTCCCGGCGGGCGCGCAGGTGCGCGCGCAGCTCAACAAGGCCCTCAACGTAGCGGACGGCGGTGCATGGGTCATCAAGTCGGTCTCGGGCGGCATGGCGCGCACGCTGACACCGCCTGTGGGCGACATGTCCACGCGCGTGGCCAACATGGCCGCCCTCTTCGCTGCAACCGATGGTTTCCAGACCGTGGACGTGGCGGGCAAGACCGACACGCTGCTCACGGCCGCACAGTACGGCGTCGCCATGCTGCGGCTCACCGGCGAGCTGACAGGCAACAAGTCGGTCCTGCTGCCGAAGCAGCCGGGTCAGTGGACTGTCGAGAACGCCACAACGGGAAACTACAACCTCAACGCTGCCGTCACGGGAGGCGGTGGCTCGTATGTCGTGGTGCCGGCCGGCCAGCCCGTGGTCATCTGCAGCGACGGCAGGAACGTGAAGTTCACGAGCACGGTCGGGCCGGCAACCGAAGCCAGCCAGGGCGCCGCGAAACTCGCCACCCAGGCGCAGACGAACGCGGGCACCGATGACACCACCATCGTCACGCCGAAGAAGCTGCGCGCCGGCTTCTCTGTCTCGCTGGGCGTCATCGGCTATATCGCGTTTCCCACGTGGCTGGGCGGCCTGATTATCCAGTGGGGCGTTCTCAGTGACACGTCATGGACCGCGGGCGCATTTCGCACCATCAACTACCCGGTGGCCTTTCCGGCCGCGTGCCTTGAGCACACCGCGGTCATCGCGAACAGCGCCGGAACAATGGGCTATCTCAACACGAACCAGCTTTCTGCGAGCCAGCTTCAGATGCTTGTCAGTTATACGGGCGCGGCGACAGTTCGCTGGATTGCTGTGGGCTACTGAGGAAGAACATGGGACAGAAATTTGCAGCGCATGACGCCGCCGGCGCCATCACGGGCTTTTACGACGACGCCATCAGTCCGCCACCGGCCGGCGCGAAGACCATCGCGATCACGGCGGCGCAGTACCGGATGCTGCTCGACGGGCAGGCAACGGGCGGCCGCATCGTGATCGACGCCAACGGCGCGCCGGCCGTGCTCGACCCCGCGCCAGCATCACCCGAACTCATCGCCAGCGCGAAGCGCGCGGAACGCGACGCGGCACTTACCGCGACGGACTGGCTTGTTGCGCGCCATCAGGACGAAACGCTCGCCGGCGGCGATACCACGCTCACATCGGCCCAGCTCGACGCGCTGCTCGCGTGGCGCAGGGCGCTGCGCGAGCTGCCGGACGCCGCAGGCTGGCCACTGGTGGATCTACCTGCCGCGCCGGACTTCACGACGGCATCCGCATAGGCGTCTCCCGTTTCATCTCACCTCTCACGCAGGAGCAACTCATGCCGCAGGACTACCACCACGGCGTACGCGTCGTGGAAATCAACGAGGGCACGCGCCCCATCCGTACCGTGTCGACCGCCGTCGTCGGCATCGTGTGCACGGCCGACGATGCCGACGCCACCGCCTTTCCACTCGACACGCCCGTGCTCATCACGAACGTGATTGCGGCGCTCGGCAAGGCGGGCACGAAGGGCACGCTGCGCCGCACGCTCGATGCCATCGGCCGGCAGACCAAGCCCGTCACCATCGTCGTGCGCGTGGCCGAAGGCAAGGACGCGGCCGCGACCACTTCGAACGTCATCGGCACCGTGACGCCCGAGGGCAAGTACACCGGCATGAAGGCGCTGCTCACCTCGCAGGCACGGTTCGGCGTGAAGCCGCGCATCCTCGCCGCGCCCGGACTCGACACGCAGCCCGTGGCCTCCGCGTTCGGCACCATCGCGCAGTCGCTGCGCGCCTTCGCCTATGTGTCCGCGTACGGCTGCAAGACGAAGGAGGAAGCCACCGCGTACCGTCGCCAGTTCGGCCAGCGCGAAATCATGGTGATCTGGCCGGACTTCCTCGCGTGGGACGACGTGACCAGCTCGACCGTGGTGATGCCTGCGCCCGCCTTCGCGGCAGGCCTGCGCGCGAAGATCGACAACGACACGGGCTGGCACAAGACGCTGTCCAACGTCGCGGTCAACGGCGTGACGGGCATCAGCGCGGACGTGTCGTGGGATCTGCAGGATCCGGCCACCGATGCGGGCTATCTCAACGAGCAGGACGTCACGACGCTCGTGAACCGCAACGGCTTCCGCTTCTGGGGCTCGCGCACGTGCTCGGACGACAAGCTGTTTGCCTTCGAGAACTACACGCGTACGGCGCACGTGATCGCGGATTCGATTGCCGAGGCGCAGATGACGGTGGTGGACGGGCCACTCAATCCTTCGCTGCCGCGCGACGTCATCGAGAGCGTGAACGGCAAGTTCCGCGAGTGGACCTCGCAGGGCTATCTCATTGGCGGCGCATCATGGTTCGACCCGGAGCCCAACACCACCGACGTGCTCAAGTCGGGCAAGTCGTACATCGACTACGACTACACGCCCGTGCCGCCGCTCGAGAATCTGATGCTGCGCCAGCGCATCACCGACCGCTATCTCGCCGACTTCGCCGCGCGCGTGAACGCGTAACGGCAGCACCACAAGGAGAACAACACGATGGGAATGCCCCGCAAACTGAAGGGCTTCAACCTCTTCCAGAACGGCGAGAACTTCGTCGGCCAGGTGACCGAGGTCACGCTGCCCAAGCTCACGCGAAAGATGGAGGACTGGCAGGGCGGCGGCATGTCTGGCCCGATCAAGGTGGACTTCGGGCAGGAAGGCATCCAGCTCGAATGGACGTGCGGCGGCTTCATGCGCGCGGTGCTCGGCCAGTACGGCATCACGAAGCACGACGGCGTGCTGCTGCGCTTCGCCGGCGGCTACCAGTCCGAGGACTCCACCGCCGTCGATTCGGTCGAGATCGTGGTCAAGGGCCGCCACTCGGAGATCGAGCCGGGCACGGCCAAGGCGAAGGAAGACACCGCCTTCAAGGTCACCACGGTGGCCAGCTACTACAAGCTCTCCATCAACGGCGAGGACGTCATCGAGATCGACTTCATCAACATGATCGAGAAGATCAACGGCAACGACCTGCTCGCCGCGCTGCGCAAGGCCATCGGCCTTTAACGCCATCCGGCCCGCACGTGAGCGCGCGGGCCGCAACTCTTACCCACACAGGAATCACCATGCAGAACAGCGAACAGGCCATCACCGAAACCGCGGCCGCAGACCCGAACACGCACGTGCTCGATACGCCCATCGTGCGTGGCACCCAGACCATCGACCGCATCACGCTGAGGAAGCCCCGCTCGGGCGAGCTGCGCGGCGTGTCGCTCTCCGACCTCGTGAGCCTCGACGTCATCGCGCTCTCGAAGGTGCTGCCGCGCATCAGCACACCCACGCTCACCGAAGCGGACGTGGCCGGCCTCGACCCTGCGGACCTCGTGCAGATCGGAGGTGTGTTCGCGGGTTTTTTGATGTCGAAGGCCGTCAGATCGAAGCTGGAATCCCAGACCGCGTAGAAGACCCGATGGCCGATATCGCCACGGTGTTTGGCTGGGCACCGCCCGTGATGGACGCATTCACGCTCACCGAGCTGATGGACTGGCGCGAACGCGCGCGTGTGCGCGCCAGCGCCGAATGACAGGCAACCGACGATGGACAACACGCTGAAGCTGCGCGTCATGTACGACGTGATCGACAACATGACGCGGCCACTCAGGAACCTGCTCGCGGGAAACCGGGGTCTGTCGAAGTCGCTGGGCGAGACCCGCCGCGCGCTCGCGGAAATGGGCAAGACGCAGAAAGGCATCGCGGAATTCCGCGAGCTGCGGGGTGGCCTAGCTTCCACCGCCTCGCAGCTCAACTCCGCGCGTGAGCGCGTGTCGGCGCTCGCCGCATCGCTGCGCGCGGCGGGGCCGCCCTCGCGGCAGATGGTTGCCGAGTTTGAGAAGGCGAAGCAGGCGGCCGTGCGCCTTTCCACCGAGCACGACAGGCAGGCGGTTCGCGTGCGCGAGCTGCGCGACCGGCTCGCTGATGCCGGCATCAGCACGCGCAACCTCGCGCAGCACGAGCGGGAGCTGCGCACGAACATGGCGTCCACCACGGCCACCATGAACGACCAGATGCGCCGCCTCGAGGCGCTCACCGAACGCGAGAAGCGCCTCGCGGCCGCGCGGAAGAACATGCAGGCGATGCAGGGCGTGGCCGCCGGCATGGCGGTGGGCGGCTATGCCGCGAAGAGCACCGGCGCGCACGTGCTCGGCGATCTGCGCGGGACGCTCGACGAGTCGAAGAAGTTCGAGGCCGAAGCCATGCGCATCCGGGCACTCGGTCTCGGCGATCACGCATCGGCCGACGCTGCGAAGTACGCACGTGCGATGAAGCAGTACGGCACGAGCACCACCGACAACGTGCTCATGATGCGCGACGCACTGACCATCTTCGCGGACGAGCACCACGCGCAGATGGTGATGCCCACGCTCGCGAAAATGAAGTTCGCCAACGAGGCAATGTTCGGAGGCGAGGACGCGCACGCCAACGAAGAGAAGTTCATGAACATGCTCAAGGTCATCGAGCTGCGCGGCGGCACAAAGGACGAAAAGACCTTCAGGGACGAAGCGAACATGGTGCAGAAGGTGCTCACCGCCACGGGCGGGCGCGTGGGCGGCGACCAGTGGCGCGACTTCATCCAGACCGGCGGCGTTGCGGCCAAGCAACTGCGCAAGGACGCGTTCTACTACCAGATGGAGCCGCTCATCCAGGAAATGGGCGGGCACGCGGTGGGCACCGGACTCATGTCCGCCTACAGCAACGTGTACCAGGGCAAGACCACGGTGCGGGCCGCGAAGCAGATGATGTCGCTCGGCCTGCTCGATCCGAAGATGGTCGAGTACACGAAGATCGGCACCATCAGACAGATCCGGCCGGGTGCGCTCAGGGGTGGTGACCAGCTCAAGGCATCGCCGCTCGAATGGCTGGAGAAGGTGTTGCTGCCGAAATTCGCGGCGAAGGGCATCACGGACCCGGACCGGGTCAAGGACATGATCTCCACGATCTTCACGAACCGCACGGCCGCGAACCTGTTCACGACCATGTACATGCAGCGTGAACAGATCCACAAGAACGAGCGGCTCAACACCGGCGCGGACGGCATCGACCAGCTCGACGCAAAGGGACAGCAGCTCACGCAGGGCCGCGAGATCGCGGCGCTCGCGCAGCTGCGCGACCTGAAGCTCGAGATTGGCGAGAAGGTTTCACCGCTCTATAACCAGGGGCTCGAATGGATGGCAAACGCCACGGAGAAGGTGGTGGGCTTCATGAAGGAGCACTCGACCGCGGCGAAGGTCATCATCACGGTGCTGGCCGCGCTCGCGGCAATCCTTGTCGTGTGCGGCACGTTGACCATCGCGCTCGCCGGTGTGCTCGGGCCGCTCGCCATCGTGCGCTTCAGCATGGCAACGCTCGGCATGCAGGGCGGCATTCTCGGCACAGTGTTCCGGGCACTCACCTCACTGTTCCGGGGTAGCCTCATAGGTTCGCTGAAGCTCGCGGGCAACGCGCTGATAACACTCGGGCGTCTTGCGATGGCTAACCCGCTGCTCGCAATCATCGGCCTGATCGCAATGGCCGCGCTGTATATCTGGCAAAACTGGGACACGCTCGGCCCGAAGTTCGCCGCGCTCTGGAAGACCATCACGGACGCATTCGGGGCCGCCGGTGACTGGATCACCGGGAAGTGGGACGCCACGGTCAAGTGGCTGAAGACTGCGTTCGACGGTGTCTGGGATTGGTTCGGCAACATCGGATCGCGCTTTATGGAATTCGGCGGAAATCTGGTTTCGGGGCTCGTCGACGGGATCACGAACGGGCTCGGTGCCGTGAAGAACGCCATCACGGGCCTTGCGGACAGCACCGTCGGATGGTTCAAGGAAAAGCTCGGCATCCACAGCCCGTCGCGTGTGTTCGGCGAGCTGGGCGGGTTCATCGGCCAGGGCGCGGCGCTCGGCATGCAGGGTGAACAGGGACGTGTCGCGCGCGCGGCCGTGGGCCTTGCCGCGGTGGCCACCACGGCGTTTGGTACGCCGGCCTCTGCAAACGGCGCGCAGCTCGCGCGTGAAACCGCGCCACTCGTGCGGCCGTCCGTGCCCATCGACCGGCGCCCGCCAATTGCCGCCGCATCGGGTTCGGCTGCCGCCGCGGCCGGTGCCTCGTCCATCGTCATCAACATCTATCCGGCCGCCGGCGCCGATCCCGCGGAGATCGGCCGGGCCGTGCGCGCCGAGCTGGACCGCCGCGAGCGCGAGAAGCGCGCGCGGGCCGGCTCGCGCCTGTCCGACCAGGGGTAACGATCATGATGATGTCCCTCGACCAGTTCGTGTTCGGGCTCGCTACCGCGCCGTGGCGCGAGCTGCAGCGGCAGCGCAGCTGGAAGCACCGCACCAGCCCGCGCGTGGGCGCGCGTGATGCGAGCCAGTACACGGGGGTGGGCGACGATACGGTCACGCTCAACGGGATGGTTGCGCCCGACAACGGTATCGGCTCGCTCGCCTCCATCGACAGCCTCGCGAAAATGGGCGACGCCGGCGACGCGTACGTGCTCGTCGATGGCATCGGGAACGTCTATGGCGCCTTCGTCATCGAGAGCCTGAACGAGACCGCCACGTACCACACGAAGGAAGGCATACCGCGCAAGGTCGAATTTACGCTGACACTCAAACGGGTCGACGACAGCGTGATGTCGGCGGCGAAGGACGGGGCGCAGGCATGAGCACGCAGCAGACGGCAGGCAACGAACGGGCGGTGCGCGCCGGCCGCATCCAGCCGCAGGCCGACTACCGCATCACGCTCGACGGCCGCGACCTCTCGCGGCTCATCGCGCCCTCGCTCATCAGCCTGTCGCTGGACGAATCGCGCGGCGAAGAAGCCGACATGCTCGACCTCGTGCTGGACGACTCGCGCAACACCTTCGCGATTCCGAAGCGCGGCGCTGGCATCAAGGTATCGATCGGATGGGTCGGCGAGCCGCTCGTGGACAAGGGCACGTTCACGGTCGACGAGGTCGAGCACAGCGGCGCACCGGACATCATCACGATCCGCGCGCGCTCCGCATCCATGACGAACGCGATGCACGAGCGGCGCGAGCAAAGCTGGCACCGGCAGACGCTGGGCGCCATCGTGCGCGCCATCGCTACACGCCACTCGCTGACGGCGGCCGTGGCCGACACGCTCGCGAAGGTCCTGATCGATCACATCGACCAGACGCACGAATCCGACATGTCGTTTCTGACGCGCCTCGCGAAACGTTACGACGCCGTCATGAACGTGAAGGATCTGCGGTTGCTATTCATGCCCATCGGCACCGGGCGCACCGTGAGCGGCCGGGCGCTCGACGTGCTGACCCTCACGCGTGCGAGCGGCGACCAGCACCGCTATCACATCGCGCAGCGCGAGAGCTACGCGGCCGTGCGCGCGCACTACCACTCCAACGGCAAGGCAAAGCGTAAATCGGTGGTGGTCGGTGGCGAGAACAACCGCAACGTGAAGGTGCTGCCCGAGGACTACGCGACCGAGAAGGAGGCACGCGCCGCGGCCGAAGCGGAATATGCGCGCACGCAGCGCAGTCTGGCGACGCTCGACTACACGCTCGCGCTGGGCAGGCCGGAGCTGTTTCCCGAAATGCCGGTGATCGTGTCGGGCTTCAAGCCGGAGATCGACGAAACGCCGTGGCTCGTGAGGAAGGCAAAGCACACGATTGGCGAAGGCGGATTCACCACGGCGCTCGAGCTGGAGGTGCGGGACGATCCCACCACGGACAGGCATCGTTCGCACTTCAGGAAAGGCGGGAATTAACACGGGCATCCGGGCGCCGCTACCTCTCTGGGCAGGCAGGTAGCGTAACGGGTTTGACTGTGCCAGCCTGCGCTGTTTCTGTAACGCATAGCGGGGGCCAATTGGGCAAGCGCGCCATCATCCTTGTGGGCGATACGACCACACACGGCGGCCGGGTACTCGAAGGCACGGACAGTGCCACAGTGGACGGCAAGGCGATAGCAGGTGTTGGCCATATGGTGGAGTGCCCCAAGTGCAAGGGCGTGTTCCCGATCCTGCCGGACACGCTCGGGCGCCTTCATCCACACCAGCTACACGGGCGCGATACTGCTGTCGAGGGGATGCGCACCGCGTGTGGTGCCACGCTCGTGGCCTCCCAATCCGTCGCGACGATTGATGACGTCGGCGCTGGCGACGCCAGCCACGGCGCAGGCGCTGCAGTGGCCGCGGCACAATCGCTCGCTCCGAGTCCTACGCTGTGCCTCGAATGCCTGAAGGCCGCAGCTGAAAGCGGCGCGACGACCGTGATGCGGGGCTAGCCGGTGCAGTCTTCGAAAATGGCCGCTTACTTCGCCCAGCGGCAGACGCAGATATCGATGCCGGTGCGGCTCTACGCGCTGTTCGATGCGCTGCTCTACACGCACGCAGCTGATGCCCCCGCACTGGAACGCTCAACGGCCGCCATCGCACTGTTCGACGGTACCCCCGATGCCTCACTCGCCGATGCCGGTCCTTGGCTCGTCGACGTCGACGCAGCATCGGACGCGGTACGCAGCCGCCTGCACGAGCTGGGCGCCAGCGGGGATGGCGTGTCGTGGCTCATCAGCGCATACGCGTTTCCGGCGCTCGCCCACGAGTTGCGCGGGAAACTGGACGCACGCATGCCCGACGGCCGCACGGCGCTGTTGCGCTTCTACGATGCACGCATCATCGGTGACATCGCAGCGTTGCTCTCCTTCTCCCAGCACGCCGAATTCTTTGTACCGACGTTCGACTGGCTGGTGGAAATCAACGGCGAACTGAGGAGGGTGCATCCCCATGCTTGAGCTGAACGCCGAACAGGTAGCGGGGCTTGCCGAGATCGACGCCAGAGGTTTCGTGGCCCGCGTGCGCGAGGATCTCGTCAGAGACGACCCGAAGCTTGGCGAGGACCGGACGCTTCCCGAACGCCTGTGGCGAGCGTTCAAGGCCGCACGCGAACTCGGCATTCGCGACGACGACAATCTCGTCGCGTTCCTTCGCATCGAGGCCTATGCGCCTGAGTTCTACGACAAGCCGGCCACGCGCGCGTGGCTGACGCGCCCCGGTCGCTCTGCCGACGAGCGGTTCCATGACTATCTGCGCGTGATGCGCTGGAAAATTCAACACCCCGACTATGTTGGAGGATTGACCGATGGCGGGACTCATCGTACCGGTAGTGGAGGCAGCAGCGACGGAGCTTGGGCCAGTCTTGGTGCGCGCTGGCGCAGCCTTATTGGGCGGAGCGGCGGTAGCGGGAACAGCTAGTCTGTCCGGCGACACACCGAAAGACAAGAGCAAGGCCACGCCTGCTACGCGCGCTCTGCCGCGCACCGACGAGAAGTGCAAGAAGTGTCCGCCCGAGGCTGGCACGTTCAAGAACGCCAACCATTACATGACCGCAGCAGCGCGCGAGTATCAAGGCCGAATCACCGGATGGCCGTACAGCGTTTCAGAGGGATGGAGCCAGGAGTGGGACTGGCAGGGCATTGATTTCGATGGCTTCATCCCAGCTCAATGCATGTTGCAGGAAGCCAAGGGCAACTATGACCAGTTTCTGGAAATGCCCTGGGCGGAGGGTTCGTTTTCCGGCTTTGATAGCATGGAATCGACGATCATGAGGCACGGCCGTATCGTCCGGCAGAACCCGCCGACGCAGCTGACCTGGTATTTCCAGGGGCCGAAGACCCGCGCACGCATGCTCCGGTTTCTGACGCAATGGGGCATTCAGTCCGTTGTCGTACCTTGAGGCATGAATATGGCGAAGATGGAAATTAACGCGCAGTTTCGGGATACCACCCTGTCGCCAACTGACTTCGAAACGGTGCTTACCCGGCTTGGCAGGATCATTGATGCCATCGGCGAACGCCGTGGCGAACTGGCGCGAAGTGAATGGCGCCTAAAGGGCGAGACACAAAAAGAAGCCTTGTTGTACCGCGCATTCGAAGGAGATGTGCCGTCAACGGCCGCACTCGCCGTATTGAAAGAAGAGTTCCGGAAGTCGCAGGATCAAACGTTTGTCGCGATTTGGGCTCATCCCGATGGCTCCGAAGTGGGTGCGAACATGACGTGCCACGTAGGCCCGCAAGGCGAACTAAACTCGATTTCCGTAGCGTTGACAGGCGAAGACGACCTCATTGGCTTCGATGCCTTCACCATTTATGTGAGCAGGGTCGCGGAGGAGTTCGCCCCGCTATATGCAGAAGTATCGCCGCCCGACTACTTCGAGAAGAGAGTGTTCGACGACAAGCCGGGAGTGGGCTGGATGTTTTACCTGCCTAGAATCGTCACCGTACAACAGGTTCCCGAGGCACGCGCCCTGGTGCCCGTACCCGAAGCCGGCAAGAAGCAGACCGGCACGATCATTGCGAGCGTCACTGATGCCGTGTTCTCCGCGGACAATGCCGAGCACGTCGAGGTGGCGAACCGTATCGAGATCCGCCTCGTCGATCAGGACTTGCTGCCTCGCTACGCTGACCTGTGAAAGCGAGCCGCGCGTTTCATCCCCGGCAGCGCGCTCAATGAAACTTGCGCTCATCGTTGCTTTCGTTTCCGTTTCTGCGCTCGCGGCTGGCCGCGACCCCGTGGACGTCATTTCGCAACGCAGCGGCCTGCCAGCAAGCGAAGTGAACGCGATGCTCTCGCATTGCGACGCGAACCAAACGAGTACGAACTTCTGCGCGTGGCGCGATCAGGTCGTTGCCGAGCAGGAGCTGCAGCGGGTTGTGGATGAGAAGAGCGCAGCTTCACCAGCCTGCAACGAAGCACTGGAGAAGAAGATCGAGGCGTGGAAGAAGCGCCGCGACGCGAGCTGCCAGAAGTCGGCACAACGGAAATGGGGTGGCGGCTCGATGCTGCCTACGGCCGTCGCGATCTGCGCTACAGCGGAAACGAAGCGCATGACGAAAAGGATCGACACACGTAAGGCGTGTCGGTAATGCACGCAAGCGCCGCAGACGGAACGTTACGAGGTCGTGGCGCCGCGCGACATGCACAGGTCTCGTGAGAATCACAGGCGCCGAGTGATGTGCTCGCGGTGCGCTCTTGCGTCTGCGGCCGACCGAGGCTGTGTGAAAACTCCCGTCGAGCGCACCGCCTGACAAACTCGGCTCGCCAGATCGCCGCATACGGGCTTCGAAGCGGTTTGGGAGGGGTAAAGCGACACCCGAAAACCGAGTGCTTCCGCGTTTTCACACAGCCTCGACCCGAAGGTGACAGTCGGTCCTCTACAAAGCGGTCATTCGACGTGACTGGAAGGATTCCGCTCTTTGATAGGACATCCGCTATGCCTTAAGCTTGTCGAAGAGCCCGTAGTTGGCCACACACAGGCCTCTATCGAGAACGAAATGCACAGCTACACCGAACTAGCACTGAGAAACACAGAGCTCATACTTTCAAAGCTGGAGGAAGTTACGACGGCGGCTACGGCGGCACTGCAAACAAGCGCCGCGACGACACATATCAAAACGCTGCAAGCGGTACAGCTTGAGAAGGCAATTCATGCGGTCGGCGTCTTTTCAATTTTTGAGGCTCGGTTGCAGGACGGACTAGCCTGTGCGGACGGATTCAAAGAGGCAAAGGCCATTCTTACCCAGGCCGGATTGACAGACCTAAATGAGCGATTCGAAGACTTGTACTTCGCAATTAATGTCTTGAAGCACGGTCGCGGAAAGAGCTATAACGCTCTCTGTGCGAAGGCTGGCCAACTACCGTTCCGTGTGAAGTTGCATGGACAGGATTTCTTTAACGAGGGCGATACAGCAGAAGTTGCGACCTTGATCGAAGTTGACGACGAATTTGTGCGACATTGCTCCGATACGATTACGAAGGTTTCGGAGGCTATTCGGAATCACAGACCGGACTACATCGGTTAGAAACAAAGCCCGCTCGAAGCGGGCTTTCTTGTATCTGGGGGCAATTCAGGCGGCGAACTTTTGACTTCTGCCAGCGGCTCGCATGCGTTGTTTCGGTGTCGCGGGCGTCAGGCGTCAGGCGCTTTACCGTGCAGATTTTACGAAGGCTGATCAGCGTCGAACAGCAACAAGGCCGCTCGGGCAGCACGCAGATTCGTCATGGCCTGCAGCGCAGTCTCGAGAACGAGGCCTACCGACTGCATTGCATTGTCGATCGTGGCTCGTATCTCTTCGCGTTCGTCGTTGCTCACATCAAGACGAACTGAAGACAGCCTCGACAAGCAATGTACGTCCGTGTGCTGCACGGCTGTCGTCGACAAACGAGCCGTATTGTCATTCATATTCTTGTGCATTCTTCTGGTCCCTCTTTAACCCATTCAAAGACCGGGTCGCCTCACGAGAAGCGTCTCCCTGCACTGCTCCCATCGGTGGCATCTCCGGCTTACAGAATGCTAACCCAATACTGTATGTATATACAGTATTAGTCATATGAATGTGTTGTACCCGCTGTGCGCGCGTCCAGTCGGGGAGCAGTACCAAGAAAGGTTCTATTGCGTCAAAACCCCACCCGTGAGCGGCGCCGTAGCACTGCAATCGCAGGTTCCGTAACTCGGTGGGCTTGGCGCTATTTCTTTTTCGCGTTCGTCGCGCGCTCGACCTTCAGCCGTTCGAGCTCAGCCACTGCGCGATCGACATTCTCAGCGGTGCGTTGATCAAGGGCTGCACGCCGATTTTCCGAAAGGCGCTTCGCGCGCCGCGACGTCGCAGTCGCAAGCATCGACGCCGTGTTGATGCAGCTGGCGATGAAAGCATGCAGTGCAGCCTTTCCTGTTTCGTTAAATAGTCGATAGTTTTCGATCACATCGCGCTCGTCGTCGTTGACGACAAATCCGATTGCGCTGCCTGAACCTGCGTCACCGGAAGTCCGCACGCCCTTCAAGACGTACAGCAGATCGACTCCAAGCTCGGCAACCGCGGCCAAGTACTTAGCGTCCGGTGTGCGCTCTCCGGATTCGTAATTTGCCTGAGCACCGCGAGCAACTCCTCCCACTGCGGCAAATTCCTCCTGACTCAGGCCGAGCTTCAAACGCTCTTCGCGAAGACGCGTGCCGAATGTTCTCATTTGAATTCATTTACGTTGACGCTCTCAATTGAGAGCATTACACTAGCCTTACCGTAACGCAAGACTAACGACCAAAGTATACCGACCATGACGACCGCCAAAGGCCCGCGCCGTTCTCCGCGCGGCACCATGTCGGACAAGCCCGTGTATGTGGGGCTCACCCCTGCCGAACGCGGCGAGTTGGAGATGCTCGCCGCACAGCGCAACCGCTCGATTTCGAGCATGGCGCGTGAGCTGATTCGCATCGGCTCACGTCAGCTCCGCGCACTCCCTGCCCCCCGTTCCCGCAACGAACGCCGTTGAATTGAGGAGCACGCATGTACCCCGATCCGAAGCGCGTCCGCGCGCACAAGCACACCATCCGGTTCGACGACTACGAGCAGGCCGTTCTCACCGCACTTGCAAACTACCAGGGCGAACAGCTCGCCGTGATGATCCGCGAGATCGTGATGCGCGAAGCAACCGCGGTGCTCGCCGAACGCAACACCCTGATTCTGGACCGCACGAGTGCCTGAACGAAGGCACCGAACCGCCAACAATGAGCCGCTCCTACGATGCCCGAAACCAGCACGGAAGTAGCCTTCTCGGACGCCGATTGCGACGTGCTGGAACACGTACGCAGGCAGTTCAACCTGCCGTCGATCGAGGCTGCTGCCGAATGGCTCGTGAAACGACGTCTGCGCCTGACCGCGGCGCAGCTCAACGGCCGCGGCCGCGCACTGTATCTCGTCCGGAGTAAGCCCAAATGCGAATCCTGAACCGTTGCCCGCACTGCCGTACCCGTGCGACCGCGCGCAGCAGCCGCGATATGTCGCTGACCTTCCGCGAAGTCACCTTCCAGTGCAACAACACGGCATGCGGCCACACGTACGTGGTGAACATGGAATTCGCACGCACGCTCTCGCCATCGGCAATGCCTAATCTCGCGCTGAACCTGCCGCTCTCACCTCACGTGCGCGAGCAGCTGGCAAAGCAGCTCGAACTGCCCGTCTAGCGCCCTAACCCGCTTTCCCCGTTTCCCCTCGCATCGTGCCTGTACGGCGCGAGGGGCTTTTTTGCCCAAAGAAAGGAGAAATCCGCATGGCCACCCTCGCCTCCGCGCCCGTCGTGATGCCGTTCGATCCGTCCGCCCTGCCGCTCGATCAGCGCCGCGAATACCTGCAGACGCTCTGGCGCGCCGACATCGATCCGTTCGTGTTCGTCGGCACGGCACGCCGTCTTGGCTATGTCCTCGGCTGCCATTGGGACATCGACGCCGGCATGCCCGTCCTCACCTCCATCGTTCTGCACTGACCCGATGCGCGCGCCCATCACGGACCTTGAGCTGCGCGTGACGTGGCACCGCCTGCGCATGGTCGGCGACTTCGACACGTCGATGCGGCACCGCGCCGTGCGTCTCGTCGTCGAGTCCGCTGCGCGCGCCCTGCAGGACCGCGAGCAGGCGCGTTCACGGCGTGCATGCGACGGCAAGTGTCTCGCGGCGAACGACACCAGCGATTGACTGAACCGCGCCGGCCTCCGGCGCACCGACAAGGAACCTCACCCATGAAACAGTACGTTTTCGGCATCGGCGTGTTGCTGGTGCTTTCGTTCTCGCTGGCCGGCCTGACCTTCACGGCCGCCGGCATGCTGCGCCGCTTCGAGCTGAAGTGCGGGCCGCTGCTGTCGCTCGCGGTTGCCGCCGGCGCGCTCGTTTCGCTGCTCGCAGCACTGGCCTGGTCCGTTCCGGCGAGGACGTAATGGAACGCTCAACCAATACCGCTCCGCACGACGCTGTATTGCGTGCGGCCATCGCCGCAGCCGCCGCCACGCTTCCGTTCGACAACCGCCCCGGCAGCATGCAGCGCCAGTGCACGCTCGGCCTGTTCGTCGCGGCCCTGAGCGACCGCCTCGCGCTGGCCTTCCCGCAGTCGGCCGATGCGCTCAGGGCCATCGTGTTCAGCCCGTCCACGGACGGCAACCCCGCATCCCCGCAGCAATCCGGGCAGCCCGCATAGCAATGGCAACAATCGAAGAACTGAAACAGCGCATCGACCTGCACGACCTCGCCGAACGCCTCGGCATCAGGCGCGGCCGTGGCGGCGACCGTGCGCTCTACCACTCGCCGCACCACGACGACAAAAGCCCGTCGCTGTCGATCTACGTGAACCACCCGAAGCACGGCACCGGCTGGCGCGATCACAGCGCCAGCACGGGCGGCTCGTGCATCGACCTCGTGATCCACGTGCGCGGCGGCACGGTGGCCGAAGCCGTGCGGTTCCTGCACGACGCCTACGGCATCCCGCACGAGCGGCCCGAGCCCGGCGAGCGGCGCGAGAAATCGACCGTCGAGTACATCGCCGACCGCTGCCTCGCCGAGCGTGACCGCGTGCGCGAATACCTCGCGGGCCGCGGCATTTCCGCCGCGGCGATCGACGCCGCCATCGCCACCCGCTCGCTCGGCTTCAACACGTGGACAAGTCCAAAGGCCGCCGCCGGCGAAGTGGGACACGGCGGCCCCGCTGCCGCGTTCATCGTGCGTGCGCCGCATGACGGCCGCGTGGTGGCCGTCGACATGCGCTACGTCGACCCCGCGCTCAACGGCGGCGTCAAGACGCAGACCCAGGGCGACAAGGCTGGCTTCGCATGGATCGCGGACGCACACCGGCTCGCCAAGGCCCGGCGCGTGTTTATCGTCGAGAGCGCCATCAACGCACTGTCGGTCGATACCTGCGCCATGCCGGCCACGGCCGCGCTCGCACTGCGAGGGCTCGCCAACGTCGAGGCCATCGACTTCGCCTTCCTGCGCGGCAAACAGGTGGTGATCTGCCTCGACAACGACGAGCCCTTCGCAGACGGCCACCCGCGAGCTGGCCACCGCCCCGGCCCCGAGGCCGCATGGGCGCTCTACGAGCGCCTCACGTCGCTCAACATCAGCGCGGTGCTCGTCGACCAGGCGGAGTGGCTGGCCGATCTGGCAGACGGGGAAACAGCGCGCAAACCCATCAACGACGTGAACGACTATCTGCAGCTGCGCGGGCCGGCCGAACTGGCGCGCGCGCTCGAGCAGATCGAGCCGTGGCTCATCGCCGGCATGGCTGGCGACGCCACGCGCCGCGGCCGGCCGCGCATCTTCCTGCCCTCGCACGACTTCGCGCAGTACTGGCGTTTCCGCGTGCGGCCCGACTTCACCAGTCACATCACGAAGATGGACCGCAACGAGGAAAGCGGCGTCGAGACGCCCGTCATGACGGATCTGTGCGGCTTCCGCATTGCCGCCATCAGCCGCGTGTCGGTGGCCAGCGCGACGGCCACCATGACAGGCGACGACGACCAGGCGCCGACCGTCTATTTCGCCGTCTCCGTGCAGGCGCCGCGGCACGGCGCGCAGCTCATCCGCCGCGTGATGCTCGACGACCAGCTCCACAACGTCGACCAGTGGGGCAAGTTCGGCCCGATCTGGGCGCCGGCGCCGTTCAAGCGGATGGTGAACATACTCGAGCGCGGCGCCGACCTCGGCGCACGGCAGGCGGCCAACTTCGTCGGGCTCGCCTGGCGCGACGGCCGCCTCATCGTCAACGAAGGCCCGGACTGCTACTTCACCGAGGCCGACAAGCAATGCCCGTATCACAACCTCACTTTCCCGGGCGGGCCGGTGAGTGACGCGCGCCGCGTCATCACGGCCTACCAGACGACGTTCAGACAGAACGCCGCGACCATTCCGCTCGTGTGGGCGCTCGGGGGCCACCTGAAAGCCCTGCTCGGCTTCTGGCCGCACATCACCATCCAGGCCAACAAGGGCGCCGGCAAGTCGACGCTCATCAAGCGCCTCGAGCGCTCGCTCGCCTTCACGATGTTTTCGGGCCAGTCGCTGCAGACCGAGTTCCGGCTGCTCACGAGCATCAGCCATACGAGCCACCCGGTCGGATGGGAAGAACTGTCCGCGCGCCGGCAGGACGTGATCGACAAGGCCGTGGGCCTGCTGCAGGAGAACTATCAGTACACGGTGACACGCCGCGGCTCGGACATGACCGAATACCTGCTGTGCGCACCGGTGATGCTCGCCGGCGAGGACGTGCCCGTGCGAAGCCTGCTCGGCAAGCTCGTGCGCACGACGCTCACCGGCAAGCGCGGGCCGCTGCTGCCCGACGACCTGCCGCGCTTCCCGATGCGCCAGTGGCTCGAATTCCTCGCCGGCCTCGACAAGCGCGCGGTGCTCGACCAGTACGCCGCACTGAACGGCAAGGCGCTCGCAAACTGCCGCGCGAGCGGCGAGGACGATGGCGCGAAGCGCATGGCCGGCAACTATGCCGCCGTCGCGCTCGCGTGGCGCTACCTGTGCGAGTTCGCTGGCATGGACCCGAGCGAGGGCGACTTCCCGCGCGATCTGCTCGCGGAAATGAACGGCCACATCGCGGAGACGAGCGCCGACCGCGAGCCGTGGGTGTGGATCATGGAGACCGTGCTGTCGGAGATCGACGGCGGCAACTACAAGCACCCGTACACGTTCGACACCGTCGACGGCGAGTTCTGCCTGCTGCTGCGCACGGGGCACGTGATGGACCACATCGCGCACACCAGCGCGCTGCGTGACAAGTGGAACAGCCTGCCGGTGAAGTCGGACCGCGTGTTCAAGGCGCAGCTCAAGCACGCCGGCGTGGTGGTGGGCGAAAAGGAAGTGGAGCGCCGCATCTACACGCGCCGCGTGCCCTACCTCACGCCCGTCTCGCTTCAACGTCTCGCCGGGTTCGGCCTGCACGTATCGGTACGCGAGGATCTGGCCACGGACGCATTACAGGGGAACCGCCCATGACCCGCTCACAGCCATTGCGGCCGCCGTGCGGCCGTCCCCCCCTGCCTCGTTCCTTCCGGCCGCGTAGCGGCCCTGAATCCGGGTTTGAGGTGCGTGCGCCAATGCGTGCAGCAGCCGGCGCACGGCAACCCGCCGTCGCGTTCGTGTCCGCGCTCCCCCGTACCCCCTGCGAGTCGAAACGGCCGGGCAACGGCACAAGCCGGGAGGGACCGGGGCCGCGCGGGCGCGTTTTGCCGCCGGGAACACACAGGCAGCGCAGCCGACACGTGGTTTTTGCGTGGTCTCTTTCGTAAGTCATTGATTGTTGAGAGGACTGCCGCCACGAGTCGCACGCCGTTTGCCACGAGTCATGCCGGTTTTGCCATCAGTCCGGTTTCGGCGCCGGCCGCCTTCGCCCTTTTCTTCTCTCTCTTCAATCCATTGAAAAAGAAGAAGAAAGAAAGCGGAGAAGGGCAAGGAATCGGCCGGAACAGCGTGCCACTAGTCAGGGGCGTTTTGCCATCAGTCGCGGACGGTGCCTATTTTTTGAGCCACGGGTTATTGACGGTCGCCATGCCTGAGTGATGGCAATTGATAGCACATAAAGCATTTAGAAATCAGCACGTTATGAATGAACTTCGCCCAAACCATCATTCCACTAGTTGCGCTGCCTGTGCCCCCGCTGCACGAGCTGCAGCGGTCATACCGGTCAACACGGTTGACCTCGCCGGCGCCGCTGCAATGCTTGGCGCGCACCCCGAAACCGTGAGGCTGAAAGCGAAGGCGGGCGAAGTGCCTGGCCGCAAGGTCGGCAAGCGCTGGATGTTTTCAACGGTTGCCCTGCAGCGTTACCTCGCCGGAGAATGGATTCCGCGAGTTGTGCAGGGCGATCAGCAGGAGGAAGTAAATAAATGTCGCTCTACAAACGTAGTAGGAGTCCAAACTGGTATTACAGGCTCACGCCACCCGGCGGTGGTCCGGTCATACAAGGCAGCACTGGCACCAGCAACAAAGAGCAAGCGCAGGAGTTCTATGACCGCCTGAAAGTAGATCTCTGGAACCAGGCGAAGCTCGGCCACAAGCCACGCTACACCTGGAACGACGCGGTTGTCAGATACGTCAGCGAGCGCGAAGGTTTGGCAAGCCTAGAAACATCGAAAACGCACCTGCGATGGCTGGACCAGCATCTTTCCGGTGCCACGCTCGCGGACATAGACCGCGATCGGATCGATTCAATTGCACTTGCGAAACGGAGGGAGCCTCGGGTGGTCCGAACGAAAAAGGGTCTCAGGGAAACGGGCAAGACCGTGAGTGCGGGCACCGTGAACCGCGTCATCGGCGTACTGAAAGCGGTGCTCAATGCGGCCGTCGAGTGGGAGTGGCTGGATCGCGCTCCAGTGACGAAGCGCGTGAAGGTCGCGTCGAAGCGGATTCGATGGCTGACCCAGGCGGAAGCGGAAAGGCTACTGGCCGAGTTGCCGGAACACCTCGCCGACATGGCGCGATTCAGTCTCGAGACAGGTCTGCGTCGCTCGAACGTGACCGGGCTGCAATGGTCGCAGGTTGATATCGTGCGACGCGTCGCGTGGATTCACCCGGATCAGGCGAAGGCGCGGAAGGCAATCACGGTTCCGCTTTCCGGCACGGCAATCGCCGTGCTGCGGCGGCAGCTAACGAAGAAGCGCGCGCCCGAGTACGTCGACAGCGTGTTCGTTTACCACGGCAAACCGGTCTACCAGACTGTGACGGCCGCCTGGACAAAGGCGTTGAAGCGTGCCGGCATCCGCGACTTTCGCTGGCACGATCTGCGGCACACCTGGGCGAGCTGGCACGTGCAGCGCGGGACGCCGATGCAGGTGCTCAAGGAGCTGGGAGGATGGGAAACGCTGGAGATGGTGCAGCGGTACGCGCACCTGTCAGCCGACCACCTTGCCAGGTGGGTTGTGCCGCACACGAGCGCGACCGACCTGCAGTTAGCGGCGGGCTAACTGTATTTTCACTGTACTGAGGGGGGAAAGATGACTTAGCGAAATCGCTGGCAGGCATGTCCAGCTTGGCGCGCCCGGCTGGGATCGAACCAGCAACCCCTGCCTTCGGAGGGCAGTACTCTATCCATTGAGCTACGGGCGCTTCAACACGAAAGCGCCGCAACCGGGGGTTGCAGCGCTCAGCGAGACCGAGAGAATAACCGCTTTCGCTGCCTGCGTCCACCGCGCGGCCGTGACGGGACCGCGTCCCGGGGCGGCCCGCGGTACGATTTTCAGCCGTCCGCAGCTAGAGAAAGGACCCTCGACGTTCCCGCCCTCTTTCGGGTAAACGCCTGCTGAAGACCCCGCGCCCGCGCTCGCCGTCGCCAAAACCTTGCGTCTATAATCGCTCGTGTTTGATCAGAATCATGTCGTTGCCGTCCTGCTGTACCGCTCACAAAATCAACGGAGACGAGACAAGCATGAGCGAAGCACCCCACGGAGCCCCGATCAAAACACCCGGCCAGCTGATCGCCGCTGTCATCGCCGGATTTGCCATTCCCGTCATCGTCATTGTGCTGCTCGCCTACTACGTCGATAACTCGACGCGCACAGGCGCGGGCACCGACGAGCTATCCGATGCCGCCGTCGCCAAACGCGTCGCGCCCATCGCCCAGCTGAACCTGCGCGACGCCAACGCGCCGCACGTCTACAAGACCGGCGAGCAGGTCTATCAGGCGGTCTGTTCCGCGTGCCACGCGGCGGGCGCAGCCGGCGCGCCGAAGTTCGGCAACGCCGGCGACTGGGGACCGCGCATCTCGCAGGGCTTCGACACGCTCTGGCACAACGCCCTCAACGGCAAGAACGCCATGCCGCCGCGCGGCGGCACGAGCCCCGACGACTACAGCGACTACGAAATCGGCCTTGCCGTCGCCTACATGGCCAATCACGGTGGCGCGCAATTCCAGGATCCGCCGAAGCCGGCCGCTGGCGCACAGGGCGCATCGGCTGCGGCAGCCGCATCGGGCGGCGCAACGGCCTCAGACGCCAATGCAGCAGCCGACGCGCAAGCCGCAGCCGCAAAAGCGGCAATCGCCGCGATCGGGCAGACCGCATCCGCACCGGCCGCAGGCGGTGCGGCGCCACGCAGAGTGCCGACGCGTCGCAGGCGGGCAAGGCGCTCTATCAGCAGGTGTGTCAGGCCTGCCACGCCGCGGGCGTCCTCAATGCGCCGAAGTTCGGCGACAAGGAAGCCTGGGCGCCACGCCTGAAAGACCCGATGGACGTCGTCTACAACTACGCGTTGCACGGCAAGGGCGCGATGCCGCCGAAGGGCGGCTCGAACGCGTCCGACGCGGACGTGAAGGCCGCCGTCGATTACATGGTCAGCGCGGCGAAGTAAGCGAAACGAGCGGAGCCGCGGGCTCGATGAACGGCGCCACGAATGCGAAAGCAGGCGCGGCGCGTCTCAATGAATCGAGTTCGTCGGGACCATTGGCTCCGTCAAACAGCGCCGCCGGAGAACGGCACGAGCAGGGATGTTGCTCGTGAACCTGCGCGAGCAATTGGTCGTCGCGATCGGCCCGCCACCTTCCCCTCAAGCCTTCTGCAACAACGCCTTGAGACTCGCCAGCCGGTCCTTCGGCGTCATCGGCGCCTCGTCTTCGGTGGGCGGCGGAGCCTCGTCGAGGCCCATCTCGACAATGAAGCGCGACGCCTCGCACACGATAGTCTCCCGCGCCCGCTTGCGCTTCTTGCACCAGTTCAGATGCAGGCTGCGCTGCGCGCGCGTGATCGCCACGTACATGAGGCGCCGCTCTTCCTCGATGCGCGCGTCGTCGATGGGTTCGTCGTCCGCGCCGCCGCGATGCGGCATGATGCCTTCCTCCACGCCCACGAGGAACACGTGCGGATACTCGAGCCCCTTCGACGCATGCACGGTCGACAGGCGCACCGCATCCGGGTCTTCGTCCTTGCCTTCCAGCATCGACATCAGCGCGACGGTCTGGATCAGGCCCAGCAGGTTCTTGCCGGTGTCCGCGAGGCCGTCGGCGTTGTCGTAGCCGGTCGCCTCGCCTTCGTCCGAAATGGCCTGCTCGGGCTTGGTGCCCTTGCGCTTCAGCCACTCCAGAAACTCCAGCACGTTCTGCCACTTCGCCTGCGCCTGGCGTTCGTCGAACGCGTCGTACAGGTAGGCCTCGTAGTGAATCGCCTCCATGAGGTCGTCGAGCACGGTGGTGGCGGGGTCTTTGTCCGCGCGATCCGTGAGGCGCTGCATGAAGTCGCAGAAGGTGCGCATCGGTTCGATTTGCCGCGCCGAAAGGCGCGCCTCGATGCCGCCCATGTACACGGCCTCGAACAGCGACACCTTCGCCTGCCCCGCGAACGCGCCCAGCGCTTCGAGCGTCGTGTTGCCTACGCCGCGCCGCGGCGTGGTGATGGCGCGGATGAAGGCGGGATCGTCGTCGGGATTCGCGATGAGACGCAGGTAGGCGCACAGGTCTTTGATCTCGGCCTTGTCGAAGAACGACTGGCCGCCCGAGAGCACGTAGGGAATGCGCTCGCGCCTGAGCACCTGCTCGAAGATGCGCGCCTGGAAGTTGCCGCGATAGAGAATCGCGTAGTCGCGAAACTGCGCGCGCCGCTCGAACTTGTGCGCCGAGAGCCGGAACACCACGGACTCGGCCTCGTGCTCCTCGTCGTTGCAGCCGGTCACGGTGATCGAATCGCCCATGCCGTGCTCGGACCACAGCTTCTTCTCGAAGAGTTTCGGATTGTTCGCGATGACGTTGTTCGCCGCCGTGAGAATGCGCGCGGTGGACCGATAGTTCTGTTCGAGCTTGATGACGTGCAGCTTCGGGAAGTCCTTGCCGAGCTGCGCGAGATTTTCGAGCGTCGCGCCGCGCCAGCCATAGATGGCCTGGTCGTCGTCGCCCACCGCCGTGAACGCGGCGCGCGGGCCGGCCAGCAGCTTGAGCAGTTCGTACTGACACGCGTTGGTGTCCTGGTACTCGTCGATCAGCAGATAACGCAGCCGGTTCTGCCAGCGGTCGCGCACAGGCTCGTTCTTTGCGAAGAGCTCGGTCGGCAGGCGGATGAGGTCGTCGAAATCCACGGCCTGATACGCGTGCAGCGTCGCCACGTAATTGCGGTACACGATGGCCGCCTGGTGCTCGTCCTCGTTCGACGCCGTGGCCATGGCCTCTTCGGGCGTGACGAGGCCGTTCTTCCACAGCGAAATGATGGTCTGGATCTTGCGGATGAAGCCCTTGTCCGTGGACCCCACCTGCTCCTGGATCATGGCGAAGCAGTCGTCGGAATCCATGATCGAGAACTGCGGCTTGAGGCCTACGTGCTCGGCTTCCTGGCGCAGGATCTGCACGCCCAGCGAGTGAAAAGTACACACGGTGAGCTGGTTCACCGGCACCTTGCGGCCTTCCTTGCCGGGCGTGGTGAGCGTCTTGCCTTCGAGCAGCTTGCCCACGCGCTCGCGCATTTCGGCGGCAGCCTTGTTCGTGAAGGTGACGGCGGCAATGTGGCGCGGCTCGAAGCCTTTGGCCTCGATGAGATGCGCGATCTTCTGGGTGATCACGCGCGTCTTGCCGCTGCCCGCGCCGGCGAGCACGAGACAGGGACCGTCGAGATAGCGCACCGCTTCGCTTTGGGCGGAATTCAGGCCTGCGGACATCGTTGCTGGAATGGGGAATGACAGGTGGCACCGCCGCGGGCGCGAGTCACGCGCGGCGGCGGAAGTTGGACCCGCGATGTTAACACGGAGGCGCCTTCGGCTTCGGACATCGACGCCTTCGGCCCGAGACGGCGGCGCCCGCGGCGTCAGACAGCCGCGCCCCGGCGTCATACGGCAACGTCCGCGCTTTCAGCGTGTCACAATCGCTGTCTCGCGCTGCCGCCATGGTGGCAAGACAGCGCGCCGTTTTTTTGCAGGAAGCTTTCATGACTGCCCCGCTGAAAACAGGTGTGATGGGCTACGGCTTCGCCGGCCAGACGTTTCACGCGCCGGTCATCGCCCATTGCGGCCGCGCGACCGTTGCCGCCATCGCAACCGGCCAGGCCGAGCGCGCCCGTGCCGACTTCCCCGCGGCCACCGTGGTGCCCGACCTCGACGCGCTGCTCGCGCTCGGCGACATCGAATGCGTCGTCATCGCCACGCCCAACGACACGCACTTCGACCTCGCGCGACGCACGCTGGAAGCCGGCAAGCACGTGGTGGTCGACAAGCCGGTCACGCTCACCGCCGCCGAAGCCCGCACGCTCGCCGATCTCGCCGCAAAGCAGGGCCGCCTCTTCGCGCCGTTCCACAACCGCCGCTGGGACGGCGACTTCCTCACCGTTCGCGACCTCGTGGAAGGCGGCAAGCTTGGCCGCATCACGCACTTCGAATCGCATTTCGACCGCTTCCGTCCGCTCGTGCGTCAGCGCTGGCGCGAAGACGCGGCGCGCGGCGGCGGTCTGCTGTTCGACCTCGGCCCGCATCTGATCGATCAGGCGCTCGTGCTGTTCGGCACGCCGCAAACCGTCACCGCGACCGTGAAGACACATCGCGATCACGGCACCGCGCCCGACTACGTGCATCTCCAACTCGGCTACGCGGCGCACCAGGTGGTGCTGCACGCCAGCGCGCTCGCCGCCATTGCGCCGCGTTTCGTGATTCACGGCACGCGCGGCAGCTACCGCAAGAACGGGCTCGACACCCAGGAAGACCAGCTGAAGGCCGGCTTGCGTCCCGGCGACGCCGGTTTCGGCGGCGGCAACGAACCGGGGCTCTTGCACGTGATCGAAGGCGAACAGGAAGTGGAGCGCGCGCACGCCACGCGCGACGGCGATTACATCGGCTTCTATCGGGCGCTGGCAGCCTCGATTCGTGACGGCGCGCCGTTTCCCGTCAGCGCGCAGGACGCGGTGGACGTTATGACCATCATCGAACTGGCCAATCGCAGCGCCGAAGAAGGCCGCACGCTCGCCTTTGCACGCGCGTGATGCGCCTGATGCACCTCACGTACGTAAGGCCGTTCATCTTCCGGGGAAGAACCATAAGAGCCACCGCCATCATCGCCATAAGGAGAACTGGAATGCCTCGCATGATCCGCGCGCTTGCCGCCTGCGCGCTGATTTCCGCTCTGGCCGCCTGTGTCGCGCCCCGGCCGCCGCGCAAACCCCATGCACCGCCCCCGCCGCCTCCTTCGCAATCCCAGCCGCGACCTGCGCCGGCCCCCACGCCGGCTCCGCCGCCCCGCGACATCGGTCTCGACCGGCTGGATCAGGTCGACAGCCGCATCGACATCCTGCATCGCCGCATCGATGCGCGCGTCGACAAGGGCTTCTATCCACAACCGCAAGGCGACTCGCTGCATCACCGGCTCGACGTGATCCGCGAGGAAGCGCACGACATGGCTGCGCAGCACGGCGGCGGCGTTTCCGCTGACGAACAGCGCGTGCTGAATCAGGAACTGGACGGCGCCTCGCGGATAATTGGCGAGTAATTGACACGACCCCGGCGGCTCCCTCACAATCGCCACGCGCGCCGGGAGAGCGCGCCGGTTTTTTGAGCCGGCGCCGCCGAAGGGGCAACCCGCAAACTCTCAGGCAAAAGGACCGTGCGCGCCGGACCGCCAGCCCGCCCCCGGAAACGGGCGCAAAACTGGCACACCGTCCGAACTCTGGAGAGCGGCAGTAGCCCCGGCGCAAGCCTCGCGGGCAGGCTGCCCACCGAAGGGGCGCGCGCCTCGCCGTGTATCGCTGGATCGCCACGGCAGCGCAATCTCTCAGGTATCGAGGACAGAGGGGCCATGCACCGAACCATCCGCCGGCATTTCGCCGCGTGAGGTTCGCTGCATGGCCCTTTTTGTTTTCGCCGCTTGTTCAACAAGCCAAGCCTGAGGCCCCATGACCGAACTCAAACGCACTCCGCTCAACGCCACGCACCGCGCGCTCAACGCCCGCATGGTCGACTTCGGCGGTTGGGACATGCCCGTCAACTACGGCTCGCAGATCGACGAACACCGTGCCGTGCGCACGGATGCAGGCATGTTCGACGTCTCGCACATGTGCGTCATCGACTTTGCCGGCGAGCGCGTACGCGCCTTCTTCGAGTACGCGCTCGCCAACAACGTCGGCAAGCTGCAAACGCCGGGCCGCGCGCTCTACTCGTGCATGCTGAATCGCGATGGCGGCGTGATCGACGACCTGATCGTCTACTTCTTCGCCGAAGACAGCTTCCGGCTCGTCGTCAACGCGGGCACCGCGGACAAGGACATCGCCTGGCTCGAAGCGCTCAATGCCGAGCGCGGCTTCGGGCTCACCATCACGCCGCGCCGCGATCTCGCCATCGTCGCCGTGCAGGGTCCCAACGCCCGCGACAAGGTCTGGCAGGTCGCGCCGTCCACGCGCACCGCAACCGAACTGCTCAAGCCCTTCAACGCCGCGAAAATCGACAACACGCCGTTCGGTGAGCTGATGGTGGCACGCACGGGCTACACCGGCGAAGACGGCTTCGAAATCGTGCTGCCCGCCACGTTCGTCTGCGAATTCTGGGATGCGCTGGTGCGCCAGGGCGTGCGCCCCTGCGGGCTCGGTGCACGCGACACGCTGCGCCTCGAAGCCGGCATGAATCTTTACGGCCAGGACATGGACGAACAGGTCTCGCCGCTCGACGCCGGCCTCGCCTGGACCGTCGACCTTGCCACGCCGCGCGACTTCGTGGGCCGCACAGCGCTCGAGGCGCAAGCTTCGCGCTGCGGCTTCGTCGGTCTGATCCTGCAAAAGGAAAACGGCAAGGCGGGCGGCGTGCTGCGCGCGCATCAGAAAGTGATTACGTCGCTCGGCGAGGGTGAGATCACGAGCGGCACGTTCTCCCCGACCATGCAGGAATCCATCGCGTTCGCCCGCGTGCCGAAAGGCGTGCAGCCCGGCGACGCCGTTCAGGTGCAGATTCGCGACCGGGCGTTTCCCGCAAGCGTGGTAAAACTGCCCTTCGTGCGCAACGGCAAGGTGCTCACCGGCTGAAGCGGCCGGATCGAGCTACCGGCGGCGCGCGTCCCGCCCTCTTTTTAGCCATTACCGAATCAAGCACAGGAGCATCCAATGAGCATCCCGGCCGATCTGAAATACACCGAATCGCACGAATGGGTCCGCACCGAAGCTGACGGCACGTTGACCGTCGGCATTACGGACCATGCCCAGGAAGCGCTCGGCGACATCGTCTTCCTCGAACTGCCCGAAGCGGGCAAGGCCGTTTCGGCGGGCGACGGCGTGGCCGTGGTGGAGTCGGTGAAGGCCGCCTCGGACATCTACGCGCCGGTTTCGGGCGAGATCGTCGAATCGAACACGAGCCTGGTCGACACGCCCGACCAGGTGAACGGCGCACCGTACACCAGCTGGCTCTTCCGCATCAAGCCGGCTGCCGGTGCGTCCACCGACAAGCTGCTCGACGCCGCCGGCTACGAGAAAGCCATCGGCGCCTGAGTTCAAGCACAGTCTTAAAGCGCAGTTCGCGCAGTTTTTACAGCCGTCACCACGACAGGCGCGGCGCCTCCGGCCCTTTGCTAAATTGCAGCGACGTAGCAGCAACCTCGCAGCAACGTAGCGACCCCGGAACGCCGCGCCGGCAGGAACCCTCATGAAGCTCGACCACCCGGATCACCTGATGAACCGCACTCCTCTTTCACTCGCGGCGCTCGAAGTGCATGACGCGTTCGCCGAGCGCCACATTGGCCCGGACGCAGCCGGCCAGCAGGCGATGCTCGACGCGCTCGGCTTCGCGTCGCGCGCCGCGCTGATCGACGCGGTGATTCCCAAGGCGATCCGGCGTGCCGACCCGCTGCCGCTGGGCCCGTTCGCCCAGCCGCTCTCCGAGGCCGAAGCGCTCGCCGCGCTGCGCGAACTGGCGAACAAGAACCAGGTGTTCCGCACGTACATTGGTCAGGGCTACTACAACGCGCACACGCCGCCGGTGATCCTGCGCAACGTGCTCGAGAACCCGGCCTGGTACACGGCCTACACGCCGTATCAGCCGGAGATTTCGCAGGGCCGCCTCGAAGCGCTGCTCAATTTCCAGCAGATGGTGATGGACCTCACGGGTCTCGCCATCTCGAACGCGTCGCTGCTCGACGAAGCCACGGCCGCCGCCGAAGCCATGACGCTGCTGCAACGCGTGGGCAAGCCGAAGTCGAACGTGTTCTACGTAGCCGACGACGTGCTGCCGCAAACCATTGAAGTCGTGAAGACGCGCGCCACGCCCGTGGGCATCGAGGTGAAGGTCGGTCCCGCCGCCGACGCCGCAAGCGCCAACGCATTCGGCGTGCTGCTGCAGTACCCCGGCGTGAACGGCGACGTGCGCGACTACCGCGCGCTCGCCGAAGCAATCCACGCCGCGGGCGGCCACGTAGTCGCCGCGGCCGACCTGCTCGCGCTCACCGTGCTCACGCCGCCTGGCGAATGGGGCGCGGACGTCGCGGTGGGCAACGCGCAACGCTTCGGCGTGCCGGTCGGCTTCGGCGGACCGCACGCGGCGTACCTCGCCGTGCGCGACGAGTTCAAGCGTCAGATGCCGGGCCGCCTCGTGGGCGTGACGGTGGACGCGCAAGGCAAGCCCGCGCTGCGCCTCGCGCTGCAAACGCGCGAACAGCACATCCGCCGCGAGAAGGCGACGTCGAACGTCTGCACGGCGCAGGCGCTGCTCGCCATCATGGCCAGCATGTACGCCGTCTATCACGGCCCGCGTGGTCTCAAGACCATCGCGCTGCGCGTGAACCGCATCGCGTCGCTGCTCGCGGCGGGCGCGAAGAAGCTCGGCTACACGCTCGTCAACGAAACGTTCTTCGACACGCTCACGTTCGAAACCGGCGCCCGCACGCAGGCGCTGCACGACGCCGCGCTCGCGCGCCGCATCAACCTGCGCCACGTGAGCGAAACGCGCGTGGGCGTCTCCATCGACGAAACCACCACGCGCGCCGACCTCGCCGACCTGCTCGCCGTGTTCGCGCAAGCTGCCTTCGCGAACGACGTGCCGCAAGTCGACGCGCTCGACGCCGAACTCGCGGCAAGCGCCACGGGCGCACTCGGCTCAGTGCCGGCCGGCCTCGAACGCACGAGCGCGTACCTCACGCACCACGTGTTCAACCGCCACCATTCGGAGACGGAAATGCTGCGCTACCTGCGCAGCCTCGCCGACAAGGACCTCGCGCTCGACCGCTCGATGATCCCGCTCGGCTCGTGCACGATGAAGCTCAACGCCACCTCGGAAATGCTGCCCGTCACGTGGCCCGAGTTCGGCCAGATCCACCCGTTCGCACCCGCCGAGCAAACGGTCGGCTATCGCGAAATGATCGACCAGCTTGAGCAGATGCTCGTTGCGGCCACCGGTTACGCCGCTGTCTCGCTGCAACCGAACGCGGGCTCGCAGGGCGAGTATGCGGGCCTGCTCGTCATCCACGCGTATCACGCGTCGCGCGGCGAAGGGCATCGCAACGTCTGCCTGATTCCGGCGTCCGCGCACGGCACCAACCCGGCGTCGGCGCACATGGCCGGCATGCAGGTCGTGGTCGTGGCGTGCGATGCGCAGGGCAACGTCGATATCGAAGACTTGAAGGCGAAGGCCGCGCAGCACGCGGACAAGCTCGCCGCCATCATGATCACGTACCCGTCCACGCACGGCGTGTTCGAGCAGAACGTGCGCGAGATCTGCGAGATCGTGCATGCGCACGGCGGCCAGGTCTACGTGGACGGCGCCAACATGAACGCGATGGTCGGCCTCACGGCGCCGGGCCAGTTCGGCGGCGACGTGTCGCACCTGAACCTGCATAAGACGTTCTGCATTCCGCACGGCGGCGGCGGACCGGGCGTGGGTCCGGTCGCCGTGGGCGCACACCTCGCACAGTTCCTGCCGAACCAGCTTTCGTCGGGCTACCGGCGCGCGGAACAAGGGATTGGCGCCGTCTCGGCCGCGCCGTATGGCTCGGCGTCGATCCTGCCGATCTCGTGGATGTACATCGCGATGATGGGCGCGAAGAACCTCACCGCCGCAACGGAAACCGCGATCCTCAACGCGAACTACGTCGCGAAGAAGCTCGCGCCGCATTATCCGGTGCTGTATTCGGGCCCCGGCGGGCTCGTGGCGCACGAGTGCATTCTCGATCTGCGCCCCATCAAGGAAACCAGCGGCATCACCGTGGACGACGTGGCCAAGCGCCTCGCCGACTTCGGCTTTCACGCGCCCACCATGAGCTTCCCGGTGCCGGGCACGCTGATGGTGGAGCCCACCGAGTCGGAGTCGAAGGAAGAACTCGACCGCTTCATCGACGCGATGATTGCGATTCGCGAAGAGATTCGCGCCGTGGAAGAAGGCCGCGCGGACCGCGAGGACAACCCGCTCAAGCACGCGCCGCATACGGCCGCGGTCGTCACGGCGAACGAGTGGCCGCATGCGTACTCGCGCGAAGCGGCGGCGTATCCGCTGCCTTCGCTGCTCGCCAACAAGTACTGGCCGCCGGTGGGCCGCGCGGACAACGTCTACGGCGACCGCAATCTGTTCTGCTCGTGCGTGCCGGTTTCGGACTACGCCGATTCGTAATCGCTACCCGCATGCGGCGGCCCGGTTCATGGGTCGCCGCAGCGCTTCAGCTCTAGCTTCCGATTCACCCCGCGCCCAGCAGCCGCAATAGCGACGCGGGAAACTCGCCTTCGCGCCTCGCAAACCGTTAACATCACACACCTGTCAGCTCGACTCGGGAGTCCCGCATGGTGCGAAAGGTGCGAACGACAACAACAAGGCCCGTACACGGCTCGCGGCATGCGTCTTCCTCGTGGGCGATTCGCGTCGCCGCGCTGGTTGTGGCCGGTGGCGCGCTCGCATGGCCAGCGGCTGCGGCGTTGGCGGCCATGAATTTCTGTGCGGCGCCCGCGCTGCAAAGCAGCGAACGCACGAGCACGGACCCGGGCGTCAAGGCACTGGTGGCCGACGTGCAGGCGCGCGTGAACGAAACACCACACGCGGTGCCGCGGCTGCACACCGAAGGCACGTTGCCGCACGAAGGCATCTACGACCAGAGCGTGGAAGCCGAAAAAGATCTCGACCTGATGCGCAACGCCGCGCTCGCCTGGCGCGCCACCACCGACGATCGCTTCCTGAAGCTCGTCGACCGCCTGCTCTACGCATGGGTCACCACGTATCAACCGAGCTTCAACCCCATCGACGAAACGCATTTCGAAGGGCTGATTCTCGCCTACGACATGACCGCGAGCGCGCTGCCCGTGAAGACGCGCAATGCCACGATGGCCTTCCTCACGAAGTTCGCCAACGGCTACATCGCGCAGATCGACGCGCAGCCGCGCCCGCTCGCGGGCACGTTCAGGAACAACTGGCAAAGCCACCGCATCAAACTGATCGCGATGGCAGCGTTCACGCTGGATAACCGCAAGATGATTGCGGCAGCGCAGCGGCTTTTCGTGGAGCACATCGGCGACAACATCGAGCCTGACGGCTCCACCGTCGATTTCACCGAGCGCGACGCGCTGCACTACGTTACGTACGACCTGCAGCCGCTCGTCACGGCCGCGCTTGCGGCACGCCGGCACAACCGCAACTGGCTACCCGAGCGCGCGCCCAGCGGCGCGACGCTCGCTGCCGCGCTTAACTGGCTCACGCCGTATGCGCTCGGCCAGAAGACACACGAGGAGTTCGTGCACTCCACGGTCGCCTTCGATGCGAAGCGTCGCGAAGCCGGGCTGCCGGGCTATTCGGGCGAATGGGATCCGAAGAACGCGGCCGAACTGTTCCACCTGGCCGCGCGCCTCGACGGACGCTATGCGCCCATCGCGCTGAAGCTCGCGCCCACGCCGCCCGCGTGGCTCGCCGTGTGCTTGCCGTTGCCGGCGCGCTGAGTCGCGGCGGAAAACTTTCACTCAATCCTTCGTTCCAGGAGCAGTAATGGCAGTCAGCGTGTTCGACCTCTTCAAAATCGGCATCGGTCCCTCCAGCTCGCACACGGTGGGTCCGATGCGCGCGGCGCTGATGTTCGCGCAGGGGCTCGAGCGCGACGGCCTGCTCGATGCGACCGCATCGGTGAAAGTGGATCTGTACGGGTCGCTGGGCGCCACCGGCAAAGGCCACGGCACCGACCGCGGCGTGATGCTCGGTCTCATGGGCGATGCACCGGATACCGTGGATCCCGATACGATCGCGTCGCGCCTCGAAGCCGTGAAGCAATCGCGCGCGCTTGCGCTGCTGGGCCGGCACGCCGTGCCGTTCGTGCAGAAGGACCACATCGGCTTCTTCCGTCAGGCGCTCGCCGAGCATCCCAACGGCATGAAGCTCCACGCGTTCGACGCCGAAGGCACCACGCTGCGCGAATCGACGTATCTCTCCGTGGGCGGCGGCTTCGTCGTGACAGCGGGTGCACCGAACACGAAGGTGCTCGCCGCCGTCGACCAGTTGCCGCATCCGTTTCGCACCGGCAACGAACTGCTCGCCATGTGTGCGGCCACGGGCAAGACCATCGCACAGCTGATGTGGGAAAACGAGCGCGCCTGGCACACCGACGAAGAAACGCGCGCCGGCCTCTTGAAGATCTGGAACGTGATGCAGTCGTGCGTGGCGCGCGGCTGCGGCATCAACAATCCGGATGCGGACGGCACGCTGCCAGGTCCGTTCCAGGTGAAGCGCCGCGCGCCGCAGCTTTACCGCGCGCTCACGGGCAACCCGGAACGTGCACTGCAAGACCCGCTTTCGATGGTGGACTGGATCAACCTGTACGCCATCGCCGTGAACGAGGAAAATGCCGCGGGCGGGCGCGTGGTCACGGCCCCCACCAACGGCGCGGCGGGCATCATCCCCGCCGTGCTCCACTACTACACGCGCTTCATGCCAGGCGCGAACGAACAAGGCGTGCTCGACTTCCTCATGACGGCTGCCGCCATCGGCATTCTGTACAAGCTCAACGCGTCGATTTCGGGCGCCGAAGTGGGCTGCCAGGGCGAGGTGGGCGTGGCGTGCTCGATGGCGGCGGGCGCGCTTGCAGCCGTCATGGGCGGCACGCCGAAGCAGGTGGAAAACGCCGCCGAAATCGGCATGGAACACAACCTCGGCCTCACCTGCGACCCGGTGGGCGGCATGGTGCAGATTCCCTGCATCGAACGCAACGCGATGGCTTCCGTGAAAGCCGTGAACGCCGCGCGCATGGCGCTGCGCGGCGACGGCAGCCACTACGTGTCGCTCGACTCGGTCATCAAGACGATGCGCGAAACGGGCGCCGACATGAAGACGAAGTACAAGGAAACTTCGCGCGGCGGCCTGGCGGTGAATATCGTCGAGTGCTGAGCCGCGCTTGCGGGAGCGCGTGATTCGCGTCGTGACGCTGCGCGATTTGCCGTCGTAAGCTGTCGAAGTCCGATGATTTGCTGAACTCGTTCTCTTGTTCAGGTCCGCGATCAGAACCCACTCAGGACCAACCATCCAGGAGGCTTCACTGCAATGCCGCAGCCGAACATTCCCGCCCCTTCTTCCTCCGATACGACAACGGGTGCACGTCTCATCGTCGATGCGCTGCTCGGCCACGGCGTTGACCGCGTGTTCTGCGTGCCCGGCGAGAGTTTTCTCGCCGTACTCGATTCGCTGCACGACGAGACGGAGCGTATCCAGACCGTGGTCTGCCGCCACGAAGCCGCGGCGGCCAACATGGCGGAGGCGGTCGGCAAGCTGACGGGGCGGCCGGGCGTGGCGATCGTCACGCGCGGGCCGGGCGCGACGCACGCGTCCATCGGCGTTCACACGGCGTTTCAGGACTCCACGCCCATGATCCTGCTGATCGGTCAGGTGGCGCGCGAACATCTGGACCGCGAGGCTTTCCAGGAAATCGACTACCGCCGCATGTTCGGGCAGATGGCCAAGTGGGTCGCGCAGATCGACGACGCTCGGCGCATTCCCGAGTACCTGAGCCACGCATTCCACACGGCGACGTCGGGCCGCCCGGGCCCCGTCGTGCTCGCGCTGCCCGAAGACGTGTTGAGCGAGATCTGCCCGGCGCAGCCGCCCGCGCCGCCTTATCAGCGTGTGGCCGCGTCACCGTCGCGTGCGCAGATGGAGCGGCTGCGCGAGTTGCTCGAAGCGGCACAACGGCCGTTCGTGGTGGCGGGCGGCAGCGGCTGGACGCCCGCCGCCTGCGAGAACCTCAAGCGCTTCATCGAGAACTGGCGCCTGCCCATCGGCCTCGCGTTCCGCTACCAGGACACGCTCGACAACGAGCATCCGAACTACGCGGGCGACGTCGGGCTCGGCGTGAATCCGGCGCTCGCGCAACGCATCCGCGATGCCGACCTGCTGCTCGCACTCGGCCCGCGTCTTGGCGAAGCCACCACGGGCGGCTACACGCTGCTCGACATCCCGAAGACGAAGCAGACGCTCGTTCACGTCCATCAGGGCGCCGAGGAACTGGGCCGCGTCTACGCGCCGGAGTTGCCCATCGTCTCCGGCATGCCGGAACTCGCCGAACTGCTCGCGCAACTGCAGCCTTCGAAGGAGCCCGTGTGGTCAGGCAGCGCAGCACAAGCGCACAGCGCCTACCTCGAATGGCGCAAGCCGCGGCCGATGCCCGGCGAGATCCAGCTGGGCGAGATCATGCAGCAACTACGCGCGCGGCTGCCCGAAGACGCCATCGTGACAAACGGTGCGGGCAATTACGCGACGTGGCTGCATCGGCACTTCTCGTACCGTCATTTCCGCTCGCAACTCGCGCCCACGAGCGGCGCGATGGGCTACGGCGTGCCGGCGGCGATTGCGGCGAAGTCGCTGTATCCGCAGCGCACCGTCGTGGCGTTCGCGGGCGACGGCTGTTTCATGATGGCGGCACAGGAGTTGGCCACCGCGATGCAATACGGCCTCGCGGTGCTCTTCATCGTGGTGAACAACGGCCATTACGGAACGATCCGCATGCATCAGGAGCGCACGTATCCGGGCCGCGTGCATGGCACGGGGCTGACGAACCCCGACTTCGCCGCATTCGCGCGCGCATTCGGCGCACACGGCGAAACGGTGGAGCGCACCGCGGACTTCCTGCCTGCGCTGGAACGCGCGCTCAACTCGGGCCTGCCCGCGCTGCTCGAACTGCGCGTGCCGCAGGACGCCAGCACACCCGCCGCTACGCTCGGTCAATTGCGCGAGCAGGCGCTGAAGGCGCGCGGCGGCTGAGGCCGCGTACGTCGTACGCGTGCCGTGCGCCGAATGTGCCGGGTATGCCGAGTGCACCGATTCACCACCCGCACCGCGCCGCCGATAACGCGAGCCCCAAAAGAAAAGCCCCGCAGGCATTGGCCTGCGGGGCTTTTTCATGGCGTCTACTTCGTCGCGACGCTTGCGGGTAGCTTGCCTTTGGCGCGCCGCCTCGCCGAACGATCAGCCAGGCGGGGCAACCAGGCAGCTTACTTGCCGCCCACGCTTTCCAGCGTCGTCCACTTGCCGTCGACGACCTTGTACAGCGTGATGCCACCGTTCTTCAGGTCGCCCTTCGAGTCGTAGGCGAGCTGCTTCGTCGTCACAGCCGGCATGTCGGTCTTCGCGAGGAACGGCAGGTACTTCGCCGGATCGGTCGAGTTCGCCTTCTTCATGGCCGTGAACAGCGCCATCGCGCCGTCATACGCGTACGGCGAGTAGGTCTGCACGTCTTCGCCGAAGCGCTTCTTGTACTTCTCGACGTATGTCTTGCCGCCCGGCATTTCGTCCAGCGGCAGGCCGGCAAGCGATGCCACCGTGCCGTTCGCCGCGTCGCCCGCAAGCTGCAGGAAGGTCGGCGTGTGGACCATTTCGCCGCCCATCAGCGGAGCCTTCACGCCCAGCGCCTTCATCTGCTTGACCATCGGTGCGGCCTGCGCGTCTGCGCCGCCGTAGTAGATCAGGTCCGGATTGGCAGCCTTCAGCTTGGTCAGGATCGACTTGAAGTCCACGGCCTTGTCGTTCGTGTATTCACGATCGACGATGGTCGCCCCCGCCGCCTTCGCGGCCTTCTCGAACTGGTCGGCGAGACCCTGGCCGTAGGCCGTGCGATCGTCCACGATCGCAATCTTCTTCATGCCGAGCTTCTTCACCGCGAACGCGCCGGCCACCGAGCCTTGCTGCGTGTCCGAGGTCATCATGCGGAACGTGGTCTTGAAACCTTGCTGCGTGTATTCCGGCGCCGTTGCCATCGCGATCTCGGGAATGCCCGCGTTCGCGTAGATGCGCGAAGCCGGGATCGTCGTGCCCGAGTTGAAGTGGCCGAGCATGCCCTTGATGCCGTCGTCAACGAGCTTCTGCGCGACGGTGGTGCCCGTGCGCGGGTCGGCCTGGTCGTCTGCCGAGTCGAGCACGAAGTGAACCGGCTTGCCGCCGATCACGGGCTTCGTCGCGTTCATGTCTTCGACGGCCAGCGTGATGCCGTTCTGGAAATCTTTGCCGTAGTGCGCCTGCGCGCCCGTCATCGGGCCCGCGAAGCCGATCTTCACGTCGTCTGCCTGCTGCGCATGCGCGGTCCCCGCCAGCGACATTGCAGCAACCAGCGTTGCGCCTGCCAGCTGTTTCATCGTGTGTTGCATATCTTCTCCTTGATACCAGGTATGGAATGGAGCGGCTTACGGGATCGCCGTGCCCCTCCTTCTTTGCGCCGACCGGTCCGGGATGGCTCAGCCGATCGTCATCAAATTCGCGTTACCACCCGCCGCGGCCGTGTTCACGCTGACCGAGCGTTCCGTGAGCAGGCGTTCGAGCGCGTAGTCTTCGTCGCCGCTCGCGAGCGCATGCGCCGCCACGCCCTGCACCGAGACGATGGGCCCCGGCCGCTTCGCCACTTCCTTCACGAGGGCGAGCAGCTCGTCGCTGTCGCCTTCGAACAGCACCGCGTTGAACATGGCATCCGCACCCTTCTTCACGCTCGCATACGGCTTGAGCGCGGCCGGCAGCGCGCCAACCAGCGCCTCGCCCGCGGCGCTGTCGAAGAGCGCACGGTTGCCCGTGGCCAGCACGACCGCAAGCTGCGCGCGCGCGCCGGTCGGCGTGGACGCCACGCACAGCACCGTGCCGCGCGCCGAAAGCGTGTAGGTATTGCGCTCGCCGGTCGGCCCCGGCAGCACAGCGGTGGCGCCCACGAGCACGTGCTCGAGGTAGCTTTCGCAGCGAGCAGCCAGTGCCGGCTCGCGCTCGGCGATCAGCCAGTCGCGCAGCGCGGTGAGCGCAGCCTGCGCGGAGTGCGGCACGGGCGAACCCGCCGCGCCTTGCGCCTCGTCGCTGCCGTCACCGCTTTGCGGCGCATCCACCACGAGCGTCTGCGCGAGCGACACGGGCAAGCCCGCGGGCCGCGTCGCGAGCAGCCGCTGCAGATAGAGCGGACCGCCCGCCTTCGGCCCCGTGCCCGACAAACCCTCGCCGCCGAACGGCTGCACGCCCACCACTGCGCCGATCACGTTGCGGTTCACGTAGATGTTGCCCACGTGCGCGCGGCCGACCACATGCGCAATGGTTTCGTCGATACGCGTGTGGATGCCGAGCGTGAGCCCGTATCCCGTCGCGCGGATCTGCTCCAGCAGCCGGTCCAGTTGCGCGCGGCGGTAACGTACCACGTGCAGCACCGGACCGAACACTTCGCGCTTGAGTTCGTCGAGGCTATCGATCTCGATCAACGTCGGCGGCACGAACGTGCCTTGCGCGCAGCCTTCCGGCATGTCCAGTTGCGCCACCTTGCGGCCCTTTTCGCGCATTGCGGCGATGTGGGCGTCGATGCCGCGCTTCGCGTCGGCGTCGATCACGGGGCCCACGTCCACCGAAAGGCGGTCCGGGTTGCCGATGGTGAGTTCGCGCATTGCGCCCGTGAGCATTTCCAGCGTGCGTTCCGCGACGTCGTCCTGCAGACAAAGAACGCGCAGCGCCGAGCAGCGTTGACCCGCCGAATCGAAAGCGGACTGCAGCACGTCGGCCACCACCTGCTCCGCGAGCGCGGACGAATCCACGATCATCGCGTTCTGGCCGCCGGTTTCGGCGATCAGCGGAATCGGGCGGCCTTCGGCGTCGAGGCGTTCCGAGAGCGTCTTGTTGATGAGCCGCGCCACTTCGGTGGAGCCCGTGAACATCACGGCGCGCGTGCGCGGGTCGGCCACGAGCGCGGCACCCACGGTCTCGCCGTCGCCCGGCAGCAGTTGCACGGCGCCGGCCGGCACGCCGGCTTCACGCAGAATGCGCACGGCTTGCGCGGCGATCAGCGGCGTTTGCTCGGCGGGCTTGGCGAGCACGGTGTTGCCCGCCGCGAGCGCTGCCGCCACCTGACCCATGAAAATGGCGAGCGGGAAGTTCCACGGGCTGATGCAGACCACGGGACCGAGCGGGCGATGCGTGTCGTTCGAGAACTCGCTGCGAATCTGCGCGGAGTAGTAGCGCAGGAAGTCGATGGCTTCGCGAATTTCGGACACTGCGTTCGGCAGCGACTTGCCCGCCTCGCGCACCACGAGGCCCATCAGCGTGTGCATTTGCGCTTCAAGCAGGTCAGCAGCACGCGCGAGGCAATCGGCACGGGCGTCCACGGGCGTGGCCTGCCAGATCGGCGCGGTGGCCACGGCGTGCGAGAGCGCCGTGTTCACGTGCGCGGCGGTGGCTTCCACCACCGTGCCCACGAGGTCGCGATGATCGGCCGGATTGCGCACGTCGCGTGCAACGCCGCTCACCGTCTCGGTGTCGTCGAGCATGGGCGCGGCACGCCACGGATGATGCGCACTCGCCAGCAGCGCCGACGAGAGCGACGCGAGCCGATGTTCGTTCGACAGGTCGAGGCCCATCGAATTGACGCGCTCTGCGCCATACAGATTGCGCGGCAGCGGAATCTTGGAATGCGGCGCGCCGACGGGTGAAACCTTCGCGGCTTCCTCGACCGGATCTGCCACGAGTTCGGCCACCGGCACGGAGGTGTCCGCGATACGGTTCACGAACGACGTGTTGGCGCCATTTTCGAGCAAGCGCCGCACGAGGTACGCGAGCAGCGTCTCGTGCGTGCCGACCGGCGCGTAGACGCGGCACGGGCGGTTCAGCTTGCCCGCGGAGACCGGCCCCGTCACCTCTTCGTAGAGCGGCTCGCCCATGCCGTGCAGGCACTGGAACTCGTACTGGCCGGGGTAGTAGTTCTGCCCCGCGAGGTGATAGATGGCCGAGAGCGTATAGGCATTGTGCGTGGCGAACTGCGGATAGACGGCGTCCGGCGCCGCGAGCAGCTTCTTCGCGCACGCGAGGTACGAGACGTCCGTGTAGATCTTGCGCGTGTAGACCGGGTAGCCTTCCAGGCCGTCCACCTGGGCGCGCTTGATTTCGCTGTCCCAGTAGGCGCCCTTCACGAGCCGCACCATGATGCGGTGACGGCTGCGGCGTGCGAGGTCCACGATGTAGTCGATCACGAACGGGCAGCGCTTCTGGTACGCCTGCACCACGAAACCGATGCCGTTCCAGCCTTGCAGCTCGGGGTCGAAGCAGAGCGCTTCGAGCAGATCGAGCGACATTTCGAGGCGGTCCGCTTCTTCGGCATCGATGTTGAGACCGATGTCGTAGCGGCGCGCGAGGATGGCAAGCGAGCGCACGCGCGGCAGCAGCTCCGTCATCGTGCGTTCCTGCTGCGAACGCGAGTAGCGCGGATGCAGCGCCGAAAGCTTGATGGAGATGCCGGGGCCTTCGTAGATGCCGCGCCCGCCCGCCGCCTTGCCGATGGCGTGAATGGCCTGCTCGTAGGACGCGTAGTAGCGCTGCGCGTCGGCTTCCGTGGTGGCGGCTTCGCCCAGCATGTCGTAGGAGTAGCGGAAGCCCCGTGCCTCGAACTTGCGGCTGTTCGCGAGCGCTTCGCTGATGTTCTCGCCCGTCACGAACTGCTCGCCCATCAGGCGCATGGCCATGTCCACGCCCTTGCGGATGAGCGGCTCGCCGCCCCGGCCAATCAGGCGCGTCAGCGCCGACGAAAGGCCCGTTTCGCTGTTGGTCGTGACGAGCTTGCCGGTAATCATCAGACCCCAGGTGGCCGCGTTCACGAACAGCGACGGCGCGTGGCCCACGTGCGACTTCCAGTCGCCCTTGCTGATCTTGTCGCGAATCAGGGCGTCGCGCGTGGCGCGGTCGGGAATGCGCAGCAGCGCTTCGGCGAGGCACATGAGCGCCACGCCTTCCTGGCTCGACAGCGAGAACTCGTGAATCAGCCCTTCTACACCACCGCCCGAGCGCTTCGCGCGCAAGGCTTCGACAAGACGCGCGGCCAGCTTCTGCACGTCCGCGCCGAGGCTGGGCGAAAGACGCGCCTGACCCATCAGGAACGGCACGCACTCCGGCTCGGGCCGGCGGTACGCCGCCGTGATCGCCGCGCGCAGCACCGACTGCGGCTGCACGTTTTGCGCGAATTCGAGGAACGGATGCGAGGCGCTGTCTTCCTCGGCGTCGACGGCAGCGCCGTCGGCGAGGTCGGTTGCACCGTGGTGACCGGTGAGTTCGGCGGGCAGTTGGCCGTGCTCGATCTTCTCGAGGTAGGCAAAGATGGCCTGCTTGATGAGCCAGTGGGGGGTGCGCTCGAGGCGCGCGGCGGCGTCTTTCAGCCGGGTACGCAGGAGGTCGTCGACTTTGACGCCGAGGGTGGTGCTCGCCATATTTCGCTCACGGGCCGGTGCGACCGGCCAATACCAAAAAAGTTGGCCGAATCGTACGCCTCCCAATAAAAAGGTGCAACCAAGCGGGAACGTGGGTTGCACCGCCTTGGAAGCCTTATGGCACAAGGGTTTTCAGTCGATCGCACCAAACCGGGGCGCGCTATGCGGAATCGGTATTTTCCCTGATGAGATTCTTTGTGCCGCCGCCCTTATCGAAACGCCGACGCCGCCGTTATACAGCTATGCGCCCTGTCGCACGGTGCTCGACTAAAAGGATTGGCGAAATGGAAAAGTGGATGGTAATTGCTGGCGTGTGGGCGATGTGCGCGACGTGCGCGATCCTGTTTATTCGCGGGGCGTCGTCCCCGGCGGTCCGCCCCGTTCCTGTAAAGGATTCGTCGGGACGCGACGCGCGCGGGCTCATCGACGCACAGCGCCACGAAAGCTGAAGAGAAGCTGGCGAACCCGGATCTCGACAGGGGTTGCCCTCGCCGGGCGTGCGCGTCGCACGTTCAGGCGCGCGACGTGCGGGTGCGCTGACAAAGAGGCCGCTGACAAAGCGGGCACTCAAGCAGGGCGCGAGGACAGGGCATCCAGGCGGCGCCCGGCAGCTGCGGCAGTCACGCCGATGCTGAGGCCAACCAAGGCTGAAACTGCGGGCAGGTATCGCGAGGCGAGACCCGGCGAATCGTGCAGCGTGCAGAGACGGCTTTAAGGCGACAGCATCTCCGAAACCCGAACCGAATACAGCGAGACCCGCAATGCTCTGCTCTATCGAATGTCGATCGTCCGCGCGCAACCGGCAGGCCGCGCAGCAGCGCGCCCGGTCCAGTCGTGCCAGCGCGGCGGCGCGTCCGCCGGCACTCATGTTCCCGGCGCGAGGCTATGCCAGTACGGTGCGAGCACGTGCGCGGACAGCGCGTAACCGCTGGCGGTATTAACCGAGATTGGTTACGACAGCGCACCCCCGCATTCATGAGCCCGCCTTTCGCGCTGTCGATATGACCCGCGCGGATAGGCGCCTTCCCTTCGCTACGCTCGACCGGCAACAGCCTCAGATATCGAGCGGATCCACCTCGACACTCCAGCGCAGCACGCCTTTGATCTGACGCAGCGCCGGCAGCCATGCCCGCAGCGTGGCCTGCAGCGCGGCGCGCGACCCGCTTTCGATCAGCAACTGGGCGCGATGCACGTGCATCACTTTCACGATGGTCATGGGCACGGCGTCGTAGGCCGTGACGCGCTCCGCGGCCGGAATCTCGTGCAGCGCCGCAGCGGCCTGCTGGAGGAATGCGAGTGCGGCATCGAGCGTGCGCCCCTCGGCGCGCAGCAGCGCCTGGTAGACGAAAGGCGGCAGATGGGCGTCGCGACGCTCCGCGAGCGTCGCTGTCGCGAAACCCACATAGTCGTGACGCGTGAGCGCGTGATAGAGCGCGTGGCGCGCGTAGCGCGTCTGCACCAGCACTTCGCCCGGCTGGCCGGCGCGGCCCGCGCGCCCGCTCACCTGCATCAGTTGCGCGAACAGACGCTCGCTGGCGCGAAAGTCGTGCGAGAAGAGCGCCGTATCCGCATTGAGCACGCCCACCAGCGAGACACGCTGGAAGTCGTGGCCCTTCGCGATCATCTGCGTGCCCACCAGGATATCCACCTCGCCCGCGTGCACGTCCGAAAACAGCGCTTCGGCGCTGCCTTTGCGGCGCGTGCTGTCCGCGTCGATGCGCAGCACGCGGGCGCCGGGCACGGCCTGGGCGAGCGCTTCCTCGATGCGCTGGGTGCCACGGCCCATCGGCGCGATATCGACGTTGCCGCAGTCCGGGCACGCGCGCGGAATGCGCGATTCCCAGCCGCAATGGTGGCAACGCAGCGCACGCTCCGGCTTGTGGAGCACGACGTAGGCGCTGCACCGCGGGCAGCCGGCCACCCAGCCACAGGCGTCGCACGAAAGGATGGGCGCGTAGCCGCGGCGATTCAGGAACACGAGGCTCTGCTCGCCGCGTTCGAGGCGCGTCTTCATCGCGGCGACGAGTGGCCCGGAGAGCCCCTCGAACGACGCACGGCCGCGGCGGTGCTCGTCTTCGAGATCGATCAGCTTTACGACGGGCAACGCCGCATCGGTCACGGCCCGGCGAGACAGCGTGAGCCGCGTATAGCGGCCCTGCTCCGCGAGCCACCAGCTTTCCAGCGACGGCGTAGCCGAACCGAGCACCACGGGCACGTCGAGCTGCTTCGCGCGCCACACGGCGAGGTCGCGCGCGGAGTAACGCAAGCCTTCCTGCTGCTTGTAGGCGGGGTCGTGCTCCTCGTCGACCACGATGATGGCGAGCTTCGGCAACGACGCCAGCACCGCGAGCCGCGTGCCGAGCACGATGCGCGCGTGGCCCGTGTGCGCGGCGAGCCAGTTGCGCGCGCGTTCGCCCTCGGCGAGACCGCTGTGCAGCGTGACGATGGCGCCCTCCGCCAGCGAAGCAAAGCGCGCGCGGAACGCCGCTTCGAACTGCGGGGTGAGGTTGATTTCAGGCACGAGGACGAGCGCCTGAGCATCCGGACGACGCTCGAGCAGATGAGCGAGCGCGCGCAGATAGACCTCGGTCTTGCCGCTGCCGGTCACGCCGTGGAGCAGAAACGGCGCGAAGCCGCTGGCGCCGGTGATGGCGGCGAGCGCGATGGTTTGCTCGTCGGTCAGAACGGGGAGCGATGCCGGGCCGGCCGTGGTGACGGGCGGGGTGGCGCTATTGCCCGCCGCAAACGGATCGACCACCTCGCGCTGGACCCAACCGGTTTCGCACCAGGCGTCGAGCACGGCCACGGCTTTGGGATGGAGCGAACGAGCGTCGGAGGCGAAAAGCGCATCCTCGGCCAGCAACGCCGCGGCCAGTCGACGCAGCGCATTGGCGCGCACGGGCAGGGAGTCCGGTAGAGCGCCGCGGCCAGCGGGCAGCACGCGGTAGCGCGGCTCGTGCGCGAACAGGCGTTCCCAGCGCGACGCGTCGCGCAGTGCCTGGGGCAGCGCCGGCAACGCGACTTCGCCCAGGCCGCGCTGGTAATAGTCCGCGGCGAAGGCGGCGAGCGCGAGCCAATCGGCGGAAAGCGGAGGACAACCGCCGCACACGCTCGTGACGTTGCGCAGACGATCAGGCGGCACGTCGCTGTGAGCGGTCACTTCGCATACGAGCCCCACCGCTTCGCGTCGTCCGAACGGCACGTTGACCAGCGTCCCGGGCAGTGGGGCCGGCCCGCCGCCCGGGTAGCGATAGTCGAAGAGCGTGGACAGCGGATGGTCCAGCGCGACGCGGACAAAGCGGCCCGTCATTCGGCTGCCTTTAGCATGGGCCGGTCGCGGCGAGTGTTGTCCAGCCCACACTTAAAGTAAAACTTCACTTTCGGCGCTAAGTTAAGGATTCGGCTGAACAAATGCGCCGCGAATCGCGGCGCGCCTGTGGATAACTTTGTTAAGAAGTTCGCCCGGAAGGCCGCCCCGTGGCGTTTGGCCGCTATTCGGCCAGGAAGGCCGGCCTGACGGCCGCTCCGCGAAAAGCCTTGTCTGTCAAGGGATTGATCAAAATCGCGGCGATCCGGCAAGGACTTTGCAGCGACGAAATGCTCTACCGCGCCGCAACGTGACCTGTGTGCATAAGTCAAGTCTTGACAACGCGAAAAGGGCCTGTGGATGGCCTTCTGCGTCCCCCGGCACCCTGAGGCGTGGAGCCCACTTCATCGCACTGCAACAGAAGCGTCACACTGCGGGGCCGGATGGGGCCGTGCCCGCCGTCAGACCCGCTGTTAGACCCGTTCCGCGAATTGCCCGGCTGTGCCGATGCACCTCGTCCACCAGCTCTGCGACGTGCTCCGGCGGCGTGAACTGCGAGATGCCGTGCCCCAGGTTGAAAACATGGCCCGGATGGTCGCCAAAGCTGTCGAGCAGCGCGCGCGCCTCGATGCGGATGCTTGACGGCGGCGAGAACAGCACAGTGGGGTCCAGGTTGCCCTGCAACGCAACGCGGTCGCCCACGAGTTCGCGCGCACGACCCAGATTCACGGTCCAGTCGAGCCCGACGGCGTCCACGCCGGTGGCCGCGATCTCTTCCAGCCACAACCCGCCGCCCTTCGTGAACGTGATGACGGGCACGCGTGCGCCATCGTGCTCGCGCTTGAGCTGCTGCACGACCTCGCGGATGTAGTGCAGCGAGAAGCGCTGATAGACCCCATCTGCAAGCGCCCCGCCCCACGTGTCGAAAATCATCACGGCTTGCGCGCCGGCTTCGATCTGCGCATTCAGGTACGCGGCCACGGACTTCGCGTTGATGTCGAGAATGCGATGCATCAGGTCCGGGCGGGCGTAGACCATGGTCTTCACGGTGCGGAAGTCGTCGGAGCCGCCGCCTTCCACCATGTAGCACGCAAGCGTCCACGGGCTGCCCGAAAAGCCGATCAGCGGCACACGCTGGCGGCCTTGCGCGTCGACAAGCGCGCGGCGGATCTGGCGAACGGCGTCGGTCACGTAGCGCAGCGTGCCGTCGATATCGGGTACGGCGAGCCGCGCCACGTCCTCTTCGGTGCGCACGGGGCGCGCGAACTTCGGTCCCTCGCCCGCGGCGAAGTCGAGCCCCAGGCCCATCGCGTCGGGAACGGTGAGGATGTCCGAGAACAGAATGGCGGCGTCGAGCGGATAGCGGTCGAGCGGCTGGAGCGTGACCTCGGTCGCGTAGTCGGGATTCTTGGCAAGCCCGAGAAAGCTGCCGGCGCGGCTGCGCGTGGCGTTGTACTCGGGCAGATAGCGCCCCGCCTGGCGCATGAGCCACACCGGCGTGTACTCGGTGGGCTGTCGCAACAGCGCGCGCAGGAAAGTGTCGTTCAGAAGAGGATGGGCCACGTTGCGGAGCGTCTGTCGCGTGAAAGGCAAAGCCGCATTTTACCCGTACGGCGCCTGGCTATTGCGGCCTCTCGCTGCGTACTATCATCAAGGGCCGCATCGATTCATCGGGCATTCACAAACGAGGAGACCTCATGAGAAGAAATCGGACCACCGCTATCGCGTCAAGCATCGCATCGAGCACATTGGCCGGCGTCTTGCTCGCCGGCATGGCGGGCTGCGCACAGAATCCCGCAGCGCCGCAGAACGAAGCGAAGGCCACGTCGCGTCTCGATGAAATTCTCGCGCGCGGCACGCTGCGCGCCTGCACCACCGGCGACTACAAGCCCTATTCGTACTACCGGCCGGACGGCCAGTTCGAAGGCATCGACATCGACATGACGCAATCGCTCGCGAAGTCGCTTGGCGTGAAGGCGGAGTTCGTGAAGACGACGTGGTCGAACCTGATGAACGACTTCGTCGCGAAGTGCGATGTGGGTGTGGGCGGTGTCTCGACGACACTCGAAAGACAAAAGCGCGCGTTCTTCACGCAGGCTTATCAGATCGACGGCAAGGCACCTATCGTGCGATGCAGCGACGTGAGCCGATACCAGACGGTGGAGCAGATCGACCGGCCGTCGACACGCGTCATCGTCAACCCGGGCGGCACGAACGAACGTTTCGCGAAACAGTTCTTCCCGCACGCCAACCTCACGGTGTATCCGGACAACGTCACGATCTTCAAGCAAATTCTCGCGGGCAAGGCCGATGTGATGGTGACCGACGCGTCCGAAACGCTTTTGCAGCAGAAGCTGAATCCGGGGCTATGCTCCGTTCATCCCGACAAGCCGTTCCAGTACGGTGAGAAGGCATGGTTGCTGCCTCGCGGCGATGTGGTCTTCCAGCAGTACGTCGATCAATGGCTGCACCTGTTGCGTGCGACGGGCGAGTACCAGTCGATCTCGGACAAGTGGCTGAAGTAACCGTAACCGCGCCCCGAATGCGCGATTCCTGACTGTTTCTTACGACGCATCGTGCGCAATGATTGCGGTATGCATAGCGTGCGATGCGCTCTGAATGCGAGTGTTTCTGAGCCTCTAATTAAGAGATAAAAATACCGGTAAATTCGACCGAAAAATGTCATAAGGACGGCAAAAAAATCGCGGAGAGCCTTATCTGGCGGGCGTTACAACCTGAAACACTTTGTTACCGCGCTACCGGGTTAATTCGCCCACAATGCCCTTCAACGCTTTAACGGTTTCAACACGGATGTGGCCAGGTGTAAGTGTGAGCGGACACGATTCATCGGCCGGTCGGCGTAAGCCGAAGCCCTTCGCAGGGGCATCCTTGCTGGAGCCGTGACACGGCCTTGCAGGCCTTCACGAGCGGCTCCTTCATTGGTCTCCTCGCGCTAACCCCGTAGCGTGTGGTTTTTAGCGGGCTCCAGGCCCGCTTTTTTTTTGCCATTTTTCGGGCTCCAGAACATCTTCCTTCGCCCGGAAAACTTCACGCAGTCTTCTGCACCGTGAGATGCAGTTCGTCGATCATGCGCTCGCGCATCACGAACTTCTGAATCTTGCCCGTCACCGTCATCGGCAGTTCATCGACGAAGCGCACGTACTTCGGAATCTTGTAGTGCGCAATCTGACCACGGCAGAACTCCTGAATCTCGTCGGGCGTGGCCTGCTCTCCCGAGCGCAGCACGATCCACGCGCATAGCTCTTCGCCATACTTCTGATCCGGCACACCGAACACCTGCACGGTCTGGATCTTCGGATGGCGGAACAGAAACTCCTCCACTTCGCGCGGGTAAATGTTCTCGCCGCCACGAATGACCATGTCCTTCAGGCGACCCACGATGTTGCAGTAGCCTTCGGCATCGATCGTTGCGAGATCGCCCGTGTGCATCCAGCCATCCACGATGCTTTCCTTCGTCTTTGCGTCGTCGCCCCAGTAGCCGAGCATCACGGAATAGCCCTTCGTGCACAGCTCGCCTGTGTCGCCAACCGGCACGATGTTGCCCAGCGGATCGACGATCTTCACTTCGAGGTGCGGCTGGATGCGGCCTACCGTTGTCGTGCGCTTGTCGAGCGGATCTTGCGTGGAACTCTGGAACGACACAGGGCTCGTTTCCGTCATGCCATAGGCGATGGTGATTTCGCTCAGATGCATCTTCGAGACCACACGCTTCATGGTCTCGATAGGACATGGCGAGCCGGCCATGATGCCGGTACGCAGACGCGAGAGATCGAACGTCGCGAAATCGGGATGATCCAGTTCCGCGATGAACATGGTGGGTACGCCATGCAGCGCCGTGCACCGTTCTTCGGCAACAGCAGCCAGCGTGGCACGCGGATCGAACGCTTCGCCGGGAAACACCATGTTGGCGCCCACCGAAACACACGCGAGCACGGCCAACACCATGCCGAAGCAGTGATAAAGCGGCACCGGAATGCAGAGCGCGTCCGGTTCGGTGAGTCGCATCGCCATCGCGATAAAACGCGCGTTGTTCACGACGTTGCGATGCGTGAGCGTGGCGCCCTTCGGATTGCCCGTCGTGCCGCTGGTGAACTGGATGTTGATGGGATCGTACCGGTCGAGCGTGGCGCCGATGCCGTCTAGCGTGGCCTTGCCGTTCTGCTCGCACCACACGCGGCCGCGCTCCACCACATCGGAGAAGGTCAGCATGCCGGGCGTTTCCGTGTCGCACATGCGGATCACCATGCGCAGGTCCGGCAGTCGGGCGGCATGCAGGTCGCCCGGCGTTGCGCTCGCCAGTTCGGGGGCAAGCTCCTGCAGCATCTCCAGATACATCGACGTCTTGAATCGCTCCGCCGAAATGATGGCCTTGCAGCCCACCTTGTTCAGCGCGTATTCGAGTTCGTGCAGCCGATAGGCCGGATTGATGTTCACGAGCACGGCGCCGATGCGCGCCGTGGCGAATTGCGTGAGCAGCCATTCGACGCGGTTCGGCGACCAGATGCCGACGCGATCGCCCTTCACGATGCCAAGCGATGCGAGCCCGGCGGCGAGCACGTCCACCTCGTCGGCGAACTCGCGCCACGTCCAGCGAATGTCCTGCTCGCGAAACACCACGGCTGGCCGGTCGGGAAAGCGCTCAACGGTGTCGAGCAGGAACTGCGCGATCGTCGCCTCGCTAAGCGGAATATCGGTTGCGCCGCGCACGTATGAAAGGCCGTCTTTCGGTTCAATACATGCGGACGCGTCGCCGCCCGCAGCTTGCGTTGCCATGGTGATGTCTCCGTGAGAGGTGAGCTCTCTATTGAAATGAATTTGAAACCGATTCTGCCACTGCTCGATGACGCCACGGCATCAAGTCTTACCCGCAGCGCGCCTGGCCATGTCGATGACGATGGTCACCGCCAGCCAGCGGCGACGGACTCTCGATTTTGCTGACCTTTCCGTAAACGTCAAGTGTGGACGAAAAAAAAGCAGCCACGAAGGCTGCTTTCTTTGACCGTCGTCGCCGAGCGATCAGTGCTGACCGCGCAGCTTGCGCAGACGCTGGATCGCAGCGAGCTGTGCCGTCGCGTACGCAAGTTCCGCCTGAGCGGTGGCGTACTCGATGTTCGAGCCGGTGTTCTGCAGCGCCTCTTCCGCGCGCTTGCGGGCCTGCTCGGCCTTCGCCTCGTCGAGGTCCTTGCCGCGAATCGCCGTGTCGGCCAACACCGTCACTGCGCCCGGCTGCACTTCGAGGATGCCGCCGGCGACGAACACGAACTCTTCCTCGCCGTTCTCAGCCTCGATGCGCACCGCACCCGGACGAATCCGCGTGATGAGCGGCGTGTGGCCCGGCAGAATGCCGAGCTCGCCCGCCTCGCCCGGCAGCGCGACGAATTTCGCCTGGCCCGAGAAGATCTGCTCTTCCGCGCTGACGACGTCTACCTTGATCGTTGCCATATGTGTCGACTCCTGCCGACGAGTGCGAGCGGCTCGCGCTCACTCTCGTCCATGCAAAGCTGGTTGAGCGTAGGACGGGGCGCTACGTGTTGTCCGCGTCTTTGCTGCGTCGTGTGTACGACTGCGGCGAGACGAAAACCCACGCGGCGCCCTGCTTCGTTACACCCGACCGTTACTGGATCTTCTTGGCCTTCTCGAAGGCTTCGTCGATCGTGCCGACCATGTAGAACGCCTGCTCCGGCAGGTGGTCGCACTCGCCTTCCACGATCATCTTGAAGCCGCGGATGGTTTCCTTCAGCGGCACGTACTTGCCAGGCGAGCCCGTGAACACTTCAGCAACGTGGAACGGCTGCGACAGGAAACGCTGGATCTTACGTGCACGCGCCACCGACAGCTTGTCTTCCGGCGACAGTTCGTCCATGCCCAGAATCGCGATGATGTCGCGCAGTTCCTTGTAGCGCTGCAGCGTTTGCTGCACGCCGCGCGTGATCGTGTAGTGCTCTTCGCCAATCACGTTCGGGTCGATCTGACGCGAGGTCGAATCGAGCGGGTCCACGGCGGGGTAGATACCGAGCGACGCGATGTCACGCGAAAGCACGACCGTTGCGTCCAGGTGGCCGAAGGTCGTAGCAGGCGACGGGTCGGTCAAGTCGTCCGCAGGCACGTACACAGCTTGCACCGAGGTAATCGAGCCCGTCTTGGTCGACGTGATGCGTTCTTGCAGCTTGCCCATTTCTTCAGCCAGCGTCGGCTGATAACCCACCGCCGACGGCATCCGGCCCAGCAGTGCCGACACTTCCGTACCGGCCAGCGTGAAACGGTAGATGTTGTCGACGAAGAACAGCACGTCGCGGCCTTCGTCGCGGAAGTGCTCGGCCATCGTCAGACCGGTCAGCGCCACACGCAGACGGTTGCCCGGCGGCTCGTTCATCTGGCCGTACACCAGCGCGACCTTGTCCAGAACGTTGGAGTCCTTCATTTCGTGGTAGAAGTCGTTCCCTTCACGGGTACGCTCGCCCACGCCCGCGAACACGGAGTAACCGCCGTGTTCCTTCGCGATGTTGTTGATGAGCTCCATCATGTTCACGGTCTTGCCCACGCCCGCACCGCCGAACAGCCCCACCTTGCCGCCCTTCGCGAACGGGCAGATCAGGTCGATAACCTTGATGCCGGTTTCGAGCAGTTCCGTGGAAGGCGCCAGTTCGTCGAACGCCGGAGCCTTCTGGTGGATCGAGCGCTTGTGTTCGCTTTCGATCGGGCCGGCTTCGTCGATCGGACGGCCGAGCACGTCCATGATGCGGCCGAGCGTCGGCTTGCCGACCGGCACCGAGATCGGGTGGCCGGTGTTCTTGACCATGATGCCGCGGCGCAGACCGTCCGATGCACCCAGACAGATCGTACGCACAACGCCGTCGCCCAGCTGCTGCTGCACTTCCAGCGTCAGCTCCGTGCCTTCCAGAATGAGGGCGTCGTAGACCTTCGGCATGTGCTCACGCGGGAACTCCACGTCGATCACCGCGCCGATGCACTGTACGATCTTGCCTTCTACCAAAGCAGTTGTACTCATCGCTTTTCCTTTAGATACCTGATTCTTCACTCGCGCTAGGGCGCCATCTCGAGCGCCCGGCTACGGGGACGTTTCGTCTCGCGCCTGTCTGGCCGCACCGTCGCGGTCAGACTGCCGCCGCGCCGCTCACGATTTCCGACAGTTCCTTCGTAATCGCGGCCTGACGGCTCTTGTTGTACGAGAGCTGCAGTTCGTTGATCACGGTCTTCGCGTTGTCCGAAGCAGCCTTCATCGCCACCATCCGCGCCGACTGCTCCGAAGCCATGTTTTCGGCCACGGCCTGGTAGACGAGCGCTTCGACGTAGCGCACCAGCAGTTCGTCCACCACGGCCTGCGGGTCCGGCTCGTAGATGTAGTCCCACGAAGTCTTCGGCGTCGTACCGTCGCCTTCCCTGCTTTCGAAGCGCTCGGCCGACAACGGCAGCAGTTGCTCGATCACCGGCTCTTGCTTCATCGTGTTGACAAAGCGCGTGTACGCGAGATACACCGCCGAGATCTTGCCTTCCGAATACTGGTCGAGCTGCACCTTCACCGCGCCGATCAGCTTTTCGAGGTGCGGCGTGTCGCCCATCTGCACGACGTTCGACACCACCTTCGCGCGGATACGGTTCAGAAAACCGAGACCCTTGCTACCGATCGCCGTTGCCTCGATCGACTTGCCTTCGCCTTCGAGTTCCTTGAACTTGTTCAGCGTGGCACGCAGCACGTTCGTGTTCATGCCGCCGCACAGACCCTTGTCCGTCGTGACGAGAATCACGCCCGCCGTCTTCGCCCCGGTGTTGGCCACCATGAACGGATGACGATACTCGGGGTTCGCGCTGCTCATGTGCGCAGCGATGTCGCGGACCTTGTCGGCATACGGGCGAGCAGCGCGCATGCGCTCCTGAGCGCGGCGCATCTTGGACGCGGCCACCATCTCCATCGCCTTCGTGATCTTGCGCGTGTTTTGCACGCTCTTGATCTTGCCGCGAATTTCCTTCATTCCAGCCATTGCTTGCTCCTTGATCGAAGCGCGGCGGGTGCACTTGCGTGCCGCCCACTGCGCCTCCAGGTCCGTTTATCGTTGATGACTCGCGGACAGGGGATCAATATGCGCCGGACTTCTTGAAGTCCTTGATCGCGGCATGCAGCGCGCTCTCGTCGTCCTTCGACAGGTCCTTCGTGTCCTCGATACGCTTCACGAGGTCGGCATGGCTCGTCTTCAGGAATTCGCGCAGGCCCTTTTCGAAGGCCAGCACGTCCTTCACTTCGAGGTCGTCGAGGTAGCCGTTGTTCGCGGCGAACAGCGACACAGCCAGTTCCCACACCTGCAGCGGCAGGTATTGCGGCTGCTTGAGCAGTTCCGTCACGCGGCGGCCGCGCTCCAGCTGCTTGCGGGTTGCTTCGTCGAGGTCCGACGCGAACTGCGCGAACGCGGCGAGTTCACGATACTGCGCGAGGTCGGTACGAATACCGCCGGAGAGCTTCTTCACGACCTTCGTCTGCGCCGCACCACCCACGCGCGACACCGACACGCCGGCGTTAATGGCGGGGCGGATACCTGCGTTGAAGAGGTCGGTTTCGAGGAAGATCTGGCCGTCCGTAATCGAGATCACGTTCGTCGGAACGAACGCGGTCACGTCGCCGGCTTGCGTTTCGATCACGGGCAGTGCCGTGAGCGAGCCGCTCTTGCCCTTCACTTCGCCGTTCGTGAACTTCTCGACGTACTCTTCCGAGACGCGAGCGGCACGCTCGAGCAGACGCGAGTGCAGATAGAACACGTCGCCCGGGTAAGCTTCACGGCCCGGCGGGCGGCGCAGCAGCAGCGAGATCTGACGATACGCCCAGGCTTGCTTGGTCAAGTCGTCGTAAATGATCAGCGCGTCCTGGCCGCGGTCGCGGAAGTATTCGCCCATCGTGCAGCCCGAGTACGGCGCGAGGTATTGCATCGCTGCCGATTCCGAAGCCGACGCGGCGACCACGATCGTGTATTCGAGTGCGCCCGTTTCTTCGAGCTTGCGCACCACGTTCATGATCGACGAAGCCTTCTGGCCGATCGCGACGTAGATACAGATCAGGTCCTTGCCCTTCTGGTTGATGATCGCGTCGACAGCCACCGCCGTCTTGCCGGTCTGGCGGTCGCCGATGATCAGCTCACGCTGGCCGCGGCCGATCGGCACCATCGAGTCGATCGACTTCAGACCCGTTTGCACCGGTTGCGACACCGACTTACGCCAGATCACGCCCGGGGCGATCTTTTCGACCGCGTCGGTCAGCTTCGCGTTGATCGGGCCTTTGCCGTCGATGGGGTTGCCGAGGGCGTCGACCACGCGGCCGATCAGCTCCGGACCCACCGGCACTTCGAGAATGCGGCCCGTCGTCTTGACGATGTCGCCTTCCGAGATGTGCTCGTACTCGCCCAGAATCACCGCGCCGACCGAGTCGCGCTCGAGGTTCAGTGCGAGGCCGAAGGTGTTGCCCGGGAATTCGAGCATTTCGCCCTGCATCACGTCCGACAGGCCGTGGATGCGCACGATACCGTCGGTCACGGAAATCACGGTGCCCTGGTTGCGAACGTCCGCGCTCGCTTCAAGGCCCTGGATCCGGCTCTTGATCAGCTCGCTGATCTCAGAGGGATTGAGTTGCATTATTCGCTCCTGATAATCAATTCTGTTGCGTGCCAGCGGGCATGCGCGTCAGGCGGTAAGAGCCGTCTGCATGCGGGCGAGCCGCGCGCGGACCGAGGTATCGAGCACTTCGTCACCGACCGTAACGCGCACGCCGCCGATCAGCGACGAATCGACTTCTACGGTGGGCTTCAGCTTGCGTTGGAACTTGCGTTCGAGGCTGGCGACCAGCTGGTTCAACGGCTCGCCCTCGAGCGGAAAAGCGCTGACGATCAGCACATCCGCCGCGCCTTCACGGGCGTTCTTCAACTCTTCGAACTGCTGCGCGATTTCCGGCAACAACTGCAGCCGATGGTTGTCGACGAGCATCTGCACGAAATTCTTCGCCTGCGGGCTGTCCTTCAGCGGCGACTTCACCGCGCTGAGCAGCAGCTCGCTCACCTGCTGACGGCCAACTTTCGGGCTCGATGCGATCGACAGCACTTCGGGCAGACGCGCAACCTGTGCCAGCTCCTCTACGAGCGTGGACCAGGCGGCGATGTCACCAGCTTCGGCCACGCCGAACAGCGCTTCCGCATACGGGCGGGCAACGGTTGCAAGTTCGGCCATGATCAGAGCTCGGCTTTGAGTTGATTGAGCAGTTCGGCGTGAGCCGTCTGGTCGATCTCGCGCTTCAGGATCTGCTCGGCGCCCTTCACGGCGAGTGCGGCCACTTCGGCACGCAGCGTTTCGCGCGCCTTCACGACTTGCTGCTCGGCATCCGCCTTGGCCTGCGCGACGATGCGTGCGGCTTCGGCCTGGGCCTGCGCCTTGATTTCGTCGGCGACCACGACAGCGCGCTTTTCCGCTTCGGCGATACGTTGCTGACCCTCGTTGCGCGCCACAGCGAGTTCTTCGCCGACGCGCTTGTGCGCTGCTTCGAGTTCGTGTTTGCCCTTCTCGGCGGCCGCGAGGCCGTCGGCGATCTTCTTCGAGCGCTCGTCGAGGGCGTTGATCAGCGGCGGCCACACGAACTTCATCGTGAACCACGCGAGGATCAGGAACACGACCATTTGCGCAAACAAGGTTGCGTTGAGATTCACGGTGTTTCCTTAAACGTTGCGTTTTTCAGGGAATTGAAACGGCAAGGCGCTCATCGATGCGAACTCGATCAGCGCCCCGGCACCCGTTCCGCCCTGCGCCTCATCCCTGTTATAGACGAGGCGCAACTTTCCGGGGAACCTTAGCCTGCGAGCTTCGAGAGCAGGGGGTTCGCGAACGCAAACAGCATTGCCACACCAACGCCAATCAGGAACGCCGCGTCGATCAGACCAGCCAGCAGGAACATCTTCGTCTGCAGCGGGTTCATCAGTTCAGGCTGGCGGGCGCAGGCTTCGATGTACTTGCCGCCCATCAGGCCGATACCGATACAGGCGCCGATTGCACCCAGGCCGATGATGATGCCGATACCGATGGCGGTCAGACCCTGGATGTTGGCGATGAAAGCTTGCATGATCACTCCTTGTTGAAAGTTCTTGGGAACTGGGATTTGGAAATTAACTGAAACTCAAAGCGGTTCTGACGCGCGCGTTAGTGCGAGTCGTGTGCCTGGCCGATGTACACCAGCGTCAGCATCATGAAAATGAACGCCTGCAGCAGCACGATCAGGATGTGGAAGATGGCCCACACGCTGCCGGCGATCACGTGGCCGATGAAGCCAAGCACCGTCGTGTCCGCGCCGAAGGTCCAGATGCTGCCGAGCAGGGCAATCAGCAGGAACAGCAGTTCACCCGCGTACATGTTGCCGAACAGCCGCATGCCGAGCGAAACCGTCTTCGCGACGAACTCGATGATGTTCAGTGCAAGGTTCGGAATCCACAGCAGCGGATGCGAGCCGAACGGAGCGGAGACGAGTTCGTGGATGAAGCCGCCGGCGCCCTTGATCTTGAGGTTGTAATAGATCATCAGCACGAACACGCCGAGCGCGATGCCGATGGTGCCGTTGAGGTCGGCGGTCGGCACGATGCGGTGGTGCGTGATGACGTCCGACAGACCCAGCCAGCCGATCACACGGCCCGGCAGGTCGACGGGAATGAAGTCGAGGGAGTTCATGAGCGCGACCCAGACGAACACGGTCAGCGCGAGCGGTGCGATGAATTTGCGGTTGCCGTGGATCATCGCCTTCGATTGATCCTCGACCATTTCAACCAGCATTTCGACGGCGCACTGGAAGCGGCCCGGAACGCCGGACGTCGCCTTGCGCGCAGCAAGACGCAGGATCAGGATCGTGACGAGGCCGCACAGAATGGACCAGAACAGCGTGTCCAGATTCCAGACGTGAAGGTCGAAGATCGACGTCTGGTGCGAGGTGGAAAAGTTCTGCAAGTGGTGCGCAATGTACTCGGACGGATCCAGAGCGCGCGTGCCTTCGCTAGCTGCCATATTATTAACGCCACCCAAATTGTCGAAAATCGTTTTCCGGCCGCTTTCGTCCGTACATGTGTGACGAAAGCGCGCCGCCGCGGACCGTGCGGGTCATGTTGACCACACCGGCCGGCCCGCGCTCCTCATGGCCGCCGCAACGTGAGGCGCCGGCCTGTTGTCTCTTCTGCTGCGCATTGCGTCGCGGTTATCCGCGCCACGGTGCGCTTCACGCTCAACGCCATGCGAGCGCAATCCAGTACGTCTTTAGCGCGATCAGGTAGGTCACGAGCAGCGGAACCCACTGCACGTCGCGATACCAAAACGCGATGGCAACGAACATCGCGATGGTCGCGCCCATCTTGAACGCTTCGCCGAGCATCCAGTTCATCACCGTGGCACCCGCGCCCGGCGTCTTCAGCCGCGCGGCGAACAGTGCACCCGGGACCCAGCAAATCGCTCCCCCCAGGAAGGCTGACAGCGCAGCAGCGCCCGGCGGCTTGTAGAACAGCCACCACACCAGCGTAGCAACCAGGGACAAAACCACTTGCGCAGCCACAACCCGGAAGGGCGTGACGCGCGATGGGCGACTCACATTGGGACCGAACAGCTTTTCGGCTTCGATCCGCGTGAGCGGAACGATGTTGTTGTTATCCTGCTGGTCGGCATCCCACTGCGCGTTGTAATCGGTGCGCCCGGACGCGGAATCTGCGCTTGGTCCGTCTTGCGTGCCGCCAGGAAAATTCTTTCCGCCCGGCCCGTTCAACGCTTGGCCCGGCCTTCCTTCTGGCCTGTGAGCCGCCATCGCCATGTCCGCAAAAGTCCAGAGTTTTAGCCCGCCCGCTTACGCTGCGCTTACGTGGCTGCCTACCAAATAAATCCGGGCGATTGTAAGCGATAGTTGCAGCCAATTCAAGATTTTAGGTCGTTCAATAAACCCGTGAAACGAGGCTTCATGATGCGAAAAAGCAGCCTCAAAACAGGGGCTCGGCGGCAACTGTAAGGGACTCTGTCAACAGCTCGCCAACCGGTCGCAAGACGTCGTCCCAGGCGCCTGCCTGGGACTCTATGCAACGTCGTCGCCCATGCTGGCTGCATGGGAAATCGCGATGGGTCGGGGTCGATCGCAGCGTTTTCGATAAGAGACGTTCGCGGGCCCGCAGGCAACGCCGGTGCGCGGTCCCGGCAATCTGCCCGCCTCAAAACTGCAACAGCAGCCAGCCACCCAGTACTGCGCTCACCAGCCAGAACGGCACAGAAACGAGATGAAACGGCAGCCACATGCCGCGCTCGCCGGAAAGGCGCACGGCAATCAGATTCGCGAGCGAGCCGATGGCGATGCCGAAACCGCCCACGCTCACACCGAACGCGAGCGCGCGCCAATCTTTGGTGAACTCGGCCAGCATGATCGCGGCGGGCACATTGCTGATTCCCTGCGACAGCACCGCCCCTGCGACATAAGCGCGCAGTGGCGTGCCAAGCCCGATGCGTCCGATCGCGTCGTGCACCCACGGCAGCGCGGCCGCGCTGCGCAGCACAATGAACATCAGCACGAAGATGAGCAGCAACAGCCAGTCGATCTTCAGCACCACGCGCGGGCGCCAGAACAGGAAGCCCGCTGCCACGCCGGCGAGTGCGATGCCGGCGCGATGCGCGTCCGCCAGCAGCACGAACGCCACAAACAGCACGGCGGCCACGCCGGCGACGCGCCGGTCCACGGCGTGAGGCTCCACATCCGTCGACAGATCGAGCGGCTTGGCGCGAAACCCCACTGCCGTGAGCACAAAGAGCATCGTCATCAGGACGGCGCACAGTGGCGCGAGCGCCATCACGAAGCGGCCGAACGACACGCCGCTCGTCTGCCAGAGAAAGAGGTTCTGCGGATTGCCAAGCGGAGTGAGGATCGACCCAGCATTGACCGCGAGCGCGATGTAGATCACGAGCCGCCGCACGGGCAACGGCGTCAGCCGGTTCAGCGACAGCACGAGCGGCACGACGACGAAAAGGGCGACGTCGTTGGTGAGCAGCGTCGAGAGTGCGGCCGCAAGCGCGATCAGCAGAAACGCGAGCGCGCGTTCGGAGTGGATGTGATGCACCACGCGATGCGCGAGCCACATCAGGAATCCTGAGTATTCGACGGCCTTTGTGAGAATCAGCAGCCCCGTCAGCGTGAGCACGGTCTGCCAGTCGATCAGGCCTGGCAGCGACGCCCATTCACGAGGATGGAAAAGTTGCAGCGCGGCAAGCGCGATCACGAGGATCGCGAGGACCGGCTCTTTGGCGGCAAGTGCAAGAGCGGCACCCACGGGGCCGCCCCGCGTCTTCGCGGTAGGTTCGGAAACTGGCACGGTGGAACGACCTGAGATGGGCGGCGTTTTGGACAGCCGGACAGGAGACCGCCTCAAGCGGCGGCCATGTTCCCGCGCAGGCGCGCGAGAATGCCTTCGAGCGAGTCGAGATCGCCGAAGTCGATGGTCACCTGACCACGACCGCGGCGTCCCAGCTTGATCTTGACGGTCGACGCGAGCAGGTCAGACAGCTCTTCCTCGAGACGCCGCGTGTCGCGCCCACCGTCATGATTGGCACGCGCCTTCACGGCGGGCGCGGCCTTGGTGGTCGCCGTCACGAGCTTTTCGGTCTCGCGCACGGACATCCGCTTGTTCACCACCTGGTTGGCGAGCGCGATCTGGGTTGCGGCGTCCACGGCAAGCAGCGCGCGCGCGTGGCCCATGTCGAGATCGCCGGCCAACAGCATGGTCTGCACTGGCGCGGCGAGATTCAGCAGACGCAGCAGGTTCGACACCGCGCTACGCGAACGTCCCACCGATTCGGCCGCCTGCTCGTGCGTGAAATTGAATTCGTCGAGCAGGCGCTGGATACCCTGCGCCTCTTCGAGCGGATTCAGGTCTTCGCGCTGGATGTTTTCGATCAGCGCCATTGCGGCGGCGGCCTGGTCCGGCACGTCCTTCACGAGCACCGGCACTTCGTCGAGGCCTGCAAGGCGCGCCGCACGGAAGCGCCGCTCGCCCGCGATGATCTCGAACTTGTCCACTGCAACCGGACGCACGAGGATCGGCTGCATCAGGCCCTGCGCGCGGATACTGGCGGCAAGCTCCTGCAGTGCACCCTCGTCCATTCGTGTGCGCGGCTGGTACTTGCCAGGCTGAAGCTTCGCAAGCGGCAGCGTGTTCGGCGCGCCCTCGATCTTCACGGCCTCGGTGATGTCGGCGCTGCCGCCTAGCAGCGCTTCGAGTCCGCGGCCCAGTCCCTTCTTCCTTGCTACTGCGTTCATGGTGCTTCCCCGCTCCGCTTTGGGTGAAAGGCCGCGCGTCATAGTGCGCGCACCCGCTCAATCATTTCCGCGCCGAACTGTACGTACGCCTGCGCGCCGCGCGATGCGCTGTCGAACACCACACCCGGCAGCCCGTAGCTGGGCGCCTCGGCAAGCCGCACGTTGCGCGGGATCACGGCGTCGAACACCTTGTCGCCGAAGTGTTCCTTCAACTGGTCGGAAACCTGCTGCTGCAACGTGATGCGTGGATCGAACATCACGCGCAGCAAGCCGATGACCTTCAAATCCCGATTCAGGTTCGCGTGAACCTGTTTGATGGTGTTGACGAGGTCGGAGAGGCCTTCCAGCGCGAAGTACTCGCACTGCATGGGGATGACCACACCGTGCGCCGCGCACAGTCCGTTCAGCGTCAGCAGCGAGAGCGCGGGCGGGCAATCGATGAGCACGAAGTCGTACTCGTGCTCGACGTTCGCGAGCGCCTGCTTCAACTGACGTTCACGGTTTTCGACCGTCACGAGCTCCACTTCCGCGCCGGCCAGCTCGCGGTTGGCGGGCAACACGTCGTACGTAACCGCCGCGGGACGCACACGGGCGTCGGCCACCGAAACGCCATCAACCAGCACCTCGTACACCGTGTTTTCGCAGGCGGCCTTGTCGATGCCGCTACCCATGGTGGCGTTGCCCTGCGGGTCCAGGTCGATGAGCAGAACCCGCTGTCCCTGCGCTGCGAGGCTCGCGGCAAGATTCACTGTTGTCGTCGTCTTCCCGACTCCGCCCTTCTGGTTCGCCACGCAGAAGATTTTTGCCATCGTTTGTGTGTCCCTGTTTACTGCTGGTTTGCTGCGTGAATGCTGCCTGGGTGTCGCTGTTTCTCGTCCGATTGCTGCGAAGCCTGGTAGTGGCGGTGCCTAACAGCCGCCATCCCCGGCCTTCTTATGGCAAATCACCCCTTTTTCTTTCTTCAACTGCCATCTTCAGTCTTTCCGCTCACGCTCATTGGCGCCATGCCGCCCGCATCGACCCGTACCTCGACAAGATGCCGCTCAGCGTCCAGAAACGGCACGTCGAGACGCACGACCTGGGTCGCGCGCGAGCCGGCTGGCAGGCGAGCGATCTCGGCATCGGGCCGCACGCCCTTCATAGCCCAGATCGCACCGCGATCGGAAACAAGGTTGCGGGCAAGTGTAACGAAATCCGTGAGTTCTGCGAATGCACGCGAGACGATCACGTCGAATTTTCCCGGCACTTCGATGCCGGGACGAAGCGACTCGACACGGCCAGTCACGACAGAAAGATTGGTGAGACCAAGTTCGGCCTTGGCCTGCGACTGAAAGGCCGTCTTCTTGTGGACGATGTCATTCAGCGTAATGGACCACTGCGGCAGCGCGATAGCGAGCACGATTCCCGGCAACCCGCCGCCGGAACCAACGTCCAGCACAGACACGGCGCTGTCGCGCGGCAACTCGGGCGCGAGGTGCGGCACGATGGCGAGCGAATCGAGCACATGCTGGATCAGCATCTGGCGCGGATCGCGAATCGCCGTCAGGTTGTAGACGGCGTTCCACTTTGCGAGCAGCGCGACATAATCGAGCAGCGCCGCTCGCTGCGCGTCCGTCAGGTCGATACGCAGTCGATCCGCGCCTTCCTCCAGCATGGCGGCGAGCGCTTCACGATCGACAACGGAAGAAAGGCGTCCGTGGCGGCCCGTCATTGGGCCACCGACGTGCCGCTGTCGTTGCCCTGCTCGCCCGCCGCCTGGCGGCGTCGACCCAAGCCGCGCTTCAAATGAACCATGAGCAGCGAAATCGCAGCCGGCGTAATGCCCGAAATGCGCGAGGCCTGCCCGATGGTCTCGGGACGGAACTGATTCAGCTTCTGGCGGGCCTCGAACGAGAGGCCACGCACTTCGGCGTAATCGATGCCTTCAGGCAGCCGGGTGTTCTCGTGCGCGCCATTACGCTCGATCTCGTCGGCCTGCCGATCGATGTAGCCCTGATATTTGATGCCGATCTCGATCTGCTCCTTGATCTGTGCGAGCAGTACCTCGTCGTCGGCAAGCGACGTTTCCGGTCGACACGCGCCGTCTTGCAGACCGCACACGCCGTCGTAGCTCACACCCGGGCGACGCAGCAGATCGGCGAGGTTGTACTCGCGATCGATCGGCTTGCCGAGCAGCGCAGTCGCCTCTTCGGCGGAAAGAGTCTTCGGGTTCACCCAGGTTGTCCGCAGCCGCTCTGTTTCACGTGAAACAGCGTCGCGCTTGCGACTAAAAGCGTCCCAACGCGCGTCGTCGACGACACCCAGCTCACGGCCGATCTCGGTGAGCCGCATGTCGGCGTTGTCTTCCCGCAGGCTCAGGCGATACTCCGCCCGACTCGTGAACATGCGATACGGCTCCGACACGCCGCGCGTAACGAGGTCATCCACGAGCACGCCGAGATAAGCCTGGTCTCGGCGCGGGCACCACGCGTCTTTGCCTTGCACCTGCAAACCGGCATTGACGCCAGCCAGCAACCCTTGCGCGGCCGCTTCTTCATATCCGGTCGTGCCATTGATCTGACCCGCAAAGAACAGGCCGCTGATCACCTTGGTTTCCAGCGACGCCTTCAACCCACGCGGATCGAAGTAGTCGTACTCGATTGCGTAGCCAGGCCGCAGGATATGCGCGTGCTCCAACCCACGCATGGAGCGCACTAGTTCAAGCTGCACGTCGAACGGCAGACTTGTCGAAATGCCATTGGGGTAGAACTCGTTCGTCGTCAGCCCTTCGGGCTCCAGGAAGATCTGATGCGACTCCTTCGACGCGAAGCGATGAATCTTGTCTTCGATGGACGGGCAATAACGCGGGCCCACGCCTTCGATCACCCCGGTGTACATCGGTGAACGGTCCAGGCCGCCGCGAATGATGTCATGCGTCTGCGCATTCGTATGCGTCACCCAGCACGGCACCTGCCGCGGATGCTGCTCCGCACGGCCAAGGAACGAGAACACCGGTATCGGATCGAGGTCGCCGGGCTGCTCCTCGAGCTTCGAGAAATCGATCGTCCGCCCGTCGATGCGCGGCGGCGTGCCGGTCTTGAGCCGCCCTTGCGGCAGCTTTAGCTCTTTAAGTCGCGCCGACAGCGTGACAGCCGCCGGATCGCCGGCGCGTCCACCAGTGTAGTTGTTGAGCCCGACGTGAATCTTCCCATCCAGGAACGTCCCAGCCGTCAGCACGACGGCGCGCGCGCGGAACCGAAGGCCAACCTGCGTCACGGCGCCCACGACGCGGTCGCCCTCCACCATCAAATCTTCAACGGCCTGCTGGAACAGCCAAAGATTCGGCTGATTTTCGAGGCGTCGACGAATGGCCTGCTTGTACAGCAGCCGATCCGCCTGCGCACGCGTGGCACGCACCGCAGGCCCCTTCGAGGAATTGAGAATGCGGAACTGGATGCCGCCCTCGTCCGTCGCCGCGGCCATCGCGCCGCCCAGCGCATCCACCTCTTTCACGAGATGGCCCTTGCCGATGCCGCCAATCGACGGATTGCAGCTCATCTGCCCGAGCGTTTCGATGTTGTGCGTCAGCAGGAGCGTCTTGACGCCCATGCGGGCAGCGGCAAGCGCGGCCTCCGTGCCGGCATGACCGCCGCCGACGACGATGACGTCGAATTCTGTTGGATAAAGCATGGTGATCCCACGCATGAATCTGCGTGAGCCTTTCGAGAAAATGGGTATGCGCGAATTATAGCGGGTTAGCGTTTTCGGCCGTTCAGGTCCGAATTTGGTTCCCTTCCAAAAGGCAGGCCGCGGACGAAAAAAGAGGGTGTTTCACGTGAAACATGAAACACCCTCTCGATGCGCCCACAGGGCGCCGCTGCTCTCAGCGCGGCGAATGAACCGCAGTCGACAACTGCTAAGCCGCCTTCCTCGTCAGCCCCAGATATGTCTCGATCACCTGCGGATTCTGCGCAAGCTCATTGGCCCGGCCTTCGAGCGCCATTTCGCCCGTCTCCAGCACGTACCCATAATCCGAGATCTGGAGCGCGGCACGCGCATTTTGTTCGATCAGCAAGGTCGCTACACCGGTCTGCCGCAGCGCGCTGATGATGTGAAAAATCTCCTTCACGATCAGCGGGGCCAGGCCGAGACTCGGCTCATCGAGCATCAGCAGATCCGGCTTTCCCATCAGCGCGCGACCCACCGCCAGCATCTGACGCTCACCGCCGGACAGCGTACCGGCCGCCTGCCGCCGACGTTCCTTCAGCCTCGGAAACAGCGTGAAGACCGGTTCGAGCTGATCGAGCCATGCCTTTTCCCCCGCCCGCTTGCGGCGATAGGCACCCAGCAGGAGATTGTCCTCAACGGACATCGACGCGAACAGTTCCCGCTTCTCCGGCACGAGGCACATCCCCCGGGCGACACGCTTTTCGATCGCCAGCGCGCCCACCTCTTCGCCCAGGTAGCGCACGTGTCCACTCGCGTGACCGCCCGTCGGCAGCGCGCCCATGATCGCGTTGAGCAGTGTTGACTTGCCGGCGCCGTTCGGGCCGATCACGGACACAATCTGCCCCGCGCCCACCTTGATCGCGGCCCGATGCAGCGCCTCCACCTTGCCGTACCGCGCGGACAGCCCATCGACTTCCAGCACCGGCACAGCGCCCGCTCCATTCTTCACCGCCATCATTCCACCCCGCCCAGATACGCTTCGAGCACCGCCGGATCCTTCTGCACGTCCGCGGGCAGTCCTTCCGCGATGCGCGTGCCGAATTCCATCACCACCAGCCGGTCGGTGAGGTTCATCACGAAGTCCATGTCGTGCTCGACGAGCAGCACGCTCATGCCCTCTTCCTTGAGCTTGCGCAGCAGCGCGGCCAGCTGCTGCTTTTCCTGATATCGCAGGCCGGCCGCTGGTTCGTCGAGCAGCAGCAGCGTCGGATCGCAGCACAGCGCCCGCGCGATCTCGAGCACGCGCTGCTGGCCCAACGCGAGGCTCCCAGCCTCGTCGTACATGTGCCGCTCGAGGCCCACCCGGCGAAGCTGCCTTGCGGCCTCGTTCATCAGCCGCGCCTCTTCCGCAGCATTGAGCCGCGCAATGCTGCGCCACACGCCGGCATGGCCACGCAGATGCGCGCCTATGGCGACGTTCTCCAGCACCGTCATGCCTGGCAGCAGCTTGACGTGCTGGAAAGTGCGCCCGATGCCGCGCCTCACGATTTCACGTGAACTCAGCGCATCGATCCGTTCGCCGCGGAAGGTGATCTGGCCTGCCGTGGGCTGCAGCACGCCAGTGACGAGATTGAACGTGGTCGACTTCCCGGCGCCGTTCGGGCCGATCAGCCCGACAATCTGCCCTGCCTTCACCTCGAAACTCACGTCGTTCACCGCCACGAGCCCGCCGAACTGCTTGCGCGCCTTATTGACGGTGAGCAGCAATTCGCCCGGCTCCGGTTTGCTGCGCTGCGGCAACGGCTCCGCGTGATCGGGAACGTGAGCGCGCGGACCGCGCGGGAAGAGCCGCGCCACGTACGGCCACACGCCGTGCCGCGCGTACTGGAGCAGCAGCACCATCAGCACACCGAAGACGATGACCTCGAAATTGCCGTTCTCACCCAGCAGCCTCGGCAGCAGCGTCTGCAGCCAGTCCTGCAACAACGTGAGGATGGCCGCGCCCAGCACGGCGCCCCAAACGTGCGACACGCCGCCCACCACAGCCATGAACAGGTACTCGATGCCGTGATTGAGCCCAAACGGCGTGGGATTCACTGCCCGCTGCAAGTGCGCGTAGAGGAACCCCGACACGGCAGCGAGCACGGCGGCATACACGAAGATCACGACGCGCATCCACGCCGTGTTCACGCCCATCGCCTCGGCCATGGCGCCGCCGCCTCGCAGCGCACGAATCGCCCGGCCCGGCCGGCTGTTAAGCAGATTCTGAACAGACACCACGGACGCCAGCACCACCACCCAGATCAGGTAGTAGATGTGCCGCCCCGACTCCAGATCGATGCCGAACACGTTCAGCACCGGAATGCCGTTGATGCCGTCGTACTTGCCGAGCATCTCCATGTTGCCGAACAGGAAGAACAGCGCGAGACCCCAGGCGATGGTGCCGAGCGGCAGAAAGTGGCCGGAAAGGCGCATCGTCACAGCGCCCAGCACGAGCGCAATAAGCGCCGTGAGCACGACACCGGCGATGAGCGCGAGCCACGGCGACACGCCGAACTGCGTCGTGAGATACGCGGTCGCATACGCGCCCACGCCCACGAACGCCGCCTGCCCGAAGCTCGTCATGCCGCCGATGCCCGTGAGCAGCACGAGCCCGATCGCCACGATCGCGTAGAGACCAATGTAGTTGAGCAGCGTGATCCAGTACTCCGGCACCCGCAGCGGATGCGGCAGCACCGGAAGTGCAAACATCACAGCAAGAAACAGCCAGAAGAAGCGGTTGCGAATCATGCGTTTCATCGCGTCACTCCTCCTCTTCTTCGGTGTGCGGGCTCGCCAGACTGCGCCACAGCAACACGGGAATGATCAGCGTGAACACAATGACTTCCTTGTAGGCACTGGCCCAGAACGACGAATACGATTCGAGCAGCCCGACGAGCACCGAACCCGCCGCCGCCACGGGATAACTCACGAGCCCACCGATGATCGCCCCCACGAATCCCTTCAAGCCAATCAGGAAGCCCGAGTCGTAGTAGATGGTGGTGAGCGGTGCGACCAGGATGCCGCATAGCGCGCCCAGCCCGGCAGCGAGCGTGAACGCGAGGCGGCCCGCCTGCGTGGTGCCGATGCCGACAAGCCGCGCGCCGAGCCGGTTCACCGAAGTCGCCCGCAGCGCCTTGCCCGACACCGTGCGATCGAAATAGACGTACAGCCCGACGATCAGCACGATCGCGGTGCCGATCACCCACAAGCTCTGGCCCGTAACCGAGAGCGAACCCACGTTGAACGTAGCGTCCGAAAACGCGTTGGTGCGCGACCCTTCGGCGCCGAACATCACGAGCCCGAGGCCAACCATGGCGAAGTGCACGGCCACCGCGACGATCAGCAGCAACAAGGTAGTCGCCTCGGCAATCGGTTCGTACGCGAGGCGATACACGAACGGGCCCATCGGCACCACGATGGCGAGCGTCAACGCAATCTGCGCGAGCATCGGCAACTGCATGCCGAATGTGCCGCGCGTGATTGCGTAGACGGCAACGGGAAACAAGAGGTACTTGCCGGCGAGTGTCACGAGCGTACGCGCGAGCTGCGTACGTCGCTCGGGATGCCGCACGAGGCCGAGCATCTCAACGACGAAACACGCCGCACCCATCGCCATCAAGAGCCAGCACGTGGCGGGAAACTTCTGTGTCTGCAGCGCGGCGAGCGTGAGTGCGCCGTACGAAACGAACTCGCCCTGCGGAATGAAGATCACCCGCGTGACGGAAAACACCAGCACCAGTGCGAGCGCGAGCAGCGCGTAAATGGCGCCGGTCGTGATGCCGTCTTGCGCGAGGATCGCCGCAATTGATAGATCCATACTTCCTCTTCGTGTCTTTCTGGAATGCCTGAATCGGGGATGCGTAGATGGGGTGGACGCGCAGCAAGGCGTGATGAACGCGCGGCCAAGGCGCCATTGTGCTCGAACAGAACGACCTGGCGGCGACACGTGCGCCACGCATGGCGCGTCACGCTGGATGATGGAGCGTGCCGATCACAACGACGAATCGCAACGGCGACCGCGGCAGGGCATGGCGCCCTACGCGAGCGACACACTCACACACGCGCTTGCCCGCATCGCCGCCCGCGAGAAGCAGGACGCGCGCAACGCTCCGCCCATGCGCGCGTCCCCGAAGTGCTGCCGATGTTGCCGATCTCGCTGATCCGAAGCCGCTTACTTGCCCTGCTGCAGCTTCCACTTGCCGCCGGAGATCTGCACGATCACGCGGGCACGTTCGTCGAGGCCGTTGTGATCCGCCGACGTCATGTTCATGATGCCGTGCGCCACCGGCAGATCCTTGAGGCTTTCGAGCGCGCTGCGCAGCGCCTCACGGAACTCGACGGTACCGGGCTGCGCCGTCTTCAGCGCCTCGGGAATGGCCCGCTGCAGCATCTGGCCGGCGTCCCATGCGTGGCCACCGAACGTCGAGACCGAACCCGCGCCATAGGCCTTCTCATACGCGTTCTTGTAGGCCTCGGAGGACTTCTTCACCGGGTTCGAATCGGGCAACTGGTCGGCGACGAGAATCGGCCCTGCGGGCAGCAGTTCGCCTTCGCAGTCTTTGCCGCAGACGCGCAGGAAGTCGTTGTTCGCAACGCCATGCGTCTGGTAGATGGCGCCCTTGTAGCCGCGCTCCTTGAGCGTCTTCGCCGGCAGCGCCGCTGGCGTACCCGAGCCCGCGATCAGCACCGCATCGGGGTTGGCCGCCATCAGCTTGAGCACCTGGCCCGTGACCGATGCATCGGTCCGGTTATAGCGCTCGTTGCCCACCACCTTCAGATGACGCGCGCCGGCCGCCGCGTTGAACACCGTGTACCAGCTCTCGCCGTACGCGTCGGAGAAGCCGATGAAGCCCACCGTCTTCACGCCGTGCTGCTCCATGTACTGGGCGATTGCGTCGGCCATGAGGCTGTCGTTCTGCGGCGTCTTGAAGACCCACGCGCGCTTGGCGTCCATCGGCGAAACGATGGCGGCCGAGGCAGCCATCGAGATCATTGGCGTCTTCGCTTGCGACACCACGTCGATCATCGCGAGCGAGTTAGGCGTGACCGTGGAACCAATGATCGCGTCCACGTGGTCTTCGTCGATCAGCTTGTGCGTGTTCTGCACGGCGTGGCTCGTGTCGGATGCGTCGTCGAGCACGATGTACTGCACGGTCTTGCCGCCAATCTCCTTCGGCAACAACTCGATGGTGTTCTTCTCGGGAATGCCGAGCGATGCCGCCGGCCCCGTCGCCGACAGCGTGACGCCAATCTTCACCTGCGCGAACGCGCTGCTCGCGCTGAAGAGTGCGGCCGCTGCGAGCGTCGCCCCTACCCACTGTGTCCTCGTTTTCATCTGTGTCTCCAAACGCTTGTCTCTTGTTTCGTATCGTCCCGGCCCTTCGCGACGCGGCCGGCTTCTGAGTGTAGTGACGGGGTCCGCCCATGTGGACACATGGTTTTCCCTGTCGGGTGCATCTACGGCGAGCGCCGCTTCATGCGCGCGGCGCGAACAACAAAAAAGGCGCGTCCACTTGTCCGCGCCTTTGTTCGAAAGAGTCTGTCTGTGGTTGCCCCTGCCTCAGTCGCCTGCGAGCTTCCACTTGCCGCCCACGATCTGAACCATCACGCGCGCCCGCTGGTCGAGACCCGCGTGGTCGGTGGCACTCATGTTGAAGATGCCATGTGACGCGGGAAGGTCTTTCGTGCTCTCCAGCGCCGCGCGCAGCCCTTCGCGAAACGCTTTCGTGCCCGGCTGCCCCTGCTTGAGCGCAATGGGCACCGCGCGTTGCAGCAGCAGCCCCGCATCCCAGGCATGACCGCCGAAGGTCGAGATCGACCCGGCACCCCAGGCGCTTTCATAGGCCGCCTTGTACGTCAACGCCGCCTTCTTCGCCGGGTTCGACGCCGGCAACTGTTCGGCCACGAGCAGCGGGCCCGCGGGCAGGTACGTACCCTCGCAATCCTTGCCGCACACGCGCAGGAAGTCGTTGTTGGCCACGCCGTGCGTCTGGTAGTAGCGGCCTTTGTAGCCGCGCTCCTTGAGCGTCTTCTGCGGCAAGGCGGCGGGCGTGCCGGCGCCGGCGATCAACACGGCGTCGGGGTTCTGCGACATCATCCGCAGCACCTGCCCGGTGACGGACGTGTCGTTGCGTGCGAACCGCTCGTTCGCCACGATGCGAATCTTCTTGAGTTCGGCGATCTTGCCGAACTCCTTGTACCAGCTCTCGCCATACGCGTCCGAGAAGCCGATGAACGCGACCGTCTTCACGCCGTGGTCGGCCATGTGCTGGGCGATGGCGGTGGCCATCAGAATGTCGTTCTGCGGCGTCTTGAAGACCCACGCGCGCTTCGCGTCCATGGGCTCGACGATGGAGGCCGCCGCGGCCATCGAGATCATCGGCGTGGACGTTTCGGCAGCAACGTCGATCATCGCAAGCGAGTTCGGCACGACAGTGGAACCGATCAACGCATCCACGTGATCTTCGCTCGTGAGCTTGCGTGCATTGCGCACGGCCTGAGTGGGATCGGTGGCATCGTCCAGCACGATGTAGTCGATCTTCTGGCCGGCAATTTCCTTCGGCAGCAACTGGACCGTGTTCTTCTCCGGAATGCCGAGCGACGCCGCCGGACCCGTGGCAGACACCGTGACGCCGATCTTCACATCCGCCCACGCCGTCCCCGCCAGCATGGCCCCCGCTCCCGCCACCGCGCACGCCGCGCTTATCCACCGCACTGCCGCCAACATTGACGCTCCTCGCTTTTTTCCTGCTTATTCGATTGAAATTCGCCCGAAAACCGCCTGGATGCGGTGGGCCAAATGGCGCCGCCTCACCGCGGGAAATACCGCGCCGACCAGTTGTTTTAACGGCACATAAATGCCGACCAGGCGGTCGGCGAATGGCGAGTGTAGCGGACGCAAGCCATATGCGGCAAGCATTTGCAGGCGTCAGACAAATGAGAAAAAACCCGCGGCTTGTGTGCCAGAGGCTGTTTCCGAAGTTCGGGCAGGAAGAGAAAAACGGGCAGCCGTTTCAGGCCGTGAAGGGAAATAACGGGAAAACCAGCGGATGAAGCACGCGGATGGAAAAACCAATATAAAAAGCGCTGTTGGATTCCTATCCAACAGCGCTTTCCGTTTGGGCACTGAGTGCCTCATGTCTCCTCGTTCTCCACCTGCAAATTCGGTGCATCAGAACTGGGTGCAAGATTAAAGATGCCCCGCCTTGCGGACAACTAGCATTTACCCTAGTGGTGCACTGCGGCACTCAATTGGGGCACATTGACACCGCAACGTTGCACGTGCGGCTCTGCCGGTGCGAAGCATCGCAGCACGTTCAGCGAAAAAACGTCGGGATACCGAAGCAATCGCGTAGCCCACACAAGCGCCAGATTGGCTATCGCTCAAGCCCGCAAGGGCCGCACACGCGCCACGATCTCGCCGACAATTCCGCGCCGGAATGCCAGCACGCACGCAATGAAGATGAGCCCCGTGACGATGGTCGCCGACTCACCGAGCGAGCGGAACCAGTCGACGCCTGTCGCCGACGCAAGCGCCCCGCCGATCTCGCCCAGCCGATCGCCCAGCGAGACAATCAGCGCAGCGCCCAGCAATGGCCCGAACAGCGTGCCCATGCCGCCCACGAGCGTCATCAGGATGACGAGCCCCGACATGGTCCAGTACGCGTCGTCGAGCGTCTCGAAGCCGAGTACGACCACTTTCAACGCGCCTGCCAGACCTGCAATGCCCGCAGAGAGCACGAACGCGAGCAGCTTGAAGCGGTCCGTGTCGTAGCCGAGCGAAATGGCGCGCGGCTCGTTCTCCTTGATGGCCACCAGAATCTGCCCGAACGGCGAATGCACGATGCGTACGATCAGCAGAAACGCGAGCACCATCACCACGAGCACCACGTAGTACAGCACCAGGTCTGAACTCAGCGAGAGCAGCCCGAACAGCTTGCCGCGCGGCACGCCCTGCATGCCGTCTTCGCCGTGCGTGAACGGTGCCTGAAGGAACACGAAATAGACCATCTGCGCGAGCGCGAGCGTGACCATTGCGAAGTAGATGCCCTGGCGGCGAATCGCAAAGAGCCCCACCACGAGCCCGAGCAGCGTGGCCGCCGCGGCGCCCGCGAGCACGCCGAGTTCCGGCGTGAGCCCGATCGACTGGATCGCGTAGCCCGCCACGTAACCCGAGCTGGCGAGAAACATCGCGTGGCCAAACGAAAGCAGCCCCGTGTAGCCGATCAACAGATTGAACGCCGCCGCAAAGAGCGCGAAGCACAGCACCTTCATTACGAAGACCGGATAAGCGCCCGCGAGCGGCGCCACGATCAGGCCCACGAGCAGCAGGACATAAAGCGCTTTTCTCTGCATCATCTTTCCTTGCCGAAGAGGCCAGCGGGACGAACCAGCAACACGATCGCCATGATGACGAACACCACGGTCGCCGACGCTTCCGGCCAGAACACGCGCGTGAAGCCTTCTATCACGCCCAGCAGCAAACCCGTCACGATGGACCCCATGATCGAGCCCATGCCACCGATCACGACCACCGCGAACACGGTGATGATCATGGGCTGCCCCATGAGCGGCGAAACCTGGATCACGGGCGCAGCGAGCACACCCGCAAACGCGGCCAACGCCACGCCGAAGCCATAGGTGAGCGTGACCATCATCGGTACGTTGATGCCGAAAGCCTCCACGAGCTTCGGGTTCTCGGTACCCGCACGCAGATACGCACCCAACCGCGTGCGCTCGATCACGAACCACGTCACGAAACACACCGTAAGCGAAGCCACCACGACCCATGCGCGATAGTTCGGCAGGAACATGAAGCCGAGGTTGGTCGCGCCCGAAAGCGCCGACGGCACGTCGTACGGCTGGCCCGACGAACCGTAGATGGAACGGAACACGCCCTCGATCACGAGCGTGAGGCCGAAGGTGAGCAAGAGCCCGTAGAGATGATCGAGCTTGTAGAGCCAGCGCAGCATGGACCGCTCGATCAGCATGCCGAATACGCCCACCAGCAGCGGCGAGAGCACGAGCATCGCCCAATACGGCACGTGGAAATACGCGAGCCCCATCCACGTGAGCATCGCTCCCAGCATGAACAGCGCGCCGTGGGCGAAGTTGATCACGTTGAGCAGCCCGAAGATCACAGCAAGGCCAAGGCTCAGGATCGCGTAGAACGAGCCGTTCACGAGTCCGAGCAACAACTGGCTCAGCATCGCCGGCAACGGAATGCCAAAGATCGTCATGAAAGCCGCCATGAATGCCAACAACGGTTATGCACACAAGCAGCGCGCGGCGCGGGCTTCTCTTGCGCCGCGCCGCGTGCCGCATGCCTGACACCCCTGCGTCACACCCTTCGGGTCCGACAAAACGCCAGGGCGTTACTTCCACAGCGCGCAGCGCGTCTCCTGCTTCGTCGTGAAGGCCTGCTCGCCCGGAATGGTGGCGACGATCTTGTAGTAGTCCCACGGCTCTTTCGATTCAGCCGGCGTTTTCACCTGCATGAGGTACATGTCGTGGATCATGCTGCCGTCCTGACGCACGTAGCCCTTCGCGTAGAAGTCGTCGATCTTCTGCTTCTTGAGCTGCGCCATCACCTTGTCCGAGTCCGTGGAGCCCACGGCCTGCACGGCCTTCAGATACGTCATCGTGGCGGAGTAGTCGGCGGCCTGCAGGCTCGACGGCATCTTCTTCATCTTGTCGAAGTAGCGCTGGGCCCACTGGCGCGAAGCCGCGTCCTTGTTCCAGTACCAGCTGTCGGTCAACACAAGGCCTTGCGTGGTTTCGAGGCCGAGGCTGTGGATGTCGTTGATGAAGATGAGCAGCGCCGCAAGCTTCATCGTCTTGGTGATGCCGAACTCCTTGGCCGCCTTGATCGAGTTGATCGTGTCGCCGCCCGCATTCGCGAGGCCCAGAATCTGCGCTTTCGACGATTGCGCCTGCAACAGGAACGACGAAAAGTCCGACGCCGACAGCGGGTGCCGTACGTCGCCCAGCACCTGGCCGCCGTTGGCCTTCACCACGTCGGCGGTATTCTTTTCGAGCGCCTTGCCGAACGCATAGTCCGCCGTGAGGAAGAACCACGTCTTGCCGCCCTGCTTCGTCACGGCCGAGCCCGTGCCTTTCGCTAGCGCCGTCGTGTCGTACGCATAGTGGATGGTGTACGGCGTGCATTGCTCGTTGGTGAGCGTGTCCGCGCCCGCGCCGATGCTGATGTACACCTTGTGCTTCTCGCCCGCGACCTGGTTCATCGAGAGCCCGGTGGCCGAATTCGTGCCGCCGATCAGCATGTCTACGCCGTCGCGGTCGAACCATTCGCGCGCACGCGAGGCCGCAATGTCGGCCTTGTTCTGATGGTCCGCGTAGACCACCTGAATCGGCTTGCCGTTCACCTTGCCGCCGAAGTCGGCCACCGCCATGCGGATGGCCTCGAGACCCCCCTGGCCGTCGATGTCCGCATAGAGTCCCGACATGTCCGTAATGAAGCCGATCTTCACCGCGTCGTCGGCTGCCCGCGCGTTGCCGGCCGCGAACGCGGCACACATCGCAGCTGCGATGCCGATCGACGTAAAGCGCGCGAGAGTCCTGTTCTTCTTCATTCCTGTCTCCTTCATTCGTTGCGTTGTGGTTGTGCGAGGCAATCAGGCGGCGCGCCCGGCACGCGGGTGTCGCCGTGAAGCGGGTTTCGGTTCAGACGCCCAGCAGATCGTGCAGCACGGGCATCTTGCTTTCGAGTTCGGCAGCGCCGAAATGCTCGACGATGCGGCCATGCTCCATCACGTAGAAGCGGTCCGCGAGCGGCGCCGCGAACCGGAAGTTCTGCTCGACCATCACGATGGTGTAACCGCGCGCCTTGAGCGCGACGATCATGCGTGCAAGCGTCTGCACGATGACTGGCGCCAAGCCCTCCGATATCTCGTCGAGCAGCAGCAGATTCGCGCCCGTGCGCAGGATGCGCGCCACTGCGAGCATCTGTTGCTCGCCGCCGGAGAGACGCGTGCCCTGGCTCTGCCGGCGCTCCTTGAGATTCGGAAACATCTGGTAGATCTCGTCGAGCGACATCGTGTGCGCATGCCGGCTCACGGGCGGCGGCAACAGCAGATTCTCTTCGCACGAGAGGCTCGAAAAAATGCCGCGCTCTTCGGGGCAGTAGCCCACACCGCAATGCGCGATGCGATGCGTCGCCATGCCGATGGTTTCGCGGCCACCAATCTGGATGGAGCCGGTGCGGCGACCCGTGAGGCCCATGATGGCGCGCAGCGTGGTAGTGCGGCCCGCGCCGTTGCGGCCGAGCAGCGTCACCACTTCGCCGCGTCCCACGGTGAGGTCCACGCCGTGCAGGATGTGCGATTCGCCGTACCAGGCTTGCAGGCCCGCAATGGCGAGCGCGGGCGTGCTTTCGGCCGCGCCGCTCACTTCTGTGTTCTCGCGTTCGGTCACGGTGTTCATGCGTGTGCTCCCGCAAGTGCTGCGTCGGCGCTGCCCATGTAGGCCTGCATCACGAGCGGGTTTTTCGAGACCTCCGCGTAAGCGCCCTCGGCGAGCACCTCGCCGCGTTGCAGGACCGTGATCGTGTCCGAGATGCCGGCAATCACATTCATGTTGTGTTCCACCATCAGAATCGTGCGGCCCGCCGATACTTTTTTGATCAGCGCGGTCACACGATCCACGTCCTCGTGTCCCATGCCTTGCGTGGGCTCGTCGAGCAACATGAGTTCAGGTTCCATCGCGAGCGTGGTGGCAATTTCGAGAGCGCGCTTGCGACCGTAGGCAAGTTCTACCGTGCGCACATCGGCGAAATCGGTCAGGCCGACCTGCGCGAGCAGATCCATTGCGCGGTCGTCGAGTTCGCGCAGCGTGCGTTCGCTCCGCCAGAAATGGAACGTGGTGCCGAGCGTGCGCTGCAACCCCACGCGCACGTTCTGCAATGCCGTCAAATGCGGAAATACCGCGGAAATCTGAAACGAACGGATGATGCCGCGCCGCGCGATCTGCGCGGGGCGTTCACGCGTGATGTCGATGCCGTTGAAGACGATCTGCCCCGCGCTGGGTTCGAGGAATTTGGTGAGCAGGTTGAAGCACGTTGTTTTGCCCGCGCCGTTCGGGCCGATGAGTGCATGAATCGTGCCGCGACGCACGCGCAGGTTCACGCCGTTGACGGCCGTGAAGCCCTTGAATTCCTTCGTGAGTCCGCGCGTCTCCAGAATCGTGTCGCCGAGAATCATGTCCTCTTCCATGCGAATTAAGGCGAAGTCTTGTAGACACTTCGCGCACCGGATTGCGCGAACGCGTGATGACGACCGCACCCCCGTATCGGCCGTGGCGCAGTGCAGGGCTGCGGATGGCAGCGTGGGGCACCGTGCGGCATGGCGCCATTGTCTCGCCAATGATGCAGCGCAATCATAGGGATTTGCACTTAGGGCCTCGTGCGTATTTCACGCGCGTGAAATGCGCGCTGCCGCGTCGTCATGCAACGGACATCGGCACGCCTGCGCTCGTCTTTTCATCCCGCCCCGCGAGTCGCGCGCGACGATCGGCGCGCAGCATGTCGCTCGCGCGCTCCGCGATCATGAGCGTGGGCGAATTGGTGTTGCCCGATGTGATGACGGGCATCACCGATGCATCCACCACACGCAGCCCTTCCACGCCGCGCACACGCAAGCGGCTGTCCACTACCGCGCCGGGATCGTCGGCGGTGCCCATGCGGCAGGTGCCTACCGGATGAAAGATCGTGGTGCCCACGTTGCCTGCGGCGTCCTGCAATTCTTCTTCCGTCTGATACGCGAGACCGGGCAGGATTTCGTGTGGACGATATGGAGCGAGCGCGGGCGCGGCCGCGATACGCCGCGTGAGTCGAAGCGCGTTGACCGCGACATGGCGGTCGTAGTCGGTGGAAAGATAATTGGGCGCGATGGCCGGTGCCACGGCGGCATCGGGCGAGGCGATATGAATGCTGCCGCGCGAAGTGGGCCGCAAATGGCACACCGACGCCGTGAACGCGTTGAAGCGATGCAGCGGTTCACCGAAACGATCGAGCGAGAGAGGCTGCACGTGATATTCGAGATCGGGCCGTGTGAGCGACCCATCGGATGGATCCGACTTCGCGAACGCACCGAGTTGTGACGGAGACATCGACATGGGGCCGCTCTGGAACAGCGCGTACTGCATGCCGATCATCAGCTTGCCCCACCAGTGGGCCGACGCCGTGTTGAGCGTGCGCACGTGCTGCACGCGAAACGCCATACGCAACTGGAGATGGTCCTGCAGGTTCTCGCCCACACCGCGCAAATCGTGCACGACATCGATACCCAACCCTTGCAGCCGCGCACCGTTACCCACGCCCGACAGTTCGAGCAACGGCGGCGAGTTCACAGCACCTGCACTTAGCACCACTTCGCAACGCGCCTTTGCTATGTAGCTCACGCCATCGCCGCGATATTCCACGCCGACGCAGCGCTTGCCCTCGAACACCACACGCTCGGTGAGCGCACCTGTGATGATGGTGAGATTGGGCCGCTTCATTGCGGGACGCAGAAACGCCTTCGATGCATTCCAGCGAATGCCACGCTTCTGGTTCACCTCGAAGTAGCCGACGCCGCTGTTGTCGCCGCGATTGAAGTCGTCGGTGGCGGGAATGCCGGTTTGCTGTGCGGCGTCGGCGAACGCTTCGAGAATCTTCCACTTGAGGCGCTGCCGTTCGACGCGCCATTCGCCGCCTTCGCCGTGCCACGTATTCGCGCCGCCGTGATGGTCCTCGCTGCGACGAAACACGGGCAGCACTGCATCCCACGACCATGACGAGTCGTTCGTGATGCGCGCCCACTCGTCGTAGTCTTCGCGCTGACCGCGCATGTAGATCATGCCGTTGATCGACGAGCTTCCACCCAGCACGCGGCCACGCGGATACGAAAGCGACCGGCCATTGAGACCCGCTTCGGCCTGCGTCTTGTAGAGCCAGTCCGTGCGCGGATTGCCGATGCAGTAGAGGTAGCCCACCGGCACGTGAATCCAGTGGTAGTCGTCTTTACCGCCGGCTTCGAGCAGCAGCACGGAAACGTCGGGGTCTTCCGTAAGCCGGTTGGCGAGCACGCAGCCTGCGGTGCCCGCGCCCACGATCACGTAGTCGAATTCGCCTTCGAGCCGGCGCGGCTCGCCGCGGCCTGCTGCCGTCGCTTTGGTCTGGTCCATCGTGTGTTGTCTCCTCCGTTGCGCTGCATTTTGCTGCGGCGCACCTTCGTAATCGGCATGGCGCGGGTATCTGTCCCACCTTCGCATCGCCGACGGTTCGCCAAGCGTAGCGGCGAAACCGCGGGGCAATCCAATGAGTTATGCTCAACTGCCATATAAGGCGCACTCATATCAGGAATATGGACCTGACCTTGCTCCGGGCCTTTGTCACCGTGGCGCGCGAGGGCAACCTCACGCGTGCCGCCGTGCATCTGCACCTCACCCAGCCCGCCGTGAGCCTGCAGATCAAGAACCTTCAGGAGACGCTCGGCGTGTCGCTCTTCACGCGCACGTCGCACGGGCTCGCACTCACGCGCGACGGCCAGGCGCTGCTGCCGCACGCGGAGCGCGCGCTCGCCGCGGCCGGCGACGTGCAGCGCGCGGCCGCCACGCTGCGCCACGAAGTGCGCGGGAGGCTGCGCATCGGCACGATCCTGGACCCGGAATTCCTGCGGCTCGGCGGCTTCCTGAAACCGCTCGTGGAAACATGGCCGCAGATCGAAACCGCGCTGCGGCACGGCATGTCGGGCTGGGTGCTGGAGCAGGTGCGCTCGCGCGAGCTCGACGTCGGCTATTACATCGGACTGCCCGACGAAGACGAGCCGCGCGACGGCAGCGCGTTTCATGCCGTCGCGCTCACGCACTTTCAATATCGGGTGCTCGCGCCCGCAGGCTGGAAAGACCGCGTGCGCGGTATCCACGACTGGCGTGGCCTCGCCGCGTTGCCGTGGATCTGGACGCCGCCCGCGTCGGCGCATAACCGGCTGCTCACGCGCTGCTTCGCCGAAGCCGGCGTCACGCCGGTGAAGGTGGCCGAAGTGGACCAGGAGCCCTCCATGCTCGACCTCGTGAAATCGGGCGTTGGCCTCTCGCTCGCGCGCGACGCCACGGCACTCGCCGAGGCGCACGCACACGCGCTGACCATCGTGGAAGGCATCACCGTGCCCACGCAGCTCACCTTCATCACGCTTGCGGCACGTGCAGAGGAGCCCGCCATCGCGGCCGCGCTCAAGCTGATCGAGGCGCAATGGGCGATATGAGCGCCACTCATGACGTACGACGACGTGACGAACTTGCGCCGTAACGCCACGGTCACACGGTTTTTGCTAGATTCGGAGTTCGCGTTTCCGTCCCTGGCTTGAATCGATGGCTTGCATCGCGCCAGGGTGGCTGTTTCTTTCCGGCGGCGCCGCGTTGCCTTTGCACGGCCAGCGGCGCCGTTGCTGTTTCATCGACAGACAGGAGCTTCAGCATGGCACGCAACATCGAGATCAAAGCCCGCGCCCGTGACTTCGAACAGTTGCGCGAGCGCGCTGCGCAGTTGACGCCCGAAGCACCGCTCATCTTCCGTCAGCAGGACTTCTTCTACGACGTGCCGCGCGGCCGTCTCAAGCTGCGCCAGTTCGACGACGGGACGCCCGCCGAGCTGATCTTCTATCAGCGCGACGATCGCGACGGCCCCAAGGCGTCGTACTACACGCGCAGCCCCGTCACCAATCCCGAGGCCATGCACGCGCTGCTCGCAACGGCACTCACGACGCGCGGCATCGTCACGAAGGAACGCCACGTCTACCTGGTGGGACGCACGCGCATTCATCTCGATCGCGTGGACGGACTGGGCGATTTCGTGGAACTGGAAGTGGTGCTGGGACCGGACGACGACGAGGAAGGCGGCGAAGCGGAGGCGCACGCGGTATTCGCGAAGCTCGGCGTGCCGGAAGCGGATCTCGTGGCCGTGGCTTACGTGGATCTGCTCAATGCGGCCGACGACAAACCTGAGTTGGGCGAGCCGCTCATCGTCGCCTGATGCTGATGCGCGGCACGTGGCACAGCAAAACGCGATGACGTTCGCACCGGAGCGATCCCGATCTTTGATTCCCGATCCCGGATGGGTCGCGCCGTTCGCGCTTCATGCGCTCAGGCCGCGGAAAGTCCCGGCCCCAGGTGCGCGAGCGGCAGCGGGCCGTTGCGCTTGAACGTAGCAAGCACGATGTTCGAGCGCACGCTGTCCACGCCCGGCACGCGCATGAGTTTCTTCATGACGAACGAGGAGAGCGCATTGAGGTCGGGCGCCACGATCCGCAGCAGATAGTCGGCCTCGCCCACTACGGCGTGGCATTCCAGCACTTCGGGCAGCATGTCGATCTGCTGCTGAAACTGCTCGATGATCGAATCGCCGTGGTGCTTGAGCTTGAGGCTCGTGAACGCCGTCACGCCCAGGCCAAGCTTTTCGGGCCGCAGCACGACGCGATAACCATCGATCACACCCACCGCCTCGAGCCGCTGCAACCGCCGCCCGATCTGCGAAGGCGACAGCGGAATTTGCTCGCCGAGTTGCTGATGGGTGGCGCGTCCATAGCGTTGCAAGACCTCGAGAAGCGCGAGATCGAAGTGATCCAGTTCAAGCATGAACGTTCTCCGCGTTTCGTGACTGCTTTTCGCATGAGTATTGCATAAAGCAGCAAGACGTCGCAGAGCAGTGCACCGGCAGCGGAACGCAGACGGAAGGCGGTCCGGCGACATGCGGGCATCCGTGGAAAAATAGCCGGACGCTCAGCTTCTCTCACGACCCACCCACGAGAGGTGACACGATGATCCACAAGCTCACTTCCGAGGAACGCGCCAGCCAGTTCCCGCAACTCGACGGCTGGCAGGCCATGGCCGGCCGCGACGCCATCCAGCGGAAATTGCGCTTCGCCGACTTCAACGAGGCCTTTGGCTTCATGACGCGCGTCGCCATCAAAGCCCAGGAGATGGACCATCACCCCGAATGGTTCAACGTCTACAACCGGGTGGAGATCACGTTATCCACGCACGAAGCGAGCGGTATCACCGAGCGCGACATCCTCATGGCGAAGTTCATCGATTCGATCGCGAAAGGCGCGCAGCCCGATTGAGCGAGGCGACCGCGGGAAACGCAAATGGAGGCCAAAAAACGCCGCGGGTGAAAGGATATTGCAGGACAACCGCCATTGGGCCTTCAGTTCGTGCGCCCAATATTAAGGCGAACGTAAGTTTCCCAGGCTTCGCGTGCCAAAGGCTCCAGCGCATCCAGCGATACGGCGTTCCGACGCTGTACAATCAGCAGCGCATACGGCTTGGAGAGCGCGCTTGCCTCCTTGCACAAGGTAAGCTCGTCGCCAAAGGAAGGCGAACGGCTGCGCCAAAAGTTGATCGCGGCTTCCAGTTCGTTGATCGTAATTTCGGACATGTCTCTCGTGATCATCCGGGCACCGCACGCTACCCAGCGTGCTTCCTGTGCATCCGCGCGCCGGCGAACCGCGTGCCTGACAAGCTAACCCATTGTAATTGAGCGAATCCCATGCGACTCCTTCTCATCGAAGACGACCGCCCTATCGCACGCGGCATCCAGAGTAGCCTCGAACAAGCCGGCTTCACGGTCGACATGGTCCACGATGGCATCTTCGCCGAACAGGCGCTCACACAGAACCGCCACGAACTCGTGATTCTCGATCTGGGCCTGCCCGGCATCGACGGCATGACGCTGCTCTCGCGCTTCCGTCAGAGCAATCGCCACACGCCCGTGATCGTGCTCACGGCGCGCGACGAACTGAACGATCGCGTTCAGGGCCTGAATTCCGGCGCCGACGACTACATGCTGAAGCCCTTCGAGCCCGCCGAACTCGAAGCGCGCATTCGTGCCGTCATGCGCCGCAGCGGTCCGCACGGCGACGTGCCGCGCCCCGAAGTGTCGCTGGGCGGCGTGCGTCTGTCGGGCGTGGACCGCCGCATCTTCAACGACGACAAGCCGCTCGAACTCTCGCCGCGCGAATTCGCCGTGCTCGAAATGCTGTTGCTGCGCCACGGCCGCGTGGTCAGCAAGGCCCAGTTGCAGGATCACCTCACGCATTTCGGCGGCGACCTCGGCGACACCGCGATCGAGGTCTACGTGCACCGCGTGCGCAAGAAGCTCGAAAACTGCCGCGTCGAAATCGTGACCGTGCGCGGCTTCGGCTATCTCCTCCAGGAGATTCGCCAGGCTTCGTAACGAAGCCGCGAAGGCCGTGCGAGCCGAATCACCGGTTCGCACGGCACATCATCTTTTTCGGCAGGTCCGATCATGCCCCACCCGGCCGCGAACAGTCTGAGGCGCACGCTGCTGCGCCGTCTCGCTGCGCCGCTCTCGCTGCTCGCGCTCATGAGCGGACTCATCGCGTACTGGCTCGCGTGGCAATACACGCAGCACGTCGTGGACCGCTCGCTCGCCGACCTGGCGACCGCTATTTCGAGACAGATCCAGATTGCGGGCCGCGACGCGCCCATCACCGTTCCGCCGCTCGCGCAGGCGATGTTCTCCGACCCGGTGGAACATCTCGTGTACCGCATCAGCGACGGCACCAGGGAAATCGCCGGCGACCCGTCGCTGCCGCTGCGGGGCACGAACATTACGCGCATGCACTTCGCGTACGTCTTCGAGACGCAGCACAACGGCATTGGCGTACGCGTCGCGCAGGTGCGGGTTGAACAGCCGCACGGCAATCCGATCGTCGTGGAAGTGGGTCAGCCGGTGCGTCACCGCTTTCGTATTGCCGCCGAGTTTCTCGTGGCGATCATGATGCCGCTGCTGCTGTTGCTGTTCGCGGGCTGGGCCATCGTCTGGCGCGTGGTGAACCAGCAGCTCAATCCGCTGACCGATCTGGCCGATTCGCTGAACCGGCAAACGCATACGTCGCTCGAGCCCGTCGACGAAACCTACGTACCCCTTGAGATCCGACCGCTCACAGGCGCGCTCAACGCGCTGCTCGGTCGCCTCAAAACCGCTCTCGACGCACAGCGCAAGTTCATTGCCGACGCCGCCCATCAATTGCGCACGCCGCTCACGGCCGTGAAGCTGCATGCGGAGCAGGCCGTTGTCTCACGCGACCCGCAACAGGTGCAGGCTGCGGTGCGTGAGCTGCGCGCAGCGGCGGACCGCGCCGTGCGCCTCTCCAACCAGTTGCTTTCGCTTGCGCGCGCCGAGCCCGGCGAGCAGGCTGCGCGCTTCGTCAATATCGATTTCGCCGCACTCGCGTTCGAAACCGGTGCCGAGTGGGTGCCGCGCGCTCTCGCCGTGCAGGTGGACCTCGGTTTCCAGCGACTCGACGACCCGGCGAACGATCATCCGCTACTCGTACGCGGCAACCCTGTGCTGTTGCACGAGGTGGTGGCGAACCTGCTCGACAACGCGTTGAAGTACGCACCGCCCGCGCGTCTGGATGGTGGACGCATCACCGTGACGGTGACGCAGCTGCAGACCGACGGCGTGGCGATGGCCGAAATCGCCGTGGAAGACAACGGACCGGGCGTACCGAAAACCCAGCAGGCCGACCTGTTCAAGCGTTTCTTCCGCGGCGACGGTCAGAGCGACTCCGGCGTGGATGGCGGCGCGGGCCTCGGCCTCGCGATCGTCCACGACATCATGAAGTTGCACCGGGGCACCGTGCACTACGAGGACGCGCCGGAAGGCGGCGCACGCTTCGTCGTTCGTGTGCCGCTGGCGCCGCAAGCGCCCGCTACGGAAAGCACGCGCGCCACGAGCGACCACAGTGCCGAGGCAAAAAAATCGGCGCACCAGGCGCCGATCGACATGTAATTCCAGGGGCCGCTGCCTTACTTCTTTTTCTTCTTTGCAGACTTGCCCTCGCCCTTGCCGCCCTTCTTCGTCTTCTCGGGCGGCGCGAGCATCGTGCCGCGACACTTGCGGGCGCCGCACCGGCATTCGTATTCGCGCTGAAGCTTCTTCGTCTGACGCGCGTCGATCACAAGGCCGTAGTCGTAGAACAGCTCTTCGCCCGCGGCGATGTCGCGCAGTGCCTCGATGTAGACGTGACCGTCGATCTCTTCGGCCTCGCAGTTAGGCGCACACGAATGGTTGATCCAGCGTGCGCTGTTGCCGTTCACCTTGCCGTCGATCACGTCGCCGCTTTCCAGCGCGAAATAGAACGTGTGATTCGGTTCTGCCGGATTGTGCGGATGACGCCGCAGGGCTTCCTTCCACGAGATCCGTTCGCCCTTGTATTCGATCAGGCGCTCGCCGGCTGCAATCGGTTCGAGGGCGAACACCCCTTTGCCGTGCACACCCGACTGGCGCACGGCGAACCTGCGTGAACTCATTGAATGAATCCTTGTGAAGAACGGGAAGTGAACATTCCGGCGGCAAACCTCGCGTTAGCCGCTGCCGGCGCGCGATATGCCGCGGCATTTCTCAGGCGCGAATAGCAAACGCGGCGCCCCCGAGGCGCCGCGTCATCCGCTGTAGCGCACATCGCGCCACAAACGGCATCGTACACGCTTGATACGGATTCGTTCAACCTGCCAAATAGCGGGCGGCTCGTGGTGGTCAACCTGCGACTAACGTTGGCCGAACGAAATATCGCCGAACAGTGCCTTCTGCTCGCGCGGCTGCGAACGCCAATATTGCGGCGGCGCCTGCACGGTGGCGCCCAATTGTGCCGCCGCGTGCCACGGCCAGCGCGGATCGTAGAGCATGGCGCGCGCCATGGCGACGAGATCCGCGTCGCCTTCTTCGACAAGGCGACTGGCATGCTGCGCATCGGTGATCAGCCCGACGGCAATGGTCGTAAGGCCCGTCGCCTTCTTGACCTCACGCGCAAACGGCACCTGGTAGCCGGGTTCGAGCGGAATCTTCTGCAGCGGCGAGACGCCGCCCGAGGAGACATCGATCCAGTCGGCGCCGCGTCGCTTCAACTCGTGGGCAAAGGCGATCGTGTCTTCCAGCGACCAGCCACCGTCCACCCAGTCGGTTGCGGACACGCGCACGCCAACCGGTCTGTCGGCCGGAAACTGCGCGCGCACGATGTCGAAGATTTCGAGCGGGAAGCGCATGCGGTTTTCGCGCGAGCCGCCGTATTCGTCGGTGCGCTGGTTGGCGAGCGGCGAGAGGAACTGGTGCAGCAGATAACCGTGAGCAGCGTGCACTTCGATGGCGTCGATACCGAGTCGGGCCGCACGCCGCGTCGCCGCCGCGAATGCCTCACGTACGCGCGCGAGGCCCGCGGCATCGAGCGCGAGCGGCGACGCTTCTCCGTCCTTGTGCGGAACCGGCGAGGGTGCGTGCGGCTGCCAGCCGCCTTCAGCCACCGGAATCAGCTGGCCGCCTTCCCACGGCACGTGACTCGATGCCTTGCGCCCGGCGTGCGACAGCTGCATCGCGACGCGAATGGGCGAATGCTTGCGGATGGCCGCGAGCACCGGCTTGAGGGCCGCTTCGGTGGCGTCGTCCCACAAGCCCAGATCGGCGGGCGTGATGCGTCCGTCGGGTTCGACTGCGGTCGCTTCGATGCAGAGCATGCCGGCGCCAGAGAGCGCCAGTTGCCCGAGATGGATCATGTGCCAGGCGGTTGCTTCGCCACGTTCCGCGGAGTATTGGCACATCGGCGAAACGACGATGCGATTCGGAAGCGTCACGCCACGCAGCGTGATGGGGGTGAACAGCGCGCTCATGGACTCTCTCGTCAGACGATGACAGGAGCGGTCGAGAATAGCATGCGGGTTTTATCGGTGCAGGCAGGCTGCACGCGGCGCGCAGCGGCCAAAAGAAGGTGAACGCGTTGCCTTTCTTGCCGACGTCTGCTCACGCCCCGCGGCTTCGCTTCAACCCTTTGCTTTGGCGCTCATCGTGGCATCCACCTGGTCGAGCCACTCGCCGAACATCTGACGCGCAGCCGCTTCGAGCCGCGGACCGAAGCGCGCGGTGTCGGCACGCAACTGATTGACGTCGATGCCATGTGACGCGAGTTCGCCGGCATACCCGACGAGCCAGGGCTCGAACCGGTCCGTGCGAATTTCGGGGTGGCATTGGAGACCGAGCACGTGGTCGCCCCACACGAACGCCTGATTCTCACAGGCCGGCGTGGAGGCAAGCCGCGTGGCGCCTTGCGGCAGGTCGAACGTGTCGCCGTGCCAGTGCAGCATCGAGGTATGGGCGCCGTCGAGATGACGAAGCGGCGAGGCGCGGCCCGCGTCGGTGAGCGTGAGCGGCGTCCAGCCGAGTTCGGCGCGGCCGGCCGGATAGACCCGGGCGCCGAGCACCCGCGCAATCAACTGCGCGCCGAGACAGATGCCGAGCGTCGGCAGTCCAGCAGCAATGCGCTTTTCGACCATCGCGGCAAGCGGCGTGAGCGTGGGGTAATGCGCGTCGTCGCAGGCGTTGATCGGACCGCCCAGTATCACCATCAACGACGACGTGACGGGATTCGGCGCCTCGATGCGCGCAAAGCCCACGTCGAGATAGCGTACGAGACGCCCGCGGTCCCCAAGCACGAGTTCGAGACTGCCCAGATCCTCGAAGTACACATGGCGTACGGCCAACACTTCGCGATTCATCGCCGCTTCCCCGCTTCACGTTCACGCTTCACACAGGCCACGCGGAATACCGCAGACCTCGAATGGGCAAAAACACGCGCTAAGCGCGGCGCACCTGGCAGGGACTGCGGTTCACGTCCCCGGGCAACAGCGGAAGCGCCGCAGGCGGGCCGTTCCGTTTCCGGAGGGCGCTTCAGCCCTGCTGCGCGAAGATCTTCCAGATCTTCTTCTGCGTACCGGCGTCGGCCTCATCGTACGCGCCGCAGTCCAGCCGCAGGTCCGTGTCGACAAGCGCGAGGTTGAGCGCACCGCAGCGATGCGGTGCCTTCTTCGGATTCCTGCTTGCTTCGAGGTGCTCGCACGTCAGGCACATGCGGTGTGCCGGAATATGCGCCTGCACTTCGAGCTGGCGGATGGTCTTGAGCAGCGTGCGATAGAACGTGATCTGCTCGTCGTCGCGCAACGTGCTCACGGCCTTCGCGAGAAAATCCGGCCATTGCGCCGCACGTTTGGCCGCCGTGCGGCCACGCGTGGTGAGGCGCACCGCCAGCGCGCGGCCGTCGTCCAGCGCACGGCGCTTTTCGACCAGCCCCTTGTTTTCGAGCGTGCTCACCGCGTCGCTCGTCGTGGCGGCGGTGAGCGCGGTTTCGCGCGCAATCTCGCCGAGCCGCATCGGCCCCTTGCGCTGCATCAGCAAAACGAGAATCTCGCCTTGCGTGGGGGTCAACCCCGCTCCTTCTGCCCATTCCCATGCCTGACTCCGCATGGCCGTACTCAGCCGCAACAGGCTGTGGGTCACACGCCCGGTCGGCAGTTCTCCGTAAACGCCTTCGCTCATAGTCTTTCGCTGGTTATTGACAGCTCGCGCTGTATCGTCGGCCGCCAGTTGCGCCGGCAACCTGTGGGGAAGGACGGCTTCATCGGGATACTGTCCCGTCTTCCCGTCCCGGAAACGCCATTTCAAAAATGTCCCGCTCCGTTGCACTGTCGCCGGGTAACAAGGCGCCGCGCCCGGGGCCGCGCGAGCCATCTGCTTACGCGTGTGGGGCTTGCCGCAATCATTCACGCTGCGGCAAAGCGACATTCTATGCGAGAGCGCCCAATCGCACAGCTAAGTTATCCCGACGAGGCTGTGGATAATGCGTTGAAAACGGCCGGGATTGCGTGTGTGCGGTTTCTTGATAAAGCGCGCGACCGATTGGCACGCCTCAAAGTTATCCCTCTTTTGCGTCGCTCGCGCAGTCGCAATCCATGCGCTTATCAATTGCGCAGGTGTCTGACTTTGCGACGAATTATTCGGTTATCCACAGGTAGGCGCAATGCTTGTTAACTACTACGATGTTTGTATACGTAAACATTTGAAATCATAAGAAGCCACGACGGACGAAAATTTTTTTGATGTCACGGTATGACGTCTGCGTGACATAGCTCACGCTTACGCTGCCTTGCATCTCTTTTCGAATTTTTCGCCCCGCGTGGTCTGTCTCTTCACCCCAGCGCGACCTTATTCGCGCCAGCGCAGGCACTGCTGGCGAACCGCCTCGTGGAGCGACTTCTCCTGAGCGACGACGCCGCGCAGCCAGGTGGCATCGTTGACCTGACTACGCGCGATCATCCCGATCTCGGCAAGCGCGTGGCCGGAACCGAGCGCGTCGGCATGGGGCGCAATGCGCTCGAGCGTTTCGATGATGTCTTCCGAAATCGTGCGGCGCTCGCCTGTCTGCGGATTGATGCAACTGCCCGCCAGTCCGAAGCGGCAAGCCTCGAAACGGTTGAACGTGTAGACGAGGTAATCGTCTTCCTTCGGCGTGATGGGCTTGTCGAGCAGCAGATGGCGCGCGAGCGTCTGGATGTAGCACGCGATCGCCGCGGCCCGGTCCACCGAAAGCGGCGTATCCATGACGCGAACTTCGATCGTGCCGAAGCCGGGCTTCGGCCGGATGTCCCAGTAGAAATCTTTCATGCTGTTGACCACGCCCGTGTGGACCATCTTCGAAAAATATTCTTCGAAGCTGTCCCACGTGAGCACGAACGGCGCGCGGCCCGACAGCGGGAACGCGAACACGGAGTTGAGCCGGGCCGAATGGAAGCCGGTGTCCACGCCCTGCACGTAAGGCGACGAGGCCGACAGCGCGATGAAGTGCGGAATGAAGCGCGACATGGAATGCAGCAGGAACAGCGCGCTGTCCGCGTTCGGGCAACCGATGTGCACGTGCTGGCCAAACACCGTGAACTGCTTGGCGAGGTAGCCGTAAAGCTCCGAGAGGTACTGAAAGCGCGGGGAATCGACGATGCGCCGCTCGCTCCATTGCTGGAACGCATGCGTACCGCCGCCGCACAGGCCCACGTTGAGCCGGTCGGCCGCGGCCACGAGCGTGTCGCGGATCTCGCGCAGATCGCCGAGCGCCTGTTCGTGCGACGTGCAGATGCCCGTGGAGAGCTCGATCATGCTCTCGGTAATTTCGGGCGTGATGTTGCCCGGAATCTTCTGGTCCTTGATGAGCCGCAGCAGGTCGGTGCCGGCTTTGGTCAGATCATAGTCATGGGTGTTGACGATCTGCATCTCGAGTTCGATGCCGAACGTGAACGGCTTCGAATCGACAAAAGTTTCAAGTGACATGGCATTTCCGCTTCAACCGCGCATGTCCGACCGGCACTCATCCGCACCAACCGGCACACCTGCGCGGCGTTGGGTTTCGACAGGTGATGCTGACGGCCACGCCCGTACTGCGGCGTGACCACGGAAAACCTACTCTTCGCGCCGTTCCCCGACTTGCGCGAGGCTGCGGTACACAAGCCACGGTCCGACAATCTGGAACACGACGATTGCGCACATGACCACGGCGCGCAGCTGCGGGTCGAACGTCGGATAGAGCTCGTAGGTGTCGTCCACGAGCAGCCAGGCGAGCGCCGACATCGGCGAAAGCGACAACCCGAGCGCGACGCCCTGCTTCCAGTGCAATCCGCTCGGCTTCGCGAAGATAAGCACGCCAACCAGCTTCGCGACGAGACGCGCCACGATCAGCCCGGCCGCGGCAAGTCCGCCAATTGCGATGTCTCGCCACTCGAACGTGGTGAGCGTGAGCACGAACAGGATCACGGTGAGCAGCCACCCCGCCGTGCCGAAGTGCTGCGGCCACAGTTGCGGACGAGGCTCCAGATTTTTCACGATGATGCCGGCGGCAAGCAGGCTCAGGATCGTGGAGAGCTTGAGCAGATGCGCGATGGCCACCGCCAGCACCACGAGACCGAACAGCGCGACGAACGAATGCTCGTCCTGCGCGCTCAGCTTGCGATAAAAAAGTGTGCAGGCCTTCGCCAGCAGGAACGCCACCAACAGCGAACCCACGAGCAGATAAAGCGGCTGCAGGATGGTGGCGAACACGTTGCCGTAAATTTCCTGGTGCAGCCAGCTGGAGGCGAGTTTTTCGACGACCACCGCGTACATGCTGTTGAGCGCCGTGAGCGTCATGAGCCGCTGCGTGACCTGACCTTCGGCGCCGAGTTCGGTCTTCAGCTGGATCACCATGGCCGGCGACGTTGCCATCGCGATGGCGGAAATCACCATCGCCACCATGACCGGCACCTTCAGGAACAGCAAAACGGTCAGCACGAGCACGAAGGTCAGCGTGGATTCAGCGATGCTCGAGAGAATCAGCGACGGGTTGCGGCGAATCCATCGCAAGTCGAGCCGGCTGCCGAGTTCGAACAGCAGCAGCCCGAGCGCGACATCGAGCAGCGGCCGCGCGGCGCTGGCGGAATCGGCGTCGATCACGCCAAAGCCCGCCGAACCGGCAATCAGACCGATTACGGCATAACCCGAAACGCGCGGCAAACGCCACGCGCGGTAGCAAAGCTCGCCGCACAAACCCGCAACGAGCAGCGCGAGACCGGCCCAGAAGATCGCATCCGGGGCAACGGGCCAGGCGGGAAAAAACGAAAACGCCGACTTCATCGTATTGGTTTCTCCTTTTTTTGCAGGACGGCGCGTGCGCACGCGAGAACACGGTCCCGGCAAAGCGCACTTTCGATGCCAGGGTGGACGCTGCCCGTTTGCTGGCGGCCGCGCCGCCAGCCGCCATACTCGCCGCGCATACACGATGCGGCGCCAGTCGTCCTCTAGCGGATCGAGACGGAAAACAGGAAACACCCAGCCGGGCGGAGGGACGCCCGGACCGGCGTATTTGCAGACGCGTTGCCGTAGCGACGAGTTTGCGATCGATGAATGAACGTTGCCCGATGCCCTACGCACTCAGATTCCGGGCGACCGGCAACCGTTCCTTGGATGCGCCCGCTGCCTGAGCATGGGCGCCTGGAGAACGGCGATTGTGCCACAGCTTTTTTGCACTCGATGCCATCTGCGACGAACTTGCACTCAAAACGGTAAATACGTAATTGATCTGCGGATAGTCGCTGTCAATCAGGCAAAAAAGACCGATCAGGCTCGTTTCATGGATGAGTGTTGGAGGTGCGCGCAAACCTGAGCGACGGTGCACAGAAGGGCCCACCCGCTGCTTTCGTGTTTCCAGACAGGTCCGGGCTAGCCCTTGGTTTACAGGTTTATCTGTATGTATACGTAGTAGAAGTTAACAAAGCGCCCACTTTTCTGTGGATAACCCCGGTTTACCGTGAGGGATCAGCGACTTGCCGCTCGCACAACCGGATGTAAAGCATGTGTGGCGCAGGCTCGCTTCTCCTGGCAACTTTTCTGGCCTGGGAACGACGACGCCAGTTACCCCGTTTACGTCCACATCGGTTCCACACGAGTTGCACCCGTCCTTCCAGCGGTTATCCACAACCTAGCGTGGATAACCTTCGCGCGAACCGAGGCCCTCAGACGAGCGTCTGCTGCCGTAACGCGCGCAGAAGGAAGCGGGCGGGGTCCAGACTCTCGGCCAGATCCCGTTCGAGCGGCCACGGCTCCCCTTCGATCTGCGAGGCGATCAATTCGGCGCCGAGCGCGGCCCACACCAGTCCACGCGATCCGTACGCGAAGGCGCCATAGAGCCCTTCGGCGCGCGGCAGGTCGAGCGGCCACGCGCCTCGCAGGCGAACGGCATCGCGCGTAGCCGCGGATTCGTCGGCAAGCTGCCCGAGCATGGGCAAGCGGTCGCTCGTCACGCAGCGAAAGCCGACGCGGCCTGTGAACCTCGCCTCGAGCGCCGAACGTGCGCCCGGCAGCATCTGCGATATGCGTTCGACGTTTTCGATGTGGCCAGCCTCGCGTATCGATGGTTCAGGGTCGTCGAGCTCGTAGGTCGCGCCGGTGAGCGTGATGCCGCCGGAGAGCGGAATGGCGTAGCCCTCGCCGATGATCGGCATGCGCAGCGGGGTGAGCGGATTGGTGGCGTGGCGAGCGTCGTCGAGGGAATGCAGCAGCGTGAGCTGGCCGCGAATGCTGCGCGTCGGCGCATGACGAAGGCCGGCCACGCGTGCGGCGTCGTGCGCGTTCGCGAAGATGATGATGGGTGCGCGGGCGACGACGTGGTTCGCTTCGTCGAACACGGTCCATTGTCCGTCGCTGCCTCGTTCGATACGCGCGGCCTGCACGCCGAAGCGCCGTTCGAGCAGGCCACCCGCCGCTTCACATTGAGCGGCGCAAACGGAGGCCGGCTGGATCCAGCCGCCCTGCGGATAGAACCAGCCCGGCTGCGCGACGGCGACGCCGGCCATGCGTTCGGCCTCTTCGCGCGTGACGGGCTTCACGTAGTCGGCGGGCCACGCGAAGGTTGCAAGCGCATCGTTCATGGCGAGCGCTTCTTCGTCGTTTGCGGCGAGATGCAGCAGACCGCCCGCGCCGCGCGAAAGATTCAGGCCGGCTCGTTCGAGTTCGGCCCAGCGCTGCAGTGCATACAGGAAACCGGCGCGCGTGATGCGCGACGCGCTGCTGTCGTCGCGCGAGATCATTGGGTGAAACACGCCGGCGGGATTGCCGGAGGCGTCTTGCGCCGCGGCGGGGTGACGCTCCAGCAGCGTGACGCGCCAGCCGCGGGCGGCGAGCCGTTCCACCATCGCGCACCCGGCAAGGCCTGCGCCGATCACGATGGCGTGCCGTTCGGTGACGGCGACAGGCAACGGCGGCTCGTAGCGCCGCACACGCCAGCGCGGCGCAAAACGCCCGACCAGCATCGCGCGTTTCGTGCCGAAGCCGTCCACCTTCCGGTATTCGAAGCCGCTTTGTTCGAGCGCACGTTTCACGTCGCCCGAGCTCGACCAGGTGGCGAATGTCGCGCCTTCGCCTGCCACACGTGCAAGCGCCTTGAAGATGGCCGGCGACCAGAGCTCTGGATTTTTTGCGGGTGCAAAACCGTCGAGATAGAACGCGTCTGCACGCAGCCAAAGCGCAGGAAGTGTTTCGATGGCGTCGCCGAAGACGAGCGTCAGCGTGATTCGCCCTCCTTCGAATTCGAGCCGGTGCGTGCCCGGCACGAGCATGGGCCACGCGTCGGCGAGTTGCTGCGCGAGCGCGGTAATCGATGCATCCGCAACCAGCGGCCCGAGCGCGCGTCGCAAGTCCGCAGCGACGAACGGATGCTTTTCCACCGATACGAAATGGAGGCGCTCGCACCGCGCTGCGTCATCGCGCCACGCTTTCCACGTCGCGAGGAAGTTGACGCCCAGACCGAAGCCGGTCTCTAGAATTGTGAAATTTCGGCGCCGCTGCCATCGCCCGGGTACCGCGTTGCCCTGCAAAAAAACGGCTTCGGACTGCGCAAAAGCGCCGGCGATGCTGTGATAGGCGTCGCCATAGAGCGGCGAGAACGGGGTGCCGTTGTCGTTGAACGCGAGCGTGGCAGGAGTCAGGGAAGCGGTCATACGCTGCAAAAAGTGGGAGCGCCGGACGCTGTCAGGACGCAGCGGCAGCGTCCGGCAAAGGGCTTGCCGATGCCCGGAGAGCCCCGCCGCACGGGGCTTTGCGGGCAAAACGTTGGCAAAAACCAACGCCCCATGTCACGAATGGTGAACGCTGGAAGCCTTATCTGACGGGGCTCAGAGGAAATTTGCCGTCGTCGGGAAAACGCGCGGCTCATGCTGTAAATCTTCGAAACCCTTGTCGTTATTGGGTTTGCGCTGCGCTATCATAGCAAGCGCCGCTCAGGGAGCGGCAGCACGGCCGTAGCGCAGCTTGCTGCGCAAAGCTTTTATCCGGGGTGCCCGGAGACCGGCGCTGCTCGACGGCGTGGCCCGCGCACGTATAATCGGCGCGTTCGCGCTGTTCGTGTCAACCTAAACTCAGAAAGGAACTTTAATGAACAAACAGGAACTGATCGACGCCGTCGCAGCACAGACGGGCGCTAGCAAGGCTCAAACCGGCGAAACGCTGGACACGCTTCTCGAAGTGATCAAGAAGGCTGTGTCGAAGGGTGACGCAGTGCAACTGATCGGCTTCGGCAGCTTCGGTTCGGGCAAGCGCGCAGCACGTACGGGCCGTAACCCGAAGACGGGCGAGACCATCAAGATCCCGGCTGCCAAGACCGTCAAGTTCACGGCTGGCAAGGCGTTCAAGGACGCAGTCAACAAGCGCTAAATATCAGCCGCTCAGGTTGACGCCCGCCGCTGGCGGGTTTTTTTTCGCCTGTGCCTCTCGCGTGCGCAAATTCGCACTACTGGCGATGTGGATGGAAAGGGGCATAGCAGGCCCCTGCCCCCAAGCAGAATCGGGAACGATCAAGCGGAGCGGTGGACGATTTCGCTATCACCTGCTTCGCCGTGCTCTTCAGCGTCGATGTCCCAGGCGGGAAACGGATCGGGCAACTGACGCCATGCGGCGGGGCCTGCGGCGTATTCCGCGTCGGTGAGAAGACACGCGTCGAGCTTTGCCCGCCACGCTTGTGTGTCCAGATCCACGCCGATCATCACGAGTTCCTGCCGGCGATCTCCAATCGACATATCGTTGGCATCGCCGTACCAGTCAGCCGCAATTTCAGCTTCGAGCGCTTCGTCATCGGGCCAGGTGCTGCGGTCCTGCGCGGCCCACCACATGCCCGCCGGACCATGCCGGCACGCACCGCCCGCCTGCGAAAGCGAACCCACCACGTCGTTGCGCGTAGCGAGCCAGAAGAAACCCTTGGTCCGCAGTACGCCTTTCCATTCTTCGTGCAGCAGCGCCCATAGCCGCTCGGGATGAAACGGACGGCGCGCGCGATAAACGAAGTTGCCGATGCCGAACTCGTCGGCCTCGCTGTGCGTGTGGCCATGTTCGTTGAGCGACGCGAGCCAGCCCGGCGCACTGGACGCCGCGTCGAAATCGAAGCGCTTCGTATTGAGCACCTCCGAGAGCGGCACGGCGCCGAAGCGGCTCACCACCTGCACGGCGCGCGGATTGATGCGCGCAAGAATGCGCTGCAGCCGCGCCAGTTCCTCGGCCGAAACGAGGTCCGCCTTGTTGACGACGAGCACGTCGCAGAACTCGATCTGCTCGACCAGCAACTCGACGAGCGTGCGGTCGTCTTCTTCCGTGGCCGCGAGGCCCCGTTCGGCGAGCGCGTCGGCGCAGGCGTAATCGCGCAGGAAATTGAAGGCGTCCACCACCGTCACCATCGTGTCGAGCCGCGCGACTTCGGCGAGCGATACGCCGTCGTCGTCCTCGAAGGTGAAGGTTTCGGCGATGGGCATTGGCTCAGCGATGCCGGTGGATTCGATCAGGATCGCGTCGAACCGCTTTTCGTCGGCAAGACGGCGGATCTCGGTCAGCAGATCGTCGCGTAACGTGCAGCAGATGCAGCCGTTCGACATTTCCACGAGCCGTTCCTCGACGTGCGAAAGCGCGGACGCGTCGCGCACGAGCGCAGCGTCGATGTTCACCGCGGCGAGGTCGTTCACGATCACGGCCACGCGCAGGCCCGCGCGGTTGGCGAGGATATGGTTCAGGAGCGTGGTTTTGCCCGCGCCCAGAAACCCGGAGAGCACAGTAACGGGCAGTGGCGGCTGGTTCATTTCGGTACGCAAAGCGAAGAGAGGAAAGCGCGGGGCGCGGCACCCGTCATGGGCGAGGCGTCGCGGCAGCATGAACCCGCATTGTGCACCAGGTGGGAAAGTGACGGCCGGCGCTGAGCCACGCGCGCCTACCGTGGGAACTATGGCGCCAACCTAACGCGAGTCAGGCAGCAGCTTCCACTTGCGCAGAATCGCCGCGATCTGCCGCGCGTACTGGTCGCGTAGCGAGGGCGTTTCCGAGTGGTATGCGCCCACGGCCTGCCACGTGTTGCCGTACTTGTTCATCTTCTGCCGCAAGTGCCAAGCGGCAATGTAGACGTTCTTGCACGGCTCCATCAGCGTGTTCGACGAAATGCCGTATTGGGACAGCACGGGCAGATGCACCGAGTTGATCTGCATGACGCCGTAGTCCGTGGAGCCATTGGCGTTCTTGTGGACCGCGTCGGGATGATTGTGCGATTCCTGCCATGCAATGGCGCGCAGAATCAGCGGATTGACCTTCTGGTAGTTCGCGGCTTCGTCGAAGCAGTCCGCGCGCGCAGGCATGCTCGCGACCGCGAGGCCGAGCGCAGCATAGGCAACGACGAGAGACGAAGCGCGTTTCATCAAGACCACTAAGCAGATGAAGCAGGTGAGACGGAGAAGCGCCCGGGCCAGGTACCCGCAGGCGCGTTCACTTACCGGGACACCGCTGCGGGCGGGCGCCCTGGTCAAGCTCGGCATTCGGGAAAACCCGCTCATGCATGGCAAGCCCGGCATGCCGATCGGCCCGTATCATACCGGCAGACATCCCCGCGTCAAGTTGGCTACCCGACAAAATCCGGTAGAAAACGAAACGGCATCCATGGGTTTTTGGGCGTAATCCTTACCAGTTGTTACCCGCACGGAACCGAGCTTTCAGACAGCTTGACGGAAGCGCGGCACAGTCCCGGCGAGGTTTAGAGGAACTGCACGGCCCCATTTGATTTGTGACGAAAACGACATAAAAAGCTGGTAGTGTTCATCCTTTTGAATAACCAGGTGACTGACAAGAGGGGTCGGCACCTGGGCGTATCGGCGGTCATCGTTTTCGCGCAACAGCGAGTTGAATGCGCAGGACTGCCGGACGTGTCCGCAGTCGATATCGACTTCACATTCCATGAGAAGAAACCGAATGGCATTGCGTCGCGTCGCCACGGCGCTGCTCGTGAGTGGACTGATTACCGCGCAGATCGCACACGCGCAGGTCACGCTCAATTTCGTCAACGCGGATATCGATCAGGTGGCGAAAGCCATCGGTGCCGCAACCGGCAAGACCATTATCGTGGACCCTCGCGTCAAGGGTCAGCTCAACCTGGTTTCGGAAAATCCGGTTCCCGAAGAACAGGCTCTGAAAACATTGCAGGCGGCCTTGCGCATGCAGGGCTTTTCGCTGGTGCAGGACCACGGCGTACTGAAGGTTGTGCCCGAGGCCGACGCGAAGCTGCAAGGCGTGCCCACCTATGTGGGCAACACCACGCCCGCGCGCGGCGACCAGGTCGTGACGCAAGTCTTCCAGCTCAAGAACGAGTCGGCGAACAACCTGCTGCCCGTGTTGCGTCCGCTCATCTCGCCGAACAACACGATTGCCGCGTATCCCGGCAACAACGCGCTCGTCGTGACCGACTACGCCGACAACGTGCGGCGTCTCGCAGCGATCATCGCGGGCATCGATACGGCTGCGGGTCAGCAGGTCGCCGTCGTGGCGCTCAAGAATGCGAACGCGCTCGACACGGCCCAACAGCTTTCGAAGATGCTGGACCCCGGCACGATCGGCAGCACGGACCCCACGCTCAAAGTCTCGGTAACAGCCGATCCGCGCACCAATTCGCTGCTGCTGCGCGCCTCGAACGCGCAGCGCCTTGCCGCGGCGAAGTCGCTCGCCAAACAGCTCGATGCACCCACGAGTCAGCCGGGCAACATGCACGTCGTGATGCTGCGCAACGCGGACGCCGTGCGTCTTGCGCGCACGCTGCGCGGCATGATGGGCAAGGGTTCAGGCAACGACACGTCGAATAGCGGCGGCGCCAACGCGTTCAATCAGAACGCGGGCGGCGCGGCCGGCGGACTGTCGGGTTCCACGGGCACGGCCGGCATGCCGCCGCTGCCCTCGGGTTCGACCAGCTCGTCGCTCGGCAACTCGATGACGGGGGGCAGTTCGTCGGGCACCGGCAGCAACAGCGCGCCGTTCCTCGGCGAAAAGGAAGGCAGCAACAATCAGGACGAGAACCAGTCCGGCGGCGGCATGATCCAGGCCGACGCGGCCACCAACTCGCTCATCATCACGGCGCCCGAGCCGGTGTACCGCAACCTGCGCAGCGTGATCGACCAGCTCGATTCGCGCCGCGCCCAGGTCTACATCGAAGCGCTCATCGTCGAACTCAACGCGACGACCGCGGCGAACCTCGGCATTCAGTGGCAAGGCGCGCTGCTGGGCGGCAACAACGCCGTCTATGGCGGCTCGAATTTCGGCTCGGGCAGTTCGAGCATCGTCGACCTCACGGCGCAAGGCGCGGCGATTGCGAACAACACCAACCTGCTCGGCACGAATTCTTCGAACCTGCTGCCCAACGGCCTGAACATCGGGTTGCTGCACCGGTTCGGCAGCGTGTTCGGACTGGGTGGCCTGCTCAATGCGCTTGCCACGTCGAGCGACTCGAACGTGCTGTCCACGCCTAACCTGATCACGCTCGACAACGAGGAAGCGAAGATCGTGGTGGGCCAGAACGTGCCGGTTGTCACGGGCTCCTACGCAACGCCCACCGCGAATGCGGCGACCTCGGTAACCGCATTCAACACGTTCGACCGCATCGACGTGGGCGTTACGCTCCACGTGAAGCCGCAGATCACCGAGGGCGGCATCCTCAAGCTGCAGCTCTACCAGGAAGATTCGACCGTGGACCCGACCACGGTGAACAACCCGGGCGGCGTGACGATCAACAAGCGTTCCATCCAGTCCACCGTGCTGTGCGACAACGGCGAGATCATCGTGCTGGGCGGCTTGATGCAGGACCAGTATTCGAACGGCAACAGCAAGGTGCCGCTGCTCGGCGACATTCCCTGGCTGGGCCAGCTGTTCCGCTCGGAAAACAAGACGCGTACGAAGAGCAACCTGATGGTGTTCCTGCGGCCCGTGATCGTGCGCGATCAGGCCACGAGTTCGGCCATCACGCTCAATCGCTACGATTACCTGCGTGACCAGCAAGGCGGCTATCAGACCGACAATCGCTTGATCCGCGACCAGAACATTCCGATGCTGCCGCCTGCCCCGCCGGGTCCGAGCGAGGGCGCCGTGCCGGCGCAAAATCTGTTCGATCTCAACAGCATGCGGCGCCAGCCCGCGCAGCAGAACGGCGCGCCGGCAGGCGGCACGCCGCCTGCTGCACCTCAGTCAGGAAGTGCCGCGGGCGTGTCGAGCTACGCGGTGCCGGGCGGTGCGTCGACCAGTCTGGGCACGAGCGCGCCGGCTGCACCGTTGCAGCAGGCGCCGCTCACAGCGCCCAATGCACCCGACAACGCAACAACCAACGCAACGCCGAACACCACGAACAACTCCGTTGCGTCACCAGGAGCGCATCCGTGAACACACCGGCATCGGCGGGCGGCGTTTCGAGCGGCGCACGTCCGGGGCTACCGCCCGCGGCGGCGTCGGCCGTTTCCTCGACAGGCGCCGCTGATCGCGAGCCGCCCTCGGCACTGGCCGCACGGCTCGTGCCCTATGGTTTTGCCCGAAACGGCCAGATTCTCGTCGCGCATCAACACGCCGATGCGCTCGAAGTCTGGATCAGCGAACGCACGAACGACGCTGCGCTCGCCGAGATCGCACGCAACTTCGGCGCGCTTTCCATCGTGCGTTTGCCCGCCGACGAACTCGCCCAGGCCATCAATCAAGCCTATGCGCGCCAGGACGGCAGCGCAGCCCAGGTGGTGGGCGAAGTGGAAGGCGAAGTGGATCTCTCGCGTCTCATGCAGGACATTCCCGAAGTGGAAGACCTCCTGGAGTCCGAAGACGACGCGCCGATCATCCGCATGATCAACGCGTTGCTCACGCAGGCCGCGCGCGAGCAGGCGTCGGACATTCACATCGAGCCGTTTGAAAATGCGTCTGTGGTGCGGTTTCGCGTGGACGGCACGCTGCGCGACGTGGTGCGTCCCAAGAAGGCGCTGCACGGCGCGCTGATTTCGCGCATCAAGATCATGGCGCAGCTGGATATCGCGGAAAAACGTCTGCCGCAGGATGGTCGCATCACGCTGCGCGTGGGTGGCCGACCTGTCGACGTGCGCGTCTCGACGCTGCCCACGGGCCACGGCGAACGTGCCGTACTGCGTCTGCTCGAAAAAGACGCGCAGCGCCTGAATCTCGAAGCGCTCGGCATGGCGCAGGACACGCTCGCGAAATTCGACCGGCTGATCTCGCGCCCGCACGGCATCGTGCTGGTCACGGGCCCGACCGGTTCGGGCAAGACGACGACGCTTTACGCCTCGATGTCGCGGCTCGAAACGGCCACCACCAACATCATGACGGTGGAAGACCCGATCGAATACGACCTCGGCGGCATCGGCCAGACGCAGGTGAACGAGCGTATCGGCATGACGTTTGGCCGGGCGCTGCGCTCGATTCTGCGGCAGGACCCGGACATCATCATGATTGGTGAGATCCGCGACCTGGAGACTGCGCAGATCGCGGTGCAGGCATCGCTCACGGGCCACCTCGTGCTCGCGACGCTGCACACGAACGATGCGGCCTCGGCCGTCACGCGTCTCACCGATATGGGCGTGGAGCCGTATCTGCTCGCGTCGTCGTTGCTCGGCGTGCTGGCGCAGCGGCTGGTGCGTCAGCTGTGCCCGGTGTGCAAAGCGGAGCGCAGCGAAGACGGCCACGTGCACTGGCATCCCGTGGGCTGCGACAAGTGCGGGCAGTCGGGCTACGCGGGCCGGCGCGGCGTGTACGAACTGCTGCTCGTGGACGACACCATCCGCTCGCTCATCCACCGCAACGCGGCAGACGCCGAGATTCTCGCCGCAGGTCGCGCGCAGGGCATGCGCACGCTGCGCGAGGACGGCGAGCGTTGGGTGGCGGCGGGCATGACGTCGCTGGAAGAAGTGATTCGCGTGACAGGTGGAGCCTGACGCGTCATGCCGGCATTCCGTTTTGAAGCGATCGACGCGGCGGGCAAGGCGCAGAAGGGCGTGCTCGACGCGGACAGCGCGCGCAGCGCCCGCACGCAGCTGCGCACGCAGGGGCTCACGCCGCTCGTCGTCGAACCCGCGGCGAGCCGCACGCGCGGCGAGCGCCAGCAGCGCCTCGCGATTGGCCGCCGGCTGTCGCAGCGCGAGCAGGCCATCCTGACGCGGCAACTGGCGAGCCTGCTCGTCGCCGGCCTGCCGCTCGATGAGGCGCTTGCGGTGCTTACCGACCAGTCGGAGCGCGACTACATCCGCGAGTTGATGGCCGCGATTCGCGCCGAGGTGCTGGGTGGCCACTCGCTCGCCAATGCGCTGGCGCAGCATCCGCGCGACTTTCCGGACATCTACCGCGCGCTCGTCGCAGCGGGCGAGCACACCGGCAAACTCGGCCTCGTGCTCTCGCGGCTTGCCGACTACATCGAGCAACGCAACGCGCTCAAGCAGAAGATCGTGCTGGCGTTCACGTATCCGGCCATCGTCACGATCATCGCGTTCGGCATCGTCACGTTCCTGCTCAGCTATGTGGTGCCGCAGGTGGTGAACGTGTTTGCGAGCACGAAGCAGCAGTTGCCCATCCTGACCGTGGTGATGATGGCGCTCTCCGGCTTCGTGCGGCACTGGTGGTGGGCGTTGCTGATCGGCATCGCGGTGCTCGTGTACCTGGTGCGCTCCATTCTTGCGCAGCCGGGGCCGCGGCTCTCGTTCGACCGGTGGCTGCTCACCGCGCCGCTCGCGGGCAAGCTCGTACGCGGTTACAACACCGTGCGCTTTGCGAGCACGCTGGGCATTCTCTCGGCGGCGGGCGTGCCGATTCTCCGTGCGTTGCAGGCGGCCGGCGAGACGCTCAGCAATCGCGCGATGCGCGGCAACATCGAAGATGCGATTGTGCGCGTGCGCGAAGGTACGTCGCTTTCACGCGCGCTTGGCAACACGAAGACGTTTCCGCCCGTGCTGGTCCATCTGATCCGTTCGGGCGAAGCGACCGGCGACGTAACCACCATGCTGGACCGCGCGGCCGAAGGCGAGTCGCGCGAACTGGAGCGGCGCACGATGTTCCTCACGAGCCTGCTCGAGCCGCTGCTGATTCTGGCGATGGGCGGTGTGGTGCTCGTGATCGTGCTGGCGGTGATGCTGCCGATCATCGAACTCAACAACCTCGTGCAGTGAGGGTGTAACCGCGCGGCTAGCGCACGTAGATGGTGGGACCGGCGGCGTTGGCCGGCAGGAAGACTTCGGAATGCACGCCGTTGCGGTCGATCACGATGGAGCGCGCGCGCACTTCGGCAAGCTTTGCGCCTTCGGTGAGCGGGCCGCCCAGCGAGACGGCCTTCGGCGGCTCGCTGCCCACGCTGACGATGGCCGCTGCGCCCTGCTTGAGCGCAAGAATGCCGAAGAGGCGCACGTCCTGGTTCACGCTGCGCGTGAGCTGGCCGCCGAAGAGGGTAGCGGCCTGATCGACGGAAACGGGCGCATGCACGGCCGCAGCCGGCACGGGCGCCGAACGCGCGGTGAGGGTGACGATCCAGTAGGTCAGCGTCGCGCAGAACACGGCGAAAAGCGCGAGCGACAGGATGCGGATTTGCAGGGTGTTCATGGCGCGCATTGTACGAAGTATTGGAAGGTTTGAGGCTCGTCGGAAAAGCATCTGAAAGCTTGCCGCCCCTCGCCATTACAATGACCGGCCGGGCGCCGTACGGCTCGTGATGCGCAGCGTATCACGCGTGCCGGCCCGAATTGGTGAACTCAAAATTTTTCGCAAACGAGGTAGGAAGTCATGCAAATGTGGACCAAAGGCCGTGCCGATATCGAAGCACTGCGCGCTCGCCGCCAACGCGGGTTCACGCTGATCGAAATCATGGTCGTGATCGCGATTCTCGGCATTCTCGCCGCGCTGATCGTGCCGAAAATCATGAGCCGCCCCGACGAGGCGCGGCGCGTGGCGGCGCGTCAGGACATCGGCACCATCATGCAGGCGATGAAGCTCTACCGGCTCGACAACGGCCGCTATCCGACCCAGGAGCAAGGGCTGCGCGCGCTGGTCGAAAAGCCGTCTGTGGACCCGGTGCCGAACAACTGGAAAGACGGCGGGTACCTGGAACGTCTGCCTAACGACCCGTGGGGCAACGCCTATCAGTATCTAAACCCCGGCGTGCACGGCGAGATCGACGTATTCAGCTACGGCGCGGACGGCAAGGCCGGCGGCGAAGGCAACGACGCCGACGTCGGCTCGTGGCAATAGCGAGACAGCGAAAGAGCGATGAGAGAAGGTTTGCCGTGCGCGCGGCGTGAAGGTGGTTTCACGCTGCTCGAAATGCTCGTGGTGCTGGTGATAGCAGGCTTGCTGGTGTCGCTTGCGTCGCTTTCGCTCACGCGCAATCCGCGCACGGATCTGAACGAAGAAGCGCAGCGGCTTGCGCTGCTGTTCGAAACGGCGGGCGACGAGGCTCAGGTGCGTGCGCGTCCCATCGCGTGGCAGCCGCTCGACAACGGCTTTCGCTTCGACGTGCACACCGACGACGGCTGGCGCCCGCTGCGCGACGACGACCTGCTCGGCCCGCGCCATTGGGAAGGCGGCGTGACGGGCGTTTCGATCGATTACCCGGGTTCGGATACGGGCGCGGACCGCATCGTGTTCGGCACCGAAAGCGTCGATGTGCCGGTGCGCGTCACGCTCTTTTCCGCAGCAGGCAACGCAACGATTGTCGGCACCGGCAACGGCCGCTACGAGGTGCATTGAGATGGCCGCTCCGGTTTGCCGCTGCACCCGTGGCGAAATGGATGGTGCGCTGCGCCCTGCCCTTCGCGTTCGTGCAGCGCGCGGCTTCACGATGATCGAAGTGCTGGTCGCGCTCGCCATCATTGCGGTGGCGCTCGCGGCATCGCTGCGCGCCGTGGGCAGTCTCGCGGCCGGCGAAGCGGACCTGCATCGGCGCCTGCTGGCGGGCTGGAGCGCGGACAACGCGCTCGCCCAGCTGCATCTCGCGCACGCGTGGCCCGAAGTTGGCGAGCAGAGCTTCGACTGCTCGCAGGGCAACCTGCAACTGCTTTGCACGGAACGCGTGAGCGCTACGCCGAACCCGGTGTTCCGGCGCGTGGAAGTGGCGGTGACGATGCCTGGGCACGACGGCAATCTTGCGCAAATGGTGACGGTGGTCGCGAATGAAACCAGCCGGCCGTTGTGATCCTGCCGGCCGCCGCGAGTGCCGCGACACGGCATCAGCGGCGCACGCCGGCCCGCGTGTTTCGCGCCGCGCTTCGCGGTGTAGTTCACGACGTACCGCACGACGTACCGCGCGCGGCTTCACGCTCATCGAGCTGCTCGTCGCCATCGCCATACTCGCGGTCATCGCGGTGTTGTCGTGGCGCGGGCTGGATCAGATTATCCGCGGCCGTCAGATCGTGACGAGTTCGATGGAGGACGAGCGCGTATTCGCGCAGTTGTTCGACCAGATGCGCATCGACGCCCGGCGCGCTGCTTCGGACGACGAAACGGGCGAAGCCGCGGTCTCCGTGAGCGGCGGCGCGCTGCAGATCGTGCGCAGCTTCGCGGTGCCCCAGGGCAACGCACCGCGGCTGCAGGTGGTGCGCTATCGCATCGCCAACGGTCGCGTGATTCGCTACGCGTCGCCGCCGCTCGCCAACGTGGGTGAACTGCGGCGCGCGCTACGCGGCAGCGAAACCGACGAGTGGAGCGCCGTGCCGCTGATGGGCGGCGTGGGCGCCATCAACGCGCGGCTGTTTGTGCCGAAGGTGGGCTGGACGACCCAGATGAAAGACGTGCAAAGCGCCATCACCGAGAACGACAACAACCTCAAGGTGCCGCAGCTCGGCAACGCGCCGCTGCCGCGCTCGGTGACGGGGCTCGAGGTGAGCATCGGCGCGGCGTCGCTGCAGCGGCCTGTGACGCGCGTGTTTCTGGTGGGAGAGTGACGATGCGTGCGCTCCACTCTCGTCGTCGTCTTCATGCCCGGCGCCAGCGCGGGGCCGCGATTATCAGCGCGCTGCTTGTCGTCGCGCTCTCGGCCATTCTGGTCTCCGGCATGTTGTGGCGGCAGCAGGTGCAGGTGCGTCGCATCGAAAACCAGCGTCTGCTCGCACAGGCGCAGTGGGTGGCGCGCGGCGCGACGGACTGGACACGGCTGATATTGCGCTCCGAAGCCGACACGTCCGCGGGCGTGACGTACCTGGGTGGCGTCTGGGGCGTGCCCATTGCGAAGACGCGGCTGTCGGACTTCCTCGGCCAGATCGGCGATGCCGGCGCGCAGCAGGGCGCGTCCACGTATCTGTCGGGGTCGATCGAAGACGCGCAGGCGCGCTTCAATCTGCGCGATCTCGTTTCCACGGCGACGCCCGGCGCGCTGCAACTCGACGTCCAGGAGATCCAGTCGTTCCAGAGGCTGCTCCAGATACTCGGCCTCAACGGGCAGTTGGCGAAGGCCGTGGCGCTACAGATGCGTGCGGGTCTCGCGCACTCGGCCACGCGCTTCCAGACGCAGACGGCGCCTGGCAGTACCACGGGACAATCGTCCACGCAGCAGCTTCAGAATCTGGCCGCGGGCGGCGCCACCGGTGGCACCAATTTCACCAACAACCCGGGCCTCGAGGACAGCAACGACAACAGCGCCGTCGCGCCGCTGCTGATGACGAGCGTCGATTCGCTGCTCGACGTACCCGGCTTCACGCGCGACACCGTCGAGCGGCTGCGTCCGTTCGTGACCGTGCTGCCCACCTCGACGGCCGTGAACATGAACACGGCGCCCGCCGAGGTGATCGCGGCCGTGGTGCCGGGCATGAACCTGTCGAGCGCGCAGGCGTTCGTGGCGCGCCGGCAGACGGTGTTTTTCCATAATGTCGGGGACGTGCAGCTTGCGCTGCGCGGTGCGGGCGTGGAGCAGACGGCCGTGGACCCCAACCAGTTCGACGTGAACACGAGTTATTTTCTGGTACATGGCCGCGTGCAGCACCAGCGCGCCGAGCTGGACCGCACCACGCTGATCTGGCGCGATCCGCTCACGCACACGACGCGCATTGTCTGGATACGAGACCAACTGTGAATATCGCCGGGAGAGGCCTTTGAGCACGCTGATTGTCCTGATGCCGCCACGAGATCCGGCCGTGCCCTCGCAGGAATGGCAACTGCCGGAGCTGCCTTTCCTGCTCGTCGACAAGGCGGGGCGCACGCAGCGGGCGGGCCGCTCAGCGCTTGCGCTGTTGCCGCGCGCCACGCAAACGGTGCTGATGATTGCCGCGCGCGACGTGCTGATGATTCCCGCCGCCGTGCCGCCGCTCAAGGGGCCGCGCCTGCGCCAGGCGCTGCCCAACGTGGTGGAGGACCACCTGATCCAGGACCCCCAGCATTGCCACCTCGCACTCGACCCGCAGCCGCTGCCGGACGGCCGGCAGATCGTGGCCGTGATCGACCGCGCGTGGTTTCGTTTTTTCGTCGACGCCTTCACGTCTGCCGGACATCGCAACCTGCACGCGGTGCCGGTGACGCGGTGCCTGCCGGCTGCGGGCGAAGCAGTGGCGCCCGGCGCGCCGGTTGCGGGTGAAGCCGCTGAGCCGGGCAAGACGGCGCAGGCGGGGCGCAGCGACGTAGGCGCAAGCGGTGCCGACACAGCGCTTGCCGAAGAAACCGCGCTCGATACGATTGCTGCGACGCCGGTGGTGGCCGCGCTGCTCGGTAAGGTCGCACAGGTTTCGGCCGCCCTTTTCACCGATGCGGCGGACGCCGAAACAGCCGCTATCACGGGAATCATCGCGGGCACCACCACGGCCGCCGCGCCGCGCGTGGAGCTTGCCGTGGCGCGTGGCGCGCAGGGCGAAGGCCTCGCCGTACCGGCCTCCAGCGCGGCGGCGACCCTCGACGCCCTCGCGGCCGGCGCGCCGCTCACCGTCTACACGTTGACGGACCTGCCGGGCGAACCGCAACTGGCTTCGTCGGCAGCGATGCCGCCCGTGCCCAACGCGCGGCCGCTCACGTTCGAAGCGCTCGCGCGCCGTGCGCCGGAAAGTCGCTTCGACCTGTGCCAGTTCGAGTTCATGGTGCAGCCGTGGCGGCTCGACCGCGCGACGCTGCGCCGCCTGAGGCTGCCGCTCGCGCTCGTGGCGGCATCGCTCGTGGCGGCGATCATCGGCGCGAACGTGCAGTGGCTCATGATGGCGCGCCAGCGCGACACGCTCAGCGCGCAGATGACCGAAACGCTGCTCAACGCGTTCCCGAAGACGACGGTCGTGCTCGACGCGCCCGACCAGATGTCGCGCCAGCTCCAGCAACTGCGTGTGGCGGCGGGCGAGCTGTCGCCCGCGGACTTTCTTTCGCTCTCCGATGGGCTCGCGCGTTCGCTGGGGCCGGTGCCCGTCAACGGCATTGCGGCGCTTGATTACCACGACCGTCGGCTCGACGTGACCTTCAAGCCCGAGGTCAAGGTGGACCCCGACTTCGGCAAACGGCTGGAACGCAACGGACTCTCGGGCGCCATCGATAGCAACACGGGCAAGTGGACCATCAGGAGCGGATCATGAAGTCGGCACTCGCAGAAGCCTGGGCCCGTTTCTGGGAAGTGCGCACGGCGCGCGAAAAGCAGCTCATCACGTGGGGCGGCGCAGTGCTGGCCGTGGTGATCGGCTGGTCGGTGTTGTGGTCGCCGGCCCAGGATGGCCGCGCGCAGCTGCGCGAGACGCTGCCCGCCATGCAGCGTCAGCTCGCGCAGATGACGGCGCAGGCCAACGAGGCGCGCACGCTCTCGGCCGCGGCGCAGGGCGTGGCGCCCACCGGCATCGCGCTGCGCGACGCCTTGTCCGCCTCGCTCAACGATCACGGCTTGCCGCCCGCGCAGGTGCAGGTGATCGGCAACGCAGTGCAGGTGCAGATGAAGAACGCACCGTTCCCGGCGTGGGTAGCCTGGCTCGACGACGCGCGCAAGCAGTTCAAGGTGCAGGTTTCCGAGGCCCACGTGACGGCGCTCAAGGCCGACGGCCAGGTGGACCTGACTGCGTCGCTACAGCCGCCGTCCGTCCATTGATGGCCGACGCACAGGATTTCGCATGAGCTTCTGGATGCGCCATGTGCGCGCCGCGCTGCCATGGCTCGTGGTGGCCGTGCTTTCGAGCAGCATCGTGCTGCTCGCCATGTTGCCGGCCGCGTGGATTGCGCCGCAGTTCGCGAAGGCCACGCACGGGCACGTGAACCTGGTGGAACCGGCCGGTTCGTTGTGGCACGGTTCGGCCTCGCTGATGCTCGCGGCCGGTCCCGACGAGACCGGCGCTACGGTGCTGCCGGGCCGCATCGAATGGCAGACGGCGTTCTGGCCGCTTTTCACGGGGCGCGTGCAGATGCGCATGCGCCAGAGCGAAGCGATGCCGGACCCGGTCACCGTGGATGCCACCACGCGTGGCGCCGTGCTTTCGGCGGGCGCGATGGCGGTGCCGGCTTCGCTGCTGAGCGGCCTGGGCGCGCCGTTCAATACGCTCGATCTGCAAGGCGACGTGCGGCTCGCCTGGACCGACTGGCGCACCTTCGGCAACGAAGCGTTCGGCCGTCTCACCATCACGCTCGACGACATGAGTTCGCGCGTGTCGCTCGTGAAGCCGCTGGGGACGTACCAGGTGGTGTTTCAGGCGCAGGGCGTTTCGTCGACGCTCGATCTTTCCACCTTGAAGGGTCCGCTCATGCTCGCGGGCCACGGCGTGGTGTCACCGGCGTCAACCTCGTTTCAGGGCACCGCGAGCGCGACGCCCGACCAGCGCGACAACCTGGCAGGTTTGCTGAATCTGCTGGGGCGGCCCACGGGGCCGGGAACGGTCGCGCTGGTGTTCTTCCGCTGACGGTTTTTCAACTCGCTGGGGTTTGGTCCGACGTTTGGCTCGGCGCTTGGCCCTGCGTTTGGCTCGACCCGGCGCCGGCTGGCGCGGCACCCGGAGATTGTTGCCCCGCCGCGGCCGGCGTCGAAGCCGGCGCGGCCGCGGGCGCCATCACGTCGCCCGTTTCGCGATCCATCTGCGCGACGTCCCAGCCGCCGCCCAGCGCCTTCACGAGTCCTACCGACGACACCATCCGCTGCCCCGCAAGGCTCGCCAGCTTCTGCTCGGCCGTGAACGCGGTGGTCTGCGCCGTGAGCACGTTCAAGTACGCCACGGTGCCCGCCTTGTACTCGTTCGTGATGATGTCGAGCGCGTGCTTCGCCGATTCCACCGCCTGCTGCTGCACGACGATTTCCTGCGCGAGGATGCGCTGCGACGCGAGGTTGTCTTCCACGTCCTGGAACGCGGCGAGCACCGCCTGGCGGTACGCAGCGGCCTGCTGGTCGTAGGCGGCGCGGGCGGCCTCCGTCTGCGCGCGGCGCAGGCCCGCGTCGAAGATCGTGCCGGCCAGCGACGGCCCGAGCGTCCAGAAGCGCGACGGCATGGAAAGCAGCTTCGAAAACACCGAGCTTTCGAAGCCGCCGCTTGCCGACAGCGTGAGCGACGGGAAATACGCGGCAATGGCCACGCCGATCTCCTCGTTCGCGGCGGCGGCCTTGCGCTCGGCCGACGCAATGTCCGGCCGACGTTCCAGCAGCGCCGACGGCATCTGCACGGGCACCTGCGGCGGCACGGCGTCGAGCGGCGCGGGCGGAATCGAGAACGTAGAGGCCGGTTCGCCCACCAGCACGGCGATGGCGTGCTCGTCCTGGGCGCGCGCCACGCCGTTGTCGATGGCCGATGCCTGAGCCGACTGCAACTGCGTTTGCGCCTGGATCACGTCGGCGCGGCCGGCCACGCCTTGCGCGTACTGGTTCTGCGTCAGTTGCAGGGAACGCTGGAAGGCGGCGACGGTGTCGTCGAGCAGCTTCTGCTGGGCGTCCAGCGAGCGCAGCGAGAAGTAGGTCTGCGCGAGCGTGGCCTGGGCCGAGAGACGCGCGTTTGCGAGGTCCGCAGCGGCGCTTTGCTGGCTCGCCTCCTGGGCGCCCACGGTGCGGCTTACCTTGCCCCAGAGGTCGGGCTCCCAGCTTGCGTCGAGCGAGGCGCTGTAGCTGTTGCTGATGACGCCCGAGCGGCCGCTAGAAAACGAACTGGACGAGCTGCTGGAACTCAGTGGCGAGCGCGAACGGCTCGCGCTACCCGACGCGGTGATCACGGGGAAATACGACGCGCGCGCCTCGCCGACGAGTGCCCGCGCCTGACGATACGCGGCCGCGAACTGGGCGATCGACTGGTTGTTGCGGTTGAGCTTGTCTTCCAGCGCGTTCAGCTGCGCGTCGTTGTAGATGGCCCACCAGTCGCCGCGGTCGTGCTGGTCGGCGGGCTGCGCCACTTTCCAGCCGTCGGGCGTTTCCTTGTAGGTGGCGGGAACGGCCGTGGCCGGACGGTGGTAGTCGGGGCCCACGGCGCAGCCGGCGAGCAGCGCGGCAGCGGCGGCGATGACCGCGAGCGTGGCAAGGTGCGGCTGGCCTGGTCGGCTGGACGGTCCGGAACCTGGCACCGCGGCAGACGCGCGCGTGATTCGATGAAACGGCATGCAATGAATTCCTGTCGATGCGGGCGGCGCGCATGCGGCGCCGGCCGGGCTTGCCGAATGCGGCACTGGCGTACCCGCCGCGCCCATGTTCGGCGAGGCCGGCACGTTCCGGCCGTTGCTGCATTCGATCGGGCAATGGTAGCGCAGCGCGCAGACCGGCGCGAAACCGCAAGGTTAATGCGGGGAAGGTGAAGGATGTGTTACCGGCGCTGGTCCGACGATTACTCGTCGTTACGGCCCGCCGACCGCCGCGCATGGGGCGTGGCCGCACGGCAGGCGGGCGTTTTGCCGGCACCGGCGGGGCATGGCTCGCCGCGGCGCGCCTCGCGCTGCCGCCGTCGTTCGGCCCAGGCAAAGAACAACACCGCCAGCGAGCCGCCCGGCAACACGAACATCGCCGCGTACAACGCGATCTTCCACCAGCGCACCGGCTTCTGGAGCGACTCCAGCGCGATGTCGGTGAGAGAGCGGCCAAGGCCGCCGAGAGCGTTTTTCAGGTACGGCATGGCGAACATCCTTGCACGCGCGGGCCAATCGGGTGCGCGTAATTGATTGCCTTCAATAATATTGACTATGCAATTAATTTGCAACATACTCTGCGCCAAATCAGGTGACGTGTTGTTCTCTGCGGAACTTTGTCGATGAGCGATGGCCCTTACGACCCGGCTGACATCAACCTCGAGTCGAGTCTCGGTTACTACCTGTCCAAGGCCCGCAACGTTCTTGGGCAGCGGATGGACCGCGCGCTCGAGCCGCTTGGGCTGACCGCTTCTCAGATCGGCGTGATGCTGTTGCTGCTGTGGCGCCGCGCGAATACGCCGTATGACCTGTCGCGCGAGCTTTCGTACGACAGCGGGTCGATGACGCGCATGCTGGACAGGCTGGAGAAGAAGGGCCTCATCGCGCGCAGCCGGAGCAGTACGGACCGGCGCGTCGTGGAGCTGGCGCTCACGGCACCCGGCGAGGACGCGGCCCGGCAACTGCCGGCCATCATCGCGCGCGTGCTCAACGAGCAACTGCGCGGCTTTTCGCAAGAAGAAGTGACACAGCTGATGGGCCTGCTTGCGCGGTTCATCGCCAACGCGCCCGACGTGGACACGGGCGGCTGCCCCGCAGCCGCCGGGAAAGATTCGCATTGATGACGTAACGGCGGTGCGCGATCACACCTCAGCGCGCCGTATTGCCGGAATTTATCTGTCTGGGCAGAAAGTGTTGTTGCATGGATGCAGCGCCGCTCACGCGGCCTGAATTCATGACATGACAGGATTCTGCCGGGCCAACGAGAGACTGGACCATGAACGCAACCGCTTCATCCGCCCTGCCCGCGCCCGCGGAACCCGCGCCGCTCTCCGGCGGCACACTCGCCCTGCTGACTGTCGGGCTCGCGCTCGGCACCTTCATGGAGGTGCTCGATACCTCGATTGCGAACGTCGCGGTGCCCACCATTTCGGGCAACCTCGGCGTGGCGAACAGCGAAGGCACGTGGGTGATTTCGTCGTACTCGGTGGCTTCGGCCATCGCCGTGCCACTCACCGGGTGGCTCGCGCGCCGCGTGGGCGAAGTGCGGCTCTTCACCCTCTCCGTGTTGCTCTTCACGCTGGCTTCGGCGGCGTGCGGGTTTGCCTCCAACTTCGAGACGCTGATCGCGTTCCGGCTCGTGCAGGGTCTCGTTTCGGGGCCGATGGTGCCGCTCTCGCAGACTATCCTGATGCGCTCGTATCCGCCCGAGAAACGCGGTCTCGCGCTCGGGCTATGGGCGATGACGGTGATCGTCGCGCCCATCTTCGGGCCCGTGATGGGCGGCTGGATCACGGACAACTACACGTGGCCCTGGATCTTCTACATCAACATGCCCATCGGCATCTTCTCCGCGACCTGCGCGTTTTTCCTTCTGCGCGGACGCGAGACGAAGACGACGAAGCAGCGCATCGATGCCGTGGGTCTCGCGCTGCTGGTGATCGGCGTGTCGTGCCTGCAGATGATGTTGGACCTCGGCAAGGACCGCGACTGGTTCAGTTCGAAGTTCATCGTGGCGCTCGCCATCATCGCGGTGGTCGCAATCGCGTTCATGCTCGTATGGGAAATGACCGAAAAGGAGCCGGTGGTCGACCTCTCGCTCTTCAAGGACCGCAATTTCGCGCTCGGCGCGTTGATCATCTCGTTCGGCTACATGGCGTTCTTCGGCTCGGTGGTGATCTTTCCGCTGTGGCTTCAGACGGTGATGGGTTACACGTCCGGCCTCGCGGGGCTTGCCACCGCGCCGGTGGGGCTGCTCGCGCTCGTGCTCTCGCCCATGATCGGACGCAACATGGACCGGCTGAACCTGCGCGTGGTGGCGTGCTTCGCGTTTCTCGTGTTCGCGTTCGTCTCGTATTGGAACGCGAGCTTTACCCTCGACGTGCCGTTCGACAAGGTGATCTTGCCGCGGCTCGTGCAGGGTATCGGCGTGGCGTGCTTTTTCGTGCCGATGACAACGATCACGCTGTCGAGCGTGCCCGATGAGCGGCTCGCAAGCGCCTCGGGGCTATCGAACTTCCTGCGCACGCTTTCCGGCGCAATCGGCACGGCGATCAGCAATACGTTCTGGGAAAACGACGCGATTCGCCACCACGCAGTGTTGACCGAATCGGTGAGCGTCTATTCGCAGACCACGACTTCGTTCAGCAACGCGCTCGCGAGTCTGGGCGTTGCGGGCCAGAGTGCGAATGCGCAGATTGACCAGATCATCACGCAGCAGGGCTACATGATGGCGACCAACGACTTTTTCCGGATCTCGTGCGTCGCCTTTCTGGTGCTGGCGGGGCTGGTGTGGATTACGCGGCCGAAGAAGGGCGCGGCCGCGTCCATGGGGCATTGATGGGGCGCGCGGCCTCGAGCGTTGAATGAAGCGCTTGATCGGGCGTGCTCACTGAGGCTCGAGGCCGTCCCGCCTCTATTGCGAGACCGGAGAACTGTCTGACGATGCCGCTGGTGCCGCGGCCGGTTGATCGGGCAACGCGCCGGGCTTCTGCGTGGCCGCTGGCGCAGGTGGCGTGGCGGGCATGCCCGGTCCGCTGCCCCGCACGTAGGCTTTGAAGTCGGCGCCTGCGTTCCATGGGTCGGGCTTGCAGCCGAGCGAACTGTCGCAATGCGCGGCGAAGCCGATCGTCATGCTGCCGTCGGGGTTCGGCGTTTTCGTGATCTCGAATGCAAGCGCGCGACGGCCGCCATCGGGCCCAGCGGTCTGGATCAGCGAGTCGTTGACCGTTTGCAGCTCGTATTTCGAGTGGTCCTTCACCCAGGTCTGGGCCCGTTGCCACCAGGCATCGCATTGAGACTTGCTCGTGCATGTGAGCGGCGTGGTGGCGATCTGCATCACTTCAGGCTTGACCTCGCCGCGCGTGGTGCATGCGGCTGCGGCAACGCACAGCAAGGCCGGAAAGATTCGTTTCATTGCGTTCATGCCCTCCCTGAGCGGAACGGCGAGCCGCGCTGGCGCGGGTTCGCGGCTGGTGCCGATTGAGGCCAGGCAAGGCCAACCAGGGTCAGCCGAGTGGCGCTCGTGTTCTTGAAAGTTGGACTGCGCGAAGGCGCGTGCGTTTCATGCGAAGCGGTTGATGGGCGCTTCGCCGCACGATGGATGCCGCGAAGCACATGGCGGCATGCTGTGCGGCGCCCCGCTAGACGCTGAAGCGGTTCAGCGTGTACGCGCGATAAGCGGCGACGAAAGCATCGAACGAGCCTGCTTCCTCGCGCTCCATCTTTGCCTGTTCCTCGATGGACTGCGCCGCCAGCGCCTCGAATTGCGCGGTCGCGGCGGCATCGAGCGGTCTTGCGCGGAAGAACGCCGCGTGCTGCTCGCTTTGCGCGAGGCTGAATTGCAGGAAGCCTTGTTGCTGCTCACGCATGGCGTGCAAGACGCGCGCCGATGGCGTGAGCGACGCGTCGGCGAGTTTCGCGCGCTGCATGGCTACGGCGCGCGCGTGTTCGTCGCTGCCGGCTGCTGCGTCGAGCGTGGCCGCGGCGAGGTCGATCTTCGAGAGCAATTCGGCGGCCCAGTCCTGCATGGAAACCGCCTTGCCGTCGCGCGTGAGTTCGAGCCCAGGCTTGCGACCTTCCATCGTTACGCGCCCGAAGTTGCGGTTCGCCTCGGCATAGGCTTCGGGTGGCAACGGCGCGCTATCGTCCAGCACGCACGCAAGCAGGTACGCGTCCAGAAAACGCGCCGTGGGAAGTGCAATGCCGACAGGCTCGAACGGATCGATGTCCATGCAGCGCACTTCGACGTACTGCACGCCGCGAGAGGCAAGCGCGTGAAGCGGACGCTCGCCGGGATACGTAATGCGCTTCGGACGGATCGTCGAGTAGAACTCGTTTTCGATCTGCAGCACGTTCGTGTTGATCTGAATCCATTCGCCGTCGCGATGCGTGCCGATGGCTTCGTACGGCGGATACGGTTGGCTCACCGCTTCGGTGAGTGCATCCAGGTAGCCTTGCAGCGTGTCGTAATCGGCATGCAGCGCGGCTTGTCCCGTGGTGTTCGAGTAACCGAGATCGCTCATGCGCAGGCTCGTCGCGTAGGGACGATAGAGCGTGTGGGCGTCGAACGTTTCCAGCGTATGCGGACGGCCGCGCAGGAAGCGCGCATCCAGCGCCGGCGACGCGCCGAACAGATACATGAGCAGCCAGCTCGTGCGGCGGAAGTTGCGGATCAGCGCGAAGTAGCGCTCGGACTGGTAATCGACGGCCGTTGCCGTGGATTGGTGATGCGCGTGCAGCAGGCGCCACACTTCTTCGTTCAGCGAATAGTTGTAGTGGATGCCTGCGATGCATTGCATCGTGCGCCCGTAGCGCAACGCGAGGCCCACGCGATACACGTACTTGAGCCTGCCGATGTTCGAGCTGCCGTAACGCGCGATGGGAATGCCGTCGTCGGTATCGGGCAAGAGGCCCGGCATCGAACTGTTCCACAGAATCTCGTCGCCAATCGAGGCGTACACGAAGCGATGCAGTTCGTCGAGGCGCGCGAGCGTGTCGGCGGCGTCGTGTTCGGCGGGCGTGATGAGTTCGAGCAGCGCTTCCGAGTAGTCCGTGGTGAGCGACGGATGCGTGAGCGCCGAGCCGAGCGCCGCCGGGTGCGGCGTCATGGCGAGCCGGCCGTCGTGCGTGACGCGCAGGCTCTCTTTTTCGATGCCGCGCAAGCCGCGCGTGAGCGCGCTGCGCTGCGGCCCGGCACTCAGCACGGAGAGGCGCTGCGAGAGAACGTCGTTCGTGCGGATGGAGGTCGTGTCTGGCATTGAGTCGGGTCAGGCAGGTACCGTCCGTGCGCGGTTCGCGTCGTGATTGCGAGGCTGCGGCGGGCGGTAAATTTTTCGGTAGCGGGCACTTTAACATCTCGCCACGCGCCCTGCTTGGCGTGCCCTCGTGGGCGGTCGGTGCCGTGTGTTGCATGCTCTGGCGGCCATGCCGGAGCGGTCCGACCTCGCTTGTTGCCCTTACCTTTGCCGCGGTTTTTGCCTTGTTTTACAGGCCGGTTCGCGTTTCGTGCGAATCCGTGCGACTCCATGCGATAGATGCCAGTAGCGCTTCATCTGTAACTGCCGCGCTTGCACACACACGCGCCTTGGCCTTCAACCGCCGCGCGCCGCGCCCGCCCGGTCTGCCACCTCGTTCCACAGATGAAGGGCCGCGTAGGCGCGCCACGGCCGCCACGCGTCGGTGCGCGCACGCTGCTGCGTGGCGCGCGCGAGCGACGGGTCGCGTGCGGCAATCGACTGCATCAGCACGAGGTCCGTGGCGGGCCATGCGTCGGGGTCGCGCCAGGCCCGCATGGCGACGTACTCCACGGTCCACGGACCAATGCCGGGCAACGCGAGCAGCGCCGCGCGCAAGGCGGCGGCGTCGCGCGTGGCGACCGCCGTATCGTCGATGGGCACGTCGCCCGATGCCACCGCCTGCGCGAAGCCCTGCAACGCGGCGACGCGCTTGCCGGGCATGCCGATCTTGTCGAGGTTGGCGGCGGCGAGCGCGGTGGGCGTCGGAAAGCGCCATGCCGTGCTTTCGTGGGGATGATCGTGGATGCGGCAACCGGCGCGCTGCACGAGCCGTCCGATGATCGTCGTTGCGGCTTTTACGCTCACCTGCTGGCCGACGATGGCGCGCACCACGAGTTCGAAGCCCGACCACGCGCCCGGCACGCGCAGGCCGGGCGCGGCATCGACGAGCGGCGCGAGCCAGGCGTCGGCGCCAAGGTGTGCGTGGATCTGCGCCGGGTTCGCACGCAGGTCGAACATGCGGGCGATGGGCGCGGCGAGCGCGTCTGCGTGACGGCTCGCCGCGCCTTCGATCGTCGCGACGACGCAGCGTTTGCGCGGGTGTTGGCGCACGGTGAGCGTGCCTTCGGCGCCGTGCCATTCGATGGCGCGGCGGTACGCGCCGTCTTCGACTGCTTCGACACCCAGCGTCGCGCGGCCGGCGAAGAAGCGCAGTAAGCGCGGCCAGTCATAAGGCGCCTTGAACGGCAGCTCCAGTGTGGCTTTTCCCGTTTCAGCGGAAGTAGCCGACGTCGTGGACGGGATGGCGGCGCTCAAGCGGCGTGATCCCAGGAAGCAGGCTCGGTGACTGGATTGCCGCCCGCCTTTGCCACCGACTTGCTCGCCGGATCGCCGTTCCCCCTGCCCGCTGCCGTGGCCGGCTGCGCTGCGCCGTGCGAGGCCTCGGCGGCGAGCAATGCGGCTTTGCGCTGCAATCCCCACCGGTAACCCGCGAGCGCGCCACCCTTTTGCACCACGCGATGACACGGGATGGCCAGCGCCACCGGATTCGACGCGCACGCGCTTGCCACCGCGCGCACCGCGCGAGGCGCGCCCACAACCTCGGCAATCTGCGAGTAGCTGCGTGTTTCGCCGTACGGAATGCGCTGGAGGGCGTCCCAGACGCGTTGTTGAAACGCGGTCGCGGCGATGTCGAGGGGCAGCTCGACACGTTCCTGCTCGCCGCCCAGGTACGCTTCGACCCGGGCGATGAAAGGCGCGATGCGCGCCGCGTCTTCGGCCAGCCTGGCGTTCGAGAACTCGGCGCGTAGCTCGTCGGCAAGCGCGGCCGGCTCGTCGCCGAACGCGATCCGGCAAATGCCTTTGTCCGTAGCGGCGACGAGCACGTAACCGAGGGCTGTCAGCGCGCTCGCGTAGCGCACGACGAGCCCGGCGCCCTTGCGCCGGTACACGGACGGCGTCATGCCGAGTTCGGCGCCGGCGCTGTCGTACAGCCGCGATGGCGAGCCGAAGCCTGCATCCACGCTCGCCCGCGTCACGCCGGTACCCCGCTGAAGCGCGTCGCGCAACGCGGCGGCGCGGCGCGCGGCCTGATATTGCCGCGGCGACACGCCCACCACCCGCTTGAACAGCCGCTGAAGATGGAACGGGCTCAAGTGCACGGCGTCGCTCAATTGCGCGAGCGTGAGGCGCTCGTGCGCGGCGGCGTCCAGCACGGCGCACGCGCGATTGACGACCTCCAGCTCGCGCGGCAGACCGCCCGGCTGGCAGCGCTTGCATTCGCGGTAGCCGGCGGCGCGTGCAGCGTCGGCAGACGTGAAGAACTGGACGTTTTCCCGCCGCGGCAGGCGCGAGGCGCACGACGGACGGCAGAACACGCCCGTGGTCCGCACGCCATAGAAAAAGGCGCCGTCGGCTTCGGCGTTGCGCCGGGTAATGGCGTCCCAGCGCTCGGTATCGGTTGTATCGGTTGTATCGGTTGCCCAGGCTGTTTTCATCTCAAAGCCCCTGCAATGTGTTTGGACGCTTCCAATGTAGCGGCGGCGCGTTGGCGGTACGCTCCGGTTCTTGCGGTTTCATTGCCGCGCCGGCCCGGTTCCCTCGGACTAGTCGGACGGTCGCTGTGTGCAAAGTGCGACAAATCGACATCGTTACGGGTTTTCCCTTAAAAAAACATTGCGTCGCACCAACCCGTTGTGTATATTGGTCTCTGTCTCCTCCATGTCTCCTCCTGATATGGATTAAGCCCGCTCACTTGAGTGGGCTTTTTTTCGTCCATAGGTTTAAGGAAAGGCTCGCGGGCCGGTTCGGCCGGGTTTGCGCGGGCCGACTCTTTCCTCCCCGGTAGCGCCTCATCGTACCCGCTGGCTGCCGTTGGCGCTCGGCGTCGCGGCCTGCGCCGCCGTCACTGGCCCGTGCCTTTGCGCCTCGCCGTGTCCCGGATCGCGCGGCCTGTGCCACCGTTCCGCCCGTCCCCTACACTGCCGTTATCGGCCGCGAACGTGCAGGAGGCTTTCCGATGAAGATCCACATCCGCGAGATCGACCATGTCGTGATCCGGGCCGCCAATCTGGATGCGCTGGCGCGGTTCTACTGCGACGTGCTCGGCTGCTTCGTCGAAAAGGAGCAGCGCGATCTGGGGCTCGTACAGTTGCGTGCGGGGCGCTCGCTGATCGACCTGCTGCAGGTGGGCGCCAGGATCGACCGCCCTGAAAGCGGCACGCCGGGCGTCGGTCGCAATATGGACCATCTGTGTCTGCGCATCGAGCAGTTCGACGCCGAGGCGCTCGTGGCGCATCTGAAGGCGGGCGGCGCCGAAGTGGGCGCCCAGGGCGTGCGTTACGGCGCGGACGGTTACGGCCCGTCGCTCTATCTGTTCGATCCGGAAGGCAACATGGTGGAGCTCAAGGGGCCGCCCGACGACGCGCTGACCACTTCGCTCTAGGTTTGGGCCGCGCGGCCGCCCTCGCCGGCTATGCCGCGTTCGCCGGCGCCTTCAACACCGTCCAGTCGACTGCCACCGGCTCGGTCGTCGCGCTGCCAAGCCATGCGGTGCCGTCCTGCACGGTGCATTGGAGGCGCATGGTGCGCTCCGCGAGCGCGCCAAGCGATGCCGCGACGCCCTCGCCCAGCGACCAAACCGTCACGTTGCGAAGCCGGTCTAGCCGCGTCTGGACGCCCTGCCACCAGATATCCGAAGTACGGCCGCCGTAGGCGATCACGACTACGTCCTCGGCACGGCCGCAGGCCTTGGCGATGCGCCGCTCGTCGGGCTGGCCGACCTCGATCCATCGTTCGATGGCGCCCGTCAGATCCTTTTGCCAGAGGTCCGGCTCGTCCGTGTCCGAGAGACCTTTACAGAATTCGAGCCGTTCCTGCGCGAAGAGCGCGAACGCGGCGATGCGCACCATCATGCGTTCGTCCGTTTCCGAAGGATGCCGCGCGATGGTGAGCGCGTGATCGGCGTAGTAATGGCGGTCCATGTCCGCGATCTGGAGTTCGGCCTTGTATATCGTCGATTTGAGCGCCATGGAGTATCCCGGACCCGTAAAAACGGGCCGTCTTATTTCGAGCCTTTGGAGCACGATTGACCGGCGCGACAGCGTGCGTTTCATGTAGTGAGAAAAGCACGCGTTGTTCCCGGCCCAACGATGGAGGCGATCGCAGCGCGTCGCCCTTCATGAAGACGACGTTCGATCATTCAGACTGAACGCCGGCGCGTGATGATACCGGACGCTTTGCCGTCGCGCCGCGCGCCTTTCCGTTATTGCTCACGGCGAGATAGCGATTTGTGGGTTGCGCGACGCCGTGCGATCTGGCGGGTTGCCAGTCGGCAGAGGATGGACAAAAACAAACGGCCTGGCGCAATGGCCAGACCGTTCGTCACTGCTCGCCGCCCGTGCGCGCCCTCCGCGGCGCTCCTGGGCGCCGCTTCGCGCTCGTACAGCGAACGACAGCTGCGTTATTGCTTGATGAACCTGTCGTTTGTCCAGAGACCTTGCTGGTCGGTGTTGCCCGCGTTCACGAATTCCACTTCATGGCCGACAACCTGCACGACGCGGAATTGCTGGTTTTCCGGGGTGGACAGGCATTCGAAGCCGGAGAAGAACTCCTGCATCTTTTGCTGTTCGCCCGCCCGCTGATGGTCGTTGACCGCGTCGAGCTTGTCCCGCGAAAGACAGCCGTAGGAGCCTGGCTTGAACTGAATGGTTTGTTGCGGCCTGACTACCGTGTCCTGCGCCTGTACGGCGGAAACGGCAACGAGTCCCGCTGCTGCGACAATCAAACCGGCTAGCATCTTCATATTCGCCTCCTGCGGGTAATTTGCTCAGGTTAGCTATGTATTTAACTTCAAAGGAATTCCCGCAGCTTTCAATTTAGAAGAAGCGCAAAAGACTGCAAGCACATCTTGTGTGCGTTCGCAACAGTGGCGAATTGTCGCACCCTATGCGACGTATCGAAGCAGCCGCACATGCTGGCCGGAGAAGGGAAGCGATAGCCTTGCGTTCCGCCGGAGCTGCCTTCTGACGCTTGCGCTATAAGGCTGTGCGTGATCCAAACCGTTAACCTGATAATCCAGTTAAGTGATTTACTAAATCGCAAGAGAAAATGACGCGCCGCACCTAAAGTCACATGAATGGGATGTGAAACGCGCGTCATAGGCGTCTCATAACGCATCGGATGCAGAATAAAAAGGATGCCATATCGTCGGTTTTATGACGTCAGCCCGATAAATTGGCGGTAAACGAATGCAGTCGGGAATGCCAATAACGAGGGTTTACCCGTTCGTTCCATGTTTGGCCTTGCCGGCCGTCTGGTGTACTTGCGCACGCCGCGGCTTCGTGGATAAATCAAACGTCTTCCCCGGAGATTTTCATGACCCTCGCTCACTGGCTTCCTTTTGCCATCGCGTCCGCCATTCTCATCGCCATCCCAGGCCCCACCGTCTTGCTCGTTATTTCATATGCACTCGGCCATGGCCGACGCTATGCGCTCGCCACCACGGCCGGTGTCGCGCTCGGCGATCTCACTTCGATGACGGCGTCCATGCTCGGACTTGGCGTCCTGCTTGCCGCGTCCGCGACGCTGTTCACCGCGCTCAAGTGGGTAGGTGCTGCTTATCTGGTGTATCTGGGCATCAAGCTGTGGCGCGCGCCGGCCGCGCCTGCGGTCACAACGGAAAGCGGTGCGCCCGCCGACGGCATGCCGGCCCCTGCCGAAACGCGCACGGGCCGCATCTTTGCCCATGCGTACGCGGTCACTGCGTTGAACCCGAAGAGCATCATCTTCTTCGTCGCATTCGTGCCGCAGTTCCTCGACGCCCACGCGCCAACGTGGCCGCAGATCGTCGTCCTCGAAGCGACGTTCGTCACGCTGGCTACGGCCAATGCCTTTGCTTACGCCATGCTCGCCTCGGCGGCCCGCAGCGCGATTCGCAGCGCACAGGTTCAGCGCGTGGTGAACCGCACCGGCGGCACGCTGCTGATCGGTGCCGGGCTACTGGCAGCGGTGTGGAAAAAGTCGGCGGCCTGAACAAGGGGCGCTGACGTTTCACCTGGCAGCGCGCACGCAGATCCGATGGGACCATCAGTCGCCGCGATAGACATTCGCCGTACGACGTACCGTGCGTCTTCAACACATTCAATCAAGGGGAGGGAGCCGGTTCGGCGCGAACTTCCCGCCGCGCCGTGAAGGCCCGCCCAGCCAATAACCGCGCGGCTTGCCGGCCGTTTGACAGGACGACCACAAGCCGCGCCGCGCCTGCCCGATTGTCTGCAATGCGTGTTTGCCCACGATGCAATTCGCCGGCGGCCGTCTAGAATGAAAATCACGGCTCCTCTGCGATCAGGAGGCTATCGTGATCGAGCATCTGGTACTGGGCGCGTTTCTCATCGTGCCGTTGTTAATCGTTGCGTTCCTGTTTTCGGACGAGCTCTGGCAGGAACATCGGCAACGTGTTGTCCACGATACGGAGCAGCGCCGTATCGACTGGCGGCATCCTGTTCGCAGTCTCATTCACCACTGACTCCGCTGCGTCTCATCAGATCGTTGTATGAGGGAAGGAGGCGCTCGTGTTGTTCGAGTTCTCCTGGATGACGTACTTCCTCGCGCTGTTTGCGCTCATGGTGCTCAGCATCGCGCTGACCACACTGTGCGGAACGGTGCCGCCACGCCAACGCAATGGCTCGCCGCACCGCGAGGCCGACGGGCACGATGCCGGGCACGCCCGACAAAGTGCGCGTCACGGTTAATTCTCAAGGCTGCTCTTACGAGTTCGCACAGCGGCAAGAGTTGGCAAGGTCTTCACTCTCGTTTTCCTCCTGGCGTGCCAGTACGATAGGCGCGCACGCTCGCGGCATGCCCGCCCGGCGGCACACCGCGTCACACTCATGGGCCGTTGCTTCGCTCAGGTGAGACGGGTCGCTTCTTTCCCATCCACACGCGGCAGCACAGGCAGCACGAAGCGCAGCATGACCACCTTAATGACGGTTTCCCTGATCGACGAAGACGGGCGCATCTCGATGAACTGCCAGCGCGCCGATGCCGCTATGCCGCTCGCGGCCGAGCACGTCGAACGGCTTATCGAAGGTCTTGGCCTGCTGCGGGAACAACTGCAGCCGCCGGTGCGCACGCGTGACCCCATCGCAGGCGAGCAGGTGCAGGCACAGCTTGATCCGAGGTGGTGGGTCGCGCCGGAGATGTTCGTGGGCGGCGCGCTGCTGCAACTGCGCCACACACGTTTCGGTTGGCTTGCATTCGCGTTGCCGCTGCAAAGCCTGCGCGACCTCCACAAGTCGCTGGGCGATCTGCTTGCTTTTTCCGAGCAGCAGGCCAGGGCGCAAAAGGTGAATTGAAGGAATGTCTACAGCCCACGCCGGCTGCATGAAGAAACAAAGCTGCGGCAGGGAATTCACGTAATGTGCGGTCCCTATTGGCGTGATGGCGCTCTTGTCCGATGATTCGCCCACAATACCGAAAAGCCATAGACGTCTAGACCACCAGTTTCGTTACGGGGCAAGTCATGCTGACCGCAGTCCTGATTGCGTCGCCGATCGCTATCGGCGCGCTTGTCGCCTTTGCATCTTTCGTCGATCCCAGAAGCGGACACTTCCGCCGACGTTAGGCACGATCAAATGCGCGTGCCTGGCTGTTGCCCACGCAGCGCGCTTTTGTGGCGAGCATCGGCGCGTTGCCGATGCCCCTTGGCCTCATTGGGATTAGCGGCCGTGCCAGCCATGTCCGCCGCCGAAGCCGATACCGACGTCGATCGACGGCCCGTAGTAGTAACCGGGCGCATAGCCGTAGTACGCGGGCGCCGGTGCGTAGCCGTAGTAGCCGGGCGGGGCCACGACGCAGCCCGCGAGTCCCGCCGCCAGCATGAGAACCGTCAGTAGCCTCACCATGATGCGTGCTCCTCATTGAGTCATGGAGGGCGAGAATAGCGCCTTCGCGCTGTAGTAGTTGTGTCCGAAAATTACCGTCCGTACGGTTTCTGACCGCCCGCCGAGGCCGTGGCGCCAAGGCCTCCATCACGACCGCGACGTTCCCTTTGTAGCGCCTCGTTTCCATTTTTCCGCGGTTGTGTTTCGGCTTTTGCGCGGCGCTTTGTCTTTCTGACAATTCGATGAGCTATCGCGCTGCGGTGACGCTCTTGTGAGCCTCGGCATCGCTTGCCCGACAGCTTATTTCCCAATACAAAACCGACTAAAAATCACACCCAGCAAATCGTCGGAAGTGAATTCGCCGGTGATCGAATTCAGCTGTTCCTGGGCAAGGCGCAGTTCCTCGGCGAAGAGATCCAGTGCCTGGGCGTTCTGGTCGGCGTGCATGGTTGCCTGTTCGAGATGCTGGGCTGCTGCGCGCAGTGCGATCAGATGGCGTTCGCGGGCAAGGTACACGCTTTCGGCGCCGGCTTGCCAACCTGCAATGCGCAGCAACTCCGCGCGCAACAGCGAAACGCCGTCGCCTTGCTTTGCCGAGAGCCGCACCTCGCACAAGTCGCCTTCGGCGGCGGGGTCCAGCCGGTTCACGGCCGGCTCCTTACCCGTGAGATCGCTCTTGTTGAGTACGCGGATGACCGGCACCGCGGCCGGGAACCGCGTCGCGATGGCGCGATCTTCATCGGTCATGCCGACGCGCGCATCGAGCAGGTGCAGCACCACGTCGGCGCGTTCGATCTCGCTCCACGTGCGCTCGATGCCGATCTTCTCCACCTCGTCCTCGGTCTCGCGCAGCCCTGCGGTGTCGATCACATGGAGCGGAATGCCTTCGATCTGAATGGTCTGCGAAACCTTGTCGCGCGTGGTGCCGGCAATCGGCGTGACGATGGCGAGTTCCGCGCCCGCCAGTGCGTTCAGCAGCGACGACTTGCCGACGTTCGGCTGCCCCGCGAGCACCACCGATAATCCCTCGCGCAGAAGCGCGCCTTGCCGTGCCTCAGCGAGCACGTGGGCGAGCTGCTCGCGGATGCGAGCGAGCTTGCCGAGTGCGTCCGCGGCTTCGAGAAAGTCGATCTCTTCCTCGGGGAAATCGAGTGTCGCTTCGACGAGCATGCGCAACGCGATGACGTCCTCGACGAGCGCGTGGATATCGCGCGAAAACGCGCCCTCGAGCGAACGCCCGGCCGACCGCGCGGCCGCTTCCGTGCTGGCCTCGATCAGGTCGGCCACGGCCTCGGCCTGGGCCAGGTCGAGTTTGTCGTTGAGAAACGCGCGGCGCGTGAATTCGCCCGGTTCGGCGAGGCGCAGCGAGAATTCGCGGCCTGCGTCGATGCATCGCTGCAGCATCAGCTGCAGCACGATGGGGCCGCCGTGCCCTTGCAGTTCCAGCACGTGCTCGCCGGTGTACGAGTGCGGCGCGGGGAAGTACAGCGCGATGCCGCGGTCCAGCGCATTGCCGTTTGCATCGAGGAAGGGCACATAGCTCGCGTGACGAGCCGCGAGCGTTTGCCCGGCGATGGCCTGCATCAGCAACTGGGCGGCGGCCTCGCCGGCGCGACCGAACGAGACGCGCACTACGCCGATTCCGCCGCGCCCCGGCGCAGTGGCAATGGCGACGATTGGATCGGAATCGGTGGCGAGCATGGTGGCGAATCAGAGCGAAAACGGTGGAGCGGCGAACTGCGGGTTGGGTATGGCGGCTTCAAGCATAGAGCGCCCGGCATTGTATCGCGCACGCCGTTGAGGCCAGGAACGCGAAGTGCGCGCTTGGCGAATCGACCATGTCGAATATCTAATGGTGATCCGATATCTCGAATTAGCTAATGCATTTTGGGACGAAATTGCATGGACGACTTTGTCTCTTCGTGACGAGATCGGCCATCCGCAAGGCTCGGCGAGGATTGGCCAGTTGAATCCAGTTTGCATCAAAGAATCGTCAAATCAGGCTATATATAGCGTAAATGCACTAAATATAGCCTGGCCGGTTGTTAGCACCATATGAGGCGGATTGCACAATCGCGCCATGCCAACGCCCGAAGAAAAAGCCGCTTTTACCGAACGACTCAAGTTCGCGATGAAGCGCGCGCCCGAAAAGCTTCGCGGCGGTACTGACCTCGCGATGCATTTCAACCTGCGCTATCACGGTGAGCCAGTATCGCCGCAAACGGCCCACAAGTGGCTGACCGGACGCACGATTCCAAAGGAAGACAAACTCCGCACGCTCGCTGAATGGCTGAGTGTCGATCTGCATTGGCTGCACTACGGACCGCCCTCGGGCAGCGCGGGCTCGACAACAGTGCCGAAGCCACGGCCCCGCGACGAAAAGTATCCGCTCTCGCCCGAAGCACTGGAACTGGCGTCGAAGATCGAAGCGCTGTCGCCGCATCATCGCTATCTCCTGGAAGAACTCATTTCGGAGTTCTACGGCAACGCCGGCAAAAGCTGAGCGGCGGAAGCTGGCTGGCTCGAACTGGCACGCGGTTGGCCGCCCAGGCTAGCGCGACGGCGACGCGACGAGCCAAAAGAAAAAGCCGCCCGGTTTGATAGCCGGGCGGCTTTTTTTGCGACGCGTGCGGCGATCAGGCCGCCTTCTTCTTCTGACCCATCATGCGCGTGATGTACCACTGCTGCGCGATGGAAAGCACGTTGTTCACCACGTAGTACAGCACGAGGCCGGCAGGGAAGAAGAAGAACATGACCGAAAAGGCGATCGGCATGAACATCATCATCTTGGCCTGCACGGGGTCTGGCGGCGTGGGGTTGAGCTTCGTCTGCAGGAACATCGAGATGGCCATCAGCACCGGCAGGATAAAGTACGGGTCCTGCTGCGAGAGGTCGTGAATCCACAGAACCCACGGCGCGCCGCGCATTTCCACCGACGAGAGCAGCACCCAGTACAGCGAAATGAACACCGGAATCTGGATCACCACCGGCAGGCAGCCGCCGAACGGATTGACCTTCTCGGTCTTGTAGAGCTCCATCAGCGCGGCGTTCATCTTTTGCGGGTCGCTCTTGAAGCGTTCGCGCAGCGCCTGCATGCGCGGCGTGATCTCCTTCATGCGCGCCATCGACTTGTAGCTCGCCGCCGAAAGCGGGAAGAACACGGCCTTGATGAGCACGGTGAGCAGCACGATCGCCCAGCCCCAGTTGCCCACCACGCTGTGAATCTTTTCGAGCAGCCAGAAGAGCGGCTTCGCGATGATCGTGACCCAGCCGTAGTCCTTCACGAGTTCGAGGCCAGGCGCGATGCCTTCGAGCATGCGCTCTTCTTCGGGACCGGCGAACAGGCGTGCCGACACGTCGGCCGACTGCCCCGGCGCGATGGTCGCCACCGGCTCCTTCACGCCCACGCGATACAGCGTCGGGTCGATCTTCTCGACGTACATGTCACGCTTCGCGCCTTGCTTGGGAATCCACGCGGTCGCGAAGTAGTGCTGCACCATCGCGACCCAGCCGTTGTCAGACGAGCTCGCGTAGTCCTGCTTGTTCTTGTCGATGTCGCTAAACGAGATCTTCTGGAAGTGATGCTCGTTCGTGTAGACCGCCGGTCCGATGAACGTGTGCGAGAAGCGCGGCGTTTCCACGGGCTGACTGTCGCGCACCAGTTCCATGTAGAGCGTCGGCGTGACGGGCGCAGTGCCGACGTTGTCGATCTTCGTGTCCACACCGATCACGTAGCTGCCGCGCGTGAACGTGTACGTCTTCACGACCTTCACACCGCCTTTCACGGGCGACTCGAAGCTCAGCTGGAACGAATTCGCGTTGCCGGTGAGCTCGCGCGGACCAGCGGCCGGTGTGAAGACGTCGTTGTGGTTCGGGAAGTCGCCGCCCAGGAGACCCGTGCGGGCCAGATACGTGTGGTCCTTCGTGTGGTCGAAGAGCGTGATGTACTGGTTCGGCTTGCCGTCTTCTTCCTTCACGAGCGAGAGCTTGGCCAGCGTGCCGCCGCGCGTGTCGATCTCGCCGTCATAGACGTCGGTGCGGAAATGCACGAGCTGCGCCTGCGCGGCCGGCGCCGTGTTCGCGGGTGCGGCGCCGCTGGCAGCCGGCAGTGCCTGCGCGGCTTCCGGCGTGGCCGACGCCGCAGCGGCGCCGGAGGCTCCGCTTGCAGCGGTCTGGGTAGGCGTCGCGCTCGGGAAGAACATCGACGGGCGTCCATGGTCGCGTTGCCAGTTGTCGAACAGCATGACCGCTGACATGAAGAAGATGACCCATAGGACGGTGCGTTTGATATCCATGCGTTGTCTCAGTGTCGATGGCGTGGCGCGTCAGCGCTTTGGGAAGTAGGTGGCGGGACCAGATCGATGCCGCCCGCGGAAAACGGATGGCACCGGCACAGACGCCTTGCCGCGAGGTAAGTACCACGCGCGGCGCCATGATACTGGATTGCTTCGCGCGCGTAGTCGGAACAGGAGGGGTAAAAGCGGCACCGGTTGCCGAGCAGTGGACTCACGGCAATCTTGTAGAAGCGCAGTAATGCGATCAGTACCGTTTGCATGGCAGTGCGGCAAGGTGAAGCCGCGAAGTGGAGCGGATAGCGAGCTGTCTGCCCCGCTGGTTACCCCGGTTTAGCCGAGGGCGCCTTCGGCACGCAGGAGCGGTCGGCGTTCGTGCGGCGACGGCAATTGCAGTGGCAGCGTTCGCGCTTGGCCTGGATCGTAGCAGGTCGGTTACATCGTTCGCGGTCATGGTCACGCCGGCGCTGTCTTGCCGGTGCCCGAGGCGCCGGCCGTGCCTGCCGCACCAGGCTCTGCGGGCCGCGCCGTTTGCGCAGCCTCGCCCGACGTCGGCTGGCTCTCCTGCGGCGCCGCCCGTGCTTCGCGCTTTGCGATCTCGCGAGCGGCCTTGTCGAGCAGCATGCCGATCTCGGTGCGGCACAACGCTTTCAGCGGCGGCGAGGACGCACTCGGCAAAGCCTTGCGGTCGATGCGCGTATGCAGACGTAGCAGCACGTCCCATCCGCCGAACTCGGCGCGCCGCACCCGGAACATCTCGCGCGCAATACGGCGCACGAGATTGCGCGTGACCGCGCGCGGCGCGAACTTCTTGCCGATCACGAGGCCGAGGCGCGCTTCGTTGCCGGTGGGCCGGCCGTACACCACGAAGTGCGCCGAACGGCGCCACGGGCGCAAACGAAAAACGGATGAGAACTCATCCGTTTTCAGCAGCCTTGCGGCTTTGGGAAAGGCGGCTTGCGCTTGCAACGGAACTGGGCCTGATGCGGCGCGCAGATCCGGTTTCGCGCTGGCGCGAGTGCCGGAACCGGCGCGCAATCCGCTCGCAGCGCGCCTTAGACGGCGAGGCGCTTGCGGCCCTTCGCGCGGCGGGCGTTGATCACTTTGCGGCCGCCCGCGGTCTTCATGCGAACGCGGAAGCCATGGGTGCGCTTACGGCGCGTCACGGAAGGTTGGAAAGTACGTTTCATGTTGATCTCACTTGTCGAGAGTCGGTTGCCGGCCTGCTCGCCGGGATCCACCGCGCGGACATCGCTGCGGGTAATCGCATGGAAGGCTGCATGGGCAGCCGCATCTCACGCGTGCATTTCACGCTACGACCAGCCGATAACCAGCATGACCAGCGCTAATCACTGTTAACACCGGCCACACAAGGCGACAACCGGCAGGTCAAGGGATTTGGTTTTCGCGGAACCCGCTATTTAAGCCGGTTTTCTCTTGGTCGTCAATAGCTTAGGCCGCTACTTCAGCAGCTGTCCAGGCGGCTGCGAGATGGCCCCGAAAGGCCTGAGCCCTTCCTGAACCCCCCGCGCCGGGCCTTGATCCGGCCCTGTGGATAACTCGCTTCCCCCTGCATTTTGGCGGTAGAATCTCGCCTTGATCCCAAGAATCCTGCACCACGCTCCGGCTTGGCCCGCTTGCGCAAACGCTTGCTGCGCGGGCCCGGCGGGGCGTTGTCCGCCTGCTGCCCGGGCCTCGTTGTGTTCGCGCGACGAAGGCAGCAGACGGAGGCGGTGCATACAAAACGACGCAACTTGATGAACGATTTCTGGCAACACTGTTCCGCACTGCTGGAGCGTGAATTGACGCCCCAGCAGTACGTGACGTGGATAAAACCGTTGGCCCCGGTCGCCTTCGACGCCGCAGCAAATACGCTGCGCATTGCCGCGCCGAACCGTTTCAAGCTCGACTGGGTCAAGAGCCAGTTTTCCGGTCGTATCGCCGATCTCGCGCGCGAGTTCTGGCAGGCGCCAATCGATGTCCAGTTCGTCCTCGATCCCAAGGGGGGCGTGCGGCCGCCCGCGGCGCCACGTGCCCCGCTCGGGCCGCTTGGGCCGCTTGGTACCGCGGCAGGGCCGGGCGCGGCTGCCGTGGAGTCCGCCGTCGGCGCCGTGCAGGCCGCTCATGCGGCTCACGCCGCAGCCCAGGTCGCCCAGGTGGCAACGGCCGGCAACGGTGCAAACCAGATCGCCGACGACGCCGCAGATCTCGACCTCCCCAGCCTCGACGCCAACGAAGCCGCGGCGGCACGCCGTACATGGCGCCCGGGCGGCGCCGCGGCGGGCGCGGCCAGCAACGAAGCCGATCCCACCTACGAGCGCTCCAAGCTGAACCCGGTGCTCACCTTCGACAACTTCGTGACCGGCAAGGCGAACCAGCTCGCCCGCGCCGCCGCGATCCAGGTGGCGGACAACCCGGGCATCTCGTACAACCCGCTCTTCCTGTACGGCGGCGTGGGGCTAGGCAAGACTCACCTGATTCACGCCATCGGCAACCAGCTGCTGATGGACAAGCCCGGCGCGCGCATCCGCTACATCCACGCGGAGCAGTACGTGTCCGACGTCGTGAAGGCGTATCAGCGCAAGGCGTTCGACGATTTCAAGCGCTACTACCATTCGCTCGACCTCCTGCTGATCGACGACATCCAGTTCTTCTCGGGCAAGTCGCGCACGCAGGAAGAGTTTTTCTACGCGTTCGAGGCGCTGGTGGCCAACAAGGCGCAGGTGATCATCACCAGCGACACGTATCCGAAAGAGATTTCCGGCATCGACGACCGCCTGATCTCCCGTTTCGATTCCGGCCTGACCGTTGCCATCGAGCCGCCCGAGCTCGAGATGCGCGTAGCGATCCTGATGCGCAAGGCGCAGTCGGAAGGCGTGAGCCTGAACGAGGACGTCGCGTTCTTCGTGGCCAAGCATCTGCGCTCGAACGTGCGCGAGCTGGAGGGCGCGCTGCGCAAGATCCTCGCGTACTCGAAGTTCCACGGCCGCGAGATCTCGATCGAACTCACCAAGGAAGCGCTGAAAGACCTGCTCACGGTGCAGAACCGGCAGATTTCGGTGGAAAACATCCAGAAGACGGTGGCCGATTTCTACAGCATCAAGGTCGCGGACATGTACTCGAAGAAGCGTCCGGCGAACATCGCGCGGCCGCGGCAGATCGCCATGTACCTTGCGAAAGAGCTGACGCAGAAGAGCCTGCCCGAGATCGGCGAGCTGTTCGGCGGGCGCGATCATACGACCGTGCTGCACGCCGTGCGCAAGATCGCCGACGAGCGCAGCAAGGACGCCCAGCTCAATCACGAACTGCATGTGCTGGAACAGACGTTGAAGGGATAGCAGGACCGGTTGCCACTGTTGCAAATTGCGCCTCAATTGCACCCCAATCGCGCCTGCAACCGGGTCTGCCGCCCGGCCAGGCAGTACCGTGAAAATGCATGCGGAAAGGGCGGTGAGACGGGGTGGCCAGGCCGTGCAGCCCAGCTCTGTTTATTTCGCAGAACACCCCCATTTTGGGGAAGTGGTTCCGTTTTAAGGCACAATACAGGTTTAACCGCCCGGCGGTCGCGGGCGGGATTTTCACGCCGAGGCCGGTACTGCACGCAGGCGCCGGCGGGGACCGGGGCCGCGCGGTGACGAGCCGGGCGAGACGCGCAGGCCGTCACATCAACGAAGGAACTCTATGCAACTGGTCAAGACCGAACGCGATAACCTCCTCAGGCCGCTGCAAACGGTGAGCGGCATTGTCGAACGCCGCCACACGTTGCCGATCCTCGCCAATCTGCTGATTACCAAAACCGGTTCCGATGTGTCGTTCCTGTCCACGGACCTCGAACTCCAGATCACCACGCGCGCCGATTTCGGCGTAGGCAGCGATTCCATCGCAACCACGGTGGCTGCGCGCAAGCTGCTCGACATCCTGCGCGCCATGCCGGGCGGCGAAGTAAGCCTGTCGCTGTCGGACAAGCGTCTGACCGTGCAATCGGGCAAGAGCCGTTTCGCGCTGCAGACGCTCGCTGCAGACGAGTTCCCCACGGTCGCGCAAGCCAAAGACTTCGGCGCGAGCCTCACGGTTCCGCAAAAAACGTTCCGCCAGTTGCTGGGCCAGGTGTATTTCGCCATGGCGCAGCAGGACATCCGCTACTACCTGAACGGCATGCTGCTCGTGGTGGACGGCGACCAGCTGATGGCAGTCGCGACCGACGGCCACCGCCTCGCGTTTTCGTCCATGAAGATCGAGGGCGCGTTCCCGCGTCAGGAAGTCATCATTCCGCGCAAGACGATTCTCGAACTCCAGCGCCTGCTCGAAGACATCGACGACACGCTGAAAATCGACATCGCACAGACCCAGGTCAAGTTCACCTTCGGCCAGGTCGAGCTCGTGTCGAAGCTCGTGGAAGGCAAATTCCCCGACTTCCAGCGCGTCATTCCGAAGTCGCACAAGAACACGTTCCTGATTGGCCGCGAAGAACTGCAGCATTCGCTGCAACGCGCGGCCATTCTCACGTCGGACAAGTTCAAGGGCGTGCGCTGCATCATGCAGCCGGGCCAGCTGAAGATCATGTCCACGAACGCGGACCAGGAGGAGGCGCAGGAAGAACTGGAGATCGCCTATCAAGGCGACACCATCGACATCGGGTTCAACGTCACGTACCTGCTCGACGTACTCGCGAACCTGAAGGTCGACATGCTGCAGGTAAGCCTGGGCGATGCCAGCTCCAGCGCGCTCATCACCATTCCAGAGAACGAACAGTTCAAATACGTGGTGATGCCAATGCGCATCTGACGCCGCAAAAAAACAAGAACACCAGGGGGCGCAGCGCCCCTTTGGCGTTTTTATGGCTTTTTGAAACGTATCGAGCAGCAACACTGGCAGTGACGCAGAACCGGAAAATTCCATGAGTGAACTGAACAATACGCAACCCGACAACAGCTACGGCGCCTCCTCCATTCAGATCCTCGAGGGTCTGGAGGCGGTCCGCAAGCGCCCGGGGATGTATATCGGCGATACGTCGGACGGCACCGGTCTGCACCACCTCGTGTTCGAAGTGCTCGACAACTCCATCGACGAAGCGCTGGCCGGCCACTGCAACGACATCCACGTGATCATTCACGCGGACAACTCCATTTCCGTGCAGGACAACGGCCGCGGCATTCCCACCGACATCAAGCTCGACGACAAGCACGACCCGAAGCGCAGCGCCGCCGAAATCGTGATGACGGAACTGCACGCGGGCGGCAAGTTCGACCAGAACAGCTACAAGGTGTCGGGCGGCCTGCACGGCGTGGGCGTGTCGTGCGTGAACGCACTGTCCAGCTGGCTGCGCCTCACCGTGCGCCGCGGCGGCAAGAAGCACTTCATGGAATTCCACCGCGGCATCGCACAGAACCGCGTGATCGAAGAAGTGAACGGCGAGCGCGTTTCGCCGATGCAGTACGTCGGCGAAACCGAAAACCGCGGCACCGAAGTGCACTTCATGGCCGACGAGACCATCTTCGGCAACGTCGAATACCACTACGACATTCTCGCCAAGCGCATTCGCGAGCTGTCGTTCCTGAATAACGGCGTGCGCATCCGCCTTACCGACCAGCGCAGCGGCAAGGAAGACGATTTCGCGTTCGTGGGCGGCGTGAAGGGCTTCGTGGAGTACATCAACAAGACGAAGCAGGTGCTGCATCCCACGATCTTCCACGTGAACGGCGAAAAAGACGGCGTGGGCGTGGAAGTGGCCATGCAGTGGAACGACAGCTACAACGAGAACGTGCTGTGCTTCACGAACAACATTCCGCAGCGCGACGGCGGCACGCACCTGACCGGTCTGCGCGCGGCCATGACGCGCGTCATCAACAAGTACATCGCGGACAACGAAGTCGCGAAGAAGGCGAAGGTGGAAACCTCCGGCGACGACATGCGCGAAGGCCTTTCGTGCGTGCTCTCCGTGAAGGTGCCCGAGCCGAAGTTCAGCTCGCAGACGAAGGACAAACTCGTTTCGTCCGAAGTGCGCGCGCCTGTTGAAGAAGTGGTCGCGAAGGCGCTGGAAGAGTTTCTGCTCGAAACGCCGAACGACGCCAAGATCATCTGCGGCAAGATCGTGGACGCCGCGCGCGCGCGCGACGCTGCGCGCAAGGCCCGCGAAATGACGCGCCGTAAAGGCGTGCTGGACGGCGTGGGTCTGCCCGGCAAGCTCGCGGACTGCCAGGAGAAAGATCCGGCGAAGTCGGAAATCTACATCGTGGAGGGCGACTCCGCAGGCGGGTCGGCCAAGCAAGGCCGCGACCGCAAGTTCCAGGCAATCCTGCCGCTGCGCGGCAAGGTGCTCAACGTCGAGAAGGCGCGCTACGACAAGCTGCTGTCTTCGGAGCAGATCGTCACGCTGATCACCGCACTGGGCTGCGGCATCGGCAAGGAAGACTACAACCTCGAGAAGCTGCGCTACCACCGCATCATCATCATGACCGACGCTGACGTGGACGGCGCGCACATTCGCACGCTGCTGCTCACGTTCTTCTATCGCCAGATGCCGGACATGATCGAGCGCGGCTACGTGTATATCGCGCAGCCGCCGCTCTACAAGCTCAAGGCCGGCAAAGACGAGCAATACCTGAAGGACGATGCCGAACTCAACGCACACATGCTCAGAGTGGCGTTGAACGGATCGGAACTGCTGCCCACCGAAAACGGCACGCCGATCGCAGGCGACGCGCTGGGCGAACTGGCGCGGTCATACCTGCTCGCACGCGCGGTGGTGAATCGTCTGAGCCGTCTCTATGACGAGCGCGCGCTCGAGGCCGTGATGGACGGCGTGGCCATCGACCTCACGAGCGAGGCGTCCACCCAGGCATCGGCCCAGGCGCTTGAAATCGCTTTGCGCGACGACCCGCTGAAGCCCGAAGTCAGCGTGGTGCCCATGTACGACCAGGTGCGCGAACTGCGCTCGCTGCGCGTGGAGCGGCGCCATCACGGCAACGTGAAGGTCACGGTGATCGACGAGGAATTCCTGCTGACCGCCGACTATCAGCAACTTCTGAATACGGCCAACACGTTCAAGGGTTTGATCGGCAAGGGCGCTGTGATCAAGCGCGGCGAGCGCAGCATGGCCGTGAACGACTTCAAAAGCGCTATGAAGTGGCTGATGACGGACGCGGAGCGCAACGTCTCGAAGCAGCGCTACAAGGGCCTTGGCGAGATGAACCCCGAACAGCTCTGGGAAACGACGATGGACCCGAACGTGCGGCGCCTGCTGCGCGTGCAGATTGAAGATGCGATTGCGGCGGACGGCATCTTCACGACGCTGATGGGCGACGACGTGGAGCCGCGTCGGGCGTTTATCGAGTCGAATGCGTTGAGGGCGGGGAATATTGATGTTTGAGGGTGGGTAGGTAGATAGCCTCATAACGCAAGAAACCGAGACCCATAAGTCGAGAGACTTATGGGTCTTTTCATTGGCGATCATCCACGGCTTCGCAGCAAGCCCGACTGGGCACCCGAATCGCACCCCAATCGCACACCTTGCGCCCCACAACAACAACGCCGCCCCCGTCTTCAATTCTTCAACTGCACCGTCCCGATATAGTTACCGATCGCAGCCTGCAAATGCACGATATCGCCGAGCATCGGCGGATTGTTGCCTGAGACCTGTGCGTTGACCACGATCGTTCCGTTGTCGTAGTCCTCGATGGTGTACGTCGGCGTCGAGCCGACTACCTTGATCGTGGCGTTCACGTATTTCAATCCGGTGAGGACGATGTTCCACTGCGGCGCGCCGTTGTACTGGCCGAGATACGCGAATGCCGATGTGTTGAAGATTGCGCCGTACGAATAGTTGTCGACGGCTTTGATAATCGAATCGACAAGCGTTTCCCAGTCGATGCCGTATATGACCGTGCTCGTGCGTGCGACGGGATAGTTGCCGAACCGCTCCCGCGCGGACTGTGCGGCGACCTCGGGGATGTCCGTTTTATCGTAGTGCTTGTCAAGAAAATCGAATTCGCTCGGCATCTTGCTCTCCTTCGTGGCGGGGGGCGGACTGGCAGTGGTAGCCGCGGCTACATGCGTGGCTGCAGGACGGGCCGGGCGGCGAGCGATGGCATTCAGCAGCATTTGCAATGCGATCTGTGTCTGCAGCATGCTCGTGGCTCCTCCCGTGCGCGTCCTGCCGGTATGAACGATTCGCCATGGAATTCGTGAACTCGTTGGTGAGCCTGGCGGGGCCGCAAGATCGTACAAGCCACACCACCCGTCCCTGGCTACGCTGTCTCTCCCTTTCACAAGAACAGACCCAGTCATGACGCGCAAAGTATTCTGGGACGAGCCCTATCGAACCACGTTAGATACCGTGGTGAGCCAGGTGAACGGCAAGCAGGTACAAGTCGAGGCGACGATTTTTTTCGCCGCCTCAGGCGGTCAGGAAAGCGACTCGGGTTGGCTCGGCGCTTATCCCGTCATCAAGGCCGAAAAGATAGGCCTCGAAATCATCTACACCCTTCCACGTGAGCATTCGCTCAAAGTGGGCGACCGAGTGACGTGGCGAATCGACTGGGAACGTCGCTACCGGCTGATGCGTTTGCACTTCGCAGCCGAAATGGTGCTGCAACTCGTGTATCGACTCAGGCCGGGTATCGAGCGCATTGGTGCGCATATTGCGCAAGACAAGGCACGCATCGACTTCGCGAGCGATGAGAGCGTCTCGCCGCTATTTCCCGAGATCGAACAGGCCGCGTTGGATTTGACGAAGCGCGATCTGGCTATCGTGACCAATTTCAGCGATGTCGAAGCGCAGCGTCGCTACTGGAAGGTGGAGGGCTTTGCCACGATGGCGTGCGGCGGCACGCATCCGAAATCGACGGGCGAAGTTGGCGCCCTGAAGCTCAAACGAAAAAATACGGGGAAAGGAAAGGAGCGAATCGAGATCACGTTACTCGAGTAACGCATATCGTCAGGTATCCAGACTACCTGAACGCGTCAAAGCACCACCGGTGAACTCGGCAATTCTTCGCGCGGAGGACGATGAGCCGGAAAGTGCGTCTTCAGCAGTTGTGTGACCAGCGCAATTCCCCCCATCACACCGAGCTGGTAGTTTCCGCGCCGAAACTCCGATTCCATGGCGTGACAGATGGTCTCCCACTCTTCGCGATCGACTTTGGCGTCGATGCCGCGGTCGGCGATGATCTCCACGTCGCGATCTGCCAGAAGCAAATAGATCAGTACACCGTTGTTGTGTTCGGTGTCCCAGACACGTAGTTCGGAGAACACGTCGATTGCGCGTTCGCGGGCCGACTGGCCTTTGAGCAGTGCCCCGCTATGCAATGCCCCTTCTACAGCGAAACGGATCTGGCCCACATGGGTCTGATGGCTCTCGTGCACAGCTTTCTCGACCACAAGCAGCGATGAACGGGGAAACGCTGCGTTGACTCGCCAGCGCGTCATGAAGAGATGCCTGAGAAGGCGCTTGACGTCCATCGCTACCACCTGCCCGAGGCGCCGCCGCCACCGAATCCGCCACCACCGCCGCGAAAGATGTCGCGATTCGAACCGCCCCCGAACCTTCCACCACCGATGGAGCGTCCACCCACGTATGCGCCCATGCCGCTGCCCAGCAGCGTGAACAGCAGCGCAATTACACCCGCCACGACGGCGATGAGCATCGCGCCGGAAAGCAGCCACGCGAGAAAGCCGATTGCGCCGCCCGTTACCACCGCCCCGGGAAGCCGGCCCAATATCGCGCGCAAGATGCCGCCGGCGACCACGGTCAGCAGGAAGAGTACGGGCAGCAAACGCCCGTTGCCGTCGGCGCTGCGCTTCTGCGCAGGCGGTGCCGGCAATGGCTCGCCGCGCACGACACGCATGATGCTGTCGACACCCGCCGAGATACCGCCGTAGAAATCACCCTGCCTGAAGCGCGGCACGATGGTCTCGTTGATGATGCGGTTGCTCGTGACATCCGTGAGCGCTCCTTCAAGGCCGTAGCCGACCTCGATGCGCAGCCTTCGATCGTTCTTCGCCACGATGAGCAGGACACCATCGTCCACGTTCTTGCGGCCGAGTTTCCACTGCTCGACCACGCGAATCGAGTACTGCTCGATCGTCTCGGGCGCAGTGGTGGGAACGATCAGCACGGCGATCTGCGCCCCCTTTTGGGCTTCGAAGTCTTTAAGCGACTGTTCTAGCGTGGCCTTTTGCTCGCTGGTGAGCGTAGCCGTTTCGTCGGTGACGCGCGCAGTTAGCGCGGGCACCGGTGCGTCGGCGTGAGCGGGCACGCCGACAAGGACGAGCAACGCGACGACGAGTGCAATCGCGAGACGAACGACGTTCAATTGGATGCTCCGCCCGCAGATGCTGGCGGGGTGCCAAAGTCCACGCGCGGCGGCTTCGAAATCTCGGCTTCATTACTCACCGAGAAATTGGGCCGCTCCTGATAGCCGAAAGCTTTTGCGGTGAGATTGCTGGGAAACGACCGGATCGTGACGTTGTACGCCTGCACCGCTTTGATATACCGATTCCGCGCGACGGCAATGCGGTTTTCCGTTCCTTCGAGCTGCGCCTGCAAGTCTCTGAAATTCGCGTCCGATTTGAGTTGCGGGTAGTTCTCCGACACCACCAGCAATCTGGAGAGAGACGACGTGAGTTGTCCTTGTGCAGCCTCGAATTTGGCGAACGCCTGGGGATCCGAAATAAGGCCGGGCGTCGCTTGAATGGAACCCACCTTCGCGCGTGCCTCGGTTACGCTCGTGAGCACGTCTTTTTCCTGATTTGCGTACCCCTTCACCGTGTTGACGAGATTAGGCACGAGGTCCGCGCGGCGCTGGTACTGATTCAGCACTTCCGACCAACTCGCCTTCACCTGTTCGTCCTCGGTCTGGATGGCGTTGTAGCCGCACCCAGGCAGCACCACGACGATTGCCAGCAGCAACAGGCTCAACAGTGCACGTATCCGCATATCTCAAATCCGCAAAGAGGGTATCGCCGTTCCGGCAAGTGCGATGCACGCAGCGGCTTGAATGCCCGCCGCTCTCAATATAAGGCGCGACTACGAACACGCTACGCGGCCGGTATCGGGCCCCTTTGATGCAGGTCAATCGGCCTCTTTGCGGCTTTCTGGTGCGCCGCTTGCTGTCCCGCTTCGCTCCCGTTACCCCCCGTTACGATTTTTATGCCTGCTGGCTAGGGCTTTGACCGTATCATCGTCCCTCACCACACGGCGCTCTGTACGCGCCACGGTTGCGCAATGCAGCAGCGAACGCGCAATCTTCTGACGGGGACAGCGAGAGGAAAACACGAGAACAAGACCTCGTTTATTTTCCATTGCAACTCAGGACGTCAAAGTGAGCGGTTTCGATACAGCAGTTCAAACCTTCATCGTCAACCACGCAGCCCACTCCGCGATAATCAACCACGCAATCAGAACGATCGCGGCTCTGTATCTGTTCAAGGGCCTCATGCTGATTGCCGCGCTGTGGTGGATCTGGTTCACGCCCGGCGAGCGCCGCGAATGGGCGCGCGAAATGGTGGTGGCCACGATCGCAAGCGGGTTCATTGCGCTCATGACGGGCCGGCTTCTCGCCCACGCGCTCCCGTTTCGCGAGCGGCCCATCTACGACACGAGCCTGCATCTGAACTTCCCTGCCGTGGGGCTGGGCGATAGCGTGATGAGAACGTGGAGCTCGTTTCCGAGCGATCACGCCATGCTGTGGTTCGCCATAGCCACGGGTATCTTCCTCGTGTGGCGAGGCATCGGTACGCTGGCGCTGATCTACACCGCGGTGTTCATCTGTGCGCCACGTGTGTATCTCGGTCTGCACTATCCCACCGACGTGATCGCGGGCGCAGTGATCGGTATTGTCATCACGTGGGCGCTCACGCGCGACGTGCTGAGGGCGCGCATCGCACGGCCCATTCTTCACAGCGTGGAGCGCTTTCCCGGCCCCGGCTACATGTTCGCCTTTCTCTTGAGCTACGAGCTCATCACGCAGTTCGACGAATTGATGCAGTTGTGGCATTCGGCGACGAAGGTGCTTTGACGTGCGCGAAAGCGTGCCGATGCCTATCGTGTGGGCTCATCCGCGAAGCTGCCGCAATGCGGCGGCCACCGCGGCAATCGATCGCGTCACGTCATGCTCGTCCGTCTGCCAGTTGCAGACCGATGTGCGCATGCACCGTTTGCCGCGCCATGTCGTGTTGCTGAACAGCGCTTCGCCGCTCGCGAGCACGGCGGCCGTCACGGCGTCGGTCCACTGGTCGTGATCGCTTTCAGTTGCGTTTGGCTTGGGATGCAGGAAGCGCACGAGCCCCTGGTTGATTTGCGGCTCCCACATGAGTTGAGTGCCGGGCAGCGCTGCAACGCCCATCACGATCGCATGCGCCGCTTCGCAGCAACGTTCGATCAGGTTCGCCACGCCGCCGCGGCCCAATTGCCGTAGCGCGGCGTAAGTAGCAAAGCCCCGCCCGCGGCGAGACCATTCCGGACTCCAATCTTTCTGCTCGCGCACCTGTTCGTTGTAGCTGATGTAGCTTGCCTGGTAGCCCATGGTGCGCTGGTGCGCGTCGGGATGTGCGACGAACGCGTATCCGCTGTCGTAGGGGACGTTGAGCCATTTGTGGCCGTCCGTGGTCCACGAATCTGCGTGTTCGACGCCCGCGAGCAAGTGCCTGTAACGGGGACTCGCGTTCGCCCACAAGCCGAAGGCGCCATCCACATGCACCCACGCGCCGTACCGGTGCGCAAGCGGAATGAGTTCCGCGAAGCAATCGTAGGCGCCGATGTTGAGATCGCCCGCCTGTAGCAGCACGATGGTCGGTGCATCGGACGCCTGTTGCAGGGCCGCTTCGAGCACCGCTGCGTCGAGCCGCCCCGTGTCGTTGCAGGGCAAGGTCCGCACCGCGCCCGTTCCCATGCCGATCAGCCGTGTGGCTTGCGAGATGCTGCCGTGCAATTGATCGCTGCTCAGCAGGCGGATGGCGGGCGCACCGAACAGGCCGTCGCGTTCCACGTCCCAGCCGCGTTGCGCGAGCAACGCATGACGTGCGGACGCAAGCGCCGTGACATGCGCCATCTGGCAGCCGCTCGTCAGGCCGAAGCTCGCCTGCGCCGGCAATCCGAGCAGTTCCTTGAGCCACGCGCCGCACACTTCCTCCACTACGGCCTCGGCGGGTGCGCACGAAAACGACGCGGCGTTTTGGTCCCAGGCGCTCGTGAGCCAGTCGGCCGCGAGCGCAGCCGGCAACGATCCACCAATCACCCAGCCGAAGAAGCGGCCTCCCGCGCTGCCTACGATGCCGCCTGCCGTGTCTTTCACGAGATCGTCGATCACGCGTTCAGCGGCCACGCCTTCGTCGCCGAGCGGCTTTGCCAGACGTTCGCGCAGAGTGGAGAGGCTGGCCCTTGCAGCCACGGGGCTTTCGTCGAGCGCCTCCAGATAGTCGAGCGAATGACCCAGCGCCCGTTCCAGGGCAGGGCGAAATGCGTTTGCGTTCCTCGTGTTGCTCTTGTCCGTCATGGAGGGATCCCCGTTCGGTGCGGTGCACCAATGATGCGCTGCGGTGAATGCCGGTATCGGCAGCATGCGATACGGCGCTGCGTTCGCGGATGATTCTAGCGAAGGCGAGCGCGCAACGTTGCGGGGAGCGCTGAAATGTCGATGCGTGCGCGCGTTACCAGCGCTGCACGAGGCGTGCGCCGACGCGGCGGCCGCGCTCCATCGCGTCGGCGATGCGTTCCGCGGTGGCGTCGCCGGCCTCGGGTACTTCGAGGAATCGGGCGGTAATGGCGAGTGCCGTGGGCTCGCCCGCGCGCAGCACAGCGGACACGCAGCGCCGCCAGTCCGTATCGCGCATCACGTAGAGGCACCAGCCCTGGAGCGCCCACACCACGGGCGAACCGTTGCCTTGTTCCTCCATTTGCCGCAGCAGCCTCAAAGCATCTACCCAGCGGTGCCTTGCGATCAGCAAACGCACCTCGCAGATGTCCACGGCAGCCTGCTTCGGATGCAGCAGGCGCAACACGATAAGCAGGTCTTCAAGCTCCGCGTGTGCGCCGATACGCAGCCCCGTCGCGAAGATCGAGAGCAGCACGCCGAGCACCACAGGATCGCATTGAATATCGAGCATCGTGAGTGAGCGCAAATGCGGCAAACGCGAATGTGCGCCAGCGTACATGCGCACGCGTGCACAGCCTGGCCGCAAGGCCGGTTCCCGATTCTCTTGCTGAGATGCGTTGCTGGCGTATGACATGCGAAGACGCGCACGCACGAACGAATCGATGCATTGGATGCGCGATGCGGCATGGAAGGTATGGCTCGCAACGAGCGGCACTTGCTCTCGTGCCTGCATCAAACGTTTCGCAGCGCAAAACCTGGCTTCGCGTTGCGCACCGCTTTGCCGCAGGCAGTTTCTACGCTATGCGGTGGGGCGTTGTCCGTGCGCGGGCCGCCTGTCTTTCATTGTCTGGTTTGTCTTGCTGACCCACTGTGTCAACCTTTGCGAGATCTCCATGAGCACGAACTCCATCACAACCCAATATCTGAATTCGCAAACGCAACCGTCTTTCGAGACCGGCGCGTCGAACAATGCGGGCTTCACCGAAGAAATTCTTCAGGACATCGAGAAGCTGCTCGCCGACAGCAACAGCGCGAGCACGCCCACCAATCAGCCGAATACCGGGCAGTTCCCGCAGCAGGGCGGCGCGAGCACGACAGGCCAGTCTCCGTCGCCGTACACGCCGGTCAACTTCACGGGCCAGCCGTCCACCACCGGCACCGGAGCACCGAATGGGCAGGGCTTGCACGACGTGAAGATCAATTCGAAGGCCGGTGGCGAGGCACTGCATCTACAGGAAGACTCGAACGGGAACCTGTACAACAAGAGCGGAGATTCGGTGGGCGTGATCGATTCGCAAGGCAACGTCACGCTGAATTCCGGCGCGACGAAAGAGATCGAGCGCCTGCAGGACGGCGGCAATCCGCTCGCGATGCTGTCGGGCCATGCGGTGAAGGGCCAGACGGGCGATGGCGGCAACGTCACGTTCTCGTCGTCCGATGTGACCGTGAGCGCCGGCGATCTGAACCAGCAGAACGATTTCTGACGTCTGCCGGCACAGCGCCATCGCACCTGCCGCTTGGCTGGTGAGCGTGCATGAGGCGGCTCGCGTGACGCATGGAGGCGTCACGCGGGCCGCGTTGCATTCGCGCGGCAGGCAGACGTCGCGACATACCACCCCACCAGCAGTAAGGAATCCAGCGTGAAAGTGACTTCGGGCGGCGATGCCGCAAAAAATGTTGGGGTGCAGAACAATAGCAACCTCCCCGCAGAGGGAGGCGGCACCACCCCGCCCGCGCCGATGTCTCGGCCTGCGGCCGGCGCCGGGCTTTCGGCGCTCGGCCCAAGTCCGCGCGGCCACCGCGATGGTGAATCGGTTGTGCGAGGGGCGGACGTTGCAGAAGCGGGGTCAGCGAACGCGCCCTCAGCGCTTCGGCGCACGTCTGCGTTGCCAGCCACGCTCTCGAGCAGGTCAAAACCACCACAGCCACCTAAGCCACCCCAGCCAGCCCCTGTTCTCACGCATTTCGTCAGCATGGCGGCCAACAGTGCGAGCGTTTCGTCCTCCAGGACGGGGGCCGCACGGTTGCGCGAAAGTGCTGCCGCCAACCGTGCGTTGCTCGATGAGCAGGGCACCGTGCCGATGGTCCGTCTATCGAGCCTGGGCTATGCGGTCGGCAAGGAAGCGCGTATCGCCGCGCCGGGCGGCGGCGAGTTCGTGAAGCCGGCGGGCACCGACGCCTATCTCGCAATGCGCTACGACGCAGCGAGCGGAACGACGCGTTACGCGCTGATCGAAGCCGACGCGAACACCGGCTTGCCGAAGGGTTACACCGCAATCGATCCGCACACCGGTCTCGCCGCCATCGGCGCCGGCGCACGCGGCCCGATATTTCCCATCGCTGGTGGCTCGCGCGACGAGGATGAAAACGAGGCACACGAGCCACAGGCTCTGCCGACGCCTTCATCGCCGCCCTTCGATACCGCTGCCGGCCGCGAGGAACTGAGCCGCGCAATCACATTGCTTTCTACTGCCAATGCTGCCGAGGTGAAGCTTTCCGCGCGCGACATCGCGTACGTGCTCGGCTACGAACGCGCACCGTTTTTTCGCCGCAGCGCCGACACCGTGCGTCGCGTCATGCCGCGCATGAAGAGTTGCGACGAGCGCGTGAAAGACGTGGTCTCGCATCTGCACGAGCGCGCCGTCTGGGAGCACGACGAGTGGGGACAACGCAATGCGCTTTCGGACTGGGTCGGTGCACTGACGCCTCAGCAGCGTGCGGGCCTGCACGTGGTGCATGAAGCGTCGGGTGGTCCCGCATGGACACGCGCCTTCAAGATCGCAACGCGCGACGGCGAGCACGAAACGTCGTTCGACGCCGGCCACATGCTCAACGTACCCGCCGACGTGCTGGCCGCGCTGCCACAGCAAGCCCGCGAGGCGTTGCAGACGCGCCGCGAGCGGTGGAATGCGCTCGGCGTGACGAGCGGACCCGAGGCCGAGGAATTCGTCGAGGCCCACTTCGAGCGTGAATCGTTTGATGCTGACAGCGATGAAATGCCCACGGAAATGGCGGCGCTCGTTGAAATGTATCCAGAGGCCGCACAGATCGTAGAACGCCTCTATGCACAGGGCGCCACGCTGCATCTCGTGCGTTGCTCGCAGACGCCGGACGCTGTGCTCGACGCGATCCGCCACGTGGCGACGCATTCGCAGCACAAGTTCGTCACGACGTGGTTGCCGGGGCTCGTGCGCGCGGGTACGCGCCCGAAGGTGCTGGAGAGCGACCTCGAACGCCTGCGTGAAGAGAGCGGCAAGCAGTTGGGCCGCGCGCTCGAAAAAGCAGGCCCACAGGCGCGAGACGGTTTTCGCGGCGCGGTCCTCGCGCAGATGTCGAGCGGTGCGCTCGCCGACGACGAAGACTTCGACACGCCAATCAACCTCATTCACGATTTTTCGTCGGACGTGCTGAGCGTTTCTGCGTCCGGCGGCGAGCACGATGCGCGCACGCACGCCGACGTCGCACGGCTCGACACGCTGCTCGCGGACACGTTCGGCCGCGAGTACGCGTTGCGGCGCTTGAGTGCCGACGACGCGAATCGCACCTCCGAAGGCGCGCGCGCCATTCTCACGTCGCTTGCCGTCATGGCGCCCACGGTGGAAGTCGTGCAGGACGCGCTGCACATGGGCGGCTTTGCGAAGTTCCTCGCCGCCTCCGCCGACGACGTGATGGCCGAAGGCGCCGAACTTTCCGCGTTGCGCGGCGCAGGCATGAGCAACGACGAGATGCGCAAGCGCATCGCCACGCTCGCGCCTGTCGCGGTGCTCGCGCTGTTCGCCGCGAATTCCATCGACGAGGTCTCGCGCACGGTGGGCGATCATGCGGGCGGCGCGTTGTTTTCGACGGGCGCCGTGATGCTCTCGGCGGCAACGGGGCTCATGTCGGTGAAGTATTTCGCGGACAACTATCGCAAGCTGGAACGCGAAGGCAAATTGCCCGAGCGCATTGTGCTGGATGCCGCCACGCGCGAACGGCTCGACGCACTCGCGGCGGAAAACCCCTCGCCGGAAGAACTCGCGCGCATCGTGGACGCGGCACTCGAACAATGCGGCACCCACCCCACCGAGCGCGAGCGCATCGTTGCGCAAATGAGGCAACTGGACAGCCCGCAGGCCATCGAGTCGTTGCTGAACCAGAGTGCGCCCGCAGGGCGGCTCGAAGCGTGGCGCGCCGGCATGAAGGAAGCAATGGGCGTGAACCCCGCGCGGCTCGGCCTCACGCTCGGCACCTATTCGGCGCCCGCGATGGGCGCGCTGCTCGGCCCGCTGTTCCTGCATGTGCCCATCGCCTACGCGGCAGCGGGTTCGTACGAAACGTTCATGGGCGTACTCACCATCTGGCTGCACAACCTCACGTTCGGCGCGCGCTGGCGTCATGCGGTGGATCGCAAGGCGCAGGCTGAAATCGAAGGGCCCGGCGACGCGCAGTAAGCAGCCGCTCCTTAAAACACGGCGGTACGGCGGCGCAGCACACCTTTGCCGATTTTCGATAACGCCTCGATTTATGGCTTTCTACTATCCGCCCAAGGCTGTCGGTCCGCGTGGGGCGCCGGGCCGCAACGTCAGGGGAGATTCCGATGAAAGCAGAGTCGAAGGGCCAGCATGTAGGGCAAGTCACGCATCATGAATTGAAGCAGACGCTGGGCACGTGGCAGCTGTGGGGCATCGCGGTGGGGCTCGTCATTTCCGGCGAGTATTTCGGCTGGAGCTATGGCTGGGCGAGCGCCGGCACACTGGGTTTCGTCGTAACGGCGATCTTCATCGCCGCGATGTACACCACCTTCATTTTCAGCTTTACGGAACTCACCACGTCGATTCCGCACGCGGGCGGCCCGTTCGCCTATGCACGGCACGCGTTCGGTCCGGTGGGCGGCTACATCGCGGGGGCCGCGACACTTGTGGAGTTTGTGTTCGCACCGCCTGCCATTGCGCTCGCCATTGGCGCGTATCTGCACGTGCAGTTTCCCGGCCTTGAACCGAAACACGCGGCCATGGGCGCGTACCTTGTCTTCATGGCGCTCAACATCGTAGGCGTGCAGATAGCTGCCGCCTTCGAGCTTTTCGTCACGCTGCTCGCCATCTTCGAACTGTTCGTGTTCATGGGCGTGGTCTCGCCCGGCTTCGAATGGTCGAACTTCACGAAGGGCGGCTGGGCCGGCGCCGATCACTTCAGCATGGGCGCGTTTCACGGCATGTTCGCAGCCATCCCGTTTGCGATCTGGTTCTTCCTCGCCATTGAAGGCGTGGCCATGGCCGCCGAAGAAGCGAAGAACCCGAAGCGTTCCATTCCGATTGCGTACGTCACCGGCATTCTGACGCTCGTTGCGCTCGCGATCGGCGTGATGGTGTTCGCCGGCGGCGCGGGCGACTGGACCAAGCTCTCCAACATCAACGACCCGCTGCCGCAAGCGATGAAGTACATCGTCGGCGAGCACAGCGGCTGGATGCACATGCTCGTGTGGCTCGGCCTGTTCGGGCTCGTCGCGTCGTTTCACGGCATCATCCTCGGCTACTCGCGGCAGATTTTCGCGCTGGCTCGCGCCGGCTATCTGCCCGAGTGGCTCGCCAAGGTGCATCCGCGCTTCAAGACTCCGCATCGTGCGATTCTGGCGGGCGGCGTGATCGGCATTGCAGCCATCTATAGCGACGAGCTGATCCAGTTCGCCGGCCAGACGCTTACGGCGAATATCGTGACGATGTCGGTGTTTGGCGCTATCGTCATGTACATCGTGAGCATGCTGGCGCTCTTCAAGCTGCGCCGTACGGACCCGAATATGGAGCGCCCGTTCCGCGCGCCGCTGTTCCCGTTCTTCCCGGCGTTCGCGCTCGTTGCCGCCGTGATTTCGCTCGCGACGATGGTGTACTTCAATCTCGAAGTCGCGTTCGTATTCGCGGTGTTCATGGCGCTCGGCTACGTGTATTTCCTTGCCACGCGCAGCCAGCGCGAGACGGCACCGGCCGACGCGCTGCTCGAAGAGTAAGCGACCCGCAAGACGCGCGGCGCCGCACACGGCCTATTTGCCCGTGTGCGGCGCTCGCACGATGGAGCAAAGACGATGAGCTATACGGAGACAATCGGCGCACGTACCTATCGCTTCGCCGACCTGAAGACGCTGCTCGCGAAGGCGAGCCCCTTGCGTTCCGGCGACCAGCTCGCGGGCGTGGCCGCGGCAAGCGAAGAGGAACGCGTGGCCGCGAAGATGGCGTTGGCCCAGGTGCCGCTGCGCACGTTCCTGAACGAAGCCGTGATTCCGTACGAACAGGACGAGATCACACGCCTCATCATGGACGGTCATTCCGAAGCAGCATTTGCCGAGATCGCGCACCTTACCGTGGGCGACTTTCGCAACTGGCTGCTCTCAGGCACGACGGATTCCGACGCGCTACTGCGTATTACCGACGGCCTCACGCCGGAGATGGTCGCAGCCGTTTCGAAGCTCATGCGCAACCAGGATCTCGTTACCGTGGCGCGCAAGCGTCCGGTGATTACGCGCTTTCGCAATACGATCGGCTTGCCGGGCCGCATGTCGGTGCGCCTGCAGCCCAACCATCCCACCGACGACGTCAAAGGCATTGCCGCCTCGATGCTCGACGGCCTCATGTACGGCTGCGGCGACGCGGTGATCGGCATTAATCCCGCTACGGACAGCCTCGCCGCCATCACGACGCTGCTCGTCATGATGGACGAGTTCCGCCAGCGCTATAACGTGCCCACGCAGACTTGCGTGCTGACGCACGTCACCAACTCCATCGCGGCCATCGAAAAGGGCGCGCCTGTCGATCTCGTGTTCCAGTCCATTGCCGGCACCGAGAAGGCCAACGCGAGCTTCGGCATTTCGCTCGCGCTGCTGGCCGAGGCGCACGAGGCGGCGCTTTCGCTCAAGCGCGGCACGGTGGGCGACGACGTGATGTATTTCGAAACCGGGCAGGGCAGCGCGCTTTCGGCGAACGCGCATTCCGGCGTGGACCAGCAGACCTGCGAAGTGCGCGCCTATGCTGTGGCGCGCCGCTTCCGGCCGCTGCTTGCCAACACGGTGGTGGGCTTCATCGGGCCGGAGTATCTGTACGACGGCAAGCAGATCATTCGCGCGGGGCTCGAAGACCATTTCTGCGGCAAGCTGCTGGGCGTGCCGATGGGCTGCGACATCTGCTACACGAACCACGCCGAAGCGGACCAGGACGACATGGACAACCTGCTCACACTGCTCGGCGTGGCGGGCATCAACTTCATCATGGGCATTCCCGGCGCGGACGACGTCATGCTCAACTATCAGAGCACCTCGTTTCACGACGCGCTCTACGTGCGCGAGGTGCTGGGCCTGCGCCGTGCGCCCGAGTTCGAGGAATGGCTGGAGTCCATGCAGATCATCGACGCGCGCGGCGCGCTGCTGCCCGTGTCGCCGCGCCAGCCGCTGCTGGAGGGCGCGAGCGAATGGATGGGCGTGGCATGAGCGACTTTCTTGAAAAGAACCCGTGGCAGGCGCTGCGCCGCTTTACGCAGGCGCGCATCGCGTTGGGCCGCGCGGGCAACAGCCTGCCTACGCAGCCGCTGCTCGCCTTCAATCTCTCGCACGCGCAGGCACGCGACGCCGTGCATCAGCCGTTCGATGCCGGCCCTTTGCACGATGCGCTGCGCGCGCGCGGCATTATCTCGCTCGACGTGCACAGTGCCGCGCCTGACCGCGAACACTATCTGCGCCGTCCGGACCTGGGCCGGCGGCTCTCGGACGAAAGCCGCGAAACGCTGCGCACTGCGGCAATGGAGGGCGCGCCCGACGTCGTATTCGTGATCGCCGACGGGCTCTCCGCGTTCGCCGCATCAAAGCAGGCGATGCCGCTTTTCCTCGAAGTACAGGCGAAGCTCGCGGATTGGAAGATCGGGCCGGTGATCGTAGCGCGGCAGTCGCGCGTGGCACTGGGCGACGAAATTGGTGAACTGCTGGGCGCGAAGCTCGTGGTGATGCTGATTGGCGAGCGGCCAGGTTTGAGTTCGCCGGATAGCCTGGGTGTCTATCTCACCTACGAACCGAAGGTGGGCCGTACCGACGCCGAACGCAACTGCATTTCCAACGTGCGCCCCGAAGGCTTGAGCTACGCGGCCGCCGCGCACAAGCTCCACTATCTGCTCACGCACGCTCGCAGACTGGGCCTGACCGGCGTCGGACTCAAGGACGATAGCGACGCGCTGCTTTCTTCAGCAGCACCGGCAGCGGCAGTGGAAGCACCTGGCGGTCAGCCGTAAGCAACTGACTGGCTTGCGACGCGTAGCGCTTGAAACGGCGGACACCGCCGCTTAAGCGCTACGCGTCGGCCCGCTCCACGGGATGCACAGCGAGCCAGTCGTTTTCGGCGTCGTCGAAGAGCCGCGAGCGCGTGAGAAAGCGCAGGCCCGTGGGACGTTCGAGCGAGAACATGCCGCCATTGCCCGGCACCACGTCGATGATCAATTGCGTGTGCTGCCAGTATTCGAACTGCGATTCGCTCATGTAGAACGGCACGCCCGCAATGGCGCCGAGCTTCACGTCGGATGCGCCCACGCGAAATTCGGCGGCGGGAAAGCACATCGGCGCGCTGCCGTCGCAGCATCCGCCCGACTGATGGAAGATCACGTTGCCGTGCTCGGCCTTGAGCTTGTCGATCAGCGCTACGGCGGCCGGCGTGGCAATTACGCGAGAGACGTCTTCAACAGACATCGTGGTGCTCCGTGATGGTGGTGCGCGACGACCGCGCCGCCAGCGCGCGAACGCCCACGCGGATAGCTGCGTGCGGTGCGCCGGCGAGCCGATGCCGCCGCGCGGAAAGCTGCGCAGTTGCGCATACTCATGCGAGCCTCCCTGTAGAAGAAAACGTGGGGGCGGCGTGCGTTTCTTCCGCCCGCCGCCCGTCTTTCACCAACGCATCAAGCCACCGCTCAGAAGAACCCCAGCGGCTGCTCGCTGTAGCTCACCAGCAGGTTCTTGGTCTGCTGGTAGTGGTCGAGCATCATCTTGTGCGTTTCACGGCCGATACCCGACTGCTTGTAGCCGCCGAACGCCGCATGCGCCGGATACGCGTGATAGCAGTTCGTCCACACGCGGCCCGCCTGGATTGCGCGGCCGAAGCGGTACGCGCGCGTGCCGTCGCGGGTCCACACGCCGGCGCCCAGGCCGTACAGCGTGTCGTTGGCGATCTCCAGCGCTTCCTCTTCGGTCTTGAACGTCGTGACCGACACCACCGGCCCGAAGATCTCTTCCTGGAAGATGCGCATGCGGTTGTGGCCGCGGAACACCGTGGGCTTCACGTAGTAGCCCTTCGAGAGTTCGCCCGCGAGCACGTTGCGCTCGCCGCCCGTGAGGCACTGCGCGCCTTCCTGGTGGCCCAGGTCGATGTACGAGAGGATCTTTTCCAGCTGCTCCTGCGAGGCCTGCGCGCCGATCATCGTCTTCGGGTCCAGCGGGTGGCCCTGCTGCACGGCGGCCACGCGCTTGAGCGCACGTTCCATGAAGCGGTCGTAGATCTTCTCGTCGATCAGCACGCGCGAGGGGCACGTGCAGACCTCGCCCTGGTTCAGCGCGAACATCGCGAAGCCCTCCAGTGCCTTGTCGAAGTAGCCGTCGTCGCGGTCCATCACGTCGGCGAAGAAGATGTTCGGGCTCTTGCCGCCCAGCTCCAGCGTCACCGGAATGATGTTCTCGCTCGCGTACTGCATGATGAGTCGGCCCGTGGTGGTCTCGCCCGTGAAGGCGACCTTCGCGATGCGCTTGCTGGTGGCGAGCGGCTTGCCCGCCTCCAGACCGAAGCCGTTCACGACGTTGAGCGTGCCTTTGGGCAGGATGTCCTGGATCAGCTCCATGAGGACCAGGATGGAAGCGGGCGTCTGCTCGGCGGGCTTGAGCACGATGCAGTTGCCGGCGGCGAGCGCCGGGGCGATCTTCCAGGCGGCCATCAGGATCGGGAAGTTCCACGGAATGATCTGGCCGACCACGCCGAGGGGCTCGTGGAAGTGATAGGCGACGGTGTCGTGATCGACCTCGCACACGGAGCCTTCCTGGGCGCGGATGCAGCCGGCGAAGTAGCGGAAGTGGTCGATGGCGAGCGGGATGTCGGCGGCCAGGGTTTCGCGCAGGGGCTTGCCGTTGTCGATGGTCTCGGCCACGGCGAGGCGCTGCAGGTTGGCTTCCATGCGGTCGGCGATGCGGTTCAGCACGCTCGCGCGCTCGGCGGGCGAGGCCTTGCCCCAGGCGTCCTTGGCGCGATGCGCGGCGTCGAGCGCGAGTTCGACGTCTTCGGCGCGCGAGCGCGGAATCGAGGTGAACGGCTCGCCGGTGATGGGCGAGACGTTATCGAAATACTCGCCGCCGACAGGCTTCACCCATTCGCCGCCGATGAAGTTTCCGTACTGCTTTTTGTAGGGGTATTCGGTGGTCAGGAACTGCATTTCCGCGTGGTTCATCAGTCGCTCCTCACATGTGTCTGCATGGGTCTGCATTGTTGGTCCGGCGCTGCGGCGCGCCTGCCGGGCGCTCGTTACGCCAGAAGCGTGCCAATGCAGAGGCGGCATGACGCATCGCGGTGCGCGGCGCACTGCGGCGATGCATGCGCGGGCCGAGACTGCTTTGCGGCATGGCATGACGTTGTTGTCTCGTTGTTCTCTCACTGTTTCGTGCTGTTTCATGTAGCGCGCCATTTCTGAACAGATTCCGCGGTTCTGTTCACGAATGGAGCAACCTCGCCGCGACACCCTGCCGCAGGGCGGCGAGCCCCATCGGCATGGGACTTGCGTGATGGAGTCGTCATGAATGCCTCTTTTGCCGGCCCGGTATGAACACCGATTCCCCGTATCCCCACGCCGCTGCGCCCACCGCTCGCGCCGCCACGGACGACGATCTGTGTCTGCGCAACTCGGTCGCGCACGATGCGGACGAGCAGGCGCGCAGTCTGCACGGCTGGGATCAGATCTACGATCAGCTGAGCGCGGGCCGCTTCACGGGCACGCTCACCGAGCTGTTTCTCGACCACATGACGGTGTTTCGCGAAACGACGAGCCACGCGCTGCGCCAGACTTGCGAGGTGCAATCGGACGCGTACTGGTTCGGCATTCCGCTTTGCCGCGAGGGCAATGGGCGCATCGACGCCCAGCTGATCGGCGACGACGCCCTCGCGTTCCGGCCCGGCGGCGTCGAGTTCGAACTCGTCACGCCGGCCGGCTACGAGTTTTTCGGCGTGGTGGTGCAGGGCGACGTGCTGCGGCGCTATGCGGCCGAGGTCGAGCACCTCGGGCTCACGAACCAGGTGCCGCACACCGAGGTGGTCTCCATCGGCGCGGCGCGCAAGCTGCGCCTGTGCACGTCGCTGCGCCAGATGCTGGACGACGGCGCACAGGCCGGCGTGCCGCTTTCGGGCTTCGCGCGCAGCAACCTGCAATCGTCGGTGCTGGCGGCGCTGTTCGACCTCTGCTCGGCCGACCACGCGCAGCCGCTTGCGGCAACTACGCCGCAACGGCGCCAGGCAATCGTGGCAGCGGCGCGCGCCCACGTGCTCGAGCACCGCGACCGGCCGGTGGGCGTGCCGGAACTCTGCGAACGGCTGCACGTGAGCCGCCGCACGTTGCAGTACTGCTTTCAGGACGTGCTCGGCATGGCACCCGTCACCTATCTGCGCGCCATTCGCTTGAACGGCGCGCGGCGCGACCTGTGCAACGCGGCGCGCGAAGGCCGCGCCGCGCAAGACGCCTGCTCGGTGCAGGACGTGGCCGCAGCGTGGGGCTTCTGGCACCTGAGTCAGTTCGCCACGGACTACCGGCGGCTCTTCGGCGTGCGTCCGTCGGAGACGCTCAAGGGCATGACCGGCATGCCGACGCCGGCCTTTGCGCACTAGGGCCTGCTCCCATCAGGAAACAGGCTTGCGCTGGCCACACTCGCCGTTTTCTCCCTTGTCCGCCCACATGCGGTAGTCTTGGCAGCCCTACCGCCAGGAGAACCCAGCATGTCCAGCCAGTTTGTCTGCCGAAACCAGTCCTGCGGCCAGCCGTGGGAGCTGTCCGATGTCGTCATCAAGAACGAAGGGCAAGGCCTGCTATTCCGCTGCCCGTTGTGCGGCGCACGCAATTACGTGGAGCGCTTCGAGGACGACGAGGGCAACGTTCTGTATGAACAGATCGAAGGGCGGCCGTTGCAGTGAATGCGACGCGGCGCCTCTGTGAGCGCCGCCGCCATGATGTAAATGCATGGCCCGCATGACGAAGTTTCGATTGTGGGCGCAGGGTGGATCGGGCTTAATCGCTACCATCGGATCGAGGCGCCGCCTGCCGCGCAGGCCGGCCGCAGATCCTGTCAGATGGAGAAAGCCCCATGCAGAGCGCCTTGCAGATTCGCTCGAAACTGCCCGACGTCGGTACCACGATCTTCACGGTGATTGGTCAGCTCGCCGCGCAACACGACGCGCTGAACCTCTCGCAGGGCGCACCCAATTTCGATCCGGATGCAAGGCTGGTTGACGGCGTGACGCGCGCCATGCGCGAGGGCCACAACCAGTACGCGCCGATGGCGGGCGTCGGCGCGCTGCGCGACGCGCTTGCAGAGAAGGTCGAGCAGCTTTACGGCACGCGCTACGACCCGGCTACCGAGGTCACGGTGATCGCGAGCGCAAGCGAAGGCCTGTATTCGGCCATCAGCGCGCTCGTGCATCCGGGCGACGAGGTGATCTACTTCGAACCCTCGTTCGACAGCTACGCGCCCATCGTGCGGCTGCAGGGCGCCACGCCCGTCGCCATCAAGCTTTCTACCGACCACTTCCGCGTGGACTGGGACGAGGTGGCCGCGAAGATCACGCCGAAGACGCGCATGATCATCGTGAATACGCCGCACAACCCCACGGCCACGGTATTCAGCGACGCCGACATCGAGCGGCTCAAGGCCGTTACGCACAACACCGGCATCGTGGTGCTCGCGGACGAGGTCTACGAGCACGTGATCTTCGACGGCGCTCGCCACCACAGCATGGCGCGCCACCGCGAACTCGCCGAACGCAGCGTGATCGTGTCGTCGTTCGGCAAGTCGTATCACGTCACGGGCTGGCGCGTGGGCTATTGCCTCGCGCCTGCGGCGTTGATGGACGAGATCCGCAAGGTGCACCAGTTCATGGTGTTCTCCGCGGACACGCCGATGCAGTACGCGTTCGTCGAGGCGCTTGCCGACCCGGCGAGCTACCTCGACCTTGCCGCGTTCTATCAACGCAAGCGCGATCTGCTCGCGCACGCGCTGGCCGGATCGCGCTTCGAATTGCTGCCGAGCGAAGGCAGCTTCTTCATGCTCGCGCGCTTTCGCCACTTCTCCGACGAGCGCGACAGCGACTTCGTGCTGCGCCTGATTCGCGATGCACGCGTGGCCACCATTCCGCTGTCGGCGTTTTACACCGATGGCACGGACTCCGGCCTGATCCGCCTGAGCTTTTCGAAAGACGACGCCACGCTGCTGGAAGGCGCGCGGCGGCTGTGCGAAATCTGAGGGAGCGCGGCATGAGCGCCACGCAAGGCACAACGACGGCAGCGGTCGTGCAGATGAGCAGTACGGCCGATGTGGCACACAACCTGGCCGAGGCACGCCGCTGGGTGGAAGAGGCGGCGCGCCGCGGCGCCACGCTGGTCTGCCTGCCCGAATACTTCTGCTGGATCGGCGTAGGCGAAGACGAGCGCGTGAAGCTGGGCGAAACATTCGGCGACGGGCCGATTCAGCGCGCGCTCGCCGATCTTGCGCGCGACACGCAGACGTGGCTCATCGGCGGCACTGTGCCGATTCGTCCCGCGAGCGGCGAGCAACGCGACACGCACGCGTACAACACGTCGCTGCTGTTCGATCCCAGGGGCGCGTGCACGGCGCGCTACGACAAGATTCACCTCTTCAGCTTCAACCAGGGCGCGGAACAGCACGCCGAGGGCGACACGATGGTGGGCGGCGACGCGATCGGCACCGCGCAAGGTCCGTTCGGGATGCTACGCATGTCCGTGTGCTACGACCTGCGCTTTCCCGAACTCTTTCGTGCGAAGCCGGCTGCGGACGTCATCGCTGTGCCCGCGGCGTTCACGCACACCACCGGCCTCGCGCATTGGGAATTGCTGCTGCGAGCGCGTGCCGTGGAGAACGAGGCGTATGTGCTCGCGTCGGGCCAGTGCGGGACCCATCCCAATGGCTGGCGAACTTTTGGTCACAGTATGATCGTCGGGCCCTGGGGCGAGGTGCTGGCGTGCCACGCGGATGGGCCCGGCGTGGCGCTGGCCACGCTGAGCGCCGAGACGCTTAACGCCGTGCGCGCGCGCTTGCCGGTGCTCGAACACCGGCGCATTGCGACGCCTGCGGAAGTGGCACCCACCGCATGATCGGGCAGGTCGGCATGAACGCCGGCAACCACGAGTTTGGAAGCACGAGGTTGGAAAACAGGGCGGCGCGGACACTTCCGCGCATCGCTTATGGACGTCCACAAGCGGCGTCACATCACAGACGAAACAGACGAAAGGGGATCATCCATGAAGTTGCTCGGAAAACTGCTCGTGCTTGCATGCGCGTTCGCCTCGGCATCTGCCTCAGTCAGCGCGTTCGCTGCGGATTCGGTGTTGCGCTTCGGCCTGGAAGCGCAGTACCCGCCGTTCGAATCGAAGGGGCCTAACGGCGAACTACAAGGCTTCGACATCGATATCGGCAACGCGGTGTGCGGTGCGGCGCATCTGACCTGCAAATGGGTGGAAACGTCGTTCGACGGCCTGATTCCCGCGTTGCAGGGCCGCAAGTTCGATGCGATCAACTCGGCCATGAATGCCACGGAAAAGCGCCGCGAAGCCATCGACTTCACCACCGTGATCTACCGCGTGCCGACGCAACTGATCGCGCGTCGCGACAGCGGCCTGCTGCCCACGGCTGAATCGCTGAAAGGCAAGCGCGTGGGCGTGTTGCAGGCATCGATCCAGGAGAGCTACGCGAAGGCCCATTGGGAGAACGCGGGCGTGACGGTGGTGCCGTACCAGGACCAGAACCAGGTGTACGCGGACCTTCAGGCAGGACGCCTCGACGCGACGCTCGTACTCGCGCCGGCAGGGCAGACGGGCTTCCTCTCGCGTCCGGACGGCAAGGACTTCGCGTTCGTCGGCCAGCCCGTGCGCGACGACAAGATTCTGGGCAGCGGCATCGCGTTCGGCATCCGCAAGGGCGACGCGGCGCTGAAGAAGCAACTCGACGCGGCCATCGCCAAAGTGCAGGCCGAGGGCACCGTGAAGACGCTGGCCCGGAAGTACTTCGGCGACATCGACGTATCGGTGAAATAAGCGCGGACAAAGCGCGAACAAAGCGCGAACAAAGCGCGAACAAAGCGGATAAGCCGGCGAAGCGCGCTGCCGGGCCGGGCGCTGGTTGCGGTCCTCGGCCGGCCGGCTAAACGACAAAGCGATGGCGCGGTACGTTGCGTACCGCGCCATCGCTCATTTACTGACCCACGAGCGGATCAGCCCCAGAAGTCCGAGACCTCGATGTTGCGCAGGTCGAACACGAGAATCTCGGCGTCCTTGCCGCCGCTGAACGTGAGCTTGCGTTCGTCGCGGATGCGCACGCCATCTCCTTCGCCCAGCGTCACACCGTTCACCTCGATGCTGCCGCGAGCAACGTGCACGTAGGCGTAGCGCTCAGCGGCAAGCTCCAGTTCCGCGCGTTCGTCGCCGTCGAAGAGACCGGCATAGACGCGCGTGTCCTGACGGATTTGCAGCGACTCGCCGCTCGCTTCCGGCGAGATCACGAGGCGCAGCGTGCCGCGCTTCTCTTCGGGCGTGAACATGCGTTGCTGGTAGCGCGGCGTTTCACCGTTCTTCTGCGTGGCGATCCAGATCTGCAGGAAGTGCACGCGGTCCGTAGCCGACGGGTTGTACTCGCTGTGCGCCACGCCCGTGCCGGCGCTCATCAACTGGATGTCGCCGGGCACGATCACGGAGCCGTTGCCCATCGTGTCCTTGTGTTCGAGCGCGCCTTCCAGCACGTACGAGAAGATTTCCACGTCACGGTGCGGATGCTTGCCGAAGCCGCGGCCCGGCATGACGCGGTCGTCGTTGATCACGAGCAGGTCCGAAAAGCCCATTTGCTTCGGGTCGTAGTAGTTGGCGAACGAAAACGTGTGGCGCGAGCTGAGCCAGCCGTGTTCGGCGCGACCGCGTTCGCTGGCATGTCTGATTTCAAGCATGACGTTCTCCGGTGATCTGTTTCTGGGCCGGCAGCGACGACGTCGTTGTCGGAAGCAGTGACGGCAGTGTAGGTCAATCCATGTGGCTATAATCGCCGTCAAATGTGAATCACTGTCGCGTTGTGGTGGACAAAGCGGCGCGCCGCGCAGCCAACCTTCTCGACACCGAACCGGACGGCACCATGCAACTGGATGACCTGCGAATCTTCGTGGCGACCGTGGAGGCGCGTAACTTCACGGCCGCCGCCAACCGGCTGCAACTCTCCAAGCAGTTCGTGAGCCGTCGCGTGATGGCGCTCGAAGCGAGCCTGGGCGTGCGGCTGCTGGTGCGCAACACGCGCAAGCTCGCGGTCACGGATCTCGGCAACGACTTCTACCAGCGCGCCAAGCGCATCCTCGCGGACGTGGCCGACGCCGAGCAGGCCATGTCGTCGCGTCGTGCCGATCCGCGTGGGCTCCTGCGCATCAGCGCGCCGATGTCTTTCGGCACCGTCCATCTTTCGCCGCTCATCGCGGACTTCATGCGCGCGAACCCGGACGTGCGCGTGGACATGGACCTGAGCGACCGCGTAGTGGACGTGGTGGGCGAGGGCTTCGACATGGCGCTGCGCATCGGCACCCTGGCCGACTCCACGCTGATTGCGCAGAAGCTCGCGGAGGTCAGGATGGTGGCGTGCAGCAGCCCCGGCTATGCGGCGGGGCACCGGCTACCGGCTGAACCTGCGGACCTCGCGCGCCATAGCTGTCTGCTGTATGGGCAGGAGGGACGCTCGGGGTGGGATTTCGTCGTGGATGGCGCGCGGCAGACCTTCGAGGTGCACGGGCCGCTGCGCGCCAACAACGGCGAGGTGATTCGCGATGCAGCGGTGGCGGGGCTCGGCATTGCGCTGCTGCCCGAGTTCATCGTGGCGGGGTCGCTGGGCAGCGGGAAACTGATCGAAGTGCTCGACGGCTTCGTCGCGCCTCCGCTTGCGCTTTACGCGGTGTACCCGCAGCACCGCGAGGGCGCCGTCACGATTCGCGCCTTCACCCAGTTTCTGCGGCAGCGGTTTGCCCGCGGGCTCGGCCTGTGATGCCTGCGATGCGCATTGCATAATTTGTCGTATTTATGCATTTCTTGCGAAGTTTGGTCGCAGCTAATTGCAAATTTCGGTAGATTACAACCTGTTACAAACAGGCTTCTACTATAAAAATGAACCACCGCACCAACGGGTTCAAGCCCACCGGGCTTCGGGGAATGACGGTCACGGTCGCTGAAAAAACGATCGCCGTCCGGTTAGATCAAGCAGATCGAGCAGATCACCATAAGACCGCAGCGGGCCGCGCGTCGTCGCGCGCGCTGCATGCCTCGCGGCCGGCGCACCGCCGCTACCGCGTCCCCAACGTTTCCCTGCCTTTCCAGGCGTTCTAGTTCTTTCACGCGTCCGCGTTTGCCGGCGTGCTTTCGCACGGCCGTGGTGTCGCGCGTCGCGTGTTGACCATTGCTGTTTTCGTGACCATCGAGGAAGAAATAATGAAGCTCTTCAAGACCTGCGGGATCACGCTTGCCGCCGCTGCTGCTGTCGCAGCCGTGGCGCTGGGCGGATGTGCCACCGAGTCGTCGCGCACACTGCCCGTGCCGCCCGTCACGAGTGCGCAGCGGCCCGCCACCGGCAAGCCCGTGGGCATCGCCGTCGGCAAGTTCGATAACCGTTCGAGCTACATGCGCGGCATCTTCTCCGACGGCATCGACCGCCTGGGCGGCCAGGCCAAGACCATCCTCATCACGTCGCTTCAGCAGAGCGGGCGCTTCAACGTGCTCGATCGCGACAACCTCGAGGAGATTCGCCAGGAAGCCGGCTTCATGAAGAAGGGGCAGGCCATCAAGGGCGCCAACTACGTGATCACCGGCGACGTGACCGAGTTCGGCCGCAAGGAAGTGGGTGACCACGAATTCTTCGGCATTCTGGGCCGCGGCAAGAACCAGGTGGCGTACGCGAAGGTGAGCCTCAACGTGGTGAATACCACGACGTCCGAAGTCGTCGCGTCGAGCCAGGGCGCGGGCGAATTCAGCCTGTCGAACCGCGAGGTGATCGGCTTCGGCGGCACCGCGAGCTACGACTCCACGCTCAACGGCAAGGTGCTCGAGCTTGCCATCCAGGAAGCCGTCAATCATCTCGCAGAGCAGGTGGATGCGGGCGCGTTGAAGGCGGCGCAGTAAGGGCAGTAACAGCAGTAAGCGCAGTTAGGCGCGATTCAGCGCGCCGTGGGCGCACCTCGGTGCGTCCCGGAAGAATCAATCACTGACAACAACCACGAAGACGGGGTTACCAATGAAGTACATCGGCACGATACGGGGAATCTGCCTGCCGGCCACGGCTGCTGCTGCGATGCTCCTCACAGGATGCGTCGCGAACAGTCCGCCGCCGCTCTACCAATGGAACGGCTATCAGCCCGCGGTCTACGACTACCTGAAGGGCGGCAAGGCGCCGCAAGCGCAGATCGATTCGCTCGAGAAGTCATTGCAGGAAATTCGCGGTCAGGGCCACACGCCGCCGCCGGGCTTTCACGCGCAACTGGGCATGCTGTACGCGAACGTCGGTAACGACACGCAGGCCATGCAGGAGTTCGAGGCCGAGAAAGAACTCTTTCCGGAGTCCTCGACCTACATGGACTTCCTGATGAAGAAACCGAAACAACCCTGAGCGCGCCACCATGTCCAAGTTCCTCTCTCTCAAACTCTGGTTTGCCTTCTCGACGCTCGCCCTGCTCGCCGCCTGTGCGCAGCCGGTGAAGCACGCGGACTACACCGCGTTCAAGAACAGCCGTCCGCGTTCCATCCTCGTTTTGCCGCCGACCAACGAAACGGCCGACGTGCAGGCGACGAACAGCATGCTCTCGCAGATGACCATGCCGCTCGCCGAAGCCGGCTACTACGTGGTGCCGGTGGCCGTGATGGACGAAACGTTCAAGCAGAACGGCCTTACGACCGCGGCCGACATCCAGGCCACGTCGCCCGCGAAGCTGCGCGAGATCTTCGGCGCCGACGCCGCGTTGTACTGCAAGGTGACGCAGTTCGGCACGGTGTACCGCGTGCTGGACAGTGCCACTGTCGTAACGGCTGGGGCGAAGCTCGTGGACCTCAAGACTGGCGATGTTCTGTGGCAGGGCGCGGCGAGCGCGAGCAGCAACGAGGGCAACAACAATAGCGGCGGCGGCCTGATCGGCATGCTGGTGACCGCTGCAATCAAGCAGATTGCCAACTCGCTCACGGACAAGAGCCACGATATTGCGGGCGTGACGAGTTATCGGCTGCTGCACGCGGGACCGCCGAACGGGCTGCTGTATGGGCCGCGGTCGCCGAAGTACGGGACGGATTAAAGCGGGCGGCTGGGGACGGCAGTGGCGGCGTGGCCGCTGCCGTGCGTCGGCTGTTCTGTTGCTGATGGCTGAGGGCGGGCTGCGCGGGGTACATGCGTTGCCCGCCTTTTGTTTGAACCAACGAGCGATGTCGATGAGGACGTTTAGCGCATTGCGCGACGCGAGCAAGCCGGCGAGCCTTATTGAGCGGTGACGTGCTGCGTAGGCTGTGCGTGCGTGGCGGTGGCTAACGTTGCGCCAGTGAGGCTAGTAGCGGCACGCCGAGGGCAAGACCTTGGAGAAGGGCGGCGGCAGCGGCCGTTGCTGCTGCATATGTGTTTAACCGTCCTTGGAGTTCGAGCGTCTCCAGAAACTCGTATCGCTTGCCGGATGGCGTGATTCCGACCGGCTGGCGTCCGCGAAAGGTGACGTACCTGGTTCCGTCGGCGACAGGTTCGGCATAGTCGGATGGCACGATGGCGTGCGATGCCCGCCACCACAAGCCTGCTGCGGTCAGCGCGGCGATAGCCGAAAGGATGTTGAGGGTTGCTGCCAGGTTTTCCATGCGGCCCTTCTGCAATCGGCGCGGGCGGTAGCGCTTTCAGATTCGAGGTGTTTTGCGGAGAAAAACAAAAAGGGCTTAGCGAAAACGCTAAGCCCTTTGAATTCCTTGGTGGGGCGTGAGTGACTCGAACACTCGACCTACGGATTAAGAGTCCGCTGCTCTACCAACTGAGCTAACGCCCCAAGAGACTGCGAATTATGCAGGACTTTTTCTGTCTTGCCTAGTCCCTCCCGCTGATTTTCTTAAAAAATTCTGCGACCCGGCCGTTCAGGGGGCGTCTGACGAGGCTCGAGTCTGTCCTCAGGGCGTGAGATACCCCGGGCAGCTATCATGTCGCGACACGACAAAGCACAGCAAAAACAATGGACGACACCGCTATCCGCAGCCTGCTCGACCGCGTGCTCGCCCCCTGGGTGAAGGCGCTTGCGCTCACGCCCGTCTCCGTCGGCGAGGAGGGTGCCACGCTGCGCCTGCCGTTTTCTGGCGAACTGCGCCATGCGGGCGGCGTGATCTGCGGCCAGGTGTTCATGGCGGCCGCCGACACGGCGATGATCGTCGCCATTTCCGCTGCGCTCGGCGAGTTTCGGCCCATGACCACCGTCTCTCTGAACATCAGCTTCATGCGGCCCGTGCGCAAGGGCGACGTGCTCGTGACCGCTCGCGTGCTGAGAATGGGCCGCAACCTCGTGTTCGGCGAAGTCGAACTGTTCGACGAGGACGGCAAGATGGCCGTCCACGCCACCACGACTTACGCGCTGCTCGACTGAGCAGCCGCGGCGTTTTGAGTCCTGCAGGAAGCAGAAAAAAATCGAAGCCGGGAAGGACCGAAGGAACAACATGTTCGATCAGGTGGTATTTGCCGGCGGCGGAAATCGCTGCTGGTGGCAGGCCGGTTTCTGGGACGTCGTGCGGCCCGAGCTGGATATTCGTCCGCGCGTGATCGCCGGCATCTCGGCGGGCGCAGCCACCGCCTGCATGCTCTACACACGTGACGCAGACTGGGTGATGCGTTACTACGAGAACGCCTTGCGTCACAACACGCGCAATGCGTACTGGGGCAATCTGCTGCGCGGCGAGTCGGTGTTTCCTCACTACCGCATTTATCGTCAGGCGCTGCTCGATATCTACGGCGAGCACTTCGAGCAGTTGAAGCACGCGCCTGCCATTCGCATCGGCGTGTCGCATCTGCCGCGCTGGCTCGGTGCGCGCAGCGCGGTCGCGGCCGGGCTCGTCGCTTACAACATCGAGAAGTACGTTCGCAAGACGCTGCATCCCACGCTCGGCCGCAAGCTCGGTTTTCAGCCGGAATTCGTGACGGCGCAGACGTGTGCGTCGGTGGAGGAACTGGCCGACCTGATCCTGCAATCATCGTGCACGCCGCCTTTCACGCCCGTATTGCGACGCAACGGGCGGCCTGTGCTCGATGGCGGCATGGTCGATAACGTACCGGTCGGCGCACTCGACGCTGCCCCAGGCCTCGTGCTCGTAATGGTGACGCGTCTCTATCCGCGTCCGCAGATGTTTGTCGTGCCGCACGGCGCGCAGCAGCGCATCTATGTGCAACCGTCGCGCAAGGTGCCGATCTCGAGCTGGGACTACACGAGCCCTTCGCAGATGCAGCACGCGTACAACCTCGGCCGCGTGGATGGCGAGCAGTTCCTCGCTCGCGTGCCCGAACTGCTCGAGCTTGCCAGCGAGTCGAACTGATCGATCACGACCCGCCGCTCACACGAGCCAGGAGCGATTACCTCCGGCGCCCACCCTGCAACGCATCGGGGTTCGCCACGCTCGACGTGTCGCCGCTATCGAAGGCGAGAATGTTGCGGAACGCAGCGCTGAAATACAGTTCGTAGCTCTCCCGTTCCACGTAGCCGATGTGTGGCGTGCAGATCACGTTCTCCATGCGCAGCAGGCTATAGCCTTGCAGAATCGGCTCGCTTTCGTAGACGTCCACGGCCACCATCCCGGGCCGGTTGCGCGATAGGGCGTTGACCAGCGCGTTCTCTTCCAGCAGCTCGGCGCGGCTCGTGTTGACGAGCAGCGCCGTGGGTTTCATGCGCATGAGGTCGTCGAGCTTGACGATGCCGCGCGTGTCGTCGTGCAGGCGAAGGTGGAGCGTGAGCACGTCGCTCTGTTCGAACAAGGCCTCGCGGCTTTCCGCTGTCGTATAGCCGTCGGCACGTGCGGCTTCCAGCGAGTGTTCGCGGCCCCAGATCAAAACGTTCATGCCGAACGCCTTGCCGTAACCGGCCACGAGCCGGCCGATCTTGCCGTAGCCCCAGATGCCGAGCGTCTGGCCGCGCATCACCTGGCCCAGCCCGAAGTTCGGCGGCAGCGCCGAGGTCTTCAATCCCGACTGCTGCCAGGCCCCTTGCTTAAGGTTTGCCACGTATTGCGGAATGCGCCGCTGGGCCGCCATGATGAGGGCCCACGTCAGTTCGGCCGGCGCCACGGGCGAGCCGGCGCCTTCCAGCACGGCGATGCCGCGCTCGGTACAGGCGGGCAGATCGATGTGGCTCGACACCTTGCCCGTCTGGCTGATCATCCGAAGGTGGGGGAGTTTGTCGAGCAGTTGCGAGGTGATGCGGGTCCGTTCGCGGATCAGCACCAGCGCATCGACTTCGGCAAGGCGGCTCGCCAGTTGTCCGAGTCCGCGCACGGTGTTGTTGAAGACCTTGACCTCGTGATTGGCCAGCAGTTGAAAGCAGTCGAGTTTGCGAACGGCGTCCTGATAGTCGTCGAGGATGGCAATTTTCATGGCGTTTGAGTTTTGCGACGCACCACGAGGTGCGGAACGGAGCGATATGCTGGCTGTCCCACCGAAGCGCGGCGTCCATGGTGGTACGAATCGTGATTGTGTCGTGTCGCTTGCAGCGCCGTAGCGGCGCCGCACCGCGTCATGCAAGACAGATTTACCGCGTTTTTAACAGCTTGTCGCGTCTCGATGCAAGCCGCTTTACAGACGGTTTCGAACGACAGGCTGCAGGGCCCTTGACGATTTGCGCTCCCTCTTGCCCACGCATGTTGCGTGGCGAGACCGCGCCGCCTCTCGCAGCAGCGTCTCGTGGCTCGTGCCGTTTTCCCTTTACTTTTTACAAAACGGAGACAGCTCGATGAACCATCCCGCCTTTGCAGGTCAAGCCGCCGTAGAAGCGCCGGCCTGGGTCAAACACCGCAAGCTCATCGAATGGGTGCAGCGCGTCGCCGCGCTGACGAAACCCGCGCGCGTGGTCTGGTGCGACGGTTCGCAGGAGGAATACGACCGCCTCTGCGCGCAGATGGTGGAGGCCGGCACGCTGAGAAAGCTCAATCCCGAGAAGCGGCCGAATTCGTATCTGGCGTGTTCGTCGCCGTCCGACGTCGCGCGCGTGGAAGACCGCACGTTCATCTGCTCGCAGCGCAAGGAGGACGCGGGCCCCACCAACAACTGGGTGGCGCCCGGCGAGATGCGCGCCACCCTTGATGGTCTCTTCGACGGTGCGATGCGCGGCCGCACGATGTACGTCGTGCCGTTTTCGATGGGGCCGCTCGGCTCGCCCATCGCGCACATCGGCGTGGAGCTTTCGGATAGCCCGTACGTGGTCGTGAACATGCGCATCATGACGCGCATGGGCCGCAAGGTGTACGACGTGCTGGGCGAAGACGGCGACTTCGTGCCGTGCGTGCATTCGGTGGGCGCGCCGCTTGCCGCGGGGCAGCAGGACGTGGCGTGGCCGTGCAACGACACGAAGTACATCGTCCATTTCCCGGAGAGCCGCGAGATCTGGAGCTACGGCTCCGGCTACGGCGGCAATGCGCTGCTCGGCAAGAAGTGCTTTGCGCTGCGCATTGCGTCGACGATGGGCCGCGACGAGGGCTGGCTCGCCGAACACATGCTGATTCTCGGCGTGACGACGCCCGAAGGGCGCAAGTTCCATGTCGCGGCAGCGTTTCCGTCGGCCTGCGGCAAGACCAATTTCGCGATGCTGATTCCGCCGCCGGGCATGAACGGCTGGCAAATTTCGACGATCGGCGACGACATCGCCTGGATCAAGCCGGGCAAGGACGGTCGCCTCTACGCGATCAACCCCGAAGCGGGCTATTTCGGCGTGGCGCCGGGCACGAGCGAGAAGACGAACTACAACGCGATGGCGACGCTCAAGGCGAACGTCATCTTCACGAACGTCGCGCTCACGGACGACGGCGACGTCTGGTGGGAAGGCATGACCGACGAGCCGCCGGCACACCTGATCGACTGGCAAGGCCAGGACTGGACGCCCGAAATCGCCAAGGAAACCGGCCGCAAGGCGGCGCATCCGAACGCGCGCTTCACGGCGCCGGCTTCGCAATGTCCGTCGATCGATCCGGATTGGGAGAACCCGGCCGGCGTGCCTATCGATGCCTTCGTATTTGGCGGCCGCCGTTCCACCACGGTGCCGCTCGTCACCGAGGCACGCAACTGGGTGGAGGGCGTCTACATGGCCGCGACGATGGGCTCCGAGACCACGGCCGCGGCGGCGGGCCAGCAGGGCGTGGTGCGGCGCGACCCGTTCGCCATGCTGCCGTTCTGCGGCTACAACATGAGCGACTACTTTGCGCACTGGCTGGCGGTGGGCGCGCGCCTCACGCAATTGGGCGCGAAGCTGCCGAAGATCTTCTGCGTGAACTGGTTCCGCAAGGGGCCGGATGGCAAGTTCGTGTGGCCGGGTTTCGGCGAGAACATGCGGGTGCTGGACTGGATGGTGAGCCGCGTGGACGACAAAGCCGACGGCGACGAGCACGCGTTCGGTGTTTCGCCGCGCTACGACGACCTGGACTGGAGCGGGCTCGATTTCACCGAAGCGCAGTTTGATCTGGTGATGTCGGTCGACACAGACGCGTGGCGAAGTGAGCTACGACTGCACGCCGAACTCTTCGACACGCTGCAGCACCGCTTGCCGCCCGCGCTGAACGAGGCGCGCGAAGCGCTGGAGAAGCGCTTGTCTGCAAGGTGATGTGAGCGCCTGCTTCGCTTTGAAGCCGCCTTCGGGCGGCTTTTTTCTTGGCTTTTCTGGCAGCCGTGACAGGTTTGCTCGAGCGTTGGTTTGTCCCCGCGTAGCGCTATTCCCGCCGCCCATATGGCCATTTGTTCGTCGAAGCGCCCCTCCCCCTTGCGCCGCAGCAGATTGTTTCCCGTCGAGGAACAATGGGCGGATCAGATTTGCGGGAAAGTCCACATTGGCACGAATTTAAGGAAATTTAACGGCTTCTTAGGCAACTTCTGCACGAACTTGGGAGTCGTAGGAGAATTCCGAATTCGCCTATGGCCTCCGAAAGGCATAAGTAATAAACGGCAGGAGTTTCACATGGATCATTTGCAGTCGATGCGGGTATTCGTCAAGGTGGCGGATCTCGGCAGCTTCGCCCGCGCCGCCAGCGCGATGGACATTTCGAATGCAGTTGCCACGCGTCACGTTGCCGACCTGGAAGGTCGGCTGGGTACTCGCTTGCTGAACCGGACGACGCGCAGCCTCTCGCTGACCGAGTCGGGCCAGGTCTACCTGGAACGCGCGCGTCAGATCCTGGACGAACTGGAAGACGTGGAGCAGATGGTGGTGGCCCGCAACCATGAGCCGGTCGGCACGCTGCGTATCGTGGCGCCCGTGGTGTTCGGGCTGCACAATCTCGCGCCGGTGCTGCAAACCTACGCGGAACGCTATCCGAAGGTGATTCCGGACGTCACGTTGGTCGACCGGCAGGTCGACCTCGTGGAAGAAGGCTTCGACGTGGGCGTGGTGGTTGCCCGGCAGATGCGCGGCGCCAGTATCGTGACGCGGCGCCTCACCACCGGCTGCATGACCGTCTGCGCCACGCCGGCCTATCTGGAAAAGCACGGCACGCCCACGCGTCCGGAGCATCTGATGGAGCATCCGTGCCTGTCGCCGCCTTCCGAGTACTGGGGTGACGAGCGCGTATTCACCGGTCCCGAGGGCGAGGTGCGGGTGCGCCCCACTAACGTGGTCGTCGCGAACAACACCGAGATGCTGCGTCAGTTCGCGCTGCTCGGCATGGGTATCGCGATCCTGCCGAGCTACCTGATTGGCCGCGACATGACGCGCGGGCGGCTGGTGCGCTTGCTGGGCGACTACCGGCTGCCGCAGGTCGAACTCAATATCGCGTACCCGAGCCGGCGCCATCTGCCGGCGAAGGTGCGCACGTTCATCGATCACCTGGTGGAGCATTTCAGCCAGACGCCGAACGGCGTGCTGGGCGAGCAGTGGATCAAGGACGGCTATGGGCGTCCGGCTGCCGGCGTCGCCGCGCATGCTGACGGCGAGATGTTGGCGCCCGAAGCGTTCGACGGTGCCGAACCGCTCTCGAGTCTGCTCGATCGTGAGATTTCGCCGAAGACGCAGCGCTCGCCTGGGCGTGTACGCCGGTCGAGCGCGGCGTCGCCGGTTTGATTCTGGTTCGACTCGCGCGGCGGGGAGGGGCGATGCAAGTTCGCGGCCTGCCGCCGGGATAATTTCCTGGAGGCAGGTTTCCCTCGCGAAATAAAAAAGCGCAGCCGCGGCTGCGCTTTTTTTGCTTCACACGTCCTGGTGTTCTGGCTTTGAAGAAGCGGGGGACGGCGGCGTGGACTTCACGGCGCGCCTTCGCAGGCGTGCCGGTGACTTACGATCCGGTCTTGCGCGCCACTGTCTTCTTCGCGGCCACCTTGCGTGCCGGCGCGGTCTTCGCCGCGGCCGTCTTGCGCGCCGGCGTCGCGGCGACGGTTTCGGTCACCGTGTCGCCATCGCCTTCTGCCTCTGCGCCCACTGTTGCCGCCGTCTTTTTCGCGGCCGTTTTGGCGGCCGTCTTTCCAGCGGCAGGCTCCTTTTTCTCGAACTCGAAGCCGATCTTGCCGTCGTTCTGTTTTACCAGGAACGCCTTGAAGTTGCGGCCCGTGCGCGACGACTTGAAGCTGGTCAGCAGATCCGTTCGGCCTTCGGTCAGCAGCTTCGCCATCTGATCGCGCGAGATTTCCTGTTGCAGGATCACCTTGCCCGAGCGGAAATCGCAGGTCTTCGGATTGGCGACCGAGTTCTCGCACACATAGCTCATGCCGTGCTCGAACACGCGCGCCTTGCATTTCGGGCAGGCGCCCACGGGCTCCTGGTCGGAGAAGTCGGGTGCCTCGCCATCCTCGCCGCCCTGATCCTGGCCAAAGTCGAACTCGAGCTTGTAGTTCTTCGTTTCGTCGTCGAACGAGAGCTTGAGGATGGCCGAGAACGGCCGGCCCATCTTGCTGCGGAACCCTGAGAGCGGACCAATCTCTTTTTTCTGCAGGAGTTCTTCGACTTCCGGAATCTCGAATTGCCGGCCACCCGGAATTTTCGAGATCGAGAACTCGCACTTCGTACACGCGAAGCGCCGGTAGTTTTCCTTCACCTGCCCACCGCAGTTCGGGCACGGCGTTTCGAGCGTCGCATAGTCGCCGGGAATGGTGTCGGAGTCGTACTCCTTCGCGCGCTTCACGATGGTCTGCGTCATGCGGGCAATTTCCTGCATGAACGCGTCGCGATGCAAGTTGCCGTGCTCCATCTGGGCGAGCTTGTGTTCCCATTCGCCGGTGAGTTCGGGCGCGGTCAACTCCTCGACGCCGAGGCCGCGCAGCAGCGTCATCAGCTGGAACGCCTTGGCCGTTGGAATCAGTTCGCGCCCTTCCCGAACCAGATACTTCTCGCCGAGCAGACCTTCGATAATGGCCGCGCGCGTGGCCGGCGTACCGAGCCCCTTCGCGGCCATGGCCTCGCGCAACTCGTCGTCTTCGACGAGTTTGCCCGCGCCTTCCATGGCTGACAGCAGCGTGGCTTCGTTGTAGCGTGCGGGCGGCTTGGTGGTGAGCTGATGGGCGGCGATCTTGTCAGTCTCGACCTTCTCGTCCTTCTGCACGGGTACGAGGTTGGCGTCGTCGCCGCCCGCGTCCCGGCCGTATACCTGCAGCCAGCCCGGCTCGATCAGTACCTTGCCTTCAGTCTTGAAGTGATGGCCGACGACTTCGGTGATGCGCGTCGTCACGCGGTATTCGGCTGCGGGGAAGAACACGGCGAGGAAGCGCTTCACGACGAGGTCGTAGAGCTTCTGTTCCGGCTCGGACAGCGCCTTCGGCGCCTGCAGCGTGGGAATGATGGCGAAGTGGTCGCTGATCTTCGAGTTGTCGAAGATGCGCTTGTTCGGCTTCACCCAGCCTTTGTCGAGCACCTGCTTTGCGTGCGGCAGGTAGTTGTTGCTCTCCTTGAGCATGTCCAGGGTGCTCTTTACGGTGCCGATATAGTCTTCCGGCAGCGCGCGCGCGTCGGTACGCGGATAGGTGAGCACCTTGTGCTTTTCGTACAGCGCCTGGGCGAGGCCCAGCGTGTTCTTGGCCGAAAAGCCGAAGCGGCCGTTCGCTTCGCGCTGCAGGCTGGTCAAGTCGAAGAGCAGCGGGGACAGTTGCGTTGAGGGCTTCGATTCCTCGGTGACCGTGCCCAATTGGCCGCGGCACGCGGCGACGATGGTTTCCGCTGCGGGCAGGCTCCACAGGCGCGATTCGCGCTTTTCCGGATCGAACTCGTCGCGCTTGAACTTCGGGTCGAACCAGCGTCCTTCATAGAAACCGGCGGCGCACACAAACTCGGCGCGCACTTCCCAGTAGTCGCGCGGCACGAAGCGGCGAATCTTTTCTTCGCGCTCCACGACGATGGAAAGCGTCGGCGTCTGCACGCGACCCACCGTCGTGAGGAAGAAGCCGCCGCCCTTGCTGTTGAACGCGGTCATGGCGCGCGTGCCGTTGATCCCCACCAGCCAGTCCGCTTCCGACCGGCAGCGGGCGGCATCCGCGAGCGGCTGCATGTCTTCGTCGCTGCGCAGATGGGCGAAGCCTTCGCGGATGGCGGCGGGCGTCATCGATTGCAGCCACAGCCGCTGGACGGGCTGCTTCGCTTTTGCGTGCTGAACGATCAGACGGAAGATCAGCTCGCCTTCGCGCCCCGCGTCACATGCGTTGATGAGTCGGTCGACGTCCTTGCGCTTCATCAGCCTCGTGAGCACCTTGAGCCGCGACTCGCTTTTCGCGATGGGATTCAGGTCGAAGTGGGGCGGGATGACGGGCAGATGCGCGAAACTCCATTTGCCGCGCTTGACTTCGTACTCTTCGGGAGCGGCGATCTCGAGCAGATGGCCGACAGCGGACGAAAGCACGTATTCGTCGCTTTCGTAGTATTCGTCATGCTTGGTGAAGCCGCCCAAAGCGCGTGCGATGTCGTTCGCGACGGACGGCTTCTCGGCGATGATCAGTGCTTTCGACATGACTGGTTGCAAGTGGGTAGAGTCGGGCAGACGCCCATAACGACCGCTTTATAGCACACGCTGCGCCAGCGGCGGTTTCGACGCCCCAAAAAAGCGCCTCATCATAATGGGGCGCCAAGGTACCGGCAAGCGCGGCGCGGCGGACCTGCGCAGCGCTTCAGACAGGGCCGCCGACCGCCATGGACGGCCCCATGCGGGCTCACGCCATGGCGAGAGCCGGCCTTAGCTTGGGCGCATCCTTCACGCCCGGCAGCGCGGTCAGGTCGGCGAGCATGCGCTCCACGATGGCCGCTTGCGGCAACACGGTGCCGAAAAAACGGGTGGCGCTGGCATCTTCGATCAGGATCGTAGGGAAGTTTTCTACATCGAGGTCGTCGAAGCGGTCTGCATGCGTTTCGATGTCGATCCAGGCGAAACAGATTTCCGGGTGGGCGTCGGCGAGTCGGTCAAACGCTGCGCGGTACTCGCGGCAGGTGCCGCACCATTCCGCGCACAGGCAGGCAACGAACAAGGTGTTCGGATCGGTTACGCGCTCGGCGATTCGCTCGGAATCGGTGTCGAGGTTCAGCGCGGGCATGATGGTTCCTCGCTATCTCTCTTGTACTGGTGGTCTCCGGAGCAAGCCGGCTGGTCCGCCGAATTTAGCATGACGCCGCCTCAGTCGCGGCTCGCCCGGGTGAAACGGCCCCCGGGCAGGGCCGTGATGCGGCCGGCCAGTTCGAGGTACAGCAGTGCCCGCTGCAGTGCCGCTTCCTCCATTTCGGTGCGCCCGGCGAGGATTTCAAGCGTGGCCGGTGCGTGGCCGAGTGCGTCCAGTAGCCGCTGCGCGTCTGGCGTTAGGGCAGCCGGGGATGGGGGCGTATCGAGGCGGGCGTTGTGTTGCGGCGCGCGTTCGGCCGGCCGGCTGCCCACGTCCTCGCCCGAGCCTGAGGGAGCGCTCGCGCGATCACCTTTGGTGCGGCTCGAACGGGTGGCCGTCGTGTTTACCTCGGTGAATGCGGGCCGGGGGCGCGGCGCCGTTGCCACGCCAAGCTGTTCCAGCACCTCGTCTGCTGTCTCCACCAGCATCGCACCCTGTTTCAGCATTCGGTGGCAGCCCTTCGAGAGCGGCGCATGGATGGAGCCGGGCAACGCGAAAACGTCTCGCCCCATTTCGTTGGCGAGGCGTGCGGTGATCAGTGAACCGGAGCGCATCGCGGCTTCGACGACCAGCACACCGCTGGAAAGCCCTGCAATCAGGCGATTACGTTGAGGAAAGTTGGACGGTCGCGCCGGCGTGCCGAGCGGCCACTCAGAGACAATCGCGCCTTGCTCACCGATCTGCGCGGCGAGCGCCCGATGCGAAGGCGGATAGACGAGATCGACGCCGGTGCCGATCACCGCAACCGTCCCGCCGGGACCGGCTAGCGCGCCCCGATGTGCGGCGCCGTCGATGCCCAGTGCGAGGCCGGACACGACGGTCAGGCCAGCCGCGGAAAAAGCGCGGGCGAAGCGTGCGGCGTCTTCGGTGCCTTGCGGCGTCGCGCTTCGGCTTCCCACGACCGCCACCGCCTTCCGATGCAGCGACTCGAGTTGCCCCTTTATATATAGCAGTGGCGGTGGATCAGGCATGGTGAGCAACATGGGCGGGTAGGCAGGGTCGCACAATGTCAGGATCCAATTGCCCGCCTGCTCGCGCCATGCAAGGGCAGCTGCGGCCTGCCCCGCGAACTCAGGCCCGGGCGCGGACAGTACGGCGTGGGCCGTGCGCGTATCGGTTGCGGTTGCGAGCGCGGCGAACGGCTGCGTCAGCACGGCCTGCGGCAAGCCGAATGTTTCGAGCAGCTTGCGCAGTGCGGCGGGCGACACGCCCGGCGCGCAGGACAGGCGCAGCCAGCCAATGAGTTCGGCGTCGGTCATAGGCAGCGAATGCATAGAGTTCACGTTGCGTCAGTCCCGTAGCGGTTCAAGATAGCCCTCCCGGCGAAAGCAGCCAGAGACGGGCCATGCTAAAATTTTCATCATCCGAAATGAAAGACGACCTGCGGCGTGCCCGGTGGCAGCCACAGGGGAACTGGTCTGCTCTGATTCGTGCATTGAATCCCGCGGACCCAGTCGTTATATGGTGTGCGTCGCCCGTGCGGTCGCCAAGCTGGCCGTATGGCCAGTCCGGCCGATGCCCTTTCGGCGCGCGGCGCGCCACGAAAATCCTCTTGATGCCATGGCTTTACTGAACATCCTTCACTATCCCGACAAGCGGCTGCACAAGGTCGCAAAACCCGTTGCAGAGGTCGACAACCGTATCCGCAAGCTCGTAGCCGACATGGCCGAGACGATGTACAAGGCCCCGGGTGTAGGGCTGGCCGCCACGCAGGTGGATGTGCATGAGCGCGTGATCGTGATCGACGTGTCGGAAACGCACGACCAGCTGCTCACCTTCATCAATCCCGAGATCGTGTGGTCCAGCAACGAGAAGAAGCTCTCCGAAGAGGGCTGCCTTTCGGTGCCGGGCATTTACGACAACGTGGAGCGTGCCGACAAGGTGCGCGTGCGCGCCCTCAACGAAAAGGGTGAGCCTTTCGAACTGGATTGCGAAGGGCTGCTTGCCGTGTGCATCCAGCACGAAATGGATCACCTGATGGGCCGCGTGTTCGTCGAGTACCTCTCGCCGCTCAAGCAGACGCGCATCAAGAGCAAGATGAAGAAGCTCGAACGCGCGATGTGACGCGCGGCTTGCGGCGCAACCTCGCCGCTGCTTTCAACTTCTGCCGTCATCACGTCTGGTCGTTTGCCTCATGAGTCATTCCTTACGCGTCGTTTTTGCTGGTACGCCGGAGTTTGCTGCGGCGGCACTCGCCGCCATCCACCAGGCCGGTTTTACGGTGCCGCTCGTGCTGACCCAGCCCGACCGGCCGGCCGGGCGAGGCATGAAGTTGCAGGCGAGCCCGGTCAAGCGTTACGCGACCGAACACGGTCTGGCCGTCGCACAGCCGCCGTCGCTGCGCCGTAACGGCAAGTTTCCGGCCGAAGCCGCCGCCGGTATCGATCTGCTGCGCGCCACGCCGCACGATGTGATGGTGGTGGCCGCCTACGGCTTGCTGCTGCCGCAGGAAGTGCTCGATATCGCGCCGCATGGTTGCATCAACATCCACGCATCGCTGCTGCCGCGCTGGCGAGGTGCCGCGCCTATCCATCGCGCGATCGAGGCCGGCGACGCTGAAACCGGCATCACGCTGATGCAGATGGACGCCGGCCTCGACACGGGCGCCATGATTCACGAGGCCCGTACGCCGATTGCCCCCGCCGATACCACGGCGACCTTGCACGACCGCCTCGCGCAAACGGGCGCGCAGTTGATCGTCGATGCGCTTGCGGACCTGGAGCGAGACGGCCGCCTGCCCACAACACCTCAACCGGCCGAGGGCGCCACCTACGCCGAGAAAATCGGCAAGCACGAGGCGGTGCTCGACTGGCGGCGTCCCGCGGCGGCGCTCGCGCGCCAGGTGCGGGCCTTCGATCCGTTTCCAGGCGGTGCCGGCACACTCGACGGCACCCCACTGAAGATCTGGGCAGCCGAACCGGTCGACGCTTTTGCACGAGGCGATGCGCAACCGGGCCAGATCGTCGACGTGTCGCCTGACGGCGTTATCGTGGCGTGCGGGGAAGGCGCTTTGCGCCTCACGCAGTTGCAGAAACCCGGCGGCAAACGGCTTTCCGTGCGCGAGTTCCTCGCGGGCTCGCCGCTTGTCCCGGGGCAGCGTTTCGCCTTGCCGGAGCCTGCGGCACATCCGGCCTCCAAGGCCTGATTGCTGGAACGATAGACGCGCGTGACGCGGCGCGCCATCGGCCGAACGGTCAGGTCGCGTGGCCCGCGCGGTCGGCGCTAAAATTTCCGCTCCAGTGCGTTGTGTTTAACGGGTCTCCCAGAGACTTCGAGGTTCTCCATGTCCGGCATCACTCATTTCGGTTTTTTCGTCGTCGCGGTCTTCCTGCTCAACGTGACACCTGGGCCCGACACCGCGTACATCGTGGGACGTAGCGTGGCTCAGGGCCGCCGTGCCGGGCTTATGTCGGCGCTCGGCATTTCGGCTGGTTGCTGCGTGCATTCGCTCGCGTGCGCATTTGGGCTTACCGCCCTGCTTGCCACGTCGGCCACCGCGTTCACGGTAATCAAGTTCGTCGGCGCGCTCTATCTGGTCTATCTCGGCGTGCGGCTCATTTTCACGAAGCCGGAGAAGCCCGCCGCAGACGCCGCGAATCCCGTCTCTCAGGGGCTCGCAACGGCTCGTCCGCTGCGGCAGCTTTTTCTGCAAGGGTTCTGGACGAATGTGCTGAACCCCAAGGTCGTGCTCTTTTTCGTGTCGTTCTTCCCGCAGTTCGTCGTGCCGGGCAGCGACCAAAAGGTGGTGGCGTTTTTGACGCTGGGCGTCGTGTTCGTGGTGATGAGCACGATCTGGAACAGTTTCGTTGCGTGGATTGCCGGCAGCGTCACGCAACGGTTCTCCGGCAAGCCCGCCCTCAAGCGGTGGCTGGACCGCGGCGTAGGCACCGCTTTCGTCGGCCTCGGCATCCGGCTTGCCACCGCCACACGCTGATTGAATTTTCCGCGTCCGACCATATCTAACAGTTCGCTTACAATAAGCCGCTTTCCCGCCATGGGGCCTGCGTTATGGACCTGCGGGAGGTGATGAACTTCTACGGGCAAGGAGCAGCGCACATGTTCAATTGGGTCAAAACCGCGATGTTGATGGCCGCGATCACGGCCCTTTTCATCGTGATCGGCGGCATGATCGGGGGCCAGCGCGGCATGATGCTGGCGCTTCTGGTCGCGCTTGGCATGAACTTCTTTTCGTACTGGTTCTCCGACAAGATGGTTCTGCGCATGTACAACGCGCAGGAAGTCGATGAGACCACGGCGCCGCAGTTCTACCGGATGGTTCGCGACCTCGCCACGCGCGCCGGCCTGCCCATGCCCCGCGTGTACCTGATCGACGAAGCTGCACCGAACGCGTTCGCCACCGGCCGCAATCCCGAGCACGCTGCGGTCGCGGCGACCACGGGCATTCTGCGGGTGCTCTCCGAACGTGAAATGCGCGGGGTGATGGCGCACGAACTTGCTCACGTGAAGCACCGCGACATCCTGATCTCCACGATTTCGGCCACGATGGCGGGCGCCATCTCCGCGCTCGCGAATTTCGCGATGTTCTTCGGTGGTCGTGACGAGAACGGTCGGCCGGCAAACCCTATCGCGGGTATCGCCGTTGCGTTACTTGCGCCGATTGCGGCCGGGCTTATCCAGATGGCCATTTCTCGCGCCCGTGAGTTCGAGGCCGACCGCGGCGGCGCGCAGATTTCGGGCGATCCGCAGGCGCTGGCTGTTGCGCTCGACAAGATTCATCGCTATGCGAGCGGCGTTCCGTTTGCCGCAGCCGAAGAGCATCCGGCCACGGCGCAAATGATGATCGTGAATCCGCTGCACGCCGGTGGTATCGCGAACCTCTTCTCGACGCACCCCTCCACCGAAGAGCGCATCGCGCGCCTCATGGAGATGGCGCGAACGGGCCGCTTCGACTAACCGGCAAGGGCGCCCCTGACGGCGCCCGTTATCGCGCGCCGGGCGCTTCCCACTCACGCCGGCCGCCTCAACAAAGAACGAGTGGCGCGTCACGTTACAATGCACCGTTTGCACACCGTGCACTGCGTGGCCGCCCTCGTTTTTCATGACATCCAAACCTTCCCGGCGTCCCCCCGCTGATCACAAGGCACGTTCGCGTCCTTCAAGACCCGCGCAATCGGGCCAGGGCCATCCGGCGCGCAGCGCCCACGCGCCGCAATCCGGTCGGTCCCCGCAACATCGCGAGCCGCGTCTGTCCGCTCTGCACCTCGCTCCCGATTCGTTGGGTTTCGCACTCGATTGCGCCGCCCAGGCCGTGACCGCAGTACGTGGCGGCGCGGCGCTTCCCGCCGCGCTTGCCGCCGTATCCGGCTCGCTACCCGCTTCTGCAGTGGGCCTCGCGCGCGGCGCGACGCAAGACATCGCCTATCGCACCATGCGGTGCCTCGCGACAGTCGATCGCGTGATCGCGTTGCGCGTCCACAAGGCGCCGCCCGCACACGTCACGAACATGCTGGCGTGCGCGCTGGCGCTGCTCTGCGACGAAAACGAGCCGCCTTCGTACGCCACCTTCACCGTCGTGGACCAGGCCGTGAATGCAGTCGGCGCGCGCCGCGAAGTCAATTTTGCGAAGGGGCTCGTGAACGCCGTGCTGCGCGGGTTCCTGCGTGAGCGCGACACGCTGCTCGCGCAGGTGCGTCAGGACGAAGTCGCACGCTGGAACTATCCGCAATGGTGGATCGATGCCACGCGCCGCGCGTGGCCCGACGCGTGGCAAGACATTCTCGCGGCCGGCAATGACCACGGCCCGCTCACGTTGCGTGTGAACACGCGTCGGTCGAGCGTGGACGACTATCTGGCCCTGCTGCGCGAGCAGCACATCGACGCGACGCAATCCGGCGAGCAGGCGGTGACGCTCGCCGTGCCTACGCCAGTCGATCGCATTCCCGGCTTTGCGAGCGGCGTCGTCTCCGTGCAGGATGCCGGCGCCCAGCTGGCCGCGCGTTCGCTCGACGTGCACGACGGCATGCGCGTGCTCGATGCCTGCGCGGCGCCTGGCGGCAAGACCGGTCATCTGCTGGAACTCGCTGACATCGACCTCGTTGCGCTCGAAAGCGATCCTGCCCGCGCGCCCCGTATCGCGGAGAACCTGCAACGCCTGGGGCTCGATGCCGACATTCGCGTGGGCGATGCCGGCGAGCCGTCGCAATGGCACGACGGCCAGCCGTTCGATCGCATTCTCGCCGACGTGCCGTGCTCCGCTTCGGGCATCGTGCGGCGGCATCCCGACATTCGGTGGCTGCGCCGCGCCTCGGACATCGAGGCCCTCGTCGCCGAACAGCGCCGCATTCTGCAAGCGTTGTGGCCGCTCGTGAAAACGGGCGGCGAGCTCCTCTACGTCACCTGCTCGATCTTTCCCGAGGAGGGCGAGTTGCAGGCACGCTGGTTTGAAAGCTTCCACCAGGATGCGGTACGATTGGACGCGCCCGGGCAGCTGCTGCCCACCGCTCATCGCGCGTCCGCAGAGGCGCGGGGCGGTTCCGGCGCCGCCGCAGAGGCCAGCCGCGCCGCCGCGGTTTCAGAGCACAACGCGAATCACGACGGATTCTTCTACGCGCGCTTTCAGAAACGGTGACCATCAAACGCTTCTTTCCGCTCCGGCTCGCGGTCGTGCTGTGGATCACGCTGACCGTCTGCCTGACGGCAGCCGGGCCCGCGCGCGCCGATCAGATCGCCGTCCAGCGTGCGTCGCTTCAGGCGGACAACAACGGCTGGAGCCTCGACGCGCGTTTCGATTTCGAGCTCAACAGCAGCCTCGAAGATGCCGTCAACAAGGGCATTCCGCTCTACTTCACGACCGATTTCGAACTGAGCCGGCCGCGCTGGTACTGGTTCGACGAGCAGCCGGTGAGCGTCTCGCAGAGCATCCGCCTGTCGTTTCAGCCGCTCACGCGCGAATACCGCGTGTCGAGCGGCGGCCTGCAACTCGGTTTTTCGTCGCTGAAGGAGGCGCTTGCGGTGATCAAGCACGTTACGTCGTGGCACGTGATCGACCGCAATCAGGTCCACGCGGACGAGACCTACAACGCGTCCGTGCGCATGCAGCTCGACATTGCGTTGATGCCCAAGCCGTTTCAGATCGACGCGGTGAACAACCGCGACTGGAATCTCGCTTCCGACTGGAAGCGCTTCACTTTCACGGTGAGCGATCGTGCTAAATAGAGTGCGCCGCGCCACCAGTGTCAGTAGCGTCGTCGTCAGGCTGCTTGTCCTGACGGTCGCTGTCACGGCCGTGCTGCTGCTCGTGCTGCTGGCGGCGGCGAGCGCCAACACCGAATTCTTCGACCGCTACTACTCGTGGCTCTACGCGGCCAACATCGCCGTCGCGCTGATCTTCATGCTCGTGGTGACGGCCCTCGTAGTCGTGATCGTGTCGCGGCTCAGGAAGGGCAAGTTCGGCACGCGGCTGCTCGCCAAGCTGGCGTTCTTTTTCGCGCTGGTGGGCGTCGTGCCGGGCGGCATCATCTACGTGGTGTCGTATCAGTTCGTTTCGCGCAGCATCGAGTCGTGGTTCGACGTCAATGTCGAAACCGCGCTCACGTCGGGCCTCAACCTCGGGCGCGGCATGCTCGACGCGTCGCTCTCGGATCTGCAGACAAAGGGCCGTCTCATGGCCGAGCAGCTTGCGAGCGCTGACGCGGCCGGCACCACGCTCACGCTGTTGCGTCTGCGCGACCAGTTCGGCGTGCAGGACGCGACCATTGTCGAGCCCGTGCGCAGCATGTCGGGCGCCACGCCCGAGATGCACGTGGTGGCGCAGGCGTCGGGCAATCTCTCGTCGCTCGTGCCCACCGATCTGCCCACGCCGCTGATGATCGACCAGGCGCGTGGCCGCGGCTTCGCTGCGATCGAAGGCGAAGTGGACGGCGATCCGCGCGAGCACGGCAGCAAGGGCGCGTTGCGGCTGCGCGTGGTTCAGCGCATTCCGGACACCAACGCGTCGCTGCTGCAGCCCACCGAACGCTTCCTGCAACTCACGCAGCCGGTCCCGCCCACGCTCGCGCGCAACGCGGATGCCGTGCAGCGCGCCTACCGCGAATATCAGGAGAAGGCGCTCGGCCGGACCGGCTTGCGCAAGATGTATATCGGCACGCTCACGCTCGCGCTCTTCCTCGCCACCTTTATCGCGATGATGATTGCGCTTGCGCTCGGCAACCAGCTTGCGCGTCCGCTCTTCCTGCTCGCGCAAGGCACGAAGGAAGTGACCGAAGGCGACTACACGCCCAAGCGCGAGGTCAAGTCGCGCGACGAGCTGGGCTTCCTCACGCAGTCGTTCAACGCGATGACGCGGCAGCTTTCCGAAGCGCGCGCCGCGGTGGAAAAGAACCGCATCGCGCTCGAGCATTCGAAGACGTATCTCGAAAGCATTCTCGCGAACCTCACGGCGGGCGTGTTCGTGTTCGACCGGCAGTTCCGCCTGACCACGGCGAATCCCGGTGCCGAGCGCATCTTTCGTCAGCCGTTCCAGGCGATGCTGGGCTCTTCGCTCGAGCGCATCGGCGTGCTGGCCGAGTTCGGCGCGATGGTGCGCAAAGCCTTTGCCGATCGCGAAGCCGCGGGCGATGGCCATGCCGATCGCGGACACTGGCAGCAGCAGTTTTCGGTGCAGGTGCCGGGCGAGACCGATCCGCTCACGCTGCTCGTGCGCGGCGCGCGGCTCGTGTCCGAAACGGCGGCCGGCGACGCGATCGACGCCAATGGCAACGTGCAGACGGCAGGCTACGTGGTGGTGTTCGACGACATCTCCGACGTGATTTCCGCGCAGCGTTCCGTCGCTTGGGGCGAAGTGGCGCGGCGTCTTGCGCACGAGATCAAGAACCCGCTCACGCCCATCCAGCTTTCGGCCGAGCGCCTGCAGATGAAGCTCTCCGACAAGCTCGCGCCTGCCGACGCCGACGTGCTCAAGCGCGGTGCCACGACCATCGTCAACCAGGTCGCGGCGATGAAGCAGATGGTCGACAACTTCCGCGACTACGCTCGCACGCCGCCCGCCGTGCTCGCGAATCTTCAGCTCAACGATCTGGTGAGCGAAGTGCTGACGCTCTACGGCATCGAGGAAGGCAAGAGCGCGATTCACGTCGAGCTTGCCGCGCTGCCCGTGATTCGCGGCGACGCGACGCAGTTGCGCCAGGTGATCCATAACCTGCTGCAGAATGCACAGGACGCGGTGGCGGATGTCGAGCAGCCGCGTGTGCTGCTCGAAACGAGAACAGTAGAATATGGCGATCCCGACGCCGAAGGTAAGACGCGCGTCGCGGTGCGCCTGACCGTTTCCGACAACGGGCCCGGCTTTCCCGCGCGCATCCTGACGCGCGCATTCGAACCTTACGTGACGACCAAGGCCAAAGGGACAGGGCTGGGACTCGCGATGGTCAAGAAGATCGTCGACGAACACGGCGCGCGCATCGACATTCGCAACCGGCTGAGAGCGGGCGACGTGGTCGAGGGCGCCCAGATTTCGATTCTCTTTCTCCAGCTCGCGGACGATGCCGCCGCCCCCAGCACAGGGGAGAAGACGGCCCGCGCGGCCTCACAGGGAACGACAAAAGCAACAGTGCAGACAAGGGCAGCTTAAATGGCAACCATCCTGGTGGTAGATGACGAAATGGGTATCCGGGAATTGCTCTCGGAGATCCTGAGCGACGAGGGACACGTCGTCGAGGTGGCGGAAAACGCACAGGAAGCGCGCGACTTTCGCCTGCGTCAGGCGCCCGATCTCGTGCTGCTCGACATCTGGATGCCGGACACCGATGGCGTCACGCTGTTGAAGGAGTGGGCGGCCCAGGGGCAGCTCACCATGCCGGTGATCATGATGTCGGGGCACGCGACCATCGACACCGCCGTCGAGGCTACGAAGATCGGCGCGCTTAATTTCCTCGAAAAGCCGATCGCGCTGCAAAAGCTGCTGAAGGCGGTGGAGCAGGGACTTGCGCGCGGCACGGCGGCGCCGGTGGCGGCGGGCGCGGCGGCCAAGCCGCCTGCGTCGGCGGGAACGACGGCGATTGCGTCGGCTGCGGCGCTACCCATTCTCTCCGCCGACGGCGTGACGACCGGTGCGGCCGCGCTGCAAACCGCCTCGATTTCGTTCGACATTCCGTTGCGCGACGCACGCGACGCGTTCGAGCGCGCGTATTTCGAGTACCACCTTGCGCGCGAGAACGGCAGCATGACGCGCGTGGCGGAAAAAACCGGCCTCGAACGTACGCACCTGTACCGTAAGCTCAAGCAGCTGGGCGTCGACCTCGGCAAGAACAAGGGGGAATGAACGGCGCGATGTGCGTCGGGCGGCTCGAAGCCCGGCAGCAGTGGGCCCGGAAATTTTCGGACGAGGGCTTGAGGTGCGCGTAGTGCTTTGCTATACTCTCGCTTCTTCGTTGGCCCGGTAGCTCAGTTGGTAGAGCAGCGGATTGAAAATCCGCGTGTCGGTGGTTCGATTCCGCCCCAGGCCACCAGAATTAAGTAAGCCCCAGGAAATCGTCAGATTCCTGGGGCTTTCGTTTTGGCCAGTGTCCAGGCGGGTAGGCCCGGTCGGCTCGCCGGTGGCGGTATGGGGCGCGTGATAATATAACGCGCTACATCGCGACCGAAGCGGCAAGACGGAAGCGCCAATCGCCATGCGTCGATTGCCCCGTTCGCGAGTTCCGATCAAGGCCCGCCGTTCCAGCAACGGCACGAGTGTGCAGCAGGCCGAACCCGCTGCCCGGCCCGTGCGCCGGGGCGACAGATTCTGACGATTGGCGGTATAAGCGCGTGCGCGCCCTGCAGCAGATGGCGCGACCTATACTGCCCGGGCCGCGGCACTGCCGCTTCGCGCTGCTTCGTCGCACGTAGGGTGCACACGAGGCGAGCGCGGTGCCCCCACTCAATACACGGAGCTTCACGGTGACTCGAACAGACGCTAAAAACAGCGCGCTTGTGCTGTTTTCGGGCGGCCAGGACTCGGCCACTTGCCTTGCATGGGCGCTCGACCGCTTTGAGACGGTAGAAACGCTGGGCTTCGACTACGGCCAGCGGCACCGCATCGAACTGGAGTGCCGCGAGAGCTTCCGCAACGCGATTGCCCAGCAGTTTCCGGCTTGGGGCGCTCGCCTGGGCGACGATCACATGATCGACCTGTCAGTGCTCGGCGCGATCAGCGAAACCGCGATGACGCGCGAGATCGAGATCGAAGCCTCCGCGAGCGGGCTGCCGAACACGTTCGTGCCGGGCCGCAACCTCATGTTCATGACGATCGCGGCGGCGATTGCATACCGGCGTGGATTGCAGGTGCTGGTCGGCGGAATGTGCGAAACGGATTTCTCGGGCTACCCGGATTGCCGCGACGACACCATGAAGGCGTTGCAGGTGGCGCTCAATCTCGGCATGGACAGCCGCTTCGTGCTGGAAACGCCGCTCATGTGGCTCGACAAGGCCGATACGTGGCGGCTTGCGCATGAGCTGGGCGGCGATGCGCTCGTGGAACTGATTCGCGTGGAAACGCACACGTGCTACGTCGGCGAACGGGCGGAACTGCATAGCTGGGGCTTTGGCTGCGGCGAATGCCCGGCATGCCGGCTGCGCAAACGCGGATACGAGGCGTGGCTCGCCGGCGAAAAGGTGACTTCGCCCGTGTGAGCCTGTGCCGCACACGCAGCGGCGACGCAAATCGAAGGCGTGATCCCACGCCAGGACGAACACAGACAGAAAGCAGCATGACGTACGCGGTCAAGGAAATCTTCTATACGTTGCAGGGCGAGGGCGCGAACGCCGGCCGTCCGGCCGTGTTCTGCCGGTTCGCCGGCTGCAACCTGTGGTCCGGGCGCGAGGAGGATCGCAGCGAAGCCGTGTGCCGTTTCTGCGATACCGACTTCGTTGGCACCGACGGCGAGAACGGCGGCAAGTACCGCGACGCCGCCGACCTCGTCGCGAAAATCGCGTCGCTGTGGCCCGCAGGCGAAGCGCACCGCTTCGTCGTCTGCACGGGCGGCGAGCCGATGCTGCAGATCGACCAGCCGTTCGTCGATGCGCTGCACGAAGCGGGCTTTGAGATCGCCATCGAAACGAATGGCTCGCTGCCGGTGCTCGAGACGATCGACTGGATCTGCGTGAGCCCGAAGGCCGACGCGCCGCTCGTCGTGACGAAGGGCAACGAGCTGAAGGTTGTCGTGCCGCAGGACAACCAGCGCCTCGCCGACTACGAGAAGCTCGATTTCGATTACTTTCTCGTGCAGCCCATGGACGGCCCTTCGCGCGACATCAACACGAAGCTCGCCATCGACTGGTGCAAGCGGCATCCGCGCTGGCGGCTGTCCATGCAGACTCACAAGTACCTGAACATTCCCTGATCCGCCGTGCTGACGATTACCCGAAAACTCGAATTCGATGCGGGCCACCGCATTCCCGACCACCGCAGCCAGTGCCGCAATCTGCACGGCCATCGCTATGTGCTCGAAATCACGCTGCAGGGCGATCTGGTGGAAACGGAAGGCGCGCCGGATCGCGGCATGGTGATGGACTTCGCGGACGTGAAGGCGCTCGCGAACCAGCATCTGGTGGACCGCTGGGACCATGCATTCCTCGTCTTCGAGGGCGACACGCAGGTGCGCGGTTTCCTCGACTCGCTGCCCGGCCACAAGACCGTGGTGCTGGACCGCATTCCCACGGTCGAAAACCTCGCGGCCATCGCGTTCGACATCCTGTCGAACGTCTACGACGCCCACTACGGCGTGAATCTGCGTCTGGCGCGCGTGCGTCTCTACGAAACGCCGAATTGCTGGGCGGAAGTGACCCGCGACTAGTCAGCGCCGGCGAGCGAGGCCCACGATTCGGGCCTCCGGCGGGAGCTGACCCGCCCCGACGCGTGCCCGTTATTGTCACGGTATGATCGCTCCACAATCACATGGAGCGAGACGTGCCGGCCGCAATTTCCCAAGGCGTTCAGCCACACGCGCACACGCGCGACACGCGTCCATGCGGCGCGCGCAGCCTGGCTGAACGGCATCCGCCAGCCGGCGCCGTCGCTCTTTCGCAAGGAGCGCGGCGATGAGCACCTTCACGAATCCCCTCAAAGAGCGGCTCAAGGAGGCCGGGCCGTTGTACGGTCTGTGGCTTTCCATGGGCAGTGAAACGGCAGCCGAGGCGCTCGCGCACGCGGGCTTCGACTGGCTGCTGATCGACATGGAACACACGCCCAACGACAGCGTCGACGTGACCGCCCAGCTGCGGGCGATTGCCGCGGCACATCTGCCGAGCGAACCGGTGGTGCGCCTGCCGGCCAACGAGCCGTGGCTCGTCAAGCGCGTACTGGATGTCGGCGCGCGCACCGTGATGTTCCCGAACGTCGAATCGGCCGACCAGGCGGCGCATGCCGTTCGGCTCACGCAATATCCGTCGCAGAGCACGCCCGATGGTCTGCGCGGTGTGGCTGGCGTCGTGCGCGCGGCGGCCTATGGCATGCGGCGCGACTATCTTCAGACGGCCAACGCGCAGATCGCGACCATCGTGCAGATCGAGTCGGCGCAGGGCTTGCAAGAGGTGGAACGCATTGCGGCCACGCCGGGCGTGGACTGCGTGTTCGTCGGACCGGCGGATCTGGCTGCGAGCCTTGGCCATCTGGGCGACTCGAAGCATCCCGATGTGCAGGCCGCCATGGCGAAGGTGGTTGCGGCGGCGCGTGCCGCGGGTATCGCGGCGGGCATTTTTGCACTGGACGTGGCCAGTGCGCGTCAGTACCGCGAAGCGGGCTTCAACTTCATCGCGCTCGCTGCGGACGTCATGTGGATGTTGCGGGCAACGCGCCAGGCGTTGCAGGAGGTACGGTCATGAAAACGCGTCGGCTAATCGCTGCGCTCGCGGCGGCGGGCGGGCTCTTTATGGGTGGCCCAGCCTTGGCGCTCGCGCAGCAGCAAGGTGGCGGCAAGAGCGATCCCCAGACTGAATCGGCGGTGGCCGACTACAACGCCGGAAACGTCGGCGCGGCGCTTGCGGAATTCCGTCAGGCGGCGCAGCGCGGCAACCGGCTCGCCGAATTCAATTACGCGATGATGCTGCTCAACGGCGAGGGCACGGCCGCCAACGTCGACGAGGGCAAGAAGTGGCTGCGCAAGGCCGCGGACGCCAACATGTCGCACGCGCAGTATGTCTACGGGAAGATGTACGACGACGGCGACTTCGTCGGCCGCGATCCGGCTGAGGCGCATCAGTGGTTTCTGAAGGCGGCGCAACAGGGCCATGTGCAGGCGGAACTCGCACTCGCCAATCAGTTCCTGGACGGTCGCGGCACATCGCGCGACAACCGCCAGGCGTTCTACTGGTACAAGAAGGCCGCCGAGGGCGGCGACATGACCGCGCAATACGTGGCCGGCTCCTTTTACGAGCGCGGCGGCGACGGCGTGGCAAAGAACCTGAACGTGGCGCGCGCCTATTACGCGGCGGCTGCGGCGCAGGGCGATCCGGCGGCGCGCCTCAAGTACCAGCAGTTGAGTGCGCAGATTCAGAAGGCCGCGCCGACGCAATAAGAAATCAGCCGTGCGCTGCGTTGCGGCACCGCGCGATGGCCGCAACCGCGCAGCGCTACCTAGCTCTGCATCAGCCGTTTTTGCCGCGCGACGCTCATGATGAGTCCGATCGCGATGCCGAGTGTCGTGAGCGCGGTGCCGCCGTAGCTCATGAAGGGCAGCGGCACGCCGACCACCGGCAAGATGCCGCTCACCATGCCGATGTTGACGAACGCGTAGGTGAAGAACGCCATCGTCAGCGACCCCGCCAGCAGCCGCCCGAACAGCGTCGCGCCGTTCGCGGCGATGTAGAGCCCGCGCGCAATGAGCGCCATGTAGAGCGTGAGCAGCACGATGCCGCCCATCAGCCCGAATTCCTCGGAAAAGACGGCGAAGATGAAGTCGGTGTGCTTTTCGGGGATGAACTCCAGATGCGCCTGCGTGCCCTTGAGCCAGCCCTTGCCGAGCGGTCCGCCCGAGCCGATCGCGATCACCGCCTGAATAGTGTGAAAGCCTTTACCGAGCGGGTCTGACGTGGGATCGAGCAGCGTGCAGATGCGGTGCTTCTGGTAGTCGTGCATCAAGGGCCAGTTGACCTCGGGCTGGCAGATGCGATCCTGGAAGACCGCAATCGACCCCACAGCGATCACGCCCGCAATCAGCACGGGCACGATCAGCTTGAAGCTGAGCCCCGCGAAATAGATCACGAAAAAGCCCGCGGCGAACACGAGCACGGCGGTGCCCAGATCAGGCTGCTTGGCGATCAGCGCGACCGGCAGCCCCAGAATCACGAAGCCCACCACGTAGTCGTACCAGCGGATCACGCCCTCGCGACGCTGGAAGTACCAGGCCAGCATGAGCGGGACGGCGATCTTGAGGATCTCCGACGGCTGAATCACCACGCCGACGTTGATCCAGCGCTTCGCGCCCTTGCGCGTGAGACCGAACATCGCCACCCCGACCAGCAGCGCGATGCCCACGGTGTAAAGCGGCACGGCGAAGCGCATCAGCGTAGTGGGGGGCACATTGGCGAGCGCCCACATCAGCACGAAGGTCAACAGGATGTTGCGAAGCTGGTCTTCCACGCGGCCCGGCACGTCCAGACTCGCGCTGTACAGCGTGACGATGCCCACGCACAGCAGCAGGAAGACAGTAAGCGCGAGCGGACGGTCGAAGCCCGCGAACATCCGCTTGATGCGGTCGAGCACGGCGTGCTTGTCGATTTGCATGAACTGCATGCTGCTCTCCTTACTCGTCGATGCCGCCGGTGGCGGGCGCGGGTGGCACGACGGTGTGGTCTGCTGCGTCGCCGCCGGTCTCGCGGCCAGGCGGCGGTGCGAGTACGGCGGAGGCGGTGTCGCCTGCGCCGCGGCGCGAGGGGCGCGGTCCGGTGCGGCGCGGTGCTTCGGCCCGGGTGGCCGGGGCCTGCGTGTCTTGCGCCGACGCCGCGCCCGGGGTACTCGCCTCGCGAGGTACAACTGGGCGGGCGGTGGGCATGGCTGTCCCCGCGCGCGGCACGGCACCTGGCGACGCTGTAGCGGGTGAGGAAATAGCGGGCGACGCAACTGACGCCGTGCCGGAAGCTGTAGCCGAAGATGCGCCCAAAGCAGCGGACGACGCACCGACCGCCCCCGACGCGCCCAGCGCCTCAGACGCCGCTTTTTCCTGCGCCGTCACCGGCATCGGCAGCGCCTTGAAGCCGGGCGCGATAGCGATGGGCCCAACGGCGCCCACCGCCGACGTCGCCGTATCCCCAATCGCGGGTGCCGAGCTTTCCTGTGCCGCGGACGCCGCCGCGGCCACCTCGGCGGCTTGCATGCCGGGTTTCTTGCGGTCCACCAGGTAGTAGTCCATGACGCGGCGGGCAATCGGCGCGGCCGATTCCGCGCCCCAGCCGCCGTTTTCCACGATCAGCGCGAGCGCGATCTTCGGATGGTCCACCGGCGCGAACGCGATGAAGAGCGCGTGGTCGCGCAGCTTTTCGGAAAGCCCGTGCGCCCGGTAGTTGCTGCCCTGGAGCGAGAACACCTGCGCCGTGCCGGTCTTGCCCGCTGACTCGTACGGCGCGTTCGCGAAGACTTTGTACGCCGTGCCGGACGGATTCATCATCACGTTTTCCATGCCGCGCTTCACGACGTCGATGTCCGACTGCTTCACGTCGATGCGCCCGCTTTCGTGCGGCACGGTGAGATGCGTGTCGTGCGTGATGGGGTTTTCGATTTCCTTCACGAGGTGGGGCTTCATTACCACGCCGTTGTCGGCGAGCGTGGCGACCGCGTGCGCGAGTTGCAGGATCGTGAACGAGTTGTAGCCCTGCCCGATGCCGAGGCTGATCGTTTCACCCTCGTACCAGCGCTGCATTTCCGGCTTGCGGTACGCCTTTCTCTTCCACTCGGTGGAGGGCAGGATGCCGCGCGCTTCGCCCGGAATATCGATGCCCGTGATCTGGCCGAAGCCCCACGGCTTCATGAAGTCGGCGATCGCGTTGACCCCCAGGTCGTGCGCGACCATGTAGAAATAGGTGTCGTTCGACACCATGATCGCGCGGTTCATGTCCACCCAGCCCTGGCCGCTGCGCACGTCGTTGCGGAACGTGTGGTTGCCGAACGTGTAGTAGCCGGGATCCTGGAAGCCCCACTGCGGCGTGCGTTTGTGCAGCGTGAGCGCGGCGAGCGCCATGAACGGCTTGTACGTGGAGCCCGGCGGATAGGTGCCGTGCAGCGGACGGTTCAGGAGCGGGTGGTCCGGCGAGTTGTTGAGTTCGTCCCAGGTCTGCTGGTCGATGCCGTCCACGAAAGAGTTCGGATCGAAGCTCGGCGCCGAGACGAACGCGAGCACATCACCCGTGGAAGGCTCGATGGCCACCAGCGCGCCGCGTTTGCCCGCGAACGCTTGCTCGGCCACTTCCTGCAGCCCGATGTCGAGCGAGAGCACGAGGTTGTTGCCAGGCGTCGCCTGCGTGCGCGAGAGCGTGCGCACGGGCCGCCCGCCCGCCGTCACCTCGACTTCCTCGAAGCCTGTCAGCCCATGCAGTTCGGTTTCGTAGCTCTCTTCGACGCCGATCTTGCCGATGTAGTCCGTGCCCTTGTAGTTGTTCGCGTCAAGGCGCGGGTCGTAGTGCTCGGGGTCGCTGTTGTTCTGCTCGCTCTGGTCGTCGATGCGCTCCTGGTCGCGCTGCGAGATCCGGCCGATGTAGCCGATCACGTGCGCCGCCGTGGGGCCGAGCGGATATTGGCGGAACAGGCGCGCGCGCACTTCGACGCCCGGAAAGCGGAAGCGCTGCGCGGTGAAGCGCGCCACTTCCTCGTCGGTGAGGCGGGTGCGGATGGGCAGGCTTTCGAAGTGCTTCGAGTCTTCCAGCAGCTTCTTGAAGCGGCGCCGGTCGCGCGCGTCGATCGTGATGACGGTGGAGAGCTGGTCGATCACGTTGTCCAGCGTGTCGTTGAGCTTGGACGGTGTGATTTCGAGCGTGTACGCCGAGTAGTTCTTCGCGAGCACCACGCCGTTGCGGTCGGTGATGATGCCGCGGTTCGGCACGATGGGCGCAACCGAAATGCGGTTCTCGTCGGCCTGCAGCGAATACTTGCTGTGGTGCCAGACCTGCAGGTACAGGAACCGCAGCACGATGAGCCCGAAACAGACGAACACGAACAGGCCCGCCGCCGTCACGCGCAGGCGGAACCTGAAGAGTTGCTGCTGGGTGTCCTTGAATTCGGTCATGCGTAAACCAAAGGGCCGCGCGGGAAGAGATCGCGACCCAGAAAGCGGTGTGGCCTGCCTAGATGGGCCGCGTGTCGTCCGGGTCTACCGGACGGCGCTGCGGCATCAGCAGCAGGATGCTGGCGAGCGGCCACAGCGCGGCTTCCACGAAGCCGTCGATCAAATAGCCCCAGCCGGGAAAGGCCGCGCCCATCAACAGGCGAATGATGAATGGCACCACCTGCGCGCCAACGAGGAGCGGCATCACGGCGAGCATCTGCCAGAGCGGCGAGACCCACAGCACGCGGCGATGAATCGTGATCGCGCCGTACGAGAGCAACGTGTAGGCGAGCGCGTGCTCGCCGAGCAGGCTCGCATTGTGCACGTCCATGAGCAGGCCGAGCAGGAATGCGGTGCCCATGCCCACCTTGCGGGGCTGGTGCACGTTCCAGAACAGCAGCACGAGCGCGACGAAGTCGGGCACGCCGATCAGCTTGCCCCACGGCATCAGGTTCAGCAGGAACGCCGCGGCGAGGCTGAAGACGATGAAGTACGGATTGACCGGCTGCAGGATGTATTGGGGGCGGTTCATGGCTTGCTCCCCTGCGCCGCGCGCGGCTGGCTGGCCGCACGGGCCGTGGCCGGCTTGCCGGCGGCCGGGGCGGGTGCTTTTGCTTCGGCGGCTTTCGGTTTCGTTTCGGCAGGCGGTGCTTTTGCGTCTGCTGCCTTGCCCGTGGTGGCGGCTTTGCTGTCCGGCTTTTCGGCGCCCTTATCGGCGCCCTTGGACGCGCCCTTATCGGTACCCTTGGCGCCTTTCTTCGCCTTCGCATCTTTTGCCGCAGATGCCGGCTCGGGTTCCGCGGGACGTGGCGGCGCGTCGGTCTGATAGCGCAGCACGAGCATCTGGCGCGCGCCGCGCACGGCGGCCACCGGCACGCAGATCACGCGGGCAAACGCGGTGTCGGCCTGCTTGTCCACGCGGATCACCTTGGCGACCGGCAGCCCTGGCGGATAGACGCCGTCGAGCCCGCTCGTCACGAGTTCGTCGCCGACCACCACGTCTGCGCTGATGGGCACGAAACGCAGGTCGAGCGCGTCGCCCTTCGGCGTGCCGTAGATCACGCTGCGCAGGCCGGTGCGCAGCACCTGCACGGGCACGGCCTGGTCCTTGTCGGTGAGCAGCGAGACTTCGGATTGCAGCGGGAATACGCGGGTCACCTGGCCCACCACGCCGTCTTCGCTGACGACGGGTGCGCCGTTGTGAATGCCTTGCTGCGAGCCGCTGCCGATCACGATCTTCTGCGTGAACGGATCGGCGGTGTCGTACTGGATTTCGACCGGGATCGACTGCGTGCTGGCGTGCTGCGAAAGCTGTAGCAGCGCGCGCAGGTGCGCGTTTTCCACGCTGAGCGAGGCGGCAAGATTGGCCTCTTGCGCGAGCTTCAGATTCTTCGCGTGGAGCTGGGTGTTTTCGCTGCGTAATTGCGAACTGGTGACGGCGAGATCCGCCGCGCCCATGAAGAGGTCGCGCGGCACGAGCGCTGCGCGCTGCAGCGGATAAAGGCCCGCACCAAGAATGCCGCGCACGATTTCCAGCGTGTTGAACCGCGCGTCGGAGACGAGCAGCACGAGCGAAAGTACGACGAAAAAGATCAGCCGTACGAGAGCCGACGGGCCTTGCTTGAAGAGGGGCGGCGGACTGTATTCCATGGTCGGCGCCGGGGGCGTGAGCGGTTGGGCGTAACAGCGGCGCTGAAGTGCGCCATCAGCGGGCGGCGGCCCGGGGAACCCGGACGAGCCGCGCCGCTGGCATCAGACAGGAGCCCCGCTTCACTCGTACGAGAAGATGCTGCCGAGCTTGTCCATGCGCTCGAGGGCCATGCCCGAGCCGCGCACCACGCAGGTGAGCGGGTCTTCGGCCACGAGCACCGGCAGGCCGGTTTCTTCGGCGAGCAGCCGGTCCAGGTCGCGCAGCAGGGCGCCGCCGCCCGTCAGCATCATGCCGCGCTCGGCGATGTCCGCGCCCAGTTCGGGCGGCGTCTGTTCGAGCGCGATCTTCACCGACGACACGATCTGGTTCAGCGGATCGGTGAGCGCCTCGAGAATTTCGTTGCTGGAGATGGTGAAGCTGCGCGGAATGCCTTCCGAGAGGTTGCGGCCCTTCACTTCCATTTCCTTGACTTCGGAGCCGGGGAAGGCCGAGCCGATTTCCTTCTTGATGGCTTCGGCGGTCTGTTCGCCGATCAGCATGCCGTAGTTGCGGCGGATGTAGTTGACGATGGCTTCGTCGAACTTGTCGCCGCCCACGCGCACGGAGCCCTTGTAGACGATGCCGCCCAGCGAGATGACGCCCACTTCCGTGGTGCCGCCGCCGATGTCCACGACCATCGAGCCCGTGGCTTCCGACACCGGCAGGCCCGCGCCGATGGCAGCCGCCATCGGTTCTTCGATCAGGTAGACCTGCGAGGCGCCTGCGCCGTGAGCCGCTTCCTTGATGGCGCGGCGTTCCACCTGGGTGGAACCGCACGGCACGCAGATGATGATGCGCGGCGACGGCGAGAACATGCGCGATTCGTGGGCCGTCTTGATGAACTGCTTGATCATCTGCTCGGTCACGGTGAAGTCGGCGATCACGCCGTCTTTCATCGGCCGAATGGCTTCGATGTTGCCCGGCACCTTGCCGAGCATCTGCTTGGCTTCGCGGCCCACTGCCTGGATGGTTTTCTTGCCGTTAGGACCGCCTTCCTGGCGGATGGAGACGACCGAGGGTTCGTCGAGGACGATTCCTTTACCACGCATGTAGATGAGCGTGTTGGCAGTGCCGAGGTCAATCGCCAGATCGTTGGAGAAGTAGCTGCGCAAAAAACCGAACATTCAAAATCCTGTCTCGCTGGGGCCGTGCCTCGCATCGCAAGGGTGGAGGGCGGCAGCGGATAATTAAACAGCTTCGTGTCGGCGGATGCGCCGCCATGGGGAGCACGAAGCTGCGGGGATGTCTACCGGAGGCTTGCCCGGCTTCCTGCGATCCCGCTGCGGTGTGACGCAGGTCGTTCGGGAAAGGGCGCAGGGCGGTCCGGGTTTGGGTCGAACGCGTAATGATACCTTATAATTTTGCCTGTTTTGCAGGATAAGGACGGTACTTTTTGCTGTCGCCGGCACGTCCTTTCGGGGCCGGTTCCTGCGTCGTAAGCCACTGTCGCGGCACCATTTTTTGCGCGCGGCGACCCACTGAATCTCTTCCGGTGACCGCATGTCCCTGACCCTCAACGATGTGAAGCGTATTGCGCACCTGGCGCGGCTCGAATTACCCGATGCCGACGCCGAGCACACGCTTGCCCAGCTCAACGAATTCTTCGGCCTCGTCGAGCAGATGCAGGCGGTGGACACCACAGGCATTGCGCCGCTTGCGCACCCGATCGAGCAGATCGAAGACGTTGCGCTGCGTCTGCGCGACGACGCCGTGACCGAGACCGTGCAGCGCGACGAGTACCAGCGCGTGGCCCCGGCGGTGCAGGACGGGCTCTACCTCGTGCCGAAGGTGCTCGAGTAACCGCAAAGGCCGCGGGGCGATACCGCGGCCTTGAGCCGCAGGCACTGCGGCGCATGTGGCGACCTTGTGATCGCGTTCCGCCCGATCCGTCGCTCCGCCTCTTTGGCCTTTTTGCATTCGGGACGCAACCTGCCGGCGGGCAGGCCAGCACCCCACCGGCAGCGCCTTGATGCGCTGCCGCGCTCTCCAGGAACCACGCAATGCATGAAAAAAGCTTGACCGAACTGCGCGCCGCGCTCGCCGCGAAGGAATGTTCCGCGGTGGAGCTGGCGCAGCTGTATCTGAAGCGGATCGAAGCGCAGCAGGGCCTGAACGCCTTCGTGCAGGTCGATCCGGACCTCACGCTCGCGCAAGCGAAAGCCGCCGACGCCCGCCTTGCCGCCGGCGACGCCGGTCCGCTCACGGGTGTGCCGGTTGCCCACAAGGACGTGTTCGTGACGCGCGGCTGGCGCTCCACCGCGGGCTCGAAGATGCTCGCGAACTACGTGAGCCCGTTCGACGCCACGGTCGTGGCGCGGCTGGAACGCGCGGGCATGGTCTGCGTCGGCAAGACCAACATGGACGAGTTCGCGATGGGCTCGTCCAACGAAAACTCCGCGTTCGGTGCCGTGCACAACCCGTGGGACGTGAAGGCCGTGCCGGGCGGTTCGTCGGGCGGCTCGGCAGCGGCGGTGGCCGCGCGTCTCGCGCCGGCTGCCACCGCGACGGACACGGGCGGCTCCATCCGTCAGCCCGCGTCGTTCTCGGGCGTGACGGGCATCAAGCCGACGTATGGCCGCGTGTCGCGCTACGGCATGATCGCGTTCGCTTCGTCGCTGGACCAGGCTGGCCCGATGGCGCGCAGCGCCGCCGATTGCGCCACGCTGCTCAACGCCATGGCCGGCTTCGACGAGCGCGATTCGACGAGCCTCGTGCGCGACGACGAAGACTACACGCGCTACCTCGGCAAGGCGTGGTCTGCCGACGCCGCCGACAATGCCGCTGCGAACAAGCCGCTTACCGGCCTGCGCATCGGCCTGCCGAAGGAGTACTTCGGCGCGGGTCTTGCCGAAGACGTGCGCGCATCCGTGGACGCCGCGCTGCGCCAGTACGAGGCGCTCGGCGCAACGCTCGTGGAAGTGTCGCTGCCCAAGACCGAGCTTTCGATTCCCGTCTACTACGTGATCGCGCCGGCCGAGGCCTCCTCGAACCTGTCGCGTTTCGACGGCGTGCGCTACGGCCACCGCGCGGCCGAGTATCGCGATCTGCTCGACATGTACAAGAAGTCGCGCGCCGAAGGGTTCGGCCCCGAGGTGAAGCGCCGCATCCTCGTGGGCACCTACGTGCTCTCGCACGGCTACTACGACGCCTACTACCTCCAGGCGCAGAAGATCCGCCGCATCATCGCGCAGGACTTCCAGGAAGCGTTCCGCCAGTGCGATGTCATCATGGGGCCGGTGGCGCCTTCGGTGGCGTGGGACATCGGCGCGAAGGGCGACGACCCCGTGCAGATGTACCTCGCGGACATCTACACGCTTTCGGTGAGCCTCGCGGGCCTGCCCGGCATGAGCGTGCCCTGCGGCTTCGGCGCGGGCGCGAACGGCCAGCGTCCGGTGGGCTTGCAGATCATCGGCAACTATTTCAACGAAGCCCGGATGCTGCAGGTCGCGGACGCGTTCCAGCGCGTGACCGACTGGCATCGCAAGGCACCGGGAGGAATCTGACATGCAGTGGGAAGTGGTGATCGGCCTCGAGACGCACGCGCAGCTCTCGACCGCCTCGAAGATTTTCTCCGGCGCATCCACGCAGTTCGGCGCAGCGCCGAACACGCAGGCGTGCCCCGTCGACCTCGCGTTGCCCGGCGTGCTGCCGGTCATGAACCGCGGCGCCGTGGAACGCGCCATCCGCTTCGGTCTCGCCATCGGCGCGACGGTGGCGCCGCGCAGCATTTTCGCGCGCAAGAACTACTTTTACCCGGATCTCCCGAAGGGCTATCAGATCAGCCAGTACGAGATTCCTGTCGTGCAGGGCGGCACCGTCACGATTCAGGTGCCCGCCAACGAGAAGACCGGCGCGGCCGCTTACGAGAAGACCATCAACCTCACGCGCGCTCACCTCGAAGAGGACGCCGGCAAGTCGCTGCACGAGGACTTCGCGGGCATGACCGGCATTGACCTGAACCGCGCCGGCACGCCGCTGCTCGAAATCGTCACCGAGCCGGAAATGCGCAGCGCCGTCGAGGCCGTCGCCTACGCGAAGGCGCTGCACGCGCTCGTGATGTGGCTCGGCATCTGCGACGGCAACATGCAGGAAGGGTCGTTCCGCTGCGACGCGAACGTGTCGGTGCGGCCGGTGGGTCAGAAGGAATTCGGCACGCGCGCCGAGATCAAGAACCTCAACTCGTTCCGCTTCCTCGAAGACGCCATCAACTACGAAGTGCGCCGCCAGATCGAGCTCATCGAAGACGGCGGCACCGTGGTGCAGGAAACACGGCTCTACGACCCGGACCGGCGCGAGACGCGCTCCATGCGCAGCAAGGAAGACGCGCACGATTACCGCTATTTCCCCGACCCCGACCTGATGCCGCTCGTGATCGACGCGGCCTGGGTGGAGCGCGTGAAGGGCGAGATGCCGGAGCTGCCGGCCGGCATGCAGCGGCGCTTCGTCGAACAGTACGGCGTGACGCCGTACGACGCGGGCGTGCTCACGTCGAGCAAGGCGATGGCTGGGTACTTCGAGGCGGTGGTGGCGAAGGCGGGCGCTGGTCAGGACAAAACGCAGTCAAAGGTCGCGGCTAACTGGCTGATGGGCGAAGTGTCGTCGCAGTTGAACCGCGAAGGGCTCGATATCGGGCAGAGTCCCGTCTCCGCGGCGCAACTCGCGCTGCTGCTGCAACGCATCGCGGACGGCACGATCTCCAACAAGATCGCCAAGGAAGTGTTCCTCGCCATGTGGGACGAGAAGGCCACGGACGAAGGCGCCGCGGACCGCATCATCGAGGCGAAGGGTCTCAAGCAGATCTCGGATTCCGGCGCGCTGGAAGCGATCATCGACGAAGTGCTGGCCGCCAACCAGAAGTCGGTGGACGAGTACCGCGCGGGCAAGGACAAGGCGTTCAACGCGCTGATCGGCCAGGCGATGAAGGCGACCAAGGGCAAGGCGAATCCGCAGCAGGTCAACGAATTGCTAAAGAAGAAGCTATCCTCGTAAGCCGGCCGGCGGCGCGCCTCAACGTGCCGCAATTCGCGTCATCGCGCGCCCACGCGCATGAACCGAACGGGGCGAACCAGCGGGTTTGCCCCGGCAGGCGCGCCGCAATGCGTTTGTCTTGAGTGGAGCACTGGATGGCGAAAGCACCCGACCTCGACGATTTCCGCGTGCCGTTCTTCAGCGAAAGCAAGAAGGCGAAGAAGTTCGCGCTCGCAGATTTCGACCCGGCCGTGAAGCCGTTCTCGCGCGGATCGAAAGACGCCGACCGCGAGCGCCTCACCGAAGTCACGATGAAGCTCGACTCGCAGCAAGACCGGCTCTACGCGCAGCGTTACCAGCGCGTGCTGCTCGTGCTGCAAGGCATGGACACGAGCGGCAAAGACGGCACGATCCGCGCCGTGTTCCACGAGGTCGACCCGCTCGGCATTCGCATCGTGCCGTTCAAGGCGCCCACGCCCATCGAATCGGCGCACGACTTCCTCTGGCGCGTGCACGTCCACGCGCCCGCCGCGGGCGAGCTGGCCATCTTCAATCGCAGCCACTACGAAGACGTGCTCGTGCCCTACGTGCTGGGCCAGATCGACGACGTGGAGCGCGAACGTCGCTTTCGCCACATCCGCCAGTTCGAGTCGCTGCTGGCCGAGAGCGGCACCGCGATCATCAAATGCCTGCTGCACATTTCGAAGGAAGAGCAGCGCAAGCGCATCCAGGCGCGCATCGACGACCCCACCAAGCACTGGAAATTCGACGTCTCCGATCTCGCGGCCCGCAAGCTTTGGGACCCGTATCAGACCGCCTATGGCGAGGCGCTCGCGGCCACGTCCACCGAGATCGCGCCGTGGTACGTGATTCCCGCCGACTCGAAGACGCACCGCAACCTCATGGTGGCGGAACTGTTGCTGCGTCTGCTCGAATCGATGAACCTCGAATACCCGGCGGCGAAGGAATCGCTGAAGGGCCTGCAGGTGGAATAGGCACGATCCGCGCGCGCCGGCGCATGAGCGCGGCGCCGCGGCAACCCACTACAAAAAAGGAAAGACATGTTGCGTGTGATCACCGCCAACCTCAACGGCATTCGTTCCGCGGCGAAAAAAGGCTTCTTCGACTGGTTCGGCACCCAGGGCGCCGACGTGCTCTGCGTGCAGGAAATCAAGTGCTCGCAGGACGACATGACGCCCGAGTTCCTCGCGCCGCACGACTTCACGGGCTACTTCCAGCACGCGGTGAAAAAGGGCTACAGCGGCGCGGGGCTCTATACGCGGCATGAGCCGGACGAAGTCGTGATCGGCTTCGGCAGCAAGGAGTTCGACCCGGAAGGCCGCTACGTGGAAGCGCGCTTCGGCAAGCTCTCCATCGTGTCCGTGTACGTGCCCTCGGGTTCGAGCGGCGACGAGCGCCAGCAGGCCAAGTACCGCTTCATGGACGAGTTCATGCCGCACCTCGCGGCGCTGCGTGCGGAGCGCGAGGTGATCGTGTGCGGCGACGTGAACATCGTCCACAAGGAAATCGACATCAAGAACTGGAAGAGCAACCAGAAGAATTCGGGCTGCCTGCCTGAAGAACGCGCGTGGCTCACGAAGCTCTTCGACGACGTGGGTTACGTGGACGTGTTCCGCACGCTCGACCAGCGGCCCGAGCAGTACACGTGGTGGAGCAATCGCGGTCAGGCGTATGCGAAGAACGTGGGGTGGCGCATCGACTATCAGATCGCGACGCCCGGCATTGCCGGCAAGGCGAAGCGCACCTCGATCTTTCGCGACATCAAGTTCAGCGACCACGCACCGCTCACGGTCGACTACGACCACAAGCTCAAGGCGAAGGCTTAACGCCGCTGTTCAGCGGGCGCGCGCGGCGTGCCAGCGTAGTCGGGCAGCGCGTCCACCGTGCTGCCCACCGCTTTGGCGTAGAGCGGCAGCATATCGGTGAGCCGCTTCATGATGTCCTTGCGGCGCGCAGTCGTGTACGGATGCACGTAGATGAACCCCTGCTCGCGGTCGGCGCGCGTCGCGACAGCGAGCTTGTCCCATAGCGTGACGGCGGCGCGCGGATCGTAGCCCGCGCGCGAGGCGATGTCGGCGCCGATCACGTCGGCTTCTGTTTCGTCGGCGCTTTCGTACTTCATTTCGAGCAACTGTGTACCGATGCCGAGCGGCGCCGCGCCGAGGTCGGCAAGGCCAAACAGCTGCGGAATGCTGCCCGAGCCAAGTTGCGCGGCTTGCTGTTCGCCGAGGCGCTCGCGCGCATGTTCGCGCAGCGCGTGCGCGATCTCATGGGCCGTGAGCACGCCCAGTTCGTCGTCGTTCAGCCGCACGCGGTCCAGCATGCCGCCGTACACCACGACCTTGCCGCCCGGCAGACAGTACATGCGGACCGCCGGCGACTGGATCACCGCAACGTCCCACTTCCAGCCCTTCACGCGGTCGTTCCACTTCGAGGAGTAGGACGCGAGCCGCTCCACGATGGCGCGCACGCGCTTCACGCGCGCATCGGTGTCCGGGTACAGGCGGTTCTGGTGCTGCGCGCCGTAGACGATCTGCTGAAACTCTGCTGCAGCCTGCGCGTCGAGCATCGACGACGGAATCAGGTTGCGGAACGTGGCCATGTTCGGGCCGTAGCGCACCTCGCCCGAAGGGCTGAAGGGCGTCCCGCCTGGCGTGGAACTGGCGCTCGCGGCCGTTGCGGAAGCCGGGTTCAGCGCCGGCGCGCCGTGTGCCGTCGTGGACGCGGCGGAAGCCGGCGTAGCCGCAGGCGGATGGCCTGCTGTGTTCGATGCGGGCGCCGTAGCAGGGAGCGCGCTAGTCGCCGCGCTGGTGCCGCCGGTCGCTGTGCCGGTGCCGCTCGTGCCACCCGCGGACGCGTCGGCGGCGCGTGCTGCGGGCAATAGCCCCGTGGCCGCCAGCGCCCCCACAATCAGCAACGCGCTCAGCCGGGACGATGCCGGCGACGACGCGCCGCGTGCGCAGTCCGTTGCCACAGTGGCTCGCGGCTTCACGAGCGCAGCCTCCAGGGCGCGATGCGCACGAGCAGCAGCATGCCCGGCAGCGCAAGCGCGGTGCACGCAAGGAAGTAATCGAACCAGCCGATTTGCGCGACCACATAACCGCTCGCGGCCGACGCCAGCGTGCGCGGCACCGAGGCGAGGCTCGTGAAAAGCGCGAACTGCGTGGCCGTGTAACGCGGGTCCGTGGTGCTCGCGATATAGGCGGTGAACGCGGCCATCGTGAGGCCCGTTGCGAAGGTCTCCAGACCGAACACGAGCGCAAGCGCGACGGACCGCGGATCGAGCTGCATCTGCGAACTCGCGCCGAACACGGAGAAGAGCTTGCCCGTGAGATGACTCGCGCCCACCGTGAAGTCGTAGAGCGCAGCGAGCACGGGCGAGCCGGGGCCCACCTGGGCGAGCCAGGCGAAGCCGAGCGTGGAGACCATCTGCAACGCGCCGAAGATCCAGAGCCCGCGCCCGATGCCGATCTTCACCAGCCACACGCCGCCGATAATGCCGCCCGCAAGGCTCGCGCCGAACGCCGTGGTTTTCGCGATCACGCCGATCTGCGTGCGCGAGAAGCCGATGTCGAGAAAGAACGACGTCGAGAGCGTGGTCGCCATCGTGTCGCCGAGCTTGTAGAGAAAGATGAACGCGAGCACAAAGAGCGCGCCGCGCCAGCCGTCGCGTTCAACGAACTCGCGAAACGGCAGGATGATGGCGTCGCGCAGGTTCCTGGGCGGCGTGCCGTGCACTTCGGGCTCGCGCACCACGAGCGTCATCACCATGCCGGGCAGCATGAACGCGGCGGTGACGGCGAACACCGTGGTCCACGGCAGATGGTCGGAGAGAATCAGCGCGAGCGAGCCCGGAATCAGCGCCGCGATCTTGTACGCGTTGACGTGCACCGCGTTGCCGAGGCCCTGCTGCGTGTCAGAGAGCAACTCGCGGCGGTAGGCGTCGATCACGATGTCCTGGCTCGCGCCGAAGAACGCGACGAGCGCGGTGAGCGCGGCCACGGTCCAGATCGAATCGCGCGGCGAGACGAAGCCGAGCGCCGCAATGGCGCCCGCCACGAGAATCTGCGTGAGCAGCATCCAGCCGCGCCGACGGCCCGGCCGCCAGCCTGGTAGACGCGGCACGTAGCGGTCCATGAGCGGCGCCCACACGAACTTCCACGTGTAGGGAAACTGGATCAGCGCGAAGAGGCCGATTTCCTTGAGGTTCACGCCTTCGGAACGCAGCCACGCCTGCACGAGGTAGACCAGCGTGAAGAGCGGCAAGCCCGACGTGAAGCCGAGAAACACGCAGATCAGCATGTGCGTGTTCAGATACGCACGCCACCCGGGATGTTCTTCGTGGGCAGTGAGTGCGGGTACCTCGTGCAGCGGATTCGGCATGTGGCAGCGGTGTGGAGCGTGGGTCAGCGGATGGAGCTGGATTCGCGCCGACCGGCCCCCGTCGCGGCGGTCCGGTCAGCTTTTCCTGACGCGATAGACCGCAAGACTACCACGCCAGTTCGCGCCCCAACGCACCGTCTGGCCGCCGTGCAGCACCACGCGGTCGAGAATTTCGATGCCCACTTCCGGCGCGAGCGCCTCGAAGTCCTTGATCGTGAGCACGCGCACGTTCGGCGTGTTGTGCCACTGGTACGGCAGCGATTTCGACACCGGCATGCGGCCGCGCAGCACCGAAAGCCGGTGCGGCCAGTAGCCGAAGTTCGGGAACGACACGATGCACTCTTTGCCCACGCGCACCGTCTCGCGCAGGATCGCGGCGGTCTGGTGGATGGTCTGCAGCGTCTGCGAGAGGATCGCGAAGTCGAAGCTGGCGTCTTCGAAGAGCCGCAGGCCGTCTTCCAGGTTCTGCTGGATCACGTTGATGCCGTTCTTCGTGGAGGCGAGCACGCCGGCGTCGTTGATCTCGATGCCGTAGCCGAACACCTCGAGTTCTTCGGTGAGCAGCGAGAGCAGCGACCCGTCGCCGCAGCCGAGATCGAGCACCGTCGAGCGCGGTTCCACCCAGCGCGCGATGGCGCGGAAGTCCTCGCGCGTGGCGAGATTGTTGAATGCGGTCTGGTTCATACGCCAACCTCGGCGGCAATGCGTTCGTAATAGGCGCGCATCAGGTTGTGGTAGCGCGCGTCGTCGAGCAGGAAGGCGTCGTGGCCGTGCGGCGCGTCGATTTCGGCATACGTGACCCGGCGCTTGTGATCGAGCAGCGCCTTCACGATTTCGCGCGAGCGCGCGGGGGCGAAACGCCAGTCGGTCGTGAAGCTCGCGATGAAGTACTTTGCCTTCGTATGGGCGAGCGCAGCGGTGAGATCGCCGTCGTAGGCCTTGGCGGGGTCGAAGTAGTCGAGCGCGCGCGTAATCAGCAGGTAGGTGTTCGCGTCGAAGTATTCGGCGAACTTGTCGCCCTGGTAGCGCAGGTACGACTCCACTTCGAACTCCACGTCGAAGCTGAAGTTGTAGGCGTCGTGGGCACCTTCGGCGCGGCGCAGCGCGCGGCCGAATTTGGCGGCCATGTCGTCGTCGGAGAGGTACGTGATGTGGCCGATCATGCGTGCCACGCGCAGGCCGCGCTTGGGCTTCACGCCGTGCGCGTAGTAGTCGCCGCCGTGGAAGTCGGGGTCCGAGAGAATCGCGGAGCGCGCCACCTCGTTGAACGCGATGTTCTGCGCCGAGAGCTTGGGCGTGGACGCGACCACGATGCAATGGCCCACGCGGTCCGGGTACATCGTGCTCCACGCAAGCGCCTGCATGCCGCCGAGGCTCCCACCCATCACGGCCGCGAATTTTTCGATACCGAACGAGTCCGCCACGCGCACCTGCGCGTTGACCCAGTCTTCGACGGTGACGACAGGAAAGCGCGCCCCATACGGCCGGCCCGTGCCCGGGTCGATGCTCATGGGCCCCGTGGAGCCGAAGCACGAACCCAGGTTGTTCACGCCAATCACGAAGAAGCGGTTGGTGTCGAGCGGCTTGCCGGGGCCCACCATGTTGTCCCACCAGCCGACGTTCTTGGGGTCGTCGGCGTAGACGCCCGCGACGTGGTGGGACGCGTTGAGCGCGTGGCAGACGAGCACGGCATTGCTGCGCTCGGCGTTGAGGGTGCCGTAGGTCTCGACCATGAGGTCGTAACCGGCCAGCGAGCTACCGTTCTGCAGACGCAGCGGCTCGGCAAAATGCAGTTTTTGTGGAGCGACGATCCCGATGGATTCCATTCATTCCGCCTAGATGACAGGGCGGCTAAATGGTGTCTGCGGTGCGCGGGAGGAAGGAGAGTGCGCGGCTGACGACCTCTTTAGCCGCATTTATAGTGAACCGCTGGGACTGGCCCGGCTGGTTCGCGCGCCCGCAATCGAGTCAGCAAATCGGCGCGTGTTGGTGATGCCTTGGTGAACGCAGAGTATAGCGGAAAATGCGCGGCGGCCGGATGAAGCGCTCCGGTTGAACGCGAGGGTTCGGCGGTGCTTAGGCCTTTTGTCCATGGCCACTCACGGCCGCCCTCGACGCTACTGCAGGATGAGCCGCAACTGGGCGTCGGCCTGTTCGCCGGGCTCGCGCGCAAAGCCGCTCTTGGCGTAGCGGTGCCAGCGGCCGATCACGTAGCTCACGAGTAGACTCGCGCGCACCACCGGGTCGTAATCGGGCGGCAGCGGCACGGCGGCTGCCGCTGCCGCTGTGTTGGCGTTGCCGTCAGCCGACGCTGCGGACGTGCCGGCGTCCGTCAGCCCCACCCGCAGGCATTGCTTCACCGATGCCTCGATGCGCTCGGTCATCTGGTTCACGCGCTCGGTGAGCCGTTCGTGCTCGCCCACCAGCGCCTCGCCTGTCAGAACGCGCGTCATGCCGGGATTCTTCGCGGCGAAGTTGAGCAACATGAGCCCGATGGCACGTGCCTGGAGCACGCCGTTCGGCTCTTTCGCGACGATCTGGTTGATGAGTCCGAAGATGGTCTGCTCGATGAACTCGATCAGGCCTTCGAACATCTGGGCCTTGCTCGCGAAATGGCGATACAGCGCCGCTTCCGATACACCAATGCGCGCCGCGAGTGCCGCGGTGGTGATCTTTTCGCTCTTGGGCGACTCGAGCATGGTGGCGAGCGTTTGCAGAATGTGCACGCGACGCTCGCCGGGTTTCGGACGGCTCGCCCGCTGGGGCGCCGACGGGGCGCCTGGGTTTGCGTTGCCGTCCGCGGTTGCCGCTGAGGGTGTGAGCGGCGCGGCGGGACGCTCGACGTCGAACGGGTCTTCGTCTACGGCTGCGTCAGGTCTGGCGTTTGGCTGCATGAGTGTCGCCCCTTGAATCGCGCCCGGCCGGCGCCGGTGTGCAACGATTTTAACGAACGAATGCAGCGGTCGACATAATGCGGACGGCCAGTGCCGGGTAGCCGGGCCGGCACGCCGGGTGCGCGCGGCAGGACGGGCAGGTGCCCCGTGATCCAGACCGTGCGGATGCCGAGGCGCCGGTAGCGCTTCAAGTGGCCGCGCGTGTCTTCGACGAGCGTCGCGTCGCGCAGCGGCACGTGGGCGTCGCGCATGGCTCGCCGCAGCATGGTGGCGTCGGGCTTGGCGCGCCAGCCGTGGCGGTCGCGCATGTGTTCGATGGCAATGACGCGCTCGAAGAGCCGCTCGATGCCGAGTTCCGCAAGCACGGCGCGCGCGTAGGCTTCGGGCGCGTTGGTGAGCACCATCTTGCGCCCCGGCAGCGCGGCGACGAGGCGAGCGAGGCCGCGCTCCGCGCGCAGCATCGAACGCAGGTCCGGGAACGTGTGAACGACCTTGAGGAAATGGTGCGGATCGACCGGATGGTGGCGCGTGAGGCCGAGCAGCGTGGCGCCGTACCGCTGCGTGTAGCTCGTGCGCAGCTGGTTCGCCTCGTCATGGGTGACTTCGAGCACGTCCACGATGTACTGCGTCATCGCCCGGTTGATGGCCGGAAACACCGCATGCGAGGCCGCATGCAGCGTGTTGTCCAGATCGAAGAGCCACACCGGCGCGCCGCGCTGCGCACGAGGCCGCCGGCGTGGCGCGCGCACGAACGTGGGCACGCTTTTTCCGTGGCTGCTCAATGCGAGCGGATCATCGTGCCGAAGGGCTGCTCGGTGAGAATTTCGAGCAGCACCGAGTGCTCGATGCGGCCATCGATGATGTGCACCGAATGCACGCCGCTCTTGGCGGCATCCAGCGCGGAGGCGATCTTCGGCAGCATGCCGCCCGAAATCGTGCCGTCGGCGAAGAGGGCGTCGATCTCGCGGGCGGAGAGGTCGGTGAGCAGATTGCCGGCCTTGTCCATGACGCCCGGGATGTTGGTCATCATCACGAGCTTCTCGGCGTTCAGCACCACGGCCAGCTTGCCGGCCACGAGGTCGGCGTTGATGTTGTACGAGAGGCCGTCTTCGCCGAAGCCGATGGGCGAGATCACGGGAATGAACGCGTCGTCCTGCAGCGCCTTCACCACGGCTGGGTTGATGGCTTCCACCTCGCCTACCTGGCCGATATCGACGTACTGACCCGGATTGTCGCGGTCCGGCATCATCAGCTTGCGGGCGTGGATGAGACCGCCGTCCTTACCCGTCAGGCCCACCGCGTGGCCGCCGAAGTGGTTGATGAGCGTAACGATGTCCTGCTGCACTTCGCCGCCCAGCACCCATTCGACAACTTCCATCGTCTCTTCGTCCGTGACGCGCATGCCTTGGATGAAGGTGCCTTGCTTGCCGATCTTCTTGAGCGCCTGGTCGATCTGCGGGCCGCCGCCGTGCACGATGACCGGATTGATGCCCACCAACTTCAGCAGGATCACGTCGCGCGCGAAGCCCTGCTTGAGTCGCTCTTCCGTCATGGCGTTGCCGCCGTATTTGATGACCACGGTCTTGCCGTGATACTGGCGAATGTAGGGCAGCGCCTCGGCCAGGATTTCGGCCTTGAGAGTGGGCGGAATCTGCGAGAGGTCGGCAGGTTCGGACATGGCAGCGGGCTCGGCGTGAAACGGTGAAAGAATCGACGGCGGTGGGAGAATCAACCGCGAATTGTACAGGACTGGCGCGCTGCAGCAGGCATTTCCAGGCCGGCATTCGGGGGCTGCCGAATGGGCAGCGCTGGGCGTAACACGAGGTTTTGCCCGGGTTTTAGTGGCGCGCTTGCGCGGTGCGCAAAAGATGTCCTGGCGGCGTGCGGATGCCTGCCCGGCGGCAGCAACGGGAAGGTGCCGCATGTTGCCGGGGACGGTTGCGCACAGTCGGGCGGCGCGACTCGTGGCATCATTTCCGAACCTTCCCTTTCGACCGCCTTCTTCCACGGGAAATCGCAATGAGCCAGTCCGCATCCACCTCCAGGGAGCCGGCGAGCGTGCGGTGCCCGCGCTGCGGCCGGGCGTTCGACTGCGGCCGCCACACCGACCCGTTCGACTGCTGGTGCCGGGCCATGCCGGCTGTGCAGGCCGACCGGCTTGTCCGAGGCATGCCGTGCCTGTGCCCCGAATGCCTCGCCGACGACCTCGCCAGCGCCGAGGCGAGGCGGCCCCACGATCCGCCCGGCCCCGCGGGCGCGTGAGACACCTCCGCAAGAACGGCCGCTCGCCTGCGCCGACAATGCACAGGTATTGACGTGGACGAAATAACCAGTCCGCGCCGCCGTGCTGCTAGCGGTTAAACTCCCCGGATGCATCGAATCACCATGACCGGCCGCGTCAATCTCGGCCATCTGTTCTGGCTGCGCAGTCTCGCCATCATCGGGCAACTCTGCACGATCGCGGCCGTGCAGGTCTTCTTCGGCGTGCACCTGCCCATTCCGGCCATGCTGCTCGTGATCGGGCTCGAGGTCATTTTCAACGGGCTCACCTGGCTGCGCGTCTCGCAGGAGCGCCCGGAATCCAATCTCGAACTGTTCGGCCAGATCTGGGTGGACCTGGGCGCGCTCTCGGCGCTGCTGTTCCTCTCCGGGGGCACCACGAATCCGTTCGTCTCGCTCTATCTGCCGTCGCTTGCCATTGCCGCCGCCGTGCTGCCCTGGCACCTGATGCTGTGGCTCGCCGCGTTCGCCGTGTCCTGCTACGCGGTGCTCGGGTTCGACTCCGTGCCGCTCAACATGGACAACCCCGCGAACCTGTTCGACTACTACCGCGCGGGCATGTGGGTCAACTTCATGGTGAGCGTGGGGCTGATCGCGTGGTTCGTGGCGCGTATGTCGGGCGCGCTGCGCCAGCGCGACGCGGCGCTGGGCGACGCCCAGCAAAGGCTGTTGCGTGACGAGCGGGCTGTGGCGCTCGGCGTGCAGGCTGCCACCGTCGCGCACGAGATCGGCACGCCGCTCTCTACGATCGCCATGCTCACCGAGGAATTGCGCGACGCCGCCCGCACCGATCAAGGCCTTGCGCCCTACGCGGCCGACCTCGAACTGCTCGAAAAGCAGATGACGCTGTGCACCTCGGCGCTGGCCCGGTTGCGCAGCCGGGCGTCGTCGGGCGGCAGCCGCCAGGCGGTGAGCGAGTGGATGGGCCCGTTTGCGGAGCAGTGGCGGCTGCGCCATCCGCACGTGAAATTCGAGTTGATGGGCGAGCCGCCCGCCAGCCTCGCCGTGGACGACACGGTGGCCGTCGGCCAGATTCTGACCATCCTGCTCGACAACGCCGCGCGCGTGAGCCGCGATCACGTGACGCTGACCGCGCGCCCTGCCGGGCACGAAGATCTGGTCGAATTCGAGGTTTGTGACGCGGGCCCAGGCATCCCGCCGTCGTTGCGGGCGTCGCTCGGCACGGTGCCGGTGGATAGCACGCAGGGCGGTCACGGCGTGGGCCTGTATCTCGCGTTTTCGGCGGCGGCGCGGCTGGGCGGCTCGATCGAGCTGGCCGATGTCGCTCCCGCGGCCGCCTCGACTTCGTCGTCGGCGGCGGCTGCCGCGAGCGGCCGGGCGCCACGCGGTACGCGGGCGCTGTTGCGACTGCCCGCCACACACATCGTGGTTCCTACCCCGACCGGCGCGGACGCGGCCGGCGGCGTCGCCGGTTCTGCGGCGACATGATCCAGGTCATTTCATCGCGGCATGAAAGGCGCAGGATCAGGAACTGACCAGGCGCGGTGGCTGGTAAAGGACAAACGGCAAGGGCACCCGGCAAAGAGCAAAGAGCCGGAAAGGACCGAAGGGCCGGGCGGCCGCACCGCATAACACGGAGAAAAGACCAATGAGCGACATGAATTTCCTGGTGATCGACGACGACGAGGTGTTCTCGGGCATTCTGGCCCGCGGCCTCGCCCGGCGCGGCTTTACGGTGCAGCAGGCACACGACGGGGACGAGGCGATCCGGTTGGCGAATCAGCAGAAATTCGGCCAGATCACGGTGGACCTGCATCTCGGCAACGACTCCGGCTTGAGCCTCGTGGCGCCGCTGCGCGAGCTTCAGCCGGACGCGCGCATCCTCGTGCTGACGGGTTACGCGAGCATCGCCACCGCCGTTCAGGCAGTGAAGGACGGCGCGGACAACTACCTCGCCAAGCCGGCGAACGTGGAGACGATTCTCTCTGCGCTGCAGAGCGACGCGAGCGCGGTCCAGGCCGAAGAGGCGCTGGAACACCCCATGCCGCTTTCGGTGGCGCGGCTCGAATGGGAACACATTCAGCGCGTGCTGGCCGAGAACGGCGGCAATATCTCCGCGACGGCGCGGGCGCTCAACATGCATCGGCGCACGCTGCAGCGCAAGCTCGCGAAGCGTCCGGTGAAGCAGTGAGCGTTGGTGGCTCGAAGGCGATTGCAGAAACAAAAACGCCCGGCGCGTCAGGCGCCGGGCGTCTTCGTTTTGCTTAGGGCGCCTTGCAGGCGGCCTGGTTAGAGCACGTAGCGCGAGAGGTCTTCGTCCTGCGAGACTTCGTTCAATGCGCGGTCCACGTAAGCGGCGTCGATGGTCACGCTGGTACCCGCGTGGTTGCCGGCAGCAAACGAGATTTCCTCCAGCAGCTTTTCGATCACCGTATAGAGCCGGCGTGCACCGATGTTCTCGGTCTTCTCGTTCACGGCGTAGGCAATCTCGGCGAGGCGCCGGATGCCGTCTTCGGCGAAATCGAGTTGCACGTCTTCGGTGGCGAGGAGCGCCTGGTATTGCTTGACGAGGCTCGCGTCGGTGGCCACCAGAATGGCCTCGAAGTCCTTCACGGAAAGCGAGTCCAGCTCGACGCGAATCGGGAAGCGCCCCTGCAGTTCGGGAATCAGGTCGCTCGGCTTGGCCAGATGGAACGCGCCGCTCGCGATGAACAGGATGTGATCGGTCTTCACCATCCCGTACTTCGTGTTGATGGTGGTGCCTTCCACGAGCGGCAGCAGATCGCGCTGTACGCCCTGGCGCGACACTTCGCCGGCACCGGCTTCGTTGCGCGAGGTGATCTTGTCGATTTCGTCGAGGAACACGATGCCGTTCTGCTCGACGTTCTGCACGGCCTTCGTCTTCACCTCTTCTTCGTTGAGCATCTTGCCGGCTTCTTCGTCGGTCAGCACTTTCAGCGCCTCGCTCACCTTCAGCTTGCGGCGCGTTTTCTTGCCGCCGCCCAGGTTCGCGAACATCGAACGAATCTGCTCGGTCATGTCTTCCATGCCCGGCGGCCCCATGATGTCCATGCCGACCTGCGGCAGCTCCACGTCGAGTTCGATTTCCTTGTCGTCGAGCTGGCCTTCGCGCAGGCGCTTGCGGAAGGTCTGGCGCGTGGTGCTGTCCGAGTCGCCGTGGCTGCTGTCACTCGTGGCGCCCGAGCCGAAGCCCACGGGCCGTGCCGGCGGCAACAGAATGTCGAGGATGCGGTCTTCGGCGAGATCTTGCGCCTTCGTGCGGACCTTGCGCATTTCCGCTTCGCGCGTCTGCTTGACGGAGATTTCGATCAGGTCGCGCACGATGCTGTCGACGTCGCGGCCCACGTAGCCCACTTCGGTGAACTTCGTGGCTTCGATCTTGATGAACGGTGCGTCTGCCAGCTTCGCGAGACGGCGCGCAATTTCGGTTTTACCGACGCCGGTCGGTCCGATCATCAAAATGTTCTTGGGCGTGATTTCCTGACGCAGCGGTTCGGCTACCTGCTGCCGGCGCCAGCGATTACGCAGTGCGACGGCGACGGCTTTCTTCGCGCGCGCCTGGCCGATGATGTGCTTGTCGAGTTCCGAGACGATCTCGGCAGGGGTCATGGTGCTCATCGTGGATCTGTCCTTGGCTCGTCCGTTATGTCCGTTACGTCCGTTACTCGATGGTTTCGATGACGCGATTGTGGTTCGTGTAGATGCACATGTCGCCGGCAATCTCCAGCGACTTCTCGACGATCTCGCGCGGCGACAGGTCGGTGTTGTCCACCAGCGCACGCGCGGCCGCCTGGGCGTAGGCGCCGCCCGAGCCGATGGCGCAGATGCCGCCTTCGGGGTCCAGCACGTCGCCGTTGCCGGTGATGACGAGCGTGGTCTGCGAATCCGCAGCGATCAGCATGGCTTCGAGGCGGCGCAGCATGCGGTCGGTACGCCAGTCTTTGGCGAGTTCCACCGCAGCGCGGGTGAGATTGCCCTGATGCTTTTCGAGCTTGGCTTCGAAGCGGTCGAGCAGCGAGAACGCGTCGGCGGTGCCGCCGGCGAAGCCGACCATCACCTTGCCGTTGTAGATGCGCCGGACCTTCTTTGCCCCGCCTTTCATGACGATGTTGCCGAGGGTGACCTGGCCGTCGCCGCCAAGCGCGACCTTGTCGCCGCGCCGCACGGAAACGATCGTCGTACCGTGAAATTGCTCCATGTGCGTTCCTTGTTGCAAAAACGGGTGGAGGCGGCAGCGGCAAGCGCTGCCGCCGGAATCCGGAAGCGGACGGCGCGCATGCAGCGGCGCGCCGGTACACGCGTATTCGGTCTATTTTAGGGCGCGCCCGCGCATATCAAGGGTAGGCGAGGCGGGATGCCTGGCTTGCATCACGCGACGCCTCGGGTCGGCTATTAAGTGCCATATGCCAGGACGGGGCGGCAGTGGGGCAGGTCGGCGTCAGCGAAGGAGCGTGCGGGAGACAAGTGCTCGACGCGAGAGATAAGCGGCACCCCAAAGAAAAAGGCGCACGGCAAGCCGTGCGCCTCGTCATGAAGCTCATCTCTGCGCGCGGGTCTGACTGAGGCCAGGCCGCGCCGCAGCAATCAATCGCCGAACAGCTTCTGGCGCAGCTCGCGCCGCTCCTGCGCTTCGAGCGAGAGCGTGGCCGTGGGCCGTGCGAGCAGACGCGGAATGCCGATCGGCTCGCCGGTTTCTTCGCACCAGCCGTATTCGCCGGATTCGATACGCGCAAGCGACTGCTGCACCTTCTTCAGCAGCTTGCGTTCGCGGTCGCGCGTGCGCAGCTCCAGCGCATGCTCTTCTTCGATGGTCGCGCGGTCGGCCGGGTCCGGCACGATCACGGTTTCGCGAAGATTCTCGGTTGTCTGGCCCGCATTGCGGAGAATTTCCGCCTGCAGCTGTTCAAGCCGGTTCTTGAAGAAAGCGAGCTGATCGTCGTTCATGTAATCCTTGTCGCTCATCTTCAGGATTTCGGCTTCGGTCAAGAGTCGTTTCGTCGTCATCTGGCTTGCTTCTTCAATGTGAGGCAAAACTGTTACACATGTTGCCCGCACTTTCGTGTTACCCGCAATGGCTTTCATGGCGCTCAACGAGTGCCGGCGAACACGGACGACAGGCTCTTTGTCGTGACGCCGAAGCGCCGATGCGGGGCCGAACTCCTCTGGAAACCGATCTACAGATGCTCCTGAGGCATTTTTCGTACCGGCGAGCGCCCTTTAGCGCCATTCGCCGGCTGGCCATCGGCATGCTCCGGATAAGGTTTCCCGGTGCCGTACTTGCCGTTTCTTACCCGTTGCTGCGCACGGTTGCGCGTCGTTGCGTCTACCGTCGAGGTGTTTGCCTCGCTTGCTCCTCGGGTACCTCTTCAGGCACCCACCTTCGGCGCACGCTTCACAACCGGGCCAAGGTTCTCATTCTCTAGTGGGCACGTATTGTAACTGAATCACAATCTGCCGCTGCAAGCAGGGAAACCCGCGTAGCCGCACCCGCAATCCCGAAAATATAACCCGGCAACTGCGAAAAAGCGACGATTCGCGTTTGTGCTTCCATAACGGAGTCGGCCCGCATTTCTGAATGCGGGCCGACCCTTACTGGACCCCTACGCAAGGCCTCGCGGCCCACGCGAATCCACTGCTGCTCTCTGGCTGGCGCTCAGGCGAGACAGGCGTCGAGGCCGTCGGTAATCAGGTCTTGCGGCAGCTCGATACCGATGAACACCATCTTGTTCGTCTTCTTCTCCGCCGGCAGCCACTTCGAGGCGAGGTCGCTGCCCATCATCTGGTGCACGCCCTGGAACACGACCTTGCGGTCTACGCCCTTCATGTACAACACGCCCTTGTAGCGCAGCAGACGTTCGCCGTAGATCTGCAGGATGCCGCCGAGGAAGTCTTCCAGTCGGTTCGGATCGAACGGCCGGTCGCTACGGTAGACGAACGACTTGATCTTGTCGTCGTGATGCGCGTGATGGTGGTGATGGCCGTGGTCGTGGCCTTCGTGATTGCAGTGGCCGTGATCGTGGTCGCAATCGGCGTGGTCATGATCGTGGTGCTCGTGGTCATGAGCATGATCGTGCTCGTCTTCGGCGAGGAAGTCCGGATCGATCTCGAGCTTCGCGTTCAGGTTGAAGCCGCGCAGGTCGAACACTTCCTTGATGTCCGCTTCGCCGAAATTGACGACACGAATGGACGCCTTCGGATTCATGTGGACGAGCCGGTGGCGCAGGTCAGTCAGCGCGTTTTCGTCGACGAGGTCGGACTTCGTGATGAAAAGGCGATCGGCGAAACCCACCTGACGCTGCACGACTTCGTGTTCGTCGAGCTGGTGGTTCGCGTGCTTCGCGTCCACGAGCGTGATGATGGCGTCGAGCAGAAATTCGTCGGCGATCTCGTTATCCATGAAGAACGTCTGCGCCACGGGGCCTGGATTGGCGAGGCCCGTGGTCTCGATCACGACGCGGTCGAAGTCGAGCTTGCCGTCGCGCTTCTTCGCCGCCAGATCGCCCAGCACGCGCGCGAGGTCGCCGCGAATCGTGCAGCAGATGCAGCCGTTGCTCATCTGGATGATCTGCTCGTTCGAGTCCTGCACGAGGATGTCGTTGTCGATGTTCTCCTCGCCGAACTCGTTTTCCACCACGGCGATCTTCATGCCGTGCTTCTCGTTCAGGATGCGCTTGAGCAGCGTGGTTTTGCCGCTGCCCAGAAAGCCGGTGAGGATGGTAACGGGAATCATGCTGGTCGCCTGTCAATGCGTGAATCGTGAATTAGGGTGGCCCGGGCGCCGTGGCACGGGCAATCGAATTGGCTATTGAAACATATCTGCCTCCCAACCGCTTGCGGCGACCGGGCGCGTTGGCCGTACGGACGAGGCCGCCGCCAGCGCAAAAACAGCCTCCTAAATGGGGCCGCTCAGGCGATTTGCAACAGCAGTCCCTTCAGGTACTCGCCTTCCGGAAAGGCCGTGAGCAGCGGGTGATCGACGCCCGCGCCGAGCCGCTTGAGGATGCGCGCGTCCACGCGCGCGTCGGCGGCCGCGCCGGCAACGATCTTCTGGAACAGTTCCGAGTCGATTGCGCCCGAGCACGAGTAGGTGAACAGCAGGCCGCCCGGCCGCAGCAGCTTGAAGCCGCTGAGGTTGATGTCCTTGTACGCGCGTGCCGCCCGATCGACGTGCTCGCGCGACGGCGCGAACTTCGGCGGATCGAGCACGATCAGGTCGAAGCGCTGGCCGTCGTCGTAGAGGCTGCGCAGCGTGCGGAACGCGTCGGCATCGAGCCACGTGGCGCGCGCCGCGTCGAAGCCGTTCGCCGTGACGTTCTGCTGGGCAAGCGCGAGCGCTTCGCCCGACGAATCGATGGACACCACGCGCGCCGCGCCGCCCTTGAGCGCCGCGAGCGAAAAGCCGCCCGTGTAGCAGAAGCAGTTCAGCACGTCGCGGCCTTGCGCGAAGGTCTGCACGAGCGCGCGGTTGTCGCGCTGGTCGATGTAGAAGCCGGTCTTGTGGCCGTTGCGCACATCCACGTGGTAGCGCACGCCGTTTTCGGTGACGACGAGCGTCTCGGGCGGTGCGTCGCCCGCCAGCACGCCGGTTGTCTGCTCGAGCCCTTCCTTCTCGCGGATCGACACGTCCGAGCGCTCGTAGACGTTCGGGCAACCGGTCGCGCCCACGAGCGCCGCCACGATCGCGTCCTTCCAGGCTTCGACGCCCGCCGCCATGAACTGGCAGACGAGCTGGCCGCGCGCCTCGGCGTCGTCGGCGGTGTAGTAGTCGACGATCAGGCCGGGCAGGCCGTCCGCTTCGCCGAAGATCAGGCGCACCGCGCCCGTGTCGCGCACCATCTGCTGGCGGTGCGCCAGCGCGCGCTGCACGCGGCGCTTGAAGAAGGCGTGATCGATGGGTTCGGCTTCGTCGAAGCTCCACACGCGGGCGCGGATCTGCGACTGCGCGCTCCAGGCGGCGCGCGCGAGGAACCGGCCATCGTGCGCTCGCACGATGACGGTGGCGCCGGAAGCCGGCTTGCCGTCGACCCGGTCGATCGCATTCGCGTAGACCCACGGGTGGCGGCGCAGCAGCGACTTCTCTTTCGACGGTTTGAGCGTAACGGTATTCATGACGGATTCGGTTGGGTGATACAGGAGGCGCTAAAGGGCGGCAATAGGCGGCAATAGCGCGGTTACGCGAAGCGGCGGCGACGCACAGCGTGGGCATCGCGCCGCTGACACGGCGGCAGCGCAGCGATGCCGAGGGCCTCAGGCGTCAGTCGCGTTTCTTTGCCCGCGGATGGGCCTGATCGTAGACGCGCGCGAGATGCTGGAAATCGAGCGACGTATAGACCTGGGTGGCGGTGATGCTCGCGTGTCCCAGCAGTTCCTGGACCGCGCGCAGATCGCCGCTCGACTGGAGCACGTGCGTGGCGAACGAGTGGCGCAGCACGTGCGGATGCACGTTGGCCGGAATGCCCGCGGCAATGGCGGCGCGCTTCACGCGCTCGCGCACCACGTTGGGCGACATCCGGTGGCCGCGCACCGAGAGGAACAGCGGCTGCGGGTCGGCCTTCACGAATTCGTGACGCACGGCGAGCCAGGCGTTGAGCGCGTCGAGCGCCTTGCGGCCCACGGGCACCACGCGACGCCGGTTGCCCTTGCCGAGCACTTCCACTTCGGCGGCGTCGAGCTTGAGCCAGCCTGCGGATTCGTGGCCGTCCGCCTTCGCGTACGTCACGTCGAGACCCACCAGCTCCGCGAGCCGCAACCCCGACGAGTAGAACAGTTCGAGCATGGCGTGGTCGCGCAGGCCTTCGGCAGTGCCGGGCGACGGCGCGTCCATCAGCGCGTTGGCGTCGTCGACGGAAAGCGCCTTCGGCAAGGTCTTCGCCCGCTTCGGCGCGCGCACCGTGGCGACCGGATTGGCGGGCAGTTCCACGTGCCCCGCGTACCAGCGGTAGAACGCGCGCCAGGCCGAAAGCCGGTGCGCGATGGAGCGCGCCGACAAGCCGCCCGCATGGGCGCGGGCCACGGCGCCGCGGATGTCCGTGGCCGTCAGGCTTTCCAGCGGCCGGCCGTTCGCCAGCCTCTTCAGTTCGTCGAGTTCGTGCGTGTAGCCGCGCAGCGTGTGCGCCGACAGCCGCCGCTCGTGCTCGAGGCTCGACAGGTAGGTGGCGGTGGGGTCGGTGGCGTTCACGTGACTGGAGGAAGCTGGATCAGATTGGGTTCAGCGCGGCAGCAGGCGCGTCAGCGCGGCGCTCGCGAGGGCCCCGATCTGCGAAAGGAAGTCCGTCGCCATGCCTTCGTGGAAGCGGCGCGGATCGGGCGAGCCCATCACGAGCAAGCCGAACGCCGGCGCCGCGGCGTCGGCCTGCGGGTCGCGCAGCGCGAGAATGGCGATCGATTCGATGCCGGTGCTGGTGCCGGTGCCCGATGACGCGGCCACGGCCGCATCGTTGCCGGCCGCTTCGGCGTGCGCCGAGCCGGCATTGGTCAAAGGCGAAGCCGTCACTGAAGCGGAGCCGGACGCAGCCGCCGCCGTGGACGCCGCCGACGCCGCGAGCCACTGCGCCGCCTCGAAACCGGTGTTCGCGCCGCAGTACGGCGCCGCGAGGCTGTTGGCGAAGATCCGCACTTCCTCGCCGGTGTGGCGGGCGAAATCGGCCTGTGCGTACTGCTCGGCGACGTCCCACACGCGCAGCGCGGCCTGCGGCACGTCGAACACGTCGCGCAGATTGTCGGCGATGGTGCGCGGCAGCGCGTACGGGTCGCGCTCCGAAATCACGCGCGTGGTCCAGCGGTGGAACTTCGCGGCGATGCTGTCGTTCTCGTGGCCGTAGCGCAGCAGCTCGGCAAGGCGCCGTTCGAGCAGCTTGTTCTTGTCGCGCAGCATTTCCATCTGCCGCTCCTGCAGCGACACCGCGGCTTTGCCGTGCGGATTGCCGAGCCGGATCGTGGCCAGCAGTTCGGCGTGCTCGGTGAAGAAATCGGGATTGGCGAGCAGATAGTCGGCGACTTCGCGATCGTTCATGGTCTGGGCTTGGGAGAGGCGCGGCGGGCCGCGCGTCGGTCAATCGGTTGAATGAGTGGTTCGGATGCCGCCGCGCTTGCGCGCGGCGCCTGTCGTCTGCTTGCCGCCGGCATTTGCACCTTGCACGGCAGCTTATTCGGGCAGCGTGTCCAGGTCCAGTTCGCCTTCGAAAACGGTCGTCGCCGGTCCGGCCATGAAGAGCGGCGCGGTTTCGTCACGCGCGCCGTCCCACGAAATCGTCAGCACGCCGCCGTGTGTGTGCACCGTCACCGGCGTGTCGAGCAGCCCGCGCCGGATGCCGGCTGCCACCGCCGCGCAGGCCCCCGTGCCGCAGGCGAGCGTTTCGCCGGCGCCGCGCTCGTAGACGCGCAGGCGAATCTCGCGGCGCGACACGATCTGCATGAAGCCTGCGTTCACTTTCTGCGCGAAGCGCGCGTGCCGCTCGATTACGGGGCCGTCTTCGCCAACCGGGAACGCTTCGACGTCGTCCACCACCTGCACGGCATGCGGATTGCCCATCGACACCGCCGACACCCACCGCACCGTACCGTTCACCTCGAGTGGCCAGAGCGTGTCGTGGCCTTCGCGGCGGCCGTCCAGCCCGTTCGTGTCGAACGGCAGGCGGGCGGGCTCGAACACGGGCGTGCCCATGTCCACGACCACTTCGCCGTTTTCCTGCACGGTGAGGGCGATCACGCCGTTCTGCACCTGGACGCGGATGCTGGTTGCGTCCGTGAGCTTGCGTTCGCGCACGAAGCGCACGAAGCAGCGCGCGCCGTTGCCGCAATGCTCGACCTCGCCGCCGTCGCAATTGAAGATGCGGTATCTGAAATCGACGCCTTCGATCGTGGGTTTTTCCACCAACAGCAGCTGGTCGGCGCCTACGCCGAAGTGCCGGTCGGCGAGCGCGCGCACGCGCGCCGGGCTCAGCGAGAGCGGCTGCGTGTAGCCGTCCAGCACGACGAAGTCGTTGCCTGCGCCGTGCATTTTGGTGAATTTCAGTTTCATCCCGCTATTGTAAGCGACGTGCCGGGCCGCCCCACGCCGCTCAATACACGCTCGGCTCGCCCGGCGGCCGCGTCTTGAAGCGCTTGTGAACCCAGTAGTACTGCTCGGGAATGCGCGGAATCTGCTCTTCGAGGAACGCGTTCATGCGGCGCGCGTCCGCGTCGTCGTCGCCGGTGGGGTAGTGGTCCCACGGCTTGAAGATCTTGAGCTTGTAGCCCTTGTAGTGGGGTAGCACTTCGCCGATGAACGGCACCACCTGCGCGTGTCCCACCTTGGCAAGGCGGCCCACTGCCGTGAGCGTGCAGGTGGGCACGCCGAAGAACGGCACGAACGTCGAGTTGCGCGCGCCGTAGTCCATGTCGGCGCCGAGCATCACGGGTTTGCGCTCGCGCAGCCAGCGCAGCACGATGCGCGCGCTGTCGGCGCGGCTCGCCATGTCGGCGTCGAAACGGGCGCGCGCGGCCTTCGCCACTTCTTCGAGCAGCGGGTTCGACATGGGCTGATAGAGTGACCCGCAGCGCCGGTGCAGCGAATAGTTCAGGAAGATCGAACCCGCTTCGATACCGACGAAGTGGAAGCCAAGAAAGAGCGTGGGCGGCAGGTCGGGGTCGCTCAGGTCCACTTCGCTTTCCACCTGAATGAGCTTTTCGAGCTTCTTCGCCGAGCCGAACCACTGGACGCTGCGTTCCAGATAGCTGCGAATGGCATGCCGAAAATGCTTGCCCGCCACTTCCTCACGACGCTCGTCGCTCCATTCGGGAAAGCAGAGCTTGAGGTTGATGTGGACGATGCGCTTGCGGCGGCTGGGAATCTGGTAGAGGAGCCAGCCGAGGCCGTCGCCCAGACGCGCGACGAAACCGTATGGCAGGATCGCGAACAGCTTGAGGAGGCCGATGCCGAAATGGGTGCCGAGGCGGCCTAGCATGCGCGGGCTCCGGGCCGCGCCTCGAACCCGGCGCACTTCAGAAAGACGGAGAAAAGGTCGTAATACAGCACGCGTGGTTACTCAGCGACAAATCAGGGAAGCCGCTATAATACGGGCTTCGCCGAGTTAATAGACAACTTGCGGGGCGAAACAGGCACGCGCGACAAACGCCGCGCCTGGCAGCAAATCCGCTAAAGCGTCGCCGCTTCAGGCTCCCGAAGCTGGCTACGTGAAGATCAACCGTAACCAAGGAATTACAAGGAGTCTGCAACGTGTCAAACGACTTCCTCTTTACGTCTGAATCCGTTTCCGAAGGTCACCCGGACAAGGTCGCTGACCAGATCTCGGACGCCATTCTCGACGCCATCCTGACGCAGGACAAATATTCGCGGGTTGCAGCGGAAACGCTGTGCAACACGGGCCTCGTGGTGCTCGCCGGTGAAATCACCACGACGGCGAACGTCGATTACATCCAGATTGCGCGCGACACCATCAAGCGCATCGGCTACGACAACACCGACTACGGCATCGACTACCGCGGCTGCGCGGTGCTCGTCGCCTACGACAAGCAGTCGCCGGACATCGCCCAGGGCGTGGACCGCGCGCACGACAACAACCTCGACCAGGGCGCTGGCGACCAGGGCCTGATGTTCGGCTACGCGTGCGACGAAACGCCCGAACTGATGCCGCTGCCCATCCACCTGTCGCACCGCCTCGTGGAGCGCCAGGCCAACCTGCGCCGCGACGGCCGCCTGCCCTGGCTGCGTCCGGACGCGAAGTCGCAGGTCACGGTTCGCTACGTCGACAACAAGCCGTATGCGATCGACACCGTCGTGCTTTCCACGCAGCATGCGCCGGATATCGAACTGTCCACGCTGCGTGAGGCGGTGATCGAAGAGGTCATCAAGCCCACGCTGCCGGCCGACCTCGTGAAGGGCGACATCAAGTTCCTCGTGAACCCGACTGGCCGCTTCGTGATTGGCGGCCCGCAGGGCGACTGCGGTCTCACCGGCCGCAAGATCATCGTCGATACGTACGGCGGCGCAGCGCCCCACGGCGGCGGCGCGTTCTCGGGCAAAGACCCGTCGAAGGTGGACCGCTCGGCCGCGTACGCGGGTCGCTACGTTGCGAAGAACATCGTTGCCGCAGGCCTCGCATCGCGCTGCCTGATCCAGGTGTCGTACGCGATCGGCGTGGCGCAGCCCACCTCGGTGATGGTGAACACGTTCGGCACGGGCCGCGTGTCGGATGCAACCATCACGCAGCTCGTGCGCGAGCATTTCGACCTGCGTCCGAAGGGCATCATCCAGATGCTCGACCTGCTGCGTCCGGTCTATGAGAAGACGGCTGCGTATGGCCACTTCGGTCGCGAAGAGCCGGAGTTCTCGTGGGAGGCAACGGACAAGGCGCTGGCGCTCGCCGAAGCAGCGGGCACGGAGCCGGCTGTCGCGACCGCTTGAGCGGATAAAACCGCGTGGCGAAAGCCGCGTGGTGCATGAAGCAGTGAAGAGCCCCGTCCGGCGTCGAGCCGGGCGGGGTTTTTTCTTTGGGCCTTTGTCTTGCGGTGCCGGTTTTAACGGCTTCGTTTTTTCACGGAGCGCAGTGGCCGCTATCGCGCTGCAAAGGCGAACCAGCCGTCGCTCGCGGCGGCCATGCGGCGCGGGCGACGGCTGTAACTACCGCTCGCGGCGTGTTGGGACGACGAGTGCGACGGACGCGGTGCGCTCAGCGAGCGCAGCGGCGTGTCCGGTCGATAGAGCAGCGTGCGCAGCGAGAAGTGGCGAGCGCCGGTGCGTACGCGCAGCACGGAAAAGAACGAATTGAACCAGGCGCGCATGCTGTCCACGGGACGCGTTTCGCGCAGTTGTCCCGCGAGGGCCCGGGTGCGCGCGGAGTGGTGTCGCAGGGCGCGCATCACGTGACGGCGTGCGGGACGCGCGGCCTTCAGGGCCGCACGTTTGATGCGAGTGCTTAAGAAGGTATGCATGGTTTCAGCAAAATCGGACTTCGAAGTGCGCATCGCACGGTGCCGCGAAACGAGCAGCAAGCATGCCAATGAAAGCGCCGGTCGCGGCGCAGCACGATTCGAATAAACGGGGAAAGGTCCGCAGGCGCGGAACGCAGAGCGTGTAGTGAGCGCGGGCGGTCCACGGGACGCGGCGCAGGCGAATGAACGGTACGGCGGCAACGACTGACATGCGCGCAGGCTACACGCGAATCATGACCGTCGAAAGTCGGTGTTATCCCGGTTTGGACCGCACGTCGCACAGCGAGCGTGCGCGTTTTTGACGCAGACGATCGCGCCCTTTGCGGCCTGCCGGTGCGCCGGCCGCCCTGGTGCTGTGCGGCGCGCCACGCAGCAGTGGCGCGCGTCGGCTAGACCTCGGTCCGGCCCCTTGCGTACGTTTTACAATCGCGACATGACTCGTTGCCGCGGCGTTGCTCACTGAGTCGCTGCAACGGGCGCGTCGAGTCGAACCCAATAAACCGAAACAGCGGAAGTCCCATGTCAGCCCATTCGAAGAAGGAACAGGTGCAAGTGCTGCGCGAGCGCGGCTTCGTCGTAGTTCCGGGTCTCGTTTCGCCTGAACGTTGCGCGGAACTGAAGAGCATTGCGGAACAGCAGTTGATCGAAGCGGCCGCGCCGCTCGAATTCGAGGCCGACCTGCGCTACCCCGGCGCGCCGGACTCGCGCGAATCGCCCGGTGGTCACACCGTGCGGCGTCTGCTCGACGCGTACGGACGTCATCCGCGTTTTGCCGAGTGGGCCACGGCGCCCGAAATTCGCGGCTGGATGGAGCTTTACTTCGGCGAAGAGCCGGTGCTGTCCCGTGCGCATCACAACTGCATGATGACGAAGCACCCGGCCTACGGCAGCCTGACCGGCTGGCATCGCGACGTGCGCTACTGGTCGTTCGAGCGCGACGATCTGGTGTCGGTGTGGCTCGCGCTCGGGCAAGAGACGGTCGACAACGGCGGGCTCTGGTTCGTGCCCGGTTCGCACAGCGCGACGTTCACGTCCGATCGCTTCGACGAGGCGAAATTCTTCCGCTCGGACCTGCCCGAGAACCAGGCGTTGATCCAGACCGCGATCTCGCCGCCGCTCTCGGCGGGCGACGTCGTGTTTTTCCACTGCAACACGCTGCACTCGGCGGGCAAGAATCTCACGGACCGGGTGAAGTTTTCGCTCGTCTTCACCTATCACGGCGCGAGCAACGTGCCGTTGCCGGGCACGCGTTCGGCGTCGAAGCCCGAAGTGCCGTTCTGATGTTTCGTTGCGGTTTTTCGGTGTGAAGTGCGGGGCGGATAGCGCCGCTCCTCGCGAGGCCGTACCGGTAGACATGCGCCGCGCAAGACCTCCGCGCGGCGCTTCCCTAGGCGCTTGCCGGTAGCGCCCGCCCGCCTAGCGCTTCCTGCCCGACGAAGCCAGGCCCGTCAGTCCGGCCAGCAGCGCCACGGCGCCGCCTGCAATCAGAAAGATCGTCTTGTTGGTCGGCGCACCCGTAAAGAGGCGCGACATGTCGTTGCTCAGTGAGTGAAACGACTGTCCCCCGAAATACAGCAGCACGACGCCGCCGACGATTAACGCGATCGAAATCGCTTTTGCCATATGGGATCCCTCGATGGTGAACGCGTGATGAATGCACGATGAATGCGTCGCCGCAGTGTAGGCGAGGCGCGTGGCGGCGTCCACGGTCGTCCCGCTATGTGGGCGTCTGCACGGCGAGTAGCGATTGGCTAACATAGCTGTCCGCGTTTTTACTCCCCCGTCTTTCAAGGACCCTGGCAATGGCCTACGAAGCAGCTTCAGAACGCTATTCGGACATGCAGTACCGCGTATGCGGCAAGTCGGGACTCAAACTGCCGGCGCTCTCGCTCGGTCTGTGGCACAACTTCGGCGACACCACGCCCATTTCGACGCAGCGCGACATCCTGCGCACCGCTTTCGATCTCGGTATCACGCACTTCGATCTGGCGAATAACTACGGCCCGCCGTACGGCAGCGCGGAAACCAATTTCGGCCGCATCTTCAAGGACGACTTCCGGCCCTATCGCGACGAGTTGCTGATCTCGTCGAAGGCCGGCTGGGACATGTGGCCCGGTCCGTACGGCCAGGGCGGCGGCTCGCGCAAGTACGTGCTGGCAAGCCTCGATCAGAGCCTTGCTCGCATGGGCCTCGATTATGTGGACATCTTCTATTCGCATCGCTTCGACGCGGATACGCCGCTCGGGGAAACCGCCGGCGCACTCGCCACGGCGGTGCAGCAAGGCAAGGCGCTGTACGTGGGCATCTCGTCGTACTCGGCGGCGAAGACCCGCGAAATGGCGAAGCTGCTGGCCGAACACAAGGTGCCGCTGCTGATCCATCAACCGGCCTACAACCTGCTGAACCGTTGGGTCGAGCACGAACTGCTCGATACGCTCGACACGCTCGGCGTGGGCAGCATCGCGTTCACGCCGCTGGCTCAGGGGCTGCTCACCAACAAGTATCTGCACGGCGTGCCGCAGGACGCACGCGTGAACCGTCCGGGCGGCGGCTCGCTGCAGCAGAGCCATCTCAACGAGGCGAACCTCGAACACGTGCGCAAGCTCAACGACATCGCACAACGCCGCGGCCAGAGCCTCGCGCAGATGGCGATTGCGTGGACGCTGCGCGGCGGGCGCGTGACGTCGGCGCTGATCGGTGCGAGCCGCGCCGAGCAAGTGCGCGAGAACGTCGCGGCGCTAAAGAACATCGAGTTCTCGAAAGAGGAGCTCGCGGAAATCGACCGTTACGCGGTAGAGGGCGGCGTGAATCTGTGGGAGAAGCCGTCAACCGATCAGCACGTCTGACGAAATTCGACGCGCCGTACCGGATGCGTATGCCGTGCCGGTCTGATGCGTTCGTAATGCACACGAAGAAAGCCGCCGCAAGGCGGCTTTTTCAATGGAGTTCAAGTGAGCGGCAGATGCGCCGCGGCGGTCCGCGCGAGGGAACTCTTACCCTGTCTCTTACCACCCGTTACGATGCGAGCCGCGCCGCTCTCCCGCTTCTTCTCGCTGTCATAAGCCGCTGCTAAGTTCGCCCGCAGCCGACAACCGAGGAGAAACGATGGACCTCCGTGCCGCCGCATCCGCGACGGGCCGCGAGCGGCCGCCTGTGCCACGCGCGGCGATCGACGTCCGCACGAATGCCGCACTCGCCACGCTGGTGATGCTTGCCGCCGCCGTGCAACTCATCGGACTGCCATGCGCGCTGCGCATCTGGGGACCCGCCGCGCTGATCGCCGTCGTGCCCGCGATGGTGCCCGTCATCCTCTTGACGCCCATGCACTGGGGCCTTGTTCACGAGGGCATTCACGGTCAGTTGACGAAGCGCCGCGGTCTCAACGAATGGCTGGCGCGCACGCTCTCCATCGCGCTTGCGCTGCCGTTCGACACCGTTCGCTTCGGTCACCTGATGCATCACCGCTTCACGCGTGAGCCTTACGACCGTCCCGACGTCCACGAAACCGGCGCGCCCCGCTGGCGCACCTGGCTTGCGTATTACGTGCGGCTGTTCGGCGGGCTCTACGTGGGCGAGCTCGTGGTGCCGCTGCTGGCCTTCCTGCCGCGCAAACTTTCGCGCACTGTCGTGCTGAGCGCGGTAGGCGAGGAAGGACCGGTCGGTCCCGAGGTGCAACGGCTCTTCGGCAACTTTGCCGCCGACCCGGCGCGGCGCTATCGCATGCGGCGCGACTGGCTGCTGTCGCTGGCCCTCTACGGCGCGTCGTTCTGGCTGTATGGCGTGTGGTGGCCGGTGCTTGCCGCGACGATGTATCTGCGCGGCCTCTGGCTTTCGCTTGCCGACAACCTGCCGCACTACGGCGTGGGGCTGGGCGAGCCGGGGCGCGCCCGCAATTTCCGCGTGCCCGGCGGTTGGCCGGTGCTGCTGATGAACCATCACCTGCATCAGTGGCACCACCGCTACCCGACGCTGCCGTGGACGGCGCTGCCCGCTGTGGCCCGCGCATCCGGACACGATGCGTCCGACGCACACGCAAGCGGCGCAGTTGGGGAAAACGCGGTGGAAGTGACGACGGAGGACGCAGTGAAAGCCGGCGCACGGAACCAATCGATCCATACCGACAACGCCGACACGCCCTATTTCCGCGCGGCGCTGCGCCAGCTACGTGGACCGCGGGGCGCACGCGTCCAGCTGGGCGTCGGTCCCGACCTGGCCGATGCGGAGCCATAACCCGCCGAGCCAGCAGCAACAGTCGCTACCGCCGCTACAGCAGTAAGCATCGGTAACGATCAGGCGAACTTACCGTCGAGGCGCCGCAACTGCGCGGTCGACCAAACAACCGTGCAACGGCGCCGCGTCACCACGCGCCGCTACACGAGCGCAGGCAGCCCTTCGACGAGCACGATCGCGAACAGGACGCCAAGCAACGCACCGATCACCCGCAGCGCGTTGTGCCTCAACTGCGTGGCGCACGGCACGGCACCCAGAAAGAGGGCACCGGCAAGCGCCATCGGGATAAGCAGGATGAAGTCGCTGATCGTGAAGTAGTGCGTCATGCTCGTCTCCTTATCGTGTACTGGCAGCGGTGCTGCGGGCGCGTCTTCTGCGACGCGTCTGCTATTTCTCGTCCGGGCGGCCCGGCTGCCTGAATTCAGTATAGGAGACCGTAGGAACTGCGCTCGCGTGGAGCGGGGTGCCTGGCCGAGCAACGCGCGGCACCCGGAGCCCGCTGCGACGGGCCTCTTGGGGCACGTCGGCGTGCGCTGCGCGGCGTTTTGACCGTGTAGTACACACTTACGGGCGCCTTTCGTTTGATGCGATGCGAGTGGGGAAGTGAGGGCCAAAGCGAACGCACACGCGGCGAAACCGCGGCGTCAACCCAGGCCGCTGCCGCAGCCGCTACGCGGCCCCCACGCGCTCCCGTCCGCGCAACCACGTCGCGGCCACCATGCCCACCACGAGCAGCACGCCCACCAGCGCCGCGACGCCGTTCCAGCCGTAGGCTGTCCAGAACCGTCCGCCGTACGAGCCCACAATGCTCGAGCCCAGGTAGTACGTGAGCAGATAAAGCGCGGCGGCGTGGCCCTTGGCCTCTTTCGCGAGCCGCCCCACCCAGCCGCTCGCCACGGCGTGGCCCGCGAAGAAGCCGAACGTCACGCATGCAATGCCGGCCACGATCGCCGCGAGCGGATGCAGCATGGTGAGCAGCAGACCGGCAATCATGATGGCGATGCAGGCGATCAGCACCCGTCCGCGGCCGAAGCGGTCCGCCATGCGGCCCGACAACGGCGACGCGATCACGCCTGTCAGATAGACCACGAAGATCGCGCCGATGGTGGTCTGGTTGAGCCGGTACGGCGGCGCGATGAGCCGGTAGCCGATGTAGTTGTAGAGCGTGACGAAGCTGCCCATCAGCACGAACGCCATGAAGAACAGCACGGGCAGACCCGGGCGCGCGAAGTGCTTCACGAGCGCGCTGCGGTGATGCGCGATGCCAAGCCCGCGGCGCGGCACGAAATGGCGCGACGGCGGGAGCAGCGAACGGAACGCGAGCGTCGAGAGAATGCCGAGCACGCCGATCGTCCCCACGGCCGCACGCCAGCCGAGCAGGTCCGCGACGATGCCCGTAATGACGCGTCCCGCCATGCCGCCAATCGCCGTGCCGCCCACGTAGAGCCCCATCGCGAGGCCCAGCCCGTTCGGGTTCACTTCTTCGGCAAGGTATGCCATGGCGACGGCGGGCACCCCGCCCAGCGCCAGCCCTTCGAGCGCACGCAGCACGAGCAGTTGATGCCACTGCGGCACGAACGCCACCGCGAGCGTGAGCACGGACGACGCCGTCAGCGACGCGGTCATGAGCCGATGGCGGCTCCATCCTTCGGAAACGAAGCCGGCCACGAACACGGCGAACGCAAGCGTCGCCGTGGAGAGCGAGAGCGCGAGGCTGCTTTGGGCGGGGCTTACGTCGAACGCCGTGGAGAACGCGGGCAGCAGTGGCTGCACGCAGTAGAGCAGCGAGAACGTGGCGTATCCCGCGAACAGCAGCGCGAGGCTCGCGTGCCAGTAAGCACGCGTGCCGCGTTCGAGGAAGGGCTGCGCGGAGCCGGAGGTCGAGTCAACGGCGGCACGTGGATGTGGCGATGAAGCGCCCGAAGCGAACGAAGAAGACGAAGCAGACGAAGCAGCGCGGTGGTCGGATTCCGGCGGGGCGGTCACAGCGGAAGCATCCAGAAGACAAACGAAGGCCCAACCATACACCGATCACGCGGATGCGTCCGTCTGCCCCGCAGCCGTTGCGCGAAGCGGCGGGAGTCGCGCGTTGCCCGTTACCCTTGCCTCGGCGCGCCGCTATCGCCGGTCTTGTGGGCCTTGCCCGCCTTGTCGGGATGCAGCAACTGGTCGCCCGTCGGCAGCGACGACGCTTCCCAGCCGCCGCCTAGCGCCTTGATGAGCGCCACGCTCGCGGCCATCCGGCGGCGCGCAATTGCTACCGCCTCGCGCTCGTTGGTGAGCGCCGTGGTCTGGGCGACCACCACGTCGAGATACGTGATCGCGCCGGCCGCGTAGCGGTTCGAGACGATCGTGAGTGTGCGTTCGGCTGCAGTCACGGCTTCGTCCTGCGCCTGCGCTTCTTCTTCCAGCACGCGCAGCGCCGCGAGGTTGTCTTCCACCTGGCCGAATGCGGTGAGCACCGTTTGCCGATACTGCGCGACGCTTTCGTCGTACTGCGCCAGGGCCTCTTCCTTCACCGCCGCGCGGCTGCCGAAGTCGAGGATCGTGCCCGCGAGCGTGGGCCCGAGCGACCAGAAGCGCGCGGGCGCGACAAGCCACTGGCTGTAGTCCGTGGCTTCCAGGCCGCCCGTCACCGCGAGAATCAGGTTCGGGAAGAATGCCGCCGTGGCCACGCCCACCTGCGCGTTGGCGCTCACCACGCGCCGCTCGGCTGCTGCGATGTCGGGGCGCCGTTCGAGCAGCGCCGACGGCACGCCGGCAGGCGCCACGACCGGCACCGCCGCGAGTGGTGCGACCGGCAGCGAGAACGCAGACGGCGACTCGCCCGCCAGTATCGCGATGGCGTGTTCGAGCTGCGCGCGCTGCACGCCGAGATCGATCGCCTGGGCCTGGGTGGTGCGCAACTGCGTCTGCGCCTGGCCCACATCGGCGTCGGTGGCGATGCCGCCCGCGTAGCGGTGCTGCGTGAGTTCGAGCGACTGACGGTAGGCCTTGATGGTGTCGTCGAGCAACTGGCGTTCGCGGTCGAGCCCGCGCAGTTCGAAGTAGTCCGTGGCGAGTTCGGCCTGGATGGAAAGCAGCAGGCCTTGCATGTCGGCGGCGCTGGCCTGCGCGTTCGCGCTCGCGCTTTCCACGCTGCGCGACACGCGGCCCCAGAGGTCGGGCTCCCACGACGCGTCTGCCTGCACGACGTAGTCGTTGAGCGCCATGCCCGCCGTCGATTTGAACCGCACGTTCTTCGAGGTGCGCGTGCGTGCGTAGTCGCCGCCTGCGGTGATCACCGGGAAGAACGCCGCGCGCTGCTGGGCGACGTTGGCGCGTGCCGCGCGAAAGTGCGCTTCGGCGGCTTTGAGATCCTGGTTCGCGGCGGCGGCCTTCGCTTCGAGGACATCGAGTTGCGGGTCGCGGTAGACCTGCCACCATGCTCCGCGCGGCAGCGCGTCGGCAGGCTGCGCGGGTTGCCAACCGGTGCCTTCGAGTTCCTTGTAGCTGGCGGCGGTCGTGGCGGTTGGGCGCACGTAGTCGGGGCCCAGCGTGCAGGCGGCGAGCGTGGCGGCGAGAACGACGGCGAGCGCCGCGCGCGCAGCAGTTCGATCACGTTGACGAGTCACCGTGTGCCGCTCGCGGCCACGCCCGTCTGCCCGGCGAACACGCTGCGGCTTCATTGCGCCGCCTTTGTGACATGTGTGGCATGCGCTGCGACGATGTGCACCGGCGCGCCATCCACGATCGAATCCTGCGGATTCACGATGACCTGTTCGTCGCCGCTGAGCCCTGACGCAATCGCGACGCGCGTGCCGAAGTCCGTACCGAGCGTGACCGTGACGAGCTTTACGTGCTGACCATGCTGGCCGTTATCGACGGTGGCCACTTTCACGCCGTCCGGCCGGAACAGCAGCGCGTTGCCCGGCACCGTGAGCGGCGCGGCGCCTGCGCCGAGCGTGAAATGCACCTGTGCGTAGGCGCCGGGCAGCACCTCGCCGCTCGCGTTGTCCACGTCGACTTCGACGAGCATCGTGCGCTGCTGCGGATCCACGGCGCCCGCGGTGCGCACCACCTTGCCCGGATAGTGCTTCGACGCGGTTTCGGTCAACGTGAGAAAAGCGTTCTCGCCGGGCTTGATCTGCAGCGCGTAGGCCTGCGGCACGTTGACGTAGACGCGCAACCTGTCCGCCTGCGCGACGTGGAATAGCTCCTTCGCGGGGCCGCCCGAACTGCCCGCGTCGATCAGCGCGCCCACGTCCACGTTACGCGCCGTCACGATGCCGTCGAACGGCGACAGCACCTTCTGGAACGACTGCAGTTTTTCGAGCCGCGCCACGTTGAAACGCGCGGCGTCGAGCGAGCCTTTCTTCGCGAGCATGTCGCCCACTTTCTCGTCGGTCTCCTGCTTCGAGACAGACTTCGTTTGCAGCATGCCCATCCATCGGTCGGCCGTGCTCTTCGCGAGCGCGTAGTTGGCCTGGGCGTTCGCGAGGTCCGCGCGGGCGGCGCGCAACTGGTCGTCCACTTCGGGCGTATCGATCTCGGCAAGCAGTTGCCCCGCCTTCACATGCGCGCCAAGGTCCGCGTACCACTTCTTGAGGTAGCCGTTCGTGCGCGCGTAGACCGGCGTATCGAGAAACGCCTGCACGTTGCCGGGCAGCACGAGATCGAGCCCCGCCGAAGACTTCTGCGGATGCACCACCTCCACGCTCAACCGGCTTGCATGCACGGCTTCGCGTTCCAGCGCGGCCTGTGCGTCGCGGCGCGACCAGATACCTTGCGCGGCGAGCGCGAGCACCACCAGCACAGCAACCACCACACCCCAGCGCACGCGGCGTGGAGGCGGGGTGCCCGAACTGTCAGCGCGGTTGCGTTCCATCCAGACTCCGAATCGAAAGAAATGAATCAGGCGAGGTTCAGGGTTTGTTCACCACGTGCGCGGCGGCGCGGCTGCGCCGCTCGCTCAGCCGCCGGTAAATCAGCGAGAACACCACCGGCACGAACACGAGCGTGGCGATGGTCCCCACCGCCAGCCCGCCGATCACGGCGCGGCCCAGCGGCGCGTTCTGCTCGCCGCCTTCGCCGAGGCCAATCGCCATGGGCACCATGCCGATCACCATCGCAAGCGCGGTCATCAACACCGGGCGAAAGCGCGTGAAGCCCGCTTCGATGGCGGCGCGCGTCGCATCGCCGTGTTCGCGCAACTGTTCGCGCGCAAAGTTCACCACCAGAATCGAATTCGCCGTCGCGATGCCGATACACATGATGGCGCCCGTGAGCGCCGGAATGGAGAGCGTGGTGTGCGTGAGGAACAGCATCCAGACGATGCCCGCCAGCGCGCCAGGCAGCGCCGTGATGATGATGAACGGATCGAGCCACGACTGGAAGTTCACCACGATGAGCAGATACACGAGCACGATCGCGAAGACGAGCCCTGCAAAAAGGCCCGAAAACGAGTCGTTCATCGTTTGCACCTGGCCGCGCAGCACCACCGTCGACGTGTGCGGCAGTTCGGACTTCGCTTCGCCGATGATCTTCGCGACGTCGTCGGAGACCGCGCCCAGGTCGCGGCCGTCGGCGCCGGCGTAGATGTCGATCGTCGTTTGCGCGTTGTAGTGCGTGAGCACCGCGTTGCCCGCTTCGCGGCGCATGGTGGCGAGCGAGCCCAGCACGTTGCTGCGTCCGTTCGCGGTGAGCGGAATGTTTTCGAGCGACTGCAGCGAGTTGATGGTGTATTGCGGCGCCTCGGTGATCACGTTGTAGCTCACGCCGTTCATCGGATTGAGCCAGAACGTGGGCGTGGTCTGCTGGCTGCCCGATAGCGTGATGAGCAGGTCGCTCGCCACGTCGCGCTGCGTGAAGCCGGCTTGCTGCGCGCGCGTGCGATCCACGTCGATGAAGATGCGCGGCAGGTCCGCAGGCTGCTGGATGCGCGCATCGACGAGGCCCGGCACGGTGCGCAACCGGTTCAGCAGGCGCGCGGCGAAGGCACGATTCGCGGCCACCTCGCGGCCCACGATCTGGATGTCGATGGGTGACGGCATGCCGAAGTTGAGCGTCTGGCTCACGATGTCGGCGGGAAGGAAGGCGAACTGCACGCCGGGGAACTCGTCGTTGAGCGTGCGGCGCAGCGTGCGGATGTAGGGTTCGGTCGGGTGATGGCCGGGCGCGAGCGAGATCAGCACATCCGCGTCCGAGGTGCCGATCACGCCCGTGTTGCTGTACGAGAGATTGATGCCCGAGATCGGCAGCCCGATGTTGTCGATGATCGAATGAAGCTCACGTGCGGGGATCAGCGAACGGATGCGGGTATCCACCAGATCGGTGAGCACCGCTGTTTCCTCCACGCGCGTGCCGGTCTTCGCGCGCAGATGCAGCGCGATCGTGCCGGCATCCACCTGCGGGAAGAAGTCGCGGCCCAGAAACGGCATGAGCAGCAGCGAGGCGCCGCAGCACGCAAGAAACACGATCACGAAGATGCCGGGCCGCGCCACGCGTGCGGTGAGAAACGTGCGGTAGCGTTCGCGCAGCGCGTCGAAGCCACGCTCGAACGCGAGATGCGTGCGTACGAACGGATTGCGTGTGGCGCGTGCGGCAGGATGCAGGTCGGCGGGCTTGTGGTGATTGCGCAGCAGATACTTCGCGAGCGTGGGCACGAGCGTGCGCGAGAAGAAGTACGACGCGAGCATCGCGAACACCACGGCTTCGGCGAGCGGAATGAACAGGTAGTGCGCGACGCCTGTGAGCAGAAACATCGGCACGAACACGATGCAGATGGAAAGCGTGGAGACGAGCGTGGGAATGGCGATCTGCTGCGCGCCGTCCAGGATCGCCTGCTCCAGATTCTTGCCTTGCTCGAGTTGCTGGCTCACGTTTTCGATGGCGACGGTCGCGTCGTCCACCAGAATGCCTACGGCGAGCGCAAGGCCGCCCAGCGTCATGATGTTGATGGTCTCGCCCAGGGCTGCGAGCGCGATCACGGAGGTGATCATCGAAAGCGGTATGGAGACGGCGATGATCAGCGTGGCGCGCCAGTTGCCCAGAAAGAGCAGGATCATGAGCGCGGTGAGGCACGCGGCGATCAACGCCTCGCGCAGCACGCCCTGCACGGAAGCGCGCACGAACAGCGACTGGTCCGCAACAGGATCGATGGAGAGCGACGCCGGCACCAGATTGTGCAGCACGGGCATCATGTTCTTGATGCGGTCCACGATGTCGAGCGTGGACGTGTTGCCGCTCTTGTTGATGGTGAGCAGCGACGCGCGCTGGCCGTTCACGCGCACGATGTTGGTTTGCGGCTGGAAGCCGTCGCGCACGTGCGCCACGTCGCGGATATAGACCGTGCCGTTCGCCGTGGTCCGCACCGGAATCGCGTTGAGGCCCGCCAGCGTGGCGGGGCTCGCGTTCATTTCCACCGAATACTCGGTAGAACCGATCTTTGCCGTGCCCGTGGGCAGGATCAGGTTTTGCGCACTGATCGCATTGACCACGTCCATGGGCGAAAGGTTGTGCTCCTGCAGCTTGCGCGAGTCGATGTCGACCATGATTTGCCGCTGCTTGCCGCCGTAGGGCAATGGAGCGGACGCGCCCGGTACCGTGGCGAGCTGCGTTTTAAGGAAGTTGTTGCCGAAATCGAAAAGCTCCTGCTCCGTGAGCGCCGGCGATGAAAGCGCAAGCCGCAGAATGGGCACCGTCGAGGCGTTGTAGCGCAGGATGAACGGCGGCGTGATGCCGGGCGGCAGTGAACGCAACTGCGTTTGCGAAAGGGCGGTGACTTCGGCCAACGCTTCCTGAATGTTCGCGTGCGGCTGGAAGAAGATCTTCACGACCGCGATGCCGTTGAGCGAAGTGGATTCCACATGCTCGATATCGTTCACAGCCACCGAGAGCCCGCGTTCGTAGTTGAGCACGATGCGCTTTTCCATCTCGTCGGCGGGCAGGCCGTTGTACGTCCAGATCACCGAAAGCACCGGGATGTCGATGTTCGGAAAGATGTCGACAGGTGTGCGCAGAATGGTGAGCGGCCCGACGATCATCAGCAGCAGGGCGAGCACGACGAACGTGTAGGGGCGCCTTAGCGCGAGTCGGACGATCCACATGGACGAGGGCGTTGTGTGCGGTGAAGCGTGGCTTGCATGACCGCGCGGCCGTTTTGCCTGCAACGTGCAATACACCTTTGCGCGGCGACGGCTTCGAGATGCGCGGCGTGACTGTAGCGCGTATTGATGGCGTTAAGCGTAGTTTTGAGGGGCGGCCGCGGCAAGGGGTATGATCCGTCGGTTTACCAAGCGTTACAGTTAGCGTTCCGTAAGTCGAAATACCCGAAATAGCGGGGTTTCGTCGCTATTTAAGCCCTTTACGGGAAGCGAAAAAACAGCAACCATGACGCTTGACCGGCCACGCGGATCGCGCAGGCAAGGCAGCCGGGTGCGCGCGCAACGTTCTGCGAGGCGGCGTTTTTTGTCACCACATTGACCGGCGTTTCATACGTGTGAAGCCGGCATCGAGAACGGGGAAACATCATGCAAGTCGGTTCTATTGTCCGCTCCGTCCATATCGCCGTGCCAGCAGGTGCGCGCGGCATCGTCATGCGCATTCTCGGCGACATGGCCATGGTGACCTGGTACGCCGGCGAGCCCGGCGCGTCGCTGCAACTCAACACCGAGCCGTTCTTTCTGGAAGACCTGATCGATACGGGCGAATTCGTGCGTCCCACGGGCGTGCAGGTGCACTGAGCGAAGCGCTTATCCCTGCTCGCCGCGCGCACACACGGCACCCGTCTTTCGTCGCCCGCCTGCGTGCACTCAGGTGCACAATGCGGGGATGAACGACGACATCTCCTCCCCGAACGAGGGCGCGAGCGACGAGGCGCCCTACGCCCGGCTCACGCCCGAATGCGTGCTCGACGCGCTGGACGGCGTGCTCTCCACGGTCGGCCTGCGCACCGACGGCCGCATGCTGGCGCTCAACAGCTACGAGAACCGCGTCTATCAGATTGGCGTGGAAGACGGCCCGCCTGTCATCGCGAAGTTCTACCGGCCGAATCGTTGGTCCGACGAAGCGATACTCGAAGAACACGCGTTCGTGGCCGAACTCGCAGATCGCGAAATTCCCGCCGTGCCCGCGCGTTCCTTCAGCGGACGCACGCTGCACACCTTCGACGGTTTCCGCTTCGCTGTATTCGAACGTCGCGGCGGCCGCGCGCCGGATCTCGACCGACGCGAAACGCTCGAATGGCTGGGCCGTTTCATCGGACGCATTCACGCGGTGGGCGGCACGCAGGAATACCGGGCGCGTCCGTCGCTGGATATTCGGACGTACGGCTACGACTCGCGCGACTTCCTCGTTTCACACGGCTTCATCCCCGCGAACGTGCGCGACGCGTGGGACGCGGCAGTCGCGCTCGCGCTGGAAGGCGTGGAGCACGCGTTCGAGCGCGCCGGGGCATACCGGCGCATCCGGCTGCATGGCGACTGCCATCCGAGCAACGTGCTGTGGACCGACGACGGTCCGCATTTCGTGGACTTCGACGACAGCCGCATGGGCCCCGCCGTCCAGGACCTGTGGATGCTGTTGCCTGGCGATCGCAGCGGCGCCTCGGGTGCGCTCACGGATCTCCTCGCGGGCTACGAAGACTTCCGCGAGTTCGATCAGCGCGAGCTGCATCTGATCGAAGCGCTGCGCACGCTGCGGCTGATTCACTACTCCGCGTGGCTCGCACGGCGCTGGCACGACCCGGCGTTCCCCGTGGCATTCCCGTGGTTCAACACGCAGCGCTACTGGGAAGAGCGCATCCTCGAAATGCGCGAACAGATTGGCGCGATGCAGGAAGGGCCGCTCTGGCCGGTCTGAGGCCTCTGAAATTCGCGCTTCATCCCGCTGTCCCGCTGTCTATTTCACCTCGCACGCCGCCTCGCATTCCAGCCGCGGCGTGCCGTCATTCGCGCAATCCGCCGACACGTAACGAGCCGAAACACCCGCCGGTTGAGAAATCGGTTGGCCCGTGTAATGATAGCGATTCTCAATTGAAAGGCGCCGCCAGCCTTCGTCACGTCTCTCCTCTGTGACCGCCAGCCAGCCTGCAACCGACGACCGACGGCCGTTCCTGTCGACCGTGCCGGTGGCTGCGCGACTGGGTCCTTGATCCGCCGTGCCGTCCGGTACGGTGGCTTCCTGTCTCGAACCCTCGTCTGCGGCTCCATGCCGCGAGAAACGCGTGGGCGGTCGCCACTATTCTTTGAATCCCGTTGTGCCTGCGCATGGAGCTTGATTTGAACGCGCCTGAATCTATCGATGTCCTCTCTCCCACGCCGGCCCCGCCGAACACGGCCAAACCGGCCGCCGCCGCAACGCTGCAGAGCACGAGCGGCCTCACACGCATCGGCGACGTTGAAGAGGTGGTGCGCCGCCAGCGTTCGCGGCGCGCGAACTTCATCAAATGGCTGCGCAACGTGCACGGCTGGATCGGACTGTGGGGCGCCGTGATCGGACTGATGTTCGGCGTGACGGGCTTTCTGCTCAACCATCGCGGCGGCCCGCTGAAGATATCGACGGGCGAGCCGAGCGTCGAGCAGGTGCAGGTCGCGCTGCCCGACACGCCGCCTCGCTCGCCGCAGGAAATGATGCGCTGGCTTCAGCGTGAACTGAAGATCGAGGGCAAGCCTGGCCGCGTTCGTCGCGAGCCCGCCCACCCTGTGGCCTGGGGCGATCAGCGGACCGTGCAGCCGGAGTTCTGGCAAATGACCCTCGCGGCACCCGGCCACAGCGTGCAGGCCGAGTACTGGGTGGGCAACGGCTACGTCTCGGTGAAGAACACGAGCAACACGTTCTTCGCGACGCTCACGAACCTGCATCGCGGCGTGGGCGTCTCGATGGGCTGGGTGCTGCTCATGGACACCATCGCAGGTTCGCTGATCCTGCTCTCGCTCACGGGCGTGCTGCTCTGGACCGAACTGCACAAGAAACGCACCGTCGGCGTGGTGCTGGTGCTGGGTTCAGTGGCCGCGGCGCTCACGGCCGGGTTGATGTGACGTGATGCGAGGCCGCAGCGCTACACCCTGCACGCCGCGCCCGCATTCGCGGCAATCTCGCGCGCAGCCTTCGCGCCTTCCACCTGCAACAGCGTAGGCAGCGAGACGCCGTTCTTCGCGGCTGTCACCTCGGCGAGAATCGACACCGCAATTTCCGGCGGCGTGCGGCTGCCGATGTAGATGCCCACCGGACCATGCAGCCGCGCAAGCTGCGTTTCGCTCAGATCGAATTCCTTCAGGCGCTCACGCCGCGCCGCGTTGTTGCGGCGCGAGCCGAGCGCGCCGACGTAGAACGCCGGTGTCTTGAGCGCTTCCATCAACGCGAGGTCGTCCAGCTTCGGGTCGTGCGTGAGCGCAATCACCGCGCAGCGCTCGTCGAGCTTCATGTCGAGCACGGTGTCGTCGGGCATCGTGCGGACGATCTTCGTGCCCGGCACGTCCCACACGTCGGTGTATTCCTCGCGCGGGTCGCACACGGTCACCTGGTAGTCGAGGCCCACCGCGATCTGGCAGAGATAGCGCGAAAGCTGCCCCGCGCCGATCACGAGCATGCGGTAGCGCGGCCCGTGAATGGTGAGCAGGCGCGCGTCGTCGAAATCCACGCCGTCGGTGGCGAGTGCGGGGCCGAGCGTCGCCTTGCCCGTGGCCATATCGAGCGTGCGCGCCACGAGCCGCCCTTCCTCCACGGCCTGGCATAGCTCGCCGATGCCGCTCGCTTTCGTGAGCGGCTCCAGCACGAGCTGGATCGTGCCGCCGCATGGCAGCCCGAAGCGATGCGCCTCTTCGGCGGTGATGCCGTACTTCACCGTCTCCGGATGCGTCTGCTCGATGCCGAGCTTGCGCACACGGTCGATCAGATCGTCTTCGATGCAGCCGCCCGACACCGAGCCCACCACGAGCCCGTCGTCGCGCACCGCGAGCATTGCGCCTTCGGGCCTCGGCGACGAGCCCCATGTCTTCACCACCGTGACGAGCAGCGCGCGATGTCCTTCTTCAAGCCAGCGTGCGCTGGATTTCAGGACCTCGAGATCCACGCTTTCCATGACTTTTTCCTCTTCGTTTCGCCGGTATCCGCTTCTGCCTGCGTCTGGGCGCCGGCCGCGCCTTCGAGCGATTCCGCCTCGGTTTCCGTGGCGCCGCTCGCGGTTTGCAGGGTGCCTTCCTGGTCGGCAGCGCCGTCCGTGACCTCGGACGCTGCCGGGCCGCCCACGTGTTCGCTGAAGCGCTTGAAGAACTCGCCCGCGATCTTGCGCGCCGCGCCGTCCACGAGCCGCGAGCCGATCTGCGCGAGCTTGCCGCCCACCTGCGCGTGCGCCGTGTATGAGAGCTTCGTTGCGGCGTCGCCTTCGGGTTCGAGCGTCACCTGCGCGCTGCCCTTGCCGAAGCCCGCCACGCCACCCTGACCTTCGAACACGATGGTGTAGGCACGCGGCGCGTCGATGTCGGTGAGCAGCATGCGTCCCTTGAAGTGCGCCTTCACGGGCCCGACGTGCGCCTGCATCGTGAGTGCGTATGCATTCTCGCCGTCGGGCTCGATGCTTTCGCAGCCGGGAATGGATTGGCGCAGGATGGCCGTGTCGTTGAGCGCTTCCCATGCGCGCTGCTGCGGTACCGGCAACGTGTAGCTTTCGGTCAGTTGCATTGCGTCGCTCCTCCGGTTGTTTTCGTGCGCGATGTCTGCGCCTGGGACCACGTTTCGCCGAGGCTGCGGGCAAACGCCTCAAGACTTTCGAGATTATGGATCGGATGGCAGGAATCGACATGGGGCGCGATCGCCTGCACGCCGCGCGCCGTCGGCGAGAAATCGCGATAGCGCAGCAGCGGATTGAGCCACACCACGCGATGCGCGAAGCGATGCAACCGCGCCATCTCGGCTTCGAGCACGTCGATGGCTTCGTAGTCGAGGCCGTCCGTGACGAGCAGCACCGTGGCCCGGCCCGCGAGCACGCGCCGGGCCCACCGTCGATTGAACTCCGCGAGCGCGGCGCCGATGCGCGTGCCGCCCGACCAGTCCGACACCTGCGCCGTGAGCGCGGCGATGGCCACGTCGGGATCGCGTTCGCGCAGCGCGCGCGTGGCGTGCGTGAGCCGCGTGCCGAACAGGAACACCTGAAGCCGCTCGCGCGACTGCAGAAGCGCGTGGCAGAAATAGAGCACCGCGCGCGAGTAGCTGCTCATCGAGCCGGAGATGTCGAGCAGCAGCACGAGCGGCGGCTTGCGCTGCACGACGGCGCGGTACTTCCAGACCGTCCAGTCGCCGCCCGCGCGCACAGCGTGGCGGGCGCTTGCGCGCAGATCGGCGTGGCTGCCGCGCGACGCGGCCTTGAGCCGCCGCGTCGGCTCGGTGGCAAGCGGCAGACGATGGCCGCGAATCAGATGCCGCAGCGCGCGCCATTCGTCGGCGGAGAGCGTGTCGAAATCGCGCTGGCGCAGACGTTCCTCGGCGCTGAACGTCACCTGCGCGTGCAGTTCGTGGCGCTCCTGCTCGCCAGGCGGCGGGTTGGCGCCCGCAGGCGGACGGCGTGCGGCGAGTGCGTCGGCGAGACGGTTGTTGCGCTTCGGCGGCGGCATGGCGCCTTGCACCTTCGGCAGCAGCAGCGCGCGCAGCTTGCCTTCCCAGTCGGGGTCGCGCCAGAAGAGATCGAACGCGGCGCCGAACAGTTCGCGTTCGTCGGGTGCCGAGACCAGCAGCGCCGCCAGCGCGGCACGCACGTCGTCGCGGCGTCCGATGTCGATCCAGCGCAGGGCGTCGAGCGCGTCCACGGCGTGGGCCGGCGACATCGGCAGGCCCGCCGCGCGCAGCACGCGCACGAAGTGCACGACGTTGCGCGCGATGGGTGTCATCGGCGACATCGGAGGCATCGCCGTCACGGGCTCATGGCGAGGCATTGCGCGATCTGCTGCGCGTCGAGCCGCGCGAGGTCGTCCTGATACTTGAGCAGCACGCCGAGCGTGTCCTGCACGGACTGCGGATCGAGCTCCGTCACGCTGAGCGCTGACAGCGCGCGACACCAGTCGATGGTCTCCGCGATGCCCGGTGCCTTGAAGAGGTCCATGCCGCGCAACTGATGCACGAAATCGACGGCGCGGCGCTGCAAATCCGCCGACGTCTGCGGCGCACGCGCCGCCACGATGGCCAGTTCGCGCTCGCGGTCCGGGTAGCCTATCCATTGATAGAGACAGCGGCGCTTGAGCGCGTCGTGCACTTCGCGCGTGCGGTTCGACGTCATCACGACGAGCGGCGGCTGTTCCGCGCGCACGGTGCCGTACTCGGGAATGGACACCTGGAAGTCGGAGAGCAGTTCCAGCAGGAACGCCTCGAAGGGTTCGTCGGCGCGGTCGATTTCGTCGATGAGCAGCACGCGCCGCGCGCCCGGGTGATGCTCGTCGGGCAGCAACGCTTGCAGCAGCGGGCGTTTGAGCAGGAATTCGCCGCGGTACAGCGTGTCGTTGTCGGGCCGTTCGCCCGCGGCTTCGGCGAGGCGCAGCGCCATGATCTGGCGCGGGTAGTCCCATTCGTAGAGCGCGCTCGCGGTGTCGAGCCCTTCGTAGCATTGCAGCCGCAAGAGCGTCGTGCCGAGCATGCCCGCCGCGGCCTTCGCGAGTTCCGTTTTGCCGACGCCCGGCTCGCCTTCGAGGAAGAGCGGCCGCTCCATGCGCAGCGCGAGATAGAGCGCGATGGCGAGTTCGCGGCTCGCCAGATAGCCTTGCGCCGCGAGCTGCGCGAGGGTGTCGTCGATTGAGGCGGGCTGCATGGTGCTCCTGGCGGGTGCTCGTTCGTTGCCGCCGCGGGTCCACACTGAACCCGCAGCGGCTCCACCGACGCGAGCGGCTACCCGTTGGCTCGCGCGACCGCGCGCGCGGCGAGCACCGGAATCAGATGCGCGCGGTACTCGGCGCTGCCGTGCAGGTCGTTGTTGAGCTCGTCGGCGGATACCGTCACGGCGCGTGCGGCTTTGGGCGTGAAGTTGGCGGCGAGCGCGGCTTCCAGGTCGGTGGCGCGGAACACCGAAGGCGCCGCGCCCGTCACCGCGACGCGCACCCCGCCCGCCGATTTCGCCACGAACACGCCCACCAGCGCGAAGTGCGACGCCGGGTTGAAGAACTTCTCGTAGGCGGCACGCTCGGGCACCGGAAATTCGACGGCGGTGATCAGCTCGTCGGTGTGGAGCGCGGTTTCGTACATGCCGAGGAAGAAGTCGTCGGCGGTGATGCGGCGGCGGTCCGTGACCACGGTGGCGCCGAGCGCGACGAGCCCGGCCGGGTAGTCGGCGGCGGGATCGTTGTTCGCAATCGATCCGCCGATGGTGCCGAGCGCTCGCACCTGGCGGTCGCCGATGTTGCCCGCCAGGGCCGCGAGGGCCGGCAGCACGCGCCGTATCTCCGCGTTCGCGGCGACGTCCGCGTGACACACGGCTGCGCCGACGGTCACGGTCTTCGCGTCGGCGCGAAGCTCCTTGAGCGCCGGAATGCGCGTCACGTCGATGAGCGCGGCGGGCTGTGCGAGCCGCAGGCGCATGGTGGGCAGCAGGCTCTGGCCGCCCGCGAGGAACTTCGCCTCGCTGTTGCCGGAGAGCGCGGCGACCGCAGCCTTCGCATCGGCAGCGCGCTGATAGTCGAACGAATACGAGTACATGTCGTCTTCTCCCTCAGCTGTGGGTCGCCGGACTTTGCGCCGCGCGGATCGCCGACCACACGCGGTGCGGCGTGGCGGGCATCTGGATGTCCTTCACGCCGAGCGGCGCGAGGGCGTCGACAATCGCGTTGATGATGGCCGGCGGCGAGCCGATGGCGCCCGCTTCGCCGCAGCCCTTCACGCCGAGCGGGTTGTGCGTGCACGGCGTGCCCTTGGCCGTTTCCACGTTGAACGAGGGCAGGTCGGAGGCGCGCGGCATCGCGTAGTCCATGTACGAGCCGGAAAGCAGCTGGCCGGTTTCGGTGTCGTAGACGCAGCGTTCCAGCAGCGCCTGGCCGATGCCCTGGCCCAGCCCGCCATGCACCTGGCCTTCGACGATCATCGGGTTGATGACGTTGCCGAAGTCGTCCACGGCGGTGAAGCGGTCGATGCGCGTCTCGCCCGTGTCCGGGTCCACTTCCAACTCGCAGACGTAGGCGCCCGAGGGATAGGTGAAGTTGGTCGGATCGTAGAAGGCGCTTTCGTCGAGACCCGGTTCCAGCGTTTCGAGCGGATAGTTGTGCGGCACGTAGGCGGCGAGCGAGATGTCGGTGAAGGTCTTCGTGCGGTCGGTGCCGCTCACGCGGAACACGCCGTCACGAAACTCGATGTCTTCCGCCGACGCTTCCAGCAGGTGCGCCGCGATCTTCTTCGCCTTCGCCTCGATCTTGTCGAGCGCCTTCATGATGGCCGAGCCGCCCACCGCGATGGAGCGCGAGCCGTACGTGCCCATGCCGAACGGAATGCGGCCGGTGTCGCCGTGCACGATCTCGATGTTGTCGATGGGCACGCCGAGGCGGTCGGAGACCACCTGCGCGAAGGTCGTTTCGTGGCCCTGGCCGTGGCTGTGCGAGCCGGTGAACACGGTGACGGAGCCCGTCGGATGCACGCGGATTTCGCCCGCCTCGAAGAGACCGGCGCGTGCACCGAGCGCGCCCGCGATGTTCGACGGCGCGAGCCCGCAGGCCTCGATGTAGCACGAGTAGCCGAGCCCGCGCAGCTTGCCACTCTGCTTCGACGCGTCGCGGCGGGCCGCGAAGCCTGCGACGTCCGCGAGTTCGAGCGCGCGGCCAAGGCACGCTTCGTAGTCGCCGGTGTCGTAGGTGAGCCCGACGGGCGTGGCGTACGGGAACGCGCGGATGAAGTTGCGGCGGCGCAGTTCGGCCGGATCGATCTTCATCTCGTGCGCCGCGGTTTCGACAAGGCGCTCCACCACGTAGGTCGCTTCGGGGCGGCCCGCGCCGCGATAGGCGTCCACGGGCACGGTGTTGGTGAACACCGCTTTCACTTCGGCATAGATGGCCGGCGTGGTGTACTGGCCCGCCAGCAGCGTGGCGTAGAGGATGGTCGGCACGCTGGAGGCGAACGTCGAAAGGTACGCGCCCATGTTCGCCGTGGTGTGCACGCGCATGGCGAGGAACTTGCCGTTGGCGTCCAGCGCGAGTTCGGCCTTCGTCACGTGGTCGCGACCGTGGGCGTCGGAGATAAAGGACTCGGAGCGCTCGGCCGTCCACTTCACGGGCCGGCGAATTTTCTTCGAGGCCCAGGTGAGCGCGACGTCCTCGGCGTAGAGAAAGATCTTCGAGCCGAAGCCGCCGCCCACGTCAGGCGCCACCACGCGCACTTTCGATTCGGGCAGTGAGAGCACGAACGCCGCCATCAGCAAGCGCTCGACGTGCGGGTTCTGGTTCGCCACGTAGACCGTGTAGCTGTCGTCCTGCGGCGAATAGCTCGCGTTGACGGCGCGCGGCTCGATGGCGTTCGGGATCAGCCGGTTATTGACGATTTCCAGCGTGGTGACGTGCGCGGCGCCGGCGAACGCGGCATCCGTCGCGGCCTTGTCGCCGTGGCCCCACGTGTAGCAGGTGTTGTCGGGCACGTCGTCGTGCACGAGCGGCTGGCCCGGGTCCGCCGCATGGGCCGTGTCGATCACGGCGGGCAGCATGTCGTACTCGACCTCGATGGTCTCGGCGGCGTCCTTCGCTTCTTTCACCGATTCCGCGATCACGAGCGCGACCTGGTCGCCCACGTGCAGCGCCTTCGTATGCGCGATCACGGGATGCGGCGGCTCGTGCATGGGCGAGCCGTCGATGCTGTGAATCAGCCAGCCGCACGGCAGGCCGCCCACGTTTTCCGCGGCGAGGTCCGCGCCGGTGAATACGGCGATCACGCCGGGCATGCTCTTCGCGGCGTCCGTGTTCACGCTCTGGATCGTGGCGTGCGCGTAAGGCGAGCGCACGAATACGGCGTATGCCTGCTGCGGCAGCACGATGTCGTCGGTGTACTGGCCGCTGCCGGTGAGGAAGCGATAGTCTTCCTTGCGCTTCACGGAGGCGCCGATCATCCGTTGCTGTTCGGGTGCGTTCATGGCGGGCTCCTTCACGCGCGCGGCGCATCCGCCTTCATGGCGGCGGCACCTTCCAGCACGGCTTTCACGATGTTGTGATAACCCGTGCAGCGGCACAGGTTGCCGTCCAGCTGACGGCGCACATCGGCTTCGGTGAGATCGGGATTCTGGGCAACCAGGGCCGCCGCGCTCATCACCATGCCCGGTGTGCAGAACCCGCACTGCAGGCCATGGCATTCGCGAAACGCGGCCTGCATGGGATGCAGCGTGCCGTTGGCCGCGAGCCCTTCGATGGTGGTGATGTCGGCGCCTTCGGCCTGCACGGCGAGCATGTTGCACGCCTTCACGGCGCGGCCGTTCAGATGGACGGTACAGGCGCCGCATTGAGCGGTGTCGCAGCCGATGTGGGTGCCGGTCAGGCGCAGCTTGTCGCGTAGAAACTGGACCAGCAGCGTATGAGGCTCGACCTCGGCGGTCACGGGCGCGCCGTTGACCGTCAGGCGGATACTGATCGCCATCGCTTGTCTCCTATGGGGGTAGAGACCTGCCTGGGCCCGCATTCACCTTCACTGCACTGCCATATCGCCCGGCTGCCGCTTGTGTGGCCTGCGGCACACCTGCATAGAGGGTCCGACTGGGGTCCGGCTGGTTTGTGCTTTTACGGTGTTGCTCGCGGTGTTGCCGCAGTGTTGCTACGGATATCGCCTTCAGTGCCGCCCGGGAAGTAAAGCACAAATTCGGCCTTTGTGCTGCGCGGGTTTTACCGCTTGAGCGGTGCGTGCAGCCGGGTTGCCGGCCGCACGAAGGCCGATACATGCACGTGCATGGACGCAAAAAAAGGCACATCCGTTGCGGGATGTGCCGTTGGGTGTGCCATTGGATGTGCGCGGCGGCAAAGGCTGGCCGCGCGATATCGGAGTGAGTGGACAGCGCTGCGTGCGCCTCGCTCCGTGTGCTTCGGTCAGTGCGCTTCGGTGGTATGCGCAAGACGCGAGTGATGACGCGAATAGCCGAAGTACACCACCATCCCGATCACGAGCCACACGAGGAACGCGGTCCACGTGACGGGCTGCAGATTCACCATCAGGAAGAGGCACGACGCCACCGCCAGCACCGGCACCACCGGCACGCCGGGGCAGCGGAAGGCGCGGGGCAGATCGGGGTGCGTCTTGCGCAGCACCAGCACGGCGATGGAGACCATCGAAAAAGCCGCGAGCGTGCCGATGTTGATCAGCTCGGCCAGCACGTTGAGCGGCACGAGCGCGCCAATCAGGCCAAAGAAGATGCCGACGAGCCACGTGGTGAGGAACGGCGTCGCAAAGCGCGGATGCACGCGCGAGAGCGCGGCGGGCAGCAGGCCGTCGCGCGACATGGCGAAGATGACGCGGGTCTGGCCGTAGCTCATCACGAGAATCACGGTGAGCATGCCGAGCACGGCGCCGAGATCGATGAAGCCCGCTACCCAGGTCTCACCGACCACCTGCAGCGCGTACGAAACCGGGTGCGAAATGTCGGCGAACTTCGCAGACGGCACGATGCCCGTTACGACCGCCGCCACCGCCACGTAGAGCACGGCGCAGACGGCGAGCGACGAGATGATGCCCACGGGCAGGTCGCGCTTCGGGTTCTTCACTTCCTCGGCCGCGGACGAGACGGAATCGAAGCCGATGAACGCGAAGAACATGACGGCCGCGGCACCGAACACGCCGTGCCAGCCGTTCGGCATGAACGGCGTCCAGTTGGCCGGCGTGACGTGGAACACGCCGACCGCGATGACGAGCAGCACGACGGTCACCTTGATCGCCACCATGATGTTGTTGATGCGCGTGGATTCGCGCACGCCTACAGAGAGCAGCGCGGTGATCGCCATCATCACGAGGAAGGCGGGCAGGTTGAAGAGCGTGGTGACGCCCTTTACCGCGCCGGGCGCGGCGGTGAGCGCCGTGGGCAGCGCAATGCCGAAGCCCGAAAGCAGCGATTGCAGGTAGCCGGACCAGCCCACCGAGACCGCGGAGGTCGCGAGCCCGTACTCGAGCATCAGGTCCCAGCCGATCACCCAGGCCGCAAGCTCGCCGAGCGTCGCGTACGAATAGGTGTAGATGGAGCCGGCGACGGGAATCGTGGATGCGAACTCGGCGTAGGCGAGCGCGGCGAAGCAGCAGGCAATGGCGGCGATCACGAAGGAGACCATCAGTGCGGGGCCGGCCTGGACCGCGCCGGTGCCGGTCAGCACGAAGATGCCCGTGCCGATGATGGCGCCGATGCCGAGAAACGTGAGGTCAAGGGCGCCGAGGGCCTTCTTGAGGCCAGCGCCTTGCGCGCTGGCCAACATGTGTTCGACGTTTTTCCTGCGAAAGAGGGACATTGTCCGGGGGCTCCTGTGATGCCTGCCATGCCTCCCGCACCGTCCAGCGTCCGGTGCGGAAGTACGCCAATAGTGCGTTTCCGGATGAGCGGAAACGACGGTGAAACCTTAAAGGGAAACTAAGGGGAAACCCGCAATTTTAGCCGATGTGAAAAGGCCGCCTTATAGGGCGCGGCGCCCGGGCCGGATGGGATCGAGTGAAAGTTGCCCCATGTTGGGGCGGCGAGAGCGCGAAGTCCGCGTCGCGGCAGGCGGGCGGAGCGGGCTTTTGCTTATTGGGGCAAATTGCCGCAATGAAGGCGCGGCGGCATGAGAAATCGGTCCCGCAGCCTCAGCCCGTCATTGCCGGGTTCAGGTCGATGAGGCGGTTGCTCATCACGTAGAACGTGAGTTCGGCGTTGTTGCTGAGCTTCATCTTTTCCAGCAGCCGCGTGCGGTAGACGCTCACCGTCTTGACCGACAGCGACAGGGCTTCGGCAATGTCGGTGAGGCGCTTGCCCGAGGCCAGCATGCAGAGCGTCTGGTACTCGCGGTCCGAGAGCTTTTCGTGCGGAAGCTGCTCGCCGTCGAACGAGACGTAGTCGGCCAGCGCTTCGGCCATCGCCGGGCTCACGTACTTGCGGCCCGCGGCGACCTGCTGGATGGCCGAGATCATCTGCGCGGCATCCACGGTCTTGGAGAGATAGCCTGCCGCGCCCGCCTTGAGCGCCCGCACGGCGTACTGGTCTTCGCGATACATCGAGAACATCAGCACCGGCATGCGCGGCGCCTTGCGCTTGATCCGTTTCAGCACCTCGACGCCGTTCGTGTCGGGCAGGGAAATGTCGAGCAGGATCACGTCGTAGACCTGCTTGCCGATGGCGGCGAGCGCGTCCGCACCGGTTTCGGCCTCGGACACTTCGCGCGCCACGCGGCGGTCCAGCAGCAACTGGCGTACGCCTTGGCGCACCACGGCGTGATCGTCCACAAGCAGGATGCGCAGGCTCATGGCAGGACCTTCGCTCGCCGAACGGGCTGAACCGCTTGGGCTGCTGGAGCCGGTTCAACCGATTGATGGGCGCCGGCTTGCGCGGGGACAGCGCCCATCAATGCGTCCCAGGCGAAGCGGGCACGCAGGCGGGTGCCGTGCCCCGTGCGGCCGACGCTGGCATTGACGCCGGCGCTGGCGTCGGTGCGAGGGCGCTTCGCGACGATCTGCAGCTTGCCGCCGAAGGCTTCGCAGCGCACCCGCATGCCGCCGACGCCGAAATGGCCGTCGAGCCCCGCGTCGTCGTCACGGTCGGCCGCCGAGCGGCAGCGCCGGGCGGCGCGCCGGGAGAGGCCGACGCCATCGTCGCTGACGATCAGCGTGAGATAGCGGCGGCTGGTTTCGATCTGGACGTCGGCGCCGGTGGCGTGTGCGTGGCGCGCCACGTTAGTGAGCGCTTCCTGTGCGACCCGGAAGACGGCCAGCGCAGAGGCCGGCGGAAGACGCGTGAGGCGCACGTCGGCGGCGCAGACGAAGCTGGTGCGAAGGCCGGTGCGCTGGGCGAAGCCGCCCGTCCATTGAGACAGTGCGCGCACGATGCCGGCGTCCAGCTGCGGCGCGTGAAGGCCCGCGAGCGCCTGCCGTACGGCATCGCCCGTTGCGTCAAGCGACCGGCGCACGAGGGCGAGCGCTTCCAGCGCGGCTTGCGGCACGTCGTTGGGAAGGCGGGTTTCGAGACTGGCGAGGGCGAAATGGGTGGCCGTGAGTTCGGCACCCACACTGTCGTGCAGTTCGCGCGCGAGCTGGCGGCGCGTGGCTTCGCCCACGGTAGCCAGTTCGGCCGCGAGCGCGTTCACGCGGGCCCGCAGGCGGGCGAGTTCGGACGCGCTACTGGGCTGTAGCGGCGCGGAGGCGGCCACGGACACGGCGAGCGAAGGCGGATCGGTCCGGGCGGGCGTACGTGTGTCTGCCGCCAGCGTGCCGCGGGCCGCACGCCTTGGGCGGGCGGGCGCGCTGCCGCTGATCGGTATGACGGTCGACGTATCCATGACTCTCCCTTGAGGAAGCGGTTCAGCCAGACGGTTTGCGTCGATTGACGAAGGCGCCGGAATGCATGTCGCGCTACGGCGCGGAACCAGAAAATTACCACGGCCGGGCGTAACGAAATTTACATTCAGTAACAACGCGGCGTGCAGTTCAGACGACCCCCGGGCACGCCCTGGCTGCGCCGCGATGATAGCTTAAAAAAATGTAAAAAGCAGTCCAGACAAGGCTTGGCGAGCGGTTTTTATACGACAGTCTGAGGTACGTCGACCCAATCCTTGTAGGAAGAATCCCGACATGAAAGGTAAAGGACAGGTGAGGAATTTGTAACGGCCAGACGCCTCTGTAGCGCGGCTATGTCGTGTCGACTCGCGTTTCTTCCAGACGAAAAAAAACCGGAGCCCAAGGCTCCGGTTTCGAGCACCCGCCGCTATCGAGCGGCAAGGCGTCATCTATTTGCATACCGCAGGAAGCGGCTCAGCCCACGAACGCTTTTTCCACCACGTAGTGGCCCGGGTCGTTGTTGCTGCCTTCCTTGAAGCCGAGGCCATCCAGCAGCTCGCGCGTGTCGCGCAGCATGTGCGGGCTGCCGCACAGCATGACGCGGTCGTTTTCCAGCGAGAACGACGGCACGTTCAGGTCTTCGAACAGCTTCTTCGTCTCGATGAGTTCGGTGATGCGGCCGCGGTTCTCGAACGTCTCGCGCGTGACCGTCGGGTAATAGACCAGCTTTTCGCGCACGACGTCGCCCAGGTACTCGTGGTTGCGCAGGTCTTCGGTGATGAATTCCTTGTACGCCAGCTCGTCCACGAAACGGCACGTGTGCGTGAGCACCACCTTTTCGTAGCGGTCGTACACGTCAGGGTCTTTGATGATCGACATGAACGGCGCGAGCCCCGTGCCCGTGGAAAGCAGCCACAGCGTCTTGCCGGGCAGCAGGTTGTCGGCCATGAGCGTGCCGGTGGGCTTCTTGCCGATCAGCACCGAATCGCCCACCTTCAAGTGTTGCAGGCGCGAAGTGAGGGGGCCGTCCTGAACCTTGATGCTCAGGAATTCCAGGTGCTCTTCGTAGTTCGCGCTCGCCATGCTGTAGGCGCGGATCAGCGGCTTGCCATCGACTTCGAGGCCCACCATCGTGAACTGGCCGTTCTCGAAACGCAGGCCCGGGTCGCGCGTGCAGGTGAAGGTGAAGAGCGTGTCGGTCCAGTGATGGACGGAAAGAACGGTTTGCGTGGTCAGATTGCTCATGGTTCCAGGATGTGCAAAACAAGGGCCGCGGCGGCGGGCGCCAGCTGGCAGGCAAAGGCTGTGTGTGCTGCGCGAACCCGGTCCGGGAACGATGCGCAATCGGCTATTTTACCGCGCCTCGTGAGGGCGGGCGCCGCAGCGGCGGAACGCGGGACGGGTGTGGGGGTATGGCTCGCGCGCGGATGGACGCGCGGCCCGGCAGACGATTTTCACGAAATGATACCAAACCGCTCCTGCGCCGCAGCATTGACCCTGCTGCGAGAGGAGGTGTTGGGCGGTGCCCGCCAACGTGTTCAACGCCCTCAGCGGTCTGCGGCGAGCTTCACGCCCAGCCCGACGAGCGCGGCGCCGCACAGCGCATCCACGGGGCGGCGCAGGCGCCGGTAGCCGCGCTGCGTGCGCTCGGCTGCGAACATGAAGGCCACGCTGCTATACCAGCCGGCCGAGAGCGCCGAAATCAGCACGAGCACCACGCCGTAGAACCACAGCGGCGGATGCGGCGGGAACATCGCTGCAAATACGCTCGTCCAGAAGACGCACGACTTGGGGTTCGTCAGGCACGTAACGAGGCCGGTGCGCCAGGCGCGGAAATATGCGCGACGATTGGCCGCGGGCGGTATCTCGGTGGACGGCATGGTCTGCACGTCATCGTCGCGCCGCGCGCCGGAGCGAACCAGCTTGATGCCGAAGTAGACGAGATACAGCGCCCCGGCGATGCGGATGCCCCCATAAAGCCAGTCGATCTTTTGCAGCACCGCGGCTACGCCGAGCATGGCGAGCGCCGCCCAGATCGTGGAGGCCGTGCCCACACCCAGCGCCGATGCGGCGCCGAGGCCCCGCCGTCCGGCAAGCGAGAGCTGCGTGATCATGAAGAAGTTCGGGCCCGGGCTTGCCGCGGCGAACAGATAGACGACGGCGATTTGCAGCAGGATCGGCAGGTAGTGCATGGCGTGACCGGTGGACGCAGAACCAGAGCGACTAGGGCGAAGCGCCGATTCTAGCGTCCTGCTGCGCTCAGTCCAGCCGCAGTTTCGCGATGTACGGCAGATGATCGGAAAGCCACGACGTTTCAGCGGCGGGCTGGATCAGCTCGACCGGCTTCAAGCCGCGCACGAACATCTTGTCGAGCGCGAGCGCCGGTGAGAACGCCGGGAACGTGCGCGCCGGTTCGCCGAGCAGCGTTGCGACTTCGGAGAGGCCATGATCGGCGAAGAGCGGCACCGAGTCGTTGCGCCAGTCGTTGAAGTCGCCGGCCAGCACGAGCGGTCCTTCGGGCGCTTCGCGTGCAATCCAGTGGGCGATCCAGTGCATCTGGCGCAGCCGGGCCTGGCGCGTGAGCGCAAGGTGCGCGCACAGCAGCGTGACCGAGTGCCCGCCAAACGTGGCCCGCGCGACGAGCAGCCCGCGCCGCTCGAAACGGTGGGCGGAGATGTCCCAGCGTCCGCCGGGATCGAGCGGATGCGGCGAGAGAATTGCGTTGCCGTGCCGCCATGACGGTTTGAAGACGTTGGGCCCCAGCGCGATTTCGAGATCGAGCGCTTGCGCGAGTTCGGTGGCCTGGCAATGCCAGACGTCGTCGGCGGCGTCCGCCATGCGTTCGCCGAATCCCGCCGAAAGCACCGGCTGCGGCATGCGCCGCGCCATGGCTTCCTGGAGAAAGTAGGCGTCCGCATGAACGGACTGCACCCAGCGCTGCATGGCCTGCCACGCCGTGAAGCCGAGCGGCGAGCGGCCCTTGTGCAGGTTCCAGCTCACCGCGACGAAGTCCTTGCCTTGAGCCGCGCCGGGCAGGTGTTCGGGGTTTCGCATGCCGATGGTGTCCGTGTGGTTCGTTGTTGCTCTCACGGCTGGTTCACGAGGCTTGCCCGCACGCGGTATTCGAGCGCCGGGTCTTTCGGAAGGATTTGCCAGGTCGCCCATTGCCCGGCCGGCACGCGCAGGCCCGGATGACTCGCCGCCACCTGGCGCGGCTGCGGCGGCAGCGCGCACCCTTCGGCCGTGCGTTGAGGGGTGTCTTCCTCGAGCACTTCCTGGGCGTCGATGGCGAGCGTCACTTCGTTCGCATTCGCGTCGACGGGCGAGACCGTGAGCGTGCGGGCGAGGTCGATGCTGCCTGCCGGCTGCTGCTTGCAGCCGACGTCATGGGTAACCACGTGATGATGCGTGTCGGTGCGCGCCTGGCCCACCGTCGTAGTGGCCTGGAAGGTGTCGATCTGCTGGCCGTCGCGCACGACCTGCAACTCCCATTGCACGGCCTGCTGCGCATCCGCGAGCAGCGGGGCGCCCAGTAAGGCGCCAAGCAGCAGGGCGGCGACGCTCGTTTTCCACATGATTCTTCTGGCTCCGTGCGCGGACCTGCGTGTTCGTCGCAGACGTTTTATACGTCTGGCTGTTCCGCCAATCCGCCTCCATTCGCAATCAACCATCTTACGCCCGATCCGCGCAGCGCCCCACGAGGCCGCCCGCAGGCGGCTGCGGCTGAATGCCGTGCGAGCGAGACGAACCGATCGAGCATCGGGCCTTGGTGTGACAGCGCATCGGCTGAATGGGTTCAGCAACACACCATTGCCCGCAGCGCGTACGCAATCCGCGGACCCTGTTAGCAGCACAGCCGCGCGGCTGCTGGCTTGCACGCCAATATTGCATGGCTACACTGAACTGGAACGATGCTTGCGTAGGCCGTAAAACGGAAAGCAGAACGGGGTGAAACATGACGACGGCGGTGATCAAACAGGAAATTGCGGTGGCGTCGTTCAGCAAGGTCTACGACCTGGATCATGTCGAGACCGCGCTGAACGATCTCGGGGAGAGCGCGAACGACGCGCTGCGCACCACGTACGAAAAGATGCTCAAGATCGGCAATCTGCGTTTCTGCGTGAAGCCGAACCGCATGCCTTCCATAGACGACCTGATCGGTGCGCTGCCCAACTTCGCCGATCCGCTCGACGACGTGCGGCGGCAAGTGGCGCTGTGCCTCGAAACGGACGACCGGCTCGAACTGATGCCCATTCTCTTGCTGGGCGACCCGGGCATCGGCAAGACGCATTTCGCGAAGCAGCTCGCCCGGCTGCTCGGCACGTCATATCACTACGTCGCGATGAGTTCGCTCACGGCGGGGTGGATTCTTTCGGGCGCGTCGTCGCAGTGGAAGAACGCGAAGCCGGGCAAGGTGTTCGATGCGCTCGTGCACGGCAGCTACGCCAACCCCGTGATCGCCGTGGACGAGATCGACAAGGCGAGCGGTGATTCGCAATACGACCCGCTGGGCGCGCTCTACGCGCTGCTGGAGCACGACACGGCGCAAACCTTCATCGACGAATTCGCCGAGGTGCCGATCAACGCGGGCCACGTGATCTGGATTGCGACGGCCAACGACGAGCGCGCGATTCCCGAGCCGATTCTCAACCGCATGAACGTCTACGAGATCGCGCCGCCCGATCGCGACGGCGCGCGGCGCATCGCGCAGTCCATCTACGACGAAATCCGCAGCGCGCACAGTTGGGGCGAGCGCTTCCCGGCCGTGCTGGGCGACGATCCGCTCGACGCGCTCGCGAAAGCGTCGCCGCGCGAGATGCGCCGGGCCATTCTCAACGCGTTCGGCACGGCACGCATCGACGGTCGGCACGAGGTTCAGGCGAGGGACGTGCGGCTCGATTACGGCTCACGGCGCAAATCCATCGGGTTTCAGGCCTAGCGATTGGCCGCCGCCGGACGTGATGCTCCATGGTGGTCCGATCGCGTTTTTGCGTAAAAACACCCCGCTTCACCGTAAAAAAGCCGCCCGAGGGCGGCTTTTTGCTTGCTTATGCCGGATCGTTCCCGAAAATGACGGGAATCGTATGCGTATTGTTGTTTTCTCAACAACGATGGCGTCGGCGCGGCGTCACAATGTTCCTCGAGCGCCTTGGGAGGCGGGCTTTCTTCGGGAAATCCCGGATGCCGTACGCGTGCCGCGCCATGGCCGTCGGCGCGTTTCGAGGCGAATCTGGCGGGCCGTCGGCGCCTGCGGCACCGTCGTACAATTTTGACGATGCCGGCGCCAGCGGTGGAGACGGCCGGACGGCGAACGCCATCGGCAGGGCGGCGCGAAGCACTCAACGAAAACACGAACGAAGGCATGATGTGGGACTCGCAGTCGCACCTTGCCTCCAAGTGGACGTGGGACATGGATCAGATCGAATGTGTGGTGATCGGCGCGGGCGTGGTCGGGCTGGCGATAGCCCGGGCGCTTGCGGCGCGGGGCCGCGAAGTGATCGTGCTCGAGGCGGCCGAAGCGATCGGCGTGGGCACCAGTTCGCGCAACAGCGAAGTGATTCACGCGGGCCTCTACTATCCGCGCGGCTCGCTCAAGGCGGCCTTGTGCGTGCGCGGCCGCGAAATGCTTTACGACTACTGCGCGGGGCACGGCGTGCCGCACCAGCGCTGCGGCAAGCTGCTCGTGGCGACGGCGCGCAATCAGGTGCCGCAGTTGGAAAGCATCCTTGCGCGCGGCAAGGAGAACGGCGTGTTCGACCTCGTGCGCATCAGCGGCGCCGAGGCCACGGCGCTCGAACCGGCGCTCGAATGCGTGGACGCGGTGTTCTCCCCGCAGACCGGCATCGTGGACAGCCATCAACTGATGCTCGCCTTGCAAGGCGACGCCGAGCACGACGGCGCCGTATTCGCGTTTCATGCGCCGGTGCAGGAAATCGAGGCGGCCAACGGACGCTTCGTCGTGCGGGTGGGCGGCAACGAACCCACGGAGATTGGCTGCGCGTGCGTGATCAACAGCGCGGGGCTGCACGCGAATGGGCTGGCCCGACGCATCCGCGGGCTCGACGCCCGCCAGGTGCCGCCGCTTTATCTCGCGCGCGGGAACTACTTCAGCATCTCGGGACGGGCGCCGTTCAGCCGGCTCATCTATCCCATGCCGAACGAAGCGGGGCTGGGCGTGCATCTCACGCTGGACCTTGGCGGACAGGCGCGCTTCGGTCCGGACGTGGAGTGGGTGGACAGCATCAACTACGACGTCGATCCGCGCCGTGCCGAGTCGTTCTACGCGCAGATCCGCGCGTATTGGCCAGGGCTGCCCGACGGCGCATTGCAGCCGGCTTACGCCGGCATTCGGCCGAAGCTCTCCGGCCCGGGCGAGCCCGCGGCGGACTTCATGATCCAGGGCCCGGCCGCTCACGGCGTGCGTGGGCTCGTGAACCTGTTCGGTATCGAGTCGCCGGGGCTCACCGCGTCGCTGGCCATTGCCCAGCGCGTCTGCGAGGTGGTTGGCCGCGCTTGAACCGGCGGCTGCGGCATGTATCTGCGGTGCGCCTGCGACGCACGGTTGCTTATCTCCATCATTCGGGACATTACGCGAGGCGGCTTCGTTGTTATGCTTGTCACGCGCCGTCGTCAGAACGGCGAGCAGGTGAGCCTTACCTGTCCCAATGACCTGGAGTGACTCCCCATGAAATCGTCCCGTCGTACTTTCCTTATCACTAGCATTGGTGTTGCATCTTCGTTGGCGTTGTCCCGTCAGGCGTTTGCCGACGCGCCGAAGGTGTCCGAATCCGATCCCACGGCTGTTGCGCTCGGCTACAAGAACGACGCGGCGCAGGTCGACAAGGCCAAGTACGCGAAGTACGCGGCCGGCCAGCAGTGCAACAACTGCCAGTTCTTCCAGGGCAAGCCGACTGATGCATGGGCGCCGTGTCCGATGTTCGGCGGCAAGCAGGTATCCGGTAAGGGCTGGTGCAGCGCATATACGAAGAAGGCCTGAACGCCGCGCGCTTCACATGCTGCGCCGAGGTCTGTTCGATGCGGCGCAGCATGACAAGGCATGGCCGGAAGCGATTTGAAATGCGGGGCGCCGCGCTCACCATCGCCGCCGTCCCGTCCCGCCGTCTCCCCTTGTCGTCCTCGTCGTCCTTATGCGGCGGCATGCAAGATGCTTCAAACGCAGCTTGAAATCACCTTGACCGGTCTTTACACTCGCAGGGCATCGGCGAAGGCCGGTACGCAGCTATCGAGGGCTGCATAACGACATACCCCCCCTCGTGAAGGCCGGAGAACCGGATGGCACCAGCGTCGAGAAGCTTGAACACACGGGCAGTCGCGGCCGCCGTGATCGGCAATGCGCTCGAGTGGTATGACTTCACCGTGTACGGCTTTCTCAACGTCGTCATCGCGCAGCTGTTCTTTCCCGCCAGCAGCGAATACGCGTCGCTGCTTCTCACCACGGCAACGTTCGGCGTCGCGTTCGTGATGCGCCCCGTGGGCGGCATCGTGCTCGGTCTCTATGCCGACCGCGCGGGCCGCAAGGCCGCCCTCTCGCTCGTGATTCTGCTCATGACGCTCGGCATCCTGCTGCTCGCCATCGCACCGCCGTATTCGGCCATCGGCGTGGGCGCGCCGCTCATGATCGTGGTGGGCCGCATGCTGCAAGGCTTCTCGGCGGGCGGTGAGTTCGGCAGTTCGACTGCGTTGCTGATCGAAGCCGCACCGTTCTCGAAACGTGGTCTCTACGGCAGCTGGCAGATGGCGAGCCAGGCCGGCGCGTTGCTGCTGGGTGCCCTCGTAGGCGCGACGATCGCGCACGGCCTGCCGCCCGAGGCGCTTAAAGCATGGGGCTGGCGCGTGCCGTTCATCCTTGGGCTTTTGATCGGCCCTATCGGTTTCTACATTCGCCGACACCTCGCGGACTCCGAAGCATTCCTTCACGCGAAGCAGACCGCGCGGCGTGCCACCTTGCGCGAGGTCTTCGCGAGCCACAGCCGCGACGTGCTGTGCGGACTCGGCGCCGTCATCGCGCTTACGGTGACGGTTTATGTGCTCATCAGTTACCTGCCCACCTTCGCGGTGCGCGAGCTGAAGCTCTCGTACGCGGAGTCGTTCCACGCGGTGATTGCGGGCAACATCGTGCTCATGGCGCTCTCGCCCGTGATGGGCGCGTGGTCCGACCGCATCGGCCGCAAGGGGCTCTCGCTGTGGTCGCTCGTCGTCACGTTCGTATTGATGTATCCGCTCTTCTCGTGGCTTGCCGCGGCGCCTACTGTGTCGAAGCTGGTGCTCGTGCAGACGCTGCTTTCGATCACGCTCTCCGGCTACTACGGACCATTCGGCGCGCTGATTGCCGAGCTGTTTCCCGCTAACGTGCGCTCCACCAGTCTCTCGCTTGCCTACAACTTTGCCGTGATGTTGTTCGGCGGCTTCGGCCCGTTCATCGTGACGTGGTTGATCCAGACATTCGATTCGCCGCTTGCGCCCACGTGGTATGTGATGGGTGGCCTCGCGGTGTCCATTGTTGCGGTGGCCTGCGTGCCCGCACAGCGTCATGCCGATCTCGACGCGCGGCGCAAGCCGGCGTGACCGGGCGTCGTCAGCTATGAGCGCGAGTCGGCGCGCTGCCGCTTCGCACGCACACGTTCAGCTGCGCGCGTGCATCAACGGCGGCCGGCGATCGAACCAGGGCCGCGCCGCTTCGAGTTGCGCGGCGAGCCGGAACAGCGTGGCGTCGTCGCCTTCCCGCGCGGCGAATTGCACCCCGATGGGCAGACCACGCGCGTTCCAGTAAAGCGGCACCGACATCGCCGGCTGACCGGTGAGATTGAACAACTCGGTGCAGCCCGCCCACGCGAATGCCTTGGCCGATGCTTCGGCGAGCAGGCGTTTCATGAGCGGCTCGACGGGCATGGCCGTGACCGCGCGCATCTGGATGCGCTCCATCTGCGTGGGTCGCATCTCGCCGATCTTGATGGGCGCTGACGCGAGCGTCGCGCACAGAATCACGTCGTAGCGCGTGAAGAGATCCGCCACCTTTGCGCTCACGCGGCGCTGTGTTTCGAGCGCGCCCGGCAGCGCGCCTTCACCGAGCTTGCGGCCTACGTGTGCCATCGCCCATGTCGCAATTTCGAAGTCGGTGCGGCGGGGCTTGCGGCCCGAGAGGCGATCCGCGTGCAGCACGAATTCGTCGGCGACCACGGACCACAGCATCAGAAACGCGTGAGCGACAGAGGCGAAGTCGATGTCGGGTTCAACGGGATCGACATGATGACCGAGCGATTCGACGAGCCTGGCGGCGTCGTCCAGCGCAGCGCGCGCATCGGCGGAGAGCGACGGCGCGAGCATGGGATGCGAGATCAGCGCGATATGCAGCGGCTTGCACGGCTCGCGCGTGGCCGCGAGCAGCGTGCCGGGTGCGCCGGGCGGCAGTGCGGGGTTGCCGGTCACAAGGTCGAGCAGCAGGGCGCTGTCGCGCACGCTGCGCGAGATGGCGTGATCCACACCAAGCTCGCCTGGCGGCGGCGCCTCGATGCGCGGTGCCTGGCGCGAACGCGAGGGCTTCAGTCCGAAGAGTCCGCAGCATGAAGCGGGAATACGGATCGAGCCGCCGCCATCGGATGCATGCGCAACCGGCACGACGCCGGCTGCCACGGCCGCCGCGGCACCGCCGCTCGATCCGCCCGGCGTGTGATCGAGGTTCCACGGATTGCGGCACGGACCAAACAGTTCGGGCTCCGTATAAGGCATTTGCCCGAGTTCAGAAGTACTCGTCTTCGCGAAAATGTTGAGCCCCGCCTGGCGAAAGCGCGCGACCACCGGCGCGTCTTGCGTGGGCACGAAGTAGCGATAGTGACGGCTGCCCATCGACATCGGCAGGCCCGCTACCGGCGCGCCCAGATCCTTGACCAGAAAAGGCACGCCCGCGAGCGGCCCTTCGGCGAGGCCCTGTGTGCCATCACCGTTGCTGAGCGCGCGCTTGCGGGCCGTCTCGTAGTCTTTGAGCACGATCGCGTTGATGGCCGTATTCACCGCTTCCACACGCGAGATCGCCGCGTCCAGCAGTTCGCGCGCGCTGACTTCGCGACGCTTCACGAGATCGGCAAGGCCGATTGCATCGTGGGCAAGGTAGTCGGACTCCATCGATCGGTTTCTCGCGTGCAGGGGTGATGGCGTGGAAGGCGCTTACATGCGCTCGCCGAGGAACGTCAGCGTGCGGCCATGCGCGAGCGCTGCGGCGTGCTGGTTGTACGACGCGCGCTCCGTGCAGTTGAAGCCGTGCTCGGCGCCGGGGTACAGGTGGAACTCCACGTTGTCGCGACCCGTGAAGCGCTCCTTCACCTGCCCCACGGCCTCGAGCGGAATGGAGTGATCGTGCTCGGCATAGTGGAACAGCATGGGCACCTTGATGTTCGGCGCTTCTTCCAGGCGGTTCTGGATGCCGCCGCCGTAGTACGACACCGCGGCATCCAGCGTGCCCTGGGCAGCGGCGAGATAAGCGAGGCGTCCGCCGAAGCAGTAGCCGATGGCGGCCACCTTGCCCGTCACCTCGGGCATGGCGCGCAACGCGGTCGCGGCTGCGCCGATGTCGGCGACGGCGAGATCGACGTTGGTCTTTTGCAGCAGTTCGATGCCGCGGTCGCGGTCCGCGCCCACGTAGGCCAGTTCCACACGCGGCTGCGTACGCCAGAAAATGTCCGGGGCGAGCGCGACGTAGCCGTCCTGCGCGTATTGTTCGGCGACGTCGCGAATATGGCCGTTGACGCCAAAGATTTCCTGAACGATGACGATGCCCGGGCCCTTGCCCGTCTTCGGCAGCGCCAGGTAGCCTTCGAAGCTTTCATTGCCGGTGGGGATGTCGATCCAGCGGGACGTAATGCTCACAGCGTTCTCCTTCAAGACGGTAACGGAGCGAGACGCCGCGATGCTTCCCGCCGCACACCGAAAGCGCTGCAAAGCCTGGCGAGGCCTTGCAAGGCACGGCTGGGCGCGACGCGGCGAATCGAACCAGGAAGTCAATATGGAGAGTCAGTTTGCCATAGGGGTGGACGGCGCTGCAGCAAGCCGCGCAGCGTGTCTCAAGATACGTCCTGCTGCACGTGGCGGTCTTGGCCGGTGGGCGATGGTTGGGTGATCGGCGGCAGCACGCTTACGATGCTTATTCGAACCATTAACGGTTATTAACCGCCATCACTTTAGTGCGGATGGACAAAACGTCACATTGGCGGACACGCACATTGAGCCAGCCTTGCGCAAACCTTTGCGAAGCCCTGCTCGCATGGCCAGGCCGGGGTATCCGCAGAGCCGCATGGGTGGCCGTTTTACAGGCACTGCAGTGCTTACATCGCATCTCGCGGTTCGGTTGACAGGACAAACGCTATTGGTAGTGTCACCACTTACCCAAAAAAATCCCCTAAATTAATTTGATCGCCTACACTTGCGCGCAAGTATGATTGGCCGCCTGTCACAAACCGGCGAATGTCATGCTAGCCAGGTGCATGAACGATGCATCCTGCGTGGTCGTCCCCAATAGAGCGACACGTGAAGGGAGCGGGGCACAGGGCGATTACGTAATTTGGGACCGAAACTGGAGACTTACATGAACATCAAGATTCAAAAGCTGTTGCCGATCAGCGCGGCCGCCATGCTGTTTGCGTCGATCGCAACGACCGCGGCAGCTGACCAGGTCGTGAAGATCGGTCACGTCGCTCCGCTGACGGGCGGCATTGCTCACCTCGGGAAAGACAACGAGAACGGCGCGCGTCTCGCGGTCGAAGAAATCAATGCCAAGGGTCTGACGATCGGCGGCCAGAAGGTCACGCTGGAACTCGACGCCCAGGACGACGCGGCTGACCCGCGTACGGCTACCCAGGTTGCCCAGAAGCTCGTCGACGACAAGGTCGTGGCGGTGGTCGGTCACCTGAACTCGGGTACCTCGATCCCGGCATCGAAGATCTATAGCGACGCGGGCATCGTCCAGATCTCGCCGTCGGCAACGAACCCCGCCTACACGCAGCAAGGCTTCAAGACCACGTACCGCGTGGTGGCTACGGACGCTCAGCAAGGCCCGGCACTCGCGAACTATGCCGCGAAGGGCCTGAAGGTGAAGAGCGTCGCGATCGTCGACGACTCCACGGCTTATGGCCAGGGTCTGGCGAACGAATTCGAGAAGACCGCGAAGGCACTGGGCCTGAAGGTCGTGTCGCACGACGCGACGAACGACAAGGCCGTGGACTTCCGCGCGATTCTGACGAAGATCAAGGGTGAGAACCCGGACGCGATCATGTACGGCGGCATGGACGCCACCGGCGGCCCGTTCGCCAAGCAGGCGAAGCAGCTGGGCCTGCGCGCGAAGGTGCTCGCGGGTGACGGCGTGTGTACCGACAAGCTGTCGGACCTGGCTGGCGACGCAACCGACAACGTCGTGTGCTCGGAAGCCGGTATGGCGCTCGAGAAGATGGCAGGCGGCGCAGCGTTCCAGGCGAAGTATCAGAAGCGCTTCGGCCAGCCGATCCAGATCTACGCTCCGTTCACGTATGACGCGGTGTACATCATCGTCGACGCAATGAAGCGCGCGAACTCGACGGACCCGGCGAAGATCCTCGCCGCCATGCCGAGCACCGACTACAAGGGCGTGATTGGCGAAACCACGTTCGACTCGAAGGGCGACCTCAAGCACGGCGTGATCTCGCTGTACAACTACAAGGGCGGCAAGAAGACCCTGCTCGACGTCGTGAAGATGTAATGTCGCGGGCTGCACCGGGTGGCGCTTCGCGCTCACCGGTGCGGTTCATGTCGACAACGACAGGCTGAACGAGGCACGCGTGCATCATGCACGCGTGCCTTTTGTTTTGGTGGCTTGCACGCGAGGCGGATGCATCGATAACAAGCTGGAGGAGAGGGCCATGAGCCGTTCGTTCGATGACGACTGGCGCCGCTGGATTGCCGAAAACCTGTTGCTCGACGTGCCGCCGGAAACGCTTGCTGTGGCGCTCGCGTCGCATGGCTTCGCGCCGGCGGACGCCACGCACGAAGTGGACGCGGCGCTTGCGAGCCCGTATCTGCAGGGCGGCGCGCGGCTTCGTAATCGTTTGCGCAAGCGTGACTGGATGCTCTCGGTGTATCGCACGCTCGCGCGCATGCGTGCCGCGCCGCAGACGAACGCGGGCGCAGCCGACGCCGGTGTGAGCGCAACAGCAGTAGAGCGACGCGAACGGCTCTCGCGCGACGAATTCTTCGAGTCGTATTACTGCCAGAACCGGCCTGTGCTGATCGACGGCATGCTGGACGCGTGGCCCGCGCTTCGCAAATGGGGCTACGACTATTTCCGCACGCGTTGCGGCGACGCCGAGGTGGAAGTGCAGTTCGGCCGCGAATCGGATGAGAACTACGAGATCAACCAGCCGAAGCACAAGCGGCTCATGCGCTTTCGCGACTACGTGGATCTCGTGGAGCAAAGCGGCGCCACCAACGATTTCTACATGACGGCGAACAACACGTCGCGCAACCGCGCGGCGCTCGCGACGCTGTGGGACGACGTTCCGCCCATCGACACCTACCTCGATGCAAGCTCGCCGGACAAAGGCTTCTTCTGGTTCGGCCCGGCCGGCACGAAGACGCCGTTCCACCACGACCTCACCAACAATTTCATGGCCCAGGTGATGGGCCGCAAGCTTGTCCGTCTGGTGCCGCTCGCCGATACGCCGTTCATGTACAACCATTTCCACTGCTTCTCGCAGGTGGACGGCAGTGCGATCGATACCGAACGCTTTCCGGCGATGAAGAACGCGCAGGTGGTGGAGTGCACGCTCGGGCCTGGCGAGCTGCTGTTTCTGCCGATCGGATGGTGGCATTACGTGGAAGGGCTCGACGTGTCCGTGACCATGACGTTCACCAACTTCCTGTGCCACAACGACTTCGCGAGCGCGTACGGCACTTATCACGAGCTTTGAGGCGGGCGGCCCGCGCCCAGACGTCAAAACGAGCGCGGAAATGAAAAAGCGGACCGGTTGCCCGGTCCGCTTTCCTCCCTGACGCTTTGGCTGCCGTCGTTATTTTTTCGCTGCGAGAGCGGGCACGGCAGCGGGCGCGCCCGAGCCGACGCCCGAGGTTGCGCCGCCGAGCGCACCCGTGAGCGCACCCGTGAGTGCGCCCACGAGGCTCGTGACCGGCGCGAGGAGATTGCCGCTGCCCGTCGCGCCGGCACCTGCGCCGCCGCCAATCGACACACCGCTGCCGGACGACCCGCCCGAGCTTCCCGAGCCGCTGCCTGGCCTTGTGACCGTGACGCCACCTCCCACACCCGCGCTGATGTTGAGCGGCGCGCCGAGCGCACCCGTCAGCGACGAGACGAGCGAGGTGATCGGTGCGAGCGGGTTGCCGCTGCCGGTTCCGCCTGTTCCACCCGTTCCACCTGTTCCGCCCGGCAGGGCGCCGGTGAGAGAGCTTACGAGATCCGTGATGGGCGCAAGCGGATTGCTGCCTGTCGTGCCGCCGGCGGTGAAGAGCGTGCCTGCTGTCGTTACCGTGTCGCCGGTCTTGGTCAGCACGTTGCCGAGGCTCGGACCCACGGGATTGCTGGTCGCACTCCCGACCTGCGTGCCGGCGCTGTCGAGCCCGTGACCGAGCGTCGCGAGCAAGCCATAAAGCGGGGCGCCCAGACCTGTGGTGTCGCCTACTGCCTGGGTCGTTTGGCCGAGTGCGGTCGTGATCGGCGTGATGATCGTGCTCACAGACTGCGTGACCTGCTGAACCGGACCGCCCGCCACGGTGGTACCCAACTGCGTGCCGACACTGCTCACCGCGTTGCCGACTTGCGAGACGGCGCCGCCGAGCGGCGTCGTGAGCGGACTCAGCGGTGCCGCAGGCTCCGTGCCCAGACTGTTGACCAGTTGGCCCGTGCTGTTGACGGCCTGGCCGACGTCATAGATCAGGTTGCCGCTGCTCGCGAGCGAGGTGCCGAGCGGATCGGTCGAGTTGCCGAGCTGGCCGAGACCGTTGCCCACACCCTGACCCACCGCCGTGACGCCGTTGCCCAGGTTCGATACCGCGTTGCCGAGCGCGCCGGTCGTGCCTGAGCCGGCGCCGGGAATGGGCGTGAGGCCGATCTGGTTGCCAATCGTCGACACGGCTTGACCGGTCGACGTCACTACGTTGCTGGCGGCTTTGACGACCTGGCCGAGGAGGTTGTTGGTCGTTGGTGTTGGTGTTGGTGTTGGTGTTGGCGTCGGAGTTGGCGTTGGCGTTGGCGTTGGCGTCGGAGTTGGAGTTGGAGTCGGAGTCGGAGTCGGAGTCGGAGTCGGCGTACCACTCCCTCCGCCCGAGCCCGACCCTGATCCACCGCTTGCCCCGCCTCCCAGTCCCGCCCCGCCTCCCGCGCCGGTGCTGCCGGAAATCGCCGGCTTCGCGGGCGTATCGAGTGTGGTGCCGCAGCCTGTCAGTGCGACCATCGACGACACGCACAACGCGATCGCCGTCAGTTTGAACGTCTGATTCATTTTTTTGCCCCCCGTATCGGAATTCGCGGGAGACAGACTGCAAGCGCTATGCCATCTGGAGCGGCCGATCGCCGCGAGCGCACAGGTCCAGCAAAATCAAGCCCCACGCGGTTTGAAACGAAGCGCAGGCAAAAGAGGCGCACCGTCGTGTGGGGCGGAACATCGGTGCGAGGTGGGCCGATGTAACGTAACGCGCGATGCGCTCGGCATAGCCCGCCGGCGCGTCAACGGGACGTCCCGCCTGCGCTGAATCGTCGGCTACAAGCGGGGGAAAAGCGGCGTGAGAAAAACGGCGTGAAGAAAAGCGCGTGAAGAAAAACGCGCCGCCGCTCACACCTTGAGCCGCCGCAGAACCCGCGGCGCGACGGCGGCCACGAGCGCCGCGCATAGCGCCACCACGGAAAGCCCGATCGAAAGGTTCGTGATCTGCGCGACCCCGCCAATTACCACCGGCCCCAGCAGCAAACCGAAATAGGCGAGTCCGGCGACGTGTGCGAGACCCTCCGCCGCATGGATGCCATTCACCCGTGTCGACGCCGCGAACAGGACAGGCATCATGTTCGCGAGACCGAGGCCCATGAGCGTGAAGCCTGTCATCGCCGTGACCGGATAAGGCAGCAGCAGCGCACCGACCATTCCGACACAGGCGAGCGAGGCGCTCGCCATCACGAGTTGCGGTGCGCCGAAGCGGGCGCGCACGGCATCGCCGGCGAAGCGCGCCGCCGCCATGCCGCCCGAGAACGCCGCATACGCCGCGCTTGCGACGGCCGGGCTCGACACCACGACGTCCCGCATGTAGACCGTGGCCCAGTCGTACATGGCGCCTTCGGCAACGAGCGCGATCAGGGCGATTGCGCCGAGCATCCACAGCGCCGGCGAACGCCAGCGGTTCGCGCGCGGCGTCGCCGAATCGGGATGCTCGGCGTGCGGCACGTGAGGCAGCACCGCGGGACACGCGGCAATCAGCACGAGCGTCACGATCGCTGAGGCGAGCGCGAGGTGCAGCGCCGGCGCCATGCCGTGCGCGAGCAGCGCGCCGCCCACGGCGGCGCCTGCCATGCCGCCCACGCTGAACATGCCGTGCAGCGACGACATGATGGGCCGGCCCATCGTCTTTTCCACGGCACTGGCTTCGGCGTTCATGGCGACGTCGAGCGTTGCCATGCCCACGCCGAATCCCGCGAGCACCGGCAGCAACAGCCAATACGTCGGCACGACGAGAATGAGCGCGCCGCACACGGCCATGGCGAGACCGCCCGCAAGACAGGCGCGCCGCGTGCCGACGCGCGCGATCCACGACGCGTTGGTCGCCATCGCGGCGATCGATCCGCCCGCCACGGCAAAAAGCGCATACGACAGATGCGCCGGGTCCAGATGAAAGCGGTCGCGCACGGTCGGCACGTGGACGCCCCAGGACGCGTACATCATCCCGGCAATGAAAAACAGTGCCATGGTCGCAATGCGAGCCCGATTACGCGCGGCGGCAGGAAGATTGCGATGCGCGGCAGGCAAGGCGGCGAAATCGGGTGATTGATCGGACACGGGAAAGATCTGGGAAAAGAAAAGGGAAAGCGGATCGAAAGCAGGACGATTCTAGCGAAGCTTTATTTCCCTGACGGCTGTGGGTGGAATGGCAACTGGTCGACCGATGTCATCTGCGTTCCCGCAAATGGCCGGTTCCCAACATGCATAATTCCGATAACGGCGGACCGGCGTTATTGGACCGCAGACAGTTCCACGAGGACGCGAACTTGAACATTCCCGCTCACGCTCCGTTGCATCTGCTGCATCAGGTGAATATCGGCACACTGGCTACCCATGCACGGCAGCCGCAAGGGTACCCCTATCCGACGGTTTTGCCGTTTGCACCGGATTCACGCCATCGTCCCACCATACTCGTGAGCGGTCTGGCCGAGCATACCCGCAACCTGCATGCCGATCCGCGCGCCGGTTTTCTCGTGGCGCACGCGGTGGACGGCGACGTGCTCGAAGGGCAGCGCGCCACGCTGCTCGGTGTGTTCGAGCCCGTCGAGCCGGCGCCGGCACTCGTGGCGCGCTACCTGCGCTATCACCCGGCCGCTGAACGCTATCTTGCGCTCGGCGATTTCACGTTCTGGGTGATGAACATCGAGCGGCTGCGTTATATCGGCGGATTCGGCGCGATGGGCTGGCTGGACGGAAGCGAACTCGATGCGCTCGCGCCGCTCGCCCCTGAAGACGAAGCGGCACTCATCCATTTCTTCGACCATCATCCGCGGCGCGCCGCGAACCTCGAACTGATGGGCGTCGACCGTTACGGGGCGGACCTGCGGATCGACGGCACCCGTACGCGCTTCGTCTTCGACGCGCCCAGGATGGATTCGACATCCTTGCATGGGGCGCTTGCCGACTGCGTGGAGCGCCACGCCATGTCCTGAGTTGCCGCTGCTTTGCCGCCGACCTTACCAATAAAGTAGGACTTTTTTCCGGCGCGGCATGACCATTTCGCCGCGAAACTCTCGCGCGATGAAATGTTTTTTTGTGAAGCTTGCATTTAATTATCACGAACGGCAATTCGTCCGATATTTTTTTGTAGATCAACGAAGTTTTTCGGGAAAATACGAAATTGCATCCCGCGAAAGCCGTTGCTACGGAACGGGAAACCCCCGGCAGTTGGTGAAAGAAAAATTAATAATAATGAGGCTCGGCATCTTTTCTGTTCTTTCCATTTTGTGTTAATCTCGCCTGCAAATTCCGAGGCATGATAACCTTCAAACGGCAAACCCGGCACAAGACTGGAAGCCATTTATCCAAACCACAAGGGAACCTATGTCTTCCTACAAGGAACTACTCGCGCAGCGAGAGAAGCTGGAAAAGCAGATCGAAGAAGCCAAAGCGCGCGAATATGCGGAAGTGCTCAACGAGATCAAGCAGAAAATGGCCGACTACGGCATTACGCTGGCTGAACTCGGCGGCGGCCGCGGTAAGCAGGCCAAGGCGGCAAGCCGTTCACGCGCAAGCGTAGCGCCGAAGTATCGCGACCCGGAAAGCGGTAGCACGTGGTCGGGTCGTGGCAAGCCGCCGCGCTGGATTGCGGGCCAAGATCGCGAAAAGTTCCTTATCTAGTAGTAAAACGGCCGCTCTTCACAGAGCGCGTCCCGTCTAAAGAAAGCCGCGCGCTCTGTTTAGGGCGCGCGGCTTTTCTATTTATGTTTCGGGACTGCATATTGCGACGTTCACGAAACCGGAACTGCCTGGAATGCGAATGCGTCGTGTTTGTATAACCAACTGATTCCAAAGGGGAAATTTAGGCTCTTCAACGGAATTTCACGATGACGCCGGTACAATGGCGCCACACGTCGAAATAAACCGGTCTCACGCTTCCCATCGCATCATGCCCAACGCCGCAACCGTCCAAATCGCGGAAAAGCAGGACGTCGCCCGCAAAAGTACGCTGGTTAGCGTCGCCCTCAACTCGGTCCTCGTGGTCCTGCAGATTGCCGTGGGCCTGTTCGCGCATTCCCAGGCGCTGGTCGCCGACGGCGTTCACTCACTTGCCGATCTCATCTCCGATTTTGTTGTGCTGGTCGCGAACCGCCATAGCGGCGCACAGCCCGATGCCGACCACAACTACGGACACAGCCGCTACGAGACCGTCGCGTCGCTGTTTCTCGGGGCGCTGCTGATCGCGGTGGGTGTCGGCATGCTGTGGCGCGCCGGCACCCGGCTCGCGAACCTCGATGAAATTCCGCCCGTGCACCTGGTCGCGCTCGCCGTAGCGGTGCTCGTGCTCGTTTCGAAGGAAGCGCTTTTCCGCTACATGCTGCGCGAAGCCCAACGCGTGCGTTCGGCCATGCTCGTGGCCAATGCGTGGCACGCGCGCTCGGACGCGGCGTCGTCGCTCGTCGTGGCGATCGGCATTGTGGGCAGCGTGGCCGGCGTGCGGCTGCTCGATCCGATTGCGGCCGCCATCGTCGGTTTCATGGTGGCGCGCATGGGTTGGACGTTCGGCTGGGACGCGCTGCAGGATCTCTCGGACCGCGCACTCGACGAAACCGCCACGGAGGACATCCGCAAACTGCTGCTCGCCACGCCAGGCGTGCGCGACGTGCACGAGCTGCGCACGCGCAAGATGGGCGATTCCGCGCTGGTGGATGCGCACATCCTGGTGGATCCGCTGATCTCGGTTTCTGAGGGGCACTACATCGCCGAGTCGGCCCGCGCGCGCGTGCTCACCGACCCGCGCGTGATTGATGCGCTCATTCACGTCGATCCCGAAAACGACGCTGTGGCGCGGCCGCCCGTGAACTTGCCGCCCCGCGAGCAGGTGCTCGCCCACCTGAACGAGGCGCTCGGCGAACAGGGCGCGAAGGCCGGCGCGGTGAATCTGCACTACCTGAGCACGGGGCTCGACGTCGAAGTCACGTTACAGCGCGATGTCCGCGAGCATGACCCGGCCGACGCGAGGTTCATCGAGCGGCTCGATCTGGATGCATTGCGGCGCCGGCTGGGAGCACGCAGGCTCGACGTGCGTCTGTCCATGCAAGCCACGGCGACGGCTACCGGCAGCGCCGGCGCAGCAGCCGACGCCCGACGGCAAGACGCCGACGAAGGCCGAAAGCCGGTTCAATCTTCGGCTGAGAAGAAGGAGTCTGTGCCGCACGGCACGCGCTGAAGCGCGACGCCGTCACAACGGCAGTTGCGTATCGAACTTGATTTCCCGCAGCACGACGCTCGTGCGGACCTGGGCGACCGCTGGAATCTTGAAGATGCGTTCGTGGAGGAAGGTGTCGTAGGCCTTGATGTCGGGCGCCACGATTTTCAGGATGTAATCGGACTCGCCTGTGGTGCTGTAGCACTCGGTCACTTCGGGGCAGGTGGCGATTTCCCGCTCGAACTGTTCGACGCCGCCTTCCGTATGGCGCGTCAGATGAATATGCGCGAGCGCGCAGACGTGCAGGCCGAGTTTCTCGCGATCGAGCAGCGCGGTGTAACGCTGGATCACGCCCGACTGTTCCATGTCCTTGATGCGCCGCCAGCAGGGCGTGCTCGAGAGGCCCACCTGGTCCGAAATTTCCTGGACCGATCGGCGCGCATCGAGCTGAAGCAGGCGCAGGATTTTTTGAGAGAACGTATCGAGTGTCAACTGCGCCTCCGTTTGCGTCGCCGTGTCCCTGCATGTTAGAGGCGGGAAAAACGAAACGCAATCAAGGCGACCGCTGGTGAGCGAGATTTGCCTGGATTGGGCGCCGGCACTCGGCGTTTTATTCTGTCGTGCCAGACTCCGTGGGCGCCGCGGGGCGGTCAATCTTTCCGCTTGCGTCCGCTTTGCCGCCCATTTCGGGCGCTTCGGGCACGGCGCCGCGGCGCAATTCGGCGAGCATGTTGCAGAAGAGCGCGCCTTGCTCGATAGCGTCGTCCAGCGCGACGTGCGTGTGCGGATGATCGTCGAACCAGTGCTTCGGGAAGCGCGGCTTGATGCACTTGCGATACGGCAGCCCGGTCATGGCGAACGCGAGCGTTTTGATGTCGAGCGCCGACCACGAGAACGGGCAGCGGCCCGCGAAACGCATCATGTACCAGAACATGAAGGTGAAATCGAAGCCCGCCGGCATGGCCACGAACACCGGCTTGCCCGGCAACGCCTCGACCCATTCCACATAGGCCGCGAGGGCCTCTTCCGGCTTGCGCAGGTTCGTGCGGCACGCGGCCCACGCTTCGGGCTGCGTTTCCCACCACGCGGCCTGCACAGGGTGCGGCGCCGCGCCCTCCAGCAACTCCAGATTGGCGGAGAACGTGGCGACGAGGCGCTTGTCCGCGGTGTAGGCGGCCGAGGCGAAGCTCAGCATCGAATGAGGCCCCGGGATGGGCCCGTCCGCTTCCACGTCCGTGCTGACGTAGATTTCCTCTGTGCTGCTCATTGGGCCACCCCGCCCATCGCGCGGTCCGCCACATACGGATTCGTGCGCCGCTCTTCGCCGAACGTCGAGACAGGACCGTGGCCGGGCACGAACGTGACATCGTCGCCGAGCGGCCAGAGCTTCTCGCGGATGGAACGGATCAGGTCGGCGTGGTTGCCGCGGGGAAAATCCGTGCGACCAATTGATCCTGCGAACAGCACGTCGCCCACGATGGCGACACGATGCTTGCGGCTGAAAAACACCACGTGCCCCGGCGTGTGTCCTGGGCAGTGATAGACCTCGAGCGTTTCGTCGCCGAACTGCACGGTATCGCCGTCGTGAAGCCAGCGGTTCGGCTCAAAAGCCTGTGCCGCGGGGAAGCCGAAACGCGTGCTCTGGTCGGGCAGCTTCTCGATCCAGAAACGCTCGTCTTCGTGCGGCCCTTCGATCGGCACGCCGTAGTGATCGGCAAGCGTCTTCGCGCCCGCGCAGTGGTCGATGTGGCCGTGCGTGAGCAGCACCTTTTCGACCGTGACCTGCTGGCGCTCGACTTCGCGCTGGATGACATCCAGGTCGCCGCCCGGGTCCACCACGGCGGCGCGCCCCGTGGCTTCGCAGACAAGCAGCGAGCAGTTCTGCTGGAACGGGGTGACAGGGATCAGCGTGACTTTCATAGCGAACGTGGGAAGAGGCGTGGCCTATACGAACGATTCAGGAACGTGGCCGCAAAGATTCGGATTGTACCGGGGGCGACTGTCTGCCGCCTGGGCCGTATGTGTGAGCGGGGGGAGAGTTGGCCATCAGGCCAGGAGTGTCGGCGAGTACTGCCGCGCAGGGCTGAGGACCGGTCATTGCGCACTTCCAGTAAGCCTTACGCACTCGCGTGCCGAAGGCGGTTACGGGCGGTTACAGAGCGCGGTGCAGCAATGGGTCGGGCGAATTCAATAGTAAAGAAATGTGACGTTTTTTGACCCGCGGGGATGACACCGAATCGTTTTGGGTATAATGCGGCCCATTACGCACGGAAGCCGTGCGCTCTCGTCGCGATGTGGACCCTTTTGAAAGGGCTTCCAGATCGCTGTCAAGCAAGTGCTGTCGCCGCGATTCTGCATCAACGCGATTAGCAAATCCGGCATCGACTTCGTTCGTTGCCACACGTCTTGTCCAGCCAGGCGCCGCGCGCCTGACAACGGCCTAGCTGCCGTGACGCTGGATGGGGCCTACGTCGCCGTTCCTGCGTGCCGCCGGTTGCGGGTGCGCCAGAGCGCTGTTCATTCGCGCTCGATGGCGACGTTTGGTGTCTGGTCAGGCTGCCGGGGACAGGTTGTGCCAGACGTGGAAGATAACTGAGCGGTTCGCGGCGAATACGCTGCATCCGGGCTTCGACGCGCTCTCGTCATGCGCGAGCGTCTTGTCGTGCCTGTGGCCGCCGAAGCCGCATCCAGCCATGTGTCCAACGCGTGGCGCGGCTTCGCACTAGTGATGGCAAATTTATGAAATCTGGACGATCTCGACAGTTCGGGAGTCTTGTCGCCTTTGCGATTCTGACCGGCTGTGCGATGCCTCCGGGCCCGGCAACTCAGGCGAACAACGGTACGCCGGTTCGCACCGACGCCCGCAACGGCACGCAATCCACGGCGCCGCAGAGCTTTGGCGCAGCGTTCGACCACAACATTGCGGCGTCCGACGCCAGCGCCGGCAAGAGCTCGCTCGCGGACGCCGAGCCGCTGACGGACGGTCCCAACGTCTCCAACTTCCGGCAGACGGGACGCGCGTCGTGGTACGGCCGCTTCTTCCATGGCCGCCGTACGGCGAGCGGCGAACGCTACGACATGCACGCGCTGACCGCCGCGCACCGCACGTTGCCGCTCGGGTCGTATGTGCGTGTGAGCCTGCCGGGGACGTCGAAGTTTGTGGTGGTGAAGATCAACGACCGCGGTCCGTACATGCGCGGCCGTGTGATCGATCTCTCCTTCGCGGCGGCGAAGGTACTCGGCGTTCAGAACGCAGGCACGGCGCGCGTGCAGATCGAAGGGCTTACGCAGCAGGAAGCCCGGGAAGCTCGCGCCGAGATGCTCGCGGAAAACGCGCCTAACCGCTAATCCTTTCACGCCGGACGGCGATTGCCGACGACAGACGGGCCGCTTGTGCGGCCCGCTTCTTTTTCGCTGCGGCTCGATTCAACCTGTGTTGTTGCTCATTGGGCGCCACGTTTTGCGACGGCGGGTGTTGTTGGTGATGTCCGCTAGAGCACGTTCCGCACGCGCCTCGGGCCCAAAGCTGCCTCGCCGCGCGCCGCTAACCTTCCTTGAGTTCCAGCGCTCGCGCATACAGATCGTTGCGCGATGCCCCTGTGAGCGCCGCGGCCACCTTCGCCGCACCTTTCACCGGCAGTTCTTCCAGCAGCGTACGCAATAGCGCGTCATGATCCGCTGCTCCGCCTGAAGGCTGCGCGGGCGCCCCTTCCACCACCAGAACGAATTCGCCGCGCTGCCGGTTCGGATCGGCAGCGAGCCACGCTGGCCCTTCGGCCAGGGTGCAGCAGTGAACGGCCTCATGTAACTTGGTCAACTCACGGGCGATCAGCAGCCTGCGCTCGCCCCCGAATGCATCGGCGAGTGCCTGGACGGTTTCGACCACACGGTGCGGCGCCTCGTAGAACACCATCGCGTGTGGGTGCGACGCGAGCGATTGCAGCGCAGAGGTCCGTTGCTTCGCCTTGGTCGGCAGGAAGCCGAGAAACGTGAACGTTCCAGCCCAGTCGCCTGCCACCGAAAGCGCTGTGGCGAGTGCGCTCGCGCCCGGCAGCGGTACCACGGCAAAGCCGGCCGCACGTACTGCGTCGACCAGCTTGGCGCCGGGGTCTGAAATGCCTGGCGTGCCCGCGTCGGAGACGTACGCCACACGCTCGCCCGCGCGCAGGTGTTCGATAACGCGCTGCGCGGCCTCGCGCTCGTTGTGCTCATGCACAGCAAGCAGCGGCTTCGAGATGCCATAGCGGGAAAGCAACTGCCCCGTGTTGCGCGTGTCTTCGGCGGCGATGCGGTCTACGAGTCCGAGCACGTGTAGCGCGCGCAGTGTGATGTCGGCCGTGTTGCCGATGGGCGTGGCCACCACGTACAGCGCGGCGGCGGGGTACTGCTGTGCTTGTGCGAGTTCGGAGAGAGGGATCATGAGTCAGAACACGCAGGCGAAGGGAACGAGGCCGACATTGTGCCATGCAGGGCATCAGCCACAGACCGCGCGCGCCGGCGAGAACGCGGGCCGCGACGACAACTTTTCGCGCAGGCATGAGTCGAAGAAGCTCGGTGCCACGTTCGAAACGCTTGCCCTCGATTTCCTGCGCCGCCAGCGACTGCGCTTCGTCGCACGCAACGTGACGTGCCGCGGCGGGGAAATCGATCTGGTGATGCGCGAGCCGGACGGCACGCTGGTGTTTGTCGAAGTGCGGGCGCGGGCATCGCGCCGGTATGGCGGCGCGGCGGCGAGCATCGGCTGGCAGAAGCGGCAGCGCATCGTGCATGCTGCACAGTTTTTTCTGGCGTCGCGGCAAGGCGCGACGTCGTGCTGCCGGTTCGACGTCGTGGCGTTCGAGGCAGGACACCTGATCTGGATACGCGACGCGTTTCGTGCAGATGGCACCTGAAAACGGCGCTTTTCGCGGGCCCGAGTGCGATAAACTTGCGGACGCCTACGCGGCAAGTTCCCGCGACACCACGCAGTACCAGATAGAAACTCGATGTCAGTCGAACGTATTCAACAACTCTTTCGCGACAGCGCCGCTGTTCAACTCGAGGCACTGGAGGCGCTGGCCATGCCGATCGCCGCGGCCGTCGACACGATCTTCGCCGCGCTCGCGAATGGCAACAAGATCATCGCGTGCGGCGACGGCGGATCGTCGGCGCAGGCGCGGTACTTCGCTGCCAGCTTGATCGACCGCTTCGAACGCGAGCGTCCGGGCCTGCCCGCAGTCGCGCTTTCCACCGACGCAAGCGCGCTCGCCACGATGGCGACCGAAGAGGCGCTGAACCAGCTCTTCGCGAAACAGTTGCGCGTACTCGGCCAGCCCGGCGACGTGCTGCTCGCGATCACGACGTCCGACGAGCCGGCCACCGTGCTCGCCGCCATCGAGGACGCGCACGAGCGCGAGATGATCGTCGTTGTGCTTACGGGCAGCGGCGGCGCGAAGGTCGTGGAAGCGCTCGCAGACACCGACATTCACATTGGCGTGCCGTCCGCGCGGGTCGCACGCGTGCACGAAGTTCACTTGCTGACCATTCATTGTCTGTGCGACGGCATCGACGCGATGCTGCTTGGCGAAGACTGACATTCGAGGAGAAGTAGTTGATGAGCGGACACCGCATCAGGAATACGTTGGCGAGAACCACTCTCGCGATCGGGCTTGCCACGGCGCTGGCGGCCGGTTTGCAAGGCTGCGTGCTCGCGCTCGCAGGTGCCGCGGGCGGCGGCGCGCTGGTTGCAACCGATCGGCGCACAGTCGGCACGCAAACCGAAGACCGCGAGATTCAGGTGAAGGCACTCTCGCAACTGAGCAACAACCTGCCGCAGGACTCGCACATCAACGTGGCCGTGTTCAATCGCCGCGTGCTGATTACGGGTGAGGTGCCCGACGATGCGTCGAAGCAGAAGGCCGAGACCATCGTGCGAGGCATCAACAACGTCAATTCGGTTGTCAACGAACTGGCGGTGCAGCCGGCCAGTTCGTTCTCGTCGCGCTCGAACGACGCTTACCTGGAAGGACGCGTGAAGACAGCGCTGATCGCAGAGAAGTACATCTCCGCGAACAACTTCAAGGTGGTGAGCGAGCGCGGCATCGTCTACCTGATGGGGCTCGTCACGCAGGAAGAGGGTGGCATTGCGGCCGCCGCGACGAGCCAGGTGCCGGGCGTCGTGCAGGTGGTGAAGGTGTACCAGTACATCCAGCCGCAGGAGGCTGCGGCACTGAACGCGGCAGCGTCCCAGTCCGGTGCCAGCGCGCCGGGTGCGGCGAGTGCCCCGGCAACCTCGAGCGATGCAACCACGGGTGCCGTGCCGGATTCGTCCGTGAGTGCCCGGCCGCTCGACCAGCAAGCACCTGCACCGGTGACGAATTCGTCCCCCGCTCAACCCGGGACTGTGACGGCGCCGAAATGATGGGCGTCGCTGGTATGGGTTCGTGGAAACGCTTGGCTGGACTGTTGGGCGCAGGCGTAGTGCTCGGTTTATCGATGACGGTGACCGCTGCCCGTGCAGCCGACACGCCGGCGGGGCTCGTGGTGGCGCGTAGCAACGCGTGCATGGGTTGCCACGCTGTGGACCGCAAACTGGTGGGGCCATCGTTCCAGCAGATCGCAGCGAAATACAAGGGCGACGCCGCGGCGTCGGCAAAGCTGGCGCAGAAGGTCAAGGACGGAGGCTCCGGCGTGTGGGGCGCCATTCCGATGCCTTCGCATCCGCGCATGAGCGACGCGGACATTCGGACGGTGGTGGCGTGGGTGTTGGCGGGGGCGCCGGAGAAGTGAGGGTCGTCTGGATGTTTGGTGGTGGCCCGTGGTTTCTCCGCCGCTTGTTTTGGGGATCGCGTGCTACGCGTGGCCGCAGCGCTTGGCAAACCGCTAATCGCTTGTGCTAGAATCGCAGCTTCGTTGGGGCGGTAGCTCAGCTGGGAGAGCGTCGCGTTCGCAATGCGAAGGTCGGGAGTTCGATCCTCCTCCGCTCCACCAACAGACATTCCAGGCAGTTCCGAAGTATTCCGCAAACCCCGCGTGCCATAAGGCTCGCGGGGTTTTTGTTTCAGGCGACGTGCTTTACGACATCAATCGACGTCTGGGACGCATGGAGTCTTTAAAGACCGACTACGTCGCCGACCACCGCCTTCCAATCGGCATCACGAAAACAGCGCCCCAGCGGCCAGCGCACAAAGCCCTTACGCGCCCCCGACGCGCTTCCCCCCCGTCGACCCCCTCACCACCAACTCCCCCGGCAACACCAACGTCCGCGCCGACATCTCGGGTTCCGCCAACCGCTGCGTCAACAGCTGCATCGCGTTCTTCCCAATCTCATACACCGGCTGCGCGATAACGGTGACACCAGGCGTCACGAGGTCGGTCCACGCATCGTTATCAAACCCCGCGAGCGCCACGTCGTCCGGCACGCGCGCCCCGTGCTCGCGCAGTGCCCGGTAAGCCCCGAGCAGCAACAGCCCGTTACTCGCGACGATGGCATCCGGCCGCTCGTCTGACTCTGCCGCAAGCCACGCCGTCACCCGCGCGTGCGCCGCCTCGGGATGCGGATCGACGAATTCCGCCGCGGCCAAAAGGCCATGCCGCTGCAGTGCCTCGACGAACCCCGCGTGCCGCTCGCGTCCCGTCGTGCTCGCGTTGCCGAATAGTCCCGCGCAGCGCTTATAGCCGCGCTCCACCAGGTGTTCGGCGAGTCGCGTCGCGGCGTCGCGGTTGTCGAGCGTCACGGCGTCGGTCACGCCCGCCGGGCCTGCGCGGTCGATCATCACTACCGGGAACGCGTACGCGCGCGCGTCGAACCGGCGTGCCGCCTCGTAGGTCGGGGAGTAGATCACGCCCGTTACGCGCTCGCTTTCCATGAGCCGCAGGTACATGGCCTCCTTTTCCGGGTTCTCGTCGGTGTTGCAGAGAATCACGCGCATGCCCTGCGCGTACGCGGCGTCTTCCACCGCGCGGCTCACTTCGGTGAAAAACGGGTTGCGCACGTCGGAGACGATGAGGCCGATCGTCGCGGTGTCGCCCGAGCGCAGGCGCTGTGCGGCGGCGTTGGGCCGATAGTCGAGCTGCTCGATGACCTCGAGCACGCGCCGGCGCACGCTGTCGCGCACCGGGCCGTTGTTCGAAAGCACGCGCGAGACGGTCGTCACCGACACGCCCGCTGCCTCCGCCACATCCTTGATTCTTGGCGCCATGGAATGAAATCGATTTCTTGATGAATCGGCGTATACCCTGGTCTCGCGGTATCCGTTCGCGCATCTTGCAGTGCCGCGCCCCGCTGGGACGGGCGACGCGCGCCTATTCTATCGGGCCTCCGCGCAACTTTCATCTTTGCCAGCGACTACGCGCCGTCTTGACGCGGAAAGTGGTATCGATTCCAATAGCGCACATTCCACGACCAACCAGGAGACGCGATGTGGCCGCTGCTTACTGCGGAACTCGTCCGGCTAGGTGCCGGGCCGGGTTCGAAACACGATGCGATCCGTGAGGCGGGCGCGCTGCTCGTCGCGGCGGGCGTCATCGAGCCGGGCTACGTCGATAGTCTGCAAGGGCGCGAGCAGGTATCGAACACGTACCTCGGCAGCGGCGTGGCGATTCCGCACGGCCTCCAGGAAGACCGCCATCTGATTCGCCGCACGGGCGTCGCCGTGCTCCAGGTGCCGGAGGGCGTCGAATGGCAGGGCGGCGAGCGTGCGCGGCTCATCGTCGCAATCGCCGCACAGTCGGACGAGCACATTGCGCTGCTGCAGCGTCTTACGCGTCTGATCGGCGACCCGGCGCAGCTCGAACGGCTGCTGACGGCGCGCGATCCGCAGATCGTGGTCGATGCGTTGAACGGCGTTTCGCTCACTGCAACGAGCGGCAGCGCAACGCCCGCAGCAACAACGCCAGCCGACTACGACCACCACCTCGACCTGATCCTCGACTACCCGCACGGTCTGCATGCCCGCCCCGCGAGCGCGTGGGTTGCCACGGCGAAGCGCTATCAGTCCGCGCTTCGTGTGCGCAACGGCAGCGTGGCGGCCGATCCGAAAAACCTCGTGAGCCTGCTGCAACTGGGCGCCACGGCGCAGGCGCGGCTGGTTCTCTCGGCGCAGGGCGGCGACGCGGCCGAAGCGCTCGCCGCGCTCAAGCGCACCATCGAGTCGCTGGCCGCGGAAGAGCACGAGCGGGCCGCGGCTGCGCGCTCGCGTCGCGAGGCCGCGCAGCCGGCGTTGTTCACGCCCGAAGATCCGGCCACGGTGGTCGAAGGCGTGGGCGCGGGGCCCGGCTTCGTCGCGGGTCCGGTGCGGGTAGTGCGCCACGCGCGGCTCGACATTGAAGATCGTCCGGGCGATGTGCTCGACGCCTCGCGTCGTCTCGAAAAAGCGCTGACCGACACGGCCGCTGAACTCGATGCGCTCGCGCGCGAAACGACGACGCGGCTCGGCGCAGCCGAAGGCGAGATCTTCGCGGCCCAGCGCGAACTGCTGAACGACGCCGATCTGCTCGGCGATGCCGCGCGTCTTACCATCGAGGGCCACGGCGTCGAGTGGTCATGGCATCGCGCGGCGGAGTCGCGTGCGGCGCAACTCGCTGCGCTTCCCGACCCGCTGCTCGCGGCGCGCGCAACCGACTTGCGCGACGTCGCGCGTCGCGTGCTCAAGCATCTGGACGAAAACACGGCGAATCTGCACGCAGCAACGAACGTAGCAGCAACACCCGCCATCCTCATTGCCGAAGACCTCACGCCCTCAGACACCGCGCAGCTCGACCCCGCCGTCACGCTCGGCTTTTGCACGGTGAGCGGCGGCCCAACCTCGCACACGGCGATCCTGGCCCGCACGCTCGGCGTGCCGGCGGCGGTGGCGTGCGGCGCGAAGTTGCTCGACATCGCCGACGGCGCACACGCTGTGCTCGACGGCAACGCGGGCCGGCTGTACGTCGGTGTGTCGGCGCGCGACGCCGAGCGTGCCCGTCAAACCGCGCTGCGTCTTGCCGAAGAGCGCGCCCGCACGGCGGCCAATCGCGCGCTGCCGGCCACGACGCTCGACGGCCACGCCTTCGAGATCGGCGCCAACATTACGCGCCCGAGCCAGGTGGCCGACGCGCTCGCCCATGGCGCGGACGGCATCGGGCTGATGCGCACGGAGTTCCTGTTCCTCGAACGTCACGACGCGCCGAGCGAAGACGAGCAGTACGCGTGCTATCGCCAGATGGTGCAGGCAAGCGGCGGACGGCGGCTCATCATCCGCACGCTGGACATCGGCGGCGACAAGCAGGTGCCGTATCTGAACCTGCCGCACGAGACGAACCCGTTCCTCGGCGTGCGCGGTGTGCGTCTGTGTCTGCGCCGGCCCGATCTCTTCGTGCCGCAGTTGCGCGCGCTCTACCGCGCAGCGAAGGAAGGTCCGCTGTGGATCATGTTCCCGATGGTCTCCACGCTCGACGAGGCGCACGCCGCGATTGCGCTCGCCGAGACCGTGCGCGCCGAACTCGATGCGCCGAAGTTGCCGCTCGGCATCATGGTGGAGACGCCATCGGCCGCTGCGCTCGCGGACCACTTCGCGCAGGCCGTCGATTTCTTTTCGATCGGCACCAACGATCTCACGCAATACGTGCTCGCCATCGATCGTGAGCATCCCGAACTGGCGCGCAACGCCGAGAGCCTGCATCCCGCCGTGCTGCGCATGATCCGGCAGACGGTGGAGGGCGCGCGGCGTCATCGCAAGTGGGTGGGCGTGTGCGGCGGACTTGCGGGCGACCCGCTCGGCGCGGCGATTCTCGCGGGCCTCGGCGTGGACGAGCTCTCGATGAGCCCGCGCGACATCGCTGCCGTGAAGGCGCGTCTGCGCGGCGAGCGGCTCGATTCGATGCAGGCGCTTGCAGAGCGCGCGCTGGAATGCGGCGACGTCGATGCCGTACGCGCGCTCGATGCGGCCGACGTGAGGGTCGCGGCATGAACACCGTCATCACCGTCACGCTGAATCCGGCGCTCGACCAGACCGTGCGCGTCGCGAACCTGACGCCGGGCGACGTGAACCGCGCGGAGTCGCTCGAATTCAACGCGGGCGGCAAGGGCGTGAACGTGGCGGGCTGTCTCGCTGACTACGGCGTGGCGACCATCGTCACGGGCCTGCTCGGCGCGGAAGACAGCGCAGCGTTCGACACGCTCTTTGCCGCCAAGCGCATCGACGATCGCTTCGTGCGTGTGCCGGGCCGCACGCGCATCAACGTGAAGCTCGTGGATACCGCGCGCCACGAAACCACCGACATCAACCTCGCCACCACGCCGCCCGCGCCCGCCTGCGTCGACGCGCTCGAGAGGCGCATCGCCGAACTCGCGCGGCCGGGCCGGTGGTGCGTGCTCGCTGGGAGCCTGCCGCCTGGCGTCGATCCATCGTTCTACCGTCGCATGACGCGCGTGCTGCACGACGCGGGCGTCCACGTGGCGCTGGACACGAGCGGCGCACCGCTTACTGAAGCCCTCGCCGCCACTGACACGCGCGATTTGCCCGACCTCGTGAAGCCGAACCAGGCGGAACTCGAAGCGCTGCTGGGCCGCGCGCTCGATGACGACGAAGCCATCATTGCCGCCGCCTGCGAACTCGTGGCGCGCGGCATCCGTTACGTGGTGGTGTCGCTGGGTGGCCGCGGGGCGATTGGCGTGATGGCGAGCCAGCCGTCGGCTGGGCTGCCTGTTGTATCGCGTGTTGTGCCGCGTGTCGTGCCGCCGCAGTCGGGCGCAACGGACGCGGCATCGCGCGCCGCGCCGCCCGTTTTCCAGATCTTCCGCGCGACACCGCCGCGTGTTCCTGTCGCGAGCACCGTGGGCGCGGGCGACGCGTTCGTCGCCGGACTTATCGCGAGCCTGATCGAAGCGCGCACCTGGGACGACGCCGGCCGCCAGGCCACGGCGTTCGCCGCCGCGAAGCTCGCGCGCGTGGGACCGCATCTGCCCGATCACGCGATGCTGGCCACGCTCGCCGCGCGCGTCGAAGTCAAAACATTCACGCTGTCCGCTGCGGACGGCGTCGTTCAGCCATGAGCCGCGAGGCCGGAGACACTGCAATGGAAAAAATCATCGGACTCGTGGCGGCGCCCGGACAGAGCGCTGCACCCACGTTCGCCGCGCAGGCGCTGAGCCGCGCGGCTGAGGCTCGCGGCGTGACGCTCGCCGTCGAAACGCGCAGCGCGCTCGGCGTGCAGACGCCGCTGTCCGCGGAAACGATTCGTGCCGCGAGCGGCGTGCTGATCGCAGCAGACGACCCCGCCGCCGTGGACGAAACGCCGTTCGCGGGCAAGACGATCGAACGCGTGACAATCGACGAAGCGATTCGCGACGCGCAAGCGGTGATCGCGCGCGCGGCGGCCGGTGCATCGCGGGCCGCGTCGTCGCTGGCGCCGCGCCAGGCAGACGACGCCGCAAAACCGGTCGCTGAATCCACCGGCGTGCGGCCTTTGAAAATCGTCGCCATTACCTCGTGCCCCACGGGCATCGCTCACACCTTCATGGCCGCCGAGGGCCTCGCGCAAGGCGCGAAGGCGCTCGGTCACACCATCCACGTCGAGACGCAGGGCTCGGTCGGCGCGCAGAACAAGCTCACCGACGCGCAGATTGCCGAAGCCGATCTCGTCGTGATCGCCGCCGACACCCAGGTCGACAAGAGCCGTTTCAAGGGCAAGCGGCTCTACGAAACCGGCACGAAGGGCGCCATCGGCAAGGGCGCTGCGCTAATCGAAAGCGCGATCGCGCAGGCGCGAGTCGAAGGCGGCGGCACGGCGGGCCATTCCCCAGCAAGCGGCGCGGCGCTCGCCGATCAGGTCGCAGCGGCCAAGCAGGCGCGTTCGGCGAAGGCGTCCGGTCCCTATCGACACCTCATGACGGGCGTCTCGTACATGCTGCCGTTCGTCGTGGCGGGCGGGCTGCTGATCGCGCTCTCGTTCGCGCTGGGCGGCATCTACGCGTTCGACGACGCGCACAAAGGCACGCTCGCGTGGTCGCTGTTCCAGATCGGCGCGAAGTCGGCCTTCGCGCTCATCGTGCCGGTGCTCTCGGGCTACATCGCGTACTCCATCGCGGACCGGCCGGGCGTCGCGCCCGGCATGGTGGGCGGCATGCTGGCGGCCAGCCTCAGCGCGGGGTTCCTGGGCGGCATCGTGTCGGGCTTTCTGGCGGGCTACACGGCGCTGCTCATCAACCGGCACCTGAAGCTGCACCGCAACCTGGAAGGGCTCAAGCCGGTGCTCATCATTCCGTTGTTTTCCACGCTGATCGTCGGACTGCTGATGATCTACGTGGTGGGCTCGCCGGTGGCCGCCGCGCTGCACGCGCTGGAAGGCTGGCTGCGCTCCATGCAGGCTGGCAGCGCCGTGGTGCTCGGCCTGATTCTGGGCGGCATGATGGCCGTGGACATGGGCGGTCCCGTGAACAAGGCGGCCTACGCGTTCAGCGCCGGGCTGATTGCGAGCCACGTCTACACGCCAATGGCCGCGACGATGGCGGCCGGCATGACGCCGCCGCTCGGCATTGCGCTCGCCACGTGGCAGTTCCGCGGCCGCTTCGGCGAGGAAGAGCGCGAAGCGGGCAAGGCGGCGGCCGTGCTCGGCATCGCGTTCATCACCGAAGGCGCAATTCCGTTCGCGGCGCGTGACCCGATGCGCGTGATTCCTTCGTGCATCGCGGGCTCCGCCGTGGCGGGCGCGATTTCGATGGCAGCCGGTGTCGAACTCAAGGTGCCGCACGGCGGTGTGTTCGTGCTGCCCATTCCGAACGCCGTCACGCACCTCGGCGTCTACGCGTTGGCGATCGTCGCGGGCACGCTCGTGACGGCGCTCGCGGTGGGCCTGTTGAAGCGTGCGCCGCAGAACGGGAGCAAGCCGCAAGCCGCGGCTGCCTGAGCCTCCGGGTCTGGTTTTTCGCCAAGGCGCCGTGACGGGCGCCTGAGTCTTCATCCGGTTGTATCCTCTTGGCTCAGCAAACGGCGCCGCCCCGAAGGCGCCGCGCAACCGGATCGTCATCCCATGAAATTCCCCTTGCCGCCTCAAGGGCAGCCGAATCGCGTCTACCCTCGCGGCGCGCCGCCGGGCCTCTATGGGCCGGTTTCGGTGCTGGCCGGCGCCGCTGTCGTCTCCGGTCTCTATCTGGGCCGGGCCGTGCTCATTCCGATCACGCTCTCGGTGCTGCTCAGCTTCCTGCTCGCGCCGCTCGTCAACATGCTGCGGCGTGTGCGGCTGGGACAGTTCGCGTCGATTCTCGTCGCCGTGTTCTTCGCGCTCGCGGCGCTGCTCGGCGTGGGCACGCTGATCGGCGCTCAGGTGGTTCAGCTCGCGGCAGATCTGCCGCAGTACCAGGTTGCCATCGAACGCAAGATTGAAACCGTGCAGGAGAAAACGGTGCGCCGCGCGGACGTGCTCGCGAGCAAGGCCGCGTCCACGCTGCAACGCCTCGCGCCGTCGCGGCCCAGCCCGCCGCAGGGCTTCGGCAACCGCGTGGCGAGGACAGCGTCGGGCAACCCGATTCCGGTCGAGGTCCACGAGCCGGTGCCCACGCCCATGCAGCTCGTGCGGCGCGCGTTTTCGCCCGTGGTGGCGCCGCTGGAAACCACGTTCATCGTGCTCGTGGTGACGATCTTCATCCTGTTGCAGCGTGAGGATCTGCGCGACCGCCTCATCAGCCTGTTCGGTTCGCGCGACCTGCATCGCACCACCACCGCCATCGACGACGCCGCGCGCCGCCTGAGCCGCTATTTCGTCACGCAATTGGGGCTCAACCTCAGCGTGGGTGCGGTGCTCACCATCGGCCTTGCGGCCATCGGCGTGCCGGGTGCGCTGCTGTTCGGCGTGATTGCCGCGTTCCTGCGCTTCGTGCCGTACATCGGCATCTGGATTGCCGCGGCGCTTGCCACGTGCCTCGCCGCCGCCATCCAGCCGCAATGGACGATGGCGGTCTGGACGCTGATCCTCTTCATCGTCGTGGATGTGGTCGCGGGCCAGGTAGCCGAGCCGCTGCTCTACAGCCGCGGCTCCGGTCTCTCGCCGCTCGCGGTGGTGGTGGCTGCGATCTTCTGGAGCTGGCTCTGGGGACCCATTGGCCTCGTGCTCTCCACGCCGCTCACGCTGTGCATCGTCACGCTGGGCCGCTACACGCACCGCCTCAATTTCCTCACCGTGCTGCTGGGCGACCAGCCCGCGCTCACGCCGGCGCAGAGCTTCTATCAACGGCTGCTCGCCGACGAAGCGCACGACGCCATCGTGCAGGCCGGGCGGCTGCTGCACGATATGTCCGTGGTGGACTATTACGACCAGGTGGCGCTGGAAGGTCTGCAACTCGCGCGCAACGACGCGCTGCGCGGCGTGCTCACGTCTGAACAATTGGCGCGCGTGAACGAAACGCTGATCGACATCGTGGAGAACCTCGAAACGGTGGAGGGCGCGCCGGACCCGCTCACCTCGGGGCAGAACGGCCGTGCGCCGGTGGCGGAGGGGCGCGAGCGAGAACCGGCCGCGGCGGCAAGCCAGACGGGCCAGGCCGACCACACAGACGCCAATGCAGACGCCAATGCAGACGCCGATGCAGACGCCAACACCACACAACTTGCAGAAGGCGTCTCGGTGCTCTGCATCTCCGGACGCGGCGCCTTCGACGAGGTGGCCGCCGCCATCACGATGCAACTGCTCGCGCGGCTCAAGATTCCCTGCACGGCGGCGCGCTACGAGCAGTTCCGCTATCCGCGGGCCGACGCGCCGGAGATCAAGGTCGCGCCGGTGGTCTGCATCGTGTCGCTCGATGCCGCCGACTGGCCGCCGTACCTGCGCAACCTGCTGCGGCGCCTGCGTAGCCAGCAGGCGCCTGCGGCCATCGTGGTGGGCTTCGGCAAACGGCCGGACGACGCGGCGGGCGTCGAGACGGCCGAGTCCACCGACGCGCTGCACGAGGCAACGACGTTCCGTGCGCTCGTGGAGCAATGCCGGGCGGCGGCTCTCGCGGCGAGTGCGTCCGCACCGGAGCGGGCCTGGATCGGCGACAGGGCGCGCTAGCAGGGCGGCGGCAGATCCGCCCGGCAGCGCACGTGCCCGGGCGTGCCGAAGCGGGCCGAAGCGGGTTGCAGCATGTTGAAGCGTGCCCCGGCGCGCCCAAACGTGCAGACAACCCCGGAGACCTTCCTCAGTTCACCAGATTGAATTCGCCGGCAAGCGGGTAGGCTCTCTCTGGGCGTGCTCGCGGCGTGCGCCTGCTCGACATCCGGCCGCGCCGAACCCTGTCCCGCTCCGTACATACCTTGCGCCGTCCCTCATGCTGAAACGTCTGATCCGCCTGTTGCGCCATCCCGCCTCCGTCGTCTGGGTGAGTCTCGTGCTCGCCACGACGATCAGCGCGGTCGCGGTCTGGGCGGCCGTCGAGATGCAGCACGACGCAATGCGCCGCGCCAATGAGACGGCGCAGAACGTCTCGCTGCTGATCGAGCGCGACACCGCGCGCAACCTCGAACTCTACGACCTGTCGCTGAAGGCCGTTATCGACGGCCTTCACGCGCCCGGCGTGATGAAGCTCGCGCCGCGGATGCGTCAGCTCGTGCTGTTCGACAGCTCTGCGATGGCGCAGGACATGGGCTCGCTGTTCGTGATCGACGTGCACGGCAACGTGGTGGCAGATTCGCGCGCCGTGCCGCCGCGCCGCGTGAACATTGCGGATCGCGACTATTTCAAGGTGCACCGCGATTCGCCGAACGTGGGGCTCTACGTGAGCCGGCCGTTCAAGCCGCGGCTCACCGCGGGCGACATGAGCATCGCGTTGAGCCGCCGCCTCTCGAATCCGGACGGCAGCTTCGCGGGCATCGTGGTGGGCACGATGCGGCTCTCCTATTTCCGGCGGCTTTTCGAAGGCACGAACCTGGGCGAGCGCGGTTCCATCACGCTGATGCTTACGGACGGCACCGTGCTCATGCGCCGTCCGCTGCGGGCCTGGATGGTGGGCGTCAACCTGTCCGGTTCGGACAACTTCAACGCTTTCCAGGCCGCGCCGGAAGGCCGGTTCTTTGCGCCATCGGCCGTGGACGGCGTGGAGCGCTGGTACGTCTATCGCCGCATCAACGGCTTTCCGCTGATTCTGAGCGTGGGGCAGTCAACGGCGGACATCGACGCCGAATGGCGGCGGCGCGCATGGATCATCGGCTTCTTGACCGTCTTGCTCGACGTGGCGATCGTGGCGCTTGCCGTGCTGTTCTCGCAGCAACTGCGCCGGCGCATCGCGATGGAAGACCGGCTGCGCGTGCTGGTTCGCACCGACGGGCTCACCGGCATCAACAACCGCCGTGCCTTCGACGAGCGCGCGAACAGCGAGTGGCGGCGCGCGAAACGCAGCGGCCGGCCGCTTTCGGCGCTGATCTTCGACATCGATTACTTCAAGACCTACAACGACCGCTACGGCCACGCGGCGGGCGACGACGCGCTCACTGCGGTGGCCGGCTGTCTTGCGTCGTACGCGCGGCGTCCCGGCGACTGCGCGGCGCGCTATGGCGGCGAGGAATTCGCGGTGCTGCTCGCGGAGACGCACGAACGCGACGCCATGCGGCTCGCGCAGCAGATTCGCGCAGCCGTGGAGGCGCTCAAGCTGCGGCACGCCAGCAACCCGCTTGGCGTGCTGACGGTGAGCATCGGCGTGGCAGGCACCGACGAGCACGCGTTCGGCACCCTGCCCGAACTCCTGGAAGCGGCCGACGCGGCGTTGTATCGAGCCAAGGCGGAAGGGCGCAACTGCGTGCGCTCGCCTGAGGCGCCGGAAGGGGGAACTGACGGAGCGTCTGAAAGGGCGCCCCGGGTCGCGGTGGCAAACGCAAGAGAGACGGCAAGCGCGGTGAGGAAGGACCAGCGCGACCCGCACGTGGAGTCGCTGTCTTAGCCGCAGGTTTTCACGCCGTATCACGCCGTATCACGTCGTATCACGTCGTATCACGTCGTACCGCGCACGCTTCGCCGCACATCAAAATTTAACCCGGGTGATATTGCAAAGTTAATTTATACCCGGATATAATTTGCCGCTGATGACTACCCCTCAAGGAGCTTCGGCATGAGCAGCACGGCGAGTTGTACGGCGTTCGAAGGCACCCGGCGCATTGCGGGCGGCGCGCCCCGGCAGGTTGCGGCGGCGGTCCGGCAATGGCTCGACAGCACGGGGGCGGACGCGGCGCACGCCGACAGCCGCTCGCCGCTGCTGATCTTCGACGACAGTTCCGGGCGACAGGTGGAGTTCGACCTGCGTGGCACAGTGGCGGAGGTTGAAGCACGGTTCGACGCGCAGAGCGCGGCGTCCGGCAGTGCGGCGCGGGCAGACGAAGCTCCGCCTAGCGCAGGCACGGCCCGATCCGCCCGACCCGCCCAATCCGCCCAATCCGACACCCCGCAAGCCGATACCTCACCCGCCAGCACCACCCCGCGTGGCCGTGGCCGGCCAAAGCTCGGCGTGATCGCTCGCGAGGTCACACTGTTGCCGCGTCATTGGGAATGGCTCAATGGCCAGCCGGGCGGCGCGTCGGTGGCGCTGCGCCGCCTCGTGGAGGCCGCCCGCGCGGCGAACGGCAACAAAGACCGTGTCCGCGCCGCGCAGGAGGCGGCCTGGCACTTCATGACCGCGCTGGCCGGCGACCTGGCAGGCTACGAGGAGGCCACCCGCGCGCTTTACGCGAGCGACGCCGCCCGCTTCAACGCCCTCCTGGCCGACTGGCCCGCCGACGTGCGCGACTACGCCGCAACGCTCGCCGCCCCGGCGTTCGAGTGATTGCCTTGCCAGCACTATTCCCTCTTCGTACACTCGCGCGTAATTTGCCTGGGGCGCGCCCACGCGGGGCGGCCCACGCGGGGCGCCTCACGTTTGCGCAGCGCACGTCGTGAAGCGAAGCCGCGGCAAGAGCAAGACCCTCCACGTCCAACCATAACGCCCCAAGAGGAGAACCATCGCGATGTCCGATTCCTACTTCCCGCGCTGGCGCACCCAGCCCGGCGCCGCGCACCGTGTGGTCGCCACCGACGAACGGCTGCCCTGGCCGCAGATGCTCGCCATGGGCGTGCAGCACGTGGTCGCCATGTTCGGCGCCACGGTGCTCGCGCCGCTGCTGATGGGCTTCGATCCGAACCTCTGCATCTTCATGTCGGGCATCGGCACGCTGATTTTCTTCGTGATCGTGGGCGGGCGGGTGCCGAGCTATCTCGGGTCGAGCTTCGCGTTCATCGGTCTCGTGATTGCCGTGACGGGCTATAGCGGCCACGGACCGAATCCGAACATCCCGCTCGCGCTGGGCGGCATCGTGGCGTGCGGCGTGGTGTACGCGGTGATCGGGCTCATCGTTTCCGTGGTGGGCACGAAATGGATCGAGACGCTGATGCCGCCTGTGGTGACGGGCGCGATCGTCGCCGTGATCGGGCTCAACCTCGCGCCCATTGCGGTGAAGGGCGTGAGCGGTTCGTCGTTCGATTCGTGGATGGCGCTTGTCACCGTGCTGTGCGTGGGCGGCGTGGCCGTGTTTGCGCGCGGCATGCTGCAACGGCTGCTGATTCTGGTGGGGCTGATCATCGCTTACGTGATCTATGCCGTCGTCACGAACGGCTTGGGCATGGGCAAGCCGATCGACTTCGCCGTGGTGGCCAACGCCGCCTGGTTCGGCATGCCGCACTTCGCGGCGCCCGTGTTCGATGCGCACGCCATCACGCTGCTTGCGCCCATCGCCGTGATCTTGGTGGCCGAGAACCTGGGCCACATCAAGGCCGTAAGCGCGATGACGGGGCAGAACCTGGACCGCTACATCGGCCGCGCGTTCATCGGCGATGGACTGGCTACCGTGGTGTCGGGCTTCGCGGGCGGCACGGGCGTGACCACCTACGCCGAAAACATCGGCGTGATGGCGGTGACGAAGATCTACTCGACGCTCGTGTTCGTGGTGGCCGCCGTGATCGCGCTCGTGCTCGGCTTCTCGCCGAAGTTCGGCGCCGTGATCCAGACCATTCCAGGCCCGGTGCTGGGCGGCGTTTCGATCGTGGTGTTCGGGCTGATCGCGGTGACGGGCGCGCGCATCTGGGTGGTCAACAAGGTGGACTTCTCGGACAACCGCAATCTGATCGTCGCGGCCGTAACGCTCGTGCTGGGCGCGGGGGACTTCTCTTTGAAGCTCGGCAACTTCGGCCTGGGCGGCATTGGCACCGCGACGTTCGGCGCCATCATTCTCTACGCGCTGCTGCGCAGGAAGCCCGCGCAGCAGGCGGCGGTTTAAGGCGTTGGGCCTAAGGTTCTCCGGGTTTAAGGCTCTGGGCCTAAGGCGCTGAATTAAACCGTTCTTTCCGGATTCGTGCGGCACGGGCGCCGCACGAATCTCTTCAATGAGCCTTCATCTCGCAACGGGCACGTCCGCCGTTCTCACTCGTGCCCGCGTCCCCGCGAAGTCAGCGCCGTCTCCGACCAGTCGACTTCGCGCATCAGCTTGTTCAGCGTCTCGTCGTTGATCTTCTGTTCGTTGCGCTGCGCGAGCAGCGCCGCGCGTTCGGCGCGCATCGCGGCAAGCCGCATCTGCAATTCCAGCGCCTCCGCGCGCCGCGCTTCGGCGCGCTTGCCTACGTCGTCGTCGCCGAGTGTCGCAAGGCGCCGTCGATAAATATCCATCACGCGGGCGGCGACATCGGTGGCAGAGGCGGCCTCAGCTTCGTCCAGATCGGCGCAGACTTTTTCGTGCTGCTGGTCCACCGCGCGAATGGCGGCCTGTGCGGCGAGCGTGCGCGCTGCGCGTTCTTCAGCGGCGTGCGGGTCGCGGCCGCGCAACGTCACGCCGCGCAATAGCAGCGGCAACGCCACCACGGCGACGATCAGCGACACGAGAATCACGCCCGATGCGATGAAGATCGCCGTATCGCGCCCCGGCAAGGGCTGCCCGCTGGATAGCGCGACGGGCAGCGAAAGCGCGCCTGCTAGCGTAATCGCGCCGCGCACGCCGGCAAAAGTGGTGATCGCCACGGTGCGCAGCCCCGGCACGGCGTTCGTCACGCCGTGCTTCGCCGCGCCGCGGCTCGCGAACCAGCGCAGCAGCCAGACCCACACGAAACGGATTGCGTAGAGCGCGGCGAGCACCGCGGCCACGTAGCCGATCAATTGCCAGAACTGCGCGCGGCCCGCGTGATGCGCGTCCACGAGCGCCTTGCCGATGATGAGCGGGAACTCGAGCCCGAGCAGCGTGAACACCATGCCGTTGAACACGAATTCGAGCATCGTCCACGTGCTCGCGCCGCGCACGCGCGCCGAGACGGGGCCGCGGTGGGCGAAGTCCGTGGAATTCATCGTCATGCCGGCCGACACGGCGGCGAGCACGCCGGACCACCCGAAGTGCTCCGCGAGCAGATAGGAGGCGAACGGCACGAGCATGGTCATGATGACGCCGGGCGCGGGGTCACCGTCCGCGGACAGCGCGAAGAAGCGCGCAAACGCGAACGCGAAGACCCAGCCGATGGCGATGCCCACGGCAAGCCCGCCCGCCGCGATCACGAGAAAGCTCAGCGACGCCTCGTGCAGCGAGAACACGCCCGTGAGCGCGGCCGCTACGGCAAACTTCAGCGCGACGAGGCCCGACGCGTCGTTCATCAACGCCTCGCCTTCCAGAATGTGCATGAGCTGCGCGGGAATGCGGCCCTTGCCGGCGATGGCCGAGAGCGCGACCGCGTCCGTTGGCGAGAGCACGGCGGCGAGTGCGAACGCGACCGGCAGCGAAATGGCCGGCACCAGTGCGTGAATGAAATACCCGACCGCGAGCACCGTGGCGAACACGAGCCCGAGCGCGAGCATGAGAATCGCGCGCCGTTGCATGAAGAATTCGCGCTTCGGAATGCGCCAGCCGTCGCCGAACAGCAGCGGCGGCACGAACAGCAGCATGAAGATTTCGGGATCGAAGGTGACGTCCACATGCAACCGGGGCCACGCGAGTACGGCGCCGAGAGCGATCTGCACGAGCGGCAGGGGAAGCTTGAGAGGCAACACGCGGACGAGGGCGCCGGAGAGCGCGACCGCGAGTAGAAGAATCAGGACGACAAAGACGGTTTCCATCGTTTGTGTGCGCGAGGACACCGAAGTGCCGTTGTTCTTGTGCGCAGCATGAGTCAACGAGGCTGAAGTGTAGCCTGGGGCCGTGACGCCTCGCCCCGTGGGCGGACGCGTCAGCGCGCCACGCCTCGCGTGCAGCAAACGCTTGAAATGCCGCTCGAAACGAAACATGGAGCGCACTTGCCGATGCACCAGCCGCGTGCACGCGTGCCCGCTCGCGACGCACACGCCGTGCCCCCGGTGCAGCCGCCTATGCGGCGTTCATCGGAACGCGGGCCGCAGTGCGCATGGACCTTGCTTTACTCGTACCTGACGACGTACATCGCGAGACCGCACGCCATCGTCGGCGCGAAAGCCGCGCCCGCACCGGCGACGAGGCTCGCACGAGAGGAACGCATGACCATCGAGCAACAGGAACGAACCTTCGCCGTGCCGCACGGCTTCGAGCTGAGCATGGCATCCGGCATGCAGCGCTATGCCGCGCAGCACGGCGACTGGACGTTGACGAGCGTATTTCAACCCGTATTCAGCCTCTCGCACATGCGGGCGGTGGGCTACGAAGGCTTGCTGCGCGCCCACGACGGCCTCGACCGGCCCGTGGCGCCCGTGGACGTATTCGGGGCCGCCGCGCGCCTGGGCGAGGTGTTGCAGGTGGACCGGCTCGCCCAGGCGCTGCATCTGGAGAACTTCAGGCTGCTCGGCGCGCAGCGCGAGTGGCTGTTCCTCAACGTGCATCCGGGCACGCTCACGGAGCCGTATCACGCCGCGGCGCTGCTCGCCAACCTGCGGCGGCTCGACATCCCGCCGCGCCGCATCGTGCTCGAAGTGCTCGAGCAAAGTACGGACGACATCGAACGCCTCGCCGAGTCCGTGCAGGAGTTTCGCGAGCGCGGCTTTTTGATCGCGCTCGACGACTTCGGCGCCGGTCATTCGAACCTGGAACGCGTGTGGCAGTTGAACCCGGACCTCGTGAAGATCGACCGCATCATGCTGCTGCATGCGTCGCTGCGGCGAGACATGGCGGCTATCCTGCATGGGCTTGTCTCGCTGCTGCACGAGGCGGGCAAGCTCGTGCTGATCGAAGGTGTGGAGACGGAGCACGAGGCGCAACTGGCGCTCGCCTGCGAGGCCGACTTCGTGCAGGGCTTCTTCTTCGCGCGGCCGCATCCGGGGCTTGCCGACGCATCGCTCGCGGCCACGGTGATCGGCGACGTGACGGAGCGCTACCGCCTGCAGATCGAAGCGCGCGAGCGGCGCACGGCAAGCCGGCTCGCGCCGTACCTGCGCGCTTTTGAGCGAGCGGCCGAACGGCTGGGCGCGGGTGAGCCGCTCGAAGAAGTGTGCTGGAACTTCCTTGCACTCGACGACGCGGCGCGCTGCTTCCTGCTCGACTCGCACGGCCGCCAGGCCGGCAGCAACGTGGTGCTGCGCGTGGACCGCGCGCAGCACGAGACGCGTTTCTTGCCGCTCTCCGACGCGCAGGGCGCCAACTGGCTGCGCCGCCCTTACTTCCGCGCGGCGATCAGCGAGCCAGGCCGCGTGCACGTGACGAAGCCGTATCTCTCGATCAACGAGGCCATTCCGTGCGTGACGCTTTCCGTGGCCGTGCAGGTGGGTGAACGTCTGGGCGTGCTGTGCGGCGACATCGACTGGAAAGACGATACGCTCTAGCCGCAGCCCGCAGCCCGCAGCCCGCAGCCCGCAGCCCGCAGCCCGCAGCCCGCAGCCCGCAGCGCGGCGATTGACGTTGGCGCTTCAGGTCACTTCGCCACCACGACCGGAATGCCGCGCAGCGTGCCCGCGCCCTTCGCTTGATGGAGTGCGCGCTGCACGTGCTCGCCGGTGGCCGCTTCGATGCCGAGGCGTGCCGCCAGTTCGCGTTCGCTGCGCTTCACGCCCGCGAGGTTGGCGAGCTTCACGTGCCCGTAGCCGCGCACGCGTGCGTGCAGGGCCGCGAGTTTTGCGATGTCCTCTGAACGGACGTTGGCGTGGGCGTTGGCGTTGCTCGCGGCCAGCATCGCGAGCGCGCGCTGCATCGTGGCTTCGTAATCGTCGGCGAGTTCGCGTTCCATGCGGCGCTCCAGCGTGCGGCCGAACGGATCGAGCGCGGTGCCGCGCAACCGGCGACCCTTCGCGAGCAGCCCGAGCACCGGCCACAGCCACGCGCCGAACTGCATCTTGCGCGGTGCGGTTTCATGGCCGGCTTGCTTTCCATGAGTGAGAACCGGCGGCGCCAGGTTGAACTTCACGCGAAAGTCGCGGCCCGCCACGCCTTCGAACTGCGCTTCCAATGCTTCTCGAAACGCCGCCTGCGTGTGAAGGCGCGCGACCTCGTATTCGTCCTTCACCGCGAGCAGCCGGTAGAACGTGGTGGCCACCGCGCGGCTCACGGCCTGATCCGTCGTGCGGTCCGCGGCGCGTGCAGCATCCACGAGCGCGCGATAACGCTGAACGTACCGCGTGCCGCCGTAGGCTGCGAGGCGCGCTTCGCGGTCCGCGACGATTTCGTCGAGCGTTTCCACGCGCGACTCCGCCTTCACGACGTGACGCGCCTGCCAGAGCGCTTCCAGCGCAGCCGGGTCCACGGCGGCGAGACGGCCAATCGAGAACGCCAATTGGTTCGCCTGCACGGCGACGTTGTTGAGTTCGATGGCCCGCATGAGCGCCGCGAACGAAACCGGCACGAGCCCCAACTGCCAGGCGAAGCCCAGCATCAGAATGTTTGCGCCGATGGTGTCGCCGAGAAAGCGGCTCGCGAGTGCCTGCGCGTCGCAGGCGTCGAGCCGGCCGTTGCCTGCCGCGTGACGCATCTTCGCGAGCAGCGCGTCGGCGTGCAGGTTCGCGTCGGGGTTCTGCACGAACGACGCGTTCGGAATGGCGTGCGTGTTGACGACGATGCGCGTGCGGTCGTGGCGCACCGTCTGCAATGCGTCGGCGCTGGCGCCCACCACCATGTCGCAGGCGAGCAGCACGTCGGCCTGCTGCGTGTCGATGCGCACCTGGTTCAGCCACTCGTCGCGCGCGGCGAAGCGCACGAACGAGAGCACCGAGCCGCCCTTCTGCGCAAAGCCCATGAAGTCCAGCACCGATGCACTCTTGCCCTCCAGATGCGCAGCCATGCTGATGAGCGCGCCCACCGTCACCACGCCGGTGCCGCCCACGCCGGTTACGAGGATGTCGTAGGGCGCGGCGTCGAGCTTCGTTGCCGGGACGGGTAGCGCGTTCACGCGGGCGGCGAGCGCGTCCACGTCGAATGCGACGCCCGCGGCCTTCTTCAGCTTGCCGCCTTCGATCGTCACGAAGCTCGGGCAAAAGCCGTTCACGCAGGAATAGTCTTTGTTGCACGACGACTGGTCGATGCGGCGCTTGCGGCCCAGCACCGTTTCCACCGGCTCCACGGATAGGCAGTTCGACTGCACGCCGCAATCGCCGCAGCCTTCGCAGACTTCCTCGTTGATGAAAAGGCGCCGGTCGGGATCGGGGAATTCGCCTTTCTTGCGACGGCGGCGTTTTTCGGCGGCGCAGGTCTGGTCGTAGATCAGCACTGTCACGCCGCTCGTGTCGCGCAATTCGCGCTGCACGGCGTCCATTTCGCTGCGATGGTGGAACGTCGTGCCCTTCGGAAAGAGGCCGTGATGGCCGTCGTACTTCTCGGGCTCGTCGCTCACCACGACGAAGCGCGACACGCCTTCGGCTTCCACCTGGCGCGCGATCTGCGGCACGGAGATGCTGCCGTCCACGGGCTGGCCGCCTGTCATGGCCACGGCGTCGTTGTAGAGAATCTTGTAGGTGATGTTCGCCTTCGCCGCCACGGCCTGGCGAATCGCGAGAATGCCCGAATGGAAGTAGGTGCCGTCGCCCAGGTTCTGAAACACGTGGCGCGTGTTCGTGAACATGGAATGCGAGGCCCAGTCCACGCCTTCGCCGCCCATCTGGATCAAGCCCGTGGTGTCGCGGTCCATCCACGAGGCCATGAAATGGCAGCCGATGCCGGCCTGCGCCACCGATCCCTCGGGCACCTTCGTCGACGTGTTGTGCGGGCAGCCCGAGCAGAAGTACGGCGTGCGCTTCACGCCGTCGGCTTCGTTGGAGAGAATCTGCGGCGCGACGAGATCCACCACGCGGTCGCGCCGGTCCAGCGCGGGTTTGTGCCGCGCGAGCCAGTCCGCGAACACGGGCAGGATGCGCGAGGGACGCAGCTCGCCCAGCGCCGAAAGCAGCGGCGCGCTGTCGGCAGCGTGCTTGCCGAGCACACGCGGGCGAGCGCCGGCGTCGCGGTTGTAGAGATAGTCCTTGATCTGCTGCTCGACCACGGGGCCTTTTTCTTCGATCACGAGCACGTCGGTCAGACCCGACACGAACGCGTCGATGCGCGAGAGTTCGAGCGGGAACGAAAGGCCCACCTTGTAGATGCGCACGCCAGCGGCGTCCAGATCGCTCACGGTGAGGTCGAGCCGGCGCAGCGCTTCCATGAGGTCGAGATGCGCCTTGCCGCACGTCACGATGCCCACGTTCGCGTGCGGGCTGGGCGCGATCCAGCGGTCGATGCTGTTCGTGCGCGCGAAGTGGCGCACGGCGTCGAGCTTCGCGGCGAGCCGCGCTTCGATGGCGAGGCTCGGCAGGTCGGGCCAGCGGTTGTGCAGGCCGCCTGCGGGAGGCTCGAAGCCGGCGGGCGCGGGCCAGTGCGTGTGTAGCGCGTCGAGGTCCACCGTGGAGCCCGATTCGACCGTCTCCGAGATCGCCTTGAAGCCCACCCACGCGCCCGAGAAGCGCGAGAGCGCCCAGCCGTACAGGCCGAATTCGAGCATGTCCGCGATGTTCGAGGGATTCACGACGGGCATGTGCCACGCCATCATCGCGAAGTCGCTCTGATGCGGCATGGACGACGACACGCAGCCGTGGTCGTCGCCCGCCACCACGAGCACGCCGCCGTGCGGCGACGAACCGTAGGCGTTGCCGTGCTTGAGCGCGTCGCCCGCGCGGTCCACGCCGGGGCCCTTGCCGTACCACATGGCGAACACGCCATCGACGTTGCGCTCCGGGTCGCCTTCCACGCGCTGCGTGCCGAGCACGGCGGTGCCGCCCAGTTCCTCGTTGATGGCGGGCAAAAAGCGCACGCCTGCGCCGTCCAGCAGCTTCTTCGCCTTCCACAGCTGCTGGTCCACCATGCCGAGCGGCGAGCCGCGATAGCCGCTGATGAAGCCCGCAGTGTTCAGGCCTGCGGCGCGGTCCAGCGCTGCCTGCATGAGCGCGAGCCGCACGAGCGCCTGCGTGCCGGTCAGGAAGATGCGGCCGCGCGTGGCGGCGAGGTTGTCGGTCAGGCGGTAGTCGGCAAGCGGCGTGGGCGGCTCGGGCGAGTTCGGCGGCAGGCTCTCGTCGGGCAGACGGGCGGTCATGAAGCGTCTCCTTGTTATGCGAGTCGCGCGCTGTGACCAATGGCCGCACCGCGCGAGAAGAGACCTTATTTTTTCGCGCCGATTGAGGAATGTTTTTGCTATCTCGGCGGGCTGTGCGTGCAATGTCGCAACGAGTCGGACGATTGCACCGCGATTTGAGAGGGATTTGCCGCAGGGCGGTGGTAATGCGGTCAGGCGCTGCGCCGGGTGCTGCCGGCGGTGCTGCGGTCGGTGACCAATTTGGTGGCCGGTTCGGCGCTGCTGCCGTTACCGTTGGTCAAGCCTGATCGGCAGGCGCCAGTTCGTGCGCCTCGAGTGGCACGACGTCGTGGAATCGCGAGTAGTCGATATGGCTGACGCCATCCACTTCCGTTATCAGGTCCACATAGCGATGGTCCCAGCGAATATCGCGGGCTTCCCACGAATGACGCGCCTGCATGGTCTGGGAGGTGGACTCGTCCGAGCCTTCGATCATGATGAGCAGCGATGCGCTCTGGCGCACGAGCGATTCGGCGGTTTCGCCGTAGAGCGGGCTCGTTTCGTCGATCACGTGCATCAGGTTCCAGCCCAGCAGGAAGATGGGATGCTGGTCGCGGATCAGCTTGAGATCGTGGATGCGTCGCAGCGTGTAGCCCTCGGGCATGGTTTCGCGACGCATGAGCCGCAGCTTCGCGCTGGCTTCGGCGATCACGTTCTGGCGTGCGTTGGCGGCGCGCACCATGAGCGTGGTGCGGCCTTCCAGCTGCCGCACGATGGCGTAGCGCGTGAACATGATCTTCGCGCGCGGCCGCGAAAAGCGCGCGAACACGAGCCCCGTGGCGAGCGCGATGCCCGACATGCCACAGAAGATTTCCAGCGTGGCGACGACGTGCGCGTAGACCGTCGCCGGATGCATGTCGCCGTAGCCCACGGTGGCGAGTGTTTCCACGCTGAAGAAAAACGCACCGGCGAACCCGGCAGGATTCTGGTTCGCAATGCCCACACCGTTCAACTCATAGAGCACGGCGAAACCGGTGTTGAGCAGCAGGAAGAGCGCCGCGAGCGCGCCGAAGAACATCGGCCAACTGACGGTGAGCGCGCTGTGATAGAGGTCCTGCCAGAAGGGCAGCGGCATGCCGTGCGCGATGATCACGCGCGAGCCGAATGCCACGCGCCGGCCGTCGCGCCAGCGCTTCGCGGGGCGCGTGCTGGCCGCGTGGGCGTCCTCTTCACCGGGCGTGACGGGGCAGGGCTCGTTGTCGGCTTCGCTGCGGATTTCGCTGCGGCCGTTGTTGCTGCCGTTGCCACTGCGGCCGCTGTTGCCGCTATGGTTGCCGCTCTCGTCGGGACGGGCCTCGCCGCACGTGTCGTCTGCCATTGCGTTCGCTGAGGGATGAAAACGCGGATGAGCGTAGCACGGCGGCGGCCCGTGCTACCTGGATCGTGTGCCAGCGGCGTGGTCGCGCCGGGCCTCCGGTCCGGCGGCCCGGCCTCGATGAAACGTCACCGCGTCAAGGAAACACGCGCGGTTTCGGAATGCCGGCGCCGTGCTCGATGTCGGCCACCGCCTGGCGATGCGCGAATTCGACCGCCTCGCCCGCGTCGGCATAGCCGTTGTCGCCGCCCACCGTGGTCCACGGCTGCACGGCCTTGTCCTGATGGCGGATTTCGTACTCCGCGTCCCAGCGCGCGCCTTGCAGTTCGATGGGACGGACGTGGATGGCGTAGACGCCATAGAGAAAGAGCTGATCGGCCATGATCGCCTCCAGCGGTTGGATGCCTGCCTGGGTCGCCTGGGTAGGCCCCGGGTTCGGCACCTGAGTCGGCACCTGGGTCGGTACGCGAGCGGGTACCTGAGTCGGCACCCGGGTTGGACACCTGAATCAGGCACCCGACCCGGGCCCACGAGCGGCCCTACAGTTCGAGCTCGCCGAGAATGCGATGCGCGAGCGCCTTGGCTTCTTCCAGCGCCTCGTTGGCCGTGGCGGAAGTTGTCTCGACTTCGTAGAGCACGTTTTCCGGTTCCTCGCCGTCGTCGCGCGCGAGCGAGACCACGCCCTGGTAGTGCCCGCTGTTCGCGGGACGGACGGTGGCCGTGGCCGTGTAGATCCCTTTGGTGTAGGTGACGTCTTCCATGATGCGGCTCCGGCTGGAAGGAACTTTTATCCTAGCACGCCGATTCGAGGCTTACCGCCAGCGTGCACGCGTGGCGACGCCTCGCAGGCGGCGTGCCTGGCATCCTTCCTGAGCGCTGCCGTCGGGCCGCAGCGCCGGTTTCAGCGCTCCAGCAGCGACACCACTTCATCGAGCGACGGCGAATGCGCGCCCTTGTGCCGGCACGCGGCCGCGCCCGCCGCGAGGGCGAACGCGAGGTGCTCGGGCCACGAGCGTTGCGGAGCCGTCATGAGGCTGAACAGCAGGCCGCCGATAGAAGCATCGCCCGCGCCTACCGTATCCGCCACTTCGACGCGCGGCGGGCTGGCTTCGAACGTCGTGCCGGCTGCTGTGCCTTCGGTGCCTTGCGCGCCGGGCACGAACAGCGTCGCCTTCTCCGCTCCACGCGTGACGAGCAGCGTGGCCGCGGGGTTCATCTCGCGCAGCGTCGCGATGGCGGCGGCTTCGTCTTCGGTCTTGAAGAGCAGCCGCAGGTCTTCGTCCGACACCTTGATGAGGTCCGCGAGCGCGGCCATTCTGCGCAGCGTCGGCTCGTAGCCGTGCTCCATGAGGTTGCGGTAGTTCGGGTCGAAGCTGATCTTCACACCGCGTGCGTGCAGTTGCGCCGCGAGCGTGGCGAGCGTTTCGCCGAGCGGCTGGCGCACGAGGCTGATGCAGCCGAAGTGCGCCCACTTCACCTGCGCCATCCAGCCCTCGGGCAGACGCGCGGGGTCGAAGGCGAGGTCAGCGCTGTTCTCGCCCATGAAGAAATACGCGGGCGGATGCGTGCGATGCACGATGGCGAGCAGCGGCGGCCGCTCCACGCGCTGCATGAAACGCATGTCGAGACCCGCGACGACGCTCGCGTTCCAGAGTTCGTCGGAGAAGCAGTCGGTGCCGAGCGAGCCCGCGCACGCCGTGGGCAGGCCGAGCCGCGCGACGGCGCGCGCCACGTTCCAGCCCGCGCCGCCGGGACGCGAGAGCCAGTGCGATTCGTGGTCTTCGCCGGTGCGCACGAGGTCGGTGAGGATGTCGCCCGCGGATACGAAGACGGGCAGGCCCGCTGCGGTGCCTTGCGGCGCGTGGGTAGGTGCCGGAGTGTTCATCGTGCAGATCCTGTGCGACGGGGCGCCGGGTGCGCCGCGCGCGTGCGGGCCGCTGCGCGGCTGGCGCCGTTCTTGTTTGCGCGCGGGGTTTCGTCTTTCTTCGCTTTGCTGCGGGCCGGGTTTTCCGAAGCGACGTGGGTACCTGGTTTCGAGCCGACTTTCGAGGTGCTGCCCGAAGTCCGTTGCGGCTTGGCGCGCAGTGCGGAGGCGCCCTTGCCGTTATGTTTGCCGTTGCGCTTTCCGTTACCTGCGGCTGCGCCTTTGCCCGTGGCGGCAGCGGCACGGCCGTTGGCCTCGTTCGCGCCGCCTGCCGCGTCCGCCGCCATGGCTGTGCCGTCCGGCAGCGCGTTCAGCACCTCGTAGCACGCGCCCATCGTGTGATAGTCGGTCTTGCCGGCCGGGCTCTTCTCGTCGCTGTATTTGCGGTTGTCGCAGGTGAGGATGCGGTACCACGCGCCATAGCGATGGTCGACGAAGTGCGTCCAGCTATAGCGCCAGATCTCGTCGTACCAGTCCCAGAAGCGTTCGTTGCCCGTGCGCTTCGCGAGCAGCGCGGCGGCCGCGAAGGTCTCCGCCTGCACCCAGAAATACTTGTCGTGATCGCAGACCGTGCCGTCCGGGCCGAAGCCGTAATAGAGGCCGCCGTGGTTGTCGTCCCAGGCGTGCGCCATGGCGGCGTCGAAGAGTTCGATGGCACGCGGCGCGAGCCACGGCAGCGGACGGTGCCGCTCGAGAATCAGCAGCAGCTTCGCCCACTCGGTTTGGTGCCCCGGCTGGAAGCCCCAGGGGCGGAAGATGTTCGAACTGTCTTCCTCGTTGTAATGCCAGTCCACGGACCAGTCCGCGTGAAAGTGCTCCCACACGAGCCCGTGCGAGAGCTTGGCCTGACGCAGCGTGATGTTCGACGCCACGCGTTCGGCGCGGTCCAGATAGACGAGGTGGCCGGTGGCTTCGTACGCGGTGAGCAGCGCCTCGGTGGTGTGCATGTTCGCGTTCTGGCCGCGGTAGCTCGACACGCGCCAGTCGGGCGTGGCTTCGTCGGCGTAGAGGCCGGCCGCGCCGTCCCAGAAGCGGCGCTCCATGAGCTCGAAGGTGGCGCCGATCATCGGCCGCGCTTCTTCGATACCCGCCATCGCCGCGTGCGCGCACGCGAGCAGCACGAAGGCGAGGCCATAACAGTGGCGTGTGCCGTCCAGCGTGCGCCGGCGGCCGTCGCGCCACTCGATTTCCCAGTCGTAGCCTTCGTGCTGCGCGTCCCAATGCGCGTCGCGCAGAAAGTGCAGGCCGTGGCGCGCGTAGTCGAGGTAGAGCGGGTCGCCGAACTGGCGGTACGCCATCGCGTAGTTGAAGACGAAACGGCAACTGCTCACGAGGTGCCGCGAGCTCGCGTTGTAGACCGAGCCGTCGTCGCGGAAATAGTGGAAGAAGCCGCCGCTTTCGTCGAACACGTTCGGCGCGTAGAAGCGCAGCGTGTCTTCGACGTGCGAGAGCAGGAAGCGGCGGTCGCGAAAGCTTTCGACGGGCGGCACGCCGGCCGGCGTGGTTGCGGCTGCCGTGGCCGCCGCTGCGGGGGCGAGCGGAGCGTGCGGCGCGCGAGCGGCAGCGGCCCGCTTCGTGGCGCCCGTGCCGGGCGATCGTGGTTGCGTCATGGCTGTCTCCCCAAGGTGCTGGCGCGGGTTATCAGTTGAACGGGCAGGCGGATTTCGGTCTCGCCGGGGGTGTCTTCGAGCAGCAGTGCCACGCCTCGGCGCCCGAGCGCTTCCTTGTCTACGGCCACTGTGGTGAGCGGCGGACTGGCGTGCGCGGCGCCCGGAATGTCGTCGAAGCCGACGATGGCGATGTCCTCAGGCACCCGCAGTCCGTTGGCGAGGCACACGCGCATGGCGGCGAGCGCGGCAGCGTCGTTGTAGGCGAACACGGCGTCGGGCCGCGCGGACGCCGGTGCGTCGAGCAGCCGACGCATGGCGAGCGCGGCGCCGGCGTCGGGGTCGAGCCCGGCGTCGATGTTCACTTCAAGCGACGGATCGAACAGCAGCCCCGCCTCGAAGAACGCGCGCCGGTAGCCGAGCGCGCGCTGCGCGATGCTGAAGTGCGCGAGCGACCCGCCGATGAACGCAATGCGCTTGTGACCCTGCTGGAACAGATGGCGCATGGCGAGCCCGGCGCCGGCGGCGTTGTCGAGATTCACCGAGCGCAGCCCGGGCGCCCAGAGATCGATCAACACGAGCGGGCGTTGCATGGCGGTGAGGGTGGCGAGCGTTTCGGGTTCAACGAAACCGGCTACCGCGATGGCGTCCGGCGCGTGCAGACGGAGTTGCTGCACGACGTCTTCGGTGGGGCCGGCGGTGAGCAGCGACGGCACGATGCCGCGTTCGCGGCACGCGTCTTCCACGCCGTGCAGCACGTGCGAGAAGAACGGGCTCGCAGCGAAGTTGTTGTGCTGACGATGCAGCAGAAAGGTGAGCCGGCGAATGCGTGGACGCAACTGCGCGGCGTCGTAGCCGAGACTGCGCGCGACCTCGATCACGCGGGTGCGCGTGGCGTCGGAGAGGCCGGGCTGGTTCTTCAGCGCTCGCGAAACGGTGCCGATCGACACGCTGGCCGCGCGAGCGACATCGCGGATGGTTGTCCCCATGGGTTCGTGGCGGCAGCGCGAGAGGCTTGACCGCGGGCGTTTTGAGTTCGGACGATTGTATAGTAAAAGCCCGCCTGAGAAGCCTTGTTTAGCCGTGTGAGATACGCGTAAATACCCGTAGAAAAAGGGATGAAAGCTGTTTATTTTTGTTTAGTAAAAATCGCTAAACAGGGGCGGCGCGGGCGAAGGGGGAAGGCACTGACGGTTCAGCGACGAGCAGCCCCAACCGGGCTGACCGGGCTGGTCAGGTGGGGCGTGATGAGGCTGGAGGAGGGCGCTTAGGCGGGGAGGCGTTTAGGCAGGAAGGCGTTTAGCCAGGAAGGCGTGCCAGTCTGGACCAGACCGGCTTGGATGGGCAGGCCTTCCGTTGCTCGGGTCGCCACGGCATGACGACCTTCAGCTTGAGGCGCCCGCTCAGCCGCGCGCCGCAGCGTCGGCGTATCTGGCCGGATCACATGGCGGCCAAGCGGGCAGGCGAGCTTGACGGCTTACGGGCGGCGCGCGCCGACACCAGGAGCGTTGCGCGAACCGCCCGCCTCCTTCACCGCGCCGTCGAATCGGCGCAAGACGCCCGCGCGGTGCTGCGCGACGCGGCGTGCGAACTCCCCGTCTCCGCCTTGCCCCGTCCGCCGCCTTCGGCAGCATGCGGCGTCTCGGGGCGCCCGCGCAGCTGTGCCGCGCTCTCGCCCGCATCCACCAGCACGAAGCCCGAGGACTCGTGCTTCGCCCGGCGTTTCGCGAGCGCGGCCACCGACGCGATCTCGTCGCTGCTGTACTTCGCGCCGCCGCCCGACTCGATGCGCACGCCGCCAATCGCCATCGTGACGAAGCCGAAGAAGGTCGGGTTGCCGCGCCGGTCCTCGCCGTGGATGCCGCCCGCCAGGCGGTCGGCCGGCGCGTAGAAGCGTTGCGCGCCTTCGTTGAAGAGGCGGATGGCGCGCATTGCGCGGTCGTGCCAGTCGTCGCTCTGGAACAGGATCAGGAAATCGTCGCCGCCCACGTGGCCGAGGAAGTCGCGCGTCGGGTCGCACACGTCCGCCAGCACGGCGGCGGCGAACTTCAGCACCTCGTCGCCTTGCCAGTAGCCGTACTGGTCGTTGAACGGCTTGAAGTGGTTCAGATCGACGTAGCACGCGTAGAAGCCCGCGTCGTGGCTCAACAGCCGCTCGATGTGCGAACTGATGGGAATGTTGCCAGGCAGGAAGGTGAGCGGATTCGCGTAGCGCGCCGCTTCGATGCGCACCTCCGTGACCGCGCGCACGAGGTTCTCGCCGGTGCCGAGGCCCGCGTAGCGGCCGTTGTCGGTGATCACGAAGCCGTCTGCCAGGTAGCGCTGGTCGTCGCTTGCGAGGAGCTTGGCCATCTGCTCGACCGTCATCGACTTTTCGATCACCACAGGCGACGCGTTCGCAAACTGCAGGCACGGCTTCTTGCCGAACAGCTCGCGGTGATACGGCAGCGCGTAGCGGTCCATGAAGGCGCGGCGGTTGATGAGCGCGATGGGCACGTCGTGTTCCACCACGGCCACGGCGTGCAGGTCGGGCAGGCGGTTGAAGAGTTCGAGCACGTCGTTGTTGGTGGCCTGGCGCGGCACGGCGGGCGCCTGCACCAGCATCCGTGCCGAGGCCATGCTGCCCGAGGGCGACGCCGGCGCGTTGCGCGTGGTCTCGGGAAACACCGCGATATGCCCGGCGCCGATCGCGTTGCGCGCCTCTTCGGCCACCGCCAGCGCCGGTCGCGTGGCCGGGCGGCCGAAGAAATAGCCCTGGCCGCAGCCAATGCCCATGTCGCGCAGCACGATCAGATCCGCTTCGTTTTCGATGCCTTCGGCCACGAGGCGCGCCCCGCTCGCGTTCGCGAAGTGCTGCATGGCGCGCACGGCTTCGAACTTGAGCGGATCGCTCGCAATTTCGTGGATGAAGAAGCGGTCGATCTTCACCACGTCCGGCTGCAGGCGCACCCACAGGTTCATGCTCGCGTTCGCGGTGCCGTAGTCGTCCAGCGCGAACTGCGCGCCCATGGCGCGCAGCGACGCCACCACGGGCAGGAAGTCGCTCAGGTCGGCAATCGCGCTCTGTTCCGTGAGTTCGATCACGACGCGGTTCGTATCGAGCCCTCGCTGACGCAGCAGCGCAAAGGCCGGCTCGCCGGTTTCCATCAACTGACGGATAGCGCCCGCGCTGAAGTTGAGGAACAGCTTGCCTTCGCAGGCGAACTGCGCGAAGGCCTCGATGCAGGTGAGGGCGGCGGCCTGCTCGAGCGCCATCGTGCGGCCCTCCGCGGCGGCCTGCGCGAAGAGCCGGAACGGCGATTCCAGCGGCGTGCCGGCCGGCCCGCGAATCAAACCTTCATAGCCGACGATGGAGCCGCCGTCGAAGTCGATGATCGGCTGGAACACGGCGGACAGCTCGCGCCGCGCGATCAGGTCTTCGATGCACGGTGCAACGGGTTGCGATGGCGCGCGAGGTGACATGGACGGACAGCCGGGGCTAGCGATGGTCGCCTTAACGGCTGCCTGAGGCGGGAATTGAATGAATTTTTAGTGACGTACTGCACCGGGGTGGTGCCGGGTAGCGGCGCCGCCTTTATGCGCAACGCATTGCGGGTCTGCCGTTTTTTTTGCGGCGGGGCCGTGTGGTTCCGGTGGCGGCTCGCATGACGCGGTGCCTGGCCATCCGGCCAGGCAGACGCGCGGCGGCATTTTGCGTGGAATAGCGGGAAGCCGTGCAGGGCGGCCGGCGGCCACCCACAGCCAAGGGGGCCCGCCCGGGACTTACCCCGGAATCACGTCAAGGAACGCCATGAATGCCTTATTTGCTGCTGGAAGTCGCTTCGCGACGGCCCATCGTCGCGGGATCGCGCGCAGGCCGGGGAACGGCACGCGATTCGTCGCCCGCTTGGGTTTCCATCCGGCGCGCGCCCCAGCGCTGCGCGAGCGCCGCGCACACCATCAGCTGGATCTGGTGGAACAACATGAGCGGCAGCACCACCGCCCCCACGGCGTTGGAGGCGAAGATCACCTTCGCCATTGGCACCCCAGCCGCGAGGCTCTTCTTCGACCCGCAAAAGATGATCGTGATCTGGTCCGGTCGCGAGAAGCCAAGCCGCTTGCTCGTGAACATCGTGATGGCGAGTGCAAGGGCGAGCAGCACCGCGTTCACCACCACGAGGCCGGCCAGCGCGCCCACCGAAAGGTGGTGCCAAAGGCCTTCGTTCACTGCCTCGCTGAAGGCGCCGTACACCACGAGCAGGATCGAGCCTTGATCGACGAACTTGAGCACGCCGCGGTTGCGCTCGATCCAGTCGCCAATCACGGGCCGGAGCACTTGCCCGGCCAGAAACGGCACCAGCAGTTGCAGCACGATGTTGCCCACCGTGTGCCACGCCGAAGTACCGCCCGCCGCCTGGTTGGTGACGAGCAGGCTCACCAGCGCCGGGGTGACGAAGATGCCGATCAGGCTGGAAGCCGAGGCGCTGCACACGGCGGCCGGCACGTTGCCTTTGGCAATCGACGTGAACGCAATGGAAGACTGGACGGTGGACGGCAGCGTGCAGAGAAACAGGACGCCGGCATACAGCGCAGGCGTGACAAGTGGCGAAAGGAGCGGCTTAAGCGCGACGCCGAGGAGCGGGAACAGGACGAAAGTGCTCGCGAGTACGAGCAGATGCAGGCGCCAGTGCGTGGCACCCGCCACGATCGCTTCGCGCGATAGCTTGGCGCCGTGCAGGAAAAACAGCAGCCCCACGGCAATGTTGGTGAGCCAGTTGAACGGCACCGAGGCTTCGCCGTGCACGGGCAGAAGACTCGCAAGAATCACCGTGCCGACGAGGCATAGCGTGAAATTGTCTGGGAGGAATTTTGGACGGGCCATCGGGAATCTCGGAGCGCGAGAGCGTAGGAACGGCTGCCGCGGGCGCGCATTGCGGCAATGCAATATCGAAATGGAAGTATCTATTGTCGGCGCGTTTCGATTAAAAAAGCAAATTCATTTGCCGAATTCATTAATGAAGTTATTGCATGGAACGTGCCCGTGTCGGAGTCATAGGAGGGCGTGAAACGTGACGTGTTTTTGCAACTGTGGGCGGCACTTTGGCGTAAGTCCGGGATCCGCGAGAGGGCGTCAAATCACGCGCAAAAAGGGCGCGGAAGGCGCAAAAACCGTGCAGTAACACGTGGTTACAACCCTGCCCGGGGCATAACACTTTTTGGCTCGACACCTCTTACGCCCGACCCATAAATTACTGCTCAAAGGTCGCGAGGCGCGCCCGGCGGAAACAGTTACTCACCGTGCATAGCGCCTCGAACAGGTCCGACGCACCCGGTACGCGGCCGCGGGAAGGATGGTCGGGCAGGGCAGGCAACACATGTACGCAGGGCTGGCAAGAACGGGACGATGGATGGCAGGCGCGCTGCTCGCCGCCGCGGTCGCGTTCGCGCACGCCAGGCCCGAAGGCGGCGGTCCGCCGCACGGTTCGCACGGGTTCCAAGGCGGCGGCGTCAGTGCCCGCATTGCCGCCGCACCCCACGGCGGCGCTCGCGAAGGTCGCCAGGGTCACGCGGCGCGGGCGCACGCCGGCCGCTATGGCAATCCGGGCGGCACGCCGTTGCGCGTCGCCGCCGGGCCCGATGTCTACCGGCCGGGCAATGGCGGCAACGCCCCGTACCCCGGCGCCATCACGCCGATCAGCACCGAAGCTCGACCCGTGCCTCACCCGCCCGCCAATTCCCCCGTGCGCGCGGGCTCTATCCGCGAAGACGTCGCCCGTTACAACGAGGAGCGCAGCACGTACCGGCCGCTTCCTCGCCAGGCAGAAGAAGGGCTGCGTCAGCCGATGTCCTCGCCGTATCGCAACTAGCGAACTTTCGTCGTTAGCTGCCGTTCCCCTGCCGTTCTCCCCGCGCTTGTCCAGGTCGCGCGGGACCTGACGCGTCCTTACCACACTTTTTTGAAAATTCCCTGCGCCGGAATGTCTGGCGCAATCCAATCCCTGACAATTCGGCGCCGGATGTGGTGCGGCCGTATCCGTCGCCAGTGAGCATGTGCCGCCCTTCGCCGCGCCTTGCCTGGAAAGGATTCTCGCGGCCACCCATACATGGCGCATTGCCGCGTAGTCACAAGCGTCAACGGTCTAGCAGCAAGGGACACACCAAAACTAATCAAGCACGTATACCGGCAATAAGCCCCGATATTTTTGTCCACAAAAATGGTCCGCAAAGATGGTCCCGCCCGCATCTGGCCCGACGCCTCCAACGGACCCACAACAAACGGCTTGCGCGAGCAACCCGCCGCCCAGCCGTACAGCCTTTCGGCCTTTCAGGCCCTTTGACAAAGACAGGAGATTCTATGAAGACAACCGTCAGCCGTGCGCTGAACACTACGCTCAAGATGAGCGCCGTCGCCGCGTTGCTGGCCTGCGCATCGTCGGCATTCGCGCAATCGAGCGTGCAGCTTTACGGCCAGGTCGACGAATGGGTCGGCGCCACGAAATTTCCCGGCAGTCAGCGCGCCTGGAATGTGTCCGGCGGCGGCATGTCGACGTCCTACTGGGGCCTGAAGGGCGCTGAGGACCTGGGTGGCGGTTACAAGGCGATCTTCACGCTGGAAAGCTTCTTCCGCGCGCAGAACGGCCAGTACGGCCGCTTCCAGGGCGACACGTTCTTTGCCCGCAACTCGTACGTCGGCATCGAGTCGCCTTACGGCACCGTCACGGCGGGCCGTCTCACGACGCACCTGTTCGTCTCGACGATTCTGTTCAACCCGTTCATCGACTCGTACACCTTCTCGCCGATGGTGTATCACGTGTTCCTCGGCCTCGGCACGTTCCCCACCTACACGACGGACCAGGGCGTAATAGGCGACTCCGGCTGGAACAACGCCGTGCAGTACGCGACGCCGGACTTCAACGGTCTTTCGGGCGCCGCCATGTACGCGCTCGGCAACAGCGCCGACCACAACGGTTCGAAGAAATGGAGCGGCCAGGTGCTTTACTTCCACGGTCCGTTCGCTGCGACCGCGGTCTATCAGTACGTGAATTTCAACGACAGCCCCACCGACCTGAACAGCCTCGTCACCGGCCTGAAGAGTCAGAGCGTGGCGCAGCTCGGCCTGTCGTACGACCTCAAGTACGTGAAGCTGTTCGGCCAGTACATGTACACGAAGAACGACCAGAACGTCGGCAGCTGGCACGTGAACACGGCGCAGGGCGGCGTGAGCGCGCCGCTCGGCACGGGCACGGCCATGGCGTCGTACGCGTACTCGCGCGACGGCGGCGGCCTCGACCAGACGCGCCAGACGTGGGCCGTAGGCTACGACTATCCGCTGTCGAAGCGCACCGACGTGTACGCCGCCTACATGTACGACCACATCAGCAACCAGTCGTCGGGGGATACCTTCGGCGTCGGCATGCGCGCGAAGTTCTGACCGCGGCGGCAGGCGGGGGCGACGCGTCGGCCGGGCCGGGCGGCAGGACAACCCGGCGGGTCGACGCAGCGCCTGCCGCTCTATGCGCTGCGCGACGGTTTCGCGCTCGCGCCTCCGACTCCTGCGTCCGCTACTACGAAGTTCGCCCCCCAATTCGCGGTACCCCATTCGCGCGGCCCATCGCGGTTCGCGTGCATGGGGGCTTCTTCTTTCACCACGCTGCTCCTGCACGTTGCGCCTTTCTGCCGACGTCGGCGCTCTTCGCGCGTCGGCCTACGCCGCTCAACATGAGCGCCCCGCCTTACCCTTTTGCTCACTTCCATTTGATAAAACGCGCACAATGGCGCCGATTGATTCTTCCGGTGAGTGATTGCGATGGATACCCTCGTCAGCATGAAAGTGTTCCGCCACGTCGTGGAGACGGGCAGCTTCGTCGGCGCGGCCGCGCGGGCCGAGATGTCGCCGGCGATGGCGAGCAAGCACGTCATGCATCTGGAGCAGCAGCTTGGCGCGCGGCTACTGAACCGCACCACGCGGCGCGTTGCGCCCACCGAAGCGGGACGCGAGTATTACGAGCGGCTCTCGCAAGCGCTCGGTGAAATCGAGGAAGCGGCGCAGGCGGTCAGCGCCGCGAGCGTGGTGCCGCAAGGACGACTGCGTGTGACGTGTCTCTCGGCGTTCGGCCTGCGCCACATCATGAGCGCGGCCGCCGACTACGCCGCGCAGTACCCGAAGGTCACCGTCGATATCCAGTTGTCGGACCGCGTCGTCGAGCTGATCGACGAAGGTTTCGACGTGGCCGTGCGGGCATCGCCATCCGGCCTGAAGTCGTCTTCGCTGATCGCGCGGCAGATTGCGACCGCACACATCCTGCTCTGTGCGTCGCCCGACTATCTGGCGCGGCACGGCACGCCGAAGACGCTCGACGACCTCACGCGCCACAACTTCATCCATTACGCGGACGTGTCGGCGCAGGAACTCACGCTCTCGTCGATGGCGGGCGGCTCGCGCGTGCGGCTGGCGGGCAACATGGTGGTCAATCATCTGGAAGCGCAGCGCGTGGTGACGCTGCACGGTGCGGGCGTCGCGCTGCTGGGCACCGAGGTGATCGGCGACGACATCGCCGCTGGCCGCCTCGTGCCGATTCTGGTCGACGTCGCGCCGCCGCGCGAGCTGCCCATCCACGTGGTGTATGCGAGCCGCCGCTACCTGTCGGCGAAGGTGCGCTCCTTCGTCGACTTCATGGCCCAGCGCTTCGCCGGGCAAGGGCTGTGGCCGACGCTCGAACAGATTCGCGCCGCCGCGGCGAGTTGAGAAGGGGCGGCGAAAGCGCATCCGTTTTCGCGAAGGCAGCGGCCAAGGGGCCCGGCAAAGGGGCGACCGGCAGAGGGGCGACCGGCAGAGGGGCGACCGGCAGAGGGGCGACCGGCAGAGGGGCGACCGGCAGAGGGCCGGCAACGGGGCGACCGGCAAAGGGGCCAAAGGGGGGGGGGCGGCAAAAGAGCCCGGCAAAGGAGCCCGGCAGAGGGGCCGGCAAAGGGGCCGGCAACGGGGCCGTCGGAAGCGGGAAAGCCAGCCGGAAAAGCCGGATCGCAACGCCAAGGCTGACCATGTCGTTTGTCTATACTGGGCAGACAACCCGAACCCGTAGGACGACCCGGGGGAGACATGACCGACCTTTCCACGCCGCAGCGCGCCGGCGGCCACAAGCCGCTGCGCTCGCCGCTTCCGGTTCGCCGTTTGCGCTTCGTGACGGCCGCCGCGCTGTTCGACGGCCACGACGCGTCCATCAACATCATGCGCCGCATCCTTCAGGCGAGCGGCGTCGAGGTCATTCACCTCGGCCATAACCGTTCGGTGGACGACGTCGCTACCGCCGCGCTCGAAGAAGACGCCGACGCCGTGGCCGTATCGAGCTACCAGGGCGGGCACGTCGAATACTTCCGCTATCTCGTCGACCTGCTGCGCGAACGCGGCGGCGAACGCATCAAGGTGTTCGGCGGCGGGGGCGGCGTGATCGTGCCCGAGGAAATCGCCGGGCTGGAACGCTATGGCGTGGCGCGCATCTACTCGCCTCAGGACGGCCAGCGGCTTGGCCTGCAAGGCATGATCGACGACATGATTGCGCGCTGTGGTCAGGCCGTGATGTCGCGCGATGATCCTGCTGCGGACTCACGCGACGATGCCGCGAGCCCGCACGGCGCCGCGCAGAGCCTACGGGCCGACACCCTCGCTTTACCGGCCGACCCCACGCCGGTTTTCCATCAACTCGCCGTGCTCATTTCCGCGCTCGAAACCGGCCAGGCCGGCGTGCCGCTGCGTGCCGAACTGGCTGCGCGTGCGGCCGCGCGGCGCGTGCCCGTGCTCGGCGTGACGGGCACGGGTGGCGCGGGCAAATCGTCGCTCACGGACGAAATCGTGCGGCGCTTCCGGCTCGACTTCGACGACGCACTCGCCATCGCCGTGCTCGCCGTGGACCCGTCGCGCCGCAAGTCCGGCGGCGCGCTGCTGGGCGACCGCATCCGCATGAACGCGATCGGCAACTGGGGGCACGGCGCGCGCGTGTTCATGCGCTCGCTCGCCACGCGCGAAGCGTCGAGCGAAATTTCGGATGTGCTGCCCGACGCCATCGCTGCCTGCAAGGCCGCGGGCTTCGATCTGGTCATCGTGGAGACCTCCGGCATTGGCCAGGGCGACGCGGCCATCGTGCCGCTCGCCGATCAGTCGCTCTACGTCATGACGCCCGAATTCGGCGCGGCGAGCCAGCTTGAAAAGATCGACATGCTCGACTTCGCCGACGTGGTCGCCATCAACAAGTTCGACCGCCGCGGCGCGGCCGACGCATTGCGCGACGTCGCCAAGCAGGTGCAGCGCAACCGCGGCTTCACGGCGGCGCCCGATGCGATGCCCGTGTTCGGCACAGTGGCGTCGCGTTTCAACGACGACGGCGTGACGGCGCTCTATCAGCACATCGCGCGCGCACTGCGTGAACACGGACTGCGCGAGGGCGGCGGCACGCTGCCGGCGCTCGACGGCCAGCGTCATTCGAGCGGCCTGCACGCCATCGTGCTGCCCGCGCGCGTGCGGTATTTGAGCGAAATTGCCGAGACGGTGCGCGCGTATCGGCAGCGCGTCGTCGCGCAGTCGCAACTGGCGCGTGAACGCTGGCAGCTGACGGAGACGCGCCGCATGTTGGCGTCGAGCGGAAGCGTCGAGGCCAACGTCACGAACGCGCGCGATACAACAGCGACCGCCACGACAGGCGAACAAATCGATGCGCTTATCGCCGAACGCGAAGCACAACTCGGCGAGCGCGAAAAGGCGCTGCTCGACGCGTGGCCGCAAACCGTGGCGGCGTACTCGGGCGAAGAACACGTCGTGAAAGTACGCGATCGCGAGATTCGCACGGCGCTCACCGTCACGACGCTCTCCGGCACGACGATGCGCAAGATTTCGCTGCCGAAATTCGCGGACCCCGGCGAGACGCTGCGTTGGTTGATGCTCGAAAACCTGCCCGGCCATTTTCCATTCACGGGCGGCGTGTTTGCGTTCAAGCGCGAAAACGAAGACCCCACGCGCATGTTCGCGGGCGAGGGCGACCCGATGCGCACGAACCGCCGCTTCAAGCTGCTCGCCGAGGGCATGCCCGCGAAGCGCCTGTCCACGGCGTTCGACTCGGTCACGCTCTACGGCGAAGAGCCCGACGAGCGGCCCGACATCTACGGCAAGATCGGCAACTCGGGCGTCTCGGTGGCGACGCTCGACGACATGAACGCGCTCTACGACGGCTTCGATCTGTGCGCGCCGGACACATCGGTTTCGATGACCATCAACGGCCCCGCGCCCGCCATTCTCGCCATGTTCTTCAACGTGGCCATCGAGCAGCAGATCGAACGGCTGCGTGCGCGCACAGCAACCGAAGGCCGCGAACCGACGGGCGAAGAAATCGACGCGGCACGCCGGCACGCGTTGCACAACGTGCGCGGCACTGTGCAAGCCGATATCCTCAAGGAAGACCAAGGGCAGAACACCTGCATCTTCTCGACGGAATTCAGCCTCAAGGTGATGGGCGACATCCAGGCCTGGTTCGTCGATCAAGGCGTGCGCAACTTCTATTCGGTCTCGATCTCCGGGTATCACATCGCCGAGGCCGGCGCGAACCCCATCTCGCAACTTGCCTATACGCTCGCGAATGGCTTCACGTACGTGGAGGCGTATCTCGCGCGCGGCATGCACATCGATGCCTTCGCGCCAAATCTCTCGTTCTTCTTCTCGAACGGCATGGACCCCGAGTACACCGTGCTCGGCCGCGTGGCACGCCGCATCTGGGCGCTCGCGATGCGCGAGCGTTACGGCGCGAACGAGCGCAGCCAGAAGCTCAAGTATCACGTGCAGACCTCGGGGCGCAGCCTGCACGCGCAGGAAATCGACTTCAACGATATCCGCACCACGTTGCAGGCGCTCATCGCGATCTACGACAACTGCAACTCGCTGCACACGAACGCATTCGACGAAGCCATCACCACGCCCACGGAAGAATCCGTGCGGCGAGCGCTCGCCATCCAGCTCATCATCAATCGCGAATGGGGGCTCGCGAAGAGCCAGAACCCGAACCAGGGCAGCTTCGTGATCGAGGAACTGACGGACCTCGTGGAGGCCGCGGTGCTCGCGGAGTTCGACCGCCTCACCGAGCGCGGCGGCGTGCTGGGCGCCATGGAGACCGGTTATCAGCGCGGACGCATTCAGGACGAGTCGCTGCTTTACGAGCATCGCAAGCACGACGGGTCGTATCCGATTGTGGGCGTGAACACGTTCGTGAATCCGCATGCGCACGAGGCGCCGGCCACGCTCACACTCGCGCGCTCGACGGAAGACGAGAAGCGCAGCCAGCTCGTGCGGCTGCGCAGCTTCCAGGCACGTCATCGCGACGACGCACAGCCCGCGCTGGCACGCCTCAAGCAGGCTGTCATGGACGACGCGAACGTATTCGAGGTGCTGATGGACGCGGTGCGCGTCTGCTCGCTCGGGCAGATCACGCACGCGCTATTCGAGGTGGGCGGGCAGTATCGGCGGAATATGTGAGGACGCGAACGCGCCCGGTTATGAGCGGGCGACGCTGACGGGCAGCGTCAGTGTCAACGCAACGCAAACTCAGCGCGCAATGCCCAGCCGCGCCTTCGTCTCGTCGTATTCCTTCTTGAGTCGTGCGACGAGTTCGGCCACCGTGGGAACGTCGTCCATCAGGCCCACGCCCTGGCCTGCGCCCCAGATGTCTTTCCACGCCTTCGCCTTGTCGCTGCCGAAGTTCATGCGCGACTTGTCCGACTCGGGCAGCGCGTCCGGATCGAGCCCGGCGTTCACGATGCTTTCGCGGATGTAGTTGCCGTGCACGCCGGTGAAGAGGTTCGTGTAGATGATGTCCGCCGCATTCGCCTTGATGATGGCGCGCTTGTAGTCGTCCACCGCGTGCGCTTCCTGCGTCGCGATGAAGCGCGTGCCCATGTAGGCGAGGTCCGCACCCATCGCCTGCGCCGCGAGAATCGAGCCGCCGTTCGCGATGGCGCCCGAAAGCACGATGGGCCCGTCGAACACGCGGCGCACTTCACCGACGAGCGCGAACGGCGACATCGTGCCCGCATGCCCGCCGGCACCCGCGGCAACCAGAATGAGACCGTCCACGCCGGCTTCGAGCGCTTTGCTCGCGTGCCGCATGTTGATCACGTCGTGCAGCACGATGCCGCCGTAGCTGTGCACGGCGTCCACGATTTCCTTGGCCGGCGCCCGCAGGCTCGTAATGAAGATGGGCACCTTGTGCTCCACGCACACGCGAATGTCCTGCTCGAGCCGCACATTCGACTGATGCACGATCTGGTTCACGGCAACGGGACCGATCACGGCGTCGGGGTGCGCGGCCTTGTGCGCCGCGAGCTGCCGCTGGATCTGCGTGAGCCATTCGTCGAGCAATTCCGCGGGCCGCGCATTGAGCGCGGGAAACGAGCCGACGATGCCAGCCTTGCATTGCGCGAGCACGAGTTCGGGATAGCTGACAATGAACATCGGCGAAGCGACGACAGGCAGCGCAAGGTTTTGCAGGACGGCGGGCAAGGCCATGGCGAGAGTCTCCTGAGTGACGGCCGCGTGAGAGTGGCAAGCGGCTCGACGATATGAGTGTAGCGGTGAAGCAGAGCGGTGCAGGGTGCACCGCGTGTCCCATCATGTGGGTTGTTTTGGAGAACGATCGTTCGATTATAGGCGATGCATCTGCCTTGCACGACGGGCCTCGTACTGGAAGGAGTGTTCGGGTTCTACGGATTGCGTGCGCCATCCCACCTCGAAGGTACCCATCCGCGTTCTACAATTCGCGAACCAGACCAACAACGACAAGAGACGACTATGTCCTTCGAGGCGTTCACACCCTTTCACGTGACGACTGCGACAAGCGGTGTCGATATTTTCGGGGTGAAGGGCGGGGCAGGTCCGCCCTTGCTGCTGCTTCACGGCCATCCGCAAACGCACATGATCTGGCATCGGTGCGTAGCTGCGCTGGCGCGGCACTTCACGGTGATTGCCACCGATCTGCGCGGCTATGGCGCGTCGGCCAAGCCCGCGAGCGACGAACGGCACACGCCGTACTCGAAACGCGCGATGGCCGCCGACCAGGTCGAGGTGATGCGTCACTTCGGCTTCGAGCGTTTTCTCGTCTGCGCCCACGACCGCGGTGCACGGGTGGCGCACCGCATGGCGCTCGATCATCCCGGCGCCGTGGAGCGGCTGATGCTGCTCGACATCGCGCCCACGCTCGCCATGTACGAGGCCACCGACCGCACCTTCGCCACGCTCTACTTCCACTGGTTCTTCCTGATCCAGCCCGAGCCGTTGCCGGAGACGCTCATCGGCGCGAATCCCGATGTCTACGTGGAGCGCGTGATGGGTGGCCGCCATGCGGGTCTCGCGCCGTTCGCGCCGCAGGCGCTGGACGCGTACCGCAGCGCGCTGCGCCAGCCCGGCGCCGTGCATGCGATGTGCGAGGACTACCGCGCCTCCGCGACCATCGACCTGGAACACGATCGCGCCGACATCGAACGCGGCAACAAGGTGGCGTGTCCACTGCGCGTGCTGTGGGGCGAGAAGGGCGTGGTGGGCCGCTGCTTCGATCCACTCGAAGAATGGCGCAAGGTGGCCCGCGACGTGAGCGGCCGCGCGCTGCCATGCGGTCACTACATTCCAGAAGAGGCGGCGGAGCCGCTGGTCGACGAGATGCTTTCCTTCTTCGAGGCGCTGGACCGCTGACGCGTCCTTGGGGGCCAGGCATTAGCGTGAACAGGCCCTGGCGCTCACCTACGACACGCGCGTTGCTCAATCACGGCAACGGCGGCAGCCGCCTTGCCACGGGCGTGGACTTCACGATGGCCGTGCTCGTTTCGGCGCGCTCGGTCACCTTCGCGAGAATCTCGTCGAGCTGATCGATGGAGTGCAAATAGAGCCGCGCGATGAAGCAGTCGTCGCCGGTGACCTTGTCGCATTCCACGAACTCGGGAATCCGCCGGATCACTTCTTCCAACAGGTGCAGCTGTCCCGGCAGCGGCTTCACGCGCACGATGGCCTGCAAGGTGTAGCCCAGCGCGCGAGGATTGAGGCTCACCGTGAAACCTTCGATCACGCCCTGCGCTTCGAGCCGCCGCAGACGTTCGGTGGTGCTCGGCGCCGAAAGTCCGATGCGGCGCGCGAGTTCGCTCACGGGCTGACGCGCGTCCTCGGCGAGGGCGGCGATGAGTGTGCGATCCGTTTCGTCCAGCGTGACGGGCGCCGGACGTGCGGCAGGCGATGCAAGGCGTTTATTCATGATGGCCTTCGATTCATAGGCGAACGGGCATTCAAGCCTCAATTTCAGCATATCTCTCGCGAGCCCGACTCTCTACACTGAATCGCAACTTCGTGTTGTCGACAAAGGAGAGTGACTGGCATGGCTTCAAGCGAAATCCGCCGCGGCGCCGCCGAGATGACCGTTGCGATGCTGATGTCGGGATCGATCGGCTGGCTCGTGGTGTCGTCGCAGCAATCCGCGCTCAACGTCGTGTTTCTACGCTGCGTGTTCGGCAGCGCCACACTCGCATTGATTTGCGCCGCGCTGGGGCTGTTGAAACGCTCGCTGCTGTCATGGCGCGTCGTCGGGCTCGCGATGCTTGGCGCCATCGCCATCGTGCTCAACTGGATTCTGCTGTTCGCTGCGTATTCGCGTGCGTCGATCTCGATGGCCACGGCCGTCTACAACACGCAGCCGTTCATGCTCGTGGCGCTCGGCGCGGTCGTGTTTCGTGAACGCATTACCACGTCCACAGTAGTGTGGCTGCTGGTGGCGTTCGTGGGTCTCGTCTTCGTCGTGAAGGTGGAACCCGCTGTGCTCGCCGTGCCGGGGCAATACCTGCAAGGCGTTGCGCTCGCGGTGGGCGCAGCGTTCCTCTACGCGGTGTCGTCGATCATCACGAAGCACTTGAAGGGCACGCCGCCGCATCTCATCGCACTCGTGCAACTCGCGTTCGGCGCGGTGGCGCTGGCGCCGCTCGCGCGCTTCGACGCGATGCCGGTGACGGCAGTGCATTGGGCCCAGCTCGTCACGCTCGGCGTGGTGAACACCGGCGTGATGTACGTGCTGCTCTACGGCGCCATCCAGAAGCTGCCCACGGCGATGACGGGTGCGTTGTCGTTCATTTATCCCGTGGTCGCCATCGTGGTGGACCGCGTGGCGTTCGGGCAGCGCCTCGCATGGATTCAACTGGTAGGCGCGGTGCTGATTCTGCTCGCGGCGGCGGGTGTGAATCTGGGCTGGCGCGTGGTGCCGCAGCGGCGCGGGCGTCGGCGTGAAGCGGAGTCTGCTGCCTGCAATGCGTCTGTAGGCCGCCGTTAAGCCTGCGTCAAAATTCTGTAGGGAAATCACCGATGCGGGGCCCAAGGGGCGCCGGTATGATGCGTGGGACGCTGATCACGTCGAAAATTGCGCCGTTCGCTGTCCGCTGAAAGTGTTCACTTTAGGGCTTGCGAGCGGCTTTCTTTTTGATGCGGCGGCTAGATGGTTTCGATGGCCGCTCTCACCGTTCCCGCTTTTTTCTCGCTTCACTCCCCCCTTCCGGCCTGCCTGATTGCGCACTTGATTGCCCGCGCGCTCATTTGCGCGCGTTGAGGCTTCATACCGACGCGTGCGGTGCCGTGATGCGTTCGCCCTCCACCAACAGCGCACCGCTTTTCGCGAGATCTTCGAGCACGTTGCGCATGAGCACGGGCCACGCGTTGCGCGGTGCGAGCATGGCGGCTGCTGCGCCGACGATCTGCGCGTCGTCGAGCATCTCGAGCAGTGCCGCAAACGTCGCTTCCCGCAGTTCGAGCAGCTTGAACACGGTCAGCACTTTCAGTGCGTTTTTTGCGTTGCGCGTGGGATCGGCCCGCAGCCAGGCCAGACGCGAAAACGCGCGGTCCAGCGCCTCGTGCACGTTCGCGAACGGCGCGCCGTGTCCCGGCACCACCACGGCAACGTCCAGCTTCGCAATGGCTTCGAGCACGGCCTGCTGCTCGGCAAAGCCTTCGTTGCTTTCGCCGTGCTCATGGGTTTCACCACCCAGCGCCGGAAAAATCACGCCGAAGCCGTTCTCCCATAGCGCGTCTGCGCTGATCAGTACGCGTTCGCTCGCGCAGTAAAGCATGACCGAATGCGGATCGTGACCCGGCGCGCCGAGCACCTCCCACCGCAGGCCGCCCAGCACGAGCGCGGTACCGGGCGCGAAGGTGCCCGTGAAAGCGAAGCGCTCGCAGGTCTGCGCGGTGCCGCGGAAGGTCAGACGGTGTTCGTCCCAGGCACTGACTGCTTCGGCTTCGGCGGTGGGAATCAGCGTGTCGCAGGTCCATTCGGCTTGCAGCCGCGCGTTGCCGCCGCAATGGTCCGAATGCAGATGCGTGTTCACGATGAGATCGAGCGGACGTGCGCCCAGCGCGTGCCGCACGAGTTCGACGGTCTGTGCCGCATGCGTCGCGTAACCCGTATCGACGATAGCGGTGCACGCGTCGTCCACGAACAGCACATTGTTGGACGAGAGCCAGCCGCGTTCGAAGACGCGCATGGAAGCGGGCAGGCGCGGCGTGATGGTGTTCAAGAGCGCCTCACGCAGCGGTGGCGATAGAAGCCGATGTCGCCGGCTTCGGCATCACGAGAATCGTCGCCTTGCCCACGACGACGGTTTCGCCGCGCTGGTTCGCGACGCTGCCTTCCAGTTGCACGAGGTCGCCGTTGAGGCTGGGCTTCCACCAGGCGTCGCGCACGCGCCACGTCATGACGAGCGTGTCGCCTTCATGCGCGGCGCGCTTGAGCTTGACGTCGAACTCGAGGCCGAGCGGCTGTGCGTACTGCGAGAAGTGCGTCGCGAGCAGCGCCATGAAGTGCGCCGTGGGCTGCGTGCCCGATGCGATGAGCCCGCCGAAGCGGCTTTGCGCGGCGTACGCGTCGTCGTGATGCAACGGGTTGCGGTCGTCCACGAGCGTGGCGAACGACTTGATCGACTCCGCGCTGAGCGCGAGCGTGCACGTGCACGTTTCGCCAATGGTCACGACACGCGGCGGCGCGTTCATGGCGAGCCGACGAGTTGCGCGTGGCGCCGCTCGATGGCGTCCCACACGGCGCGTTTCGCGGCATCGTCGAGCGACGACCAGCCGGCGATTTCGTCGATGGTGCGCAGGCACCCTTCGCACCATCCGGTGGCCGCGCTCATCTTGCAGACGTTGATGCACGGCGACGGCACGGGCGTGCGGTCCTGCGCACGCAGCGGCAGCGTGTGGTCTTGCGATGCGCTCATCAGGACGCGTCGCGCAGCGCGACGTCCACGACAGGCGCGCCGGTCAACGCGATCAGTTCGTCGGGCGAGAGGTTGAACACCGCGTGCGGATGCCCCGCCGCGGCCCACAGGCTTGCGAGTTCGAGCAGGTCCGCGTCGATCAGTGTGACGGGCGGCACGGCGTGCCCGATCGGACAGACGCCGCCAATCGCGTAGCCCGTTTTCTCGCGCACGAACTTCGCGTCCGCACGCCCCACGGCACCCACGTGCGCCGCCACCTTCTTTTCGTCCACGCGATTCGCACCGCTCGCGATGACGAGCACCGGCGCGTCGTCTTCCACGCGGCGAAACAGGATCGACTTCGCGATCTGCGCGACCGAGCAGCCGAGTCCCGCCGCCGCTTCCGCCGAGGTCTTGCCGGTCTCGGGCAGCATGACCACGGGCTTCGCGTGACCGCGCTCGCGCAGCAGCAGCGCGACGCGCCGCGCGGAGTCGGGCAGGGCGTCGAGGTTGTTCTGGTTCTCTTGGGTATCGGGTGCGATGTTTTCCGTCATGTCGGTGTTTCCGTTCGTGTTCATGTGCAGCGGTCTTCGGGCGAGCTTCGCGGTTACACGCAACGGGCCGCAGCGTCGCGCGCTTTCGCGAGCAGTGCCTTGCCGGCACGCGAAACGTTCGCGCGGCCAATGGCCGTCGAGATGAAATCGCCCGCAGCCACCACCTGATCGAGGTCGATGCCGGTGCGAATGCCGAGGCCGTTCATGAGGTACAGCACGTCTTCGGTCGCGACGTTCCCCGTGGCGCCCTTCGCGTACGGGCAGCCGCCCAGGCCCGCCACGGACGCGTGAAAGATCTCGATGCCTTCCAGCAGCGCCGCGTAGATGTTGGCGAGCGCCTGGCCATACGTATCGTGAAAGTGGCCCGACAGTCGTTCGCGCGCAAACACCTTCGTCACGGCCTCATAGACCTCGCGCGTGCGCTTCGGCGTGCCGACGCCGATGGTGTCCGCAATGTCGATCTCGTCGCAGCCCAATGCCGCGAAGCGCTCCACTACGTCCACCACGGAGGCCACCGGCACCTCGCCCTGATACGGGCAACCGAGCGCGCACGACACGCTGCCGCGCAGCCGCATGCCGTGCGCCTTGGCGGCGTGCGCAACCGGCGCGAAGCGCTCGATGCTCTCGGCAATGCTGCAGTTGATGTTCTTCTGCGAGAACGCTTCGCTCGCGGCGCCGAAGATGACGATCTCGTCGGCGTTCGCGACCTGTGCGCCTTCGAAGCCGCGCATGTTCGGCGTGAGTACCGAATAGATCGCGCCCGCGCGGCGCTCGATGCCGGCCATCACTTCCGCGCCGTCGGCCATCTGCGGCACCCATTTCGGCGAGACGAACGACGCGGCCTCGATGTTCGGAAAGCCCGCCGCCGAAAGCCGGTTGATGAGTTCGATCTTGATCGCGGTGGGCACGAAGTCCTTCTCGTTCTGCAAGCCGTCGCGCGGCCCCACCTCAACAATCTTCACTGCTGCTGGCAATGCCATGTGTGTCTCCTGCGGTTGTTCTGCTGCCGGTGTGGTGTCTCTGGCGGCCAGCCTCAATAGCCGCGCTCGCGCTCCACGATGCCGCTGATCGGCTCCCCGCGCGCGAGCGACGCGATCTTGTGCGCCACCTGTTCGATGCTTTCGTCGCGCAGCGTCTGCGCCGCGCTGTGCGGCGTGATGGTGATGCGCGGCTCGCGCCAGAACGGATGATCGGCGGGCAACGGCTCTTCGCGAAATACGTCGAGCGTGGCCGCCGCGATCTGGCCGTGCGCGAGCGCATCGATCAGATCGTGTTCAACCAGATGTCCGCCGCGCGCCACGTTCACGAGATACGCGCCGCGCGCGAGCTTCGAAAACGTGCGCGCGTTCATGACGTCGGCGGTGTCCGGCGTGTGCGGCAGCAAATTCACGAGTACCTTCACGCCATCGAGAAACGCGTCGAACGCCGCGCCATGCAGTTCGCCCGACGAGCACGCAATACCCTCGATCTGTTTCGCGTTGCGGCTGAAGCCGCGCACCGGCAGGCCGAGCGCGGCCAGCGCCTGCGCCACCTGGGTGCCCAGCACGCCGAGTCCCATCACGCCCACCGTGAACGTGGCGCGCGGATGCGGTTCCAGCACCTTCCAGCGGCGCGCCTGCTGAAGCTGTTCGTACTCGTCGAAGCGGCGCAGGTAGCGCAGCACGGCATGCGCGATGTACTCGACCATCTGCTGGCCCATGCCCGTGTCTTCCAGCCGCACGAGCAGCGCCTCGCGCGGCAGCGTGCCGGGGAATTCGCGTTCGAGCCCGAGTATCGCGTCCACGCCCGCGCCCAGGTTGAAGATGGCGCGCAAGTCGTGGCGCCCCGCGAAAAGCTCGCGCGGCGGACGCCATACCACGGCATAGTCGGCACTCGCCTGGTCGCCGGGTTGCCACTCGCGCAACTCCGCTTGCGGCAGCGCCTGTTGCAGACCGCGCAGCCAGGCGTCGTTGTCTGAGGTGTCGTGGTTCGAGTGCGGCTGATAGAACAGGATCTTCATCGAATGCGCGTGGGCTTTAGAAGGCTCAGGAAGGCACGAGCGGGCGGGCAGAACGCCTGCATGTAAGCGGCGGCGGCCATGCGGAAGCGTCCATTCTACTTTTTCGACCGACGTTGCGCCCGCGCGCAGCAAGACGTTCACGCCGAAGCGGCGCGATGGAAAAAACAAAGCAAAAAAAATTGGTTCGGCGCGGCGACGGTGCAGGCCACAATCCGTTCACAGATTCCGGAAGCGAGGAAAAATCATGCTTTCGTGCAGCAAATCGGTGTGGCCGCCGCGACTCGTGACGGTGCCGGGCCTTCATGGCAGCGAGGGTGCGCACTGGCAGACCTGGCTCGAGCGTCAGTTTCCGCGCGCGTTGCGCGTGGAGCAGGCGGACTGGGATGCGCCCAATCTCGCAGCGTGGGGCGAGGCGCTACGCGCGCTGCTGGCACGTGAGCGCGGGCCGTTCGTGCTGGCCGCGCACAGCTTCGGCTGCCTCGCGACCGCTCACGCGTTGCTGCAGGGCAGTTGCGCCGCGGATGTGGCGGGCGTGCTGCTCGTCGCGCCCGCGAGTCCGGAGAAATTTCGTTTTGCGGGCGCCTTCGAGCCGCGGCGGCTGCCGGTGCCGTCCATCCTGATCGGCAGCGAGACGGACCCGTGGATGCCCGCCGCCGGTGCCCTCGCGCTTGCGCAGCACCTGGGCAGCGCATTCGTGAACCTGGGCGACGCGGGGCACATCAACACGGCCGCGGGCTTCGGGCCGTGGCCGCGTGCAAAGCACTTCGTCGATACGCTGATTCACTGCGCGGCCCCGCGCCGGTTTCGCGAAGGGGCGGGTGAAAACACGGCTGAAAACGCGGGTGAAGACCCGGTGACGGAGGATGCGCACGCGTTCGTGTAGCGGCGCCGCTGTCCTCAAAGCATCAACGTAGGCGTTCGATCAGCCGTGGCGGCAACCTTCGTGCTCATGCGCGTGCTTGTGCTCGTCCGCGGGCAGCGCGTTCGCCGTCTCCGCACGAATGCCGAGCCGCGCGAGCAGTTTGCGGTCCGCTTCGGCCTGCGGGTTGCCGGTGGTGAGCAACTGATCACCGTAGAAAATCGAGTTCGCGCCCGCGAGGAAGCACAGCGCTTGCAACGCGTCGTCCATCTGCTCGCGGCCCGCCGAGAGGCGCACCATCGCGCGCGGCATCGTGATGCGCGCCACGGCAATGGTGCGCACGAATTCGAACGGGTCCAGTGCTTCCGTGCCCGTGAGCGGCGTGCCGTCCACCTGCACGAGATTGTTGATGGGCACCGATTCCGGATACGGGTCCATGTTCGCGAGCTGCGCGATGAGCCCCGCGCGTTCACGCCGCGATTCGCCCATGCCCACGATGCCGCCGCAGCACACGTTGATGCCCGCGTCGCGCACGCGTTCGAGCGTGGCGAGCCGGTCTTCGTAGGTGCGCGTGGAGATGATCTGCCCGTAGAACTCCGGCGAGGTGTCGAGGTTGTGGTTGTAGTAGTCGAGCCCCGCATCGCGCAGCGACTGCGCCTGGTGCGCTTCGAGCATGCCGAGCGTCACGCACGTTTCGAGCCCCATCGCCTTCACGCCGCGAATCATGTCTTTGATCGGCTCCAGATGCCGGTCTTTCGGATTGCGCCACGCGGCGCCCATGCAGAAACGCGTCGCGCCGTTCTCCTTCGCCACGCGCGCGGCGGCCAGCACGGCGTCCACTTCCATCAACTTCTCGGCCTTGACGCCCGTTTCGTAGTGCGCCGACTGCGGGCAGTACGCGCAGTCCTCCTCGCAGCCGCCCGTCTTGATGGAGAGCAGCGTGGAGAGTTGCACGGCATTCGCGTCGAAGTGCTCGCGATGCACTTGCTGCGCGCGGAACAGCAGGTCGTTGAACGGCAGATCGTAGAGCGCGACCACGTCGGCGACTTTCCAGCGGGCGCTGGTGGCGTTCGTCGTGGTGGCCTGCACGGTGGCCGTTGTTTGCACGTTTGAGGTTTCGATGGAAGTGGAGGGCATGTCGTGAGTCCTTCGTGTCCAGGTTTGTCTTGAGCGTGTTCTATTGCGTGTTGAGCGGCGAGCGACGCGATGTGTCGAGCGCGCAGAGCGTTTGCAGCAGCGATGCCGTGTCGAGGCAATCCGCCGCGGCATCGGCCGACGGATTCGCGAGATGCGGTACCACGCCGACGAGCGGCGCGTCGTGCTCGCGGCCCAGCCGTTCGCGCAGCGCGTCGATGTTTTCGTCGGCGAACGTCATGGCGGGATCGACGCGATTGGCCACCCAGCCCGCGAGACGCAACCCGCGGGCGGCGATGGCCTCCGCAGTGAGCAGCGCGTGACTGATGCAGCCCAGCCGCATGCCCACCACGAGCAGCACGGGCAAGCCGAGCATGCGGGCGAGGTCGGCGGTGTCGCAGGTGTCCGTGAGCGGCACGCGAAAGCCGCCCACGCCTTCCACCACCACGACGTCGGCGCGCTGCATGGCCTCGGCATGACAGGCCACGATGCTCGCCGGGTCCAGCGTCACGCGTTCGAGCGCGGCGGCAATGTGCGGCGCGGCCGGTTCTTTCAGCAGATACGGCGTGCGAATGTCGGGCGGCAACAGCACGCTCGCGGCGGCGTCGAGTTGATCGGCGTCTTCGTTGTGCCAGACGCCGTCACGCTCGAATGCGCCGGCCGCGATGGGCTTCATCGCCGCGGCGCGCAGACCCGCGCGCGAGAAGCCGCGCAGCAAAGCGGCAGAAACCAGCGTCTTGCCGATTTCCGTATCCGTGCCGGTTACAAAAAGCGAGCGCGGTTGCGTGATGTTCGAAAACGTCGCGCTCATGATGCGGTCTCCGCCTTGCTGAGGCGAAGCAGCGCGGCCTCGAGCCGGTCCAGGTCGCCATGCGAATGGCCTGCCGAAAGCGAGATGCGCAAACGCGACGTGCCGGCCGGCACGGTGGGCGGCCGGATGGCGGGCACCCAGAGCCCTTCGCGGTCGAGCGCCGCGGCCATGTCGAGCGTGGCGTCGTTCGCGCCGATGATGAGCGGCTGAACGGCGGTGTGCGAATCCACAGGCAGCCAGCAGGTTTCTTTGAGCAGCGCACGCGTGCGTTCGATCAGTGCGTGCAGATGCGCGCGCCGTTCGTCGCCTTCGTCGCCCGCGATGATCTTGAGGCTGGCCGACACCGCGTGCGCCACGGCAGGCGCGGACGCCGTCGTGAAGATGTAGGGCCGCGCGCGTTGCACGAGCCATTCGATCACCGTTGTGTGCGCGGCGACGAACGCGCCGGACACGCCGGCCGCCTTGCCAAGCGTGCCCACGAAAACGAGATGCGGCGAGCGCAACGCGGCCTGCGCGACGGCGCCGCGTCCTTGCGGGCCGAGCACACCGAAGCCGTGGGCGTCGTCCACGACGAGCCATGCGCCGTGGTGCTCGGCCAGCGCGAGCAGCGGCGCGAGCGGCGCTACGTCGCCGTCCATGCTGAACACGGAGTCGGTGACGATGAGCTTCGTTTGGGCATCCGAAGCGTCGAGCATCGCGCTCAGCGCTTCGACGTCGGCGTGCGGATAGATCTGCACGTCGGCACGCGAAAGCCGTGCGCCGTCGATGAGCGACGCGTGATTCAGTGCGTCCGAAAAGAGCGTCGTGCCGCGGCCCGCGAGCGCGGTGAGCACGGCGAGGTTCGCCATGTAGCCGGTGCTGAAGTAGAGCGCGCGCGGTGCGTCGACGAAGCCGCCCGCGAATGCCGCCAGGTTGTCTTCGAGTTGCGCATGCGCACGCGAATGGCCGCCCAGCAGATGCGAGCCGCCGCTGCCCGCGCCGTAGCGCTGCGCGCCTTCGGCGATGGCGGCCACGAGTTGCGGATGTGCTGCGAGCCCGAGGTAATCGTTGCTCGCGAAGCCGATCATGTCGCGGCCGTCCACGATCATGTGCGCGGCGCACGGCGAGTCGATGGTGCGGCGGCGGCGCGTGAGGCCGCGTGCGGCGAGGTCGGCGAGAGCCTGTTCGAGCGAGTCGAGCAACTGCATCAGTGCGCCTCCTTCAGCGTGGCGTCGAAAGTATCGAGCGTGCGTTCGGCGAGCAGCGCCTGTTCGTTTGCGTCGAGCACGTAGGGCGGCATCAGGTACACCGTCGTGCCGATGGGGCGCAGCAGCAGTTCGCGCTGCAACGCGTGCTGGAAGAAGCGGCGCGAGAAGGTCTTCGCCTGTTGGGCATCGTCGATGACGGCATCGAACGCGAAGAGCGTGCCGCACTGACGGAAGTGGCGCACGCGCGCATGCGTGGCCAGCGGCGCAAGCGCCTCGCGCAGATGCGCCGACTTGCGCGCGTTCGTGGCGAGCACGTCGTCGCTGGCGAAGAGATCCAGCGTGGCGAGCGCCGCGCGGCACGCGAGCGGATTGCCCGTGTACGAATGCGAGTGCAGGAAGCCGCGCGCCGTGTCGTCGTCGTAGAACGCGGCGTAGATGTCGTCGCGCGACAGCACGAGCGAGAGCGGCAGATACCCGCCGCTGATGCCCTTCGAAAGACACAGGAAGTCCGGCCAGATGCCCGCCTGCTCGCAGGCGAAGAAGGTGCCGGTGCGTCCGCATCCAACGGCGATTTCGTCGGCGATCAGGTGAACGCCGTACTGGTCGCACAGCGCGCGCAGGCCGGCGAGATACGAGACGTCGTGCATCGCCATGCCGGCCGCGCACTGCACGAGTGGTTCGACGATCAACGCCGCGATCTGCGCGCTCTTCGCTTCGAACAGTGCGCGCACGTCCGCAAGGGCGCGGCGCGCGGCGTCGGCGGCGCTTTCGCCGTCGCGCGCAAGACGCGCATCGGGCGACGCCACCACGTGCGCGTGGCGAATGAGCGGATCGTAGGCGTCCTTGAAGAGCGGCACGTCCGTCACGCCGAGCGCGCCGATGGTCTCGCCGTGATAGCCGTTCGCCACGCAGACGAACTCGCGCTTGTTGCTGAAGCCGCGATTGCGCCAGGCGTGGAAGCTCATCTTCAACGCGATCTCGACAGCGGATGCGCCGTCCGACGCGAAGAACGCGTGGCCCAGCGTGTGGTGCGTGAGCGCGGCGAGGCGCTCGGCCAGCTCCACGGCGGGCTCGTGCGTGCAGCCCGCGAGCATGACGTGTTCGAGCGTATCGAGCTGCGCTTTGAGCGCCGCGTTGATGCGCGGGTTCGCGTGACCGAACAGGTTGACCCACCACGAACTGACGGCGTCGAGATAGCGGTGGCCGTCGCGGTCGTAGAGCCACGCGCCCTTCGCGTGCGAGACGGCGACGAGCGGCAGCCGCTCGTGATGCTTCATCTGCGTACACGGGTGCCACACGGCGCGCAGGCTGCGGGCCACCCAGTCTTCGGTTGCCAGGTTGTTCAAGGCTCACTACTCCGGCGCATGGACGCAGCGGACGGTGCGCGAAGCGCGGCACGCTGCGTCGTCATGCGAATGTTTCGGGACTTCGGATCGGATCGCGTGGCGCTCGTGCGTTCGCGTCGCGCGAAGGCTGCCGGCAATGTGCGGTGCGGCGCGCATGGGTTGGGCGCGAAGTGCATCGAAGGCACGTTTCGCAGCGTCGCCATGCGGCTCGCCAGGACGGCAGCGGCGTCGAGATTAGCGCGTAACGAGCCGCAATGCACTACCGCGAAAATAGGCCCGGAAGCCTTGCTGGGCGGGCGTTCGAGGCAGTTCGGAACAGCACGGAACGGTTCGGGACAGAAGGCTCGAAATGGCCGTAGATGACGACGGCAAAGTGAGCTACCCCTTGTGCAAAAAATCGTGTGGAGCGTGGACGAAATGCGGGTTTTCGGTGGGACGTCCAAGGCTTTTCGCGAAATGCGACGCGCGGAGCGCGCTACGCGGGCAACGAGCCGCAACGACCGGAAGCGCGTGGGGAAGTGCGGCGAGTGGAGGTTGGAAGCGGCGGGGCGCTGGGAACGCAGCAAGTGCCGATCGCGCAGCACGGCACGAGAGACGCAACGCAATCAGCGAAGAAGGCTCGTGCGAGCCGACCGCCGGCGCCGCCGTGAGAGAGAACCGCGAGAGAGAACCGCGAGAGAGAACCGCGAGAGAGAACCGCGAGAGAGAACCGTGAGAGAGAACCGCGAGAGAGAACCGCGAGAGAAAGGCCCGCCGAAGGATCAGCGGCTCGCGATGGCCGGCGTTTCGCCCGCGGTGACCGCGGTATCGCGCGCCGTGACGTTGCGATCGTCACGCTGGCCGGCATCCTCGGTGTCCGCGGATGCTTGCGCCGTGGCATGGCCGTCGTCCTTCCACACCACCGAGTCGTTGACCGCGTAGAGGCGGCACGCGCCCGCGCCTTCCTTCTGGCAGTTCGCGATTGCCACGGCCATCGGGTTGTCGCCGCCTTCGGCCCACGACCAGGCGCCGTTCTCGGAGACCGCAAACGCGCGGCTCGGATACTGCTTGAGGAAGTTGCGATACCCCGCGCGGCCTGCTTCGTCGAGGAACGGCACGGCGTTCACGGCGTCGAGGGCGGCGAAGTCAGTCGGCCTGGGCTGCGCCGGATCGGACACGCGATATTCCACCGCCGTGGGCATGCCGATGCGCCGCAGGAACGTGTCGACGGCCGGCCACCAGACATGCACGCCATCGCGGTCGCCTACGAGGCGATGGGCGTCGTTCTTGTAGGAGCCGAAATCGATGAGCCGGGCTTCGACGTCCGGCCCCGTCGCACCGCCCGTCTGCGCCTGCGTGTACGCGCTGTACATGCGCGTGACGAGCGTGGCGGGCCACACCGAATCGTTGTCGCCGTAGAGCCACAGCGAAGGCACCTGGGTCTTTGCGCCGTACGCGCCGAACGCGTGCGTGAGGTTGTCCTGCCAGCCGGTGCAGGCGTCCTGACGCAGGCCGCCCGAGAAGTTGATGAGGCCGCGCACGCCGGCTTTCGCTTCGGTGCCGTAGGCGATGGTGGCGAGCCCGCCGTGCGACGTGCCCGCCACGACGATGTGCTGGGCGTCCACGTACGGCTGCTTCGTCATGTAGTCGATGGTCGCGGCCACGTCGGCAGCCTGGCCGAGGCCATTGCGTTCCACGTCGCAGCCGTCCTGCTCGTAGGTGCCGCCCGAGCCCGCAAAGCCGCGGCGATTCGGCGCTACCACCACGTAGCCGCGGCGCACGAATTCGCGCGCGAGCGACATCGGCTCGCTGCGAGCCTGGCCGCGCGGGTCGCCGGGAATCTTGCCGTGGTTGAAGACGATCATCGGGAACGGGCCCGGACCGTCGGGACGATAGATCGTGGTTTCGAGCGTCACGCTGCCCGTTGCGTCGGCCGGAATGCGGATGATCTGCTCGTTGAGGCGCGCGCCGACGCGCGGCTCGCTGCCGTAGTCGAAACTGAGGCTGGGCACGCGGGCGCTGGCGAGCGGGCCGGGCGCGAGGATGGCAGCAGACGTGGCAGCGGAGCTGGCAGAGTTCGCGACAGAGACGGGCGCGTCAAACGTGCCCGCGTGCACGTTCGATACCGTGCCCACGGCGCAGACCGCTGCCCATCCGGCGAGAATCTTTTTGAAATCCATCCGCTGCATTCAGCTACCCGAACCCGCTTTTAAGCTCTGCTTTTAAGCCCTTGAGGCCGCCCACCGTCCGTTTTGCGGACACAGCGAGATTCCCGCGCATGTGCGCTTTCGCACACACGGCAGCCGAACCCGCCAAGGGGAGAAAAACGGCCGGGCATTTCTTCATGGATCTTCCCGAAACCACGCCGAAATGCCGCTCAACAGGCACGCGCCCAGACCTTCATTCGCCACCGGCCGCCGACGCGCTCGCTGGAGCGCCGACCGGGGCAAGCCAACAGAACCAAAACGTCAGCTTTACGAATGAAATCCGATAGTTGGGAGTCGCTTGAACCGACCCCACAACCCCGCGGAACCTGGAAATGATCCTCGCACGACAAATTACCTTTGTGCAATTCGGGGGTAACCCGCGCACGCGTGGCGACAAGGCTTGCGGAAAATGGGGCTGCGGCGCAGAACCGCGCCGGGCCGTGTTTTACTGGCCGGGCGCTCGAAATCGGTAAGAGACTCGGGAAAAAATGCGTGAGGGGCGGTAATAAGCGCCGTATGCAAAGTGCGACAGGGCCGTTTCAATCAGCCGTCCACCTCACCCCTCCCGTACGTCTCCGTCCACATACCGCCATCGTCCATCGGCGCCGCGCAGGAAGCGGCTCGTCTCGTGCAGCCTGTGGGCGCGGCCGCCCACTTTGTAGCGGGCGACGAATTCGACCTCGGCATGGGTTTCGTCGATGGGCGTATGGCGCTTGATGGCAAGGCCCAGCCAGCGCGGGGCGTCCGGCGCGTTCGGGTCGACGTCGAGATCGGCGGGGCAGGTCTCTTGCGCCCATGTGTCGCGCAGATACGCCGACTCGCCCAGCACGTACGCCGTGTACCGCGAGCGCATAAGTTCCAGCGCGCGGGGCGCCACGGTGGCGCCGTCGATGAAGCGCCCGCAGCAGTCCGCGTAACGCGGCGGCCGGGCGCCGCTTTTCTGGTCGGGCGCGGCGCCGCCGCAGGGGCAGTCCGTCGGACGGGCGCTGGCGTGGGGTGCTGAAGTCATCGGATGAGGCGTGGCGGGAGGGAATCGCGAGTCAAGCGAGCCCGCGCGCGATCAGTATCTTCTGGATATCGCTCGTGCCCTCGTAAATCTGGCACACGCGCACGTCACGGTAGATGCGCTCCACCGGAAAATCGCTGAGGTAGCCGTAGCCGCCGTGAATCTGCAAGGCCGCCGAGCAGATGCGCTCCGCGGCTTCGGAGGCGAACAGCTTCGCCATCGCCGCTTCCGTGAGACAGGGCTGGCCGGCGTCCTTCAACGCTGCGGCGTGCCAGACGAGCTGCCGGGCCGCTTCGAGCTGCGTGGCCATGTCCGAGAGCCGGAACTGCACGGCCTGGTGCGCGAAAAGCGGCTCGCCGAAGCTCTCGCGCTCCTTCGCGTAAGCGAGCGCCGCTTCGAACGCCGCGCGGGCCATGCCCACACTCTGCGCCGCGATGCCGATGCGTCCGCCTTCCAGCCCCGAAAGCGCGATGCGATAGCCCTCGCCCTCGGCGCCGATCAAATTCGCCGCCGGTACGCGGCAGTCGTCGAAAACGATCTGCGCCGTGTCCGACGAATGCTGGCCCAGCTTGTCTTCAAGCCGCGCCACGACGTAGCCGGGCGTGTCGGTGGGCACGATGAACGCGCTGATGCCGCGCTTGCCGGCGGACTTGTCGGTGACCGCCATCACGATCGCGACCTGGCCGTTCTTGCCGCTCGTGATGAACTGCTTCACGCCGTTCACCACGTAGCTGTCGCCGTCGCGCGTGGCGGTGGTGCGTAGCGCGGAGGCGTCCGAGCCCGCCTGCGGCTCGGTCAGGCAGAACGCGCCCAGCATGTCGCCGCGCGCGAGCGGCGTGAGCCAGTCGCGCTTCTGGTCGTCGTTGCCGTAAGCGAGCAGGATGCTGCACACGGGGCAGTTGTTGACCGAAATGGCCGTGGATGTGCCGCCGTCGCCGGCCGCGATTTCCTCGAGCATGACGGCGAGCGCCAATGCGTCGAGGCCGGCGCCGCCGTAGGCGGGCGGCACCATCACGCCGTAGGCGCCCAGTTGCGCCAGCTGGCGATGCACCTGCGCGGGAAAGACGCGCTCGCGGTCCCACGCGGCCGCGTGTGGCGCCACTTCCTCGCGCACGAAGGCGCGCACCGCGTCGCGGACCATCAGATGATCCTCGTCGAGCAGCATGTCGGGGTGTCTCCGTTTTTGGTGAAGTTTTTGCGATGGGTCCTGTGCGCGCTACCAGTCCAGTTCCGTGCCGTCGTACTGGAAGAAGCGTCCGTTGAAGACGTCGCGCTCTACGGCGGCTTCGGCCAGCACTTCGCGCAGGCCGTTCACGCTGTGCTGCACGTCGATGGCGGCCTCGGTGCCGCCCATGTCCGTGCGCACCCAGCCCGGATGCAGCGCCACGCACGTTGCGCGGCGGGTCTGCAGCGACGCCACCTTGAGGGCGTCGTTCACGGCCGCCTTGCTCGCGCGATAGAGCCAGCCCGTCGTGCCGCCTGCGCCCGCAATGCTGCCCATGCGGCTCGAGAGCACCGCGAGCACGCCGTGCGCCTCTTCGACGAGCGGCAGCAGAATCGGCATTAACTGCATTGGGCCGCGGACGTTGGTGGCCATCACGTAGTCGAAGTCTTCCGCCGTGAAGGTCTCGACGCCTTCGGTGCGCGGCCCGTACACGCCGGAGACGATCAACGCGACGTCGAGCCGTTCGCCGTCGAGCTTCCAGCCGAGCGCCGCAATCTGCTCGGGCTCGGTGATGTCGAGCGGGAAGGTCTGCGCGCCCATCTCGCCGAGTTCGGCGAGGGACGCTTCGTCGCGCGCCGTGGCCAGCACGCGCCAGCCGGACTTGCGGTACTGCCGCACTAACTCGCGGCCAATGCCGCGCGATGCGCCAACCACGAGCGCTGTCCTCATGCTGTCACCTCCGTGTCTGCGTACGGGTTCGCTTGCACTCACACGAGTTCGATGCCCATGGCCGTGGCCTCGCCACCGCCGATGCACAGGCTTGCCACCCCACGCTTCAACCCATGCTGACGCAGCGCGCCGATCAGCGTGACGACGATGCGCGCGCCCGAGGCGCCGATAGGATGCCCCAGCGCACACGCGCCGCCGTTGATGTTCACCTTGTCGTGCGGCAGCCCGTGCTCCTTCATGGCGGCCATCGTGACCACGGCGAAGGCCTCGTTGATCTCGTAGAGATCGACGTCGCCCGCGTGCCAGCCGTTTTTGTCGAAGAGACGCCGGATGGCGCCCACCGGCGCCGTGGTGAACTTCGCGGGTTCCTGCGCGAAGGTCGTGTGGCCCACCACGCGCGCGAGCGGCGAGAGACCGAGGCGCGCGGCCGTCGATGCCCGCATCATGACGAGCGCGGCTGCACCGTCCGAAATGGACGACGAGTTCGCCGCCGTCACCGTGCCGGTCTTGCTGAACGCGGGCTTGAGGCTCGCAATCTTCTCGATGTTGGCCTTGAACGGCTGTTCATCGCGTTCCACCCGCACTTCGCCCTTGCGGCTTTCCACCGTGACCGGCGCGATCTCCCACGCGAAGGAGCCGTCTTCGTTCGCACGCTTCGCGCGCTTCAACGATTCGATGGCGAACGCGTCCTGCTGCTCGCGCGAAAAGTCGAACGACGCCGCGCATTCCTCAGCGAACGTGCCCATCAGGCGGCCTTTCTCGTATGCGTCTTCAAGGCCGTCGTAGAACATGTGATCGATCACCTGGCCGTGGCCCATGCGCATGCCGGCGCGCGCCTTCGGCAGCAGGTACGGCGCGTTGGTCATGCTCTCCATGCCGCCTGCCACGATCACCTGAGCCGATTCGGCGAGCAGCATGTCGTGCGCGAACATGGCCGCGCGCATGCCCGAGCCGCACATCTTGTTGACCGTCGTGCAGCCCGCCGACAGCGGCAGGCCCGCGCCCAGCGACGCCTGGCGCGCCGGCGCCTGGCCCTGGCCCGCCGGCAGCACGCAGCCCATGATCACTTCATCGACGTGCTCCGGCTTGAGGCCGGCGCGCTCGACGGCTGCCGCAATCGCCGCGGACCCGAGCTGCGGCGCGGTGAGCGCGGCGAACTCGCCCTGGAACGCCGCCATCGGCGTGCGCGCGGCCGCCACGATGACGACCGGATCGCGTGTTGTCCCGTTCATTTCACTCATGTTTGAGCTCCTTGATAACGCCTTGTACGACGGCGGGTACGTCGCCGAGCTTCGCGGCATCGGCGGCCACCACGTCGTTGTCGGTTTCGTGGGCGTGGCTGGTCGTGGCGCCGCTCACGCAGCGCTGATACGTGTCTTCGAGCTGATCGGCCGACGAGATCGTCATGCCGAGGTTGCGCACGCGGCCGTCATGCACGCCGTAGGCCCAACCGTGAACGGTGAGCGACTGGCCGCGCGCCCACGCGTCGTTGACGATGGTGGTGCGGCAAACGTTGAGCACCTGCTCGATGGTGTTGAGTTCCACGAGCCGCCGGTGGCGCGCTTCGCCGATGGGCCATTCTTCGAGCAGCGCGGCGTGCTTGGCGCGCACGTCCTGCACGTGATGCAGCCAGTTGTCCGCGAGGCCCACGCGCCGGCCGTGCAGCGCCGCGCCCACGCCCGAGCAGCCGTAGTGGCCCACCACCATGATGTGCTTGACCTTCAGCAGGTCGACGGCGAACTGGATCACCGAAAGACAGTTGAGGTCCGAGTGCACCACCACGTTGGCGATGTTGCGGTGGACGAACACCTCGCCCGGCGGCAGGCCGATGATCTGGTTGGCGGGCACCCGCGAATCGGAACAGCCGATCCACAGATACTCGGGCGCCTGCTGGTCGGCGAGGCGCGAGAAGTATTGCGGGTCGGCGGCGAGCTTCGAGGCAACCCACTTCCGGTTGTTGTCGAACAGGTGTGAGAGCGGATGGTCTGGAGAAGTCGTGCTCATGATGACTCGATTGGTGTTTCGGGGCCGCGGGGGCGGCCCACCGGTTGAGGCTGAAAGAAGGTGGCGTAGAGCGCGCGCATGGCGGTCATGCCACCTTCACGGCGGCTTCGTCGGCTGTGTTGGCCGTGGCCGCTGCGGGCTGCGTGGGCAGGTTCGATGCCTGACCCACGTGGCCCCCGGCGCCGACGAAGCGCTCGGGATAACGTACGCAGAAGCGGATGCTCTGGTCGTACGGGAAAAAGTCGGGCAACTCGCCCTTCAGCAGATGATCCTTGTGCCTTTGCCAGAGTTCGGGCGTGAAGAAGTCGGCGTGGTGCGCGAGGAAGTATTGCCGCACGCGCGTGTCGCCCAGCAGGAACGTGCCGTAGGTTTCCGGGAAGATGTCGTGCGGGCCGACGGCGTACCACGGCTCGCCGGAGAGTTCGTCTTCCTCGTTGCGCGGAGCGGGCACGGCGCGCACGTTGCAGTCGGTGAGGTACTCGATCTCGTCGTAGTCGTAGAACACCACGCGGCCGTGGCGCGTCACGCCGAAGTTCTTGTAGAGCATGTCGCCCGGGAAAATGTTCGCCTGCATCAGCTCTTTCACCGCATCGCCGTATTCCTTCACCGCGTGTTCCACCTGCTCGTCGGTACCGTTTTGCAGGTAGATATTGAGCGGCACCATGCGGCGCTCGATGTAGACGTGGCGGATCACGAGGTTGTCGCCCTCGTACTCGATCATCGAGGGCGCGTAGGTTTCCAGTTCCTTGATGAGCGCGTCGTCGAGGCGCGACACCGGCAGCGCGACGCTCGAATATTCGAGCGTGTCGGCCATGCGGCCCAGCCGGTCGTGACGCTTCACCAGCTGGTACTTCGCGACGATCTGCTCGCGCGTGGTCTCTTTGGGCGGCGGGAACGCGTCCTTGATGAGCTTGAACACGTATGGGAACGACGGCAGCGTGAACACCAGCATCACGAGGCCCTTGATGCCGGGCGCGACGATGAACTGGTCGCTCGAATGCGAGAGGTGATGCAGCAGGTCGCGGTAGAACAGGTTCTTGCCCTGCTTCTGCAGACCCACCGATGTATAGATTTCCGCCTTCGGCTTGCCCGGCATGATGGTGCGCAGGAACTCGACGTAGGCCGAGGGCACTTCCATGTCCACGAGGAAGTACGAGTGCGAGAAGCTGAAGATGATGAGCAGCTGCTCACGCTTGAGCAGCACGGTATCGAGCGTGAGCACGCCGGGCTTCGCGTGGCGGATGGGCACGGCGAACGGCAGCATGACTTCGCCGTTGATGATGCGCCCGATGATGTAGGCCGCCTTGTTGCGGAAGAACAGCGACGAGAGCACGTGAATCTGGAAGTTCGCGGCTTCTTCGAATTCGCCGAACGCGTCGTGAATGGCCTGCATCAGGCAGCCGACGTCGCGCGTGAGGTCTTCGAACGGCGGCTCCAGCTGGAAGTTCGTGACGACGCGCTCGAGCGTGGCGGCGAGCCCGTCCTTGCCGGGATAGTAGGCGCGGTAGGTGGGCTTCGCGGCGGGCTCGTCGTTCTCGATGTACTCCGTCGAGATGGCGGGCCGCACGAAAATGAAGTCGTTGTTGAAATACGAGCGGTGCAGGATCTTGCAGCAGACCGAATTGAAGAAGGTCTCGGCGCACTCGGGCTGCTGGTGGCGCGTGAGCAGGCCGATGTAGTGGAGCTTGATCTGCTGCCAGACTTCGTCGTCGATGTTCTCGGCGTCGTATTCGTCTTCGAGCAACTCGACGCATTCTTCCACGCGCTCGTCATACGACGTGATGCGCTCGCGCGCGAGACGCTGCAGGCCATGCCAGTCGCCGGCTTCGAACAGCTCTTTTGCACGGATGGCTGCGTCGCGGAAGATCCGGTAGTGCCGATCGAAGCCTTCGAGCATGGTTTGCGCGAGGTCGAAACCGATCTGCGACGACAGCAGTTTGGGAAAGTGATTCATGTCGACCGTGCATGTTCCATGTCGTGAGGACACACGGGATTGTATCGTCCGCGAGTGTCTGGGCTGTTCGCGGCCTTTCGTTTTGGCCGCTTTTGCGCGCTTCGTTCTGCGCGCACCTGGCCGGCCGTGGCGGCTTCTTTCGGCCATCGCGCGCGATCGTGATGGCATCGTGCGCGAACGGCGCGGCACGCGCCAGTGCTGACTACCCTGTAACCGAGCGCTCGTGGCGGCGTGGGCTGGGGCCTGTGCCGAGGTGCGCCGCCCACCCGTCTGCTTGCCGCTGTTTCCTCGTCTCGCTCCCTGGTGGCGGGCCTTGGGTGCCTGTTGGTTTGCTGCTATCTCCTGTCGGTGCCTTGCGCTCGCAGGCGCGCGGTTTTCCAGTTCGGGTTCGTTCCTGGGGCAGCGGGTTCAGCGGGTCTCGCCCGAGGACGTAGCGGCTTCCGTGCCGCGTTCGCCTTTGTGCCGGTTGCCTTCCAGCAGCGTCCGCGCCTGCGTTTCGTACTGCGCGAGGTCTTCGAGCGTCGCGTTCAGGTCTTCGCGTTGCCGTTCGAGCACCTCGCGATGGCGCACCACCGTGGCGAGAAACGCCTGGAGCTGGGGAAGGGTGTCGGTCGGCGATTCGTAGAGGTCGAGCAGATCGCGAATTTCCGAGAGCGTGAAGCCAAGTCGCTTGCCGCGCAGCGTCAGCTTGAGGCGCGTGCGATCGCGTCCCGAATAGACGCGCCGCAGACCGCTCGCCCCCTCGCGGCTGGGCGAGAGCAGACCTTGGTCCTCGTAGAACCGGATGGCGCGGGGTGTGACGTCGAATTCGCGGGCAAGCTCGGTGATCGTGTACTGGGTGGTCATGGCTCGGAAGTCGTCGGACCGGCGCGGCACGTTGGGCGGCTGGGTAGCACTGGGTAGCCGCCGGGTAGCCGCCGGGTAGCGGCCGGCACGTGGGTCCAAATGAACGATAGAATCGACGTTTACGTTATCGTCAACTTGAGACTTGCGCAACCTGGCGCGAGGTTGCCGAACGAGCCGGCAACCAGGCCGGTAAGCAAGCCGGCGACCAGGCCGGCAACCAGGCCGATCGACGCAGCCAGGCAGGAAAAAGGAGAAGAGACCCGCGATGAATGCACTCGAACACCAGCTCAACTATCCCTTTGCGGACACGCTGCCCGAGCCCGGCAGTGTGTTCGAAGTCGCGCCGGGCGTGTTCTGGCTGCGCATGCCGCTGCCGTTCGCGCTCGATCACATCAATCTTTGGCTGTTGCGCGATGAAATCGACGGACAGCGTGGCTGGACGGTGATCGACTGCGGCATCGCGTCGGACACGATCAAGGCGCACTGGGAAAGCGTGTTCGATAGCGTGCTGGAGGGTTTGCCGGTGTTGCGCGTGCTCGTCACGCACTGCCACCCGGACCATCTCGGGCTCGCACACTGGCTGTGCAACGGCGGCGAGCGCGAGCGCTGGAACGTGCGGCTGTGGATCACCTTGGGCGAATACATGCTGGGCCGCGTGATGGGTGCAGGGGACGGCTCGAATGCGGGCGGCGAGGGCGCCGCGCGGCACTTCGCGCGCCATGGCCTCGCCGACGAGGCATCACTGGAAAAACTGCGCAGTCGTCGCAGCTACTACTCGAGCCTCGTGCCGGCTATTCCGAGCCAATATCGGCGGCTGCGCGAGGCCGACGAAGTGCGCATTGGCGGACGTAGCTGGCGCGTGGTGACGGGCTTCGGCCATTCGCCCGAGCATTGCGCGCTGCATTGTGAAGAGGCGGGCGTGCTGATTTCCGGCGACATGGTGCTGCCGCGCATTTCCACCAACGTTTCGGTGTTCGACATCGAGCCCGAAGGAAACCCGCTCGCGCTGTATCTCGAGTCGCTGGGCCGTTACGAGCCCATGCCGGCGGACACGCTCGTGCTGCCCTCGCACGGCAAGCCGTTCCGTGGACTGCACACGCGTATTGGCCAATTGCGGGCGCACCACGACGCGCGGCTTGCCGAAGTGCGCGAGGCCTGTGAAAAGGCGCCGTGCAGCGCGGCCGACATCGTGCCGCTGATGTTCAAGCGCGAGCTGGACATTCACCAGATGACCTTCGCGATGGGCGAAGCGCTCGCGCACTTGCATCTGCTGTGGCTGGCGGGCGAACTCAAGCGCGAGCAGGGCGACGACGGGGTGATCCGCTTCGCGGCTTGAAGTCAGCCTGGATTCCGCTTGGGTCCAGCTTGGGTCCAGCTTGTATCGGGCTTGAGGCTGACGCTGGCCCGGGCCGGGCGGCTCCCATCCCGACCCAGCTCTGGCAGCTCCGTCCCGACGCTGCCAGGGCCGTGTGAGCGTTACTGCACCACCACGTTCCCGAAGTTCTGCCGCCCGAACGGGCTGACCTGATAGCCGCTGACGTTCGCCCGCGTAATCGCCGCAGCCGTGGGATAGCCGAGCGGAATCCACAACGCCTCGTCGTGGATGATCTTTTGCGCGGCCTCGTAGGCCTTGGTCCGCTTGCCGAGGTCCGCTGTCGTCTTGCCTTCGGCGATCAGCTTGTCGAGTTGCGGGTCGCAGTAACGCGCGAAGTTGATGCCCGACTTCACGGCATTGCAGCTGAAGAGCGGCGACAGATAGTTGTCGGGGTCGCCGTTGTCGCCGGCCCAGCCCATGAAGAGGGTGTCGTGCTGCCCCTGCTTCGCTTCCTTGATCAGCTCGCCCCATTCGATCACCTTCACGTCCGCTTTCACGCCGATCTTCGCGAAGTCGGCCTGCAACAGTTCCGCGCCGGCTTTCGGATTCGGGTTCAGCACGCTACCGGTTGGCCGGACCCAGATCGTGGTCGAGAAACCGTTCGGCAGACCGGCCTCCGCGAGCAGCTGTTTGGCCTTGGCGATGTCGTGCGGATACGGCTGGATGCCCTTGTCGTAGCTCCACGTGTTGGGCGGCCACGGGTTCGCGGCGGGTATCGCGGTGTTGTCGAAGACGACTTTGAGATAAGTGGCGCGATCGAAGGCGAGGTTCAGCGCCTGGCGAACCTTCTGGTTGTCGAGCGGCTTCTTCTCGGTGTTCAGCGCGACGAAGGCGGTCATGAAGGCGGGCGTCTGCACGACCTTCAGTGACTTTTCGTTCTTCGCGTCGGCAACGTCCTGAGGCTTCGGGGAGAGTGCGATCTGGCATTCGCCGGCCTTGACCTTCTGCGCGCGCACCGCGGCGTCAGGCGTGATGGCGTAAATCAGGCGGTCGATCTTCGGCTTCGGCCCCCAGTACGTGGGGTTCACCTCATAGCGGATCAGCGCGTCTTTCGTGTAGCTCTTCAGCACGAACGGCCCGGTGCCGATCGGCTTCGCGTTGAGGTCCGTCTGCTTGCCGGCCTTGAGCAGCTGGTCGGCATATTCGGCCGAATAGATCGACGCGAAGCCCATCGTCAGGATGGGCAGGAACGTGGCGTTCGGTTCGTTGAGTTCGAACTTCACCGTGCTGTCGTCCACCTTGGATACCGACTTGATCAGCTTCGTGAGGCCCATCGACTGTGCGTGCGGAAAGCCGCTCGGGCCCGTCACCTTGTGCCACGGGTTGCTGTCGTCGAGCATGCGGGTGAACGTGAAGACGACGTCGTCGGCATTGAGCGGACGGTTGGGCTTGAAGTAGTCCGTGGTCTGGAACTGCACGTTCGGGCGCAGATGGAACGTGTAGGTGAGGCCGTCGTCGCTGACTTCCCACTTGTCGGCGAGCGCCGGCACGACCTTCTTCGCGGCCTCGTCGTATGAGACGAGCGGGTTGAAGATCACGTCGGCCGAGGCGTTCGTCGTAACGAGCGAGTTGAACTGGACGACGTCGAAACCGTCCGGGCTCGACTCCGTGCACACCGTGAGCGGTTTGGCCAGTGCCAGCGCTGGCAGAGCCACGAGCAGGGGCAGCAAGGCGGCGGGCAGTCTGAGGCGCATAGGTTCTCCCATAACAGTCGTGGTCAGGCAGTTCGTCTGGTTCATGGCGCAAGCGAAGCATCGCACGTTCGGGCCGGCCACGCCTGCGCGGGCAGCCTGCGATGCAGCGCCTGGCTGGTGCAGCAGCCTGTCTGCGGATTCAAGCGATTCCAGCCCGGCAAGCTTATCGAAGGGATATTGCGGCGACAACCCGTCCAATCGGCATATGGTTATGCGCGGCGGTCGGGCGCAAGCTACGAACTGCGCGAGGGTTTGCGGAAAGCAAAACCCAGCGGCGCGCGGGTCCACTGAGCGTGAGGAAGCGAGCTTGTGTCAGGCCGAGGCGAAGTTCATCAGATACTCGATGCCCGCGATTGCCCGCGAGCCGTACCACGAGACGAATTCGCCATCGATCAACCCAACACGCTTGCCGGCGAGCCTTGGGTCGCGGCGCAAGGCATCTGCGTGGGCCAAGGTGAAGCGGTAGGGCTCGCTCGACAGCAGCACGCGGTCTACGTCTGCGAGCCAGGGCGCGTCGAAATCGAAGGTCGGATAGCGTGCGGCACCAGCGGCGCCGCCATACCTCACGGGCTGTGTCTGCCAGTTCACGAGCCCGAGCATGGCGGCGATGTAGGTGTCGCGCGCTACGGTCATCCACGGCTCGCGCCAGATGGCGTAGAGCACGTGCTGTTCCGGCCATGCGTGTGCCGCCACTGCATCGAGCCGCGCCTGCAGCGCCACGCAGAGCGTTTCGGCTTCTCGCTCGCGATCGAAGATGGCGCCAAGCAACCGGTACAGCGTGAGATTGTCGTGCGGCGCGAGCGGATGCGTGACGACGACGTGCGGCACGAAGCGGCGCAGTTCATCCACCGTGTGCGCTTCGTTTTCGTCGATGTTGACGATGACGTGCGTGGGCCGCAACGCGCGAACGGCGTCGATCTTGACGGCTTTCGTGCCGCCGACCTTCGGCACGTGGTGCACGCGCTCGCGCGGGTGAATGCAGAAGCCCGTGCGTCCGACGATCTGTGCGTCGAGCGAAAGCGCAAACAGCAATTCGGTGATGCTGGGAACGAGGGAGACGATGCGGGCACCGGGGCCGGCGCGGCCGTGTTCGGCACCGGCTGCGTCAACCGTGGCACCGCTGACGCCTGCCTGCATGCTAGCCGCGAGCGCCGACACAGGAGGGCCGGCCGTTGCTGGCGAGCCCATGCGCCTATTCGCCCGCGTCGCCCGCGCGTGGTTTGCGCGGCGCCTTTTCGAAGACGCGATCGTAGATCGCGCGCGGCAGCCCGTGCAGCAGCGCGGCCGCCACGCGCATCTGCCACGGGAACACGGCGAAGCGCGTTTTGCGGGCGACGGCGTCCGCGACCTTCGCCGCGAAACGGTCCACGTCCATGAGGAACGGCATGCGATAGGGGTTGCGCGCCGTCATCGGCGTGCGGATGTAGCCGGGCGCAATGGTGACGACGGCCACGCCATGCGGGCGCATCTCCACGCGCAGCGCTTCGAGGTATTTGAGCGCCGCCGCCTTGGACGCGCTGTAGGCCCCCGAGCCAGGCAAGCCGCGTACGCCTGCCACGCTGGCAATGCCGACCAGCGTACCGTGCCTCGCGGCCACCATGGCGGCCGCGAATGGCTCGAAGGTGGCGACCATGCCGTAGTAGTTAACGTCCATGACGTCGCGGAACGTCTTGAGGTCGCCGTGGCCGGTGATCGCGCCGCGGCTCACGCCTGCGTTGGCGATGACCACGTCGGGACAGCCGTAGTCGGCCATGAATCGCTGCGCGGCGCTGGCGAGCGCAGCCTCGTCGCGCACGTCGACGGCGTAAATGGCGATGGGGTGGGACGGGTGCGCCTGGCGGAAGCTGGCGAGTGCGTCGCCACGACGGGCGACGAGGCCGAGAGTCGCGCCGCGCCGCGCATATTCGGCGGCAAGCGCGAGGCCAATGCCGCTCGAAGCGCCGGTGATGAAAACCTTGAGAGGTGGGCTCATGCCGGCGCTTCGGCGCTTACATCTTCTTGGCGCGAATCTGGCCGATCAGGTAGTCCAGCACCTGGAGCGTGCCGGGCAGGCTGTTCGTCATCGCGGGGCCGGTCTCGTACTTGCCTTGCACGGCAAGCGTCGGTACGCCGTCGATGTTGTAGTCCGCGATCATCTTCTTGTCGCGTTGCAGAGCGCTTTGCGTGGAGAACGAGTTGTAGGCGTCCATGAACTTCTTCGGATCCACACCGTTCTTCGCGAGGAACTTCGCCTGGTCTTCGGGCTTGAGCAGGTAGTCGCGGTTCACGTGGATCTCGTTGAAGACCTTCGGCGTGAGCTGCGGTTCGACGCCCAGCGCGTCCAGCGCGTGGTAGAGCTTCGAATGCGGCAGGAAGTCGTCGCGGAACGCCACCGGCACACGCTTGAACACCACGTCCGGACCTTGCTTCTTGACCCACGCTTCCAGGTACGGCTCGAACTCGTTGCAGTGCGGGCAGCCGTACCAGAAGAATTCGGTGACCTCGATCTTGCCGGCCGGTACGTCCACCGGCTGCGGCGTCTTCAGGACGCTGTAGTCCGTGTCGGCGACCGGCGCGGCGGGGCTCGCCTGCGCGCCGACGGCGACGATCGAAAGAGAAAGAAACAGTGCGCTAAAGAGTTTTTTCATTTCCTTGTGACCCACGTTGGCATGTGTTGGCACGCGTTAGTGCTCAGGGGGCGCTCAGGGTGCGTTCGCTGCGCGCCGCCCGTGCAGTACTCAGACCGGTGCCGACCGCGCCGGGTTCAGCGGCCGGCGCATCGAAAGCGTTACTGTTTCGTGAAACGGATGACGGCCGTGTCGATTCCCGCGTCGGACAACCGCTGGCGCGTGGTGTTCATGTCGTCGAACTTCGAAAACGGCCCGATGCGCACCCGGTAATACGTGATGCCGCCCGCGTCGCGCTGCGTGACCTTCGATTCGAAACCCTGGAACGCGAGGCGCGCGCGCTGCTGCTCGGCGTCGGCGGCGGTCTTGTAGGCGCCCACCTGGAGGAAATAGCCGGTGTTCGCGTCCCCTGCGGCGGGCGCGGCGCCCTGCTGGGCGGGCGAGGCCGGAGCGGGCTTCGGCGTTACCGCGGGAGCCTTGGGCGGCGGATTGTTCGCCAGCTGTGCGGTGTTGCCGGCCGGTTTCTGTGCGGGCTGGGCGGCGTTGTTGTCGGTGGCGGGCTTCGGCGGCACGGCGACGCCGTTGTTGGCGGCAGCCGGCGCGCTGGACGGCGGCACTTCGACGATCTGCGGTTCCTCCAGCATGCCGGACTGCGACTGGCTCGTGCTCTGGCCCGGCGCCGTGTTGGGCGGCGCGGGTTGTGCGGCCTGCGGCACCGGCTGGCCGGGGGTCTTGCCCTGCAGCGAGCGGTTCGGATCGTACTGCTGCGCGCCGCTTGCGCCCGTATCGGAAGCCGCCGGCGGCGCCACCTTCGCGACGAACGGCGAGGGCGCGCGCGTGATGTAGAGCGCCACCACCACCGCGATCGCGAGGCCGACAATCAGGCCCAGCACGATACCGAGAAACGTTCCCCCGGTCTGTTTCGACTGACTTGTAGTGCGGCGTGGTTTGGCCATCGTTTGAATCACCTGCGAACAAAAGAATCCTGGGAGGGCCGCCGTTCGTCGCGGCGGCCACGTGTTGCCACTTGTGTGACGTCGGGAACTTACATGCGCTCGGGTGCCGAGACGCCGATCATGGCGAGGCCGTTGGCAAGCACCTGGCGTGTGGCCGCGAGCAGGGCGATGCGCGCATCGCGCTCCTTCGCGTCGTCGACGAGAACGCGTTCGGCATTGTAGAACGAGTGAAACTCCGCGGCGAGTTCGCGCAGGTAGAAGGCCACCGCGTGCGGCGCGAGTTCGTCGGCGGCGTGCGTGAGCATGTCGGGATACTCGGCGAGTTTGGCCACGAGCGCGAGCGCGCGTTCGCTCGCGAGCGGCGTGAGGTCGATATTCGGCAGCGCCGATTCGTCGCCGTTGTGGCGCGACTTCCACTCGTTGAGCACCGACGAGATCCGCGCGTGCGCGTACTGCACGTAATAGACGGGGTTCTCGTCGTTCTGCTTCAGCGCGAGGTCGATGTCGAACACGAATTCCGTGTCGGCCTTGCGCGAGATCAGGAAGAAGCGCACGGCGTCGCGGCCGCGGCGGATGGTGGCCTCGTCGAGCAGATCGGGCGCCGTTTCCGAGCCCGGTGTCGCGCCGCCCGACCATTCGATCAGATCGCGCACGGTCACGTAGCTGCCCGCGCGCTTCGAAATCTTCACTTCCTGACCGTCGCGCATGACGGTGACCATCTTGTGCAGCACGTAGTCGGGGTAGCCCTTCGGAATGCCGACGCCGAGCCCCTGCAGGCCCGCGCGCACGCGTGCGATGGTGCCGTGATGGTCCGAGCCCTGAATGTTGATGACCTTCGTGAAGCCGCGCTCCCACTTGGTCACGTGATAGGCGACGTCGGGCACGAAGTAGGTGTAGGTGCCGTCGGACTTGCGCATCACGCGGTCCTTGTCGTCGCCGTAGTCGGTGGTGCGCAGCCACAGCGCGCCGTCCTGCTCGTAGGTCTCGCCGGTCTTGATCAGCGCCTCGACGGTCTTTTCCACGCGACCTTCGGTGTAGAGCGACGACTCCAGGTAGTACTGGTCGAACTTCACGCCGAACGCCTGGAGGTCCATGTCCTGCTCGTGGCGCAGATAGGCCACGGCGAAGCGGCGGATCGCGTCGAGGTCTTCGACGTCGCCTGTGCCCTTAACCGGCTCGCCGTCCTTGGCCGAGACGGTTTCGCCCGCCATGAAGTCGCGCGCGATCTCCGCGATGTACTCACCGTTGTAGGCCGCTTCGGGCCAGCCCGCGTCGCCGGGCTTCAAGCCGCGGGCACGCGCCTGCGTGGAGACGGCGAGATTCTGGATCTGCACGCCGGCATCGTTGTAGTAGAACTCGCGATGCACGGCGTAGCCCTGCGAGGCCAGCACGTTCGAAATGGCGTCGCCGAGCGCGGCCTGGCGACCGTGTCCCACGTGCAGCGGACCCGTGGGGTTCGCCGACACGAACTCGACCAGCACGCGCTTGCCGGCTTCGCGCTGCGCGCGGCCGTAGGCGTCGCGTTCGGTGAACACCGCGCCGATCACGGCGCGCTTCGCATCCGCGGTGAGACGCAGGTTGATGAAGCCAGGGCCTGCCACTTCGGCGTGTTCGACAAGACCCTTCGCGGCGGCGCTTGCCACGATGGCATCGACGATCTGCTGGGCAAGTTGTCGCGGATTCGCGCGCAGCGGCTTGGCCAGTTGCATGGCGACGTTGCAGGCCACGTCGCCGTGGGCAGCCACCTTCGGGCGTTCAAGGGCGATGGCGGGTGCGACGAACGCGGCGTCTGCCGTGCCTTGAGTTGCGTCGGCCACTTTCTTGACCGCGTCGGCGAACAGCGTTTCGAGAGTCTGTTTTTGTGCGGGCAGCATGCTTGTTGCAGGTCCTATGCGGGTAATCGGCTGCGGCCGGCGTTGCGTGGCCGGGCCGTCACGAATGGGTGGAAAGCGGGCGCTGCGGCGCTCGCGCGGGACGCGGACAACTGCGCGCCGTTGTCTGAGCGGCGGGCTGTCCAGGCAACTGCCTGAGCGATCGCCCAAGCGGTTGCATGAGCCCTGCGAGCGAAGGCGCTTCAGGCCGACTCGCCGTGCAGCATGCAGACCTGCGTGCCGACGAGGGTGAGCCGTATGCTGCCTATGCTCCGGGCGTCCGGCAACGCTTGCGTGCTGCACGGCGGCCGTTCGGTTTTCCGTTCAGAGGGATTTTAGCAGGTGCTAATATGTCCAATACGACGCCCGCGACGAGCTGCAGAGGGGCATCTCGCCGTTGCATGATACCGGCCGATGCCGCTTGCGCGGGCCGCACGAGGTTCAACAAAATGAGAAGGGGAGCAGTCATGCTGATTACTTTCAAATGCCATGCGTCGCCGGATGTCACGATGCTGGAAAATCTGGCGCAGTACCTGCTCGGCATTATCGGCAAACGGCTCGACAAGCAAGGCGTGATCACGCACGATCAGCTCGAACCGGCCATCACGAAGCTTGAAGCGGCCATCGCCACGGACAAGCGCGAGCGTGCCGAGCACGACGGACATTTCCACGAGGGCGAAGACGGTCACGAGCCGCACGAGATTCCCATCGGGCTTGCGCAGCGTGCGTATCCGTTCCTCGACATGCTGCGAGCCGCGCACAAGGAGCAATCCGATATCGTCTGGGGCATTTGACGCAGCCCACGTGAAAAGAGCCCGCTCCATCGAGCGGGCTCTTTTGCAATGTGACGCTATGACGCTAGCGTTACGTTGTGCGGCTTCAGGCTTGCGCGGGCTCAACCGTTACTGGCTGGCGGCAGGCGCAGCCGGCTCCGCGGTTGCGGCAGCCGAAGCGCCATGCTTCATCTTTTTCTTCTTCGGCTTCTTCACGTGTTTCTGGCGCGGCGGCGAATAGCTGCTCACCGCGCTCGCTTCGCCCGGCGTCGCCTGCTGGGCGAAGGCCGGCAGGCTCCCGCCTGCGAGCGCAAGCGCAGTCAACATCAGCGTCAGCTTCTTCATACGATTTTTCTCCGTTGACGGTTGCATGGATGGCCGACGCGTTGGCGGTTCGTTGTGTCCTGAGCGCGCGGCGAAGATGTACTGCGCAACCAGTCTACAAAGCCGAAATTTTTGCGACCGCAAATATTCAGGCTTTCGTGAGCGATATGCGGAGCCCGCGCGCTTCACGTCAACAGACCTACAGCAGCGGCGCCAGCGCGCGGCTTGCGTCTTGCTTCGAAAGCGACATGCGCCGGGCGTAGTCCTCGAGCTGGTCTTCGCCGATCTTGCCCACCGAGAAGTACGTGCTGTCCGGATGCGCGATGTAGAAGCCCGACACGCTGGCCGCAGGCAGCATCGCGAGCGACTCGGTCACGCTCATGCCCACTTCTTCCGCCTGAAGGAATGCGAACATGTCGCGCTTCACGAGGTGGTCCGGGCAAGCGGGGTAGCCGGGCGCGGGGCGGATGCCGCGGTACTTCTCGGCGACCAGGTCGTCGTTCGCAAGCGACTCGTCCGCGGCGTAGCCCCACAAGTCGCGCCGCACGCGGGCGTGCATCGCTTCGGCGAACGCTTCGGCGAAGCGGTCCGCGAGCGCCTTCAGCATGATGGCGCTGTAGTCATCGTGATCGGCGACGAACTGCGCTTCCTTCTTGTCCACGCCAATGCCGGCTGTCACGGCAAAGAGTCCGATGTAGTCGGCCACGCCGGAGTCTTTGGGCGCGATGAAGTCGGCGAGCGACCGGTTCGGGCGCTGCACGCCGTCCACCACAGGCCGCACGCTCTGCTGGCGCAGGTTGCGCCACGTGAGTGCGACTTCGGAGCGCGACTCGTCGGTGTAGATCTCGATGTCGTCGTCGTTCACGGTGTTCGCCGGCAGCAGTGCGATTACGCCGTTCGCCGTGAGCCAGCGGCCCTGGATCAGCCGCGCGAGCATCGACTTCGCGTCCGAGAACACCTTGCGCGCCGACTCCCCCACGATCTCGTCATTCAGGATGTCCGGATAGCGGCCCGCGAGATCCCAGGTCTGGAAGAACGGCCCCCAGTCGATGTACTCGGCCAGTTCGTTGAGGTCGTAGTTGCGGAACACGCGCCGGCCGAGGAACTTCGGCTTCACCGGCTGGTAATGCGCCCAGTCGATCTTCGTCTTGTTCGCGCGCGCCTCGGCGAGCGTGACGAGCGGCTGCGCCTTCTTGTTCGCGTGCTGGGTGCGGATGCGTTCGTAGTCAGCCTTCAGATCGTCGAGGTACTTCGCGGCGCCTTCGTCCGAAAGCAGGTTCGACGCGACCGACACCGAGCGCGACGCGTCCGGCACGTACACCACGGGCCCTTCGTAGTTGGGCGCGATCTTCACGGCGGTATGCACGCGCGAAGTCGTGGCACCGCCGATCAGCAGCGGAATCTTCTTCACGCGGAAATAGTCGTCGCGCTGCATTTCCGAAGCGACGTAGGCCATTTCCTCGAGGCTCGGCGTGATGAGCCCCGAGAGTCCGACGATGTCCGCACCTTCCACCTTCGCCTTCGCGAGGATCTCGTTGCAGGGCACCATCACGCCCATGTTGACCACTTCGAAGTTGTTGCACTGGAGCACGACGGAGACGATGTTCTTGCCGATGTCGTGCACGTCGCCCTTCACTGTGGCGATCACGATCTTGCCTTTCGCGCGCACATCGCCGCCCGCTTCGGCAAGCTTCTTCTTTTCTTCCTCGATGAACGGGATCAGGTGCGCCACCGCCTGCTTCATCACGCGCGCCGACTTCACCACCTGCGGCAGGAACATCTTGCCCTGCCCGAAGAGGTCGCCCACGATGTTCATGCCGTCCATGAGCGGGCCTTCGATCACGTTGATCGGTCGCCCGCCCGCCTCGGCGATCTTCACGCGCGCTTCCTCGGTGTCTTCCACGATGAAATTCGTGATGCCGAGCACGAGCGCGTGCGCGAGGCGCTTCTCGACCGGCTGGTTGCGCCACTCGAGGTTCTCTTCCTTCTTCGCGGCGCCGGCCTTGAAACGGTCGGCGATTTCGAGCAGGCGGTCGGTCGCATCGGGCCGGCGGTTCAGCACGACGTCTTCCACGCGCTCGCGCAACTCGGTGTCGAGGTCTTCGTACACACCGAGCTGGCCCGCGTTGACGATGCCCATGTCCATGCCGGCCTTGATGGCGTAGTAGAGGAACACGGTGTGAATGGCTTCGCGCACGGGGTCGTTGCCGCGGAACGAGAACGACACGTTCGACACGCCGCCGCTCACCTTCGCGTACGGCAGGTTCTGCTTGATCCAGCGCGTGGCTTCGATGAAATCCACGGCGTAGTTGTTGTGCTCTTCAATGCCCGTGGCGATGGCGAAGATGTTCGGGTCGAAGATGATGTCTTCGGGCGGAAAGCCCACTTCGTTCACGAGCACTTCGTACGAGCGGCGGCAGATCTGCGTCTTGCGCTCGAACGTGTCGGCCTGGCCTTTTTCGTCGAAGGCCATCACCACGGCCGCTGCGCCGTAGCGGCGAATCAGCTTGGCGTGATGGCGGAACGCCTCCTCGCCTTCCTTCAGCGAGATCGAATTCACGATGGCCTTGCCCTGCACGCATTGCAAACCCGCTTCGATCACGTCCCACTTCGACGAGTCGATCATGATGGGCACCCGCGCGATGTCGGGCTCCGACGCGATGAGGTTCAGAAAGCGCACCATGGCCGCTTTCGAATCGAGCATCGCTTCGTCCATGTTGATGTCGATGACCTGCGCGCCGTTTTCGACCTGCTGGCGCGCCACCGCGAGCGCTTCATCGAACTGGCCGTTCAGGATCATGCGGGCGAAGGCTTTGGAGCCCGTCACGTTGGTGCGCTCGCCCACGTTGATGAAGAGCGTGCCGGACGTGACGTTGAACGGCTCGAGGCCGGAGAGGCGCAGGGTGTGATCGGTCATGGCGTGAAGGTGTCTCGTGGGTGGCGTCTTGTCAGGTAGCGCGTGGAATCACGCCGCGTCGCGATATTGGCCCGGCCAGCGGCGCGGCTTCACGTCGGCGAGCGCCTTGGCGATGGCGGCGATGTGCTCGGGGGTCGTGCCACAGCAGCCGCCCGCGATGTTGACGAGGCCCGCCTGCGCGAATTCCTTGAGGAGCCCCGACGTGTCGGCCGGCGTTTCGTCGAAGCCCGTATCGCTCATCGGATTGGGCAGGCCCGCGTTCGGGTAGCACGACACGTAGGTGTCGCAGAGCTTCGAGAGTTCGGCGATGTACGGACGCATCAGCGCCGCGCCCAGCGCGCAGTTGAGGCCGAACGTGAGCGGCCGCGCGTGACGCAGCGAGTTCCAGAAGGCTTCCACCGTCTGGCCGGAGAGGATGCGGCCCGAGGCGTCTGTGACGGTGCCCGAGATCATGATGGGCAGGCGCTCGCCGGTGTCGTCGAACAGCTGGTCGAGTGCGAAGAGCGCTGCTTTGGCGTTCAGCGTGTCGAAGATCGTTTCCACGAGGAACAGATCGACGCCGCCGTCCAGCAGCGCCTGCGCCTGCTCGTAGTACGCGGTGCGCAGTTCTTCGAAGGTGACGTTGCGCGCGCCGGGGTCGTTGACGTCGGGCGAGATGCTCGCTGTCTTCGGCGTCGGTCCGATTGCGCCCGCGACGAAGCGCGGCTTGTCGGGCGTCGAGTACTTGTCGCAGGCCGCGCGCGCCAGTTTCGCCGACGCGAGGTTCATTTCGGCGGCGAGGTCTTCCATGCCGTAATCGGCCTGGGCGACCTTCGTTGCGCCAAACGTATTGGTTTCGATGATGTCCGCGCCCGCGGCCAGATACTGCTCGTGAATCTCGCTGATGATGGCCGGCTGCGTGATCGACAGCAGTTCGTTGTTGCCCTTGATGTCGCGCGGATAGTCTTTGAAGCGTTCGCCGCGATAGGCTGCTTCGTCGAGCTTGTAGCGCTGGATCATGGTGCCCATCGCGCCATCGAGAATCAGGATGCGCGACGCGAGCAGGGCGGGCAGGGCCGCGCCGCGCGTGTACGGTGCGTCCTGGCGGGCCACGGCGGCAGGGCGGGTTGCGGCGTTCGTGGCTGCATTCGAAGCGGCAGAAGCGGGCTGGTTCATGGCGGACTCGGAGTCGGAATCGGGCGTTCGAAGGCGCATTTTCGCGCGGACATTGCGCGCGAACTTCGGGAAACTAGAGATTGTAGCGGCAGCCGCGGCGGCTTGCCGCACAGCGGCGGCCAAGGCCCGGCAAGCGCTGGAAAAAGGAAACCCCCATCCGCGCACAGGCGGATGGGGGTTTCCGGGGCGGTCGCACGCCGTGCCGGCGCGTACGGTGTCTTGTCAGTGCAGGATGACGGGCTGCAGCATCAGGCTGTCGAACTGGCCGAGGTATTCGTCGACTTCGTCCAGCGACGGTTCGCCTTCAATCAGCTTCTGCACGTGCTCGCGAAACTGTGCCGCCATTTCGCCGTCGATGAAGATTTCGCGCCGCGCGTTCTTGTCGACGATCTCATAGCCGCCTGCCTTCATGGCGAGGTGACCGTCCTGCGGCGGAAACTCGACGACGCAATAGTTAGGGCTGTTGTAGATCATTTGCATGGCGACACTCCTCTTTCTGTGCTCCTGGCGTTTTTGCCTCACCCCGTAAGTGGAGCGCCCGCTGTGCAATTCAAGGGGAGGCCCAGACTGCCGCGTAAAAATTTCCACTTCTGAATCTTAGACCCTTGTCTCAAGAAACGTTTCCAGCAAGGCTGCAAATCGGTGGGATTGCTCGATGGGCGCGAGATGGGCCGCTTCCAGCACCTCGAAACGTGCGCCCGGGATCGCGCCTGCCATGGCTTGCGTTGCCGCAGGCGGCGTGCCCGGGTCATAGCGGCCCGCCACAGCGAGCGTCGGGATGCGGATGTCGCCCAGTCGCGCGTGCACGTCGAAGTCGCGCAACGCTTCGCAGGCGAAGGCGTAGCTTTGCGCAGACGTTTGCGTCATGACCTCGCGTATCTGCTCGACGACTTCCGGGTGCGCCCGCCGGAAGTCCGCCGTGAGCCACCGTTCGAGCGTCGCGGGCACGAGCCCCGCGACGCCTTCGCGGCGCACCGTGGCGGCGCGTTCGTCCCACAGCGCGCGGTTTTCGGGCGGGGTGCGGCTTAGCGTGTCCGCAAGCGTCAGTGTTTCGACCTTCGACGGGTAATCGAGCGCGAAGTGCTGAGCCGTCATGCCGCCCAGCGAGAGGCCGACCAGGTGCGTGGACGGGGCGCCGAGCGCATCGAGCAGCGCGGCCAGGTCGGCGGCGAGATCCGCGACGCTGAAGGGCTCGTCTGGCACCGCCGATGCGCCGTGCCCGCGCAGGTCGTAGCGCAGCACGGTGTAGTCGTCGCGAAAATAGCCGGCGAGTTGATCCCACACCGAGAGGTCGCCGCCCAGTTGATGCACGAACGTGATCCATGGGCCGCCGCCTTCGTTGTCCAGCACGTAGCGCGTTTCTATGCCGTTGATCGTCACTTGCATGCTTTGCTCCGTCACGTATGAACGATGAAAGGAACCGCCTGTGAACGCCATTATCGTGGCGACGCGTGAAGCGTGCTGGGCCGCTCGAATGCTCCGCCGGCCGGGCTTCAGTGTGGTGCGAGGGGTTCTGGCGCGAGAAGGTTCCTCGCGCGTTCGAGGGATTGCTCGGTCTGGCACATGACTCGCGGCGCGTTGCGTTGAGCGGGCGGAAGAGGCGGGTGACAGTGCGCGTTGAGGATGCTGGTTGCGCGAGTGTGTCGCTCAGGGTTTTGCGCTGCTATTCGTGATGGCTGGCGATATGGGCGACGGCGGAGCGGTCGGCGCAGGCTGCGTGGCTTGCGCGGGGTCAGGCGGCAACGCGTTCTGTGCCGCTGCCGGCTGCCCAGCGTCGGGCTGGGACTGGCTCGAGGTTGCGCCGGGCGACGTGCCCTCGTCGTCCGGTTGTGCCGACGCTCCTGCCGGTGTATCGGCCGTGCTGCCTGCCCCGCCCGTTGGGGTTGCATCCACGGACGGCGCCTTCGCGTTGCCATGCCACACCAACTCGATTTCGCTGCCGTTCGGCTCGGTCTGCATGAGCCGCGCGGGCAGCCAGCCCAGCGACGGCGCAAGCCACACGTCGATTCGCCGCCGATCGCCCTCATGGCGCGGCAGGCGCATGAAGTGCCGCGCGGTCACGAAGCCCTGCGCCGTGCGGATGGTCTCGTCTCCGATCGTTTCGATAGGCCAGGTTTCGCCGCTGTCGTTGTCGGCTACGTAGAACTCGCGGGTGACACCGGGCTTGTAGGCGTCGGGGTCACCGCGCACGAGGCTTGCCAGCTGCATCACCATGCTGAAGCGGTCCTGCGCGCCGTCCGGCAACGCCAGCGAGTTGGGCGTGCGCGTAAAGACGATCTGCTTCTGTTCGCGGTTGAAGACGGTGACGTCTTCGGGCCGGCGGCCGCGCTGCTCGATGTATTGGTCCGGCGCGAGTCCGAACGCGTCCACGTGGCCGTGGCTCGTCCAGCGAAACGTGCCGACGAACGGCAGCGGCACGGCAATCACCATTTCGTAGTGTTGGCCGTCGCTCGTCCAGTGCAGGGTGCCGGTCTGGTTGCGCACGCCGTTGTAGAAGGTGTCGTACTGAAGGTCGCCCGAGGGCGGCACAGAGAACTTCACGCCGCTCGATGCCGCCGCGCCGGTGCCCTGCGCGCCGTTGGCTGCCGCACCGGATCCGGCGCCCGCGTTTATGCCGGCGCCTGCCGCGGACGCGGATGCCACAGCGGGAGACGATGCGGCTTCGGGCGCTGTGGCTGTTTCTGGCGCCTTCTCCGCGGCCGAGGCTGTTCGCCGCGCCGGCTGTGCACTCTGTGGGCGGACGGCGGTAAGCACATGCTCGCTTCGTCGATGCTGCGTTGCCTGGGCCTTCGCCGGCGCGGCGGGTGCAGCTCCCTTCGCCGTGGAGCCCGCCGGAGTCTGCTCCACGCGCTCGGGTTTGAGCAGTTGCACCTGCACCGGTACGCGCTGCGTTTCCGGCGCAATGAACGTATCGCGGTTACGTTCCACCCATTGCGCGGCGATCCAGTGCAGCGCGCTCACAACGGCAAGCGCCGCCAGCCAGCGCCACGGACGACGCGCGCGGGCGCGGGCGGTGGCAGTGAGAGAGGCGGAGCCTTGAGCGACGGATGGGGACGACATCGAAACGGTCTGTGGCTGCGGGTGCGAAAAACGTAAAAGTGGCGAACTTGCTGCAGGTGGACGGTGTGGCAATGAGCGAGCCGCAGCGCAACGTACCGGCGCGATGGGCGGCTGCGCTCGCGGATACGTTCTGGCCCGGCTGGCCGATCACGAGGGAATTCCCGGGGTAGTGATCCCGTCCGGCGGAAAACCGTTCGACCGCGACGCCGCGAGCCGTGTTCCCCCGGACGATGCCGCCGCATGTGAGCCGAATCCGGTACCGCGGCCGCTACAGCTGGCTATTCGTCACATCAGGCCCTCGTGCCGCTCACGCTACGCTCTCGCCGTCGGACTATATCCGAGCTCGTATGAAATCTTCTGTGCGCACTCGCGCAGCGCCGTGTACACCGCACCGTTCCAGCCGATGTCGAACGACCCTTCGTGGCCTAGCGCGATCAGCCCGAGCGCAAGGTCGCCGGCCGAGTCGAACACGGGCGTGCAGAACGCGTGGATGGTCGGCAGCAGCATGCCTTCCACTCGCGCGCCTTCATGTGCGCGTACTTCGGCGAGCACCCGTTCGACGTCTTCCGGCGTGCGCGGCGCGCCGGCATGCGACGAATGCCGCGCGTCGGCCAGTTCGCGCGCGATCATCGCCTCGGTCTTGCTGCGCGGCAGGTACGCGGCGAACAGCAGACCGGTGGCGGAGCTGAGCAACGGCATCACGTCGCCGAGCTTGAGCGCCGCTTTGGCCGGATGGGTCGACTCCATCCAGTGCACGACGGTCGGCCCCTGGTTGCCCCACACTGCGATGCCTACCGTGATGTCCAGCGCGTCCCGCAGTTCGGCGAGGGCAAGTCGCGCAAGCTTCACGCCGTCCACGCGCGCGAGCCTCGCGAGTCCCAGTTGCAGCGCGAAGCCGCCCAGCTCGTAGCGTCCGGAGAGCGGGTCCTGCGCTACCACGCCCAGACGCTGAAAGCTCACGAGGTAGCGATGTGCCTTGGCCGGGCTCATGCCCGCGCGCTGCGCGAGGTCGCGCAGCATCATGGCGCGCGGTTCGCGCGTGAGCACGTCGAGCAGGCGGAAGCCGACTTCGATGGACTGAATGCCGGAGCGCAGCTTTTCTTCGCCGGGCTCGGCGCTCTCTTCGCCGGCGAGGTCCGCGGCGTCCAGTTCGTGGGCCGACTCGTCGCGGGCAGTGTCGTCAGGAGATACGGCAGACATGCGAAGCTTGCCGGAGCGGGCAGGTGATGTCATCTAGCTTGATGGAATAGGCCGCGAGGCCAGGTGGGGCGGACCGGTTCACCATCGTAGAATACATTCCTTCTATCGTCATCCCAATTGCCCGCCTATGAAACTCGCCACGCTGAAGGACGGCACCCGCGACGGCCAGCTGATCGTCGTCTCTCGCGACCTGCAAACCGCCGCGATTGCCGACGCGATAGCGCCCACGCTGCAGCGCGCGCTCGACGACTGGGCCTTCTACGCGCCGCAGTTGCGTGACCTGTACGACCAGCTCAACCATGGCCGCGCGCGCCATTCCTTCGCGTTCAACGCGAAAGACTGCATGGCGCCGCTGCCGCGCGCCTTCCAGTGGGCAGACGGTTCGGCCTACGTGAATCACGTCGAACTCGTACGCCGTGCGCGCGGCGCCGAAATGCCGCCGGAGTTCTGGACCGATCCGCTAATGTACCAGGGCGGCAGCGACGATTTCATCGGCCCCACTGACGACATCGTGTGCGCATCGGAGTCCTATGGCATCGACTTCGAAGCCGAGGTCGCGGTGATCACGTCCGACGTGCCGATGGGCGCGACGCCCGAGCAGGCGCTCAAGGGCGTGCGGCTCGTTACGCTTGCCAACGACGTGTCGCTGCGCAACCTGATTCCCGCCGAACTCGCGAAGGGCTTCGGCTTTTTCCAGAGCAAGCCGGCCACGGCGTTTGCGCCTCTCGCCGTCACGCCTGACGAACTGGGCGAGCACTGGCGCGAGGGGCGCCTGCATCGGCCGATGATCGTCCACTGGAACGGCCGCAAGGTGGGGCAGCCCGACGCCGGCACCGACATGGTGTTTCATTTCGGGCAACTGATCGCACACGCGGCGAAGACGCGCAACGTGCGCGCCGGGTCCATCGTCGGCTCGGGCACGGTATCGAACAAGGACGCGAAGCGCGGCTACTGCTGCATCGCCGAGAAGCGGTGCCTGGAAACCATCGAGCACGGCGCGCCCAGCACCGAATTCATGAAGTTCGGCGACAGCGTGAAGATCGAAATGTTCGACGAAGCGGGCAAGTCGATTTTCGGCGCGATCGATCAGGCCGTGGCGCCGCTCGACGGCGCGGCCTGAGCGTTGCCGGCGCGCGGCGCGCCGCGGTTTCGGCATAGTTGTGTGCCGTGTGGATGCTCACGGTGCGACACACGGATAAAACCAGCGAGGAGACAGCCATGAACGATCCGTTCTACGCCAACTATCACGCGCTGCAAGTGAGGCGCCACGCGCATGGCATCGTCGAAGTCGTGATGAGCGGCGCGGGAGCGAACCGCAGCGCGCTCGCCACTGCGGACGCGCAGATGCACCGCGAACTCGCCGACATCTGGCGCGACATCGACCGCGATCCCGATGCGCGCGTTGCGCTGATTCGCGGCGAAGGCAAGGGCTTTTCGGCGGGCGGCGACCTGCAACTCGTGGAAGACATGGCCACGCATTTCGACGTGCGGGCGCGCGTGTGGCGCGAGGCTCGTGACCTCGTCTACAACGTGATTAATTGCAGTAAGCCCGTCGTGTCGGCCATGCATGGGCCGGCAGTCGGTGCCGGTCTGGTGGCCGGATTGCTCGCCGATATTTCGATCGCGTCGAAGACGGCACGCATCATCGACGGACACACCCGGCTCGGCGTGGCGGCAGGCGACCATGCGGCCATCGTCTGGCCGCTTTTGTGCGGCATGGCGAAGGCGAAGTACTACCTGCTGCTCTGCGAACCGGTGAGCGGCGAGGAAGCGGAGCGCATCGGGCTCGTGTCGCTCGCCGTGGACGAGAACGACCTTGTGCCGAAGGCGTTCGAGGTGGCAAGGCGCCTTGCGGATGGGTCACAGACCGCCATCCGCTGGACGAAGTACGCGCTCAATAACTGGCTGCGCTCAGCGGGGCCGGCATTCGATACGTCGCTCGCGCTCGAGTTCATGGGCTTCTCCGGGCCCGACGTGCGCGAAGGCGTTCAGTCGTTGCGCGAGCGGCGTCCGCCGGATTTCCCGGGCGGTGATCCGTTCTGACCGAGCCTCGCGTGACCGTGTTCTGACGTTGCACGCGGGTCGTTCACGGCGGTGCTCAGGGCTAACCCCGTTCGTTGCGGCGCGGGACGGCGCTGTATGATCGGAGCAATATCGACACGCCGCACGCTACATGAGATCCGCCGCGTTCAACCCCCACGTGAGGAGACACGCATGACCGACCAGCCAGGTTCCATCCCGCCCTTCCCGGGTTTCCCCGGCTTTCCTCCGGCGGAGATGCTCGACCGGATGTGGGACATGATGCGTCTCACGCCCTTCGGCAGCGCTTTCCCGGGCATGCAGCCCGGTGCCGCGCAAGGGTTGGGCCCCTCGCTCTCGATGATGTCCGACATGCTTGCGCCGCTCACGAGCGTCGAAGAACTCGACAAGCGCATTACCGACATGCGCGCCGTCGAGCAGTGGCTGAAGCTGAACCTCAACATGCTGCAATCGGCCATCCAGGCGCTCGAAGTGCAGCGCGCGACACTCGCTACGTTGCGTGCGTTCGGCGCATTTGCGCAGTCGCAGATGACCGAGCCCGCCAGTCCCAAGCCCACGGACGAGGGACCGCGCGGCCGCGCCGCAGCAGGCGACGCACCGCCGCGCGAAGCGGGCGTCGCGTCCGAAGACGCAGAAAGCGCTGAAGGGTCGGGAGACGCCCAGCAAGCCGCGCCGCCTACATTCGACCCCACTGCCTGGTGGAATCTACTGCAGTCCCAGTTCAACCAGCTCGCGCAGTTCGCGGTGGCGCAACCGGCTGGAGCGGGCACGGCGAGCGGGAGCGACGGCGGCTCCGGTAGCGCTGCGGCTGGCGCCGAGCCGGGGGCGAAGCACACAGCCACGAAACGGCCGTCGCAGACGAAGGGTTCGACCGCTGCCGGCGCAGGGCGCACAGCGAAGAAGTCGTCGTCGAACAAGCCGGAATGACGTTTGCCGATGTTCGCCGTGAGGCGGGCGGGGCGTCGTCCGCCATGCCGCGTGGGTCGGGCAACACGTTGCGCGGCGCCCGGACAGGCGCGCCGTTTGCTCACGCGTGGTCATCGACGTTTACTTGATGCGTTATTGAGATACGTCAAGGTTTATCTGCGTATATGTGCGGAAATGCAGCGCCTGGCTCATAGTAGTGCGCGTTTTTCGGGCCCGAAGGGCTGGGAGGGGCCGGCGTGCTATCATGCCGAACGCTTTGCGGCCCGCTGGCGCAAGCCGGAACGGCTGTTCCGGTGGCCGGCGCAAGGGCCGGTCCGGGTGGCAGCGTCCGCCCGGCAACGCGGTGCACTGGCACCGCTCGCGGCACGGATTGAAGGAACGGGCCCGTCCCTACCCACGGCCGTCATGCCGCACAACATTCCGGTAATCGCACGCACACGGAGAACCGCGGGCACTTCGTCGCCCGACGGAGATTCTGGGTGCCCGATTACCGCGTAAAATTAAATGCTTCGCTCGACAGCGCAGAGGTGCGCGGGCGCGGCACGAAGTCAAAAGTCGTCAAGCGCTGAACAGGGGCGGGACTATGAACACGATGCTTTATCCGGAACTTTACAAATCGCTCGAATCGGTCCGATGGGACATGGAGAAGGACATTCCGTGGGACAAGTTCGACGCATCGCTCCTCACCGACGAGCAGGCCCGTACGATCAAGATGAATGCGATCACCGAGTGGTCTGCATTGCCGGCAACGGAGATGTTCCTGCGCGATAACCATCACGACAGCGATTTCTCGGCCTTCATGAGCGTGTGGTTCTTCGAGGAGCAGAAGCATTCGCTGGTGCTGATGGAATACCTGCGTCGCTTCAAGCCGGAACTCGTGCCGACCGAGGAAGAACTGCACGCGGTGCGCTTCGAGTTCGACCCGGCGCCGCCGCTCGAAACCCTGATGCTGCACTTCTGCGGCGAAATTCGCCTCAATCACTGGTATCGGCGCGCTGCCGAATGGCACACCGAGCCGGTCATCAAGCACATCTACGAAACCATCTCGCGCGACGAAGCCCGCCACGGCGGCGCCTATCTGCGTTACATGAAGAAGGCGCTCACCAACTGCGGCGATGTGGCGCGCGCCGCGTTCGCGAAGATCGGCGTGCTGATGGCTTCGGCGCGTCGCACCGAGAAGCCGCTGCACCCCACGAACCTGCACGTCAATCAGTCGCTGTTCCCGCGCGACACGGTGCAGTCGCGCCTGCCTGACCCGGAATGGCTCGAGCGCTGGCTCGACGAGCAGATTCGCTTCGACGATGGTTGGGAGAAGAAGGTTGTCGAACGTATCCTGCACAACCTCTCGATTCTCTTCGAGCGCACATTCAACACGGCGCAGGAACTGAACCGCTATCGCAAGGAAGTGACGGTGCGGCTGCAGGCTTCGGGCCAGGATCCGTCCGCGCACCACCAGCAGCCGGCCTGACGCGCCGGCCTGACGCGATTACGCAACGCTGGCTGCCCAATGACCGCTGCCTTCGAACGCAAGATCGTCACGCGTGAGGCGCTCGCTGAGCGCCGCGCGTCGCTGCCCGGCCCCGTCGTGTTCACGAACGGGGTCTTCGATATCCTCCATCGCGGTCACGTCACCTATCTTGCCGACGCGAAGGCGCTGGGCGCGTGCCTGATCGTCGGCGTGAACAGCGATGCCTCGGTGCGCATGCTGGGCAAGGGCGACGACCGCCCCATCAACGCCGAAGACGACCGCATGGCGCTGCTTGCGGCGCTCGAAAGCGTGGACTGGGTGGTTCGCTTCGACGAGCGCACGCCGGTTTCGCTCATCGAAGCGTTGCGTCCTGACGTGCTCGTGAAGGGCGGCGATTACGACATGGACGTGTTGCCCGAATCGGCGCTCGTTCGTGGCTGGGGCGGGCGGGCGCTCGCCATTCCTTTCGAGCATGATCGCTCGACCACGAAGCTCCTGAAGAAGGTGCGCAGCCTCGGCTGATGAGACGACGAAGCCGCCGTAGAAACGGCGGCTTGAGTCTTGCGTCGCTCGGTTGCCGGTGCGCGCCAACGAACCGCGCGCGACTACTGCGTCAACTCCGAACTCTTTACCGCGGGCATCGGCACCGGGCCGCCGACAATCGTCGCGTCCGCCGATTCCGCCGGCGATATGGGCCGCACCTTCAGCCAGTCGGGATGGACCTCACGGTTCAGATGACCGGGCTCGCGTGGACCGGAGGCCGGCGTCGGCCCGAATGCCCCGCTGATCGCCGCAAACGCGAGCAGGTTCGCGAGCAAAAGAATGGCGATGAGCCATCGCAGCATCGTCGTTTCTCCTTAAAGACGGCTTCGTTCCTTATTCGCCGATTTCCTGGCAATTTCCCGGCAACGTCCCACCGAGTACAAGCAGGACCTCAGCCAAATCCGGGGCAACTTTGAAGCACCCAGGCCTGGCACACCACCCACCTGTCAGCCTCGCCCCATCAGCCGCACTCGGCGGCAATTAACGCGAGCCCGGCCAGCACCAGCGTGTCGTGGCGAGTATGCGGCACCTTGAGCGCCGCTGTCACTTCGCCGGCCGCTCCGCCGCCCAGCACGAGGCGCACCGGCACCTGCCATTCGTCTTGCAGTTCGGCCCACATCCGCTCGATCAGTGCGGCCTGCGCGAGCGCGCAGCCTGCGCTGATGGAACGGTGAGTGTCCGTGGCGAAGAACGGTTCGGGCCGGGCCGTCGATGTCAGCAGGTCGCGCGCTTCGTCGGCCTCGATGGTGGGCAGGTGCGCGGTCCGCTCTCCGAGCGAGCGCATCATCAGCGACCACCCCGGCGCAATCAATCCGCCCACAAACGTGCCGTCCGCACGGAGCGCTTCGAGCGTGGTGGCCGTGCCGAACGTCGCGATCAGCAGATGCTCGCCGGGAAAGGCGGCGTGTGCGCCGATCAGCCCGGCCCAGCGGTCGCTGCCCAGCGCGCCGGGCGCAGCGTAGCGGTTCGTCACGCCGCACTGGTGCGCGGTTGCGCGAATCGTCGTGCGAGGCAAGCCCGGCCATCGTGCGTCGAGCCATGTGTCGATGCGTTCGGCCACCGCATCGCCCGCAACGTTTGAAATCCAGGCGCTCGCCGGTGGCGGCAGGCCTGCCCAGTCAGGCTCGTCGGACGACGAACCCGCATACGCGTGTGCACCGCCGACGTCGGCCATTGCCCACTTGAGCCGGCTGTTGCCGGCGTCAATGAGCAGGAACGGCGCGCCGCTCATGCGCGGCCCTCCGTGAGCCGCAGCGAGACGTCTCCGGTCGCGATGGCGCGTCGTCCGGTGGGCGTATCGAGCAGCAGTTGGCCGCGTTCGTCCACGCCCGTCGCCACGCCGCGTGCCGCTTCCACGCCTTGTTCGATCAGCATGACTTCGCGGCCTGCATAGGCGTGGCACGCGTTCCAGCGCGGCTGGAACGGGGCGAATCCGCTTGCGGCAAAGCGCAGCAACGCCGGTTCGAGCGCGTTGAGTTCGGCGGCGAGCGTATCCGTGAGATTGGCGTTCGGCAGCGCCCGCGCAAGCGCCGTCGGCGTGGCGCCGCGCACCTGGGCCGGTGCGCCGGCGTTCAGTTCGCCCACCTTTGCCGCGAGTTCGTCCGCGCCCTTCACGTTGGTGCCGATGCCGATCACGACCGCGCTGGCGTCTTCCGTGCTCCACGCGGTTTCAATCAGGATGCCTGCGAGTTTGTCGCCTTCGAGCAGCACGTCGTTGGGCCACTTCAGCGCGATCTGCCCGGGACCGGCAACGGGCAGCGAGCGAAGTCCGTCTACGAGCGCCACCCCAATGGCGAGGCTCAAGCCCGCCAGCCCTTCGAGCGGTCGCGGCATTACGCACGCAATGGAAAACAGCAGTGCGTTGCCCGGCTCGGCGTACCAGGGCCGGCCACGGCGGCCGCGGCCGGCTGTCTGCAAATAAGCGACGCGCACGATGGGCCGCGCGAGCGCGCCCGCGTCGCGTGGCAGCGCCTTCAGGCGGGCCATGAGGTCGGCGTTGGTGGAGCCGGTTTCCTCGACGATTTCGAGCGGCCAGTCGAGCGCGGCGGGCCCGAACAGCGTGACGGCGCGATCGCGGTCGATGCGCCAGTCGTCGGCCGAACCGGCTGCGGAGGGAGAAGGGGGAACGTTCATGGCCCGTATTGTAGCGACGGCATGGGCTGTACATGTCGCAGCCGCCAAACGGGGAGCGTTCGTTACAATGCTGCTGTCTTCATTCCGGCGGATCCAGCGACCCTTGAATTACGACACGCCACCCGGCCTCGAGATCGCGGCCGGCACCCAGGGCAAGATCGTCCGGCTGTCCGGGCAATGGACGGCGCTCGCGCTCGCGCGCGACCGGGCCCGCGGCGGGGTGACCATGCGGTTGCGCAAGCTGGCCGCCGAGCCGGTGGATCACTGGGATCTGTCGCACATCGAACACATGGACCACGTGGGCGGTCAGGCGCTCTGGCATATCTGGGGCCGCCGCTTTCCGCACGAACTGGTGGCGCTTACCGATACGCAGCGCGAAATATTCGACCGCATCGTGCTGCTCGACGCCGCCCGCGAGCCGCCGGAACCGGTGGTGCGGTTCGATCCGTTCACGCGCCTCGGCTTCGCCATCTTCACGTTCCTCGAGCATCTCTATGGCGGCCTCGTGATGCTGGGCCGCGTGGTGCTCGATCTGTTCTCGATTGCACGCAATCCGAGGATCACGCCGTGGACCGAGATCTCAGCGAACGTTTACAACGCCGGCACGAGGGCGCTGCCCATCACCGCGCTCGTGGCGTTCCTGATCGGCATCGTGCTTTCGTACCTCTCGGCGCAGCAACTGCGCATCTTCGGTGCGAACCAGTACATCGTGAACATTCTCGGGCTCTCGGTGATTCGCGAGCTGGGTCCTGTGCTTTCCGCGATTCTCGTCGCGGGCCGGTCGGGTTCCGCGATCACGGCGCAGATCGGCGTGATGCGCGTGACCGAGGAACTGGACGCCATGCGCGTGATGGGCATTCCGCACGGGCTGCGCCTGATCCTGCCGCGCGTGGTGGCGCTCGGTATCGCGATGCCGCTGCTCGTCATGTGGACGAACATCATCGCGCTCTTCGGTGGGGCGCTTGCCGCGAAGCTCGTGCTCGGCATCGACCTCTCGTATTTCGCGCGTTCGCTGCCCGGCGTGGTGCCCATTGCGAACCTCTGGATCGGCCTTGGCAAAGGCGTGGCGTTCGGCATGCTGATCGCGCTCGTGGGCTGCCACTTCGGCTTCAGGATCAAGGCGAACTCGCAGAGCCTGGGCGAAGGCACGACGACGTCCGTCGTGAGTTCGATCACGATCGTGATTCTTGCTGACGCCGTGTTCGCGATCATGTTCCAGAACGTGGGGTTGGGATGAGTACGCCGCTCAAGGAAGCCGTGCGCGGCCGACCGCTGCCCGCCATCGCCGAAACGGTGATCGAGGTGCGCGACCTCACCAAGCGCTATGGGCGCAACATCGTTCACCAGCATCTGGATTTCGACGTGCGCCGCGGCGAGATCGTGGCGGTGGTGGGCGGCTCCGGGTCGGGCAAGACCACGCTCGTGCGGCAGATTCTCGGGCTCGAGCGGCAGTCGTCCGGCACCATCAAGGTCTTCGGCGAAGATACGTCGACGCTCGACGAGAATACCGCCCTCATGATGCGCAGCCGGATGGGCATGCTGTTCCAGCACGGCGCGCTGTTTTCGTCGCTCAACGTGTTCGACAACGTCGCGCAGCCGCTGCGCGAGCTCGGCAAGATCCCGGACGAACTGCTGCGCGACATCGTGATGCTCAAGCTCGAAATGGTGGGGCTGCCGTGCAAGCACGCATCGAAGATGCCTGCGGCGCTTTCGGGCGGCATGGTCAAGCGCGTGGGGATCGCGCGCGCCATCGCGCTCGAACCCGAAATGCTGTTTCTCGACGAACCCACCGCGGGGCTCGATCCTCAGGCCTCCGACGAATTCGTGGAACTGATCAGCACGCTGCATCGGGCGCTCGGCCTCACCGTCGTGATGGTGACGCACGACCTGGACACCATGGTCGCGCTGTCCACGCGCGTGGCCGTGCTGGCGGACCGCAAGGTGCTGGTGGCGGCGCCGGTGGAAGAGGCGGCGGGCGTCGATCATCCGTTTATCCGCGAGTATTTTCTGGGCCTGCGCGGACGCCGCGCACTACAGGCGCTGCCGCCCGACCGGCGCGCGAAGCTGCCGCCGGCGGCGCTCGAGCCGGCGCCGGCCGAAATTCACCTATGAGCGCGGGAGGACGGCAGGCGGCTCAGCGCCCGAATGCCGCCATTTCCGGTGTGAACGAGGGAACCTGACGATGGAAAACAAATCCCACGCCTTCTGGGCCGGGCTCTTCACGGTGGCGCTGCTGCTCGCAATCGGCGCGGCGGCGTTCTTCTTCAACGTCGATCGAACCGTGCGCGTGCCTTACGACCTCATCGCGCGCACCAACGTGACGGGGCTCTACACCGACGCGGCCGTGCGCTATCGCGGCCTCGACGTGGGCAAGGTGCAGTCCATCCATTTCGACCGGCAGCATCCGGGGCAGATCGTGATCCGCATTCTCGTCGACAAGAACGCGCCCATTACGCAGTCCACCTTCGGCAGCCTGGGGCTGCAGGGCGTGACGGGCATTGCCTTCGTGCAACTCGACGATACCGGCGCGAATCCGGCGCCGCTCGAATCGTCGCCGAAGCAGATCGCGCAGATTCCCATGCATCCGGGGCTGTTCGACCAGTTGCAGCAACGCGGCGACGTGCTCATGCGTCAGCTCGAACGTGTCGCAACCGACGTGGACAACATGCTCTCCGAGGAGACCCGCCGACAACTGATGGCCACGGCCGCGAGCCTGCAGCACGCGGCGGACGGCGTCACGACGCTCACGCAGCAGATGGCGCCCGCCGCAGGCAAGCTCTCGGGCACGTTGACGACGCTCGACACGACGCTGGCCTCCACGAACCAGCTGATTTCGAGTATCAACCGTCCCGACGGGCCGTTCGAGACGAATCTCAACAAGGTGGGCACGGCGGCGCAGCAGGCGGGTGACGCGCTGACGTCCGTGGATGCTTCGCTGCAGGAGCTTTCGTCGCGCGTGGGGTACGACACGCTGCCGCGCGTGAACTCGCTCGCCGACGACGTGCGCTCGGCCGTGCGTTCGGTGGATAGCGCCGCGGAGACGTTCAACGCGAACCCGCGCAGCGTGCTGTTCGGCGGCGCGCCGCATGCGGCGCCCGGTCCCGGCGAAGCGGGTTTCGCGTGGCCGGCGGCGCACGCGAACCGCTGAGGTGCCACGGAAGGCGCGACCGATGGCGTCACGGCGCGCAAGCACAACAATCGAAGGGAAAGAACATGCCACATGCAATTGAACGGGTCGCCACGGGGCGGCAGCAGCCAGGCGGCCTGAAGCGGCTGGCAGGCCGGAAGGGCGGCCTCGCCGCAGGCACCGCAGCCATGCTTTGCCTGCTGCTTGCCGCGTGTGCCGGCAATTCCGCCGTGCTCTCGGACATCCGCTACGACTTCGGTCCCGCGCCCGCGGCGCCGGCATCGGGCACGCTGCCCGCGGTGAAGGTGCTCGACGTGGGCGCGCCCTCGACCATCGACAACGACAGCCTGCTCTATCGCTTGAGCTACGCGAACGCGCAGCGCACGGGCGCCTACGCCGACACGCACTGGACCATGTCGCCCGCGCGGCTTCTCACGCAACGGCTGCGCAACACGCTCTCGTCGCACGGCACGGTGCTGACGGGCGGCGACGGTGTGCGTGCGCCCGTGCTCAAGGTGGAGCTCGAGCAGTTCGAGCAGGTTTTCGACAGCCAGACCGAGAGTTCAGGCGTGGTCACCGCGCGGGCCACGCTCTTTCAGGCGGGCAAGGTGTTGAGTCAGCGCACCTTCATCGCCCGCGCACCGGCCAGTTCGCCGGACGCATCGGGCGGCGCCCGCGCACTCGCGGCGGCAAGCGACGACCTCGTCGCGCAGATCGGCGCCTGGCTTGGCGTGCAGGCATTGCTCGCAAACCAGTGAGCGCGCGCGGCGCGGTCGAGGCAGGCGGGGCGTCCGGTCGGTCGCTATAATCGGCCGGTCGTGGTTCAGTCATCAGCCGGGCAAGCGCCTTCGCTTGCAACAGCCTTCGCGCCGTGCCGCTAAGCCCAAGCCTCTGTGCCTCTGGGCAAGGCACGCGCCGTGCGGCCGACGACGAACACCAGCCGCCTTCTCCGCGAATTTTTCCGCCATCTTTCCACGATAAGCCATGGATTCCTTCTACCAGTACCACGTCTTCTTTTGCCTGAATCAGCGCGAGCCCGGTGCGGACCGACCGAGCTGCGGCAACTGCAATGCGCAGGCCATGCAGGAGCATGCTAAAAAGCGCGTGAAGCAACTGGGGCTCGCCGGACCCGGCAAGGTGCGCATCAACAAGGCCGGCTGCCTCGATCGCTGCGAGGAAGGGCCCACCGTTGTCATCTATCCGGAAGGCACCTGGTATACGTACGTCGACGAAAGCGACATCGACGAGATCGTCGAATCGCATCTTCAGCACGGCAAGGTGGTCGAGCGCCTCAAGATATGAACGTCCACACGCAGAAGTATCTGATCGACGGGCCCGTCGGCAAGATCGAAGTCGCGCTCGATCTGCCCGACCAAACCCGCGAGAACGGCGCCGCGCCGCGTGGCATGGCGCTCGTCGCGCATCCGCACCCGCTTTTCGGCGGCACGATGGACAACAAGGTCGCGCAGACGCTTGCGCGTACGCTCGTGCAACTCGGCTACATCACGTATCGCTCGAATTTTCGCGGCGTGGGGCAGACTGCGGGTGAGCACGACAACGGCATCGGCGAACAGGACGATCTGCTCGCGGTACTCGACCACATGCGCGCGCAGCCCGGCCATGCCGCTCTGCCGCTCGTGCTGGCCGGCTTCTCGTTCGGCACGTTCGTGCTTTCGCATGTTGCGAAGCGCGTGATGGAGGCGGGCGGCACGATCGAGCGGATGGTGTTCGTCGGGACGGCGGCAAGCCGCTGGGAAGTGGCGCCTGTGCCGGAAAACACGCTCGTCATTCACGGCGAACTCGACGACACGGTGCCGATTCTGTCCGTCTTCGAATGGGCGCGGCCGCAGGAGCTACCCATCGTCGTCATTCCGGGCGCAGAGCATTTTCTGCATCGCAAGCTGCATGTTCTCAAGCGCATCATCGTGGACGCGTGGCGATAGGGCAGCACCGCGAGGCGCGTTACGCGTCTCGCGTGTAATCGTCGCGTAACCTCCATCGCGGGTATCGTGCACGCGACGCATTTTGCGAAAACCTTCATACAGGTACGCGTAAAACACGAAATCCTCACCCGCTCGGCGCGGTGCCGCACGAAGCGGCGCGTATAATGAGCGCTCTTTTTTGGGCGCTGCGCCGTGCGTTTTGCGGGTCGGGCGTCGCTTGCGGACATGCTGCACGCCGCGCGAACCGTTCGCGCCACGGCGAGTCCAACGAGCGCCGCGAAGCCGACCTCATCCGCCTTGTCTCGCTGCTCCGTGTGCATCCGGTCGTATCCGTTTGCATCACGTGAAGCCAGCAGAGCGTGCCGCACAGCGTCCGCCCTCCGGCTCATCCCAAATGCGTGCCGTATCGCGCGAAGCCCGTGCGATACGGCACGCACAGCCCAAATCAAAGCTGAAACGATCCTATGCGTCTCGTCACTTCCGGTACTTCCCCTCTGGTTGCTTCCCCGTCTTTCGCTCACCGTTCCGTTGCCCGCGCAGTCGCGCTCGGCGTGCTGCTGCCGGCAACGCTCGTTGCGGCATCGGCTGCCTTTGCACAGGTGCCGCCGCCCGCGGTGAACGCGCGTTCGTGGGTGCTCATTGATGCCACCGCGAACCAGGTGCTCGCGTCGGGCAATCCCGACGAGCGCGTGGAGCCGGCTTCGCTCACGAAGCTGATGACGGCCTATCTCGTCTTCGAAGCATTGCAGACGAAGAAGATCACGATGGAGCAGACCGTCATGCCGAGCGAGGCCGTGCGCCGCGTTCGCAACGACGAGTCGCGCATGTTCATCGAGGCGAACAAGCCGGTGACGGTGCACGACCTCGTGTACGGCATGATCGTGCAGTCGGGCAACGACGCCGCCATCGCGCTCGCGGAACTCGTGGGCGGCAGCGAGTCGCAGTTCGTCAACATGATGAACACCGAGGCGCAGCGCCTCGGTATGACCCATACGCACTTCGCCGACGTGAACGGCATGCCCGATCCGCAGCATTACACGACGGCAGGCGACCTCGCCGTGCTCTCCACGCGCCTGATCCGCGACTTCCCCGACTACTACAGCATCTTTTCGGTGAAGGAGTTCACGTACAACAAGATCAAGCAGCCGAACCGCAACCGGCTGCTGTGGATCGACCCGACCGTGGACGGCCTCAAGACCGGCCACACGCAGGCGGCGGGCTACTGCCTGATCGCCACGGCGAAGCGTCCGCTGCCCGGCGTCAGCGATGCGTCGCGCCGTCTCGTCACGGTGATGATGGGCGAGCAGAAGGAGCACGACCGCGTGCAGGACAGCCTGAAGATGCTGAACTACGGCTACACCGCGTATGACACGGTGCGCCTGTACAAGGCGAATCAGGCCGTCGCCACGCCGCGCGTCTACAAGGGCGCGGCCGACACCGTGCAGGTGGGCGTGAAGACCGATCAGTACATCACGGTGCCAAAGGGCGCGGCCGACAAGGCGAAGCCGCAGATCGAGATCGCAAGCCCGCTGATCGCGCCGATCGCGGACGGCCAGAAGGTTGGCACCGCGAAGCTCGTCGCGGACGGCAAGACGCTCACCGAATTCCCGGTGGTCGCGCTGAAGGCGGTGCCGCAGGCGGGCGTCGTCGGCCGCGTGTGGGATTCGCTGATGCTGATGTTCAACAAGAAGTAAGCGCAATGGCGCGGGTTCCCCTTCGGCGGCGGCGTCTGCGAAGTGGCCCCCGTCTGTGCGGGTATGCGGCGCTCTCTGCCGCATGCCCGTCCGCGAGGCAAGGCGCACAACACGCACCAGGCGCACAATGAGCCCTTCGCCGCGGCGCTCGAGGAGTAAGGCATGAGTCCGATGAACGAATCGCTATTCGAATTTCCCTGCGATTTTCCGATCAAGGTGATGGGCAAGTCACACCCGGAATTCGCCGAAACCATTGTTGCCGTGATCCGCAAGTTCGACAGCGGGTTCGACGCGTCGCGCGTGGAAGTGCGTCCGTCGAGCGGCGGCAACTACACGGGCCTCACCGTGACGGTGCGCGCGGTGAGCCGCGAGCACCTGGACGACATCTACCTTGCCCTCACCGGGCACCCGATGGTGAAGGTCGTCCTGTAAGTCAAATTCCTTCGATTCCGCTACCTCTCGTCTGCGGGCAGGGCCTCACGCGCGCGCTGTGAGCTTTCCTCGCATGCTCGCTGGAACAGCAGCTTGAAGCTCGCCACCTCTTCGAAAATCCAGTTCCGGAATGCCTGCACACGCTCGGTCTGCAACATGTGCGGCGGGCAGATGAAGTAGTAGCTCCAGGGGCTGGGGCCATCGATCTCGAACAGCCGCACCAGTCGCCCCGCCGCGATCTCGTGCATCGCGAGCGAGCGGCGCACGAGCGCGATGCCCTGGCCGTCCATGGCGGCCTGCAGCAGGTTCGACGAATCCTGGTACAGCACGCCGCGTTTGGGCTCGGGGACATCGTCGAGCCCGGCGGCGTCGAACCATGGGCGCCAGAGTTCGTCGTCGGAGCGCAGCAGCGCGAGCTTAGTCATCTCCCGCGGGTTCCTGGGTAGCTTGCCGCCGTTGAACTGCGGCGAGCATGCCGGAAAGAAGATCTCCTCCAGCAGCAGTTCAGCGTGCAGGCCGGGGTAGCGGCCGTAGCCGAAGCGGATCGCGGCGTCCACGTCGTCGCGTGCAAAGTCGGTGAGTGCGTTCGTGGAAAGCAGTTCCAGATCCCATTTCGGGTGCGCCTCGATGAAGCGGCCGATGCGCGGCGTCACCCAGCGCGCGGCAAACGAGGTCAGCATCGAGACGACCAGCCGGCGCTCGCGGTCGCCTGCGCGAATCTCGCGCGTGGCATCGAGCAGGGCGGCCAGCGCAGCGCGCACCTGGGTCGCGTAGCGCCGGCCCGTATCGGTGAGCCGCACGCGCTTGCCGTCGCGGGCGAACAGCGTGACGCCGAGGTCGGCTTCCAGCGCGCGAATCTGGTGGCTCACGGCGCCGTGCGTGACGAACAACTCGTCGGCGGCGCGGGAGAAGCTCTCGTGCCGCGCCGCGGCCTCGAATGCCTTGATCGCGTTCAATACGGGTAACTCGCGCAGGTCCATCGCAATTTTTCTCACATACCGGTGAAAAATGATCGTTTTGCCCAATCCCTTGCGGCATCTACGATTCTAGCCATCAAGACGATTTTTGGCGGAGCGGATCATGCGAGAAATTTCCTCAAACATCACGTTCGAAATCCACGCTGGCGAGACGGTGCCCATGAAGGTCGCCAACAGCACGCGGCTAACCGTGCACGGCGGCCCGGTCTGGGTCACGCGCAGCGACGACGTGGAGGATTACTGGCTCGAACCTGGCCATACGCTGCGGCTGCGGCGCGGCGAACGGCTGTGGCTCAGCGTGGAAGGGGCGCCGGCCGCACGTGTGGCGTTTGCCATTCCGGCGCGGCCGTCGGAGCGGCTCATCGACTGGGCGGCCCGTGCCGCGCAACGGCTCGGCGTGCGCGTGGGCGACGGCTGGCGCACGGTGTGAGCGCCGCCGGGCGATGTCCGGCGGCGGGGGCGGGATTTCGGTAAACTGCGCACATCATGTGTGCCACGCCGGTTTCCCTGTCCCCTTTTCCCTCAGACGATTGCGCGCCCGCTGCGGAAGCGGCCACGGCGCCTTGCGCTTCGGACGCGATTCCCCTCGTGCTGCGTTGGCGTGGCACGGAACCCTACCAGGCGAGCTTCGATGCGATGCGTGCTTTCACCGAAGCGCGCACGCCCGGCACGCCCGACGAAATCTGGCTCGTCGAACATCCGCCCGTCTTTACCCTCGGCCAGGCCGGTAACCCGAGCCATCTGCTCGTTGCCGACAGCGGCATTCCCCTTGTGAAGATCGACCGCGGCGGGCAGATCACTTACCACGGCCCCGGCCAGGTCGTCGCCTATTTGCTGCTCGACCTGCGCCGCCGCAAGCTCATGGTGCGCGACCTCGTCACGCGTATCGAGCAGGCCGTGATCGATACACTCGCGTCGTATAATCTCGCGGGCGAACGCAAGGCCGGCGCGCCCGGCATCTACGTTGCGCCCGGCCCCGCAGCCGGCGTTCATGTCGGCGCCAAGATCGGGGCACTCGGGCTGAAAATCCGCAACGGCTGCAGCTATCACGGCGTGAGCCTCAATGTGAACATGGATCTGCGGCCGTTTCTCGCCATCAATCCCTGTGGCTATGCAGGGCTCGAGACGGTCGACATGGCGACGCTCGGCGTCGCCGCGAGCTGGAACGACGTGGCGGCCACGCTCGCCCGAAGTCTCACTGCAAACCTCGACGGCACGCGCGCGGCCGTCGCCCAACCGCAGGCCGGTGCCGCCACCGCCTGACTGGATCGAACGAATGACTGACGCTACCGCGAACCTCGCTGGCACGCCGGCTCCCGACGCTGCCGCTCCCGCGCCCTACGACGCCACTGCGAAACAGAAGGCGCAGGCGAAGACCGCGCGCATTCCGATCAAGGTCGTGCCGATCGAAAAGCTGAAGAAGCCGGAGTGGATTCGCGTGAAAGCGGCCACCGGCAGTTCGCGCTTCTACGAGATCAAGCAGATTCTGCGCGAGCACAACCTGCACACCGTGTGCGAGGAAGCGAGCTGTCCGAACATCGGCGAGTGCTTCGGCAAGGGCACGGCGACGTTCATGATCATGGGCGACAAGTGCACGCGCCGCTGCCCGTTCTGCGACGTGGGCCACGGCCGTCCCGATCCGCTCGATCCCGAGGAACCGGCGAATCTGGCACGCACGATTGCGGCGCTCAAGCTCAAGTACGTGGTGATTACGAGCGTGGACCGCGACGACCTGCGGGACGGCGGCGCTGGCCATTTCGTGGAGTGCATCCGTGAAGTGCGCGCGCAGTCGCCGGAAACGCGCATCGAGATTCTCACGCCGGACTTCCGTGGCCGCCTCGACCGTGCGCTCTCCATCCTCAATGCCGCGCCGCCCGACGTAATGAATCACAACCTCGAAACGGTGCCGCGTCTCTACAAGGAAGCGCGGCCGGGCTCGGACTACGCACATTCGCTCAAGCTACTGAAGGACTTCAAGGCGCTGCATCCCGATGTCGCGACGAAGTCGGGCTTGATGGTTGGGCTGGGCGAGACCGAAGAGGAAATCCTTCAGGTGATGCGCGACCTGCGCGCACACGACGTCGACATGCTGACGATCGGCCAGTATCTGCAGCCTTCGGAGCACCACCTGCCGGTGCGGGCATACGTGCATCCCGACACGTTCAAGATGTATGAAGAAGAGGCCTACAAGATGGGTTTCACGCATGCCGCCGTGGGCGCGATGGTGCGCTCGAGCTATCACGCAGATCTGCAGGCGCACGGCGCGGGCGTGGTTTGATTCATCGCCGCGGTGTCTGCTCTGTGGGGTCCGACGCTTGGCTTGAGAGCGTACGCGGAGGCGCTACCCGTTCCTGCACGGGGTTTTGACAATAGTTGACTTTGGGCGCCCGTCTGCGCGCTTAAGATTGATCTGTGGGTGCCGTAACTGACCGTTTTCGGTGCCCACAGGCCTGCAAGGGTCTCCGACTTCTCTTTCGCATGCCTTCCCGCCACCGGGAAGGCATTTTTTTGGCCGCTTGTTTTTCCGCGCGGCCAAGTCGCTGTTCTTCCCCTTGTTTCCTCTGTTGTGCGCCCGGCGTGTGTGCAGTCGTGCGCTCACATGCTGCGACGTCTGGAAAGTCGGACAGCTCGCGTCCAGGTTTCCGGAAACCCGGACGAACGGTGGCGGGGGATTGGAAAAATCTCAAATAAATCAAGGCGGTAAAGGCGTTACGCAACTGGCATCGCCCTTGCAATGAAGACGCGCGGCCGCAACGGCCTCATTACTAAAGCAAGGAGACAATCGATGCTCAAAACCCCTTCCCGGTACTTCTGAACCCGTCGTCTTGTCGCGGCTTGCCCGCTGCATCCCGACGAGGTTTTCATGCGCCCGTACGCGACGCGGCGGCCGGCCACCGGCTCCCATGTGCAGCAACACCAGCAGGAACCATCGTGAAGAAACCCATTTATAAAGTGCTCTACGTCCAGGTGATCGCCGCGATCGTCATCGGCATCGTTCTTGGACATTACTCGCCGGCGCTCGCCATCGACATGAAGCCGCTCGGCGACGCGTTCATCAAGCTCATCAAGATGGTGATCGGGCCGATCATTTTCTGTACGGTCGTGACCGGCATCGCCGGCATGCAGGACATGAAGAAGGTTGGCCGCGTGGGCGGCAAGGCGCTGCTGTACTTCGAGATCGTTTCGACGTTCGCGCTTCTCATCGGCCTCATCGCCACGCACGTGCTCAAGCCGGGCGTCGGCTTCAACGTGGATCCGGCGACGCTGGACGGCAAGGCAGTCGCCTCCTTCGCGGCAAAGGCCCATGGCCAGAGCACGGTCGACTTCCTGATGCACATCATTCCCGACACGTTCTTCTCGGCGTTCGCCCAAGGTGAAATCCTGCAGATCCTGCTGATCGCGCTGCTGTTCGGCAGCGTGCTGGCGACGCTCGGCGAGCGCGGCCGTGTGGTGACGGACTTCATCGAAGGCATTTCGAACATCCTGTTCGGCGTGGTGCGCATCGTCACGAAGCTCGCGCCCATCGGCGCGTTCGGCGCGATGGCTTTCACTATCGGCAAGTACGGCCTGGGTTCGCTGCTGCCGCTCCTGAAGCTGATCGGTACCTTCTATCTGACGGCGGCGGTCTTCGTGATCGTGGTGCTCGGCATCATCGCGCGCGCAGTCGGCTTCAACATCTTCCGCTTCGTCAGCTACATCAAGGAAGAACTGTTGATCGTGCTGGGCACGAGCTCGTCGGAAGCGGCGCTGCCGCAGCTGATGCAGAAACTCGAAAAGCTCGGCTGCTCGCGCTCCGTGGTGGGTCTCGTCGTGCCGACCGGCTACTCGTTCAACCTGGATGGCACCAACATCTACATGACGATGGCCGTGCTCTTCATCGCGCAGGCCACCAACACGGATCTCACGCTCACGCAACAGCTCACGCTGCTCGCCGTGACGATGCTCACGTCCAAGGGCGCGAGCGGTGTGACGGGCGCTGGCTTCATCACGCTCGCCGCGACGCTCGCCGTGGTGCCCACCATTCCGCTTTCGGGCATGGTGCTGATTCTCGGCATCGACCGCTTCATGAGCGAATGCCGTGCGCTGACGAACATCATCGGCAACGGCGTGGCGACGGTGGTGGTGTCGGCGTGGGAAAAAGAGCTGGACCGCTCGAAACTGCGTGCCGGCCTCTCGGGCGAAGTGGCCGTCAGCGAGACCGCCGGAGCCTGATGCGATGCATGACGCGGCGCCGTGCCGGATGGCCGCGGCGCCCGCGCAGCACGCTTCGGGCGGCGTGTCCGGATATGCCACAATGGGCGGGTATCACCCTCTGGAATCCGCTGCCGTGACGCGCCGCCTGCTGATCCTCTTCGCGCTTCTCGCCGGGCTCGCCGCAGCGTGCGCGCTCACGTGGACGGTTGCGTGGCAGCACGGCATCGACAACCTGCGGCGCAACGCTGCCGTGCGCGGCGATCGCCTTACCAGCGCGCTCAAGAGCACGCTGGAGCGCTACGAATCGCTGCCGTATCTGGTGGCCGGCCATCCCGCCGTGCAGGAGGCGCTCGTCACGCCGAACCCCGGACCCGCGCTCGTCGCGCGCGCGAACCACTACCTCGAGGCTGTGAACCGCCACGCGCGGGCCACCACCACCTACATCATTCGCGCGGACGGCCTCTGCGTGGCCGCCAGCAACTGGCAGCAGCCGGACAGCTTCGCCGGCGTGGAATATCGCTTCCGGCCGTATTTCATCGATGCAATCAAAGGCGGCGTGGGCCGCTTCTTCGGCATCGGTACGATCTCGCATGATCCGGGGTACTACATTTCGCAGCCGGTGCTGCGCGATGGCCGTATCGTGGGCGTCGCTGTCGTCAAGCTGAATCTCGAATGGTTTCCGGGCACGGATGTGTCCGAGCCACTCTTCGTCACCGACGACCACGGCGTGATCTTCCTGTCCTCGGTTCCGACGTGGAAATACCATACCGTGCGGCCGCTCTCGGGCGCCGTGGCCGATTCGATCTATCAGACCCGCCAGTACGCACAGCAGGACATCACGCCGCTGCCGGTCACCGTGCAGCAGGTGCTCGAAGGCGATGCGCGCATCGTGCGCGTAGGTGGCGGACGCGGCGCCGTCCGCTACCTCGCCACGCGTCGGGCCGTGGGCGAGCCGGACTGGCATCTGGTCACGATGTCGCCGGTCGATGCCGTCGACGCCGACGCCCGCAATGCCACCGTCGTGACTGGCTTCGGCTATGTGTCGCTGTGTCTGCTCGCGTTCTATTGGCGCATGCGCCGCGCGCGCGTGCGCGAGGTGATGCGCAGCCGCGCGCTGCTGCAAAAGGCGTATGCGGAGCTCAACGAACGCGTGGCAGAGCGCACCGTCGACCTCTCGCAGGCCAACGAACAGCTCAAGAAAGAAGTCTCGGAGCGCACGCGTGCCGAGCAGGAATTGCGTGCCGCGCACGACGAACTCGTGCAGGCCAGCAAGCTCGCCGCGCTTGGCCAGATGGCCGCCGGCATCACGCACGAACTCAACCAGCCGCTCGCGGCGCTGCGCACTTTCTCGGACAACACGCGCCTGCTGCTCGAACGCGGTGATTACGGTTCGGCTCGCGAGAATCTGTTCGCGATCGCGTCGCTCACCGAACGCATGGGCAAGATCACGAATCAGCTGAAGCTGTTCGTCGGGCGGGCGCGGCCGCGCAGCGCGCGGGCGCCGGTGGCGAGGGCGCTGCGCAATGCGTTGTCCGTTTTGCAGAAACGGCTCGAACAGGTGGAGCTGGACGTGAGGCTGATCGAGGCCCCCGAGGCCGACGCTGAGGCTGGCGCGGGCGCGGGCACCGCCGCGCCGGTTCGCCGCCCGTTCGACCTCAATGCCGAAGGCGTCGACGAAAGCGTTTCGCTCGTTGCTCAATGCGACGACCTGCGCCTCGAGCAGGTGCTGATCAATCTGATTGGCAACGCGCTGGACGCGGTGGCGGGCATGCCGCACCCGCGCATCGAGGTATGCATCGACGCAAGCCAGCCCGAGACGGTCGCGCTCTCCGTGCGCGACAACGGCCCGGGCATTCCGGAAGACGTGCTGCCGCGCCTCTTCGAGCCGTTCTTCACGACCAAGGAGATGGGGCAAGGGCTGGGACTCGGCCTTGCGATTTCTTCGTCGATTGCTCGCGACTCCGGCGGCTCGCTCACTGCACAAAACGCGACGGACGGCCCCGGCGGCGCGCTCTTCGTGCTCACGCTGCCGCGCGCCGCCGTGCCGAAGCCCGCGCTCACGGCGAGCTCATGAATCAGGATGGCGAACGAATCATGGTGAAAGAAGGTTTGCAGGTGCTCTATATCGAGGACGACGAGCTCGTGCGCCGCGCTGGCATGCAAAGCCTGCAACTGGCGGGCTTCGACGTGGTCGGCTATGCGTCTGCGGAAGAGGCGATGGGCGCGATCAGCGCGGATTTTTCCGGCGCGATCGTGAGCGACATCCGGCTACCCGGAGCAAGCGGGCTCGACCTGCTCGCCCATTGCCATGAGCGCGCGCCCGACGTGCCCGTGATTCTCGTCACCGGTCACGGCGACATTTCAATGGCCGTGCAGGCGATGCGCGACGGCGCGTACGACTTCATCGAAAAGCCGTTTCCTTCGGAACGGTTGACCGAGACGGTGCGCCGCGCGCTGGAGCGGCGCAACCTGATGCTCGAAAACCTGGCGCTGCGCCGCGAACTGGCGGGGCAGAACGCCGTGGCGCCGCGCATCATCGGTCGTAGTCCGGCCATGGAGCAAGTGCGCCGGCTCATTGCCAACGTCGCGCCGACGGACGCATCCGTGCTCATCAACGGCGACACGGGCGCGGGCAAGGAACTCGTCGCGCGCAGCCTGCACGAGATGTCGCCGCGCAAGGACAAGCCCTTCATCGCCGTGAATTGCGGCGCGCTGCCCGAGCCGATGTTCGAATCGGAGATGTTCGGCTACGAGCCCGGCGCCTTCACGGGCGCCGCCAAACGGCGCATCGGCAAGCTCGAGCACGCATCGGGCGGCACGCTGTTTCTCGACGAGATCGAGAGCATGCCGCTTTCGCTTCAAGTGAAACTCTTGCGCGTGTTGCAGGACGGCGTGCTGGAGCGGCTCGGCTCGAACCAGTCGATTCGCGTGAATCTGCGCGTGGTGGCGGCGGCCAAGGGCGACATGCTGGAGCTGGTGGCCGCCGGCACCTTCCGTCGCGACCTGCTGTACCGCCTCAACGTGGTGACGATTTCGCTGCCGCCCCTTGCGGAACGTCGCGAAGATATCGTGCCGCTCTTCGAGCACTTCCTGCTGGAAGCCGCCGTGCGCTACGAGCGGCCCGCGCCCATTCTGACCGAGCGCCAGCGTCTCGCGCTGATGCAGCGCGACTGGCCGGGCAACGTGCGCGAAGTGCGCAACGCCGCGGAGCGCTACGTGCTGGGCGTGAGCGAGGATTCATTCGCCGCGTCGGGCGGCGAGGCCGACGCGCTGTCGCTCAAGGAGCGAGTAGAGCAGTTCGAGCGCGCGGTGATTGCCGATGCGCTCGCGCAGTGCGGCGGCGCGGTAGCGGCTGCGGCGGACCGCTTGCAACTCGGCAAGGCAACGCTCTACGAGAAGATCAAGCGATACGGGCTGGCGGCTCGTGCGGAAACCGAGCGCGGCGGGTGACCGAAAACGAAAACGCCGACCTGAGGGGCGGCATTTTCGTTAAAGCGTTTTGTTCGTCTTTGATTGCGGAGCGGCAGCGTTCTGTCGCAAGCCGCCGCATGCAGACGCCTCGGCGTCTCAGGTACTCAGCGCTTGTTGCAGCAGTTGGTCGAGTTCCGCGAACTGCGGTTCGCCGACATAGCGCTTCAGGATCTTGCCGTTGCGGTCGATTACGAACGTGGTCGGTGTGAGTTGCACGTTACCGAACTGCCTGGCGGCGGAGCCGTCGTCGAGCGCTACCTTGAACGGCAGCTTGCGCGTTTCGGCGTAGTTGGCGACGTACATCGGCGCGTCGTAGTTCATCGCCACGGCAACGAATTCCAGTCCCTGGCTCTTGAAGCGGTTGTACGTCTGGACCATCTGCGGCATTTCGTGCATGCACGTCGTGCAGCTCGTCGCCCAGAAATTCACGAGATAGACCTTGCCCTTCAGTTCGGACGTGGAGACCTTCTGGCCGGACAGCAGCGTAAAGGTTGCGTCGGGTGCGTGCTGCTGGCCGTTGAAGGCGAAATAGCCTGCAACGGCAATAGCGCCCGCGACAACCGCCGCCGCGATGTACCGCACCGGGCTGGAGCGACGAGTGGAAACAGATGATTGACTCATGGATGGAACCTCGGTTCGCCGCGATCCGGCGCTCAACGCGATTAACCTGCTTATTCTAGCGGCAATCGGCGGCTGCGGCAGAATGCCGAGCGGCGACGGATAATGCCATTCCGGTTTCCCGTACCTTTTATGCGTCTCATGTTCCGTACCGTATTTCTCTTTGCTTTCCGGCTGTTTTCATCCCGCTTCCCTCTGTCGCAAACGAAATTGTGTCCGACCGGCGCGAAACACGGCGCGTTGCCGACTGGCCGCAACTTCCGCCTGGCAGCGCGCGCCACACTGGAACAGTTCCTGCGGCTGGCGTGTGGCGGGCTGGCTGCGAGCGCGCTGCTGGCATGCACGCCCACCTACGACTGGCGCACGGTGATGAACAACGACAGCGGCTACACGGTGGACTTGCCGGCCCGGCCGGGTACCGATGACCGTCGCGTCGACATCGACGGTACGCCCTTGCAGATGCACATGCAGACCGCCGAGGCCGATCACGTCGTCTTCGCGGTCGGCACCCTCACTTTGCCGAGCGGCGACCCGCAGCTACAGCAGAAGGTGCTCGACTTCCTGCGCGACGGGATGGCCCGCAACGTGGGCGCAGAGCCGAGCGGCCGGGCGGTGCAGATTCCGCTTGCAGCAGGCGGCGCCGTGCCGGGCTTCGAAATGACCTTGAGCGGGAAAGCCGGGCCGAAGCAGGAGCCGCGAATGATTCATGTACGGCTGGTGGCTAAGGGAACGCACGTGTACCAGGCGGCGGTGATCGCCAGCAAGGAGCCGGCGCCGGAACAGATCGATCAGTTTTTCGGGTCGTTCAAGCTGTACTGATCACTAAACGCGGCGCCGAAGTCCGTATGAAGATGCGGTAGACCAATATGTTAAATGAAGGTTCCTTGGCAGCTTTGTACGCTAATGCACGGATTTCACGAGGATTTTTCCGTGTTCCGGACTGGATGTGGATAACTCTGTTGAGAACTCGGCCGAAATTCGCTGAAAGGCCCGTCCCGTGGGCTTTCTGTCAGTTTGCAAGCAAATCGGGGCGTGGACGAAAATCCAATAGAATCAATGAGTTTCGTCGCGCCGTTCGATGAATTGCCGGAAATCTTGTTCCGCGTCGGCCACTAGTCATATTTGTGCATAAGTCAAGTCTTGACACGCGCTTTTTGCCTTCATACGGATAGCGCGGTGCGCCGGTACTGGATGGCTTCGGCGACGTGCGCGGCAGTAAGCCGATTGGCACCGGCCAGATCGCCAATCGTGCGCGCGACCTTCAACACGCGGTAGTACGCCCGCGCCGACCAGCCAAAGCGCTCGCCCGCTTCCCGCAACAGCGCTTCGCCGTCCGCGTCCGTTTCGCACACCTCGTCTACCTCCCGCCCCGCCAGTTCGCGATTGGTCTTCCCCTGTCGAGCCAACTGGCGCTCGCGTGCAGCGCGGACGCGCACGGCAATCGCGCCGCTCGGCTCGCCTGGCGCGGCGGCGCGGCCAGCAAGTTCGGCCGCGCTGAGGGCGGGAATCTCGATCTGGATGTCGATGCGGTCCAGAAGCGGCCCCGAGAGCTTGCGCATGTAGCGCGCGGCGCCGTCCGGCGTGCAGCGGCACCGGCCGCCCGGATCGCCGCGCCAGCCGCAGGGGCAAGGATTCATGGCCGCCACGAGCTGACAGGCGGCGGGGAAATCTGCCTGCAGCGCGGCGCGCGAGATCGTGATGCGGCCGGCTTCGAGCGGCTCGCGCAGTGTCTCCAGCACGTGACGATCGAATTCGGGCATTAGGTCGAGGTGCGTGTCTGTACGGGCATACGCGGGGCGCTCGGGTGGTATAAGTGAGCTGAGCCGTGCCTTAAGGATCTTCAATGCTGCAATCAATTGGAATCCGACCCCGAAATGACTTTGGCTCGGTAACTGCACTGGGCCAGTTACTCATGTCGGATCAATTACTCATGCCGTACCAAATCGACGTGAGCGATGCGGTGCTGTTTGATGTCCCCTTGGTTGTGGTGTTGTTCGAGGATACTGACTACACCGTCGCATGGCTACCTTCTCTTTTCCTGGCCGAGACGGCGCTCTTTTCGCACAGCGTGACCGGAGACACTGTCAGAACATATAGCGAAGGGTTGCTGGCTTGGTGCAGGTATCTTGTCGACCATTCGTGCAGGGTGGAAGACGCAACCGAGATCCATTTTAAGCAGTTTAGGAATCTTCTAACCCATGAACTTACTGCCCGAGGAAACAGGAAACGAAGCAGCGCCACAATCGCACTGACACTTCGCATTGTGGCGATTTTCTACGAATGGGGAGAGCAGCAGGAGCTGTTCCACAGTTCTTTAGGGAAATGGATTGCGGACAACAAAGCGCTCGTTCGAACCCAATATAGCGACAGCGATGTCTATCGGCGACGCGGTCGTATTGGCATCCCACTAGTCACAAACAAGCTACCTGTCGCGTTACCTACGGAAAAGGTCTCGAAGCTTGTTGCGTCGGTGCCGAACCCCTACTCTCTCGCGTTTAAATGGGCTGTTTGCACCGGGATTCGACGCTTTGAACTTTGCCAGCTTTCCGTGGAGCAGATAGTCGAAGCGCGAGAGTCAATCGGTCGCCAGGACGTTCTCGGCAAATTAACTATTCGTCGAAAAGGCGACAAGAATTTAAATCTTTATGTGCCACGCGGTTTGCTCGACGAAACTTGGTGGTATATCCAGGTGGAGCGGGGAGAACCCATACGCCCCGATGACACTCACGTCTTTTTGAAAAACGGATCGCCCCTTTCGCGCGAGACTCTCTCCAGTGCATACTCACGGGCTGCGATGGAGGCCAACTGCGCGTCCACGCTTCATCACCTTCGACACACCTTTGCCATAACGGCGTTTGACGTTCTTTCCGAAAAAGCGGCGCAAGGCGTAAGAATCAATCCCCTTAAAGTTCTTCAGATTCTGCTCGGCCATGCATCAATGAAAACTGCCGAAATCTATCTCCAGGCCACTCAGGTTCGGAGCGATTCTGTGCGATCGGCGCTCGATTACCTGTACGGAGCAACCTGATGCGTGGACGTGTTGTGGAAAATGCCGAGCAAATCGAGCTCGCGCTGAAGGATTCAGCCGGCGAGCATTATGGTTGCTTAAATTTCGCAGAGCTCGGACTTGACTTCAGGCTAGCGACTGGCATGAAAAGCGCGTTCGAATTGGAGTATGGGCATACTCGCCCGGATTCGCAGATAACCGCCTTCGCGCAACTCCGCAAGTTCGCAACGTTTCTTTCGAGCACCGAGATCCACCGGACCCTACCTTTACCATCGGACGTGTTGAACCGATTTCGCACGTGGCTCGCCGAGCAACATTTGGCGAATGCCAGCCGTGCATCTACGCTAAATGTCGCAATCCGATTAACCTCTTCTCTGCACAGAAATTTTACCGGCCTGGTCGCCAAATCTCTCGCCGAAGACATCCTCTCGTTTCCTCGCAAGCGTGAAACGGAACCGGAGCATTTGAGCGAAGATGAAATAAAAGCAATATTGAGTATATGCAGGGAAGAGATTGATCAAATTGAAAGTCGACTAGCAAATCGGGTATTCATCCAATCCAACGGCCGATGGGTCTATCCCGGAAATAACGATCTGATTCGTGAGCTTCTGGAGTTGGGCGGAGGTGTCTTGCCTCGCCGCTCTGAGATGAAAAGCAGTCTATGGAGAGGAGTCGTTGAAAGTGGTGGAATAAGAGCGTTATATAGATCGCTTTGGATTACGTCATCCGACCTTGTGCCCTTCTATTTGCTGATATTGATACAGTCGGCTGGGAATCCGGACTCGATAAGAAATATGCATCGAACCTGCATTTCGGCGCATCCTCTTCGGGATGATCTTGAATGGCTTGAATGGTTTAAGCCTCGCGCCGACTCAATGCAGAGAGCCGAATTCCCGGTCAAATTGCGCTGGAGTGCAACAGGCGTGGCTCGACGTTTGATCACTCTAACCGAGAACTTACAACCGCGGACTCGGCGTCGTGATGCCGACCATCTTTTCTTGGCCATGACGGTCGATCGCAGGGCGGTCACTCCGGACCGTAGCTTTATGTTCTTGCTACTTGACGCGTTTCGAGCGAAACATCAGATTTCCGACTTCACTCCTAAGATGTTCCGCGCCACAAATGCCGAACTTCACCGCCGCGTCGCTGCGCGTCAACTGGCAACGGGCGAATTGATGTCGGCACAGGCCAGCGCGGACGGACTGCAAAGCGCGCAGGTCGTCTTAAACCACAAGGACAAAGACACGTCGCTCAAGTACGTGGATCTCGACAATGTGAAGGACAATTGGAACGCGACCATAAACCGTGCTCAGCAAGAGATCGAAGGCGAGTCGAATACCAGAAGGGCCGGCAAGCAGCCCAATCGAAAAGATATTCCGCCGAACGTCGAGGCTCATCAGACTCTCTTCGGATTTTCGTGCAAATCGCCTTTCGAGGGCATTGCGCCGGGAACGAGAGCTGGCGAACTTTGTGACAACTTCCTACATTGTGCGGGTTGTCCTGGCTCACTTGTCCCGCTCGACAACGTGTCTGTTATAGCCAAACTTATAACGGCCATGAGCGCTCTGACGCAGGCGGAGGAGAAGGCCACCACCGAAGGCTGGAAAGCTCGATTTGACGCTATCTATCAACCAACCTTACGGACGATTCAGCAGGAGCTATTGCCTCGCGTCCCCGAGACGATACTAAAAAAGGCGGCTGCGATAGCTGACGCGTTTCCTGTTCCGTTTCTGGAGTAGCGACCATGTATCCACACAAGAATCTGGTATCGAAAAACAAGGATGTGTGGACAATTCCACAGACAGAATTGTACGTAAAGCGAGAGCTTAAATTGTACTGGGGCAAACTCGCGTTGGCGGACGACGCGACGAGGCATCAACGTCAATATCTGACGCGAAGCTTGAAACAGTTCATGTCCGCTTATATGGATTTACTCGGTGCTCGGTACGGTGGTATTAGCGGAGCGACGGTTCTCGGAGTCTGGGGGCGCATTAACGTAGTGGTCTCCTGGATGACGGAGCGCCAGATATGGCGTCTAAGCCAGTTGACACGAGACGACATGATCGAGTTCTTGCGATCACCCGGCCAACGAACCAATACCGCGCGATCCGCTGGAACGATCAAATCCTACGTGGCGTTGTTTAACACACTATGGCAACTCAGGGAAAAATACACGGCCCCATTGAGAATAAATCCGTGGGGGCTCGGCAAAGAACGGTCGGTCCGGGGTGCTGCGACACGAAGCGATCCATGGAAGCCAGCTCCCGATGCGTTGGCGCTTCCACTGATCGACGATGCTCTAGCATGGCTTGATCAGTATGGTGAATTCACCGTGGAGCTTGCTTCTCGTATCTGGAAGTTACGCAATCGACAACTAGGGAAATCGCATGGAGTTCGTCGCCGGGCCGCAGAGAAAGAGTATCACTCGATATCCCAACTCCCCACTTTTCAGCAAATGGTGTTTGCCCTTAAGGCGGAGCACAATAGAACTGGATCGGTGGTCAGAAAGGCTATCACCACAACTCAGGATGCCGTGCTCGTTACCATTCTTTTTCTGGTTGGCCCGAGAATCAGCGAAGTCTTCTCCCTTAAGGCGGATTGCCTAGCGGCGCAACAGTTGAATAACGGAACTGATGCTTATTTTATCCAAGGAGTTGCGGCAAAGAAGCATGCGATTGTCAGGCAGTGGATCGTGCCGGAGTCGGTACGACGTGGAATCGAATTGCTGATACGTCTCCATGATCAGCAAAGAATCTGCGTCGGATTCAAATATCTTTTCATAGCCGGAAATGGCATCGTTGACGGCGTTGGGAGGAAGACCAGACGTGTGCCAGCAAACTCGGGGCCGCGCATGATCAAACGCTTCGCAGGAGGGGCGTTTAGAGCGAAAAAATGGCCAGCGACACACAGACTCCATCCACATGCCGCCCGAAAGACATTCGCTAGCATGGTTATGCGCCGCGACAAACATGCTTTGGGCGCACTCGCGAATCATTTGGGACACTTGAGAGACATGATTACAGCGGGCAGTTACGGGGGTGGCGACCTCGAACTCTCACAGATCATGCGGGAAGAGGACCGAAAGGACCTTGTGGATGGTCTTACTGATCTACTGATGAGTTCGGAAGTAGCTGGGCCGGCTGCTCCCGCCCTTGCGGCCGCACGTGCGAGTGTGGGCGATCCAAAGACCTTCCGAGGAAAGAGAGTTCTCGAGGCAATGGTCGAGGATATGATCTCGAAAGGGGTAGTGCTGGCGCCTTGTTATTGGGGATACTGCGTGTACTCACGAATGCACTCGGCTTGCCGCGGTGATGACTTCGGGCCCAATCCCATCGAACGATGTGCCGACGTCTGCGCACGTTGCAGGAATTTTTGTGTCACGCAAAAGCATAGACCATTTTGGGAGCAGCGCCACGCGAGAGACGAACTGTTCCTCAAGTCGCCAAATCTTTCTGAACAAACGATACTAGTGGTACAGCGACGACTTGCCCGATCGGCGTCTGTATTAGCATCGTTGAATAACCAGGCGGTGACGGAATCCGCGGATAAGGAGCGGCGAGCATGAATTCAACTGTTGTTGAGCTAAGACAATCTGTAATCGAGCGGTTGAGGACCGCAATTGACTTCCTTGTCCGAGAGTACCCAGGCACACAAATTTCTGTTTCACGTGTTTGTCAGGTGGCGAAAGTAAATCGCGGCAATGTTTATGTCTCTCACCCGGAGATTATCCAAGAGATCCTCGCGCACAGGAAGTCTGCGCGCTGTCAGAACTCCGGGTCACCAAAACGAGAGTTGCAGAGAGAGCTTAGCAAACGAGTCTCTACACTGAATCTCGAAAAAAAGGCGCTTTTATATGCATTGCTGGAGCAGAAACTTAAGATCCGCGAACTAGAACAGATCATTTCTGATAAGGACAGAGCATTGAGTCGAAAACAAAAGGAGCGGTAGGAAAAAGGGTATCCGTATTTCGTGGTTGATGCCGACGGTCTTTGCTGCGTTGCGGAAATCTGGCGCGCTAACTGTGCGTTGCTCGGTGAACGCATTTCAACCCGAATCGGACCACCGCGCGGATGGGACATCGACGGCCGCTTCTCCTGGCAGCGGCCATTTGACCGGCCGGATGGAATCCACGGGGCACAAGCTCCGCGGCGGATCGTCTAGTTATCCAAAATAGCCGATCCTCGAGACAATCATCAGCAGGTTCACGATCTGCGCGAAATGGTTGTCCGACAGCCGTTAAAGACCGTCATGCCGATCGCGTGCCGAGCAGCGCCCCAGCTATGCAGGGCAGAATGGCCGGGCCGAACGCGGTCTTGTCGGAGGAATGTCGCCGCCCTCAGCCACGTGTGTATCACAATCACACGCAGCTTTACTGTCACTTCTCTCCAAAGATTTCCAGCAGTTGTGTGCGCAGACCATTCGTCACCCGATCGATATCTTTCTGAGTGAATCGGTCCATGTAGGCAACGGTCAACAATGTAAGCGGGTGGATTCCAAGCACTCCCGCTAACTTCTCGATCTTTCCAAGTGTGGGCGACTTCAGGCCCCGTTCGATCGTGCTTATGTACGTCCGACTGGAGATGAGCCCAAAATCCTCCTGCGTGACATTGACTATTTCGCGAAGTCGCTTCAGTGCGGTGCCGAACTCGGCCTCGGAGCGCATGCAAGTCCTCCCATAAAGGACTTGATGTACTCATTTCGAACACTAAAGAACTACAATCTATAGTGTTCATTTGTTACCATCAACGATTTTTCATCTGGAACGTACGCGCGCATAGCACGATTGCAGGAGGTCGCATAGAGGGGGCGTCTCGTTGGGGCGCTGGCCGTGGGAACGGACGACGAGTGAATTACGAAACAGGAACTCGACAGGATGTCAGTAAGTTACCTCAAGGAAGATGGATGTTAGTGACGGATGCGACTTGGGCCGAACGTGAGGCGTTCAATCCGCAACTTGCGACGCCCTACCAGGCGTGGGCCTGCGTCAGGTGGACGGACGAGCACCTGAATTTTCTCGTGACCGCATCGCCCAAGCGACGGGGTGACTCCTCGCTGCCGACTGGATGGCTATTGGCTGGTCCCGAAGTATTGCTCGAGGCGGTTTCAGAATGCGAGCGAGATAGCTTTCTCGTCTATGTACTGGATCGCGCGGCTGACGGTATCAGCCTCCACTTGTACCAAGTTGCCGGCATCTGGCGGGAGCGCGAAACAAAAGCAGGCGACGAACCCTGGAGATGGTATTCAACCAGTCATGGTGAGCTGAGGCCGTGCACACGAAATCGGCGCGATCTCGCATCTCCCCCAGCACTGGTTAATGAGCGGCGCTTTGATACTGTCGCTTTCGCTGCCGACGGGCAGGTTTGACGCGTTCAGCCCTTATTAAAGCTGCGAACGGCCGTCTTGATTGCCCCCATATCACTGCGATACGACAGTCACTTGCTGCAGCCTCTTACACCCATAGAAACCTAGAACTCGCTTTTTGTGAAGTCGGTGCGCCGCATGACCATCAACTCTCCAGCCATTCCTGACGATTTTCCTCGGGCGCCTGCGCCGGGCGCTGTCGGTGGGTACCAACCGAAAGTCCTGCTCCGTCGGGTGGGTGATCGGCTTATCTCAGGGCCGACCGATGAAGACCTATTCACGCGATACGACGCGTGTGAAGATCTTGTCCAACAGCTTGTGTCCTACGCCCGCCGGAAGCGTGGCGAAAATCAATCGCAATCGCTGTTTGATATCCTTTCTAGGATCGAAACCGACGTAACCCGTAAAGTTTCCTCGGGACAGTGGGACATTTCGTCGGCTGAGGTGGCCTGGGTCATCAAGCGCGTTCGCGAACTGCTGGCAGAAGAACTGCAGGATGATGGTCTCCCCGGAATGATAGGCTGTATGTGATGAAGTGAGGACGCCATGATCCGAGTCCATGACCAACCGAATATGGATATCCCGACCGAGGGTCTAGTGCTCAACCTACGCCTGCCGGTCGGCACCGATCCGGCCATCGTACCTTCCCTCAAGCGAGGTCTGGAGGATCTGGTGGAGGCCCTTCTGACGAAAAGGCCTTTCGAGGAAGCCGTTTTCAAGCGGGCGGACGATCTTGCTGCCGCGATCACAGGCCTGACGGGGCCGGTCGCGCCCCTGATCGAGGAGCGCATTCGGCGTCGGGAGACCATGCGCGCGGTCTTGGCGCGAGGCGACTGGCTCACGGCGGAGCAGATCAATGCGCTTCAGATCATGCCGCCCGCCGACACGGGGCAGCCCGCCAGCGACTGGAAGCGCCACGGCCGCATATTTGGCGTATCCGTCGGCGGCCAGGAATACTTCGCCGGCTACCAGTTCGATACCATGTGCGAGCCGTTGCCGGTCATTGAGGAGATCCTCGATGCACTTGGCCCGGTTGCCGATTCATGGAAAATCGCCGCCTGGTTCCATTCCCAGAACGGATGGATTATGGGTACCGGCGAGCGTCAGGGCCAGCCCATCGCCCCGATGGATGCGCTAGACCGACGTGACAGCATCGTTAATGCTGCGAGGCGCATCGCCGGGACATACATTGCCTGACAGGGCCGGCATATATGGCGTATGACCAGTCCTTCCACTTTCTACATTGGAGTGCAGACCAGTCCGAAACAGTACGCTTTGATTAGCGGGGCGGAGTAGGCGCGACAAGGGTCGCCGCTGGCAGCAGTGTCGTCGGGGACCTGTGGCGATACACGAGCGTGCACCGAACGATGGATTTTCGTCAGCTCGCCGCTCAGGGGCGGTCAAAATTCCGGATAAAGTGCGCCTCCGGTCGTCGGCGCCGGCGCCTTCTCCGGTCCAGAAATACAAACCACCGCTCGGGGACGGCCGATTTCGTCTTGGCGCGTGGTCTACCGGTTACCACAACCGGCGGAAGGGACGCAGAGCGACGTGGAGCGGTTAAAATGCACTCCGCTTTGGGGCAGATTTCCTGTCAGGGCTACGGTCGGACGGTGGCCGGCAGCAACGCTGGACGTTCTCGATCGTCTTGGGTTTAGCCATGGCCTAAAGGTCCATGTGAAGCCGTGGAGCGCAAGCGCCACACCCTCTCAAGACCGTTGAGCGTGAAACGCTGGCGGGCAAACCCAGAAGGACAGTTCCCCTCGTTAGCTTTGTGTTCTGTGCTTCTCCCGCATGAATTCCCGAAACTGCATGGGATGGTATGTACCGCCTCTCACGACTTTCAAGAATGCTCTGTGTGTGGCGTCTCATACAGTTTCCCCGCGCGAGCCGAGTTTTGCGTCTAGTATGGATTGAATCACCTCTGCTTCGCGTTGAACCGCGAGGCTGAATGCGGCGACGGCAGGATTCAAGGGGCGATGAATCGGCTTTACCAGGCTCACGCGAAAGGTATAGGTATCTCGCAGCGGGCGGATATGAAGTTCATTGCCTTCGAAATCGAGCGCAGTAAGTGGATTGACGATTCCCACACCCACGCCTTTGCGCACAAGACCGCACAACGATACCGCTGAGGGCGTTTCCACGACGATACGCCGCTCGATACCCTTTGCAGCGCAGTCGCTATCCAACTGGATCCGGTATGGGTCGGTCGGTGACAAACTGATGAACGATTGCTGTGCCAGGTCTTCGAGTTCGATGAATTGGCGAGCAAGCAGGGGATGGCCTGCCGGTAAGACGCAGACCTCATTGACCTCCAGAAGTCGCGTAAGGCTCGTACCTGCCGGGGCGCTATCGTGCTCCGTTAGCCCGATGTCATACAGCTGACCGGTAAGCCACTCCTCGAGAACGGGGGATTCTTGGGTGGAAATTGAAACACCTGCTCCGGGATGCGCCACCGCAAAGCGTCGGCACGCACCCGGAAGCAACGAATGCGCAAACGCAGGTAAAGCCAGCACCGATAGGCGGCCTCCCTGAAACTCGCGAAGCGAAGCCGCAGTTGCGTTGATGCGCTCGATTCCCACGTATGAGCGCTTGATCTCGTCGAACAACGTCAGTCCAGGAAGAGACGGCCTCAATCGCCCTTGTACCCTCTCGAATAGTTCGAGACCGATCACTTGCTCCAGACGAGCAAGTTCGCGGCTGACTGTCGGCTGTGACGTGAACAGCATCTCGGCAGCCTTAGTCACACTTCCTGCTGCCATGAGCGCACGAAATATCTCTATTTGGCGATATGTAATTCGCATATCTATATCAGGGATGAATGAGAGAACGAATATTAAGTATTTTACCGAGAGGCTCGATTACTTCACGATGAACCCGTAGATACACTCGAACTTGTGAACGAAACGTGCGCATACCACCGGATCAAATTGTCGAGCTTGCCGAGAAATACGGAACCCCTTTGTGGATTTACGATGCCGCGTCGATCAGAAAACGCATGGTATCTCTTCGCTCGTTCGATGAAATTCGCTACGCGCAAAAAGCCTGTTCCAATATTCACATCCTTAAGCTGATTCGTGAAGAAGGTGGATTGCTTGACGCTGTATCGCTCGGGGAACTGCACCGTGGCATCGCGGCAGGCTATCCAACCAGTGGGCACAGGGACCCCATCGTTTTCACATCGGATGTCATCGACTGGCCGACCCTCTCGCTGGTACTCAAGCGCAACATTACCGTGAATGCTGGCTCAATCGATATGGTCGAAAGAGTCGGTAAGCACTCTCGCGGTCATAAGATCTGGCTGCGTATCAACCCCGGATTCGGTCATGGACATAGCCGGAAAACCAATACGGGAGGGGATCACAGCAAGCATGGAATATGGTTTGAAAGGGTTGACGAGGCTATCCGGTTGGCTCGCGAATACGATCTCCAGATCGAAGGCCTGCATATGCACATCGGCTCTGGCTCCGACTACCAGCATCTCGAGCAGGTTTGCGAGGCGATGGTTAGCGTGGTCAGGGAAACCGATCTGGATATTCGGGCGATTTCGGCCGGCGGTGGACTACCCGTTCCCTACAACGAAAGTGACGACGAATTGGATGTCGAGAAATATTTCGCATTATGGGATCGAGCGAGGAAAGAAATCTCGGATCACGTTGGCCATCCGGTACGCATAGAAATCGAACCCGGAAGATTTCTGGTAGCTCAAGCAGGATTGCTGGTGGCCGAAATCCATTCGCTGAAAAACACGCCGAGCCACCGGTTTGCGATTATCGACGCGGGCTTCAACGATCTGATGCGGCCCTCGTTTTACGGAAGTTTTCATCGTATGTCGTTGATCCCCCGCGAGGGCGTAGCACTAGGAGACCGGACACTGGAGCATGTGGTTGTTGCAGGTCCGCTGTGTGAGGCGGGAGACGTGTTCACCCAGCTTGCCAACGGCGAGCTAACAGCGCGGCAATTGCCTGCTCCCACGATCGGTGATCTCTTGTGCTTTCACGACGTCGGAGCATACGGCGCCGCAATGTCGTCCAACTACAACAGCCGACCGCTCGCGCCGGAGATTTTAATCGACGAAGGAGAGGCTCACCTGATTCGTAGAAGACAGACCATGGAGGATCTGATCACCCTCGAGAGGGATGTGTAGCCATCGATTACATACTCATTCACTTTTGTAATTTTTAGTAAGGAATACGAATCGATATGTTGATGGCATGAACAACTCCCGCGAGTTCGGCATTCAATTTCGATAGGACCGACAGGAAGCTACATGATTGGACACGATATGCAAAATCGCCCGGTATGCGACGAGGAAAGCGTGCTAAGCCTCATAGGCGCATCGGCTATTCGCTTTTCGCATGAAACGGCTGTGCGCTCGGGATGTCACTCAATGTCATACACCGAACTGCTTTCCTGCGCGCTTGCGAATGCTGACGTGTTCCGAAAGCGAGGCCTGCTTCCTGGACAATACGTCCTTTGCAATATTGATCGAGGAATAGAGTTGCCAGTGGCGTGGCTCACGTCCCTGCTGGTCGGAACAGTCCTAGTGCCAGTCGATACGAAGTGGCCCGATTCGCGTCTCGCGCATGCACTTAGTCTGACCGGCGCAGCGGCAATCATGCACGCCGACGACGCGCTGCCGACTACCTTCTCGGAGACGCTACCCCTGCGTGTCGATTTAGGCCTTCGGTCATCGCTCGGATTCGACGTAATACCTCGTGCGCCGATTAACCGGCAAATCTATGGTTTCTTCACGTCGGGAAGCACCGGCCAGCCGAAATGCGCATTGAATCACCACGCCGGTATCATCAATCGTTTGCGCTATATGACGAAGCGGTTCGGTGAGCGTCATATCGTGCTACAGAATAGCTCGCACGTATTCGACTCGTCGATCTGGCAGATTCTCTGGCCGCTGACGAATGGTGGGATGCTCGTTATTCCGGAAATGCGCCGGCCAACTGACGTCGACTACATCACCGAGCAAATCGAAACCTATAGCGTGTCGATGACCGACTTCGTTCCGTCCATCATACGGTTCGTTGCACAGGCGTTGCAGCGTGAGACTCTGTCTGCAGAACGACTGCAGTCTCTTCGATACGTGTTGGTTGGGGGAGAAGAAATGGACGGCATGGTTGCTGCGTCGTTGCTCGAGCGGCTCCCCCGTACGCGACTGATCAACACCTATGGCCATACGGAAGCGTCGATTGGCATGGTTTTTCACGAGATCACCCGCGATGACAGGCAACTGGTTCCGCTCGGTTTGCCCATAGACCATACCTTTGTCCGCATCTGCAACGATGCACTGGAACCTTGTGCGACAAACGAAGTGGGAGAGATCGTTGTCGGCGGCGTATGCGTGGGAGATGGTTACCTCGGACAACCAGAGCTAACGGCAGCCACATTCATTGCCAACCCATTTCCCGACATTCCAGGAAAACGTGTCTATCGTAGTGGGGATCTTGGCGCGATAGGACCGGATGGCCTGCTCCGCTATCACGGCAGACGCGACAGCCAGATCAAGATCCGTGGTGTGCGCATCGAGTTGGGTGAACTTGAGGCGGTTGTGAGCGAACTGTTTTGCAGCTCTGTCGAGGCCGTCGCAACGGCATTCGAAACCTTGACCGGCGATCGAATCATCGGACTCGGCTATCGATCCGACGATGACGTCTCCGCGGACACATTGCGAGAGGCGCTCCGTTGTCGATTACCTTTGACGCATATTCCGAAGGCCTACCTCAAATTAGAGGCCATTCCTCTGACACAGAATGGAAAGGCTGACCGCAAACGCATCGCCTCACTACTGCGGGAAATGGTTATCGACGGGCAGGCAGAAGAGCAAACGCTATGCGCCAAGCTCCAAGCCGCGTTTCGACGATTCCTGTTCAATGTTTCGGTCGAACCGGATACCGACTTTTTCGCGAGCGGTGGGGACTCGCTCGACGCGATTAATCTGATCGACTACCTCTATGGCGAGGTCGGGGTGTCAGTCGAGATTGCTTCACTGTATGGAAATCCGACACCGGCCCGGCTGGCCAACTATTTGGAGGGTAGCGGGTCCGATAAATCGCCCGCGGACGATATCGTATGGTTGCCTGACTATGCCGCAACCCGGCCATTCCGCACTTCACAGTTCGGCCGGCCGACCCATATTCTGATGACTGGTGCGACCGGATTCGTCGGTATTCACCTGCTGCGAAGCCTGCTGACCGAGACGAATGCCTTCGTCAGCGTCGTCGTCCGCGGACGGGACGATGCAGAAGCAACACGGCATCTTTCGGAATCGGCTGGCGCTGCACGGTTATCGTTGCGAGCATTTACCGACCGGGTCGCGGTAATACGCGGGGATCTCGCTCAGCCACGTCTCGGAGTAGACAAAGACGTCTGGGAGCGGCTGTATGACACCGTGGACACGGTCCTTCACGCCGGCGCAAACGTCAATTTTCTATCCAGATATGCTCATCTGTCACCGTCGAACGTTGAGGCTACGCGTCAGCTCATCGACTTCTGTTCAATGGGAAGACCCAAAGCGTTTCATTACGTTTCGTCCCTGGTTGCAAAGAAGGCCGATCACCTCGAACCACAGAATCCGGATCGCCAAATCACATTACGCGATCTCTCGGCACTCGGCTGCGACGGCTATGCGATGACGAAGATCGCGAGTGAGCGATTGCTGTATGGTGCCGCGCGCGCAGGGCTACCACTGCGCATCTACCGACTTGACGATGTCTTGCCGTCCCTTCGAAGCGGTTGTGTCAACAGGCGTTCATTCATCCATTTGCTTTTTAGAAACTGCGCCACTCATGATATTGCACCCGTCGGATTGGGAAACATTACCGCCATCTTCGTCGATGACGTGGCTGCGCTCATGACTAGTGCCGTCTACCGGCCCGCCATTACGCAGGAACCGGGCAAACCGGCAAATCCGCGCATGACGCTCGAGATAAGCAGCCACGCAGTAATCGACAGTCAGCAACTCCTCGGTGCGATGGCTGACATGATGGGAAAAATCCTCGTTACCACCGACTACATAGCGTTTCTCGAAACCATCGCCCGACGTGCCGACGGGGAGTCGCGACTGTTGCATGAAATTCTCCTGGAGCGAATTCCCGGTGAGGTATTCCGCAAGGAAAGTCATGTGCAGCATGCGGTGTGGGATGGCGATTATCACGCCCTCGCCGACGCGCTGTTAGGAACTTCCGTTCAACGCATATGCAGGAGCGAATTCAATGCAGAGTCCGTGCAATAACAGCATGCAGTCGACAGCCTTGTCGACGCTTATCTTCCAGCGTGGACAGATGCTACTTCCCGGCGGGGTGAGTTCACCGGGACGGGCATTTTCTGACGTCGGCGGACAACCACTTGTCATACGAAGCGGTGACGGCAAGTTCCTAGACGATGTCGACGGTAATCGCTATATCGATTTCGTTTGCGGTCTCGGCCCGATGATTCTTGGGCACGGCCATCCAGTGGTCACCGAAGCCATTTCGAGTGCATTCCAGCATGGCGCAGTATTCGCTATGCCCACGGAGGCAGAATACCAGCTGGCCGAGACGATCCTCAGCACCAGCGATTATTTGGAGCGCATTCGCTTCACCTGCTCAGGAACTGAAGCGACGATGACCGCGACTCGCGTCGCGCGTGCGGCTACTGGCCGGTCCGGGATCCTCAAGTTCAAGGGTGGCTATCACGGCCATTCCGATGTACTCCTATCCGGCGGTACGAAGCGGAAGATTGCACAGGAAGACGGTGAGGCGGTCCCGGAACCACACATCGAATCGTCCGTGCGCGCCAATACACACATCGCCAACTACAACGACGTCGAGTCCGTCGAAAAGATCCTGTCTCAATCCCCGAACGAAATTGCTGCCATCATCGTCGAACCGGTGCCGTCGAACATGGGTGTGATTCCCCCTTCGGAGAATTTCCTACACGAACTACGGCGGCTCGCGGATCGATCGGGGACGATTCTGATTTTCGATGAGGTCGTGTCTGGATTCAGGCACCGCTATGGGCCGGTCGCCGATGCCTTTGGAGTACGTCCGGACCTGATCACATTCGGGAAGATCATCGGTGGCGGACTTCCGGTGGGCGCCGTAGGCGGACGCGAGGATCTGCTTTCTTTGCTTGTCTCTCGAGGCAGCGTGTTTCAGGGCGGAACGTTCGCAGGTAACCCGGTCACGATGCTTGCGGGGCTTGCCCAACTGGACGTGATGCGCAGAGACAACGTGATCGATAAAGTTACCGCATTGGGCGAAAGACTAGCTGCTCGTTTGCAGCATGCGTTCAGCGAGCGCGAACTGCCGTATTCTTCCCAGCACTTCGGTTCACTCGTCACACCGATCCTTGTTCCCCGTCAGAAAGTCCTTCGCAACTACGCGGAGGTCGAGTTGCAAGACAAACCCCTTTTCGCGCACATTCATCGCCAGCTTCTCGCGCGAGGTATCGCACTCCCGCCGACGATCGAAGAGCCGATTTTTGTATCCGCGTGCCACTCGGAGCGGGATATAGACGACCTCGCTGAAGCATACGCAGACGCAGCGGTGTCACATTTCAAACGATGACGATTCAATCAACTTTTAAGGGATAAAGATGGAAGCTGCTCGTTTTTTCGATGACATCGTTTCGTATTTCGATCTTAGTGCCGCGGAATTCGACGACAAAGTTGATGAAATCATGATAAACGCGGGCGGTTGGCCCGCTGTGGAGCAGATGCTGAGCTGGGCGTATTTGAATCGCGATGAAAAAGTGCTTCAAAGCGCGCATCTAGCGCTCAATAAAATCTACGCACTGGTGACGTTGGTTCGCGAAGCCGGAGTTGAGTCACCGGAAGGGTCCGCTGTGTTCGCCCGCATTCGGTTCATGCTGGAGCGCCACTTCCTCAGCTATCTGGAGCACGAAGCCGGGGCGATGTTGCCGCCGGACATTCCCGACAAAAATTTCGAGGCATGGTTACAGAACTTCATCGCGCGTCATCCCGCAGCCGAACACCACACTTATACGAAGTATCTCGCGGACGAGGCTGACCTCACTGATATCCGATACTACCTGGTTCAGGAATCGGCCATAGACGCGAACACGGACGATTTCCTCGCCGCGCTTCAGATTGGCGCCCCGAATCCTTCGAAGCTCGAAATCGCGGCGAACTACTGGGACGAAATGGGCGAAGGCGACCACAACCTATTGCATTCCGATCTGTTCAAAAAAGCGCTGAGCAGCTTCAGCATCTCGCACGACGAGACGGTTGACGCATTTACGCTGGAGGCGCTCGTGTGTGGGAATCTGCAGACGATGCTGTCGATGCGACGCGAGCTGTTCCATATGGGCGTCGGCTACTTTGCCGCGACCGAGCAACTCGTCCCGGAGCGCTTCAAGGCGCTGAAGAAGGGCTGGGAACGCGTTGGACTGACGAACGAAGGTGCCGAATATCACCTGCTCCACATCGAAGTCGATAGCCATCATACGCAGCGATGGTATCGGAACGTGGTTGCGCCCCTTGGCCGCCAATCGGCGATTTCTCGATTGCATATGCTCAAGGGCGCGCTCTTCCGCCTGTATACGTCGAATGCCTATCTTAATGCTCTGGCTCGCAAGTTCGCGAGTCGGGCGGAGGCGATGGTGAACTGAATGCCGAGCGCCTTACGCTCACTGACACTTCTCTGTCAACGGATGATCTGATGAAACACTTTGAGCCCGCCAATTCCGCTGCGGTCCATCGTTACGCCCTTATCGTCGATCCGCTCTCCTCAGGTAGATACTATCTCGACGAGTTCCGCAAACACGGGGTCGAATGCATTGGATTCTTGTCCAGCAAGACAATTCCTGCGCATCTGGTATCGGGGGTTCACGATCTTCCGTTGGCGAAGCTGTTCGATGACAAGAACGAACTGTTGCGATGGCTTTCGGGTAGAGGCGAAGTGATCGCGGTCGTAGCGGGCTTCGAGACCGCGATCGAAGCTACTGATGGTCTCGCAGCAGAATTGGGTGTTACGGGAAACGATGTTGCAACCTCTCACACACGCCGTTACAAGGACGAGATGCAAACGGCACTCAAGGACGCAGGCGTTCGCGGAATTCACACACGGGTCATCTCGACCGAGGCGGAAAAGCTCGATGAAATCGCAACGAGAAGTGAATTTCCGTGCGTCGTAAAACCTGTAGGTTCGGCCGGATCTGAAGGTGTGACACTGGTGCGATCGGGAGAGGAACTAGCCGAGGCACTGGATCGATCTGTGCTAGGCAGTACAAATGAACTTGGACTAGTGAACGACCGGTTTATCCTGCAGCCTTATGTATCGGGAACCGAGTACGTCGTTGATCTTGTCGCTTTTGGAGACCGATACCACGTTGCTGCAGTGGGACGGTACGCAAAGGTCCGCGCCAATGGTGGTGACTTCGTCTACCTCGCATACGAAGTACTTAATCCGGAAAATGATGAATGGGAAACGTTGACGAATTACGCCAAGAAAGCCGCCGCCGCTTTGAACGTATCGGTCGGGCCTCTCCATATGGAAATCATCGTTTCGCAACAGGGGCCGGTCTTGGTGGAAGCCGGAGCTCGTCTGCACGGCGGTGTTTCCGTTAGCCTATTCAAGGAGTGCTACGACTTGAACCTGCTGGCGACTGCGGTTCGAAGCTACATGAATCTGGCCGCACCCGAGCGAGGCACCCGATTAATCAAGCATGGCAAGGTTGTCGCTTTGGTATCGTCCCGCGAAGGAGAACGGCCGATACTCGACCACTACTTTAACGAATGTGCTGAGTTGCAGTCGTACAAGGGCCACAAGTGCTTCATTAGCGCCGATGGCCCATTGCGGAAAACAATCGACCTGACCACGTGCCCGGCGGTGGTTTGGCTCGCGCACCACGATCCTTCTGTGATTACAGCCGACGAGACACGCATCCGGAGCATCTTCGAACCGGTGTTCGGGCGACTTGAGACGTCGCCGAATGTCGGTTGATCATAACGCGTAGTACAAAGGGAGCGTTGCCGTGGGATCCCTACGGTTCATCATACTGGTCTTTTGCGCAGCGATGGTTGGCCTGACCTTGAGTTTCGCCAATCCCGTCATTTCAATGCGCGCGCTCGATGCAGGATACTCCGTCGTCTTTATCGGGGCTTCCGCCACGCTATCGGGCATCGGCAGTATCGTCCTCGCCTTCATGCTACCGACGATCGTATCCCGCTGCGGCCTGCGGTGGATACTGCCGATATCGTTGGCTTTAGGGGCCGTCGCATTCATTTCGGTCGGTATGGCACCCGGAATCGTAACTCAGACAATGGCGCGTTTCGTGTTCAATGCAGCGATTGTTGCAGTGTTCGTGATTTGCGAATACCAGATTCTAAGTCTCGTCTCTGATGGCGATGCGGGCCGCGCAGCCGGCATCTATGCGGGCACCATGTCTATCGGCTATATGGTCGGCCCGCTCATGATCGACCTGACTGGTCATAGTGGTACCGCGCCATTGGTTCTGGTTGCCAGCTGTCTTCTTATAGGCGTGAGCTTGTCCCTGATGCACGGCGAGGGATCGCGGATATCCACCCCAACGACTAGAAGTGTCATTTCGTGCCTGGTCAACCGTCCTGTGTCGGCTATGGCATCACTCGCCTTCGGCACGATCGAAATCTCGATGTTCACGGTTTTCCCCGTTTACGGAGAGCGTATAGGCATGTCCCCCCAGTTGACGGCGCTGTGCTTGTCGGCGACTGCCTTGGGTGGGGCGGCTGCACAGTTTCCAATCGGCGTCGCCGCAGATCGTATTGGACGTATCTCCATGTTAGCGCTGCTGGGTCTGGCGGGTGTCGTAGTGACACTATTGATTCCTGCTGTCACCGCCTCCGCGATAACTCTCTTGGTGCTGATGACCCTCTGGGGCGGTGTGGCTAACGGCATGTATACCGTCGGTCTGTCGTTGGTTTCGGTGTCTGTCCACGAGGAGCAAGGGCTGAGCGAGAACGCCGCATTCGTCGGGGCCTATCATGCCGGCTTCTTGATCGGCCCTCTGACGGCGAGCGCCGCACTAAGCCTTTTTGGAAGCAGTGGCTTCATTGGATTTGTTACTAGCATATTCGCGCTTTCCTTGCTTCTAACGAGACGCTCGTCCAAGGCAGCACGGGTGAACGGACTGGAATAGAAAGTCCGCTGACTAACAATCTCCGCATGACAAGATCCCAGGAGCGCAAAATGGATTGCACGGGAGTTATTCAGTACCCTCCAGTGAATGAATCTACGTTTAGAAATGCGATGTCAAAACTGGTCGGTTCCGTACACATCGTGACGAGCACCGGACTCAGCGGCGATGTGGGAATGACGGCCACTGCAGTATGTCCCATCTCGCTCGTACCGCCTACGCTCCTTGTGTGCTTGAATCAGCGCTCACGCACGCATGATGTCGCGATAGCGAGCGGAGTGCTCTCGGTCAACGTACTATCCGACGATCAAAAAATCCTTGCTGAACAGTTCGGCATTGTGTCTGGTGGCGATATGTCCGCGCGATTTGCTAGCGCCTGTTGGTCTCGCAGATCGACTGGCGCCCCGTTACTCGATAACTGTGCGGTTGCGCTCGATTGTCGCGTCGATAGCGCTCATCAAGTCGGAACGCATAGCGTGCTCTTCTGCACAGTCGTCGACGTTACTACCTATGAAAAAGATGGCGTGCTGCTGTACGGCGCTCGACGATATGCAAGATATGGTTTGACAAGGTAGGAGCGCAAGTATATCCGTGCTGTATGGTCGGCGAAGATATCGGTATTTCACGACGCAAGGGAGAACGGGCATGATCACCGTTAGCAACTCATCGCTGCAAAGAATGGGCGGAGAATGACGCGACGAACAAGAGAATGGATAGCATAGAAATGAATCCGGATAACGTCCTCAAAACATTAATGTGCACAGCTGATTCTACAGATGAGCGTCGGCGCAGAAAAAAACTCCTGATCGCGACGTTGCGGGTGATTGCGAAGCACGGACATGGTGACGGTGTTGCAGGACACGTCAGCGTCAGGGATGCAGTTCTAACAGACTGCATGTGGATGAATCCATTCGGCGCATCTTTCTACTCGATTGATGAGGACGATCTCATCCTGCTCGCGTCAGACGGCAGAGTCTTGGAAGGAAACGGCGAATGCCAAGCGTCGACGGCGGCGCTGCATTCGGAAATCCAGCGAAGCCGTCCGGACGTGACGGCCATCGCCCACGCTCACACGGTATTTGCCACAGCTCTGTCGGCGACGCGCACGCTGCTCAAGCCGATTTCGATCGACGCCTGTGTCTTCCGCAACGAGCAGATGCTGTTCGACGAGTTTCGACACGGAGAAGACGCGCGCAGCGCCGCAATCCGGTTCGCGAGCGAATTGGGGCATCGTTCTGTCGGTGTCTGGCGCGCACATGGAATCTGGTCGGTCGGGATCACGCTCGAGGCGGCGCTCTGGAAGTTGCTCGCCTACGAGAGGGCTTGCCAAATCCAGGTGTATTCGTCGCTGATCGGACCGACCGAAGACATACCGGCCGAACTGGCCGGTATTCCTGAGGATATTGAAATGCTGGCGCATTTGAGCGGAAAGTCCCTCTACGACTCGATTCGAGAAAGGGCGCAAGATGCACAAAACTTAATTTACCGTTAAGGCGATCTGTGAACTCAAAACATAATGGAAGAACGATGATCATTGGTGCGTTTCTCTCCGGAACCGGAACGCACCCCGGAAGCTGGCGCTTGCCGGACGTCGATGCCAATGCTTCACGGAATTTCGAAACATATCGGCGCATCGTTACCGACCTAGAGAAATCCGGCGTGACGTTGGCGTTTTTGAACGATATCGTCGCCATTACAGACTTGGATGCGCGTGTCATTGCGCACGATTCAGATACGATGCGATGGGATCCGATTGTGTTGCTCGCTGCGCTAAGCGCGTCGACCTCGCGAATTGGCTTGGTTGCCACCGCCAATACCAGCTATAACCATCCATATAATCTGGCCCGCAGCTTTGCTTCGCTGGATCAGATCAGTCAGGGGCGTATTGGCTGGAACCTCGTCACATCCGTCGGCGGCGGCGAGAATTTCGGTCTCGATGAACATATGGAACACGCGTCACGATACGAGCGTGCGGAGGAGTTCATAGACGTCGTCAGGCGCCTATGGGATAGTTGGGATGATGGAGCGTTTGTCCAGGACAAGGAACGTGGTGTTTGGTTGCAGCCTGAAAAGTTGAACGTCACGGAATATTCGGGCAAGCATTTCCGGGTGAAGGGGCCACTCATCAGTGCGCGTCCTGTTCAGGGTCATCCGGTTATCGCGCAGGCTGGTGCGTCGGAACCTGGCAAGCGGCTCGCCGCCAGAACGGCAGAGCTGGTGTTTACCGCCGCGCGGACTATAGAGGAAGCGCGCCGATTCTCGAACGACTTGCGCAGTACCGCGAGGGAGTTTGGGCGTTCTCCGGATTCGATGAAGATTCTGCCGGGTGTGACTGTGTTCCTCGGCGAGACGAAAGAGGCTGCGCAGGCATACTTCGACAGTCTCCACGCGCTTGCCAATCCGTACGCGGCCCTGAAAGCGCTGTCGGCGTATGTCAATATTGGTGTCGATCTGCACCTCATGTCGCTGGACGATCGCATCGTCATACCGGACATCGTCCCGGAAACCAATGTTCACAAGAGCCGTCAAAAGTTGGTAATCGATATGGTTCGGCGCGAGCGTCCAACGGTTAGGCAGCTCTACAAGCAGCTTGCGGCGGCGGGCGGGCATCGTGTGATCATCGGCACGCCGGACGACGTGTGCGATGCGCTGGAGGAATGGTTTCGCGCTGACGTGGCAGACGGATTCAATTTCCTGTTACCCGATATCGGGAAAAGCGTGGACGATTTGACCCAGCTGCTGATGCCGGCGTTGCGTGCACGAGGCCTCGTTCCGAGTGGATATGCGGGTGCGACATTACGCGACCACCTCGGATTGCTGCGTCCAGTTGCGCATGCGTCGACGTGCGAGGTTTGAAATCTCAAAATACGTAGCGCGGCGCGATGTAACAAAAGCGTCACCCTCCGAGCCATTCGACGGCTTTAAGATATGCTGCCACAGATCACCTCTTCCGCCTATCGTGAAAACACCCGCCAATCCGTAATTCAGCATGCGCCGGCCCGCACTTCGTATGAAGCGACGAGCATATCGAAGTTTAAGTACTAAGAGACGGAATCAAAAAGACCCGTTGGGGGCTGTTAACCTTTTCGGCAAGCTGCTAACCTTGGCCACCTGAACAACTGGAACCAAGGATGGGCGCGCCGATTGTTGATGACGAACTGTGGACACTGATCGAGCCATTGCTGCCTTCGCCCAAACCCCGGCGCAAGAAGTATCCAGGCCGGTTGCCGGTTTCGAACCGAGCTGCACTGAACGGCATCCTGTTCGTGCTCAAGACCGGTATCCGCTGGCGCGACCTGTCGACCAGATTGGGATTTGGATCGGGTTCAACCTGCTGGCGACGGTTGCGCGACTGGCAGAAAGCCGGCGTGTGGAAGCGATTGCACGAGCTACTGCTGGCGAAGTTACGCGAGGCAGGCGAACTCGATTTCTCACGAGCAGCCGTCGACTCTTCACCTGTGCGAGCTGTTGGGGCGGGCGAAAAACTGGTCCGAACCCCACGGATCGCGCGCGACCAGGTTCCAAGCACCACATCCTCGTAGACGCCAATGGCGTTCCTGTCAGCGTGATCCTCACTGGCGCGAATCGCAACGATGTCCCCTAGCTGCTGCCGCTGCTTGACTCCATTCCACCGATTCGCGGCGTACGTGGTCGGCCGCTTCAGAAGCCAAAGGTCATCTACGCAGACCGTGGCTATGACTCTGAGGCACATCGCCAGAAACTTCGCGAGCGAGGCATCAAGCCGGTGATCGCCAAGCGCCGGACAGAACACGGCAGTGGCCTGGGCAAATTCCGCTGGGTTGTCGAACGTACTCATGCTTGGCTTCACAACTTCCGTCGTCTTCGCATTCGCTTCGAACGTCGGGCCGACATTCACGAAGCACTTCTCAAATTCGGTTGCTCCCTCGTCTGCTGGAACATCTTCAGACGGACGGAGCAGCCTTTTTGAATCCGTCTCTAAGGATTCTAATGCGACAAGCGCCGACTAGAAGATGGAAAGACGCTGGAACTCAACAAAAAGCTGCACCTGCTCAGCACACGGTTAAGGACAGCGGGCGAGCTCGATGCTCACCCACGTGTAATTAATGTTTACCCGATGTTCTCGAGGCCCATCATAGGCCGTCACCCTCCGCTGGACTCCGTGCCTCGAGCCGGCTCGATAATCTGAAACTCGCTTCCGAGAAACCCGAACTTGTGCGCAAATAAGCCTGCTATTCTCTCGTCCGCTGTAGCAAAGAAAAGTTGCCGGTTAGACTTCAGGACTAGGTTCCTCAGATAGTCAAGAAACGACAATGCATTCAGGTCATCAATGTGCGAGATGGGGTCGTCCAGTAGGATGACCTTCGGGCCACTCTCGACTTGTGCGTTCATAGCCAGAAACATCGACAGTGCATACGCTGCTCGCTGGCCAGTGCTCACTTCATTCAAATCTACCGGTACATTGCTTTCCTTCCTCATTAAGGGGGCGCTGGCATCAGCGGTAATCTTGTACTCTGCTGGCGAATGAATCCGACTGAAGATGCTGTCTGCCGCCTTATGGGCCGCCGCGACGACAGCTGCCGTTGCAGCATCGAGAGAGTGATTCTCGACGATGTCATCGAGAACTGCCTGTGCTTTGCCTAACCTATCCAGTGCGTCTTTCGTACGAGTCAAACGCTGGTCCAACTGGTTGGCCTGTTCTCTCAAGGACTTCAGCGAAGTATCGGACTGCGAGTCTTTCTCTATTGCCGCCAATACCACCTTTGCCCTCAGCACGGCTGCGCCCAAAGAGCCGAGCAGGGTACGGAGGTCCGTTGACGCTTGAACGCTAATATACCGCCGCGCGGCGTCAACAACGGTGATGACGCGCTCTAGGTTGCTCAACCGATTTTGTACCAACACAATCCCCGCTGACAGCGTAGGTGGAGGGGAGATAGAAAGAAGTGTCAGTTGCAGCGAAAATTCATCCGTGTCACGACGAAGCTCATCTTCAATGCGCGAAAATTGCTCGGAAAGCTGCTTGGAGACAGCGTCTATTTGCCGCCGTGCGTCCGTCACATCGGTCGAATTTGTAGGTGTGGGTACGTCCGGATCGAGTGGTGCGCAGAGCTCTCGTATGCGGTCAAGTGTCAGGCCGGCCCGCGAGTAGCCCTCGATTCTGGCAAGTGCTTCTCGCCTCAAGTCGGCTAGCTCCCTTTGCCGAGTTGCCAAGTCGGCCGCGGCATGTAGCGCGACGCCGACACTGGTTGCCATCTGTCCATCTAAGGCACCGGTCGCAAACTTCGCCACCTGCTCTAACCAGCTTCCGTCTCTTCGCAGACGCTCCATCTGAGCTTTGCGTTTATCTACTTCTCGCCGAAGCTCCGAAGTTTCGACCTCGGACCGAGTAGAAGCCTGTTCTTCGAGATGACGGAAGAGTTCACCGGGTTCAAACTCCGTACCGCATACCGGACAGTCTCGGTCCGAATGACGATGCTCGACAATCTTGTAGACCAGATTGCGCAGCTGTGCCATGGCCGCCTGAAGCTGCGTCTGCGTCGCAGTTTGCTCCGCAACTTGCCGCTGCATTTGGGAAATCTCGGCATCAAAGGTATCGAGCGCTGACTTCACCCCGCCGACTGCCTCTGACAAAGACTGCGTACCCCAATCGGTCTCCCAGCCGTCTGGAGCCTCGAGAGTTGGCAGCAGCGAGAATTGCCTCGCGTTCCGCGACAATTCTTCGTCGAAGGCCTTAAGTCGCTCAGAAAGCCGCTGAAGGTCGTCTACGGCCTCTACCTCGAAAGAAGCAAGCGCCGCTTTACGCGAGGCAATGAGCCGGCTGATGTCCGACAGCTTTTTTAGATTTTGTTCATTCTCTTTTTTCCGACTGGCGAGCTCATTGAGCTTCTCTAAACTCTGCCGTAGTTTTTCCGCATGGTTGGCGGCTGTCGCATCTGTCAGGACACCGTCCACCCAGTCTAGTTGCAGCACAACGCCGAACTGTGACGCCAAGTCGGTCAGTGTATCGAGGAGCTGTGCTGAGACGTCCTGCTTATCTTGCGGAAGAGTAGTCCAACCAATTCGCCGAAGGTCTTTTGCAAAAACCGAAAATTCGGCGTCTGCTTCACGCGGCGCATTTTCAAGAATTTTGATTTGCGCTGCATTGGCCCTCTGATCCGCTCGCACGACCTCACCCTCGGCGCGCTTGCCGCGCAATTCTTCGGAGACGGCCCGCCGAACATTTTCGATGCGCCTCCACATAAGATTGGCTTCGGGGCCACTCAGTAGGTCCGCAAGAATCTCGGCATTGCTACCTTCGGATGCTTTACCCGCTTTGAGAAGCGACAACTCCGCCGCGGCGTCAGTGTTCAAAAAGTTGAAACGGGCAAATTGATTGGGAAGGTTGTTCTGGCGGCTCGTGTCATCGTTTCCGTACCAGAGGCGCTGCCGGGTTTTGAAGTCCGACATATGCTGCGAGCCCGACGTCTTGACTTCCTGTCCAGACTTCAGGAGACCCACCACGCTGGAATGCGAACCGGCGTCAGAGCGTCGATTTGCCCCGCAGAAGAGAAACTCAATGCCTTCCAGAAATGAAGTCTTTCCAACGCCGTTCGGCCCAAAGAGCAGGTTGACCTTACTCAGTCCGTCGAAGTGTCTGCTTCGCGGAAGCTGCCGAAATCCGCTCAAGTTGATGCTAACAAGGTCGGCTGAGACCAACTGACGGCTTGCTACGACGCCAGACTCTTTTCTTTGACGAGTTGAGCGCTTGGCGGTACCGGACGTTATGCCTCTGACGACGTCTGCTATGGGACGGTCCGCATCTGCGACGTCATTCAGACCTGCGGCACTTAGCTTGTTCGTCCAGACTTCGACCACATCAGTCGTTGAGACTGAATCGTCCGACCCTGCGATGGAGTCGAGTTCGTTCAGTATCCGGTCAAATTCGTCCTCGAAAACCACGTACTTGCGCGCATAGCTTCGGTCCGCTTCCAGTTGCCGTTTGACGGCAAAAAAGGTCGCGTCGTCGGTAGCCCGACGTGCAACTACAAAATATAGGTAGTTGTTCCAGCGGAGGTCGAGGGACGCGCTTTCGTCAAAATACTGCGGGCCAACGATATCGTCGAGGTATTCGTTCAGCTTCCCAACTGTCGACGGAATCTCGTTGTTAAGGTCGAAAACGTAACTCGCGAAGACATCCTTGCCTCGCAGACGAACGCCACGAAGGATACCGGGGGCAATCTCCGCCACATTGGATAGCCGCTGACCGATGCTTTCTCGCGCATCGTGCAAATTCATGGTTGTGCTCCAGGCTGTTCACCAACAATACGACTGAATGACGGAACGCCGATGTCCACAGGTGACTGGCCTGCTGGGGAGGTAAAGGATGAACTGCGAACGCTAACGTATGGCTTTGAGCCAGTCGCGGTGCTGTAGAGTATGCAGAGCCGTTCCGCTTTCGTTGCGTAGTGTTGCCGTCGGAAGGTCAACTCCTGTTCGGCTGAGAGCAGGCGCTCAGGCTCCGGAGGAGGTCCTGCCAATGTTTTTCGGACACGCTGGTCCAGACGTTCCATCTGTGCCATATCGCCAACCAAAGCAACGTGCACAACAGTAGCGAGGGTCCCGTCGGTTGCGACGACATTTCGCCCCGGATACTTCTGGGACCAAGCAAAACGGAAACCACTGCGCAAGGCTTCAACGCCGGCGGGCCACTCGTAGGCGCTACCGCGCAGTTCTGCGATGGCCCGGATTGAGCCGAGTCGCTCCGACCGGAATTTCACCGCCTCGGGGGCCGGGTCCTGCGTGACTGTCACTCTGCGCACAATCTCCTGTTCGCACAACATCATCGAGTCAATGCGAGGGGCCAGGTACCAGTTCTCCTTCGGCCCGATTTCTCCAGCAGCGATCGCCATTGCGCGCTCCACTGACACCGGGCCTTCCCGATAGAGCGCACGGACATCTTCAAGGTCGACGCCTCCACCACTCGCTCCGGCTAGGAGCGCTTCAAATCCGTCGTTGGGACGTTCTTCTGGCCTGGTCGGCTCAGACCATGCACCGGCGTCTGCCGACCAGAAAAGAGTCTTGAGAACTTTTGGGCCGGAACGTGTTGACCGTGGCTTGAGTATCGCGTGGTGGAAGACCTTTGTAGTCTGAAAGAGGAAAACTCGAGGCTGATAGTCGAACTGAAGCGCGTGCACCCTAATCGGTTCGTGCCGCGTGTAATACACCCCATGAACGTGATTCTCCATAATCCGTGCATCGGATACGTCAAATTCCGCAGGCAACAGGTACCAGGCGGAACCGCCGATGTTGTTCCATTCGTGCTCGTTCTGACCGTTCTGGTCGACTGAGGTAATCTTCTCCGCCCAGTTAAGACATATGAGCTCCGTACGGCCGCCATACGCAAACAGCTCTTGCCTGTATTTTTTATAAGTCAGATGACGGGGACTATTATTGAGCTGGACATGCAACAGCAGCAGGCCATCGTAGTGCCTGCTAATCAAATCATCTTTGAATCCGAACACGTCCGAGCAAATCAGCGTCATTAGTCTCACTTCCTCCGGCGCGCGACCGAAGAGGTAGACGTTCTGGCCCGGCAGCATTCCGGTTGCCTCCGTGTTTCCCGGGTCCCCGGATGGCTCTGTCTTGTACTGAACCAGTAACACCAATCTGTCGGAAGCGTCGTCGCCGGAGCCTGTTAGGAATACGTAAACAAGCGGATTTCGATACTGTTGCGTTGTCCGTGGCTTAGGCGAGATATCGTCATCGAGGATGACGGCCTTGTCGCCGAGTCGTTCGCGGTGTCGGTCTAGGCAGCCAAGCGGCAGGCTCTCGCAGCCGAGGACCCAAAGCTTGCCCGGTTGGGGCTTGAGGCCCGCCTCAAGACTCTCGAGCAGCGCGTCCCAAGGTACGCTGTACTCCGGGGCAATGACCAAGTCAGGCTGGCTTTCCATTGCTGCGACGCACTCAAAAAGACCCCTCATTTGACATTTTGCATCTGCCGAATCCACATGTCCGATTGAGTTGTCCGCGATGCGAATGCGTCCACGAGGCTGAACAGTCAATACCGTATAAAGGCCGTCATCCGCCTGTAAGGCGTTCAGTTTCGGATGAACCAGCCCAGCATCTTCAAGCTTCTTCCCGACAAAAACGATTTCCACTGTCCTCCCCCTCGAAGCGCCTCTCTCATACGGCAAAGCACTGTTCCGGTGGCGCGCACGGACACTTATGATAAGCGAGACGCTTCGCTAACGTTCAATCCGAATGTGAGGCTCGCAGCTTATATGTCCAGTGCAACTGGCTGTCGCCCGGCCGTCTCTGGCGGTACCATCTCAACAACTTGATGTATTCATTTTGCATAATCTCCGACCCGGGCGAGCTATTGCGCGCTCCGACGTGCTCTGCCTCATCCTCTCGAGTATGCGGCCGGTGGCGCCCGGATGTTTGCGAATTTCGCTTTATTCAATTGAGCGATTTGAGGGCGTCTGCTAGGCTTGATGTCGCTTACCGAAACTAAATAACGTATGCCGCGTGATAACTTCAACAAGCCCGTTGTCGAGGAACTAGCTCGTCGCGTTGCCTTCACATGCTCGAATCCAGACTGCCGGAATCAAACGGTTGGCCCGAAAAGCATCCCTGAAGGTTTCGTTACTACAGGCGAAGCCGCCCACATCACAGCGGCAGCACCGGGCGGCCCGCGATACGACGCTGCGCTGACGTCAGCGGAACGGTCTTCATTCAAAAACGGTATCTGGCTTTGTCGCAATTGTGCCGCGCTCATCGACCGGGACGTCGACGGCTATCCCGTCGAAAAGCTGATGCAATGGAAAAAAACGGCCGAAGCGCGAGCTCTGTTAGGCATCAACAAGCCGCAGGCTATAAGCGATGCGGTGATGTCCCCGAGAATAGGCACTGCTATATCGGTGCGGGATGCCCTCTCATGCGCGGGTGCAACAATGACCGCCATTGCGAAGTCGCTCGAAGAGTTGGACCCGCGGTTTAGGGTGAGCGTTGAGCACGACGGCTCCGGCTCTTCGTTTACGTTCGAACCGGTCAACGGTCCGGTGAATGTCTCGATGACTCTTCATCACAGTGCCAAGACTCGGCAGCTTATGAGGCGGTTTTTTGAATACGGACAGTCCGTGACCCTTGAAGGCGATGGCATCACGTTCCGCGGGACGCCTTTGCTTGAAAGTCTGAATGGAGAAACGCGACACGTTTCCGTCTCCAATCCTTCCGGCCGTCATGCGGTTTTGCGGCTATCGGTCGGGTCCAAAAGGAAGGGTGAATTCGAGTTTCTTGACCAGAATCCGACGACGCTGACCTCGGGACGCAAAGGTTTTTCGTGCGAAGCGCAGCTATTCGGCGGCCACCTAGCGCTATCAGTGACCTCGGACGGCCAACGCTTCCACGTGCGCGTAACACCAAATTACGAGCGCTGGGTTGGACGGGGAATAAAGGTACTCCCCTATTTTGACCAACTATGGAAGCTGAACAATGTCATTCGTCAGGGCCGAGAGATTGACATTGTAGTCGAGGTCGATGGCCAAAGACTTGCGGCAGGTCGTGGCAAACTGCCGAAGGATTCGTCCGGCTATGGTCTATTGGACTTCGTTGAGGAAATGCGCCTGATTTTGCAACGTTCGGCAATCGACATTGCTCTGCCGCCGAAACCCGAAATCTCTGCGGACGATATTGAGCGCGTGCATGGTCTGGCAGGTTTTCGACACACCTCTGCAGGAAGCACCATGACCGCAACAGTCGAGCCTCAGACCGAACACGAAGTCGAATCGCTTCAGAAGTCAATCGCTGTGGGCCGCCCCACGACGATGCGTCTAACTCAACTACTTGGAGTTCATGCTTTTGGCGGACTACTGTCAGAGAAACAAATTGCCATCGACATCTCCGATGTCGTGATGACGGCTCGGCGCAAGAACATCAAGATTGGCCAAGCAGTGCCGATTAAGTTCCGAGCGACGCGGGAGAGCAAGGTCACTTATGTCGTCTCGTGAGAGGGAGTAGACCGATGGCGTTACATCTCGCGACCAGTGGAAATCCCCAGACGACGCGCCAGAGCGGGTAGGTAGCGCGCTAATGGCAGTGCCGTATCGATGACGCGAGTCTCGAGTGAAGACGTTGTGACGTCGCAGCCAAATAGGACGATTCGTTAACAAAGACTAGACGGAAAAGAAGAATGGCAAGAAGGCGATATGGAGCCGCGTTTAACGCGACCGAAGAGCAGGGGACGGAGCTCGTGCTCCAGAAACGGGACCAACGTAACTGGGAACTTAGGTACAGGCCAGCACCGAGGGCCATCGAGATGGCGCAACGGTGGAATATCGAATTCGTTCCTCCTCAAGATACGATTTTGCTCGCGATTGGCAATGTCGAAGAAGAGACCATCACAACATTTCCGTTGAATACCAATGCGGCGAGCTCTTATTTCCTGAAACCAAAATATGACCGACTGCGGGCCATCCAATTTGTTGGTTTTCGATCTACCTTCGAATGGCCCGGTTACGGAAACGAATATTCGGACGATGATAGTTTCGACAATGCGGACGACAGCGACGGCGAGGAGGACAGCATGGACGAAGTCACTAGTGCCGACGTCGATTTGTCTTGGCCGCGGGACGTAGATGACGTCAAGGAATTTTTTCGGGATCTTCCGTCGGGCTTTGTCAGGGACCCGTGTTTCGGTCTCGGGTTGAACTATGACCTTCGTTTCATCACGGATACGGTTGAACGGATTAAAGGCATGGATACGCTCAGTATATTCAAGGGGCGTGGCGATTCGCCTACGCTCAACGGTTCCACGTATTCGATTTCAGCCCGGTCGCTCGATGAAGTCCGCAAAGCTATCAACAGAACTCACGAAGCTGCTCTCAATTTCGCTAACTCGGAGAAATCTGCTTATGCGAACAATTCGCTGCTTCACGCGCTGGATGGTAGCAAATACCCGTTGATGAACCCAGCGTATCGGAAGGACTCAATTGTTCGCGCGCTTGGCTCGGCACCCCGAGAGGGCGTTCAATTGTCTGCTGCGGACCAGCAAGTAGTCGTGGCAACTATGAAGAGCCACGCAAGGCAACTTAGCAGGTCCAAAACGCAGGAGATGATGGAGCTATCGAACGAAATCGAGCTAGTAACACTGGAGGTTCTGGTTCAACGCCTGAAGGATATGCTTGATAAGCGGAAGAATGAGCATGACTGGCAGCGGTTCTTCAACGATAATCCATTCATTCTGAGGCTTGCGTTCGGATTCCCGGTATTAAAAATGGGCGACCAGTTCTCCGTGGGTGGACGCAAGTTCGATGGGACAGGAGACAAGATTGCTGACTTCGCTGTGAAAGCGGTCGCGACGGGAAATCTCGGCTTGATTGAAATCAAGACGCCGCACACGGAATTGCTCTCAAAGAAAGTTGCGTATCGGCGCGACGTGTTCGCGCCGTCGTGGGACCTTTCTGGGGCGGTGAGTCAAGTTCTTGATCAAGCAAATCACCTCAATAGGAATCTTGCCAGTCTTAAGGAAAATTCCGAGGACTATTCCGTAGAGGCGTTTGCGATTAATGCGGTAGTCATCGCGGGTCGAAGTCCTGCGGAGCGGGCAGAACGCAAATCGTTCGAGTTTTATCGAAATAGCCTGCGGTCCGTTGTCATCCTCACCTTCGACGAACTGGTGCAAAAACTGGAACAGTTGCTACAGGCACTCCGACCGACCAGTGAGACACACGCCACACATTGAGTTCGGCATTCCGCGGCGGCAATGAGGCTGCCTCCGGCTTTCCGACTTGAGGATAAGTCGGGAAATTAGAGCGTCAAGCAGTATGACCGGCGGTCAGCGACAACTATCCGGTGCCCAAGGAGCAAGCGAAGCGCGCTGGCTGCCAACGAGCAGGGAAGACTGTTGACACTCTCTCCGGGAATCTGCATGCCTCCAACGGTGGGTATCCGTGGACGGTGGTGCGAGTAAGCCGGCGGGCCGAATACATGAAATCCTTTGAGCAAGCGAGCGTGCACGGGGAAATCCGCCCGCTGGCAAAGTTCCTTGCGGCCATGAACGGCCAGTCGACGTCGGCGCCGAAATTGCCGACAATCTACGCCTTCGGCATCGTATCGTGCCAATTCTTATTGGTTGCGGTTCAACAACAACCGCCCGCGTCCGGGGAGGTGAAGGAGCTATGGAAGCGAGTTTTCGCCTGATAGTGCTACAGGCCGAGGCTGACCTGCGAGCACTCTCTCGGCAACACGTGAAAGATTGCATCGTAACGGCACTTGAACCAAACCAGAGATGGTTTCTGATTCAAACAAAGACAGACGCGGAGCGTGATCTGCTGGCCGGAAACGAAACACTCTTGAAGGAGTTTAAGGACGTGTTTCGAGTCCGCGGATGCTCTGATGCTCTCGTCGATGGCCTCGCGTTTACTTTTGAGTCGCAGGAAACTGTTGACCGGCAATATGCCGGCAGCTGGTATTGGGCATTAAAGTAGCTGGTAGGATCGATGCCTGCCGCCGGCGCGTCGTAAGCGGCGAGGCGGTATCGTCGGTCGGGGCGCGGCCGGAAGCGGACAGCCGACTTCAGCTTCTCTATCGTTGACAATCAGCGCTTTGTAGTGGCAGCTTTTGATGAAATTGATTTTCCAGGTCTGCATTCGACAAGTAGAACACATGGACAAGAGCGCGCAGAATCGATTTCCGAATATCACACATGGAGACCGTTTTTCTCGGATGCATCTTTATGTTTGGCTGGCTTTCGGCGCACTGATATACTGCTCCGACCAGCTAGACAGGTGGCTGAATCTTTCGTATTTTTTGATACCAGTAATTCTCTTGCCAGCCTTGGTAGTTGCCATCGTTTGGCTCGTTGGTTTTGCCAGGAATTTGTGGGATCGGCGCTGGAGGTCGCTCGTTTCAGTTGTCCTCGCTCCGGTGGTAACTGTCACGATCTTTGGCTCATTACTGAGGCTGCGAATCGATCCTGACTGGATTCATTTTCAACTCACGCGAGCAACGTATTTACGACTGGTGCATGAGAGTGAGGGAGCCTCGCCAAAACACCGTCAATGGGATTGGGGCGATACCGGAGCGGTAACCGGACCGAACATTTTCCATACACTTGTCTTTGACGAGGCGGATAAACCACTTTCAGGAAATCCTCCAGCTGACGAACAGGGCCCGTCTATTTCCGTGCGTCCTATGGGGCACCATTTTTTCCTGGTCACGGAGGTCTTCTGAGGGCACCACGCCAGACACACGCTCGCGCGAAGTGCGCGAAACGAATGACCGCTTCCAGGTATGCGGAATGTCCGCTTTGGGTCCAGCCTGTGTGAAAACGCATTGATCTCCTAAACTGAATCAACGCACGGAGATCGGGTGACTCATGAAGCGATTCGTTGAAGGCGATGACCGCAAGCAGGTCGCACTACTTCCCGAATGCGTCGATGACTATATCGGACACGACAACCCGGTGAGAATCATCGACGTTTTCGTCGACGAACTGGACCTTGCGGAGCTCGGTTTCAGCGGCGCCACTCCAGCGCTCACGGGTCGCCCGTCCTACCACCCGGGCGTGATGCTCAAGGTCTATATCTACGGGTATCTGAACCGGGTACCCTCCAGCCGGCGTCTTGAGCGCGAATGCCAGCGTAACGTCGAGATGATGTGGCTGACAGGTCGTCTGGCGCCGGACTTCAAGACGATTGCAGATTTTCGACGCGCCAACGGTGCGGCCATTCGCAATGTATGCCGGCGTTTCGTCGAAGTGTGCCGGCGACTGAAGCTGCTGTCCGGTGACATGGTGGCGATTGATGGCAGCAAGTTCAAGGCGGTGAACAACCGTGACAGGAACTACACTGCGGGCAAGATCGACAGGCGTCAGCAGCAGATTGAGGAAAGCATTCAGCGCTATCTCGATGCGATTGAAACCGCTGACCGGATCAGTCCGACAGGTTTCGATGTGAAGACCATGCACCTGTACGAGAAGATTGTCCGCCTGCGGCAGCAGATGCGTGAACTCGCGCAGATAAAAAAGCAGCTGAAGAAGCAACGGGACAGGCAGCTGTCGCTTACTGATCCCGACGCACGCTCCATGGCAACCAGTGGCAAAGGCTCGGGCATGGTGGGATACAACGTGCAGGCTGTCGTGGATGCCAAGCATCACCTGATCGTCGAACACGACGTAACCAATATCGGAAACGATCACGGACAACTCAGCAGGATGGCAATGTCGGCGAGCAAGGCGATGGGCAAACCGACTCTGAAGGTGTTGGCTGACCGGGGCTACTTCAGCGGTCCGGAGATCCGCGAGTGCGAGATGGCCGGCATCAAGGCGTATGTCCCCAAACCTCTCACGTCGGCATCCAGGAAGAAAGGCCTGTTTACGAAACGGGACTTCATCTACATCGCTAAAGGCGATGTCTATCGGTGCCCTGCCGGCGAGCGCGCGATTCATCGATTCACGACGGTTGAGCATGACATGAATCTGCGGGTGTACTGGCCCAGCGCCTGTCCTCAATGCCATCTCAAGGAGCGATGTTCGCCCGCCGACTATCGCCGCATCCGACGATGGGAGCATGAACATATCCTGGAAGCCATGCAGCGCCGGCTGGACCGGAAACCTGATGCAATGACCATCCGCAGAAGTACCGTCGAGCACGTCTTCGGCACACTCAAGTACTGGATGGGTTACACGCACTTCCTGACCCGAACGCTTGGGCGGGTGAGCACCGAAATGAGCCTCCAGGTGCTGGCCTACAACCTCAAGCGCGTCATGAATATACTTGGGGTTGAGCGGATGGCGAAGGCCATGGGGATGGCAGGAAGCTGAGGCTCGGAAGAGCCTTTTTATGATCAGCGATGCCGGCACGACCGTCAGGCTACAAAGCCCGGTCGACCACGACAAAGTCGCGAACCTCAACGCGCAAAATTGGTTTCCACACGACCTGGGTCGGTTTATGCCTTTTGCATCCAACGCACGGCAGAATAGATCGCCGTGCACGGGCATAGGACTCTGGTCGGCCAACATGAGACCGTCGACAGCGTTGGCAAGATCGCCAACAATCGACCTCCGCAAAGCAAGATACTCGACGAATGGAACCTGAAATCACCTTGCGAGATGCGTCCGCCGCAGACGAGCCTTTTCTGCTGCGACTTCGAAAGCTAACGATGACCGAGCACCTTCTAAATGCCGGCGTTCCAACCGACGACGAGACTCACATGCAGCGGGTCAGGTCCAACTTTGAAGACGCAAAGGTGATTCAAGCTGGCAAAGACGATATCGGCCTTCTCAAGCTCAGCCGCGCTGATGCGGAATGGCACGTGCATCAGCTACAAATCATTCCCGATTATCAGGGTCGCGGGGTTGGGAACGCCGTCTTGCGCCGCGTGTTGGCGGAAGCGGAGCGTGCGAATGTAGCCGTCTCGTTGAGCGTTATCCACGGCAATCCCGCTCGCCGCCTCTACGAGCGACTTGGCTTCGCATGCGTCGGGGAGACGTCCAGGGATCTGAAAATGCGTTGGCGTCCAGCGACGATTGCGTGATGTTGTGGTGAAGACGCGACGCATGCACACGCACGCCTCTTCCAACGAGCGCTCGACGCATGAGGCAGGGAGCGGCTAGTTTCAGCCGCTCGACGGACGACCTCACTTCGAGTAAAAAGTACAAGCCGAACCGTCCCGGGCGTTGTGGCGATCGAAGTTCCTTAGTGGGTTGTATTATCACGACATGCTATGCAGAATCGTTGGGTGAGTAAGTAAAGATTGCGAAAATTGTGAGTACATAAGGGAGGTATATGACATACGCGGGATTTTGGCGTCGGTTCGGTGCATATTGGGCTGACTTCGTTGTCTTGATACCGTTGATGGCCATTGGCTACTATGGCTCGCAATATTCTCGCTTATTTCAGCTTTACTGGCTGCTTCCTGGGACGGTATTTGGGATTTGGTTTAATGTTTATTTGGTAACCCGCTACGGCGGCACACCCGGCAAGCTTTTCCTTCACACGAAGATTGTCATGACCGATGGCTCACCTGTCACCCGACGAGCAGCCTTCTATCGCTATTCAGTGCTACTGCTTCTTTCTCTCGCATCGTCCATAGCCATGTGTTATGCATCACTAGGCGTAACGAGCGAACAATATTTCTCATTAAATTACACGCAACGTAGCATCGCTCTGGTTGCACACGCACCAAACTGGTATAAGGCCGTGAGCATTGCATTACAAATCTGGATTTGGAGCGAATTTATTACCCTGCTCTTCAATAAAAAGCGCAGAGCCATACATGATTTCATCGCGGGAACAGTAGTCATCAAAGCCGAGCCATGAGGCGCTGTGTGAAAATTACACGTGGGCATCGAACTTCTGAATGAGTCGGGCGACTGTTGCCCCAGAGCGTGCTCGCAATGTCAGGCCCCCTTGCTCTGCAGCGTGACAGGGATGCAGACTGACATAGATGATGCAGCAGGCTTCCACTCCTTCACGGCGTCGGGCCAGGGCTGGCCACTTTCGGTCAGTCGACGGCAGGGTCAAGAACGTCGATGATGCGCGGCGCAGGATTCCGGCGGCGGCTCGATTGCGTCTCAGGCTCGCAAGCTTGGCGCTAACCGCCAGTGAACAAAGGGAGGATACGGTGCGCCACCAAGGAACGCCAGAAATACTTCCACGACCTGATGGGCCACGAACCATTCATCGGAGCGCATCGGGATGTTGCCCGCTCGAAAGACGAGGATCGTGCCATCTGGGCGCACAGGCGAAGGCTTATCGTGGAACCCTCTCCATCGTTCTCCGCCGAATTCGAAGCGCTCGATCATGCAGCTCACTCCGCCGCCGGCCATCTGCACGTAGTTTCCTGCATCGTCAGTCAATGACGCATAAGACGACTTGCCGTAGCTTCGCAGTGACTTGATCTCACGAGCGATCTGTGTGTACGTAGGCGCGATGATGGCCGCTTTGCCCTCGATGTCGAGTCTCATTCGTTGTTCAATCTCTTTTCTTCTCGATCAAATCAAAATCATACCAACGCCCAAACCCAACAGCGAATGACCGCTACCGAGAAAGTCAATGGACCGTTCCGGGTCGTTTCATGCCCATTGCATGAGAGGCCGCCTCCGCGACGATCACCCCGCTCGGTCGTCGGGCGCTGGCCGGCCAGAACGGGAAATTCGAAACCCCACGTAGATTGTCGACAAGCGACCCGATTCGTGCTAGTAGTGCCAAGTTGCGGGAAGCGAAATTTGCGTGCAGTTACGTTTGAAGTCCTTGTGCCGGCCAGAAATCCAAGAACTATGAAAAATTTCAAAGCTCAACTTTACGAAATTTGTGACGAGGTTTCTTCGCAGTTTTCTGGTTGGAGCTTTGTGTCCGGACAGTTCAAAAATCGGACTTTGAAGCACACAGATTTAGTTATACATCCTGGGTTTGGCTTTGAGCACGGAACGACGCCTGTGCAACCAAGCGTGTGTATCGACAACAAACGCGCGCAAAAGTTGTGCAAGTACCTCTTTGGGGTAAACGCGTCTACCTCGATTGTCAATCTCCCGACCGTTTCACATCTGCTCCAGCACACACCAGAAGTACTGGGCCTAGGATTTTGGATTGTGCAGGATCGAGAGGAATTTCTATCGATTGGTCGGCCAAACCAGATCGCTCAGAGCAGAATATTGGATATTGCGCAGGCACGCCCGGCATTGATTGCTATGATCCAAGATGGAATTGCATTCATTGACAACCACTACGAACTTGGTAGTGAGGATGGTCTTTTGAAAGGCTTGCCAGCGAAGTATACGACGCGCCATATCAATTCGCCTTACGATCAGATGGAAAAATTCAAGGGAGTGATGGTTTGTATCGCTCATATTCTCTACGGGGATTTTGATTTTGTTGAGCGCTATCGAAGCTGCGATTTCAACACGCTGTTTCCCAAGCGCACGGACGATCTCGATAAGATCATTGCAAAATTGCCAGATTTCAAGAAGCGTTTCGCCGAGACTGGGGCAGTCATTTAGGGACTGTGAACTCCTCCTAACTGGGCCAGGAGTGTCCGTTATCGGGATTGCTCAGTGTCTTTTGAGGGTCGGGTCACGCCTTTTGCATCGCGCGCACGCCCGCGACGATCGCCGCGCACGGTCGTGGGGCTCTGGTCGGCCACTATGTACCGTTCGACACCCTGAGGTAGATTGTCGCCAGTTACTGTGCAAGGAGCACGACGCATGGATAGTAGGCTTGTGCCCGTTGAACCACTGTCGCAGGTTGCATTTATCCACGACTATTTCCAGCTCGTTTTTCAGGAAGAACGGTTCACCGTCTATAACAAGGCTGCGATTGAAGATGGAGAAAATGTCATCCGGCAAGGAAGCGTAGGCTTCTGTGACAAACTCGTTGAGTTCATAGGCCAGTCCGTGGTCGCTGTCACGAAAACAGATGCTTACGTGCTTTGCCTCCGCTTTTCAGGTGGCGCGACGTTTCGGGTCGAGGCAAACCATGATCCGTCGTGGCCAGAAGCCTTCGACTTCATCGGCAGAAGCCAGTTCTGGCACACCGAACTGAACCGCTGAGTCGCCCCGCTGAACGTCTGCTTTGAAGAAATGCGAGTGGCCGTAACGGGTCGAGTTATGCCTTTTGCATAAAAGGCCGCGCCCGTGCCGATCGCCGCACTTGGACATGGGGCGATGGTCGGCCAGTTTCGGCCGTTCGACATCGTCTCCTGAATCGCTAACAATCAAGGTTTCGAAAACAGGCGGTAACCTAGCCGCCTCGTTTTGACTGGACATGCCGATGAACCGTGACGAGATGGACCGCGCGCTAAAAGCGCGTTTTGTTCCCGCGCTTCGCCAACTAGGGTTCAAAGGTTCTTTGCCCCATTTTCGGCGGCAACGAGATGATCGAGTCGATCTGTTGACAGTGCAGTTCGATCGCCACGGCGGAGGGTTCGTTGTCGAGCTATCTCAATGCGGCCCGGAGGGCATCACAACCCACTGGGGAAAATTCATTTCCGCGAGCACCGTTACGGCGCACGATCTACACCCAAGTCAGCGTCATAGGCTCGGGTCGCTTGGGCCGAATATTGACCATTGGTTTAGATTCGACGACGGCACTCAGCCGATGGCAGTCGCTGACTTACTATGTGCTCACATCGATGAAGCTGAGCGTTGGTGGGCTAGCCGCTAACCTAGCCTTCGAGGCGGTCAGGACTCTTCGGCCGCCTGCTGTCGGGTACCGGGCGGCGATCTTCGGAAGAGATGGCGCAGTGGTCAGTGGAGCGCGCATGAAGTGCGACCACGCCCCCGCGCGCATGTAAGTAGGGTGCTTCGCACCGGCAATACCGGCATCGGTCTGGCCGGCTGAGCCTGCCGGCAGACGTGGCGTGCCCGGCGATGGCACGAGGGCGAGCCGGCTAGCGGCGATCAGGCAACGGCGGTTGCTCAACGGAGCAGTAGTAACTGAGCGATGTCGTCGGCTCGCGACCGCTTAGTATGATCTCCCCCTGCACCCCCTCTGACTTCGCCATAGATATGTAACCTAACGACAGACAAAGCCACAACACCTAACGACACGTTCATCGAGGAAGAGCACGCCGAGGTGCGCGAGCGTAATTTCGCCGGGCTGCGGTGGATTGCGTCCTCCCACGAGCGCTGCCGCGCTCGACGAGTGATGTGGTGCGCGAAACGGGCGCTGCCGCCATTGCTGCGGCGAGAAGCCGACCATGCTCGACGACATGAGGGCGGCCGAACTGAGCGCTTCTTCGTCCGTCATGGGCGGCAGGAGTCCCGGCAAGCGTGCGGCCAGCATCGATTTGCCGGCCCCCGGCGGCCCGATCATCAACATATGGTGGCCGCCCGCAGCGGCCACTTCGAGCGCGCGTCGCGCGCCCCGCTGGCCGATCACGTCGGCCATGTCGGGTACGGCGCGGCAAGGCGTATCGGGCAGCGTCGGCGTATCGACGGGGGAAAGGCGGGCGTCGGCCGCTCCAGCCAGGTGTGCGCAGAGCGACGGCAGGTCCGCGGCTCCGAATACTGCGACGCCCGGTACGAGGGCGGCTTCGGCCGCGTTTGCCGCAGGCAGGTAGAGTTCGGGCGTCCGGCCCTCGGCATTGGCGCTGCCGCGCGCGGTGCCGCATGCCATCGCGAACGCGCCGCGCATGGGCCTCAGCGCGCCGGTAAGCGAGAGTTCCCCGGCGAATTCGCGCCCGGCCAGCGATTCCCCAGGAATCTGACCGCTCGCCGCCAGAATGCCGAGCGCGACGGGCAAGTCGAAGCGCCCCGATTCCTTGGGCAGGTCGGCGGGAGCCAGGTTGACGGTGATCCGGCGGACCGGAAAGTCGAAACCGCAGTTTTGAAGCGCGGCGCGAACACGCTCGCGGCTTTCGCGGACTTCGAGGTCGGGCAGGCCGACCATGGAGAACGAGGGTAATCCGTTGGCGAGGTGAACCTCGACCGTGACTTCGGGCGCGCGGCCAGCAGCCGGCGCGCGGCTGCGCACCACGGCAAGCGACATGTTTTCCTCCCGGTGAAGCAGCCCGGCGGCGGACGCCCGGGCTACCTCGAAACGCTGATGACTCTACGGCTCGCTTGCCGTGGCTCGGGTCTCGACTCGCGAGACCTTACGAGGACTGTGCCGTAGCGAGCTTCTGCTCGAGTTCGGCGACGCGCCGCTCCAGTTCTTCGAGCCGCGAGCGCGTGCGCACGAGCACCTGAGTCTGCGTATCGAATTCCTCGCGCGTGACGAGGTCGAGCTTCGAGAAGCCCTGCGAGAGCATTGCCTTGACGTTGCGCTCCATGTCCTTCGCGGGCGAGTTCTTCAGCAACTCCCCAATACGTGCCTGCAGATCGTTGAAGACGTCGTTCGGCTGTTTCATTTCAAACCCCTTTCTGCACAGAGACTGTGCAAGTTTCGTTGTGACTGTGCTGAGCGGCGCGCAATGAACAATTTTGGTGCGTGAAACACGAGTCACCTCACATTCATGGGCGCCTTTGGTGCGGGCGCTGCCCGGCCAACCGTGCGGACACTCTAGCAACGATCGCGTCGTGGCGCCACCCAGCGCGGCCCACGTTAGCCGTCAGGCCAGGGGCCTTGTTGCGGCGGGCGCAGAGGTGCGTTGGCCATGCGGCTATGCAAATTGGCATGGGAGTTGCTGTTACTGCCCCGCGCACCGAAAGCCGGCTCGCCGGCGGTGCATCGACGCGGTTGGGGAGTACCGCATGTCGACGGACAGGGCACGAAAAACGGGTTACGCAAAGGGTTACGCAACTTCAGCGAGGATTTCAATGAAACTCATTACCGCAATCATCAAGCCGTTCAAGCTCGATGAGGCGCGCGAAGCCTTGTCGGCCATCGGCGTCTCCGGGATCACGGTCACGGAAGTGAAGGGCTTCGGACGGCAGAAGGGGCACACGGAGCTTTATCGCGGCGCCGAATACGTCGTGGACTTTCTGCCCAAGGTGAAGATCGAGGCGGCAGTTTCCGACGACATCGTCGACCAGGCGATCGAGGCGCTGGAGCGTGCCGCGCGTACGGGCAAGATCGGCGACGGCAAGATCTTCGTCACGCCGATCGAACAAGTGATCCGGATCCGCACCGGCGAAACGGGCGCGGACGCCCTGTAAGAATACAGAGACAAGAGGAAACGAAGATGCGCAAAGTATTGATGTCATTGTTCATGGCCGGCTCGCTGCTGGCGGGCGGTATCGGCGCTGCACTGGCCGATGACGCGTCCGCGCCGGCGGCCGCTTCCGCTGCTGCATCGGAGCCGGCCGCAAGTGCCGCGCCCGACGCATCGGCGGCGGCTCCGGCGTCGGCACCTGCTGCAGACGCATCCGCAGCACCGGCGGCCAGCGCCGCCGCAGCACCCGACGCGTCGGCCGCTTCGGCCGCCGCTGCGGCTCCGGCCGCGCCCACCGCGCCGTTCTCGGTCGATTCGTCGAAGATCAATTCCGGCGACACCGCGTGGATGCTGACCTCCACCGCGCTCGTGCTGTTCATGACGATTCCGGGTCTCGCGCTCTTCTACGGCGGCATGGTCCGCAAGAAGAACGTGCTCGCGACGATCATGCAGAGCTTCGCGATCACCTGCCTCATCACGGTGATCTGGACGGTGATCGGCTACAGCCTCGCGTTCACGCCGGGCAACTCGTTCATCGGCGGCTTCTCGCGCGTCTTCCTCGCCGGCATGAACTACATCAAGGGCGACAAGGCGACGACGCTCACGGTGAGCCACCTCGCGACCACCATCCCGGAGACGGTCTACTTCGTCTACCAGATGACGTTCGCGATCATCACCCCGGCGCTCATCACCGGCGCGTTCGCGGACCGCATGAAGTTCTCGGCGATGCTCGTGTTCATGGCGCTGTGGTCGATCCTCGTCTACTCGCCGATCGCGCACATGGTCTGGGAACCGACCGGCTGGCTCGCATCGGCAGGCATTCTGGACTTCGCAGGCGGCACGGTGGTGCATATCAACGCCGGTATCGCCGGTCTCGTGTGTGCGCTCGTGCTGGGCAAGCGCGTGGGCTATGGCCGCGACGTGATGGCTCCGCACAACCTGACGCTGACGCTGATGGGTGCCGCGATGTTGTGGGTGGGCTGGTTCGGCTTCAACGCGGGTTCGGCAGTGGCGGCGGATGGCCGTGCCGGTTTCGCAATGCTCACGACGCAAGTGGCGACGGCATTCGCCGCGCTGGGCTGGATGTTTGCCGAGTGGATCGCCAAGGGCAAGCCCTCGGCGCTGGGTATCGCGTCGGGCGCCGTGGCGGGTCTGGTGGCTGTTACGCCGGCCTCGGGCTTCGTGGGTGTGGGCGGTGCGATCGTGATCGGCATCGCGGCTGGCGTGATCTGCTTCTGGTCGGCCACGTGGCTCAAGGGCAAGTTCGGCTATGACGACTCGCTCGACTGCTTCGGCGTGCACGGCGTGGGCGGTATCGTCGGCGCAATCCTGACCGGCGTGTTCGCGGTCAAGGACATCGGCGGCGCCGACGGCAGCGTGGTTCTGCAGCTCAAGGGCGTGCTCACCACCGTGATCTACAGCGGCGTGCTGAGCTTCATCCTGCTGAAGGTGATCGACATGGTGATCGGCCTGCGCGTCACGGAAGAAGAAGAGCGCGAAGGTCTTGACGTGGTGCTGCACGGCGAGCACGTCGAATAAACAGATTCGGGGCGGCCGCCCGGCCGCCCTCACGGAGTAACAAGCGCAGCGACTTTGGCCCGCCTTATGGCGGGCTTTTTTCTGCCTGCGCGTTTTTGCTCTTCGCTTCGGGATGCAGGCAATGAGGCGCCGCGCGCCTGCTTCCTTCCCCCTTCTGCCTATCAGGGCTATAGCCACAATGCATGCGCCCCCCGCTTGCCAACGGAGAAAGCGGCCCCAAATGCACAAGGCATTTGCTCTACAATCTTTTTTCTCCCGTCAGCGAGTGATCAATGGTTCCGCATCTAGTTACGGCGTTAAACGGCCCGCTGCTCGATCTCGAGCGGAAGATCCTCGACGCCACGCCGGCGATCGAACGCTGGTTCCGGCTCGAATGGCAGGAGCACACGCCGCCGTTCTACTGTTCGGTCGATCTGCGCAACGCGGGCTTCAAGCTCGCGCCGGTCGACACCAACCTCTTTCCGGGCGCCTTCAACTGCCTGCCGCAGGAAGTGCTGCCGCTTGCCGTGCAGGCCGCCATGGCGGCCATCGAAAAGATCTGTCCGGACGCGAAAAACCTGCTCGTGATTCCGGAGCGCCACACGCGCAACGCGTTTTATCTGGAGAATGTGGCGCGGCTCGCCACCATCATGCGCCAGGCGGGACTCAACGTCCGCTTCGGCACGCTCGACGAAACCATTGCCGGCCCCGTCACGATCACGCTGTCTGACGGCCAGAAGATCGTGCTGGAGCCGCTCGAGCGCACGCCGCGGCGGCTGGGGCTGAAGAACTTCGATCCGTGCTCGATCCTGCTCAACAACGATCTCTCCGGCGGCATTCCGCCCGTGCTCGAAAACCTGCATGAGCAGTATCTGCTGCCGCCGCTGCACGCCGCGTGGGCGGTGCGCCGCAAGTCGACCCACTTCTCGTGCTACGACGACGTGGCCAAGAAGTTCGCGAAGATGGTCGAGATCGATCCGTGGATGATCAACCCGTACTTCGCGCACGTCACGGGCGTGGATTTCGAACTCCGCACGGGCGAAGAAGCGCTGGCCGATGCGATCGACGGCGTGCTCAAGAAGATCGCGCGCAAGTACCGCGAGTACGGCATCTCCGAGCGCCCTTACGTGGTGATCAAGTCCGACGCGGGCACCTACGGCATGGGCGTGATGACGGTTCACGACGCCTCGGAGGTCGCGGCGCTTTCCAAGCGCGAGCGCACCAAGATGGCGGCGACGAAGGAAGGGCTGGAAGTGCACGACGTGATCGTGCAGGAAGGCGTCTACACCTTCGAGCACGTGGGCGACGAGGTGGCCGAGCCCGTGGTCTACATGATCGACCGGTATGTGGTGGGCGGTTTCTACCGTGCGCACGGCAGCCGTGAGCGCGACCAGAACCTCAACGCGCCGGGTATGCACTTCGTGCCGCTCGGTTTCGAACACACCGCGCTGCCCGACGCCCATGCGAAGCCGGGCGCGGCGCCGCCGAACCGCTTCTACATGTACGGCGTGGTGGCGCGGCTGGGGCTGCTCGCCGCGTCGGTGGAACTCGAGAAGACCGACCCGGAAGCCATTCAGGTGTAGCGCGAGGCGCGTCGCCGAGTTTGGGCGGCACGGCCGACGGCGCTCCTCACGGTCAACGCAAGTGAGGCGCCGCGCCACCGCGCCGCGGCCGCATGCTGGCGAGGTGCGCAGCGCGGCTGTCTGGCGCGGTACCGGGCGCCGCAGCGCCCATCAAAACATCAGGGAATTCATGAACATCCTTTTTATCGCCGACCCGCTGGACCGCTTCAAGATCTACAAGGATTCGACCTACGCGATGATGGCCGAGGCGGCGCGCCGTGGCCACACGCTCTACGCGTGCGAACCGAAGCACCTGGGCTGGGCGATGGGCGCTGTCGAGGCGACGGTGCGACGCTTTCAGATCATCGGCGACGGCGAGGACTTGCATCGTCATCCGTGGTACGCCGCTGAGGCGCCCGTGGCGCGTGAACTCACCGGCTTCGACGCCATTCTGATGCGCAAAGACCCGCCGTTCGACATGGAGTACGTCACGTCGACGTGGCTACTCGAAATCGCCGAGCGAGCCGGTGCGCGTGTGTTCAACCGGCCGCAGGCGATTCGTGATCACTCGGAGAAACTGGCGATCGGCGAATTTCCGCAGTTCGTGGCGCCGACGCTGGTGACGCGCGACGCGGACCGGTTGCGCGCGTTCCACGCCGAGCACGGCGACGTGATCCTGAAGCCGCTCGACGGCATGGGTGGCATGGGCGTATTTCGCGTGAAGCCGGATGGCATGAACCTGGGCTCCATTATCGAAATGCTGAGCCACGATGGCGCGCGTTCGGTGATGGCGCAGAAGTTCATCCCCGAAATCAAGGACGGCGACAAGCGCATTCTGCTGATCGGCGGCGAGCCCGTGCCGTATTCGCTCGCGCGCATCCCGCAAGGCAACGAGGTGCGCGGCAATCTCGCCGCGGGCGGGCTGGGCCGCGCGCAGCCGCTTACGGCGCGCGACCGCGAGATCGCCGGGACGCTGGCCCCGGTGCTTGCCGCGCGCGGGCTGTTGCTCGTGGGACTGGATGCCATCGGCGACTGGCTCACCGAGGTCAACGTGACGAGTCCTACGTGCTTTCGCGAAATCATGGAGCAGACGGGTTTCGATGTGGCCGCCATGTTCATCGACGCGCTGGAGCGTGTGGTCGCCTGAGCGCGGCCGCCCTGCGCGATACGGCGCAGGGCGGATGCGATGCAGGTGCGAGCCAGGAGCCAGGGCGGGCAGATGTTTGTTCAAAGAGCGAAAATGACCCTGCTACAATGCGCGCTCGCGCGGCGGGACAGTGGAAAAAACGCTGTCTATACAAAGGCTTTCAAACAGCCGACCGCGTGGTCCGACCCTTGCATCTCATGCGGATGCGAAGCTGAAAGGTCGGAGGTTTCGGTCCGGGCCGCGCTCCAGGGCCGTTATTTGCAGCAAGGCTGATATGGCAGGCATTCTGATCATCGCGCATGCTCCGTTCGCTACCGCGCTTCGCGAGTGTGTTGCTCACATTTACGGCGGGTTGCCCGCACGCATCGGTGTCATCGATGTGTTGCCGGACAGCGACCCCGCGCAGGTGGTGGCGCACGCCAACGCCGAGATCGACCGTCTCAGGGAAGAAAACGGCGCCCTTGTGCTGACCGACATGTTCGGCGCCACGCCGTCCAACATCGCGGCACGGCTTGCCACGCTCCCGCAGGTGCGGGTGCTGGCCGGCGTCAATCTGCCGATGCTCGTGCGCGCCGTCTGCTATCGAGCCACGCCGCTCGATACGCTCGTCGACAAGGCGCTCGCCGGTGCGACCAAAGGGGTTCAAGAGATCGTTCCTGGCGCGCCTGCGGTATCTGCTGCCGCAGCGGCTTCGGACTGTCTGACCGAAGCGGCCGTCACGCCCTGTGCGGCGCTGCCGAATAACGAGACTGTGAAGCCGGCTGGAGCGTAACGAAGCATAGACGAGCGCCTGACTTCACTACCTGTCTGTCCTACCAACCAGCGTTTCGGACCCACCCATGCTGCAACAAGAAACCACCATCGTGAACAAGCTCGGCCTGCATGCTCGCGCTTCGGCCAAACTGACGCAACTTGCCGGCAACTTCCAGGCGGAGATCTGGATGAGTCGCAACGGCCGGCGCATCAACGCGAAGAGCATCATGGGGGTGATGATGCTGGCGGCGGGCATTGGCAGCCAGGTGCTGATCGAAACCGAAGGTCCGGACGAGCAGGACGCGATGGACGCACTGCTGAAACTGATCGCCGATAAATTCGGCGAAGGCCAGTAAGCGCGCGACGCAATCCCGATGCGTGAAAACGCCGCGGCTTGCCGCGGCGTTTTTTGTTTGGCATGCCGAAAGCGGCTTGCGTACGGCATCGCGGCGGGTGGCGACCATGCTGCGCCGCACACCATCGATACGCGTTACGGAATTTATAATCACTATCGGGGTCCGAGGCATTGCAGCGGTTTGCCGCGGCATCACACAACTAGAGGAGGTGCGCGTGTCGTTCACGCTGCATGGAATTCCCGTGTCACGCGGTATCGCCATCGGGCGGGCCTATCTCATCGCCCCGGCTGCACTCGACGTCGACCACTATCTGATCGAGCCTTCCCAGATCGAAGGGGAGGTCGAGCGCTTTCGTACGGCGCAGGGCACAGTCCACGAGGAACTGGAGGCGCTGCGCGCCGACCTGGCTGCGGACGCGCCCAGCGAAATGGGCGCCTTCCTCAACGTTCACACGATGATCCTGAACGACGCGATGCTCGTGCAGGAGACCATCGACCTCATCCGCACGCGTCGCTACAACGTGGAGTGGGCGCTGACTGAGCAGTTGGAACGTCTGTCGCGCCATTTCGACGACATCGAAGACGAGTACCTGCGCGAGCGCAAGGCCGACATCGAGCAGGTCGTGGAGCGCGTCTTGAAGGCGCTGGCCGGTGGTTCACAGTCGGCGCTGGATGGCGTGCACGGCAGCTGCGACGAGATGATCGTCGTGGCGCACGACATCGCGCCTGCGGACATGTTGCAGTTCAAGACGCAAACTTTCCAGGGCTTCGTCACCGACCTGGGCGGACGCACCTCGCATACGGCAATCGTGGCACGCAGCCTTGGCATTCCCGCTGCGGTGGGCGTGCAGCAGGCGAGCACGTTGATCCGCCAGGATGACCTCATCATCGTGGACGGCGATCACGGCATCGTGATCGTCGACCCGGCGCCCATCGTGCTGGAGGAGTACACGTACCGGCAGAGCGAAAAGGCGCTCGAGCGCAAGAAGCTGCAGCGGCTCAAGTTTTCGCCCACGCAAACGCTGTGCGGCACGAAGATCGAGCTGTGCGCGAACATCGAATTGCCCGAAGACGCGCGTGCGGCGCTCGAAGCCGGCGCAACGGGCGTGGGGCTCTTTCGCACCGAGTTCCTGTTCATGAATCACAAGGAACAACTGCCCGAGGAAGAAGAGCAGTTCGCGGCGTACCGCCACGCGGTCGAACTCATGAACGGCTTGCCGGTGACGATTCGCACCATCGACGTGGGCGCCGACAAACCGCTCGACGCGGCGGCCGAAAGCTACGAAACCGCGCCGAATCCTGCGCTGGGATTGCGCGCCATTCGCTGGAGCCTCTCCGAGCCGCAAATGTTCCTGACGCAGTTGCGCGCGATTCTGCGTGCGTCGGCATTCGGCTCGGTGAAAATTCTGATTCCGATGCTCGCGCACGCGCAGGAGATCGACCAGACGCTCGACCTGATCCGCGAAGCGAAGCGCCAACTCGACGATGCCGGCCTCGCCTACGATCCGAACGTGCGCGTGGGCGCGATGATCGAGATTCCCGCGGCCGCGATCGCGTTGCCGCTGTTCCTGAAGCGCCTCGATTTCCTCTCGATCGGCACCAACGACCTGATTCAGTACACGCTGGCCATCGACCGCGCGGACAACTCTGTCGCGCATCTCTACGATCCGCTGCATCCCGCGGTATTGCATCTGATCGCGTTCACGCTGCGCGAGGCGAAGCGGGCAGGCGTACCCGTTTCGGTGTGCGGAGAGATGGCCGGGGACCCGGCGTTGACGCGTCTGTTGCTGGGCATGGGGCTCACCGAGTTCTCGATGCATCCGAGTCAGCTGTTGGTCGTGAAGCAGGAAATTCTGCGCTCGCACCTGAAGACGCTCGAAAAGCCGGTGGCCGACGTGCTCGCCGCGTTCGAGCCGGAAGAAGTGCAGGCCGCGCTCAAGCGCGTGGCGCAAGCCTGATCGAAGGGCTACTCATGCGGCCGGCACGTGCACGCCGGCTGCGCCTCACTCGCGATGCGCTTTGCCGCATACCGGGCAATCCGGCTGGCGCGCAATGCGCATCGTGTTCCATTCCATGTGCAGCGAGTCGAGCATCATGAGCCGCCCGACGAGCGGCGTGCCGATCTTCGCGATCACGCGCAGCGCTTCGGCTGCCTGCATGGTGCCGATGATGCCGACGGTGGGTGCGAACACGCCCATCGTCGAACACGCGACTTCCTCGAACGGCTGGTCTTCCGGAAACACGCAGGCGTAGCAGGGCGAAGCCGGATCGCGGAAATCGAACGTACTGATCTGGCCGTCGAAGCGCAACGCCGCGCCGGAGACGAGCGGCACGCCGTGGGCGACGCACGCGCGGTTGATCGCGTGACGCGTGGCGAAGTTGTCGGTGCAGTCGAGCACGACGGTGGCGGTCGGCACGGTGGCATCGAGCCATGCCGCGTCCACGCGTGCCGCGACCATGTCCACCTTCACATCCGGATTGATGCGCGCGAGCGTCTCGCGCCCCGACTCCACCTTCTTGCGGCCAATCGATGTGGTGGCGTGGAGAATCTGCCGCTGGAGATTGGTGAGGTCGACGGTGTCGTCGTCCACGAGCGTAAGGCGGCCGACGCCGGATGCCGCGAGGTACATGGCAGCGGGCGAACCCAGACCGCCGGCGCCCACCACAATGGCGTGCGCGTCCAGAAAGCGCTGCTGCGCTTCGATACCGAGTTCGTCGACGAGGATATGGCGGGAATAGCGAAGGAGCTGATCGTCGTTCATGGCAGGCGCGGGTTGAGGCGTCGCGTGGGTGCGGAGGATGCCGGTCGGGCGGACGGTCCGTGTGTTGTCGCTATTCTAGCCGCGCAAACAACTGAGCCTTCGCAGCGCGTGCTGCGAAGGCTCAGTTAGAAAGCGACTGATTGAAGCGGCTTGCGACCTTACTTCGGGCTGCGGCCTTACTTAGCGGCCGGTGCGGAGGCCGCACCCGGCGCCGACGCGCCCGGCGCGGCGGAGGCGCCCGGCGTGACCGGCAGCGCAGGCTTGACCGAAACAGGCGCCGAAGCGGACTGCGGCGGCTTGTTCTGCGCGAGGCGCCGCTCCATCGGCGACTTCGATTCGACAACCGGCTTGCCTTCCAGCTTGTTCAAAGCCTGCTGGAGCATGAAGTCGTCAGCGGAACCGAACTCGACCGGCTTGCGCTCGCGATCCTTCTCGCGTTGTTCCGGCGTCTTCTTGTCGTTCTGTTCTTCGAGCATGCGCAGTTCGTCCATGCGCATCTGCTCGCGCTGCTCCTGTTCCTTCTTCTCGTTCGGGTCCTGCGTGTTCGCGAGGTGGTTCGAGTAATCGACTTCACGCGTGACGAGTGCGTCGTCCGGATCGCCGTCGGCGTACTGATCGACCGGGATGTCAGGACGAATGCCCTTGTTCTGGATCGAGCGGCCGCTCGGCGTGTAGTAGTACGCGGTGGTCAGGCGCAGGGCCGTGTCGGCCGTCATAGGACGCACCGTCTGCACCGAGCCCTTGCCGAACGTGGTCTTGCCGACAAGCAGCGCACGATGCTGATCTTGCAGCGCGCCCGCCACGATTTCGGACGCCGACGCGGAGTACGCGTTGGTCAGCACGATCATCGGTACCGTCTTGAAGATGGGCGGCAGATTCTTGAGCGGGTCGCCGTCGAAGGACGGCAGCCGATAGTTGTCGTAGGTGTCGCGGTAGATCTGCTTGGAATCCGGAATCTGGCCGTTGGTGGAGACCACCACCGAATCCGGCGGCAGGAACGCGCCCGCCACGCCTACCGCGCTCTGCAGCAGGCCGCCGCCGTTGTTGCGCAGGTCGAGGATGAGGCCCTTCAGATTCGGTTGCTGACGCGCGATGTCCTGCAGCCGCGCCGCGAGATCGGGCGTGGTGCGTTCCTGGAAGCTCGTGATGCGGATGTACGCGTAGCCCGGCGCCAGAATCTTCATCTTCACGCTCTGGACCTTGATGATCGCGCGCGTAACGGTGAGCGGGAAGGTGCGGTCGTCGGTCTTGCGGAAGATGGTGAGCGTGACCTTTGTGCCCGGCTCGCCGCGCATTTGCTTGACAGCGTTGTCGAGTGTCATGCCGCGCACCGGCTTGTCGTTGATGCGCGTGATCAGGTCGCCCGGACGAATGCCGGCGCGAAACGCGGGCGTGTCTTCGATGGGCGAGATCACCTTGATGAGACCGTCTTCCTGCGAAATTTCGATGCCGAGACCGGCGAAGCGACCCTTGGTCTGCTCCTGGAGTTCGGCGTAGTCCGTCTTGTCCAGATACGACGAGTGCGGGTCGAGGCTCGACACCATGCCCTTGATGGCGGCGGTGAGCAGCTTCTTGTCGTCGACCGGCTCGACGTATTCATGCTTGATTTGCCCGAAGACTTCGGCGAAGAGCCGCAGCTGGTCGAGCGGCAACGGCGCGCTCGCGGGTTGCTCGGCCGACACGGAGAACTGCAGGGTTGCAAAAACGCCGGTGGCAAGGCCCGCGGCGATCAGGCCGATGTTTTTCAGGTTCTTTCGCATAGAGTCTGTTGCGGTCAGAAGCGCGTGGCAACGTCAAAGGGGAGAGCGACGGACAAGTATAACTGCACACCGCTACGCACTGTGCAGATGGCGGCGCGACGCCAATGGGACTTCGACAGGGGCCAGGCGGGCAGGTTCAAGGCGCGCCGGAGTGGACGGTATGCGCGGGCGGTGCAGTGCAACATCAAGGCAGAGGCCGACGCCACGCAGTAGCGAGACAACGGTGGGCGGCGATCGTATGCTCTTCGATCGCCGCCGGAAACTGGCTTGCGTCAGCCTTTCTTGCCCTGATTCGCGACCGCGGCTTGCGCCTTCGCGATGGCTTCGGCGTCGCCGAGGTAATAGTGCTGGATCGGCTTCAGGTTCTCGTCGAGTTCGTACACGAGCGGCACGCCGTTCGGAATGTTGAGGCCGACGATGTCGGTGTCCGAAATATTGTCGAGATACTTCACGAGCGCGCGGATCGAGTTGCCGTGCGCCGCGATCAGCACCTTGCGGTCCGAGCGCACGGCCGGCGCGATCGATTCGTTCCACATGGGCAGCACGCGTGCCACCGTGTCCTTCAGGCATTCGGTGAGCGGCAACTGCTCGCGCGGGACCTTCGCGTAGCGCGGGTCGTTGTAGGACGTGCGGTCGTCGGATGCGTCCAGCGCGGGCGGCGGCGTGTCGTAGCTGCGGCGCCAGACGAGCACCTGCTCGTCGCCATACTTCGCCGCGGTTTCGGCCTTGTTGAGACCGGACAGCGCGCCGTAGTGGCGTTCGTTGAGGCGCCACGAATGCACCACCGGGATGTACATCAGGTCCATCTGATCCTGCACGTGCCACAGCGTGCGGATGGCGCGCTTCAACACGGAGGTGTAGGCGATGTCGAAGGTATAGCCGGCTTCCTTCAGAAGCAGGCCGGCCTGCTGCGCTTCGCGGGCGCCCTGTTCGGTGAGGTCGACGTCGACCCAGCCTGTGAAGCGGTTTTCCTTGTTCCACGTCGATTCGCCGTGGCGGATGAGAACGAGTTTGTACATGGAGTGTGTGCCGGTCGGTAGTAAGGAAGCGGTAAATGGGTGCCGCGCGAGTTGCGGTGCGGGGGGGCCGCAAGCGTGTCGGTAGAAGGCCCTGCCGGAGCGGCGCAGGTTGCGTCGCCCTCGCGTCAAACGGTTATTTTATAATGACCGGATTGCCCGTTTCCGGATTCCCTTTCTCGTGACGTTCTTCTCCAATTACATCAACCTTGTACTCATTGCGATCGTCCTCATTTCCGGAGGGTTGCTCCTGTGGCCTTCGATCAGGCGGGGCGGGCGCGGCGGAGTCTCCGCCGCCGAGGCAACCCAGCTGATCAACCGGCGCAACGCGATCGTGGTGGACGTGCGGGCAGCCGACGAATTCGCCAAAGGCCATCTGCCTTCAGCGCGTCATGTCGAACTTGCCGAGCTGCAGGCAAAGGTCGCCCAGATCGCGAAGAACAAGAGCACCCCGGTGCTGCTCGTCTGTCAGACGGGGCAGCGGGCGAACAACGCGGCGCGTATCGTGCGCGACGCGGGTTACGCCGAGGTCCATGTGCTGGAGGGCGGCATCAACGCCTGGCAGCAGGCCGGCATGCCGGTCGTCAAACAAGGAGTCGCGAAGTGAACAAGGTTCTCATGTACAGCACGCAGGTGTGTCCGTATTGCCAGATGGCCGAACGTCTTTTAAAGTCGCGCGGCGTCGAGCATATCGAAAAGGTGCTGATCGACAAGGATCCGTCCCGTCGCGAGGAAATGATGACGCGCACCGGGCGCCGCACGGTTCCCCAGGTGTTCATCGGGGAAACGCATGTCGGCGGTTACGACGACCTTTCCGCGCTGGATCGCGCTGGCGGCCTGACGCCGCTGCTCGAAGCGGCCTGAGCCGAAGCGGGGCGCAAGGCAGCGCACGGCGCCTCGTGCGCATGCGCCCGCCCCGGCCGCTCGTGTCGAGCGCATGCGCCCGCCATATTTGCCGACTTGAGCGCCACAACCACACGCACGGCGGGCTAAAGCCCGCCGCCATCCGTTAATCAGGGAGCCCGCATTACCATGTCCGACGAGAACAACCAGCCGTTTTTCAACATCCAGCGCATCTACCTGAAGGATCTGTCGCTCGAGCAGCCGAATTCGCCCGCGATCTTCCTCGAACAGGAGATGCCCTCGGTCGAAGTCGAAGTCGACGTGAACGCCGCGCGTCTCGCAGACGCCGTGTTCGAAGTCGCGGTGACCGGTACGGTGACGGCCAAGGTCAACGACAAGGTCGCCTTCCTGATCGAAGCGAAGCAGGCCGGCATTTTCGACATCCGCAACATTCCGGCTGAGCAGATCGATCCGCTCGTCGGCATTGCATGCCCCACGATCATCTTCCCGTACCTGCGCTCCAACATCGCCGACGCGATCACGCGCGCGGGCTTCCCGCCCATCCATCTGGCCGAGATCAACTTCCAGGCGCTCTATGAGCAGCGCCTCGCGCAGATCTCGCAAGGGGACGGCGGCGCGCAGCAAAGCAACGCCACGCATTAATCTTCCTTGACGGTGCCGGGTATGAAGGTTGCCGTTCTCGGCGCCGGCGCATGGGGCACCGCGGTTGCCGCCCATCTGGCCGCGCGGCATGACACGGTGCTCTGGGCGCGCGACAGCGCGCTCGTTGCCGAACTCTCCACGACGTATGAAAACGCCCGCTATCTGGCGGGCGTGACCTTGCCGCAGAGCCTGCGTTACGACGCAGATCTGGCGGCGGTGCTCGACCACGCGCGCGACGACGCCTCGCTCGTCGTGCTTGCGGCGCCTGTCGCCGGGCTGCGCGGCCTGCTTCGCTCGATGCGCGACGGCGGCAAGGTGCCCGCGCATTTCGTGTGGCTGTGCAAGGGCTTCGAGTCCGATACGCAGCTCATGCCGCATCAGGTGGTGGGCCAGGAATTGCCCGATCATGCGAGCAACGGGGTGCTTTCGGGACCGAGCTTCGCGCGCGAAGTGGTGGAGGGTTTGCCGGTCGCGCTGACGGTGGCGAGCGCGTCGGCGGTGTGCCGCGAGCGTACGGTCGCAGCGTTTCATCATCGCGCCATGCGCATCTACACGGGCGACGACGTGGTGGGCGTGGAAGTGGGCGGCGCAGTGAAGAACGTGCTCGCGATTGCGACAGGCATTTCCGATGGCCTTGGGCTCGGGCTCAACGCGCGCGCGGCGCTCATTACGCGAGGTCTCGCGGAAATGTCGCGGCTTGGCGTGACGCTGGGCGGCCGGGCCGAAACGTTCACGGGTCTCACCGGACTCGGCGACCTGATTCTCACCGCAACGGGCGATCTCTCGCGCAATCGAACGGTGGGCATGCAGTTGGCCTCGGGCCGCACGCTCGACGACATTCTTGCCGCACTCGGCCACGTGGCCGAAGGCGTGCGTTGCGCGAAGGCGGTGCTTGCGCTCGCGCAGGCGCATGGCATCGAAATGCCCATTACGCAGGCCGTCTGCGCGGTGCTGTTCGAAGGCGTCGCGCCGCGCGATGCCGTGAGCGCTCTACTCAGGCGCGACTCCAAGGCCGAGTAGGCTCGACTCCGCTTTCGTTCAACGTCCTGCAATCGTGACGGGGTGCATTTCGCGCTCAGCTCACGCGCGCTTCACTCTCCTCCTTCGAATCCCGCTTGCCGCCACGCTTCGAACACGACCACGGCGACCGTGTTCGAGAGGTTCAGGCTGCGATTGCCGGGCCGCATCGGCAGCCTCACGCGTTGCTCCGCGGGGAAATGAGCGAGCACGGCATCGGGCAGGCCACGCGTCTCCGCTCCGAATACGAACCAGTCGCCTGGCTGAAACTGGTGCGAGTGAAACCGCCCTGAGCCGCGCGTCGTGAACGCGAACATGCGGGACGGGGCGGGCGACTCTGCTGCAATGAAGGCTTCCCAGTTCGCGTGCACGCGCATCTGGGCGTACTCGTGATAGTCGAGCCCCGCGCGACGCATCTTCGCGTCGTCGAGCGGAAAGCCGAGCGGTTCGATGAGATGCAGTGTCGCGCCTGTGTTCGCGCAAAGGCGGATCACGTTGCCGGTATTCGGGGGGATTTCAGGTTCGACGAGAACGACGTTGAACATATCGGAATGAATGGAAGACGGACAGCTAGTTTTTCGGCGTGCGCAGCGCGACGAAGTTCGTGACGCGGCGTGCGCCGGCGTCCTTGAGTATGCGTGCGAGCGCTTCGAGCGTTGCGCCGGAGGTCATCACGTCGTCGACGATGCCGACGTGCAACCCTGCTACGGGACTCGCAAGCGCAAACGCATGTCGCAAGTTGTGGCGGCGCGCTTCGAGGTCGAGTTGCGACTGCGGCGCTGTATGGACGACGCGATTGACGAGCCGCGCATCGCTGCGTACACCGAGCGCTTTGGCAAGCGGCCTTGCCATCTCCCAGGCCTGGTTGTAGCCACGCGTGGCAAGTCGTTTGCGCGACAGCGGTACGGCGGCGATCACGTCGGGAAGCTGGGCGGCGTCCACTGCGTCGCTTGCTGTCCGGGCCAGCCGTCGCGCGAATTCGCCGGCCAGTGCAAGGCGAGCGTTGAACTTGAGGCCGCGCGCGAGCGTATCGAGTGGTGGACGGTAGTCGGCGAGGGCAAAGGTCGCCTCGAAGGGCGGCGGCGAGGCCGTGCAGTCGGCGCAGCGGTAGGGCGTCGCGCCCGCCCGCCGTGGCCGGCGCACCGTTCTCGCGGTGGGCAGCGGTATCGCGCATGCCGCGCAGCGCAGGCGCGACTCGTTCCAGTAAGCCTCGTCGCAGCCCGCACAAAACACCTGCTGCGACATATTGCCGCATAACGCGCACAGATTCGGCAATGCGAACTGCGTAACGCGCGGCAACCATCGCCGGGCTTCCAGGTCCGCGGTCGTCCATAACCGATTCGCAAACCGGGCGACGCGGTTCTTCATGATCGGCACGAGGGGAGCAAAAGACGGGGCAGGCATGTCAAGGCCGCGCCGCGCGGGCGGCTACGCTGAATCGAGGGGAGCGACCGAGTATACTTTGCGCTCTTCTCCAATACGACCGCCATGTCCCCGTCTCCCGCAAAATCCAGCCGTCCGGCCTATGACGCCCGGCTGCTGCGGCGGATCTTCGACCGCCGCGCCGCGACCTTCAGCGACGTCGCGTTCCTTCCGCGGGAAATCGCCCAGCGTATGCACGAGCGGCTCGACTACATCAAGGCGAGCCCGGCCAGCGTGCTGGATGCGGGCTGCGGCGCGGGCGACGACCTTCCGGCACTTCGCGAGCGTTTTCCCGAGGCGCCGGTATTCGGCACCGACCTTTCGCACGGCATGCTGCTGCGCGCCCTGCGCCACGAGACCGCCGACACGAGCTGGCGGCGGTTTCTGCCGGCCGTGCTCGGCAAGACGCTGGGCACGCGGGGCCCGCGCTTCGCGCAAGCCGACTTCGGCGCACTCCCTTTTGCATCGGGCGCGTTCGACTTCGTCTGGTCGAATCTGGCGCTGCACTGGCATTCGCGTCCCGACCTCGTTTTCCCTGAGTGGCAGCGCGTCCTCAAGGTGAATGGCTTGCTCATGTTCAGCACGCTCGGCCCCGATACGCTCAAGGAACTGCGCGGCGCGTGGGCTGAAGTGGACGCGGCGCACGGTATTGCCACGCGCGCGCATGTGATCGACTTCGTCGACATGCACGATCTGGGCGACATGCTCGTGGAAAGCGGCTTCGAGATTCCCGTGATGGACCAGGAGACCTTGACCATCACCTACCGTTCGCCCGAGTCGCTCTTGAAGGACGTGCGCCGCTGGGGCGCCTACCCGTTTGGTCGCGATGCCGCGTCGTCGCGCATTTCGCGGCGCCTCATGAAGGCGCTGTACGCGGCGCTCGAAGCGCGCCGGCGCGAGGACGGCACGATCCCGCTCACCTTCGAGGTGATCTACGGACACGCGTGGAAAGCGGTGCCCCGGACCACGCCCGAAGGGCACGGCATCGTGCGCATCGAGGACATCGGACGCGGGCCGACGAGGAACCGGTAACGCGGTAAAGCGCCGGTTCGTTATGGCGGGAATCAGTGTTGCAAAGCGCGCCATGAACCTGCGACAAAAGGGCGCAGAGGCTTGTCGCATCTGGCTCCGAGGCCCGTGGCGCCTTGCTTGTGGCCGCCAGGGATCGCGCCTATAATGCGTCAGTTTGTCGCTCAGGGTCCCCACTTCTGAAGCGGCAGACCCAACGCTGAAGAGTGCCGAAGGCTCACATGGAAGAGCCGTTTAGCGGCAGCGGCGTGAGCAGGAGGCGACGATGCAGGTGTGCGATCTGCTGGCGAATCCGGAGACGGTTCTTCTCAAGGACTGGACGATCAGGCGCAACTGCTCGGTGTCGCCTCGGCAGTTCGTGGGTTTCTATGTATCGCTCGCGCTCGTGTCTTCGGCGATCGCCATCATGCTGCTCGTGAAGGGCGTCTGGCTGGTATTGCCGTTCACCGGTCTCGAGCTGCTGGTTGTCGGTGTCGCGTTCGTCGTGTACGCGCGCCATGCAGTCGATTACGAACGCATCAGGCTGTATCCGCACCGGCTGGTGGTCGAGCAGGTCAGCGCCGACGAGCTCACGCAGTTCGAGTTCAATCCCCGCTGGGTGCGAGTCGAAACAGGCGCCACGCCGCGCGAACCGGTCAAGCTGGTATCGCGGGGGCAGACGGTCGCAGTCGGCGTGCATCTTGCGCAATATCGGCGCGCGCAGTTTGCCGAAGAACTGCGCAGGTGGCTTGCCGGTTGCGGCTAGCAGCCGGTTGCGAAGCGCCGCCGCGCGAGGCAAGGGGATGCGCGGCGATGGCCTTGCGGCGGGGCGAGGGTTTGAATGGAAATTTTGGGTAAGGAAGCTATGAAAACAATCAAGCGAGCCCTCATGGGCGTGCTGGCGTGTAGCGGACTCTTGTTCGCCGGCGCCGCCCTGGCAGTTGGTGATAGTCCCGGCGGCCCCGCCGTCAACGAGATCAATCTCCAGCCGCCTGTGACACGGATCGCAGAGGAGCTCTACAGCCTCCACACGATGATGTTGATCCTGTGTACCGCGATCTTCATCGCCGTGTTCGGCGTGATGTTCTATTCGGTCTTCGCGCATCGCAAGTCGAAAGGACACAAGGCCGCCAATTTCCACGAAAGCACCACCGTCGAAATCATCTGGACGATCGTGCCGTTCATCATCGTCGTGCTGATGGCGCTGCCCGCCACCCGCACCGTCGTCGCGATGAAAGACACCACCAACGCCGACCTCACCGTGAAGGTCACCGGCTACCAGTGGAAGTGGGGCTACGACTACATCAAGGGTCCGGGCGAGGGCATCAGCTTCCTGTCCACGCTGACCACCCCGCGTGCCGAAGTGAACGGCCAGACGCCGATTAACGACACCTACCTGCAGGAAGTCGACAATCCGCTCGTCGTGCCCGTCAACAAGAAGATCCGCATCATCACCACCGCCAACGACGTCGTGCACTCGTGGTACGTGCCCGCATTCGGCGTGAAGCAGGATGCGATTCCGGGATTCGTGCGCGACACATGGTTCAAGGCCGAGAAGGTGGGCACCTATCGCGGCTTCTGTACCGAACTGTGCGGCAAGGAACACGCGTTCATGCCGGTCGTCGTCGAGGTGCTCTCGGATGACGATTACGCGAAGTGGGTCGACGTGCAGAAGAAGAAAATGTCCGCCTCTGCCGACGATCCCAACAAGACCTACACCATGGCCGAACTCATGGAGCGCGGCGCGAAGGTCTACGCGGCGAACTGCGCGGTGTGCCACCAGCCGACCGGCAAGGGCGCGGGCGCATTCCCGGCGCTCGACGGCAGCAAGATCGCCAACGGTCCGCTCGCCCAGCACGTGAGCCTCGTGCTGAAGGGCAAGAACGCGATGCCCTCGTGGGCGCCGACGCTGAATGACGTCGAGATCGCTTCGGTCATCACCTATGAACGCAACTCGTGGGGCAACCACACGGGCGACGTGCTGCAACCGCGCCAGGTCGCGGACGCGCGCAACGGCAAGCTGCCCGAAGGCGGCGACCATCTGACGGGCGCGGCGGCAAGCGACGCGCAACCGGCATCGGCCGCGTCGGACGGCGCAGCCGCACCGCAAGCCAGCCTGCCCGCAAGCGTCTACTTCGAAACCGGCAAGAGCGATCTGCCGGCCGACGCGAAGGCGGCCATCCAGGCCGCGGCCGACTACGCGAAGGCGCACCCGGATGCGAAGTTCACGCTGTCGGGCTACACCGACGCGAGCGGCTCCGCGGATTCGAACGCCGAACTCGCCAAGACGCGCGCCCAGGCCGTGCGCGATGCGCTGAAGGCGGCCGGCATCGCCGAAGACCACATCATCTTGAAGAAGCCGGAGACCATCACCGGCGGCAGCAACGCGAAAGAAGCCCGGCGTGTCGAAATCAGCCCGGCGGCCTGACGTGCCACTCGGACCGCAGCAGTATTCGTTTTAGGAGATTGTCATGTCTAGCATCGGACACGATGTAGTCGGAGGCCACGAGCACGTGCACGGCGACCATGCGCACGAGACGCCGCACGGCTGGCGCCGCTGGCTCTTCGCGACCAACCACAAGGACATCGGGACGCTGTACCTGATCTTCTCGTTCGTCATGTTCCTCTCGGGGGGCGTGATGGCGCTGATGATCCGTGCCGAACTGTTCGAACCGGGCCTGCAGATCATGCGGCCGGAGTTCTTCAACCAGCTGACCACCATGCACGGCCTCATCATGGTGTTCGGCGCGATCATGCCGGCGTTCGTCGGCTTCGCGAACTGGATGATTCCGCTGCAGATCGGCGCATCGGACATGGCCTTCGCACGCATGAACAACTTCAGCTTCTGGCTGCTGCCTGTGGCGGCGGTGCTACTGGTGGGTTCGTTCTTCGCGCCGGGTGGCGCAACGGCTGCGGGCTGGACGCTCTACGCGCCGCTCTCCACGCAGATGGGCCCGGGCATGGACTTCGCCATCTTCGCGATCCACATCATGGGTGCGTCGTCGATCATGGGCGGCATCAACATCATCGTGACGATCCTGAATCTGCGCGCGCCGGGCATGACGCTCATGAAGATGCCGATGTTCGCGTGGACGTGGCTCATCACCGCCTACCTGCTGATCGCCGTGATGCCGGTGCTCGCGGGCGCGATCACGATGGTGCTGTTCGACCGCCACTTCGGCACGTCGTTCTTCAACGCGGCAGGCGGCGGCGACCCGGTGATGTACCAGCACATCTTCTGGTTCTTCGGGCACCCCGAGGTGTACATCATGATTCTGCCGGCGTTCGGGATCGTGTCGCAGGTGATCCCGGCGTTTTCGCGCAAGCCGCTGTTCGGCTATAGCTCGATGGTCTATGCAACGGCGTCCATCGCGATCCTGTCGTTCATGGTCTGGGCGCACCACATGTTCGCAACGGGCATGCCGGTCACCGGCCAGCTGTTCTTCATGTACGCGACGATGCTGATCGCGGTGCCGACCGGCGTGAAGGTGTTCAACTGGGTTGCCACGATGTGGCGCGGTTCGCTCACGTTCGAAACCCCGATGCTGTTCGCGATCGGCTTCCTGTTCGTGTTCACGATGGGCGGCTTTACGGGCCTGATGCTTTCCATGGCGCCGCTCGACATCCAGTACCACGGTACCTATTTCGTGGTGGCGCACTTCCACTACGTGCTGGTAGCGGGGTCGCTCTTCGCGCTCTTTGCGGGGTGGTACTACTGGTCGCCGAAGTGGACCGGCTGGATGTACAACGAGACCCGCGGCAAGATCCACTTCTGGGCGTCGATGATCTTCTTCAACGTCACGTTCTTCCCGATGCACTTCGTGGGCCTCGCCGGCATGCCGCGCCGCTATGCGGACTACCCGGCGCAGTTCACGGACTGGAACCAGGTCGCGACGATCGGCGCATTCGGCTTCGGCCTCGCGCAGGTGTACTTCCTGTTTGCGGTCGTGCTGCCCGCGTATCGCGGCGGCGGTGAGCTGGAAAAGGCGGCGGACAAGCCGTGGGATGGCGCAACGGGCCTCGAGTGGACGGTCCCGAGCCCGGCACCGTTCCATACGTTCGAAAATCCGCCGACGGTCGAATAGTCGAATAACCCGCCCGACTGCGGCAACAAAGGCAGCAACGTTCCCTGATCTCACGCCCCTGGTAGGTGACGAGATCAGGGAGCGTGAAGTCTCCCAAATTCACGCATGACCCGGAATCCAGAAAAAAGACGTACGCCCGAGCAGATTCGCGCAGCCAACCTGCGACTCGGCATGATCCTGCTTGCTATCGTCGCCGTCTTTTTTGTGGGTGCCGTCATCAAGCAGTGGCTGTTTAGCTGACGCCGGCCTGATGGTTTGTTGAGGAAGTTAGATGTCGACGCAGCCGCGCCCTGAAGCAGATTCACCGGCCAAATCCCGGGCGGATCGCTCGTTCAACCGTTCGATGCTGGTCAAGCTCGTCGTGGTGGCGTGCCTGATGTTCGGCTTCGGTTTTGCGCTCGTGCCGATGTATCGCGCGATCTGCCAGATCACCGGCATCAACAACCTCGTGCAGCGCGATGCGACGGCGCGCGAGGCGAAGAATACGCAGGTCGACATGAGCCGCACGGTGTCGATCGAGTTCGATGCGAACGCGCGCGGCCCGCTTGGCTTCAAGCCGGAGCAGCACAGTCTCGACGTGCATCCGGGCGAAGTCACGACGGTGATGTACGAGGTGTCGAACGAGCAGGCGCGCATCGTGAAGGCCCAGGCCATTCCGAGCTACGCGCCCAAGGTTGCGACGGAGTACTTCCGGAAGATCGAATGCTTCTGCTTTACCCAGCAGACGCTGCAGGCCAACGAAACGAAACGGATGCCGGTGGTATTCGTGGTTGACCCGAAGTTGCCGAAAGATGTGAAGACCATCACGCTGTCGTACACGTTCTTCGAGCTGAACACGCCCGCGCCGGCAACGGACGCGGCAACGCAGCAGACCGGTGCGGCGGCCGCGGGTGCGGTTCGCAACCCGGCTTGACGAACATAATGGCAGAGCAAGGGGAGCGAGGAGCCATGAACGCCGACGGCGGCAAAGGCAGAGACAACAACGGCGGCCAGAAGAGCTCGCTGGGCCAGGTGATCAAGGCTGTGGCATGGTCGTTCCTGGGCGTGCGCAAGCGCCGCGACCTCGAGGCCGATGCGGCGCAGCTGAACCCGCTGCACCTGATCATCGCGGGCGTGATCGGCGCGGCGATCTTCATCGGGGTGCTGATCCTGGTGGTGCACCTCGTGGTGGGCTGACGCGACTATCGCGCATCGGCCAGCAGGGCAGCGGCAGGAAGGTGGGCGCAGCAGGGAAGCAAGCCGATGCGGCGGCCACGCCGCGCCGGAGAAGATACAGCCGGAGATTCCGGAACAACTGGACTGAAGTGGAGAATCAAGAATGAGCGGTCAAAACGAGAGCCCGTACTATTTCGTACCGCATCCGTCGCGGCATCCGATCAGCGCGTCCATCGGGCTGCTCGTGATGCTTTCGTCGCTCGCGGCATGGGTGAATGGCGAGTCGTGGGCGCCCATCACGGCGGCGGCGGGCCTGCTGTGGCTGCTCTTCACGCTGTGGCACTGGTTCGGCGACGCCATTGCCGAGTCCGAAGGCGGAATGTACGGCAAGCGCGTCGACAGCTCGTACCGCTGGAGCATGAGCTGGTTCATCTTTTCCGAAGTCATGTTCTTCGGCGCGTTCTTCGGTGCGCTCTTCTACGCGCGCGAAATCGCAATGCACCAGCTGGCGAGCCTCGACTACAAGCTGATCTGGCCGGACTTCTCGGCAGTGTGGCCGAACAACGGCCCGGCTTCGCTCGTGTCCGCCTACAAGTCGATGACGCCGTGGCCGGTGCCCACCATCAACACGGCGCTGCTGCTCTCGTCGGGCGCGACGCTGACGGTCTCGCACCACGCGCTGCGCGACAACCACCGCACGAAGGCGATTGCGTGGCTTGCCGCAACGCTCACGCTCGGTATCTGCTTCCTGTTCCTGCAGGGCTTCGAATACTTCCACGCGTACAACGAACTGAACCTCACGCTGTCGTCGGGCGTGTACGGCTCCACGTTTTTCCTGCTCACCGGCTTCCACGGCTTCCACGTGTTCCTGGGCGGCACGATGCTGGCGGTGGTGATGATCCGCCTGATCCGCGGTCACTTCACGGCGGACCACCACTTCGCGTTCGAAGGCGCGGCGTGGTACTGGCACTTCGTCGACGTGGTCTGGCTGGGTCTCTACGTGGTCGTCTACTGGCTGTAAGGCGGGCCTGCCAGTACGCGCGAAACGACACGCTGCGGACCAGAGCTCGAACGAGCCATCCAACGCCGCCTTCGACGCAGGTCAAGGCGGCGTTTTGTTTCCAGCGTGAGGGAACGCGCGATTGCGCGCTTCAGCGGCCGTAAGGAATGCCGGTGGACTGGATCCAGCCCATCCAGTGTGCGAACAGGATGAACAGGAACAGCGAGATCGACAGTCCCACGCGCGCGGCGAGCGACCAGACCATCCGCTTCGTGCGGCCCCGGTCGTGCATCATGAAATACAGCGCCGAGATCATGCTGGCAATGATGAGTGCGAAGGCGATGGGAACGAGAATGTGCATGGAACCTGCTGAAATCCGGCGAGATAGAGGAAATAGCGTAATTATCGCACCCCGACCGGTGTTGCGTCCGTGCCGCGGGTTGGGCAAGGGCAGCCCGCGATGAAGATTCGCTGGTTCCCCGCGCTGCTGATCCTGATCGTGGTCGCCGTGACCGTGAGGCTCGGATTCTGGCAGCGCGACCGCGCGCATCAGAAGGAGGCGCTCGAAGCGCGCATCACTCAGTTCGAGAACGCCCCGGCTCAAACCATTGGTTCTCAGCCTGTGGCGCTGAAGGACATCGAGTTCCATCGCGTGCGGGCCACGGGCACCTTTGAGCCGGAGCGGGCGGTCTATCTCGACAACCGGCCGTATAACGATCAGCCGGGCTTCTACGTCGTCATGCCGCTCAAGCTCGCAGATGGCCGGTATGTGCTCGTGAACCGCGGCTGGCTGCCGCGCAACATGCAGGATCGCACGGCGATCGCGCCCTACCAGACGCCCAAGGGCGAAGTGCAGGTGGAAGGCATCGCGCGAGCCGACGCGTCGCGTGCGTTCGAGCTTGGCCAGGGCGGGTCGGCGGCTCATCAGCCGATTCGCCAGAATCTCGACGTCGCTTCGTATGCAACCGAAACCGGCCTGCCGCTGCAGCCCTTCGTCATTCAGCAGACGAACGATACGCACGACGGCCTCGTGCGCGACTGGCCCGTGCCCACGATGGGCGTGGAGCGCAACTATGGCTACATGTTCCAGTGGTGGGGCATGGCCGCTGCGGCGCTCGGGTTCGGTCTATATGCCGCGCGACGCGCCGCGAAGAAGCCGCGCGCGTCCGAAACGTCCGAGGCTTAACGCGCAGGGCGCGCTGCCACCATCCCTATCGCACGCCGCCGGGCCATGCCCCGACGCGTACGACTGAAAGAAAGAGGTTCTTGTCGTGTCGATGCAAACTACTTCTTCCCGCGGACCGGATCGGCCGACAGCGGGCACCCCGCAGTCGAATCGCCCAGGCGCCGGAAGCGCCCCGACGGGCGGCGGCCGCGGATCGTGGGAACGCGGCCGCTGGGTCGTCCTGCTGATTGCGCTCGTGTGCGCGGCGCCCGTGATTGCGTCGTATCTCACGTATTACGTCTTCAAGCCGAAGGGCGGCACGTCGAGCTACGGCACGCTGATCGAACCGCAGCGCCCGATTCCCGAGTCGCTCGTCGTGACGGGCGAAGACGGCAAGCCCATGAAGCTCGCCTCGCTGCGCGGCCGCTGGTTGCTGATTTCCGTGGACCGTAGCGCCTGCGACAAAGCCTGCGTCACGAAGCTCTACTTCATGCGCCAGGTGCGCGCGACGCAGGCCGGCGAACGTGAGCGCATCGTCAACGTGTGGCTGCGCACCGATACGCAGCAGGTGCCCGCGGCGGTGCTGGGCGCGTACGACGACACCGAGATGCTGATTGCCGATCCGTTCGCGGTCTCGGCGTGGTTGCCGGTGGACGCCGGCACCACGGTGACCGACCACATCTACATGGTCGACCCGAACGGCAACCTGATGATGCGTTTCCCGAAGGACCCCGACCCGAGCAAGATCAAAGGAGACGTCACCAAACTGCTCAAGTGGTCGAGTATCGGTTGATACTGGCGGGTTTGCGTGCAATGGCCCGCAACGGCGTACACGCGGCTGGCGTGTGAATGGAAAGAGAGAAGAGATGTTCGTACTGCAACTGGGGCTGATTGGCTTGTGCATCGCGCTACTGCCGCTCTCATGGGTCTGGGTGAAAGCAGACGACAGCCGGTTCCGCAAGCTCGTCTGGGTCACCACGTTCCTGACGCTGGATCTCGTCATGTTCGGCGGCTTCACGCGCCTGACCGATTCCGGCCTCGGCTGTCCCGACTGGCCCGGCTGCTACGGCACTTCTTCGCCGTTCATCGCGCACGCGGCCATCGCGGCGGCGCATCAAGCCATGCCCACCGGCCCCGTGAGCATGACCAAGGCGTGGATTGAGATGATCCACCGCTATTTCGCCATGGCGATCGGCGTGCTCATCATTGCCCAGACCGTGATTGCGTGGGCGGCGCGTATCCGCCGCAGGCCGCTGCACGTGTCGCCGTGGTGGCCCACGGCGCTGTTGTTGCTGATCGTGGTGCAAGGCGCATTCGGCGCATGGACCGTCACGATGAAGCTGCAGCCCATCATCGTCACGACGCATTTGCTGCTTGGCCTTGCGTTGCTTGGCACGTTGGGCTGGCTCGCAGCGCGCATCACACCGTTGCCCGCCCACGAGCCGGAGGCGGCGCGCTGGCGTATCGCCGCGCTGGCCGGCCTCGCGCTGCTTGTCGTCCAGATTGCGCTGGGCGGCTGGGTGAGCACGAATTATGCGGTACTTGCCTGCACCGACTTCCCGACCTGCAATGGCGCGTGGATTCCGCCCATGGACTTCGCCCACGGCTTTCACCTGTGGCGTGCCCTTGGCATGACCGGCGACGGCGAGGCGATTACCCAGGACGCGCTCGTCGCGATCCACTGGACGCATCGCACCTTTGCGCTGGTGGTCGTCGCTTATCTGGTGTGGTTGGCGTTGAAATTGCGCCGTTTCGAGTCGCTAGTGCGGCCCGCCAACGGCGTGTTGCTCGTGGTGGTGATCCAGTTTGTCACCGGACTGTCGAACATCGTGTTGCAGTGGCCGCTGCCCGTCGCGGTGGCCCATAACGGAGGCGCGGCGATCCTGCTGCTGCTGCTCGTCATGCTAAACTTTCGAATCGCTTCAAGCCGTCCCGGCCGCACGGTCGAACTCGCGCGCGACGCCGCGCCAGCGTGATTCCCTCTATGGACAGCACAACTCTCTCCCAGACGCCCGGTAACCGCATTTCGCAGTACATCGCGCTCACGAAGCCGCGGGTCACGCAGCTTGCGGTGTTCTGCGCGGTTATCGGCATGTTCCTCGCCACGCCGGGCATGGTGCCGTGGACCGTGCTGATCGGGGGCACGATCGGTATCTGGCTCACGGCCGGCGCCGCTTTCGCCATCAATTGCCTGATGGAGCAGAAGGTCGACGCGATGATGCGCCGTACCGCCTGGCGCCCGTCAGCGCGCGGCGAGATCACCACGGTGCAGATCCTGCTCTTTTCGGCCGTACTGGGCGGTCTCGGCATGTGGACGCTCTATACGTTCACCAATGCGCTCACCATGTGGCTCACGTTTGCCACGTTCGTGGGCTATGCCGTTATCTATACGCTGCTGCTCAAGCCCGCTACGCCGCAGAACATCGTGATCGGCGGCGCCTCGGGCGCCATGCCGCCCGCGCTCGGCTGGGCCGCGGTCACGGGCGCGGTGCCGGGCGACGCCTGGATTCTCGTGCTCATCATCTTCGTGTGGACGCCGCCGCATTTCTGGTCGCTCGCGCTCTACCGCCGCACGGACTACGAAAAGGCCGGCCTGCCGATGCTGCCCAACACGCACGGCGAGCAGTACACGCGGCTGCACATCTTCCTCTACACCGTGATTCTCTTCGCGGTCACGTTGATGCCGTTTATCTCCGGCATGAGCGGCGCCGTGTATCTGGCCGCTGCGGTGCTGCTGGGCGCGGTGTTTCTCGGCTACGCATGGAAGATCTATCGCGAGTATTCGGATGCGCTCGCACGCAAGACCTTCCGTTACTCCATCGTTTATCTCTCGCTGCTGTTCGTCGCGCTGCTGGTCGATCACTACGTGCGCACGCTCATTGGCGCATAAGACCATGCAGAACTCTCCGCTCGCACGCGCGTCGCGCGTGGCGCTGGCCGCGCTCGTTGCGTGTGCCTTGGGTAGCGCGGCGCTTCTTTCGGGCTGCGGCAAGCAGCAGCCCGCGTTCCAGAATCTCGATCTCACGGGCAACAAGCAGTTCGGCTCGGATTTCGCGCTGCCCGACACCAGCGGCAAAACGCGCACGCTCGCGGACTACAAGGGCAAAGCCGTGGTGCTGTTCTTCGGCTATACGCACTGCCCCGACGTGTGCCCCACCACGATGGCGGAGCTTTCCCAGGCACTCCAGCAAATGGATCCCGACGACGCGAAGCGCGTGCAGGTGGTGTTCGTGACCGTAGATCCGGAGCGCGACACGCCCGCGCTGCTGTCGCAATACGTGCAGGCGTTCAATCCGACGTTCGTCGCGCTGCGTCCCGCCAACGACGCGCAGCTGCAAAAGATCACCAAAGACTTCCGCGTGTACTACGCGAAGGTGCCGGGCAAGACGCCCGACAGCTACACCATGGACCACACCGCCGCGAGCTACGTGTTCGATCCCGACGGCAAGCTGCGCCTTTTCGCCCGCGACGGGCAGGGCGCCCAGCCGTGGGTGCACGATCTCAAGCTCCTGCTCGATTGAACTGACGCAGCGTTATTGAAGCGGCTTCGTTAAGCCCGCTTGCACGACGCCCGTGCCGACCTCAAGCCGGAATCGGAAAATTGAGGCCCGGCGCGAGGCGTGTGGCCTTGAACTCCGTAACGTCGTAAGTCGCCAGATCCTGCTGCGCGAACGGGTCGGTAGCCAGAATGGCGTCGAGCTTCTCGCGCTCGATACGCACCGCCAGAATGACGCCGCCCTTGCGCGGTACCGTAGGCCCCGCTGCGATGAACACGCCCGCGTCGAACTGCTTCGCGAGAAACGCCCGATGGGCTTCGAGCGCGTCGTCGATGCGTTCGAGCGGCGCCGTGTAGGTGAGCGAGATGACGTACATGAGTGCCTCGTCTTTGTGTGTGTGAAGTCTTCGTGAAGCGCGTGGGCGCGCGTGAAGGCTCATTATCGCAGCCGTGTTCGATGCCTGCTTCCGGGTGAGCGCACGCGGGTCCGGCGAGACGGGCACGGCGCCTCGCCCGTTCCTGGCTCGGGACCTTCCTTACACTTTCTCTCAAGTTGACTCTTTTGGGTGCCGTTATACCTGCGGCAATCGTTTGCGTTTGCCCGCAGGCGCATCGCGCAAGAAAACACCTACAAGAAGAGACCAACGCTATGAGCAGGATGAGTCTGAACCGCAAGCTGTGGTTGTCGCTCGCATTCGTTTGGCTGGGGCTGCTGGGGGTGGGCCTCTGGAGCGCGGTGGAAACCCGTGGAACGATGCTCGCCGAGCGCAAGGCCGGCATGGCGAATCTCGTGGACGCGGCGCAAGGCGTCGTGAACGGCTATTACGCACTCGCTCAGGCGGGCAAGATGAGCGAAGCCGACGCCCAGCGCGAGGCGCTCGCGCGGCTCGCCACCATGCGCTACGGCGACGCCGGCTACGTTTTCGTGATGGATTCGAAGCCCGTCGTGCTCATGCACCCCACGTTGCCGCAGATGGTCGGCAAAGCGGCGGGCGACTTCAAGGACCCGGACGGCAAGCTCGTCTACGTCTCGATCGTGGATGCGGCCAAAGCAACGGGTCGCGGCTTCACCGAGTATCGCGGGCGCCTGCCGCACAGCGAAACCGCGCTGCCGAAAATCGGCTACGTCGTGCGTTTCGCGCCGTGGGACTGGAACATTTCGACCGCCGTGTTCGTGCGCGACATCGACACTACTTACTACGAGACGCTGCTCACGCATCTGGGCGCGATTGTCGTGATCGGCGTGGCGATCTCGCTCGCCATGCTGGTGGTGATCCGCAGTGTCCGAAAGAGCCTGGGCGGCGAGCCCGAAGACGCGTTGCGTCTCGCCAGGCACATTGCGCGCGGCGATCTCTCGCAGTCTGTCCAGGTTCGCAACGGCGACTCCAGCAGCATGATGGCCGCGATGCGCGACATGCAGGACCGGCTGCAACGCACCATCGGCGAAATCCAGTACTCCGCCGAATCGATTGCGGCCGCAACCGAACAGATTGCGGCTGGCAACGGCGACCTCTCGCAGCGCACCGAGCAGCAGGCCGCGTCGCTAGAGGAAACCGCGGCGAGCATGGAGCAGCTCACCGCCACGGTGAAGCAGAACGCCGACAACGCGCGCCAGGCGAGCGGACTCGCGAACAACGCCTCCGAAATCGCGACGAAGGGCCACGACGTGGTGAGCCGCGTGATCGGGACGATGGGCGAGATCAACGACAGCTCGCGCCAGATTGCCGACATCATCGGCGTGATCGAAGGCATCGCGTTTCAGACCAACATCCTCGCGCTCAACGCGGCGGTGGAAGCCGCCCGCGCGGGCGAGCAGGGACGCGGGTTTGCCGTCGTGGCCGGCGAGGTGCGCAGCCTCGCGCAGCGCTCGGCAACTGCGGCGAAGGAGATCAAGCAGTTGATCGACGCCTCGGTGGAGCGCGTGAACAACGGGTCGTCGCTCGTCGAACAGGCGGGCGCGACGATGGGCGAGATTCTCCAGGCCGTGCGTCGCGTGACGGACATCATGGGTGAGATCGCGGCTGCCTCCGAGGAACAGAGCAGCGGCATCAGCCAGGTGGGCCGCGCCGTGACGCAGATGGACGAGGTCACGCAGCAAAATGCCGCGCTCGTGGAAGAGGCGACGGCTGCCGCGGCGTCGTTGCAGGATCAGGCGGCAAGGCTGCGCGAGGCGGTGAGCGCGTTCCGCGTGGACGGCGCCGCCGCGGCGAGCGGGCTGGTATCGAGCGTGGACGTTGCGCCGACGCGGGACAGCGCCAAAGCCGTGAACGCGAAGGCAGCCGCGCCGGCTCGTGCTGCGTCGCCTGCGGTGAAGAGCGCTGCGGCTGGCGGTTCTGCCTCGGCCGGCAAGGCTGCGGCAACGTCTTCCGCTGCTTCGGCCGCTTCGAACGTTGCGACGGCTGGCGCGGCATCGGGTCGCAGCGAGCATGGGCAGCCCGCGAAGGCGCGGACGGCCGCCTCGGCCGGTGCTGCTGAATCCGCTTCCGCTACGAAACCGCCCGTCGCCGAGACTGCCGCGGTTAAGCCTGCCGCTACGCCGGCGGCCGCCGCGACCGTCACTCCCCGCGCTACGTCGAGAGCCGCCGCGGTCCCCGCAGACGACGACTGGACGACGTTCTGACCGAAGCTTCGCTCGTCCGTCGCGCCACCGTGTCCGGCGCGACGGCGCCGGGCGTGCCTTGCGTTTTGTCTTGGCCACACGGCACCGCATCGCGCGGCGCATACCAGTATTCGATTCCGTTATTTCTCAATGCTCCCGGCATATGAGACCATTTATGTCGCCGCCGGTATGGCATCAGGCCTGCCGGCGCGACAGAACCCGGAATCACGTCAGTCGAACTTTCCCATGCAGCGCAGAAATCTCCTCAAGCTCTTTTCCGCCGCCGTCGCGGCAACCGCGTTCGCCGCCAGCTTCGGCGCACGCGCCGACGAAAGCGTCATCAAGGTCGGTACCATCAGCGGGCCCGATGCGCAGATCTGGTCGGTCGTCCAGAAAGTGGCGAAGCGCGAAGGCCTCAACGTCAAGGTCATCGAGTTCAACGACTACGTTCAGCCGAACGCCGCGCTCGACGCGGGCGACCTCGACGCTAACAGCTTCCAGCACCAGCCGTATCTCGACAGCCAGGTCAAGCAGCGCGGCTACAAGATCGTGAGCGCGGGGCTGACCTACATCTCGCCGCTCGGCGTCTACTCGAAGAAGCTGAAGTCGCTGAAGGACCTGCCGCAAGGCGCGAAGGTCGCGGTGCCCAACGACCCGTCCAACGAGAACCGCGCGCTGCTGTTGTTGCAGGCACAGGGCGTAATCAAGCTGCGCGCCGGTGCCGGCGCGAGCGGCAGCAACGCGACGCCGCTCGACATCGCGGAAAATCCGAAGAAGGTGAAGCTCGTTGAGCTCGATGCCGCGCAACTGCCGCGCTCGCTCGCCGACGTCGATGCCGCGGCGATCAACACGAACTACGCCCTCGCCGCAGGCCTGCAGCCGACGAAAGACGCCATCGCGCTCGAAGACGTGCACAGCCCGTACGCGAACCTGATCGCCGTGCGCACGCAGGACAAGGACAAGCCGTGGGTGAAGAAGCTGGTGGCGGCTTACCAGTCCGAAGACGTGCGCCAGTTCATCAAGACGCAGTTCAAGGGATCGGTTGTGCCCTCGTTCTAAAGCGGCTCAGCCAGCTTTTGCGCGCCACGACGCCACGGCTTGCCGTGGCGTTTTGTTTTGCCCGGCTGCTTTGGCGCGAACGTGCGAGCGCCGGACAACGCTCACGCATCTCGGGCACACCGCTTCGCCCCGACGCTGCTAGCATGTCGCGCGACGCCGCCTGAAGCGACGTGCCCCAGGCGTCGCACCGAACGTGACCGCATCCCGACCGACATGGACGACCGCATGCCCTCCGTTTCCCGCCCTGCCGTGCCCACGCGCCCGTCCGTATTCGAGATCTTCGCGATCTTCCTTCGGCTCGGGCTCACGTGTTTCGGCGGACCGATCGCACATCTCGGCTTCTTTCGCGAGGAATTCGTGCGCCGCCGCGCGTGGCTCACCGACGCCGCGTTCGCCGATATCGTCGCGCTCTGCCAGTTCATGCCGGGCCCCTCGAGCAGCCAGGTGGGTATTGCGCTCGGGCTGCGCCAGGGCGGCATAGCGGGCGCGATTGCCGCATGGACGGGCTTCACGCTGCCGTCCGCGGCGCTGCTCTGTGCGTTCGGTCTTCTCGTCGGGCGGCACGGAGCGACGGCGCAATCCGGCTGGCTGCACGGACTGAGCCTCGTTGCCGTCGCTGTCGTGGCGCAGGCGCTGTGGGGCATGCTGCGTACCCTCGCGCCCGACCGTCCGCGTGTGGCGATTGCCGTCGTATCCACGGTCGTCATGCTGGCGTTCACGACACCGCTCGCGCAACTTGCGGTGCTCGCATTCGGAGCGCTGGCGGGCTGGTTGCTGCGTGGCCGCTTGCCGGAGGTCACCGAGCACAGCGAAACGATCGGCGCAGGCGGCCGCGTGCACGCCGTGCTGATGATCGGACTCTTTGTCCTCTTGCTGCTCGGGCTACCGGCACTCGCGGCGGTCTTCGGCAACTATCCTCTGCATCTGTTCGCGAGTTTCTTCCGTGTGGGCTCGCTCGTGTTCGGCGGCGGTCACGTCGTGCTGCCGCTGCTCGAACAGGTGGTGGTGCCGCCGCATTGGGTCACGCCGGAAGCGTTCATTGCCGGCTACGGCGCCGCGCAGGCCGTGCCCGGTCCGCTCTTCACGTTCGCGGCGTTTCTTGGCGCGGTATCGAATCAGCAGCCCGCAGGCGTGGTGGGCTCGGCCATTGCGGTTGTCGCTATTTTTCTGCCGTCGTTTCTGCTGGTGATCGGCGTGATGCCTCTGTGGGAGCGGCTGCGGGGCCTCGCCGCGTGCCGCTACGCGCTGATGGGCGTGAATGCCGCCGTGGTGGGGTTGCTGGCCGCGGCGTTCTATTCGCCGCTCTGCGTGAACGCGCTGCGCCACCCGGCGGACATCGCATTCGCCCTCGTGGCGCTCGCGCTGCTGATGGCGGCGCGCTTGCCACCCTGGCTCGTGGTGGCGTTCTCCGCGCTCGCAGGGTATCTGATTTTCTAAAGGACGACTGAGCGCAGCGAACACGTGCGCTCAGTTCACGTCGCCTCACGACAGCGTGAGCTCCCACCGTTCAACGGTGAGCGGATGCCCGAAGCGATGTGCCTCCTTGCTGGTCGCGCAGTGGAAGCCCATGCGCGCCGCGAGCCGCCGCGCGTCGGCCATCACCGTCGCGAGCGAGAGCGAGAGCGCGCCGTAGCGCGCGTCCTTTGCGAAGCGCACGCATTCCTCCAGCAGTTGTGCGCCGATGCCAAGGCACCGCATGTCGGGCTCCACATAGAACATGCGCACGCTCGCAATTTCCTGCGAGCGCGCGGCGATGAGCGCCGACCCCACCGTCATGCCGTCTTGCTCGGCGATCCAGCATGCCTCGCGCTGCGCGTCGTGCGTCTGCGTGAAGGTGGCAACGGTGCGCGCGAGCAGTGCCTCGAAGCGGGCGTCCCAGCCATGGGCGGCGGCCGCGAGTTGCGCCTGACGGTGCACCAGCCAGCTCGCCTCGCCTGCCTTCGGGGCGCGCAGCTTCACGAGGCCCCGCCGCGGACGGTCATCGAGCAGCCGTTCAATCAGCTTCATCGCGCCGATCAACTGCTGCTGCGACCCTTGCGGCAGCCGAGCCAGCACCGCGCGAACTTCGGCGACAGCGGCTTTCTCCAGCGGTTCGTATTCGGCGCGGCCCTGTTCCGTGAGCGAGAGCAGCGACTGGCGCGCATCGAATTCTGAGGGCCGGCGCGTCAGCAGATTGCGCCGCTCGAAGCTTGTCAGGATGCGGCTCAGGTAGCCGGTGTCGAGACCCAGATTGCGGGCGAGTGCCGCCGCCGTGTTCGCGCGGCCGCGCGACAGCTCGTTGAGAATGCGCACCTCCGTCAGCGAGAAGGCGCTCTTTTGCAGATGCTCGTGAAGGGCGCCGATGTGGCGCGTGTAAAAACGATTGAAGTGGCGGACGGCCTCCGCGCGCCTCAACGCATCAGATTCAGTCAACTCCGGCTCCCCGTGTTCTTCGTCTTTGCCTGCGATGCACCACTATAGGGGCCGCCTGTCGATATGGGAACGGGTTGTGTGCGCCGCATGCAAGCTTGCGGGCGACCAAGTGGTATCAAAGCGGTATGCGTAAAGCGCGACACGGGGGCGCCGCCAGGGTAAATCCCGATGCCGCAGAAACGCGCCGCAAGCCTTGGGAGAAGCGCGCAAACGACCGCCAGTCAAGGCTTGAGCACCGATCGGCAGGCATGGAACCAGTTCGTTGACTGGTATTATTGTGGTTATATAATGGGCTCGGCTTGAAGAACCCCCCCAACCGTTCCTTCCCCGCCCGAGCCCTCAATGGAAACCCGCTGGTCCGCGCTGATGCCCGATGCGCGCAACGTCACACCGTTGTACCTGCAGCTGGCGCGCAATCTGGCGACGGCGATCCAATGCGGCGTCTGGTCTGCGGGCGAGGCGCTGCCTTCGGAACGTACGCTCTGCGATGCAATCGGCGTGTCGCGCATCACCGCGCGCAAGGCGATTGCGCTGCTCGTGGAGCAAGGTCTGATTCGCCGCGCGCGCGGTGCCGGCAGTTTCATCACGCCGCGTGTGGAAGATCCGCTTTCGCGCCTCACCGGCTTCACCAAGAAGATGCAGCAGCGCGGCTTCACGCCCGATTCCATCTGGCTCGAGCGCGACGTTCGCGCTGCCACGCGCGACGAGATCGTGCATCTCGGGCTGTCGCCTGGCGCGTCGGTGGCGAACCTGCGACGCCTGCGTCGCGCGGACGGCATCGTAATGGCCGTCGAGCACTCGGCGTTGCCGGTTTCGATCGTGCCCGACCCGCATGCAATCGGCGTGTCGCTCTACAGCCACCTCGAGGAGCGCGGCGTGCCGGTGGTCCGCGCGCTGCAGCACTTTCGCGCGGTGAACGCCACGAGCGAAATCGCCGCGCTAATGGAGATCGAGCCGCGCGCGGCCCTGCTGGTCATTCAGCGCGTGGGTTTCAGCGCGGATCAGCGGGCCATCGAACTCACGGACACCTACTGCCGGGACGGTTACTACGATTTCGTGGCCGAACTGCTCCAGTAACGGGAACACGAACGGCGCCACGCGAATCAGTCATGAACGTCTCTCTCGTATCACCTGAGGTATCACCCAAGGCTTCGGCCGAAGCATCACCAGGAACACACATGCTGACCGGAAACATACTGACCCCCGACGGCTGGATTCACGGCACGCTCGAAACGGCCAACGGCCGCATCACGTCGCTTGCCGGCGAGCGCGTCGACCCGGCGACCAACGACGCGCCCTACATCCTGCCCGGCTTCATCGACCTGCACGTGCACGGCGGCGGTGGCGCCGACGTCATGGAAGCCGGCAACGCGATCGAAACCATTGCGCGCACCCACGCGAAATACGGCACGACGAGCCTGCTCGCCACTACGATGACGGCCCCGCGCGAGGAACTGATGAACGTCGTGGCGGGGCTCGGCAACGTGGCGCGCAGCCGCACGCCAGGCGGCGCGCGCGTGCTCGGCGTGCACCTGGAAGGGCCGTACATCAATCCCGGCAAGCTGGGCGCGCAGCCGGACGCCGCGGTGTCCGCCGTGCTCGACGAAGTGCTCAAGTACCTTTCCATCGCGCCCATTCGCGTGGTGACGGTGGCGCCCGAAATCGCAGGCCACATCGAGATCATTTCGGAGATGGCAGCGCGCGGCGTGCGCGTGCAACTGGGTCACTCGCTCGCGACTTACGACGATGCCGTGACCGCGCTCAAGCACGGCGCACGCGGCTTCACGCATCTCTTCAACGCGATGTCGCCGATGCATCACCGCAACCCGGGTCTCGTGGGCGCAGCACTTGCGCACGCCGAATACGCCGAGATCATTCCCGACCTGCTGCACGTGCACCCTGGCGCGATTCGCGCCGCACTGCGCGCCATTCCGCGCCTCTACGTGGTGACGGACAGCACCTCGGCCACCGGCATGCCCGACGGCGAGTACCGCCTTGGCAGCCAGCACGTCACGAAGTGCCTCGGCGGCGTGCGTCTTGCCGACGGCACGCTCGCCGGCAGCACGCTCACCATGGATGTCGCGCTGCGCAATCTCGTTTCGCTCGGCCTGCCGATTGCGGACGTATCGAACCGCATGTCGCGCTACGCCGCCGACTACCTCGGCATCGAAGACCGCGGCCGTCTCGCACGCGGCGCGTGGGCCGACATCGTCGTATTCGACCGCGAACTGGCGCTGACGGCGACCTACGTCGAAGGAGAATCGATTGTCGAATATGCTTAAAGAGGCTCTCGCGTCCGCGGACGCGGTGGCCGCTCAACTCGCCGACACCTCGCGCATCGAGGCATTGGCAGCGAGGCTCGAAGAGAAGCCGCGCCATGTCGCGCTCACCGTGGCGCGCGGCAGCTCGGACCACGCGGCGAGCTATTTCGCGAGCCTCACGATGAGTCGCATCGGCGTGCCGGTGGCGTCGCTGCCCATGTCGATCGCCACGCTGCAGCAAGCGCCGCTGCGTGTGCGCGATGCCTTCGCGCTCGCGTTCTCGCAGTCGGGCAAGAGCCCCGATCTGGTGGGCACCATGGCCGCGTTGCGTGCCGCGGGCGCGTTGACCGTGGCGGCTGTGAACGTGTCCGATTCACCGTTGGCCGAGGCCTGCGAATACGAGTTGCCGCTGCTTGCCGGCCCCGAACTGAGCGTGGCCGCGACGAAGAGCTATATCGCGATGCTTTCGCTTTCGGCGCAACTCGTCGCGCACTGGCAGCGCGACGCAGCGCTGGTGGCCGCGCTGCGCTCGCTACCCGACGTGCTCGCGCGCGCGGGCACGCTCGACTGGTCGAAGGCCGTGGACGAACTGCGCGACGTCTCGCAGATGATCGTGATCGGTCGCGGCACGGGGCTTGCCATCGCGCAGGAAGCGGCGCTCAAACTTAAGGAAACGTCGGGCATTCAGGCCGAGGCGTTTTCGAGCGCCGAAGTGCGGCACGGTCCGATGGAGATCATCGACCGCGACTATCCGCTGCTCGTGTTCGCGCCGCGCGGCCCCGAGCAGACCGGGCTCGTGCAGCTCGCGCGCGACATGCGCTCGCGCGGCGCGCGCGTGCTGCTCGCGGCGCCCGCCGATGCGGCCGACGCTGCCGACGTGACCTTGCCGCTCGAACCGGCCGCCGATGCCGCGCTGGACCCGATCCCCGCCATTCTTTCCTTCTATGTGATGGCCGCCGGCCTTGCCGCCGCGCGCGGGCGCAATCCCGATACGCCGCGCCATCTGCATAAAGTCACCGAAACACATTAAGCGAGAGTCCTGATGGAACGTGTCGTGGAGTCGCATCTGATGAATCCTGCCCAGGGTCAGTTTGTCCTTCTGGCGCCGCTGACCGGCCCGGTCGTGGCGCTGGCCGATGTTCCCGACCCCGTGTTCGCCGAAGGCATGTTCGGCGACGGCATCGGCATCGATCCGCTCGAAGGGCGGCTCGTCGCGCCGTGCGACGGCGTCGTGGCGCACCTCGCGCGCACCGGCCATGCGCTCACCATTCGCACCACGCAGGGCGCGGAAGTGCTGCTGCACATCGGCATCGATACGGTCGCGCTGAACGGCGAAGGCTTCACGCCGAAGGTCGCGGAAGGCGCGAGCGTGCGTGCGGGCGACGTGCTCATCGAGTTCGATCAGGACTTCATTGCTCGCATGGCGCCGAGCCTCGTTTCCGTGGTGGCCATCGCGAATTCGGATGCGTTCGAAGTGGTGGATCGCGCGCGACGCGGCGTGGTGAAGGCCGGCACGAGTGAACTGCTCGTGCTGCGTGCGCGTGGAGCGGGCGAGGGCGCGGCGAGTGCGCAAACGTCGGCGAGTGCCGCGACGCAAACTCAGGCCGCATCGCACACTGAAGCAACGGCCTGCGCGAGCGAAGCGCGCCGCACCGTGACGCTCGCCCACGCGGGCGGCCTGCACGCGCGGCCCGCGGCCCGCGTGCGCGAAGCCGTGCGCGGTCTGGAGGCGCGCGTGGAAGTGCACTTCGGCGCACGCAAGGCGCCGATCGAAAGCGTGGTCGGGTTGCTGGCGCTCGGTGCAGGCGAGGGCGCGACGGTGGAACTCGTCGCGACGGGTCGCGATGCGGCGAAGGCGGTAGACGCCGTGGCGAACGAACTGCTGCGCGAGGCGCACGGCGAGGTCGAAGAGACGCGTGCGCGCGATGCCTCGCCCGCGCCACACGAAGTGCCGCGCGAGCCTGCGTCGGCACTGCCTGCCAACACGCTTGCGGGCGTGTGCGCATCGCCCGGTGTCGCGCTCGGCAAGCTCGTGCGCTGGGACAACGTCGAAGTCGAACCCGTCGAGCAGGCGGCCGGCACGCCCGCCTCTGAAAGCCGGTTGCTGGACAAGGCGCTCGCAGCCGTGGACGCCGAACTCGACACCACCGTGCGCGAAGCCTCGCAGCGCGGCGCAGTAGGCGAAGCCGGCATCTTCGCGGTGCATCGCGTGTTGCTGGAAGACCCCACGCTGCTCGACGCCGCGCGCGATCTCATCAGCCTCGGCAAGAGCGCGGGTTTCGCATGGCGCGCAGCCATTCGCGCGCAGATCGCCGTGCTCGCCGACGTGAAGGATTCGCTGCTCGCCGAGCGCGCCGCGGATCTGCGCGATATCGAAAAGCGCGTGCTGCGCGCGCTGGGCGGCTCCAGTGGCGCCAATCGCACGCTGAGCACGCTGCCCGACGAGGCCGTGCTCGCCGCCGACGAGTTCACGCCGTCGGACCTCTCGTCGCTCGATCGCAGCCGCGTCACGGCGCTCGTGATGGCGCGCGGCGGCGCGACCTCGCACGCGGCCATCATCGCGCGGCAGACCGGCATTCCGGCGCTCGTCGCCGTGGGCAGCGCGCTGCATGCGATTGCCGAAGGCACGCAGGTCGTCGTGGATGCAAGCGCGGGGCGCCTCGAATATGCGCCGGGTGAACAGGAGATCGAACGTGCGCGGCGTGAGCGCGACCGGCTGGACGAACTGCGCGAAACGAACCGGCGCATGTCGGGTGAGGCGGCAGCCACGCGTGACGGCCGCGCAATCGAAGTGGCCGCGAACATCGCCACGCTCGACGACGCGAAGACCGCTGTCGAGAACGGCGCCGACGCCGTGGGCCTGCTGCGCACGGAACTGCTGTTCATTCACCGTCCGGCGGCGCCTACGATGGACGAGCATCGGCAAAGCTATCAGGCCATTACGGACGCGCTCGCGGGCCGCACCGCGATCATCCGCACGCTCGACGTGGGCGCGGACAAGGAAGTGGATTACCTGACGCTGCCGCCCGAACCGAACCCGGCGCTCGGCCTGCGCGGCATTCGCCTCGCCCAGGTGCGCCCGGACCTGCTCGACGATCAACTGCGCGGCCTGCTCGCCGTGCAGCCCGCGGGCGCCGTGCGCATCCTGCTGCCGATGGTGACGGACGCGGGCGAACTGGTGCGGCTGCGCGCGCGTATCGACGAACTTGCGCGCGAGCAGGGCCGCACCGATCGCATCGAAGTGGGCGTGATGATCGAGGTGCCGTCCGCGGCGCTGCTCGCCGATCAACTGGCGCGCCACGCGGACTTCCTCTCGATCGGCACCAACGATCTCACGCAATACACGCTCGCCATGGACCGTTGCCGGCCCGATCTCGCGGCGCAGGCCGACGGGCTGCATCCGGCGGTGCTGCGTCTTGTCGGCATCGCGGTTCAGGGCGCGGAAAAGCACGGCAAGTGGGTGGGCGTGTGTGGCGCGCTGGCGGGCGAGCCGCTCGCCGTGCCGCTGCTCGTGGGCCTTGGCGTCACGGAGCTTTCGGTCGATCCCGTCAGTGTGCCGGCCATCAAGGCGCGCGTGCGCAATCTCGATTACCCGCTGTGCCGTCAGCGCGCCCAGGATGCGCTGGCGCTCGACTCGGCACAGGCCGTGCGGGCCATGAGCCGCGAAACCTGGCCGCTGGACTGAACTCGTCGCGAGCACGACGAGCAGTCCGCGGCACGGATTTGCACCACGTAACACATGATGTAACGCATCAGCATCAACCAGGGCATCAAACCCACTTCAACTTCACGCGATTTCACACGAGACAAGAGACCAGGAGGTGACTCAATGGATGGCAATCCGTTTCTGAAAGTGCAGCGGCTCGGGCGAGCGCTGATGCTGCCCATCGCGGTGCTGCCGGTAGCCGGCATTCTGCTGCGGCTCGGCCAGCCCGATGTCTTCAACATCAAGATGATCGCGGACGCGGGCGGCGCGATCTTCGACAACCTGCCGCTGCTGTTCGCCATCGGCGTGGCGGTCGGCTTCGCGAAGGACAACAACGGCGTCGCGGCACTCGCGGGCGCAATCGGCTATCTGGTCGAGATCGCCGTGATGAAGGACATCAACGACAAGCTCAACATGGGTGTGCTGTCGGGCATCATCGCGGGCCTCGTGGCGGGGCTGCTCTACAACCGCTACAAGGACATCAAGCTGCCCGACTACCTCGCGTTCTTCGGTGGCAAGCGATTCGTGCCGATCATCACGGGTCTCGTGTGCGTGGGGCTCGGCATTGTGTTCGGCTACGCGTGGCAGCCGGTGCAGGCGGCTATCGATCTGGCCGGCCACTGGCTCACCACGGCGGGCGCCGTCGGCACGTTCGTGTTCGGCGTGCTGAACCGGCTGCTGCTCGTCACGGGCCTGCATCACATCCTCAATTCGCTCGCGTGGTTCGTGTTCGGCACGTTCACGCCGCCCGGCGGCGGCGCGGCCGTTACCGGCGACCTGCACCGCTTCTTTGCGGGCGACCCGAGCGCGGGCGGCTTCATGTCGGGCTTCTTCCCGATCATGATGTTCGGCCTGCCGGCAGCGTGCCTTGCGATGCTGCACGAAGCGCCGAAGGAACGCCGCGCGGCGGTGGGCGGCCTGCTGTTTTCGATGGCGCTCACGTCGTTCCTCACGGGCGTGACCGAGCCCATCGAGTTCAGCTTCATGTTCCTTGCGCCGGTGCTGTACGCGATCCACGCGGTGCTGACCGGGCTTTCGCTCGCTATCTGCTCGCTGCTGGGCATCAAGCTGGGCTTCACGTTCTCGGCGGGCGCCATCGATTACGTGCTGAACTACGGGCTCTCCACGAAGGGCTGGGAAGCCATTCCGCTCGGGCTCGTCTACGGCGCGCTCTACTACGGGCTGTTCCGCTTCTTCATCCGCAAGTTCAACATGGCTACGCCGGGCCGCGAGCCCGCTGCCGAACAGGCGCAGGTGGATTCGTTCGTTGCAGGCGGCTTCGTTGCGCCTGCGGCGGGCGCGGCGGTGTCGCGTGCGTCGCGCTATATCGCGGCGCTGGGCGGCGCGGCCAACCTGAAAGTGGTGGATGCCTGCACGACGCGCCTGCGTCTTTCCGTGGCGGACCCGGCGAAGGTGTCCGAAGCTGACTTGAAGACGATCGGCGCGCGCGGCGTGCTCAAGCGCGGCGGCGACAGCGTGCAGGTGATCATCGGCCCGGAGGCCGACATCATTGCGGACGAGATGCGCGCGGAGATGGCGTCGGCGGGCGCGGGTGGCGTGGCGAGTGTGGCGAGTGCGCAGAAGGCGGTTGCGGCCAATGCATCGGGCCCTGCGTCGTCGGATGCGGAAGCCGGCCCGCTCGATCCCGATCCTGCGCGCTGGCTCGCGGTGTTCGGTGGCGCGACCAACGTCGTTTCGCTCGAAGCCGTTGCGACGACCCGTTTGCGTGTGGTCGTGCGCGATCCTTCTGCGGTCGACCGCCAGCGGCTCGCGGCGCTCGACGTGGCCTGGGTGTCCGCGGACACCTTCCATATCGTCGCGGGCTTCGCGGCGCAACGCTACGCGCAGTTGTTGTCGGCGCGGCTCTTGCCCGCAAGCGGCGGGGCGGCGGCGCAGCCGGCCTGACGGGTTGCACGTGAGTTGCCGCATGTGAGACGTCGCGAAGCAATCGCATAAGCGGCACGCACCTGCATCGCGACGCCCCAAAAGCAAACAGCACCCGCGGGTGCTGTTTGTCTTTGTGAAGCGAAGGCGCGCTTACTTGCCGTTCGCGGCGCGGCGCTCCTTCTGTTGCGTGTCGTAGAGCACGCCGCCCGCTGCCGCGAACAGCACGATCATGATCGTGCCGATCAGCCACGAGAAGTACCACGCGCCGTAAGCGCCCACCACGACGCCAATCACGATGGCGATCACGACGAGCACGGCGAGGATCAGAAAGTGGAACAGGGTTTTCATCGCGAATTCCTCAATATGCGTGCGGATCGGTTTCGATTTGGTCCGCCTTGACCTTGCCGCGCATCACGTGGAACGCCCAGCTCGTGTAGCCGAGCACGATCGGCACGAACACCACGGTCCAGCCGGTCATCCAGGTGAGTGTCGTTTGGCTCGAGACCGAGTTCCAGACAGTGAGACTTTGGTTAGGCATGCTGGACGACGGCATCAGGAACGGGAAGAGCGCCGTGCCGGCCGTGCCGATCACGCCGATCCATGCAATCGCGCCGAGCCACCACGCGAGCGTCGAGCGGCCCGCGCGCAGCGAGAGCAGGCCGAGAATCAGGCCCACATAGCCGAGTGCCGGCACGATCCACAGAATCGGGTAGCTCTTGAAGTTGCCGAGCCAGGCTCCTGCGGCCAGTTCGACCACCTGTTGTTGCAATGGCGTTTGCGCGAGCGCCGGGCTGACCGAATGCACGAGACGGTAGCCCTGCATCTGCGAGACCCACACGCCGCACACCGAGAACACCACGACCGCGAGAATCACGGCGACGGTCGCCACGCTCTTCGCGCGTTGCTGGACCGCGCCTTCGGCACGACCCACGAGCATGGCTGCGCCCATGTACAGCGACATCGCCAGCGAGAGCACGCCGCACAGCACCGCGAACGGGTTGAAGAGCGTAATGAAGCTGCCCGTGTAGTACGAGGTGAGGTCCCAGTTGAAGTGGAACGGCACGCCCACGAACATGTTGCCCACGCCCGCGCCGTACACGATCATCGGCACGACGCCGCTTGCCACCAGCGCCCAGTCCCATGCGCCGCGCCACGTGGGCGAGTCGATCTTGCTGCGGTACTCGAAGCCGATGGGACGCATGATCATGGTCCACAGCAGGAGCAGCATCACGATGTAGAGGCCGGAGAACGCGGTGGCGTAGATAAGCGGGAACGCCGCGAAGATCGCGCCGCCGCCCAGGATGAACCACACCTGGTTGCCGTCCCAGTGCGGGGCGATCGTGTTGATCGCGACGCGCCGTTCAACGTCGGTGCGGCCGACGAAGCGCAGTTGCGCGCCCACGCCCATGTCCATGCCGACCATCGTCGCAAGCCCGATGAGCAGCACGCCGAGCAGCAGCCACCAGAGCACTTTGAGGATTAGATAGAGTTCCATGGTCTTGTTCCTTGCGGATCACCGCGCGGTGTCGTTGGCGAATGCCGGGGTGAGGATGGTGGGCGTGGCGCCCGGTTCAGCATGGTCTTCGTCCGGACCCTTGCGGATGAACTTCACCATCAGGTAGGCCTCGACGGCGATGAAGATCGAGTAGAGCAGCACGAAGCCGATCAGCGAGAACGTCATGTAGCCCACGCTATGGCTCGATGCGGACATCCAGGTGGGCAGCAGGCCGAACACCGTCCACGGCTGACGACCGATTTCCGCCGTGAGCCAGCCCATTTCGCAGGCGAGGAACGGCACCGGGATCATCCACGGCGCGAGCTTCAGGAACCACTGTTGACGGCCCACGTCGCCGCGCAGCGAGAGGATCACGGCGATCACGAAGTAGGCGAGCATCAAGAGGCCCAGCGCCACCATCAGGCGGAACACCCAGAACATCCAGAACACGTTCGGCACGACCGACTGCGATGCCTTGGCGATGTCGGCGTCCGTGGCGTTGGCGGTGTCTTGACCTGCTGCGTAGCGCTTCACGAGGAAGCCGTAGCCGAGGTCGGCCTTGTGCGCGTTGAACTGCGCGAGCGCGGCGGGATCGGTCGGATTGCTGCTCAGCACCTTCAGCGCGTTGACGGCGGGAATGCCGTTCTTGATGCGCTTGGCGGCGTCCGCGACGATCTGGTCCACACCGGGGACCGGCGTGTCCATGGTGTGCGTCATGAGCGGCGTGAGCACGTACGGCACCTGCAACGCCCACGTGTTCTTGCGCGTCTCGTTGTCAGGCCAGGCCGCGATGTTGAACGGCGCCGGCGCCGGTTCGGTCTGCCACATGGCTTCCATCGAGGCGAGCTTCGAAGGCTGCGCCTGCGCGGCCACGAAGCCGAGCGCGTCGCCCAGCGTCAGCACACCCGCAACCGACAGCACGCCGAAGATGCTCGCCATCTGGAACGAGCGCTTGGCGAGTTCCACGTGACGCTTGCGCGCGAGGTAATACGCGCTCACGGCGGTCACGAAGATCGCCGCGGTCACGTAGCCCGCCACGCTGGTGTGGACGAACTTCGTTTGCGCGTCGTTGCTGAAGATCAACGCTCCGAAGTTGGTCAGCTCCATGCGCATCGTGACGGGATTGAACGTGGCGCCCACGGGGTTCTGCATGAAGCCGTTGGCGACCAGAATCCAGAGCGCGGAGAAGTTCGAGCCGAATGCCACGAGATACGTGACCATCAGGTGCTTGCCTTTGGAAAGCTGCTTCCAGCCGAACACCATGAGGCCGATGAAGGTCGATTCCATGAAGAACGCCATCAGGCCTTCGATGGCGAGCGGCGCACCGAAGATGTCGCCGACGAAGCCCGAGTAGAACGACCAGTTCGTGCCGAACTCGAACTCCATCGTGAGACCCGTCGCAACGCCGAGCGCGAAGTTGATGAGGAACAGCTTTCCCCAAAATTCCGTCATCTGCCGGTAGATGGGTTTGCCGGTGATCACGTAGACGGTTTCCATGGCCGCCAACATGAACGACATCCCCAACGTCAGCGGGACGAACAGAAAGTGGTAAAGCGCGGTGGCGGCGAACTGGATTCGCGATAGCTCAACCACGGTATCGTTGATCATTTGACACTCCAGTCAAGGCGATTTGAAGCGGTTGCGGGGTGGGCTGCTGTGTGGGAGCGCCTCAACGTGAAGCGCTGCCGCGTGTGGCTACTGTCGCGTGTGGCATAAGGTCGCGAACGTGCCATGCCTACCCTCTGGTCTTGTTTCTATGACGAGCAGAGTCATCTTTGTGCGACTTCCCGCCGGCCGTGCGTGTGGGTCGGATCGCTTGGCCGCGCCTGCTGTAGCAGGCGGTCGCGCGGTCCGATGCCGTGTCCACCTCAGCAATTTCCCTAACGCTGGTGTGGACATATCGATGGTAAGAAGTTCGCGATGCCGGGTTTTTGTCGCAGGTCAAAACAGCCGTCTCATGCGGCGCGCATGTCAGACGTCTTGCCCGGCTGGCTGAACGCTGTCGTTGCGCAGGAGCGTGGAGAAGGCGCCGTCGCGCGCGAGCAGGGTTTGCGCGGCGCCCTGTTCGACGATGCGCCCTTCGTCCAGCACGATCACCTCGTCCACCAGCCCGGCGAGCGCAGACAGCCGGTGCGTGATGAGCAGCACCGTGCGGCCTTCCATGAGCTGCATGATCGAGCGCAGCAAATCGGCTTCGGTAGCCGTGTCGAGGCCTTCCGTGGGTTCGTCGAGAATCAGGATGGGCGCGTCGCGCAGCAGGCCGCGCGCGACCGCAAGGCGCCGCGCCTGGCCGCCGGACAAGCGGGTGCCCGCCTCGCCGATCTCGGTGTCGAGCCCCTGCGGCAAGCTCTGGATGAAGTCGTGCAACTGGGCCGCCCGACAGGCGGCTTCGAGCGCGGCTTCGTCGGCGTCGGGCCGGGCGAGCAGCAGGTTTTCGCGGATCGTCGCGTTGAAGAGATAGGTGTCCTGCGCGACGACGGCGATGCGTGCGCGCAGATCCGTGGCAGCGGCCTCGCGCAGCTCGACGCCGCCCAACGTAATGCTGCCTTGCTGGTAGTCCCAGAAGCGCAACAGCAGGTTCGCGATGCTGGTCTTGCCCGCGCCGCTGCCGCCCACGATGGCGAGCCGCCGTCCCGCGGGCAGATCGAACGACACGTCGTGGAGCACGGCGTGATCCGCGTCGGGATAGCGCATGCCGACGTGGCTGAATCGCAGGTCGTTGCTCGCGGCGAGCGGCGTGGCGGTTTCGGGGTCGTGCACGGCGGGTTGCGCGTCGACGAGCGCGAAGATGCGCCGCGCGGCGGCGAGGCTTTCGCCAAGCATCTGCATGGCGAGCGGCAGCGGAACCACCGCCTCGAAACTGGCGAGCACGAAGAGCGCGAGCATCGCGAGGTCGGCCGGCGGCAGTGTGCCTGCGCTGACGCGCGGAATGGCAATCAAGAGCGCGCCCCACATCGCAAGCGACGCCGCTGCGGAGAGGGCCGCCTGTGCGATGGCCTTGATGTCGTTGAGCTTCACCTGCGTATCGAGCAGGGCGCCGGAGAGCTGCTCGATACGTTGTGCGTGACCTTCTGCCGCACCGTACACGCGTAGCTCGGCGAGTCCCTGGAGGTCGTCGACGATGGCGTCCTGCAACTGCGCGCGTTGGGCGATGCCTGTCGCGGCCGGGCCGCTCGCACGCCGATAGACCAGCGCCGGCAGCACGACGCCCGCGAGGGCGAGGAAGACGAGTGTGACGAACGCCACTGCCACGTCGAATGCCGCCATCGTCGCGACGATCAAAAGGGCGCCGAGCGCGCCTGTTGCCATCGGCAGGATCACGCGCAGGTAGACGTGGTTCAGGCTTTCGATGTCGGCGTGGATGCGCGTGAGCAGATCGGCGCCGCGCGTGTGTTGCAGACACGCCGGCGCGAGCGGTTCGATGCGCTCGTAGAACCAGACGCGCAGCTTCGCGAGCAGACGGAAGGTGGCTTCGTGCGTGACGAGCCGTTCGATGTAGCGGCCGCCCGTGCGCACGATGGCGCAGGCGCGAATGAGGGCAGCGGGCGTGAAGTAGTCGAAGACGATGTGATTGATGCCGGCGAGCGCCATCGAAGCGATGAACCAGCCGGAAATCGCCATGAGCGCGACGTTGCCGATCAGCGTGACGAACGACACGGCGATGCCGGCCGCCATCCATTTCCAGTACGGACGGAAAAGCGTGACGAGGCGCGCGAGATCGGCGCGGGCGGTGTTGCTCGCATTGTCGACGTCGCTGCTGTTGGTGCTGTTTGTGACGTGCATGCGCGGGGCCATCGTATTGGGTGTTTTCGTCGTCATGGCTTCACCCCGCGGCAGGATGCGGCGTTGCGGCCGATGTACGGCCAGTTCTGTCAACGCCAGCGCCGATCAACTTGCGGTACAGCCCGTCCTCGCCGATCAACGCCTCGTGCGTCCCGCTTTGCGCGACCTTGCCGCCGTCCAGCACCACGATGTGGTCCGCCAGTCGCGCGGTGGCGGGCCGGTGCGCCACGAGCAGCACCGTGCGGCCACGCGCGAGCCGGCGCAGGGCTTCGTGAATGTGCGCCTGCGTTGCGGAATCCAGATGGGCCGTGGGTTCGTCGAGCAGCAGTACGGGCGCGTCCTTGAGGAAGGCGCGTGCCAGCGCGAGGCGCTGGATCTGCCCGCCGGAAAGGCCCGCGCCGCGTTCGCCGAGCGGCGTGTCGTAGCCGTTCGGGAGCGCCATGATGAAGTCGTCGGCGCCTGCCTGTTGCGCGGCGGCGCGCACGGCGTCGAACGATGCAGCGGGATTTGCGATCTGGATGTTGTCGCGCACGCTGCCGAGGAACACGTGCGCGCGTTGCGGCACCCACGCGACCTGTGCGAGCCAGCTTGCCGGATCGACCTCGGCGAGCGACTGTCCGTTGACGCGGATGCTGCCTTGCTGGTTCGCCACGAAGCCGAGCAGCAGGTTCAGCACCGTGCTCTTGCCTGCCCCGCTCGGGCCGACGAGCGCCGTGATGCGTCCGGGTTCGAGCGCGAAGCTCACGCGGTCCAGCGCCGGCTGGTTCGCGTCATAGGCGAAGGAGACCGCGTCGAATGCGATGCCGTACTGCTGCGCGGCGGCGAGCGGCGTGCGTGCAGCGTGAGTTTGCGGCTGCGGCGTATCGAGAATGGCCGCGATGTGCTCGACGGCGCCGATCGCTTCCATGCGCGCGTGATAGTGCGTGCCGAGCGTACGCAGCGGCAGATAGAACTCGGGCGCGAGCAGCAGAACGAGGAACGCCGGCTGGAAATGCACCTTGCCGTACAGCAGGTTGAAACCGATCAGCACGGCCACCATCGCGATGCTCACCGTCGACAGAAATTCCAGCACAACCGCGGAGAGGAACGCGATGCGCAGCACCTGCATCGTGCTCTGCCGATACGTTTCCGAGAGGCGGGCCACCACTTGCGCTTCGCGCCGGCTCGCGTTGAAGAGCTTGAGCGTGGTGAGGCCCTGAAGCGTGTCGAGAAACCGTGCGGCGAGGCGCGTCAACTGATGCCATTGGCGCTGGTTCATTTCGACCGAACGCTTGCCCACCAGAATCATGAACACGGGAATCAGCGGCGCGGTGAGCGTGAGAACGAGCCCGGAGACCCAGTCGATGGGAAACACGACCACGAGAATCGCGATGGGCAGCATCGACGTGAGCGCGCGATTGGGCAGCCAGCGGGCGTAATAGCCCTCGAGCGCGTCGATGCCGGTGACCGCGCGGCTTGCGAGCGCGCCCGTTGCTTCGCCCTTGAGCCACGCCGGGCCGAGCGCGTGAATCTTGCGCACGAGTTCGGCGCGCAGTTCGCCGCGTACCCTGGCGGCGGCGCGCAAGGCGAGGCGCTCCGAAGCCAGCGTGAACGCGAAGCGTGCCGCGAACACGGGCAACATGGCGGCGAGCGCAATCCACACGTCGGCGAGCGCGGCGCCTTGGACCACGACAGCGTTGACTGTCCATGCAAGCAGCGCGGACGACACGATCACGAGCAAACCGGCGGCAAGGCCGGCGGCCACGGCGAGACGAAGGCCGCCGCGCGCGGAGCCGGTGCGGCGCGCGAGCCAGGCATCTAGAGTCTTGTTCAGGTGCGGTGAGGCGGGCGTCATAGAGAAGCGGGAAGAGCGCGCCGGGCGGCGAAGGGTGCGCGGTCCGGCATGCGGTGGGGTGATGGTGCTTTTTTTAACCCGAACCCCGTTCTGAAGCGTGATTTAGGTCAAGCGGCCTTCAGTTCGCGCTTGCAAGGCGTCGGCGCAGAGGCGGACGCAGATTCTATCGTCGCCGGGTCGCCATTTCCGGGTTGTGATGATTTGTCGCAGAAAGGCGGGAGGCCGGCGCGAAGGCGCAAAAAAGCCCGCTGCCTGTTCGGGGCAGCGGGCCTGGAGAGGGAGCGATGGAAGGGCGGCAACCGCGGATGGCCGCGGCCGCCGTCACGTCCAGTTACGCGTATTCGGCCAGCGCGGTGCGCATCTTCTTCATCGCGCTTGCTTCGATCTGACGGATGCGCTCGGCCGACACGCCGAACTCGTCCGCAAGCTCGTGCAGCGTGGAGCCGCCCGAGCCGTCGTCGGCCACGTTGAGCCAGCGCGCTTCGATGATGCGGCGGCTGCGTGCATCGAGCGCTTCGAGCGCGCTCGCAATGCCGTCCGTCTGCAGGCGATCGTGCTGCTTCGCGGCGATGACCGCGGTCGGCTCGCTATGCGAATCCGCCAGCCAGGCGATAGGCGCGTACGATTCCTCGCCGTCTTCCACCTGGCCTTCCAGCGCGACGTCGCCACCGGAGAGGCGCGTTTCCATCTCGACCACTTCCTCGCGCTTCACGTTCAGTTCCTGCGCGAGGCCTTCGATCTCTTCCGGCGTGAACGCCTGCACGCCCTGCTTGTGGCTGCGCAGGTTGAAGAACAGCTTGCGCTGCGCCTTGGTGGTGGCGACCTTCACCATCCGCCAGTTGCGCAGGATGTACTCGTGGATCTCGGCCTTGATCCAGTGGATGGCGTACGAGACGAGCCGCACGTTCTGCTCCGGATCGAACCGCTTGACCGCCTTCATCAGGCCGATGTTGCCTTCCTGGATCAGGTCGGCATGCGGCAGCCCGTAGCCGAGGTAATTACGTGCGATGGACACCACGAGGCGCAGGTGCGACAGCACCAGCTTGCGTGCGGCGTCGAGGTTGTTGTGCTGACGGTAGTCGGTGGCAAACTGACGCTCTTCCTGGGGCGTCAGCATGGGAATCCGGTTCACCGCCTGAATGTAGGCGTCGATGTTGCCCAGCTGGCCGGGCAGAAGCGTGAACTGCGCGAGCGCCAGCGAACCTGCCGGAGCGGCCTTGGCCGACGACGGGCTCAGAGTACTCGGAAGGGTCATTGCGTTGCTCACGGATGGGAACTCCTCTGGGGTTCTTGCAAAGTCAGACTTCGACTGTACGGTGCATGTTAGCACTCTGGTTTACCGAGTGCTAATTCTTGGATAGATTCCAGGGCCGGAGGTTCCCGGAATGCTATCGAAATTCGTCTTTTAATAGTGTGACGCCCCGTGGGCAGAATTGTCAGGCCGCGCGTAGAATTCTCGCGGAAGCCAGCAGCGCCGCAAAAAGCGGTCGATTTTTCCGGAATTTGAAGGAGTTATTTGCTGCGAAGAGCGATGAGGGACAGGTTCGGTTTTTGCTAATCTGCTGGCCTATGTTGGGACGATCGCTCGTCGATCAAGATCAAAATCCGACTAACAGGGTGTTCGATGATCAGAGAAAACTGGGCGTGGCGCGGCCGGGTCGCACAGGCAGCGCTGGCGGCGGCGCTGGTGGGTCTGTCCGGCAGCGCGGCGGCGGACCAATTCGGTATCCAGGTGACGGGCGCGGTGGCCGATCACCATGTCCGCAAGCTGGATCTGGGGTTTGTCTGGGATCCGAACATCACGTGGTGGGAAATCGGCGGCTGGCACTTCACGGTGCTGGGCGAGGCTCACGCGGCGTGGTGGCATACCGACGAAGGCAACGTGCACAACAACATCGGCGAGTTCGGTGTGGGGCCGGTGCTCCGGTTCGTGAAGAGTTCGGGCTGGGTGCGGCCGTTCGTGGAAGCCGGCGTCGGCGTGCGGCTGCTCACCAGTCCCACGATCTCGACCTCCTATACGCTTTCCACGGCCTTCCAGTTCGCCGACATGGTGGGCGTAGGGGCGCAGTTCGGCAACCATCAGCAGTACCAGGCCGGCTATCGCTTCCAGCATGTATCGAACGCCGGTATCAAAGAGCCCAATCCTGGTATAAATTTCAGCCAGCTATACCTGCAGTACAACTTCTGAATCGTGGCTGCTCTCGCGGCGGCCGGCCGATGCATAAGGGGCGCAAGCGATGGCGGCAAAAGTGATCGAGGCGATTCGCGCGCTGGAGCGCGACCGCTTTCGCGCGATGGTGGACGGTGACGGACCGTTGCTCAGCGCGCTGCTTTCGGACAACGTGATCTACGTTCACACGAACGGCAAGCGCGAAACGAAGCAGCAGTTCATCGACGCGATCACGGCCGGCCGCCGCCGCTATCGCCAGATCGAAATCCAGTCGCAGGACGTGCTGCCGGTGGGTCGCGAGACCTGCGTGGTCAGCGGCCGCGCGCTTATCGAAATGGAAGCGAACAACGGCGCGCTGCTGTTTCCCATCGCGTACACGGCGATCCAGGTGCAGGAGGATGGCCACTGGCGTCTCGTTGCCTGGCAGGCGACGCGCTGCGCGATCGAATGACGGCGCCGTTGCGGCGCCGCTTCTCCTTTTCCTCTCTCAAGCCGCTGCGCGCCGGTCGACGTCCGGCCACGCGGCACGGTTGACGGCGCTTACCACGGCGTCGGCCACGGCGGTCGCGGCATCCTCGGCAACGCCTACGCCGTGGCGTACCGCCTGTGCACCCACGCGGCAGCCCACGAACACGGCTGTCCGGCCGTCGGCGGTGCGTGCCGTTTCGTGAGACGTGATTTCTACGGCTTCGCCCGATGCGCCGGCCATCGCCCGAACAATGGCCTGGGCGTGAGCTTCGAGCGCGTTCGCGTCGTGCGGGGCCGCCGAGTCCGCGGCTGAAGCAGCCATCGGCGCAATGGGCGCAAGCGGCACCGCGAGATCGCGCTCGTTCCAGCGCAGCTTGCCGGCGCTGATGCGGCGCGCCGGGCCCTGCGTCTCGAAGTATTCGCGCGTGAAGAGCACACAGATCGACTCACCGGACATCTCCGCGCCCGACGAATCCGTGGCCGCCTGCACCGCGTGGCTGAACTCGATCTGCACGCGGCGCGGCGGCGTGAAACCCATGCCGCGCTCCAGCAGCCAGGTGGCGCCGCCCTTGCCCGACTGGCTGTTCACGCGGATCACCGCGTCGTAGCTGCGGCCCAGGTCGGCGGGATCGATGGGCAGGTATGGCACTTCCCACACGGCGTCCGGACGCTGCTGGGCGAAGCCCTTGCGAATGGCGTCCTGATGCGAGCCGGAAAACGCCGTGAACACGAGATCGCCGGCATACGGGTGGCGCGGGTGGACCGGGATCTGGTTGCAGCGCTCCACGACGCGGCGCACCGCGTCGATGTCCGAGAAATCGAGGCCCGGGTCAATGCCTTGCGTGTAGAGGTTCATGGCCAGCGTGACGAGATCCACGTTCCCCGTGCGCTCGCCGTTGCCGAAGAGGCAGCCTTCGATGCGATCCGCGCCCGCCATCAGCGCCAGTTCCGCGGCCGCCACCGCCGTGCCGCGATCGTTGTGGGGATGCACGGAGAGCACGATGCTGTCACGGTAGGCGAGGTTGCGGTCCATCCATTCGATCTGGTCCGCGAACACGTTGGGCGTGGCCGCTTCCACGGTGGCGGGCAGATTCACGATCATCTTGTGATCGCGCGTGGGGCGCCAGGTTTGCGCGACCGCGTCGCACACTTCGCGCGCGAAGGTGAGCTCGGTCATGCTGAAGGTTTCGGGCGAGTACTGGTAGATCCAGTGGGTCTGCGGACGGGCGTCGGCGTGGGCGCGGATCCGCTTCGTGCCCTCCACGGCGAGCGCCTTCACTTCGTCTTTCGACTGGTCGAACACGATCTTGCGGAACGACGGACAAATCGCGTTGTACAGATGCACGATGGCACGCGGCACGCCTTCGAGCGCTTCGAACGTCCGCGCGATCAGGTCTTCGCGCGACTGCACGAGCACTTCGATCGTGACGTCTTCGGGAATGCGCTTTTCGACGATCAGCTTGCGCACGAAGTCGAAATCGGTTTGCGATGCCGAGGGAAAGCCGACCTCGATCTCCTTGAAGCCGATGGCGACCAGCATTTCGAAGAATTCGAGCTTCTGGGCAATGCTCATCGGCTCGATCAGCGACTGGTTGCCGTCGCGCAGATCAGTGCTCATCCAGATGGGCGCGCGTTCGATGGTGCGCGTGGGCCACTTGCGGCCGTTCAAACGGATGGCGGGGAAGGGGCGGTATTTCTCGGCGGGTTGACGCAACATGGCGAGCCTCATTCGTCGTGTCGTTGCGAGGGGCGGTGGGCATCGGGCGGCTGGCGGGCTGCTGCCGCTGCACGGAGCGCCTGAGGCGCGACGTGCATTTGACCCTCGCGATTCGGCCGCACGATAAGCGGACGAATACTGACGACTTACAGGTTGTAAAGAGAACTGCGGTTTGGGGTGAAACGGAAACTACGGAAACTGCTGGGAGGACCGCGCGTTGAAGAGGGCGCGCGGCGCTACGCCTTGCTTACGCTAGACGTAGCGATAGGGGCCGCGGTAGGCGGCCGAAGGTAATTCGGAGGGTGTTCGGGGTGGAACGCATTGCTCGAATGTATGCGAGAGCAGCGCGCAGTGTCAACCACCCCGCCGCTTCGCGATGCCGGCGATGACCTCGACCTGGCGCTGAATCGCAGGCGGCACGGGCGCCTCGCCGCGCATCACGGCCTCGATCCACGCTGCTGTCGTGGCGGCGTCACGGGCTTCGGGCAACTCGGCCTGCGGCGCTTCGGGCGAGGACCGTTCGGCTTCCATGAGCGTTTCGCAGACGCCGTCGTGCAGCCAGTCCACCTGAACCTGGCGGCGCGTGTCGGCCACGGCCTCGCCTTCGGTGCCGCGCGCGAGCAGCGCACCGCCCGCCGCCACGTCGGGATGCGAGTTGAAGAGGGCCGTCAGGCTCTCGCGATAGGGCGGGTGCGTGTAGTTGACGAGCCGCAGCCCCGGAGGCGCGAACGGCTGAAGAATTTTCACGAGTGTGTGCGTCGAGTTGCGCACGCCCATGCGGCGTCGCAGGGCGAGCAACCGCGCGAGCTTCGGCGCGAGCACTTCGATCGGCGTGAACGCAAGGCGACGCGAGGCCAGTTGCGCTTCGGCTTCGTCGTGCGAGCGCGCCGCTTCAACGCCGAGCGCCGCGAAGATTTCCGCGCTGGTGACGCGGCCCGGATCGGTGCTCACGCCGTGCACGAGCACGGGCACGTCTTCGCGCGCGAGCAGCAAGGCCAGCAGCGGCACCAGGTTGGGCTGGCGCCGCGCACCGTTGTAGCTGGGGATGGAAACCGCCGATACGGTCGAGGCCGCGTCGCCGTGGGCGTCCGTGGCCACGCGGAGCGGCTCAAACGATGCATGAGCGGCCGCGAGCATGGCGGCGAGTTCGTCGGCGGTTTCGCCTTTCAGGCGGTAGGCGAGCAAAACGGCGCCGAGTTCGAGGTCCGACACCCGGCCGTCGAGCATCGCGGCGTAGAGCGCGTGCGTGTCCTCGGACGAAAGGGCGCGCGCGCCGTGCGATCCGCGGCCGATCTCCTTGATGAGGTGGGCACACGGAAACGGATCGGCAAGATTGGCTGGCTCGTTCATGGCAAAAGCGGTGCGGGCCGGTGCTGGAGGGCCGGCGTGTCCTGGGCGGATTGAAACGGAATGGCGTTCAGTATCGCATGAGGCTGTGGCCGGCGATCGTTACCGGCCGGCGCTCGTGCCTGTACAGGCGGTGCGCGGCGAAGGTTCCGTGGCGTTGCCGGAGCGATCCGCGAGGCACCCTGCATTCCGGCGTCGGCAGGCGGCACACGCTAAACTCATCGTTTACTCGCCGCGCACGCGGCTTTCCAACAGGACGGAGAACGGCATGACATACGTGTTTGCTCCGGCGCCGGTCGTAGCGGTGCCGGTTGCGGGTTCCAGCGAGTTGTTCGCGGTGCGCCGCATCTATTGCGTGGGCCGCAATTACGAGGCGCACGCCCGCGAGATGGGCCACGATCCGAACCGCGAGCCGCCGTTCTTTTTCGGCAAGCCGGCTGACGCCGTGGTGTACGTTGCCCCCGGCGAAACCGGTGAGTTTCCGTATCCGTCGCTCTCGAAGAACGTGCACTTCGAGATGGAAATGGTGGCGGCCATCGGCAAAGGCGGCAAGGATATTCCGGTCGATCGCGCGCTCGATCACGTGTATGGCTACGCGCTCGGACTCGACATGACCCGCCGCGATCTGCAAGCCGAAGCGAAGAAGCTGGGCCGTCCGTGGGACACCGCGAAGGGCTTCGATTACTCCGCTCCCGTGGGCCCCATTCATCCCGCGTCGAAGATCGGCCATCTGGGCAAAGGCGCAATCTGGCTCACCGTGAACGGTGAAGAGAAGCAGCGCTCCGACATCTCGCAGCTGATCTGGCCGGTGGCCGACACCATCGCGTATCTGTCGACGCTGTTCGAGCTTCAGCCGGGCGACCTGATTTTCACGGGCACGCCTGAAGGCGTCGGCGCCATCGTGCCGGGCGACGTGATGAAGGGCGGCGTGGACGGGCTCGGCGAATTCACGGTGCGCGTGATCTGAGCTGGAAGCGGGGAGGAGACACAACACATGCAGCTTTACAGCTATTTCCGAAGCTCGGCGTCTTACCGCGTGCGGATCGCGCTGAACCTGAAAGGCCTGCCGTACGACTACGTGCCGATTCATCTGCTGCGCGGCGGCGGCGAGCAGTTTTCGCCCGGGTATCGCAAGCTCAATCACGATGCGATCGTGCCCACGCTCGTGGACGACGGCCACGCGCTTCAGCAGTCGCTCGCCATCGTCGAGTATCTCGAAGAGACGCATCCCACGCCGCCGCTGCTGCCCGCAACCGCCGTGGACCGCGCGCACGTGCGCTCCATTGCGCTGCAGATCGCGTGCGAGATTCATCCGCTCAACAACCTGCGCGTGCTCAAGTACCTGAAGCACACGGTGGGCGTGACCGACGACGTGAAGGACGCGTGGTACCGGCACTGGGTGGAAGCGGGTTTCGAGACGCTCGAAGCCCGGCTCGCCGGCGATGCGCGCACGGGCAAGCTGTGTTTCGGCGATACGCCCACGCTTGCGGACATCTGCCTTATCCCGCAGGTCTTCAACGCGCAGCGTTTCAAGGTGGACACCGCGCGCTTTCCGACCATCCAGCGCATCTACGACCATGCCGCGCAACTCGACGCGTTCGAGCGGGCGGCGCCGGGGCAGCAGCCGGATTCGGAGTGATGGAGCGTCCTGCGGCGGGCGCGTTGGTTGCGTCGCGCGGCAATGAAAAAAGGGGCGTCCGATCACGGCGGACGCCCCTTTTTGTCGCTATATGCCGGACGACGAGAAGCGCTACGCGCCCAGTAGCGCGTCGGCAAATTCCTCGGCGCTGAACGGCTGCAGGTCTTCTACCTTTTCGCCCACGCCGATGAAGTACACCGGCACCGGCCGCTGCCGCGCGATGGCAGCGAGGATGCCGCCCTTCGCCGTGCCGTCGAGCTTCGTGACGATGAGGCCGGTGAGGCCGAGCGCGTCGTCGAATGCTTTCACCTGGGCGAGCGCGTTCTGACCCGTGTTCGCGTCGATCACGAGCAGCACTTCGTGCGGCGCGCCGTCGAGCGCCTTGCCGATCACGCGCTTCACCTTGCGTAACTCTTCCATCAGATGGAGCTGGGTGGGCAGGCGGCCGGCCGTGTCGGCCATCAGCACGTCGATCTTGCGCGCGCGCGCGGCGCCCACCGCGTCGAAGATCACGGCGGCAGGGTCGCCGCTTTCCTGCGCGACCACCGTCACGTTGTTGCGCTCGCCCCAGATGGCGAGTTGCTCGCGCGCGGCGGCGCGGAATGTGTCGCCGGCCGCGAGCAGCACCGACTGATCGAAGCGCTGCAGATGCTTGGCGAGCTTGCCGATGCTCGTGGTTTTGCCCGCACCGTTCACACCCGCGATCATCATGACGAGCGGCTGCGCGCGGCCGAGCACGAGCGATTTCTCGAGCGGCTTCAGCAGGTCCACGAGCAGGCCGCGCAATGCGGTTTTCACCTGCTGTGCGTCGGTGAGCCTGCCCGTGCGGACTTTCTCGCGCAGCGATTCGAGCAGGAACTCCGTGGCCTCCACCCCTGCATCGGACATCAGCAGCGCGGTCTCCAGTTCTTCGTACAGCTCTTCGTCGATCTTGGTGGCGACGAAGATGCCCGCAATGTTCGAGCTGGTTTTGGAGAGACCGCTTCTAAGCCGTGAGAGCCACGACTTCTTCGCTTCGGGTTCCGGTGCGGGCGGCGGAACGATTTCGACTGTTTCGACGGATTCTTCGTCGGCCTGGCTGCTTTGGGCAGCGCAGGCGGTGGCCTGTTGTGCGGCGGCTTGGGTCGGGGCGGGCGCAGGCATCGCGGCGGGAGCCGTCGTCGCGACCGGCGGTGCTGCTGCGGTCGGCGGCGTGACGGCTGGTGGTGCGGGCGTGGGCGCAGGCGCCGGCGCCGGGATATCGACGGCGGGCCGCTGTTGAGGCGGCGCAGCTTCGGGCTGGCGCGCGGACGGCACCGGTGCCGGTGCCGCTACCGGCGCCGCGGCTGGCGTGACGCGAGCGGCTGCCTCCTGCGGCGGTCTGGTTTCCGCGACGTCGGCGGGCTGTTGCACGGGTTCGCTTTGAACCTCGGCCGAGACATCGGCTTGCGCGTCGACGGGCGTGCCTTCGGCGGCTTTCGATCCTCTGAATCGCTTGAAAAAACTGAACATGATCTGGCGTGTCTGGTGCGGGGCCGACGCCCTGTGCCCGACCCTCGGGCGGCAACGGTGGCGTGGCAAGTGGGGGATGCGCGAATGCGGAACGTGCAAACGCGCCATTTTATCAGGCGGCATCCCGGCTCGTCGTGGCACGGTGGTCGCGTGCCGGGCTGCGTTCGCCGGGAAGGCCTGTGGTAACGTGGGCGCTCCGGCACCTTATCGCTTACCACTCCGCTTATTACCCCGCTTAATACCCGTATGTCCCGTTCTTCTCCTTCGCGCGCCCATGGTGCCCACGCTGCCGCGCCGGTGCGAGGCAAATCGGCTCACACCGTGCGCATCATCGGCGGTGACTGGAAGCGCACGCCGCTTCCGGTGCTCGACCTCGATGGCTTGCGGCCTACGCCCGACCGCGTCCGCGAAACGCTTTTCAACTGGCTTGGCCAGCGGCTCGACGGCGAGCGGTGTCTCGACCTTTTCGCGGGCAGCGGCGCACTCGGATTCGAGGCGGCGTCGCGCGGCGCCGAGCGCGTGCTCATGGTGGAGCGCAACGCGCGCGCGGCCGCGCAACTGCGCGCGAACCAGGCGCGGCTCGATGCGCGAGCGATCGAAGTCGTGGAGGCGGACGCCCTGCGTCTCGCCGCCGGCCTGACGCCGGCATCGTTCGACGTGGTGTTTCTCGATCCGCCGTTCGGCGACGCTGCGACGCTCGACCGTGCGCTGGAGGTCGCCGCGCCGCTCGTCGCTGCCGACGGCTTCCTCTATGTCGAGGCCGGGGCGCCGCTCGATCCGGCGCAAACCCCTGCACTGGCGGGCTGGACGGTGGCTCGCCACGGCAAGGCAGGGGCGGTCCACTATCATTTGCTGCAGCGCGAAAATGAGGAATAATGCGCGTTCCATAACAAGCGCCGGACGGCTCGCCGTCACGTGCGCGGTCGCGGGCATGGCCGTCGCCGCTGGCGCGGCGCCCTCATTTGTCTGTTGAGAGGAGAAACAACATGGTAGTCGCCGTGTACCCGGGTACGTTCGATCCGCTCACGCGCGGTCACGAGGACCTCGTGCGGCGGGCGTCGAGCATCTTCGACACGCTGGTGGTGGGCGTGGCGGACAGCCGCAACAAGAAGCCGTTCTTCTCGCTCGACGAACGCCTCGACATTGCCCGCGAGGTGCTGGGCCACTATCCGAACGTGCAGGTCATGAGCTTCAGAGGTCTGCTTAAAGACTTCGTCCGCAGCAACAACGCGCGCGTGATCGTGCGCGGCCTGCGCGCCGTGTCGGACTTCGAATACGAGTTTCAGATGGCCGGCATGAACCGCTACATGCTGCCGGACGTCGAGACCATGTTCATGACGCCGTCCGACCAGTATCAGTTCATCTCGGGCACCATCGTTCGCGAGATTGCCCAACTGGGCGGCGACGTCAGCAAGTTCGTGTTTCCGTCTGTCGAGAAATGGTTGCAGGACAAGGTCTCGGCGCTGGGCGGCCCCGTCATTCCGAAGAACCCCTGAGCAATTTGACGAAGCGGCGTAAACTGGCGGCTGTGTTCAACGCAACGAAACACGGCCTCTCTTTGCCCCGCCCCCGTTTTCGGCTCGCAGCGTCCGCGACATCAACCGGAAACGACCGGCGCCAGTTGGAAGAGGCCGGCAGGAAGTGAGAAAAGCATGGCCCTGATGATTACCGACGAGTGCATCAATTGCGACGTTTGCGAGCCCGAGTGCCCGAACGACGCCATTTCGATGGGCCCGGAAATCTACGTGATCGACCCGAACAAATGCACCGAATGCGTCGGCCATTTCGATGAGCCGCAATGCCAGCAGGTGTGTCCGGTCGAATGCATTCCGCGCGATCCCCAGCATGTGGAGACGCGCGATCAACTGATGGAAAAGTATCGTGGCCTGATGGCCGCGAAGAATGCCTAGCCTCTAGCGTTAGCCCGGCGAGGGCGGCGGTCTTACCGGCCGAGCAATTCGCCCAGCGCTCTGACGAGCGTGTCGCACTCCGCGTCGGTGCCAATCGAAATCCGCAGATACTGGTCGATGCGCGGCGCCTTGAAGTGCCGCACGAAGATTTCGCGCTCGCGCAAAGTCGCCGCAAGCATCGCGGCGTCGTGGTCCTTGTGGCGCGCGAACACGAAGTTCGCGGCTGACGGCACGACGTCGAAGCCGAGTGTTTCCAGCTTCGCTGTCAGGCGTTCCCGGCTTGCAATCACGCGGGCGCAATTCGTTTCGAACCACGCGGTGTCTTCATACGACGCGGTTGCTGCCACCTGCGCCAGTCGGTCGAGCGGATACGAATTGAAGCTGTCCTTCACGCGGTTCAGCGCCTCGATGAGCGCAGTATCTCCGAACGCAAAACCCACCCGCATGCCCGCCAGCGAACGCGCCTTGGAGACCGTCTGCACCACGAGCAGATGAGGATAGCGGTCGATCAGATTCACCGCCGACTGCGCGCCGAAGTCCACATACGCTTCGTCGATCACCACCACCGATTCCGTATTGCGCGCCACGAGCGCTTCGATCTGATCGAGCGGCAACGCGCGGCCCGTGGGTGCGTTCGGATTCGGAAACAGCACGCCGCCGTTGGGCGCGGTGTAGTCGTCGATACGGATTGCGAAGCTTTCGTCGAGCGCGACCGTGCGGTAGGCCACGTCGTAGAGCCGCGCGTAGGTCGGATAGAAGCTGTACGTGACGTCGGGGAAAAGCACGGGATGCGCGTGCTTCAGCAGCGCCTGGAACACGTGCGCGAGCACTTCATCGGAGCCGTTGCCGACGAACACCTGGTCTGCCCGGATGCCGTGATGCGCGGCCACGGCTTCGCGCAGCCGGCGGGCGCTCGGGTCCGGGTAGCGACGCAGCGCTTCGCCCGTGTCGCCCAGTTCGCGACGAATGGCCTCGACCACGCGAGGCGAAGGCGGATACGGATTCTCGTTGGTATTGAGCTTGACCGGATGCGCGAGCACCGGCTGTTCGCCGGGCACGTAGGGCACCAGTCGATGGACGATGTCGCTCCAGTAGCGGCTCAAAACAGTCTCCCGTTCGTGTTCAGACGCGATGCAGTTGCATCATCGCGCGCTCGAGTTCGCCCTTGACCACGAGCGGCATCACGGCGAGCGAGCGTTCGATGGACGCATCGATCACGTCCTGCTCTTCCTTGCGCGGCGGCTTCAGCACGAAATTGGCGACGTCCGGCTTCGCACCCGCTCGCGCGCTCTCGGGAATGAGGTCGCGCGGATGCCCGATGCCGATGCGTAGCCGCCAGTAGTGCTGCGTCGACAGGTGGGCGGAGATGTCCTTCAGCCCGTTGTGGCCGCCGCTACCGCCGCCCAGCTTGAGCTTGATCGTGCCCGGCGGCAGATCGAGTTCGTCGTGCGCGACGAGAATCTGGTCGGGCAAGATCTTGAAGAAATGCGCGAGCGCGACCACCGACTGCCCGGAGCGGTTCATGTAGGTCTGCGGCTCGAGCAGATGCACTTCCTCGCCGTAAAGGCGCGCCTTCGCGTAGTGGCCGTGAAAGCGCCGCTCGTCGCGCAGCGACGTGCCTGCTTCGCGCGCGAGCTGGTCCACGAGCCAGAAGCCTGCATTGTGGCGCGTCGCGGTGTATTCGGCGCCCGGATTCCCGAGCCCGACGATCAGCCTGATCATGATGAGGTTCTCGCGGCCGCGCCGCTCGCGGGCGAGGCACGCAACGATCGAAAAAAAACCCGCCGGGGCGAACCGCGGCGGGTCACGTCGTCCGTTCCATTGAAACGGATCGAGAGGATAGCTTCCCTATCCCTCAGCTCAGGCAGCGGGCTTCTCGCCTTCGCCTTCACCTTCCGCGGCAGCATCGGATGCTGCGCCAGCCGGGATTGTCGCCGAAACGATAACCGGGTTTTCGGCGTCGAGGTGAGCCGTGAGCGCAACGCCGTTCGGCAGGGGAATGTCCTTCGCGTGCAGCGACTGACCTGCTTCGATCTTCGCCAGATCGACTTCGATGAACTCAGGCAGTGCGGCCGGCAGGCATTCCACTTCAATTTCGTTGAACACGTGCGAGATAACCGCGCCCGACAGCTTCACGGCCGGGTTGGTTTCCTGGTTCATGTAGTGCAGCGGCACCTTCGTGTGGAGCTTGCGGCTTGCGTCAACGCGCTGGAAGTCCACGTGCAGCACGAGCTGACGGAACGGATGGTATTGCACGTCGCGCAGCAGCACTTGCTGCGACTTGCCGGCCACTTCCAGGTCGAGGATCGACGAGTGGAAGGCTTCCTTCTTCAGGGCGTGCCACAGCGCGTTGTGATCGAGTTCGATCAGTTGCGGCTCGGCGCTGGCACCGTAAACGATGCCCGGCGTCTTGCCGGTATTGCGCAGGCGGCGGCTCGCACCCGTACCTTGCAGGTTGCGCTCGAAAGCGACTACTTTCATCTTGCTTCTCCAATGTACTGCCCGCGACCAGGCAGTAAAAACGGGGCCTTCGCACACTGGCTCGGGCCCCAACATAATGGCGCGAACCTTCGTTCGCTCGCGCCTTGATGCGAACAAACGCGGTATCCGGAGACACCGCGCTTACCGCAAAACCTTTAACTTTCGGCGAACAGCGACATCACCGAGTCGCCGCGGCGGATACGCGAGAACGTCTCCGCGAGCAGACCCGCGCACGAAAGCGAACGGATCTTCGAGCAGGCACGGGCTTCTGCGCCAAGCGGAATGGTGTCCGTCACAACGAGTTCGTCGAGCGACGAGCCGGCAATGCGCTCGCCTGCGCCGCCCGAAAGCACCGGGTGCGTGGCGTAGGCGAACACCTGCTTCGCGCCGCGGTCCTTGAGCACCTGTGCTGCCTTGCAAAGCGTGCCGGCCGTGTCGACCATGTCGTCCATGATCACGCAGGTACGGCCTTCCACTTCACCGATGATGTTCATCACCTCGGCGACGTTCGCTTTCGGACGACGCTTGTCGATGATGGCCAGATCGCAGTTGAGCTGCTTCGCGAGGGCCCGGGCACGCACCACGCCGCCGACGTCAGGCGAAACGACCAGCAGGTTCTCGTAGTTCTGCTTGCGCAGATCGCCGAGCAGCACGGGTGTGGCGTAGATGTTGTCGACCGGAATGTCGAAGAAGCCCTGAATCTGGTCGGCGTGCAGATCCATCGTGATGATCCGCTCGACGCCGGCAATTTCCAGCATGTTCGCCACGACCTTCGCTGAGATCGCGACGCGCGCCGAGCGCGGACGGCGGTCTTGCCGGGCATAGCCGAAGTAGGGGATGGCTGCGGTGATCCGGCCTGCGGATGCGCGCTTGAGCGCATCGACCATGATCATCAGTTCCATCAGATTGTCGTTCGTCGGCGCGCAGGTGGACTGCAAAACGAAGACGTCTTTGCCGCGTACGTTTTCCTGGATTTCAACCTGGATTTCGCCGTCGGAGAAACGGCTCACCATTGCTTTACCGAGGGGAATTCCAAGAATCTTGACGACATCCTGAGCAAGCGCAGGATTGGCGTTGCCAGTAAAAACCATCAGGCCGTCATGGCTGCTGCTCATCATGCACCTGCTTCAGGCTGGGCGGAGGAATGCGAGAATTTTTGGCAGGGGAGGAAGGACTCGAACCCTCGAATGCCGGAATCAAAATCCGGTGCCTTAACCAACTTGGCGACTCCCCTACACTAACTTTGAGCTCCACCGGGCCGGTAGGACTGCCCGATGATGCAAAACCTATGTCGCGAAAGCGAAGAGTGGATGGGTATCGAGGCTTTCCGTTACTACGCTCAACCAACCTGCCGGCATTTTGGCTTGCGCCGCTTCTGCTTCGGCCCGGCTGGCAAACGCTGCAAAAACGCTTGCGCCTGATCCGGTCATCCGCGCGGGTGCGATGTTGTCGAACCATCCCAGCACCTGCGCAACTTCCGCGTATTTCCCCGCGACAACCGGCTGCATGTCATTTTGGCCGAAGCTTTCTGGCCATCCTGCGCTGCAACCTTGCTGTGCAAGAAAGTCCGTCATTGTGATGACTTTCGTGTCTCTTGTCAACGCCTCGTCTGAAAAAATTGCGGCGGTCGGGACATGTGCCCGCGGCGTGACAACGAGAAAAAAACGCCGCGGCAATTGTACAGCCTGAAGCGCTTCGCCAACACCCTCTGCGAAGGCATTTTTGCCGAAGACGAAGAAGGGCACGTCGGCGCCCAGCTTCAGTGCAAGCGACTGCAGTTCCTCGCGAGGCAAATCAAGCTTCCAGAGGCGATTGAGCGCGAGCAGCGTGGTCGCCGCGTCCGAGCTGCCACCGCCCAGACCCGCTCCCATCGGCAGTCGCTTTTCGATCTCGATCTCGACGCCTTTGCGCGTGCCCGTGTGCTGCTTGAGCAGTGTCGCGGCACGTACGGTGAGGTCCTGTTCGGGCGGTACGCCGCGCACTTCAGTCTTGCGCGTGATCTCGCCGTCTTCACGAGCGGTGAAGTGCAGCGTGTCGCCCCATGCGAGTAGCTGGAAAACGGTCTGCAGCGAGTGGTAGCCGTCGGGCCGGCGCCCCGTGATGTGCAGGAAAAGGTTCAGTTTGGCGGGCGCGAGGCAGCCGCGCAGCGAGTCGGGTGTTTCAGTCATGAGGAAAGCGCAGGGCGCTGCTTACTGGTCGAGCACGAGCTTGATGTCGAGCGGCGGTTCCGCGCGGCTCAGGTTGACGCGCTTCACGCCGGTTGCGGGCGCGTCGGCATACGAGAGGTAATCGATGGTCCAGCCGTCCTGGCGGATCTGCTTGAGCCGCGAATCCTGCCCGGCGTCCTTTTCGGTCTGCGCATGCGATGTGGGCGCAATGGACGGCTGCAGCCAATAACGCAGCCCTTCCACAGGCAGCGCGAAGCCGAGCGCGTTTTGCATCAGCGTCGATACGTTGTCTGCCGTGAGCGGTTGCCGGTTGGGCAACTCGAGCGTGGCGGCCGCGGGCGAAGACGTCACGATGGCAAGCGTCTGCCCGAACGGATTGAGCAACTGGAGCGTGACGGTGTCGCCGTTTTCGCGCCAGTCGAAGTTGCCGTACGCATTGCGCGGCTGCCCGTTCTGATCGACGTACTGCACGGCGAAGCGCCCGTGGTACGCGCGGCTCGTTTGCGCGGTGACGGACGTCGAGGCGTTCGAGGTCGATTCAGCGGGATGCGGCACGCTCGCGCACCCGGCAAGCGCCAGGGCGAGCACGGCGGCGAGCCCGAGGGCGCCGCGCCGTGCAGCCTTATAGCCGCCGGATGCATGAGGAAAGCGAGAAGCGAAACGATTGGCGTGACGGGATGAATACATCAGAGATCGTTCACCTGAAAGCGCTTGAGCGTTTTCACGAGCGTGTCGTTATCGGGTTCAAGCTTGAGTGCGTCGCGCCAGGCGGCGCGCGCTTCGTCCTGGGCACCGCTCTTCCAGAGCACTTCGCCGAGGTGCGCACCGATTTCGGCATTCGGCTGCAGCGTATAGGCCTTGCGCAGCAGCTTGATGGCGTCCGACGTCTCGCCGAGCCGGTATTTCACCCAGCCCACGCTGTCCATGATGAACGCGTCGTTCGGCGCGAGCGACGACGCTTTTTCGATCAGCTTGTCCGCTTCCTGAAGGCGCTGGTTACGATCGGCCAGCGAGTAGCCGAGCGCGTTGTACGCCTGTGGATTGTTGGGCTGGGTGCGGATCAATTTGCGCAGCTGCGTTTCCATGACGTCGTAGTGCGCGTTCTTTTCCGCGGCCATCGCGTAGTCGTAGGTCAGATCCGGATCGTCCGGAAACTGCTCCACGGCCTTGGCGAGTCGGGCTTCGGCTTCGGGATAGCGCTTGGCATCGAAGAGGATCGCGGCGTCCGTGCGCGCGATGAGCGCCTGGTCGCGCGGGTCCGCGGCCTGAATGCCGGCGAGGAGCTTGCGCGCATCGTCGGGCTTGCCCTGTTTTTCGAGCAGCTGCGCGCGCGTGACCTGCGCCGGAATGTACTGCTGGCTGTCGGGCTGAATGCGGTCCAGCCACTTCGCGGCGTCCGTCTCGTTCTTTTGCTCGAGCGCGAGCTGCGCGAGGTAAATGTAGGCCTGGCCCGGGTCACCGCCAGGCGTCTTTTCGGCCTGCTGCGCGTACTGCGTCAGATACGCCTGCGCTTCCGGGAATTTCTTCTGCTGGATGCTGATGAGCGCGAGTGCCATCAGCGGCGTGAGGTCGCCGCTGTTGTCCTTGCGCATGGTCTCGAACTGCTTGCTCGCGTCGTCGAGGCGGTCCGCTGCGAGATACGTCTGCGCAAGCGCGAGCCTTCCGTCGTGCGACTTCGGATTCTGCTGAACATACTTCTCGAGCGACGCGATTGCTTCGTTGCGCTCGTCCGGACCCATCTGCGCAAGCATCAACGCGGCGGGCAGGTAGTCCGGCCGCATCGCGAGCGCGGTTTCGAGCGACTTGCGCGCGCCGGGCACGTCGTCGGCGAGCAATTGCTGCCGGCCGATGGCAAGTTGCGCCTCGGGCCGCTTCATGTCGTTCTTGAGCAGGTCCTTGAGCGTGTTCAGGCCGCCCACACGGTTGGGGCCACGTGAGAGCAGCAGTTGCAGCGAGAGGATCGCGCTGCCGCGATTCTCTTCCGATACGCGCGCAAGCTCGCGCGCGAGCAGGGGCTCAGCGTCCTCGGGGCGGCCCGAGAGCACGAGCAGCGACGCATCGAGTTGCGCCGCGCGATCCGACGCGGGCGCGTACTGCTGCCAGAGCTGCGCGGCGGCGAGGGCGTCCGAGGGGCTTTGCGCCGCGATGGCGATTTCGGTTGCGCGTTGCGCCATGCGCGGGTCGTGCGTGTCGCGTGCGAGGGCGAGGTACGTCTGGTACGCCGGCGCGGGCTGGTCGCGCTGCAATGCGATTTCAGCGGCCAGAACCTGGAATACGATCTGGCTCGTCAGCGGAACGTCAGGCAGAGACTTCTGTTCCTCGGCAGTAGGTGCGCCGAGCATATCGGGCATTGCCGAGGTGTCGCCCGTGTCCGGGGAAGGGTCCTGCGCGAACGCGGGGGCGGCGGCGAGCGTCCACGCCGCAACCACCGCGGCGCCGAGCAAGCGGCGGACCGAAATGGCAGACGGCAGGTGGAGCTGAGGCAGGGCGTGGGCCCGGCGCTTCGCAAACAGCTTCACGAAAGACAGTTCCATGGAAATCCGTTGAATGTTTCGGACGATTGTAACGCGCTCGCTACAATAAGCGCACAATCGGCCACGCAGCCAGCAAACCACTTAGACATGCCAGAACTGCCGGAAGTTGAGGTTACCCGTCGGGGAATCGAGCCTTATGTCGCGGGCCGTCGCGTAGCGCGCGTCGACGTTCGCACTGCCGCCCTGCGCTGGCCCGTTCCAGCCGGACTCGGCCGCCTTTTGCGCGGGCGTACGGTCTACAAGGTCGAGCGGCGCGGCAAGTATTTGCTGTTCGAGATCGACGAAGGCTGGTTCATCGTACACCTGGGCATGACGGGCACGCTTCGAGTGCTGCGCAACCTCCCGCATTTGCCGGCGGCGGGCAAGCACGATCATATCGACTGGATCTTCGACGACTTCATTCTGCGGTTTCGCGATCCGCGGCGCTTCGGCGCCGTACTGTGGCATCCGCGCGAAGCGGGCGACGTGCTCGGTCATCCGCTGCTCGCGAGCCTTGGCATCGAGCCGTTTACGCCGGCGTTTTCGGGCGCGCTGCTGCACCGGAAAACGCGCGGCCGCAAGGTCTCGGTCAAGCAGGCGCTGCTAGCCGGCGACATCGTGGTGGGCGTGGGCAACATCTACGCATCGGAGAGCCTCTTTCGCGCGGGCATTCGGCCTACCACGCCGGCAGGCCGCGTGTCGCTCGCCCGTTATGAACTGCTTGCGGACGCTATCAGAGCGACGCTCGCCGCCGCCATCGAGAAGGGCGGGAGCACGCTGCGCGATTTCGTGGGCAGCGACGGCGAGAGCGGTTATTTCCAGCTGGACTATTTCGTCTATGATCGCGCTGGCCAACCGTGCCGCGTGTGCGGCACGCCGATCCGGCAGATCGTTCAGGGCCAGCGCTCCACCTACTATTGCCCGGTCTGTCAGCGCTGAGACCCGGCTTCGCTTCTCCTTGCTTCCCCTCTTTTCATGCTCGCTCCCACCGTTCTTTCCTCGTCCGCGCAGCACACGTATGCCGCATTTTCAGCGCGGCTCATCGCGTGGCAGCGACAGCACGGCCGTCACGACCTGCCGTGGCAGAACACGCGCGACGCCTATCGCATCTGGCTTTCAGAGATCATGCTGCAGCAGACGCAGGTCTCCACGGTGATTCCGTATTACGCGCGTTTTCTGGAGCGATTCCCGGACGTGGCGGCGCTCGCCGCCGCACCGCTCGACGACGTGATGGCACTGTGGGCTGGGCTCGGCTATTACTCGCGCGCTCGCAACCTGCATCGATGCGCCCAGGTAGTGGTGGATGAGCACGGCGGGGTGTTTCCCGGCACGGTGGACGCGCTCGCGGAACTGCCGGGCATTGGCCGTTCGACGGCCGCCGCCATCGCGTCGTTCGCATTCGGCGCGCGGGCCACGATTCTCGACGGCAACGTGAAGCGCGTGCTCGCGCGCGTGTTCGGCGTGGAGGGATTTCCTGGCGACAAGCGCGTGGAAACGGCGATGTGGTCGCTCGCCGAGTCGCTGGTGCCGGGTGCCGAGGCCAGCGACGCCGACGTCACCGCCTACACCCAGGGGCTCATGGATCTGGGCGCCACGCTCTGCGTGCGCGGCAAGCCCGAATGCGCGCGTTGCCCGTTTGCCGACGATTGCGTTGCGAACACAACGGGCCGCCAGCGTGAACTGCCGGCGGCGCGGCCCAAGAAGACCGTGCCGACGCGCCGTACGTGGATGCTCGTGCTGCTCGATGGGGATGCCGTGATGCTGGAGCGGCGTCCGCCGTCAGGCATTTGGGGTGGCCTGTGGAGCCTGCCCGAGGCGGCAGACGAAGTCGCACTTGCGGATCGCGCGCGCACGTTCGGTGCGCGGGGCGCCGCTTCTGCGCTTGCGTCGCTTACGCACACGTTCACGCACTTCAGGCTCGATATCGAACCGCGTGTGGTCGAAATGGATCGCATCGCGAATGCGCAGCCTATGGCCGGCGCTGCAGAGACGGCCTGGGTCTTGCTCAGCGACATCGATTCGTATGGGGTGCCTGCGCCCGTGCGCAAGCTGCTCGACGGATTGCGCGGCTCGTTGCTATAGCGGGTTCGCGGTTGCAGCGAGCGCTGCGCCGCCTACAGCAGTTGATGCTGCTGCATGTAGTGATGCACGACGTCGATGCGCGCACCGGCGTCCTGCAATTCCATGAGCTTTTGCCGCGCCCGCAGCGCGATGGGCAGCACTTCGGCGAGCCGGTTCGACACCCACGTCGGGTCGTCGAGGCGGAACGGTTCGGCGAACGGCACGCTGTCCGGATCGCGCTCGCGAATCGTTTCGATGATGCGTTCCAGCACCTCCGCGCACGCGCCGAATTTCGCGAGCCGGTCGGTGCCTTCCAGCGGCGCGTCGTCGCCGATCGGGTCGGCCATGCCGACCAGAAGGCCGCTTGCTTCCACCCGATGCGTCAGCAGCCGGAAGCGCCGCGTGCCGCGTGCGCGCACCAGCAGCATGCCGAACGTTTCGACGTCGCATTGTTCGATCTCGGCGAGGCAGCCGGTTGCTTCGGGCACCGAAGGTTCGTCCGGCTGAGCCACTTCGCCGCCGCTCTTCAGCAGGCATACGCCGAACGGCGTGTTCTCGCGCAGGCAGTTGCGCGCCATGTCCAGGTAACGCGCCTCGAAGATCTTCAGCGGCAGCAGGCCGTCGGGGAAGAGCACCGTGTGCAGCGGGAACAGCGGCAGATCGGCGAGTACGGCATTGGTAGAGGACATGGCGCAACGCTTTCGGTTAAGGCCGCGCGGCGCGGCCAGTTGAGCACGGCCAGTTAGGCACGGCCTGTCTGGCCCGGCCCGTCAGGCAACGAGCTTCGACGATTCGCCTACGTCCAGTGGCGCATCGCGGTGCCGCACGATAACGTTTGCTTCTTTCGCAAGACGCGCGGCGAGCGTCTCTGCGATGAATACCGAGCGGTGTTGACCGCCCGTGCAGCCAATTGCGACGGTGAGATAGCTGCGATTGTCTTCGCTGAAACGAGGAAGCCACTTCACGAGAAACGCGTGGATGTCGTCGATCATTTCGCGCACGACGGGCAACGCGTTCAGGTAGTCGATCACGGGCCGGTCCAGGCCAGTCAACGGACGCAGCTCACGGTCGTAATAGGGATTCGGCAGGGTGCGCACGTCGAACACGAAGTCGGCGTCTAGCGGCACGCCGCGTTTGAAGCCGAACGACTCGAAGGTGAGCGCGAGACTGCTGCGTTCCTGCTCGACGAAGCGCTTCACCCAGGCGCGCAGCGCATTCGCGCGCAAATTGCTCGTGTCGATCTGATGGCCGAATTCGGCAAGCCCCGCGACCAGCTCCCGTTCGTGCTCGATTGCTTCCTCAAGCGACGTGAGCAGCCCGACGTCGGCGTCATGCAGTGTGGAGCCCGACAACGGGTGGCGGCGGCGCGTTTCCGAGAAACGCTGGATCAGCGACTGCGTGCTGGCGTTCAGGAACAGCACGCGAACGTCGTGCTGGCGCGAGAGATCGCGGATCATCGCGGGCATTTCGTCGAGCGAAGCGCTCGAACGGGCGTCGATGGCTACTGCCAGCTGCTCCTGGCCGTCGCTGGCCAGATAGGCGGCGAGCTGCGGGAGAAAACGCGGTGGCAGATTATCGACGCAGTAATACCCCGCGTCTTCGAGCGCGTTCAACGCAACAGACTTGCCGGAGCCGGAGATGCCGGTGATCAGGATAATGCGCATGGGAGTGGGGAAACGGTTCGTTTCATCATAGCATCTGCCCCGCGCGCCTGCCCGGCTGGCGCGGCGCTACATCAGCTTGCCGGGGAACTGGCTGTCCGGATCCTGCATGGCGAGGCGCTGGCGGTCCATGAAGTCGCGCAGCGTATCGATGCCGCGCAGTTGCAGGATCGTGTTGCGCACGGCGGCTTCTACGAGCACCGCGAGGTTGCGGCCGGCCGCAACCTGAATCGTGACCTTGCTGATGGGCAGGCCGAGCACGTCGACCGTCTGGCTTTCCAGCGGCAGGCGCTGGAATTCGCCGTCGGGGCGGCGCACCAGCTGGACGATCAGCTTCAGCTTCATTTTGCGGCGCACAGCCGTTTCGCCGAAGATCGTCTTGATGTCGAGCAGGCCAAGGCCGCGCACTTCGAGCAGATTCTGCAGCAGCGGCGGGCAGCGGCCCTCCACGAAGTCGGGGCCGAGTCGCACGAAGTCGACGGCGTCGTCGGCCACGAGGCCGTGGCCGCGGCTGATCAGCTCCAGACCCAGTTCGCTCTTGCCGAGACCCGAGTCGCCCGTGAGCAGCACGCCCATGCCGAGGATGTCGAGGAATACGCCGTGCAGCGTGGCGCGCGGCGCGAGGATGCGCGACATGTAGAGGCGCAGACTGTCGATCACCGCGGCCGCCGACATCGGCGTGGTGAAGAGCGGCGTGGACGAGCGGGTACAGCGCAACACGAGTTCCGGCGGGGCGGCGACGCCGCCGGCTACGACGAGGAACGGCGGCTCGAGGGCGATCAGCTCGGCCATGTGCCGCGAGCGGTCTTCGTCGGTCTGGCGCTGGTAGTAATTGACCTCCGCCTCGCCCAGCACCTGGATGCGGTTCGGGTGGATCAGGTTCAGGTGGCCCACGAGGTCGGCGCTCGACGTCGCATTCACCACCGTTTCGGCCGAGAAGCCGCGTTCCCAGCCTTCATGCCCCGTCAGCCAGCTGAGCTTCAGCGTGGCGGCGTTGTCGTCGAAGATGCTTTGGGCGTTGATGCTGGAGGTGTCCATGAATCCAAGACTCCAAGGTGGGCCGCTCGTCCGGCGTTCCGGAGCGAGGCTGCCCGGTGGGCGCATCGGATGGGGCGTACCTCAGCCGTGTTGCGCGGAGTGCGGCGTCGGGGGGAGAGCGGTCTTTCGCCGGGCGGGCCGGCCGCGATACGTCAAGGTTGCCACTGGGTGAGCAGGCGATGCAATGCTTCGCGGTCTTCTTCGGTGTGCAGGCGCTCGCGCGTTTCCCGGTCCGAGAGCAGCTGGGCGATTTCCGAGAGAATTTCGAGGTGTTGCTGAGTGGCCTGCTCGGGTACGAGCAGGAAGATCAGCAGCGAGACAGGCTGGCCGTCTGGCGCCTCGAACGGAATGGGCGCCGCGAGACGCACGAAGGCGGCGAGCGGCTGCTTGAGGCCCTTGATGCGTCCGTGCGGGATGGCCACACCTTCGCCGAGGCCAGTGGACCCGAGGCGTTCCCGCGCAAACAGATTGTCGGTCACCGTACTGCGGGCGATGCCGTTCTGGTTTTCGAAGATCAGGCCCGCTTGCTCGAACACGCGTTTCTTGCTGGTGACGGAGAGTCCGACGACGACGTTCTCGAGTGGAAGAATTTTGGCTAAACGATTCATGTTGGCAGGCGAAAACGTGGCCTGGATGCTGCTTGCCGCGGCGGGTGACGGATATTCCATGTCTGACAGGATGCTCACGGCGAAGTGCGACGAAACCCCTTTTTTAACGGGACTCCGGCGGAAATGCCCCGAAAGTGACCGAAACATTATAGAACAAGCATACATCGGCATGGTGCGATGCGCCATGCATTCACCCAGGCGTCGAAACCTGGCGTTCGTCGCGGTTATCCCATTTGCCGTCATGCCCAGCCCATGAAAAAACCGCCCGGTTTCGGGCGGTTTTTTCATGGGCTGCCAGCCGGACTGTCCGTGGCCGCGCGTGCCGTGCCACCTTCGTCTTATTGCGGTGGGACTTCGACGGGCGGCGTGGTGGCTTGATGCTTGATGGCCTCGTGCTGATGCCCCTGTACGCGATCTTTGTGGCGCACAACCTGCCGGTCCAACTTGTCGACCATCACGTCGATGGCAGCATACAGATCGCCGTTCGCGCTTTCGATGAAGATGTCTTTGCCCTTCAGATGAAGGCTGATTTCAACCTTCTGTCTCTTGTCCTTTTCCCTGTGATTGTCGACCGAGAGGACCACATTGCCATCGATTACCTGATCGAAATGTCTTAGCACCCTATCCAGTTTGGTGATCACGTATTCTCGCAACGCTGGCGTTACTTCGAGATGGTGTCCACTGATCTTCAGATTCATCGTGCTTCTCCAGGCTGATGGCCGCCGTGCGCGTTCGAATGCGGCGATACCGGTCGACTGCTGTCCGATTTATGCCGTCTCCCCGAGACTGACTACGGACGGGCCGCATCGGCCGGCCATCCCCGCCAACAGCGACGCGGCCGGAAGACGCCCGTCGCGATAAGCAACGGGCTAAAGAGACTTGCGCAGGTTGACCGCTGGAATCTTGAGCGCCTCGCGATACTTCGCCACCGTGCGGCGCGCCACCACGAAGCCCTGTTCCGCCAGCAGTTCGGCTATGCGGCTGTCTGAAAGAGGGGATTTCGGGTTCTCTGCTCCTATCAGTTGCTTGATGAGCGCGCGTATGGCCGTGGATGAGGCCGCGCCTCCCGTATCCGTCGAAACATGCGATCCGAAGAAGTACTTAAATTCAAGCGTCCCAAACGGGGTGAGCATGTACTTGCCGGTTGTCACACGCGAGACAGTTGACTCGTGTAAGCCCAGCGTATCAGCTATTTCCCGCAAAACCAAGGGGCGCATCGCAATTTCGCCGTGCACAAAAAAGTTCTTCTGACGCTCCACAATGGCCTGCGCAACACGCAGGATTGTTTCGAAGCGCTGCTGAATATTTTTGATCAGCCAGCGGGCTTCCTGCAGTTGCTGACGCAACGAGCCGCTGCCTGGATCGCCGCGGTTGTTGCGCAGGATGTTCGCGTACAGATGATTGATGCGCAGCTTCGGCACGACCTCGGGATTCAGTTCGGCGTGCCATCCTTGTGCGGTCTTCTTCACGATCACGTCGGGCACGACGTAGTCGGCTTCGGCCTTGCCGTAGGCCGCACCCGGGAACGGTTCGAGCGAGCGGATCAGCGCATGGGCGTCGCGCAGTTCGTCGTCGCTTGCCTTCAGATGTTTGCGCAGACGAGTGAAATCTCGTGCGGCAAGCAACTCCAGATGGTGCGCGACGATTTCGAGCGCGAGTGTGCGAGTAGGCGACGGATCGAGCCGAAGCAACTGCAGCTTCAGGCATTCCGATGCCGAACGCGCGCCGACGCCAGGCGGGTCGAAGCTTTGCAGCAATGCGAGTGCTGCGTTCAACTCGTCGGCGTCCACCTCGAGCTCGACCGGCAAGTCGGCCAGTATTTCTTCACACGTTGCCGTGAGGTAGCCTTCGTCGTCGAGCGATTCGATGAGGAACGTGATGAGCGCGCGGTCACGCGGGCTTGCCTGCGTGACGCGCAACTGTGCCGTCAGGTAGTCGCGCAGCGACGTGGTGGATTCGTGGATCTGCAGCGGCGGAAGGTCGTCGTCGTCGGACGCGTTGCCGGAGCGGCCATAGTCGTCGAGGTTCCACTGCGACGCATCGCCGTTGGCATCGGAGCCGAGGCCGTTGTATTCGTCGACGCTGGCGGGCTCGCCGCTTTCCGAACTCTCTGTCGAGGAAGACGACGAGGGTGCGGCGGACATCGGCTCGGGCGCCGAAGGCGTGGGCGTTTGCGCGATGACGGAACCGTCTGCCGCCACCCGCAACGGGCTGGCGATCCAGTCGTCTTCGTTTTCGAGCAGGGGGTTCTGCGCGATCGCCGTCGCGACTTCCTGTTGCAATTCGAGCGTAGACAGCTGCAGCAGCCGGATGGACTGTTGCAGTTGGGGGGTCAGCGCAAGATGCTGCGACAGGCGAAGTTGGAGGCTGGCTTTCATGGCAATTTGAGATTCATTGTAAAGAGTTTGCCACGACCGCGATACCCGGCGACATACGCGAAAACGCGTGCCCAGATCTGGTGCGGCTGCGAGCGCGGCGCGAGGCCGGCGAGCGTAAGAATTGCTGCGCGATGGGGCGCGGCTCATTAAACGCTGAAGGAGCGGGCCGGGTGGCGGCCCCGCGCAGAGGACGCCGGCAGATGGCGTGTCGCCATGCGCCGGGTGCGTCTTGATGAAGCAGGCGGCGGAGCGAGCGCAGCGTAAGCGCTCGCTCTACCACTCTCCTGTGCCTACATGCGGAAGTGTTCGCCCAGATAGACGCGGCGCACGCTTTCGTTCTCGATGATGTCGCCCGGTGCGCCTGCCGCCAGCACGCTTCCGTCGCTGATGATGTACGCGTGATCGCAGATACCTAGCGTTTCGCGAACGTTATGGTCGGTGATCAGCACACCGATGTTGCGCTGCTTCAGGAACTTCACGATCTTCTGAATTTCGAGAACAGCGATCGGGTCCACGCCCGCGAACGGTTCGTCGAGCAGAATGAAAGCCGGGTCCGTGGCGAGTGCGCGCGCAATTTCCACGCGTCGCCGTTCGCCGCCCGAGAGCGACAGCGCCGGGTTCTCGCGCAGATGCGCGATCTGCAACTCGTCGAGCAGGGCTTCCGTGCGCTCCGTGATCGCTTCCTTCGAGAGCCGCTTGCCGGCGCCGTCATGCTGAAGTTCGAGCACCGCGCGAATGTTCTGCTCGACGGTGAGCTTGCGAAATACCGACGCTTCCTGCGGCAGATACGACAGCCCGAGCGATGCGCGCTTGTGGATGGGCAACAGGCTGATGGACTGGCCGTTCAGGTCGATCTCGCCGGCATCGAGCGGCACGAGTCCCACGATCATGTAGAACGACGTGGTCTTGCCCGCGCCGTTCGGCCCGAGCAGCCCGACCACTTCGCCGCTCTTCACGTCGAGCGACACGTCTTTCACGACCGTGCGCGAGCCGTAGCGCTTCTTGAGGTTGCGTACGACGAGGGAACTGCTGGTGCCGGCCGGCTGGCGGTTATGAAGGGGGCTCGCGTTCACTGCGGTGTTCCCTTCAATTGCGTGGACGGCACGAGCGTGGCTGAGGCACCGGTGAGCGGCGCGGCGCCGCCGTTGCGCGGCGACAGCATGGCGCGCACGCGCCCTGTCGGGTTGCCAGGGCCGGCTACGTCCTTGCCGGACTTCGCGGTATAGAAATCGTTCTGGCCGTCGTAGGTGATCACGCTGCCGTGCACCTGGTCCATCACCGTGGAAAGACCTTGCAGGCGACGCACGGTTGCGCGCGTGGTGAGCGTGGTGAGGTCCTGCTTGCCGTCGTAGTCGATGCGCTCGGCGTCGCCGTCGATGTATTCGTCCACGCCGTCGCGCTTCTGACGGAAGTAAGCGAGATTGTTGCCCGTCGACGTACCCGTGGCGTACTGGTAGCCCTGCGGATCCTGGTGCACCTCCACACGGTCGGCCTTGATCACGATCGTGCCTTTCGTGGCCACCACGTGCCCCGTGAAGATGGTGACCTGCTTGAGGTCGTCGTACGTCATGTTGTCCGATTCGATGTTGAGCGGCTTGTCCTTGTCGGCGCGCTCGGCGTGCGCCGCGGGCGCTACGCCGGCGAGTGCGAGCACGAACGTCAATGCCGCCAGAGCGGCAAAGCGGGTGCGGCGGACGCCGCCGGCCGCGCGCGGGCCGGCTTCGAAACAGGGGAACGAGTGGTTCATGCAGTCGTGCCTGGAATGGATGACCCGGGCTGTCAGGAGGAGCCGCCGGAGTCGGCCGGAGCGATCGAGCCGCGGACATTGCCGAACAGCTGGATCACCCGGGTGACATTGTTGTAGTTCATGCCGTTGGTGGCCGTCATGACCGACTGGCCGCGCTGAAGTTTAACCGGCTTTTCAGTCAGGATCACATCGTCGTTGACCAGCACGCGGAAATGCTCGGAATCGGCCTGCATCGGCGGGTCGCCGGCGCCCGGCGCGCGTACGATGCGCGCGTGGTCGTACATGTCGACCACCGACGCGTCGCTGTTCACCGTGCCGCGCTCCGCCGTGGCCGTGACGATCGGCTTACCCGGCTGGAACGCGCGCACCGCCGGATTCGTGAGGTCGCTGTTCTCGTCGTCCTCGTAGTGGAGAAGATGCGTGGCCGTGAGCCGGTACTGCGTGGCGCCGGACTGATCGAGTTCGGATACCGAGAAGTTGTCGGCGAAGTAATCCGGCGTGTGCGTCTTCGGGCGCTGTGCGCTTTCGTTCGGCCGCGGCAGCGTCGCCTGCAGCAGCCACCACGTGATGCCGGCAAGCGCGGCCATGGCGACAACGGGAATCAGCGAGGTCCAGCGAAACGGCGCGTTCATTCGTGTGCCGCTCCGCAGGCGGCGGCGAGCATCGCTTCATAGCGATGCTGGGCGCGCAGCAGCGCGTCGCACACCTCGCGCACGGCGCCGTGGCCACCGCGCGCTTCGCTGACCCAGTGCGCGCGTGCGATCACTTCGGGGTGCGCGTTCGCGGGCGCCGCGACGAAGCCGCAGCGGAGCATCACCGCGAGGTCGGGCCAGTCGTCGCCCATGTAGCCGCAGTCTTCGGGGGGGATGCCCGTTTCTTCCAGCAGCTTCGCGAACGCGGTGAGCTTGTCTTCGACGCCTTGATGCACGTGCGTGATCTTGAGTTCCTCGGCGCGGGCCGCCACGATGCCCGAGCGCCGCCCCGTGATGATGGCCGTTTCGACGCCGGCCCGCTGCAGCAGCTTGAGGCCGTGGCCGTCCATCGAGTTGAACGACTTCATGGTGTCGCCGTTCGCGGTGAACATCAGGCTGCCGTCGGTGAGCACGCCGTCCACGTCGAAGATCATCAGCCGCACACGACTGGCGCGTTCGGTGGCGGTAAGGGCGGAGACGGCCATCAGATCACCTTCTTCGAGAACAGATCGTGCATGTTGAGTGCGCCGATGAGCTTGCCGGCGTCATCGACCACGAGCATCTGATTGATCCGATGACGCTCCATCAGTTCCACGGCTTCCACGGCGAGGCGGTCGGCGGCGATCGTGCGCGGGTTGTGCGTCATGACCGATCCGATTGGCAGATCGCGGAAGTCGCCCACGCGTTCCAGCACGCGCCGCAGGTCGCCGTCGGTGAAGATGCCCAGCACGCGGTCGGCGTCGTCCACGATGGCCGTCATGCCCATGCGCTTGGCCGTGAGCTGGAACAGCGCGTCGCGCACGGTGGCGCTTTGCGGCACCTTCGGAATCTGGTCGCCCGTGCGCATCACGTCGCGTACGTAGGTGAGCAGCCGCCGGCCAAGCGCGCCGCCCGGATGCGAGCGGGCAAAGTCGTCGGCGCCGAAGCCGCGGGCGTCGAGCACGGCGACCGCGAGCGCGTCGCCCAGTGCAAGCGCCGCCGTGGTGCTCGCCGTGGGCGCGAGATTGAGCGGACAGGCTTCCTTCGATACCCCGGAATTCAGATGCACGTCGGCGAGCTTCGCGAGACTCGAACCCGGGCGGCCCGTTATCGCGATGAGCTTCGCGCCCAGCCGCTTGATGAGCGGCAAGATCGCGATCAACTCTTCGGATTCCCCTGAGTTGGACATCGCAATAAAGACATCGTCGGCGGTTACCATGCCGAGGTCGCCGTGGCTGGCCTCGGCGGGATGCACGAAGAAAGCCGGCGTGCCGGTGGAGGCGAGCGTTGCCGCGAGTTTGCGGGCGATATGGCCTGACTTGCCGATTCCCGAAACGACCACGCGGCCACGGCAGCTGAGGATGAAATCGACCGCACCGACGAAGCCTTCGTCGAGCTGGTCGCGAAGCGAGCGCACGGCGTCAGCTTCGATGTCGAGCACGTCGCGAGCGAGCGCGAGTGCCCGATCGCCATTGATTTTCGCTATCATTCGCGGAGTATAGCAAAGGCGTTTGTTCGCCGCGCCGCGCGCCGACCGCGCGGCCGCTGCCTTCGCCGGCCGCTCGACCTTGTTGCGCCTGGGTCCCGCCGCAAGGCGTCCATGCCGCCGCGCAACGGTTCCGCTGACGAACGAGGACGCTTTTCACGATGATCTCCCCGTTGGAAATGACGCTGTTTCTGCTGCTGGCTTCAGTGGCGGGCGTCGTTCTCTTCCGCTATCTGAACCTGCCACCCATGCTCGGCTACCTCTCGGTCGGCATCGTGGTGGGCCCGCACGCGTTCGGCATCGTCCCGGATTCGCATGGCGCGCAGAACCTCGCCGAATTCGGTGTGGTGTTCCTGATGTTTTCGATCGGGCTGGAGTTCTCGCTGGCGAAGCTGCGCTCCATGCGGCGCGCCGTGTTCGGGCTCGGCCTGCTGCAGGTGCTCGCGACCATTGCGATTGCCGTGGTGGTGGGTCTCGCGCTCGAACGCTGGGTACACATCACGTGGGAAGGATGCGTCGCGCTGGGCGGCGCCATTGCGATGTCGTCCACGGCGATCGTGAGCAAGATGCTTGCGGAGCGGCTGGAACTCGAGTCCGCGCACGGCCGCAACATCATGGGCGTGCTGCTGTTCCAGGACCTCGCCGTGGTGCCGCTTCTCATCGTCATCGCGGCGTTCGGCGGCGGTTCGGCTTCGCTGATGGAGTCGCTCGGGCTTGCCGCGGTGAAGATCGTGGTGGCGCTCGCGCTGCTCCTGATCGTGGGTCAGCGCTTCATGACGCGCTGGTTCAACGTGGTCGCGCGGCGGCGCTCGCAGGAGCTGTTCGTGCTGAACCTGCTGCTCGTCACGCTTGGCGCCGCGTTCATCACCGACAAGTTTGGCCTCTCGCTCGCGCTCGGCGCCTTCATTGCCGGCATGCTGATTTCCGAGACGCCGTACCGGCATCAGGTGGAAGAAGACATCAAGCCGTTTCGCGACGTGCTGCTCGGGCTTTTCTTCGTGACCACGGGCATGCTGCTGGACCCGCGCGTGATCTGGGAGCATCCGCTGCTGGTGTCCGGCTTCCTGATCGTGCCGATGCTGCTGAAGGCGGTCATCATCACGGGGCTCGCGCGGCTCTTCGGCGCGCTGCCCGGCGTGGCGATGCGCACGGGGCTCGGCCTCGCGCAGGCCGGCGAATTCGGCTTCGTGCTGCTCAATCTGATTCTCGACAAGCACCTCGTTGACGCCACGCTGCTCCAGGCCATTCTCGCCGCAATGCTGCTCTCGATGCTCGCCGCACCGTTCGTCATCCAGAACGCCGACCGCATCGTGCTCAGGCTTTCGTCGACGGAATGGATGCAGCAGTCGTTGCAGATGACGCGCATCGCTACGCAAAGCCTCAAGCAGAGCGGGCACGTCATCATCTGCGGCTATGGGCGTTCCGGGCAGAACCTTGCGCGCATGCTCGAGCACGAGGGGCTGTCGTACGTTGCGCTCGACCTCGATCCTGACCGCGTCACGGCGGCTGCGGCCGCGGGCGAGTCGGTGGTGTTCGGCGACGCGGCGCGCCGCGAATCGCTGGTCGCCGCGGGCGTGCATCGCGCCGCGGCCATCGCGATCACCTATGCGAACACGCCTTCGGCGCTGCGCGTGCTGCATAACATCCACGAACTCGAACCGACGCTGCCCGTCATCGTGCGCACCGTCGACGACTCCGACCTGGAAAAGCTGCTTGCCTCGGGCGCGACCGAGGTGATTCCTGAGATCGTCGAAGGCAGCCTGATGCTCGCCTCGCACACGCTCGTGGTGATGGGCGTGCCGATGCGGCGCGTGGTGCGGCGGGTGGAGGAAATGCGCGACCAGCGCTACAGCCTGCTGCGCGGCTATTTCCACGGCGCCGACGACGCGGACGTGGACGACGGTCACGAGCAGGTGCGGCTACAATCGGTGCCGATCGACGCGAAGGCGGACGCCGTGGGCCGCACGCTCGCGGAGCTGGGCCTCGCGGACATCGGTGTCGAAGTGACGGCGATCCGCAGGCACGGCATTCGCGGCGTGGAACCCGACCCGTCGACGAAGCTGCGCGCAGGCGACATCGTCGTGCTGCGCGGCTTGCCCGAGCAGCTGGCCGAGGCGGAAGAGCGCCTTTCGCGGCGAAGCCGCGCCGCCGCCGCGTGACGGCACGCGCGCAGTTTCGGAAAGCGTTGCGAGCCGCCGCTTCCAGCCGCACGACACGCCGCCAGGGCGCTTTCGGCACCCCGACCACTCACCATTGAATCGATTCACCGGGAGACATCATGTCCCACGCGCCCGCGAACGCGCCGCTCGACGCAGCCCAGTTCGTCAAAGACCAGATCCGCACAGTGCCCGACTGGCCCCAGCCCGGCGTGCAGTTTCGCGACATTACGCCGCTCCTGCAGAGCGCGAAGGCGCTGCGCGTGCTGATCGACCTGTTCGTGCAGCGCTATATCGACGCGCGGCTCGACTACGTTGCCGGGCTGGACGCGCGCGGCTTCATCATCGGGCCGATTCTCGCGTACGAACTGAACCTCGGCTTCATCCCGATCCGCAAGGTGGGCAAGCTGCCGTACCGCACGGTGTCGGAGTCGTATCAGCTCGAATACGGCGCGGCGACCGTGGAGATTCACGAGGACGCGTGCAGCGCGGGCGACCGCATCGTGATCGTCGACGACCTGATTGCGACCGGCGGCACGATGATGGCCGGCAAGAAGCTGCTGGAGCGGCTGGGCGCCGTGGTGGTGGAGGGCGCGGCGATCATCGATCTGCCCGACCTGGGCGGCTCGCAGCTGTTGCGCGCAGCCGGCCTGCCGCTCTACACCGTGACCGAATTCGGCGGCCACTGAGTTACCCGGCCGGGCTCGATCGGGTTACCGATTGAGCCCCGGCTGGTTCGCTGACGCGGGCGGTTCTGTTGCCCGCAGCTCATCGCCACCGCAAGCGCTGCCGCCATCGACCCGACGCTACGATCATGCCCAACTTCCTGCTCTTTCTCGCCACCTCGATCGCCATCACGCTGGCGCCCGGCCCCGACAACCTCCAGGTGCTGGCGCGCGGCATCTCGCAGGGCCGTGCGGCCGGGCTCGTCGCCGCTCTCGGTTTTGCGGCGGGCGTGACGTTCCACACCACGCTTGCGGCGCTGGGCGTCGCGGCGGTGCTGCGCTCGTCGCCGGTGGCGTTTCAGGTCATCAAGCTCGCGGGCGCCGCGTATCTGGTCTGGATCGGCATCAAGGCGCTGCGCAGCCAGGGGCTCGCCACCGCGCACGAAAGACCGCGCCAGCCGCTCGCCACGATCTTTCGCCAGAGCGTGCTTGGCAACATGCTGAATCCGAAAGTGACGCTCTTCTTCGTGGTGTTCCTGCCGCAGTTCGTCGACCCGCATGGGGCGCAAAGCGTCACGCTGCAGATGCTCGAACTGGGCGCGCTGTTCATGTTGCAGACCGTCGTCGTGTTCTCGGTGTTCGGCGTCTGCGCGGGCCTGATCGGCACGTGGCTCAAACGCCGGCCGCGAGTGGGCGTGTGGCTCGACCGCATCGCGGGCGCCACGTTCATTGCGATCGGCATTCGTGTCGCGTTGCGCGACTGAGACGGAGTCTGCCCATGAGCTTGCCGTGCATCGTCGCTGCGCGTCGTTTCGATCCCGTCGCGCATCTGCCTTTCCATATCGGCGCGGAACGCGTGGGCTGGGTGCGTCGCACCGATGCGCCGCTGCTCGCGCGCTGGCCCGACGTGTTCGACATCGACGCCGCGTGCATCGCCTTGTCGGCGGCGTTTTCCACGGTTGATCTGCGCAGCGCGGCGCTGGGCGCGGTCATCGGCGCACTCGCGGCGGAGGGGCGTATTCCGGGCTGGCGCGACGAAACCTACGCGATCCGCAATGCCTTCGATGCCGCGCCGCTTGCCTATATCGAGCGCGCCGCCTCGCGCTTCTTCGGCACGATGACTTACGCGGTGCACCTGAACGGCGTCGTAGAATACGCGGCCAGCGCGCCGCAGCTCTGGATCGCCCGGCGCAGCGAAACCAAGGCGACCGATCCGGGCATGCTCGACAACGTCGTGGCAGGCGGTATCGGCTGGGGCTTCGGCATCGAGGCCACCATCGTGAAGGAGTGCTGGGAAGAGGCGGGCATTGGCGAGGACATCGCCGCGCAAGCCGCGCCGGGGCGCACGGTGCACGTGCTGCAGTCGCTGCCCGAGGGCACGCAGGCCGAGCAGATTTTCGTCTACGACCTCGCGCTGCCCGCGGATTTCGCGCCGCTCAATCAGGATGGCGAAGTGGGCGAGCATCGGCTCGCGCGCATCGACGAAGTGGCCCGCTGGATCGAAGAAGGCGCCATGACGGTGGACGCCAGTCTCGCGACGCTCGATTGCCTCTTGCGCCGCCGCTGGATCGATGGCGAGGCGTGCGAGGGCATCGAAGGACTCTTCGCGCCGCCGGCGCTCTGAGCGTTCGCGTCGCCCGCTGCGGCGCATGTGCGGCACATGCGCCGCACAATCAGTCAGTTCAAAGAGTCAGTTCAAAGCAACAGGAAAGGGAGTCACCGCGGTTATGTCGACCGAACACAGCTTCATTCTCAAATTGTCGTGCGCCGACAGGCCCGGCATCGTTCACGCGGTGTCCGGCTTCCTGTTCGAGCGCGGCGCCAACATTCTCGACTCCGCGCAATTCGGCGACAGCCGCACCGGCGATTTCTTCATGCGCGTGCACTTCCAGCAGGTGGGCGGCGACCCCGGCGTCGAAGCGCTGCGCGCCGCGTTCGATACGCTCGCCGCGCAGTTCGGCATGCGCTGGGAGGTGCACGACGCCTCCGTGAAGCCGCGCGTGATCATCATGGTGTCGAAGATCGGCCACTGCCTGAACGACCTGCTGTTCCGCTACCGCACGGGGCAACTGCCCATCGAGATTCCCGCCATCATCTCGAACCACAAGGACTTCTATCAGCTCGCCGCGAGCTACAACATTCCGTTCCATCACTTCCCGCTGACGTCGTCGGCGGACGAGGCGAAGTCCGCGCAGGAAGCGCGCGTGCTGGAAGTGATCGACGAGCATCAGGCCGATCTCGTCGTGCTCGCGCGCTACATGCAGATCTTGTCGCCGCAGTTGTGCGGGCACCTCGCGGGTCGCGCGATCAACATCCATCACTCGTTCCTGCCGAGCTTCAAGGGCGCGAAGCCCTACTACCAGGCGTTCGACCGCGGCGTGAAGTTGATCGGCGCCACGGCGCACTACGTGACGACGGACCTCGACGAAGGCCCGATCATCGAGCAGGAAGTGGAGCGCGTGGACCACAGCATGACGCCGGAACAGCTCACGGCGATTGGCCGCGACGTGGAGTGCGTGACGCTCGCGCGCGCGGTGAAGTGGCACATCGAGCATCGCATTCTGCTGAACGGCAGCAGGACCGTGGTGTTTCGCTGATTTGACTGGACGGGGAGGCTGGACGGAGAAGCGGCGGCGGTGCGGGCTATCTAGCTGCCCCGCCGTTCCCCGATGCGGCCTAGACGAGCCGCAGATAGATGAGTTCGCGCTTGATATACGCGTAGAACACGGGCGCCGCAATGACGCCCGGAATGCCGAACGCGGCTTCCATCACCAGCATCGCGACCAGCAGCTCCCACGCGCGCGCCTCGATCTGGCCGCCCACGATGCGGGCGTTCAGGAAGTACTCGAGCTTGTGGATCAGGATCAGGAACGCCAGCGACATGACGGCCGCCGGCAGGCTCACCGTGAGCGCGATGGCTACGATCACCGTGTTCGAGATCAGATTGCCGATTACCGGCAGCAGGCCCACCACGAACGTGAAGACGACCAGCGTTTTCGAAAGCGGCAGCGGCGCGTGGACGACCGGCAGGATCAGCAGCAGGTAGATGCCGGTGAACGTGGCGTTGATGGCCGAAATCTTCACCTGCGCGAACACGATGCGGCGGAATGCATCGGCAAAACGCGCCACGCGTGTGACGAAGGCCTTCGAGAGCGGCAGCCGCTGCGTATGTCGCTGTGCGCCCACGGCGATGATCGCGCCGATGATCATGCCGATCACCACGTGCCCGAAAATGCGCGCCGCGCTCTTGCCGCCCTGCTGCAGCGTGCTGGCATGGGCCTGCATGAGCGCGGCGGCCTTCGTTTTCATCTGGTCGGTATCGACGGGCAGGTAGGCTGCGATGGCTTCCGGTATCCGGCCGCGCGCCTGATCGATGAATTGCATCATCTGGTCGAGCACTTTCTGCACGCTCGGCACGTCGCTTTCGAAGTGTTCGATGATGCCGATCGTGATGCCCGTGAGCGCGCCCACGATCACCGTGGCAACCAGCACCACCGAGGCCCAGCGCGCTCGCTGGCTCGACATCCGGCGTTCGATGAGCGGCGCTATCGTATGCACGAGTTGATAGACGAGCATGCCGGCGAGCAGGGCGCCCAGCAGCTTCAGGTGAAGCACCGCCCACATCGCGAACAGCGCGACGATGTAGCTGCCGATTTCCACGGCCGACAGCTTCGGCAGGCTCATGTCGCTCGTCAGTCTGACCGGGCGCGGGCGCAGGTCCTGCACTTGTCCTTCTTCGGACACCTCGTTGCGCTTGGCCATCGTTCCTTCAATCTCCAACCTCGGGTTTTCCCGCTGGGGGATTTCCCATTCATTTCGCGGCTGCAACCGCGGCCGGGCGCTTGAGCAGCGGCGCCAGATACCTGCCCGTGAAGCTTGCCTTCGACTTCGCTACCTGCTCCGGTGTGCCCTGAGCAATGATCTGGCCACCGCCGGCGCCGCCTTCCGGACCCAGATCGATGACCCAGTCGGCGGTTTTGATGACATCGAGATTATGCTCGATGATAACGACCGTATTGCCCTGGTCGCGTAGTCGGTGAATCACCTGGAGCAGCAGGGCGATGTCGTGGAAGTGCAGGCCCGTGGTCGGTTCGTCGAGGATATAGAGGGTGCGACCCGTGTCGCGCTTGCTCAGTTCCAGCGAGAGCTTGACGCGCTGGGCCTCGCCGCCGGAAAGCGTGGTGGCCGACTGGCCCAGCCGGATATAGCCGAGGCCCACGTCGAGCAGCGTTTTCAGCTTGCGCGCCACCACGGGCACGGCCTTGAAGAACTCGTGCGCTTGCTCCACGGTCATGTCCAGCACTTCGCTGATGTTCTTGCCCTTATAGAGCACTTCGAGCGTTTCGCGGTTGTAGCGCTTGCCGTGGCAGACGTCGCAGGGCACGTAGACGTCGGGCAGGAAGTGCATTTCCACCTTCAGCACGCCGTCGCCCTGGCACGCCTCGCAGCGGCCGCCCTTCACGTTGAACGAGAAGCGGCCGGGGTCGTAGCCGCGCTCCTTGGCGGCGGGCACGCCCGCGAACAGCTCGCGGATCGGCGTGAAGAGGCCGGTGTACGTGGCCGGATTCGAGCGCGGGGTGCGGCCGATCGGCGACTGGTCGACATTGATGACTTTGTCGAAGTGTTCGAGGCCCTCGATCGCCTCGTAGGGCGCCGGTTCCGTGGACGAGCCGTACAGGTGCTGCGCCACGGCCTGATACAGCGTGTCGTTGATGAGCGTGGACTTGCCCGAGCCGGACACGCCCGTCACGCAGGTGAGCAGGCCCACCGGCAGATCGAGCGTGACGTGCTTCAGATTGTTGCCGTAAGCCTCGATGATGCGCAGGTGGCGCTCGTCCGGGTCGCGCCGTTCGTCGGGGTACTCGATGCGGCGCGTGCCGGCCAGGTACTGGCCCGTGAGCGAGGCCGCGTCCGCCTCGACCTGCTGCGGCGTGCCCTGCGTGATGATCATGCCGCCGTGCTCGCCCGCACCCGGGCCCATGTCCACGACGTAATCGGCCATGCGGATCATGTCTTCGTCGTGCTCCACGACGATCACGGAGTTGCCGAGGTCGCGCAGGTGTTTGAGCGTGGAGATGAGCCGGTCGTTGTCGCGCTGGTGCAGGCCGATGGAGGGCTCGTCGAGCACGTACATCACGCCCGTGAGCCCTGAGCCGATCTGCGAAGCAAGCCGGATGCGCTGCGCCTCGCCGCCCGAGAGCGTTTCAGCGCTGCGTTCGAGCGAGAGGTAGTCGAGCCCGACGTTGTTGAGGAACATGAGCCGCGCGACGATTTCCTTGATGACCTTGTCGGCAATCTCGCGCTTCGCGCCTTCGAGGCGCAGCGTCTGGAAGTAGCCGAGCGAGTCGCGCAGCGGCCAGCCGCTCACTTCATAGATGGCGCGGGCGTCTTCGCCGGCGCCGATGCGCACGAAGCGCGCTTCGCGGCGCAGCCGCGTGCCTTCGCAAGCGGGGCACGCCTGGTTGTTCTGATACTTCGCCAGCTCCTCGCGCACGGCGACCGAATCCGTCTCGCGGTAGCGCCGCTCCAGGTTCGGAATGATCCCTTCGAACACGTGCTCGCGCACCGACGTGCGGCCGCGCTCGTTGATGTACGAGAACGGAATGGCCTGCTTGCCCGAGCCGTACAGCAGGATCTTGCGGATCTTTTCAGGCAGGTCTTCGAACGGCGTGTCGATTTCGAACTCGTAGAACGCCGCGAGGCTTTGCAGCATCTGGAAGTAGAACTGGTTGCGCCGGTCCCAGCCCTTCACGGCACCCGCGGCGAGCGAGAGCGACGGATGCGCCACCACGCGCTTCGGGTCGAAGAACGTGATCTGGCCCAGGCCGTCGCATTCCGGGCAGGCGCCCATGGGGTTGTTGAACGAGAAAAGGCGCGGCTCCAGTTCCTGAAGCGAGTACGAGCAGATCGGGCAGGCGAACTTCGAGCTGAAGAGGTGCTCGCGATCCGTATCCATTTCCAGCGCGATGGCCCGGCCGTCCGCGAGGCGCAGGGCCGTTTCGAACGATTCGGCGAGGCGCTGCTTCATGTCGGGGCGCACCTTGAGGCGGTCCACCACCACGTCGATGCTGTGCCGGTCGTTCTTCTTGAGCTTGGGCAGCGAATCCACGTCGTAGATTTTCGCCTCGCCCTCGTTGGCGGTGCCGCCGCCCGAGCGCACGCGGAACCGCACGAAGCCCTGCGCCTGCATCTCGTCGAAGAGTTCGGTGTGTTCGCCCTTGCGGTTGGCCACCACGGGCGCAAGGATCATGAGCCGGGTTTCTTCCGGCAGCGCGAGGGCGGCGTCCACCATCTGCGAGACGCTTTGCGCCTCGAGCGGAATTTCGTGGTCCGGGCAGTACGGCGTGCCGACGCGCGCGTAGAGCAGCCGCAGGTAGTCGTGGATTTCGGTGACCGTGCCCACCGTGGAGCGGGGATTGTGCGAGGTCGCCTTCTGCTCGATCGAAATGGCGGGGGAAAGCCCCTCGATCAGATCGACGTCCGGCTTCTCCATCAGTTGCAGGAACTGGCGCGCGTAGGCCGACAGACTCTCGACGTAGCGGCGCTGGCCTTCGGCGTAGAGCGTGTCGAACGCGAGCGACGACTTGCCCGAGCCCGAAAGCCCCGTGATCACGACGAGCTTGTGGCGCGGCAGATCGAGATTGACGTTTTTCAGGTTGTGGGTACGGGCCCCACGGATACGGATTTGTTCCATGAACCTGCGGGAGAAGGGAAGGCTAAACCTGCTACTATAGCGACTTTTCCAGACCGCCGTTACGGCTTGCTGACAGCCTGCAGGCGCGCCGTTGCGCTCTCCCGATGTCCAATCCGTCTGCCACTTCCTCACGCATGACCGCGCCCGAATTGCGGGCCACCGTGTCGCTTGCAGCCATCTTCGCGCTGCGCATGCTCGGGCTTTTCATGATCATGCCGGTGTTTTCGATCTACGCGAAAACGATCCCCGGCGGCGACAACGTGCTGCTCGTCGGCATCGCGCTGGGCGCGTATGGCGCGACGCAATCCCTGCTCTATATCTTCTACGGCTGGGTCTCCGACCGCGTGGGCCGCAAGCCCGTGATCGCGACCGGCCTCGCCATTTTCGCGATAGGCAGCTTCGTGGCGGCGTTCGGACACGACATTGCGTGGGTGATCGTCGGGCGCGTGATTCAGGGAATGGGTGCCATATCGTCGGCCGTGATCGCGTTCATCGCCGACCTCACCGCTGAGGAGCACCGCACCAAGGCCATGGCGATGGTGGGCGGCAGCATCGGCGTGTCGTTCGCGGTGGCCATCGTTGGCGCGCCTATCGTGTTTCACTGGGTGGGCATGAGCGGGCTTTTCTCGCTGGTGGGCGTGTTCTCGATACTTGCCATCGGCGTGGTGCTCTGGGTCGTGCCGGATGCTCCCAAGCCCGTGCACGTGCGCGCGCCGTTCGCAGAGGTGCTGCACAACGTGGAGCTGCTGCGGCTGAACTTCGGCGTGCTGGTGCTGCACGCCACCCAGACCGCGCTCTTTCTCGTCGTGCCGCGCATCCTGGAAGCGGGCGGCCTGCCCGTGGCGTCGCACTGGAAGGTCTACTTGCCCGTGATGGGCCTCGCGTTCGTGATGATGGTGCCGGCCATTATTGCCGCCGAAAAGCGCGGGAAGATGAAGGTGGTGCTGCTTTCCGCTATCGCCCTTATCCTGATCGGACAGCTGTTACTCGGCGCTGCGCCGCATACCATTCTGGCTGTGGCCGCGATTCTGTTCGTGTACTTCCTCGGTTTCAACATTCTCGAGGCGTCGCAACCGTCGCTGGTCTCGAAACTGGCGCCCGGCAACCGCAAGGGTGCCGCGGCCGGGGTCTACAACACCACGCAGTCCATCGGCCTCGCGCTAGGCGGCATGCTGGGCGGCTGGCTGCTGAAGTCGAGCGGCCAGAACAGCGTGTTTTACGCATGTTCGGGCCTCGTATTGTGCTGGCTTATAATCGCCGCCAATATGAAGGCGCCGCCGCGCAGGGCGTGACTGGCCGGCGCCACAATCCATATTGAGCACACAGGGCGGCGATCGCGCGCAGCGCGGTGGCAGGTTCGCCTGAAGCGGGCCTGCCGCGGCGCCGCTTCGCACGGGACCGTCCGCGCGCAACACCCTCGCACAGCGCCGCCTGCAACGGAATCAACAGGAGAAACACATGGCATCCGTGAACAAGGTCATTCTCGTCGGTAACCTCGGCGCCGATCCCGAAGTACGCTACCTGCCGAGTGGCGACGCGGTGGCGAACATCCGGCTTGCCACGACGGACCGCTATAAGGACCGCGCCAGCGGCGAAATGAAGGAAGCCACGGAATGGCATCGCGTGGCGTTCTTCGGGCGACTTGCTGAAATCGTGTCGGAGTACCTGAAGAAGGGCTCCTCCGTGTACATCGAGGGCCGCATCCGCACGCGCAAGTGGCAGGCGCAGGATGGTACGGACCGCTATTCGACCGAAATCGTCGCTGACCAGATGCAGATGCTGGGCGGCCGCGGCGGCGCCTCGATGGGTGGCGACGACGGCGGCTACCGCGAACCGGCCGAACGCAGCGGCGGCGGTGGTGGTGGCCGTGCGGCAGGCGGCGCGCCGCGTGGCGGTAGCCAGGGCGGCGGCGCGGGCCGGTCGAACGCGCCGGCCGGCGGCGGGTTTGACGAGATGGATGACGATATTCCGTTCTGAAGCCGAGCAACAGCACGCGTGTCTAAAAGCCCGCTCTTCATCGAAGAGCGGGCTTTTTTCTTGCCCCGTCGGACGAGCCCGGACAAGAAACCGTCCTACGCCAGTTCGATCCTCACTCGCCGGTTCCGACGCCCCTTGTTCTCGATCTTGACCACCCGCACGGGCCGCGACTGCCCCGTGTTGGATAGATGTGTCCCGCCGCAAGCCTGGCGGTCGAGATCGCCGATCTCGACGATCCGCACGCTGCCGTCCGGCGTGGGCGGCGGTGCCACGGACAGGCTTCGGATGAGCCCCGGCGTCGCTCGCGCCTCGCCTGCGCTCACGTAGTAAATGCGCACATCGAGCGCCGCGCGGATCACGTCGTTGACCGGCGCTTCCAGCGCTCGCAGCAGATCGTTGTCGGCTTCTGGCAGGTCGAAATCCATTCGTGCGGTGCCGTCGGCGTTGATCTGGGCGCCGGTCACGAGTGCGCCCGCGAAGCGCTGGTAGACGAGCGCGTTGAGGACATGCGTCGCCGTGTGAAGCTGCGCGACGGTGGAGCGTCGATCGGCGTCGATCGAGACGTGCACGGAGCGCTCGCGCGGCAATTCGACCGGCGCATCGAGAAGATGCCAAAAGGCGTCGCCTTCCACCGACACGCCGGAAATGCGCACCTCGCCATCCGCGTGGACCAGGGTGGCCGCGTCGCACACCTGTCCGCCGCCGCCGGGATGCAAGGCGGACCGTGCGAGCAGCACCGCCCCTGGGCGCGTATCGACGATCGTGGTTTCGAATTCGAGCAGATCGGGTTGCTCGTGGCAGAGATAGTGCGGCACCGTGGCTCCTCCCGGAAATGGACGGCTGGATGGCCAGTCTATTCACGCTCGCGTGCCGGCGTCTTGGCCAAAATGTTGCCGCTTGCCGGGGGCGTGCGAGGTCTGAAATTGACATTCCGTCATAAATCGCCAAAATGTCATGCATGAACCGACCGCCAGCCCGACCACCTACCCGCACCCGCACATCCCCCTCAGCCAGGCGGTCCATCGTGCCCGACACCGAACGCGAAAACGCGCTGCTCCTGCGCGAAGGCGCGAAGATTGTCGAAGCGCTGGGCCGCACGCTCGCTCCGCTTGTCGAGGTAGTGCTGCACGACCTCACGCGTCCCGAGCATTCGGTGGTGGCGATCGCGAACAATCTCTCCGGCCGTCAGGCCGGCGACGCCGTGACGGAACTCGGTCTGGCTCGCATCACGAACCCCGGGTTTCCCGAAGTCGTCCAGAACTACGCGAACCGCTTTCCGGATGGCCGGCCGGCCAAGAGCACGTCGATCGGGCTCAAGAACAGCGCGGGCGACTATGTGGCGGCCATCTGCCTCAACATGGACATCTCGCTGATCGGCGCCGTGACGGCCGGCCTCGGCCAGTTGATGCAGACCGACAGCGCGGCTGCGCCGGTTGGTGAATCGCTGGCGCCGCGGCGCGTGGAAGATGTGCGTGCGGCGCTCGAGCGTTTTGCCGCTGCGCGCAACACGACGCCCATGGGCATGACGCTCGCCCAGCGCCGTGACGCCCTGCGCGAGCTTGCCGGCAGCGGCCTGCTGAACCTGCGCCACGCCTACGCCGAAGTCGCGCAGACGCTCGGCGTGGCGCGCTCCACCGTCTACACCTATCTGCCCACGGAACAACGCACGGAACAACGATCATGACCGCGATGCCCATTTCCTTCGACGACGTTGCCGCCGCTCACGACCGCCTGCGCGGCGTGGCGCATCGCACGCCGGTGCTCACGTCGTCCACGGCGAACGCGCTGAGCGGCGCGCAGCTGTACTTCAAGTGCGAAAACTTCCAGCGCATGGGCGCGTTCAAGTTCCGCGGCGCCTACAACTCGATCGCGCAGTTCACGCCCGAGCAGAAGGCGGGCGGCGTCATCACGTTTTCGTCGGGCAATCACGCGCAGGCCATCGCGCTCTCGGCAAAGCTGCTGGGCGTGAAGGCGGTGATCGTGATGCCCGAGGACGCGCCCGCCGTGAAGGTGGCGGCCACGCGCGGCTACGGCGGCGAGGTGGTGTTCTACAACCGCTATACCGAAGACCGCGAGGCGCTGGGGCGACGGCTCGCGGCCGAGCGCGGCCTCACGCTGATCCCGCCGTACGACCATCCGCATGTTATGGCGGGGCAGGGCACGGCGGCCAAGGAACTGATCGAGGAGGTGGGCGAACTGGACCTGCTGCTGGTGTGCCTGGGCGGCGGCGGGTTGCTGTCGGGCTGTGCCGTGGCGGCGCGTGCGCTGAGCCCGCGCTGCACGATCGTCGGCGTGGAGCCCGAAGCCGGCAACGACGGGCAACGCAGTCTGCGCAGCGGCGAGATCGTTCACATCGATACGCCGAAGACGATCGCCGACGGTGCCCAGACCCAGCATCTCGGCCAGTACACGTTCGCGGTGATCCGGCAACTCGTGGACGACATCGCGACGGTGAGCGACGCCGAACTCGTCGAAACGATGAAGTTCTTCGCGAGCCGCATGAAGATCGTGGTGGAGCCGACCGGTTGTCTCGCGGCGGCCGCGGCGCTGCAAGGCAAGGTGGATGTGAAGGGCAAGCGGGTTGGCGTGATCGTGTCGGGCGGCAATGTCGATCTCATGCGCTTTGCCGAACTGGTGAGTGCGGCACAGAGCTGAATGGCGCGGCGTCGGTTGTTGCGGTGGCTGCTGCGGTGGACATCGGTGTTCCGCCACGGGCCATCGCGTCCTGCGGCTGTCAGCCTCTTGGCCTGGAAGTACCGCGCTCGCCTCTACGCCACGCTTGCGCCAACTCCGCGCCACCCCTACGCCAGCAATTCCCTGAGCACGGTGCGCGCGTTCGCCACCAGCTCGCTCTCGCCGGGGCGGGCCGGCAGCAGATGAAACTCCACCGCGGGAAGCGTCGGTAAGTCCACGCGCTTCCCGCATGCCACGAGCCCCGCGCCGACCGACGACTCGTTCAGGCACGAGATGCCCAGCCCCGCCTTCAGCGCGAGCTGCAGTCCCGCGACGCCCGACGCCGAATGCGAGATCAGGTACGGCACCTTGCGCTCCTCAAGCAGCTTCACGACGTAGCGCTGCAACTGGCACGTGGCGGGCAGCAGCACGAGCCGGTACGGCGACTCCATGCGCCGCGTGTCCATATCGGCCGATGCGGCCCACACCAGCTTCTCGCGCCGCACCACGGTGCTGCCCTTTGCGACTTTCCCCAGTTTCGACGCTCCGCCTGTGCCGCGTGCCGCCGCACGTCCCGCGGGCGCCACGATGCGCAGCGAGAGACCGATGTCGAAGGTGTTGTCGTCGGCACTGCTGTCGATCACGGCGCTCGGCAGCACGGTGACGTGCAGCTTCAGCCGCGGATGCTGCTCCGAAAAGCGCCTCAGCACGAGCGCGATTTCGTGCGGCCGGTAGTAGTCGGTGATCGCGATGCGAAGCTCGCCGTCCAGCGCGCGGCCTTGCATGTCGTCGAAGGCGGCCTCGGAGAGCGCGAGGATCCGCTCTGCGTGAGCAAGCAGCTTCACGCCGGCCGGCGTCGCGGTCACGCCCTGCTTGCTGCGCACGAAGAGCGGCTGGCCGACGCGGTCTTCGAGCTTCTTCAGCTGTTCGCTCACCGACGACTGGGAGAGGAAGATTCGCTCGGCCGCCGCCGAAACGCTGCCCGCTTCGGCGACCGCAACGAGCGTGCGCAATTGGGCGAAGTCAAAACCACGCAGATTCATGATTCGGTCTGGCCGATGGAAGTGATCTCATTTTCCCGCTTTTCCGATAGATCGTCCATTCGTACGATGCCTCCATTCGATTTCGCTGAATCACCGGAGGCAGGCATGAACGGAAACTTCGCGCGCGGCGCGGTACGCGGGCGCAATCATCGCTGGAAGGTCTTGGGCGTGGGCTTTGCCGCCAACGCGAGCTTCGCGGCGGCGTTCTCGGGCATTCCGACGACGGCCGTGCTGCTGCGCGGCGCGTATGGCATCGGCAATGGCGGGCTGGGGCTCGTGCTGGGCATGCTGGGCCTCGGCATCGCACTGAGCGAGTTGCCGTGGGGGCTGCTCACGGACCGTTGGGGCGATCGTCGCGTGCTGTTGCTCGGACTGGGCGGCACCGCTGCGGCGCTCGTCGGCATGGCGCTGTTCGTCGTACCGCAGGCGGGCCATGTGCCGTCGCTTGTCAGCCTCGCTGCGGGGCTACTGTTCGTCGGATTGCTGGGCGGCAGCGTGAACGGATCGAGCGGCCGCGCCGTCATGGCCTGGTTCAAGGAGGGCGAGCGCGGCCTTGCTATGAGCATCCGGCAGACCGCGGTGCCCGCCGGCGGCGGCCTGGGTGCGTTGATGCTGCCCGCGCTGGCCACGGCGCATGGGTTCTCGGCGGTCTATGGCGTGCTTGCCGTGTTGTGCGCGGCAACGGCGGGCTTTGCGTGGCGCTGGTTGTACGAGCCGGAGCTGGCGACGGGCGGGGCTGCATTGAAGCGCGCCGACGAGAAAGCCGCAGCCGTTCAATCGACAAACTCGGCAAGCGGCCACGTATCGAAGACGTACCGTCAACCTCATCACGCTCGGGTTCGCGCCCGCGCCGCCGCGAGCCCGCTGCGCGATCCCGCTATCTGGCGCGTGACGCTCGGCATCGCGGCGCTTTGCGTGCCGCAGCTCGCCGTCGTGACCTTCGCCGCGGTCTTTCTGCACGACTTCAGTCATGCGGGCGTCGTGACCATCAGCGCGACGATGGCTGCCGTGCAGACCGGCGCCGCGATCATGCGCGTATGGAGCGGGCGCTGGACCGATCGTCACGGCAACCGTCGCGGCTATATGCGCGCGTGCAGCCTGCTGACCGCGGCACTCTTCGCCTTGCTCGCGGCGATGACGCTCGCTGTGCCGCATGCCGATTCCGCGGCGGCCACGTTGTTTGCCGTTGCGATCGTGGCGGGCGGCGTCTGCGCATCGGCGTGGCATGGCGTGGCTTATACGGAACTCGCAACGCTCGCCGGCACGCAACGAGCCGGCACCGCGCTGGCAATGGGCAACACGGGCGCCTTCACGACGTTGTTCCTCACGCCGCTCGCCATTCCGCTGCTGCTCGCGGTGGGTTCGTGGAGTGCCGTCTGGGCTGCGGCAAGCTTGTGTGCGCTGCTCGCCTTGCCGGTCTTTCCGCGGCCGTATCGCGCGAAGATGAGGGTGGTGGGCGCGGCGAATTGATCGCACGAATTCGCCGGTTTCTGTTCGCCGACGAGGGCGTGCAGGCGAAAAAAAACGCGGCCGAAGCCGCGTTCAAGCTTGGAGACCCTTCAATGAAGAGTCACTTCTCGCAGGAAGAAGCGTAGTCGGTCGAGCGACGAAAATCGAGAACAAATCCGACAAGGCACTGTTCAAAAATATCGGAAGAATCGCGGCGGCAGGGGCCCGGAGCGGGGCGGGCAGCACGGCGGCGCACCGTGTTTTGCACTAGCATGTGGCAGGCGTCGCGAGGGCGCCGTTCCAATGTGACCCGGTGGTGAGTCGCATCGGACAGAATTGCCGAATCCGGAGAACAACATGAAAGTGCTTCGCACATTGAAGGTCGCTGTCGCGTTTTGCGCCTTGATCTCGGGCGCTGCTTTTGCCGATACCGTCGCGTTGAGGGCCGACCTCGAACCGTCCAGCGAAGTGCCGCCGCGCGTGAGCCACGGGCACGGCATGCTGGACGCGACGTTCGATACGTCCACGAAAAAGCTGCAATGGACGGCGACTTACGAAGGACTCTCCAGCCCCGTTACAGCTGCGCACTTCCACGGTCCCGCGCCCGTGGGGCAGAACGCGAAGGTGCAGGTGCCGGTGGAGAAGCAGGCGCTCGCGAGCCCGATCAAGGGCGCCGCCACGTTGACCGAACAACAGGTGACGGACTTGATGGCGGGGCAGTGGTACTTCAACGTCCATACGGCGCAGAACCCCAGCGGCGAGATTCGCGGCCAGGTGCGGCTGACCAACTGAGTGAGCGCGGGGCAGTTGCCGCCTCGCGCAGGGATCGGCGGTTGCCAACAGGCGTCGGTAGGTGCCAATAAGCGCCAATGAGCGCTGATCAGCACCACTCGGCGGGCAACACGTCTAGAGCGTTCAATCGACTCGCCTCGATTTTGCCCCGCGTACCATGGGCGGTTTCTTGTCCATGGAGCCCGTACTGATGAGCTGGCAAAGTGCACTCGCGTGCTGGGTGCTGCGCAGGCAGTTTCGCCCCGAGACGCTCAAACCGTCGATCAACGTGCAGCTTGCCCGTGCGCGCACCGCAAAGCGCGCGTGGTCGCCGCGCGTGCCGCCCGGCTGGCATCTGCGCGAACAGTACGGCGCGGCGCACGCGCCGCTCATGGGTGAATGGCTCGAGCGTCGCGCGAACGCAGTTTCGGCCAACACGTCAGGCGTCGGCGCCGCAACCTCTCACGCGGGGACGCGCACGATTCTCTACCTGCACGGCGGCGGCTATTACTTCTGCTCGCCGCAGACGCACCGCGCCATTGTGTTCGGCCTCGCCACCCGTGCCGACGCGCGCGCTTTCTCGCTCGACTATCGCCTCGCGCCCGAGCATCCGTTCCCCGCCGCACTCGACGACGCGCTCGCCGCCTATCGCCAGTTGATCGCGGACGGCACGCCGCCGCAGTCCATCGTGATCGCCGGGGACTCGGCGGGCGGCGGCCTCGCGCTGGCCACGCTGGTGGCGCTGCGCGATGCGGGCGACGCCTTGCCCGCGGGCGGCATCCTGTTTTCGCCGTGGACCGATCTGGCCGCAACGGGCGCGACGCTGCGCTCGAACGACGGCGTCGACCCCATGTTCGCCGGCGCCGCGCTTGCACGTGCGGCGAAGATCTACCTGGGCGAGACCGAGCCGACGCACCCCTACGCGTCGCCGCTCTATGCGGACCTGCACGGCTTGCCGCCGCTCTTCATGCAGGCGGGCAGCACGGAAGTGCTGCTGGACGACACGCGGCGCGTGGCCGACAAGGCGCGAGCGGCCGGCGTGGAGGTCGAGCTGCACATCTGGCCGAAGATGCCGCACGTGTGGCCCATCTTCGCGCCGTTTCTGCCGGAGTCGCGCCGCGCGCTGGACGACGCGGCCCGCTTCGTGCGCCGCGTTACGCGCGCGCAGGCCGCTCAGGCGAGCGAGATGTCGATGGTCTGATACGCCGCCTTCACCGCTTCTTCGCCGTACTTGCGCTCCAGCCGGCGCACGGTGAAGTGGCCGTGCGCGACCTGCTGGAAGTGATCGATGAACACGGTGTTGACCATCGCGCCCAGCACGGCGCCGATCGCCGGGATCGATTTGGCCGCCACCTGCTCGCTCACCTGCACCGAAAAGCGTGCCGCGATGGCGTTGACGAGGCGCACGAGCGCCGCCGAGCCATGCGTCGTGATGCCCTTCGACGCGATCTCAGACGACGCCTTCGACACCGCCTGCGCGAGCGCGCCGCGCATGATGAAGTAGCCGAGATCGGCTTCGTCGTCGGTGCTCGAGTGGCTGCCCATGCCGAGCACCGCGAGGCATTGCAGCTGGGTGTCGGTGGAATTCAGGTCTTCGCCTTCGCTGCGCGCCACGTCGCAGATCGAGCGGAACATCAGCGTCGTGGTGACCGGTAACTCGACCGGCAGCGCGAGCAGCCCGAACGCACCGCCCGCCGCGCCGGTGGTCGCCACGGCGAACTTGTGAAGCAGGTTGCCGGGCTTTTCGGGCGCGGCGGGCGGCAAAGCCGCTGCGCCTGTAGCGCCGGAGCCGACGTGGCTCGTGGCTCGCCCCGTTCCATGCCCCGACTTGCGTAACGTCTTCAGCGCAATCTGCAGACATTTGCGCAGCGCCGACTGTGTCGCTTCCGCCACCTTCTCGTTGGCGACGGCCGGCAGCCGCAACATGACCTTCTCTAAAGGCGCGCCGACAATCGCCGCCAGCTTCATGGTGAGCGGCGGGCTTTCAAGCTCGTGTTTGGCGCGCGCCAGCGCGGCCATGTCGTCGGCGCAAAGCGCTTGCGCCGACGTGGTGGGAACCCACTCCATACCCCTCCTGAGAGACCTGACGTCCCAATAATGCCTCGATGCCAGCCCCGCAAGGCGCGCGAGGCACAGCCTGATTAGAACCCCCAGGCGTGATATGATTTCATTTCTTTGACGAGTCAACCATTGCGCTATCAAAAATGGCCGTCCACACCACAACCCACCATTCGAGTGGGCAGGTCTTGCCGTTCCGGGAGTCGCTGCTCGCGATGCTCGGCATCTCCTTCGTCACCATGCTCGTTGCGCTCGACCAGACTGTGGTCGGCACCGCGCTGCCCACCATCGTCGCCGAACTCAAGGGCTTCGACCTCTACGCGTGGGTGGCGACGTCGTATCTGCTCGCCTCGGTGATCACCGTGCCGATCTTCGGGCGCCTCGGCGACTATTACGGGCGCAAGCCATTCCTCATTGCGTCGATCGTCGTGTTCACCGGCGCCTCCGTGTTGTGCGGGATGGCGAACAGCATGCTGTTTCTCGTGCTCGCGCGCGGGCTGCAAGGCATTGGCGGCGGCATGCTGGTGGGCACCGCGTTCGCCTGCATTCCTGACCTTTTCCCCGATTCCGTCGTGCGCCTGCGCTGGCAGGTGATGATGAGTTCGGCGTTCGGCATCGCGAACGCGATCGGGCCTTCGCTGGGCGGGTTCCTCACGCAGTACGCGGGATGGCGCTCGGTGTTCTACGTGAATCTGCCGGTAGGGTTGCTCTCGCTCTTTTTCGTGTGGCGCTACCTGCCGCATATGCGGCACGTCGCGCACGAAGGGCGCATGCGGCTCGACTGGCCGGGCGCGGTGCTCATCGCCGTGGCGCTCGGTTCGCTTCAGTTATTTGTCGAATTGCTGCCGAAGCACGGCGTGAGCGCTGCAGCCGTCGCGCTGCTCGCCGTGAGCATCGTGGCCGCGTGGGCGCTTTGGCAATGGGAAAAGCGCTTCCCGCAAGCCATTCTTCCGGTCGACATGTTCCGCAACCGGAGCCTGAACGCGCTCTTCACGCTTTCCGTGCTGGGCGGCTTCTCGATGTTCTCGCTGCTGTTTTACGCGCCGCTGCTGTTCCAGGGCGGTTTCGGGATGTCGCCGAAGGAAGCAGGTCTCGTGATTACGCCGCTCGTGGTGTTCATCACGATCGGCAGCATTGCGAACGGGCGCATCGTGTCGCGCATCCCGAATCCGAACCTCATGCTCTATGTCGGCTTCGGCATGCTCGCGGTGTCGTGCCTCGCCGTGGTGATCGCCACGCGCGCCATGCCGCACGCGCTTCTGATGTCGTTCATGATTTTCGGCGGTCTGGGGCTCGGTTTCGTGATGCCGAATCTCACGGTCTTCGCGCAGCAGACCGCAGGCCGCGAGCACCTCGGCATTGCTACGGCGCTGCTGCAATCGCTGCGCATGATCGGCGGGATGGTGGGCACGGCGATCACGGGCACGTTCGTCACGCACATGTACGCGAGCGGTGTGCGCAGCGCGCTGGAAAACGATCACGCGATGCAGTGGTTCGGCGATCTGGGCGACCCGCAGATTCTCATCAACCATGAGGCGCAGGCCACGCTCACCACGCAGCTGGCGCAGGCGGGCCACAACGGCGGCGTGCTGCTCGAAACGGCGCGCGAAGCGCTGGTGGCCGCCATCCACCTGGGCCTGGCGTTGGCGGCGGCCGTCGCGGTGATATCCGTCTGGCAGAGCCGGCGGGTGCCACCGGTTAAACTACGGCGTCAGATCGAGCCGGCGGTTCCCGCCGAATGAGCGGGTTCATCGAGCAGTGCGTCGAGCAGTGCGTCCAGCAGGCCGGCTGACGTTTCGTTTTCAGGCATTACGGCATACATCATGGAAGAACAGGACCGCGTCGCCATCGTTCAGCAATTTGGCCGCACCTATCGGGCGTTCATGTCGGCGTTCGAGGCGCAAGTTGGCCACCCGATGCCGCGTTGGCGGATTCTGCTCGCGCTCTACGACCAGGCCGGCGAGTCGTCGCAGAAGCGCCTCGTGGAGCGGCTGCGCGTGGATCCGGGCGCACTCACGCGGCAACTCAAGCTGCTGGAAGGAATGGGCTGGATTGCCCGCAGTTCCGACGAACGCGATAACCGCATCACGAACGTGAAGCTCACCCAGGCGGGCCGGGACGCGATGGAAGAAAGCCTGCCGCGTCGCAATGCCTTCCTGCACGACACGATGGCGGCGATGCCGGAGGACGCGCTGAAGGCCCTTTCCGGAGCCCTCGGTTTGCTGGAGGCGCGCATTGCCGAAGTGGCGGCCGCCGCGCCGGCTGCTCCAGTGCAGGACGCGGCTTAGCGTGGCCTCACGCGGCGCGCCACGCCGCGTTTTCATCGCATCCTCGCACCACTCAGAAGAACGTCTCGACCACCTCGGTCACGCGATACGACGGATCCACGATCAGCACCTCGCGCCACTTGTCGAAGGTGAGACAGGGATGCGAGATGTCGAAGGCGATCATGTCGCCCACTTTCAGGTCCGCGCCCGGCGGAATACGCAGATACGCGTGCTGGTCCATCATGCCGAAGATTTCCCAGCCTTCGTTCGGCGCGATGTCGCGCGGCGTGCCGTGGTCGCTGCCGTCGCGGCTTGGGCGGAAGTGGCGCGCGGGCTCAGGGTAGCCGGCGTCGAACGCGGCGTCTCGCTTGCCGAATCCGACGATGGCGCGGTCCGGCTCGGGAATCGACTGCACGTAAGCCCACAGTTGCAGCGCAGGCAGCAGGCCCTGGCCCATTTTTCGTGCTACCGGATTGCGCGCAAAGATGTCGCTCTGCGCCTTCTTGTAGATGCCGACGTCGTGGGTCAGATAGCAGCCGGGGCGCAGCACCACCTCGATGCGGCCGCCCGCGGCGGCTTTTGAAAACTCTTCGGCCACCACGTCGTACCACGCCGAGCCCGCGCCGGTGAGAATGGCCGGCGCACGCGCGAAGCGGCCCGCATCGGCCAGCTGCGTGGCGAGGCTCACGGCCTCGCGCAGAAACGCGCGCACTTCGTTCTCTTCTTTCAGCACGCCTTCATAGACTTCCACGCCCGCGAGCCGCAGCGAATCGGGATAGCGTTCGACGGCGGCCAGCACCGCGTCGCGCTGCGCGGCATCGCGCACGCCCGTGCGTCCGCCCGGCACGCCCAGTTCCAGTAGCACGTTGAGCTGCTTGCGCACCGAGCCGAAGAACTGGCCCAGTTGCTCGACGCCATCCACCGAATCGACGAGGCAGAAGAATTCGAACTCCGGGTCGCTGAGCAGTTCGGCGACCATCATCATGTTGCGCCGGCCCACGAGCTGGTTGGCCATCAGCACGCGCGACACGCCGCCGTGCCACGCGGCACGCGTCTGGTGTGCCGTGGCGAGCGTGATGCCCCACGCGCCGGCGTCGATCTGGCGGCGAAAAAGCTGCGGCGCCATCGTGGTCTTGCCGTGCGGCGCGAGTTTTGCGCCGTACTCGGCGACGAAGTCCTGCATCCACTTCAGGTTGTGCTCGATGCGGTCCGCGTAGAGCACGGCGGCGGGCAGGCTCACGTCTTCGTCGAGCAGGTTCCATTCGAGACGGCCCGCATCCGTCAACTGGATGCTCGAGCCCGGTACGTTGCCGAGGCCCTTGCTGTTGGGATCGATCGTGCGCCCCTGATAGTTTGTAACTTTCATCTCGCCTTGCTCCATCGCGTTGTTATGCGGAACCCAAGTTGACTTCGTCATGGTACAGAAAGTACGATGCCGACGTAAATGTTATTTAGTACCAGAAGCGGTGCGGTGCCACCTACCCGCTACCCGGCACCCGGTACTGGATGCCGTACCGTACCTGATGCATGTGACCTGCGCTGCCGTCCTGTATCCCGTTCCCGCCTTCTCCATGAATTCAGCCACAGAACCGCAGACCTTCGACATCGTCGCGCGCATTGCCGAATGCGCGCCCGATCTGCGCTCGGCGGAACGCAAGGTGGCGGCGCGGATTCTCGACGACCTGACGGCCGCCTCGCGCGCAAGCATCGGCGCGCTGGCGCACGACGCGAAGGTGAGCGTGGCCACCGTCACGCGTTTCGCCAAAACGGTGGGCTGCCGCGACGTGCGCGAACTCAAGCTGCGGCTCGCCCAGGCGGCGGCCGTCGGGCAGCGCTTTCTGCACGCCGAAGCGCCTGCGGATGCCGCCGGATCGATCGCCACGCGCGTGTTCGACGAATTGCAGACCGCGCTTGCGCACAACCATCAACTGCTGCGCCAGGCGCCCGTGGCGCAGGCCGCCGCGGCGCTGCGCGAAGCGCGCATGATCTACGTGTTCGGCATGGGCGGCGGTTCGACGGCGCTGGCCGACGAAGCGCGCTTTCGGCTCGTGCGCCTCGGCCGCCCCGTCGCAACCTACCAGGACGCGCTGCTGCAACGCATGGTGGCGAGTACGCTCTCGCGCGACTGCGTCGTGGTGGCACTCTCGACCACGGGCCGCGTGCCCGAGATGGTCGAGAACTGCCGCATCGCGCGCAGCTACGGCGCCACGGTGGTGGCCGTCACGGCGCCGGCCTCGCCGCTCGCGAAGCTGGCCGACTGGGTGATTCCCATCGTCGCGTTCGAAACCGATTTCATCTACAAGCCATCGTCGTCGCGCTACGCGATGATGATGGCGCTCGACGTGCTCGTCACCGAACTCGCCGTGAGCCAGGGCGACGAGAGCCGCGAACTGCTGCGCCGCATGAAGCACGCGCTCGACGCGCACCGCGGCGGCGGCGACAGGCAACCGCTAGGAGATTGACCCATGCACTCGCATCCTGAAGCCGCAGATACGCTGATTGTCGGGGCCCAGTTGTACGACGGCACGGGCGCGCCGCCCGTGGAGCGCGACGTGGCCATCCGCAACGGCCGCATCGCCGCGATCGGCAATCTATCGAACTGGCTGGCCGAAGAGGTCGTGGACGCGAACGGACGCGCGCTTGCGCCGGGCTTCATCGACGTCCATACGCACGACGACACGCACGTGATCCGCGCGCCGCAGATGCTGCCGAAGCTGAGCCAGGGTGTGACCACCGTGATCGTGGGCAATTGCGGGATCAGCGCGTCGCCCGTGGCGCTCAAGGGCGCACCGCCCGATCCGATGAACCTGCTCGGCGAGCGCGACGCGTTCCAGTACCCGACCTTCGCCGCGTACGTCGACGCCGTGAATGCGGCGCGGCCTGCCGTGAACGTGGCGGCGCTCGTCGGGCACACGGCGCTGCGCAACAACCACATGGACCGGCTGGATCGCACGGCCACGGCCGCCGAAATCGACGGCATGCGCGCGCAGCTCGAAGAAGCGCTCGGGCACGGCGCGCTGGGCCTGAGCACGGGGCTCGCGTATGGCTCGGCGTTCGCGGCATCGACGGAGGAAGTGTTGGCCCTCGCCGAGCCGCTTGCCGCGGCGGGCGCGGTCTACACCACGCATATGCGCACGGAGTTCGACGGCATCCTGGACGCCATGGACGAAGCGTTCCGCGTGGGTCGCCACGCGCAGGTGCCGGTGGTGATCTCGCACCTCAAGTGCGCGGGACCGTCGAACTGGGGCCGCAGCACCGAAGTGCTCGAACGGCTGGAAGGCGCGCGGCGCCTGCAACCCGTGGGCTGCGACTGCTACCCGTACAACCGCAGTTCGTCGACGCTCGATCTCAAGCAGGTGACGGGCGACATCGACATCACGATCACATGGTCCGAGCCGCATCCGGAGATGGCGGGCAAGCGCATCAAGGAGATTGCCGCGGAGTGGGGCGTGAGCCAGCCGGATGCCGCGAAGCGCCTGCAACCCGCGGGCGCGGTGTACCACAACATGTCCGAGGACGACGTGCGGCGCATCCTCGCGCATCCGGCCAGCATGGTGGGCTCGGACGGCTTGCCGAATGACCCGCTGCCGCATCCGCGGCTGTGGGGTGCATTTCCGCGCGTGCTGGGCCACTATGCGCGCGACATGGCGCTCATGCCGCTTGAAGAGGCCGTGCGCAAGATGACGTCGCTCTCGGCGCGCCGCTTTGGCCTGGCGCAGCGCGGCGAGGTGCACGTGGGCTATCACGCCGATCTCGTACTGTTCGACCCGGCGCGCGTGCGCGACGCCGCGACGTTCGAACGGCCCCAACAACCTGCGGACGGCATCGACGCCGTGTGGGTCAACGGCGTGCTGTCGTACCGCGAGGGTCAGCCGTCCGGCGAGCGGGCCGGGCATTTCGTGGCGCGCGGCGCGGTGCCGGCGCAGGCTGCTGCATCGGCGGGAGCGGCGGGAGCGGCGGGAGCGGCGCAGAGCGTGTTCTGAATTCAGCGTTCAAGTCCCGCGTGTGCCGGCCGATGCGCTGGCGTGCCGGGACGGCATTCCTCTCGCGCGTTGCGCTCTGCGACGCGCGCCAACAAACGACCAGGAGCAGAAACGATGAAGCGTTATGGTGTGGAAGGCGGCAAGGGCACGGGCGGTCAGCACATGCCGTTTGCGCGCGCGGTGGAGGCGGACGGTTGGCTCTTCGTCTCCGGCCAGACGCCGATGGAAAACGGCGAGGTCATCAACGGCGGCATCGTCGAGCAGTCGCACAAGGCGATCCAGAACATGGTCGCCATCCTGAAGGAAGCCGGCTACGGCACCGAGCACGTCGTGCGCTGCGGCGTGTGGCTGGATGACCCGCGCGACTTCGCGTCGTTCAACAAGGTGTTTCGCGAGTACTTCGGCGAGAATCCGCCGGCGCGTGCCTGCGTCGTCTCGAGCATGGTGGTGGACTGCAAGGTCGAGATCGACTGCGTAGCCTACAAGACGCCGGCCGGGAAGTAACGCGGCCTTACTGCCGGGCGAGCCGCGCGTTGTCCGGCATCGGCAGGTTGTAGTTGGTGCGGAACGGGTTGATGTCGAGCCCGCCGCGCCGCGTATAGCGCGCGTAGACCGCCAGCTTCACCGGCTGACATTCGCGCAGGATGTCCACGAAGATGCGCTCCACGCATTGCTCGTGGAACCCCGTGTGGTTGCGGTACGAAATGATGTAGCGCAGCAGCCCGGCCTGATCGATCTGCGGGCCGACGTAGTGGATCTGCACGCTGCCCCAGTCCGGCTGGCCCGTCACGGGGCAATTCGACTTCAGCAGGTTCGACACCAGCGTTTCCTCCACCGGCGCCTCGCCGAGCGCGGCGCGCAGCAGCGACGGGTCCGGATGGTAGACGTCGGCGTCGAGGTCGAGCCGGTCGAGCGAAAGCCCTTCGAACTCTTCGAACTGAAGCTTCGCGAACGCCGCGGGCGGGTCCAGCCGCACCGACACCGAGGCCCCGCACGCCGCGGCTACGTCGCGCTTGATGGTGTCACGCACGGCCTCGATGGATTCGAATGGCGTCTGCGCGAACGACCCGAGGTAGAGCTTGAACGACTTCGATTCGACGATGTTCGGCGAGTCGGCCGGAATGAAGAACGTGGCCACGGCGATCTGCGGCTTGCCGCGCGGGGTGAGCCACGAAAGCTCGTAGGCGTTCCAGATGTCGGTGCCGAAGAACGGCAACTGCGCGCCAATGCCGATGGCTTCACGCGCCGCGGCGCGCGCAATCGGGAAAAGCAGCGTGGGATCGTACTGTTCGGTGTACGTGGCAGGTTTGCCGAGCGGTGACTGTTCGGGTGTCATGATGCGTTCACGATGCCACTCGCGACGTGCCCCGTCGCCGTGACGGCGCGGGCCGATTCGCAGTGGCGGATCTGGTCGTCGAAGAAAAAGTCCGGTTCGAATTCGCGCAGGAAGGCGCCCTTGTCGAGGCCGCCCAGGAACATCGCTTCGTCGATTTCGATGTTCCAGGCCATCAGCGTGCGAATGGCGCGCTCGTGCGCCGGGGCCGACCGCGCCGTGACGAGCGCGGTGCGGATGCGCATGGGCGAGGCTTCGTCCGCGAGTTTCTGCAGACGGTGCAGCGCTTCCAGCAACGGCTTGAGCGGCCCAACGGCTAGCGGCAGCTCGCGATTGTCGCGCTCGTGGCTCACGAACGCGCGCAGCCCGTCGCGCTGGAAAATCTGCTCCGCTTCGTCGGAAAAGAGCACCGCATCGCCGTCGAACGCAATACGAATTTCGTCCGGATACCGGCTTGCCATTGTCGCCGATTCGGGCAGCACGCGTGCGGCGGGGAAACCGGCGGCGAGCGCGTCGCGCACGTCGTCGTGATTGGCCGACAAAAAGAGCGACGCGTTGAGCGGCTTCAGATAACCGAACGGCGGGCGGCCGCGCGTGAACACGCCGCGTTCGATGGCGAGCCCGTGTTCGCGGCACGAGCTGAACGCGCGCAGGCCGCTGATGGGGTCGCTGCGCGAGAGAATCGCCACTTCCACGCGATGCGCGCTGGTGTTTAGCGCGAGCAGCTTGCGGATCAGCGCGAACGCCACGCCGGGCCGCGCCGGCACTGTGAGGCGCTCGCGCTGGAGCGCCTCGTAGGCTTGCAGGTCGCCGGTCTCGAAGACGCGGTTTTCTTCCTCGAAGTCGAACAGCGCCCGCGACGAGATGGCGACGACCAGTTTGTCCGCGAGCGAGAGCGTCATGCGTGTGCGGTCCTGTTCCCGTTTTGCCAGTGGCGGCCGCGACCGTTACGAAAGGAACAGCCGGTAGACCGGGTTCGCCGTTTCTTCCCAGTTCGGATAGCCGAGCGTGGCGAGGAAGCGGCCGAACTCGGCGTCTTCCGCCTTCGGCACCTGGATGCCGACGAGGATCGAGCTGTAGTCCGCGCCCTGGTTGCGGTAGTGGAACAGGCTGATGTTCCAGTTCGGCGCCATCGAAGAAAGGAACTTCATGAGCGCGCCCGGCCGCTCCGGAAACTCGAAGCGGAAGAGCCGTTCGTCGTGCGCGAGCGGCGAGCGGCCGCCCACCATGTAGCGCACGTGCTGCTTGGAGAGCTCGTCGCCGGTGAGGTCGACCGTGGCGAAGCCGTGCGCCTCGAAGTTGCCGGCGATCTGCGCGGATTCGCCGCGGTTCTTGATCTGCACGCCGACGAAGATGTGCGCGGACTGCGCATCGGCAATGCGGTAGTTGAATTCCGTCACGCTGCGCGTGCCCACCAGCGCGCAGAACCGCTTGAAGCTGCCGCGCTCTTCGGGAATGGTGACGGCGAACACGGCTTCGCGCGACTCGCCCACCTCGGCGCGCTCGGCCACGAAGCGCATGCGGTCGAAGTTCATGTTGGCGCCGGAGGTGATCGCGATCAGCGTCTCGCCTTCGATGCCTTCGCGTTCCGCGTACTGCTTCGCGCCTGCCACGGCGAGCGACCCGGCGGGTTCAAGCAGGCTGCGGGTGTCCTGAAACACGTCCTTGATCGCGGCGCACAGGGCGTCCGTATCCACGGTGATGACTTCGTCGAGCGTCTCGCGGCACACGCGGAACGTCTCTTCGCCCACGAGCTTCACCGCCGTGCCGTCCGAGAACAGGCCCACCTCGTTGAGCGCCACGCGCTCGCCGGCCTTGATGGATTTGGCCATGGCGCACGAGTCCTCGGTCTGCACGCCGATGACCTTGATCTCCGGGCGCACCGCTTTCACGTACGACGCCACGCCGGACGCGAGGCCGCCGCCGCCGATCGGCACGAAGATCGCGTGGATGGGGCCCTGGTGCTGGCTCAACATTTCCATCGCGATCGTGCCCTGGCCGGCGATGACGTCGGGGTCGTCGAACGGGTGCACGAAGGCGAGCTGGCGCTCCTCCTGAATCTTCAGGGCATGCGCGTAGGCGTCGCTATACGATTCGCCGGCCTGCACCACCTCCACCGTCGGGCCGCCGTGGGCGCGCACCGCGTCAACCTTCACCTGCGGCGTGGTGACCGGCACCACGATGACCGCCTTCACGCCGAGCCGCGCGGCCGAGTAGGCGACGCCCTGCGCGTGGTTGCCCGCCGACGCCGTGATGACGCCGCGCGCCCGCACGTCGGCCGGCAGATTGATCATCTTGTTGTAGGCGCCGCGCAGCTTGAACGAGAACACCGGCTGGTTGTCTTCGCGCTTCAGGTAAATGGCGTTGCGCATCCGTGCCGAGAGGTTCGGCGCATGTTCGAGTTCGGTCTCGCGGGCCACGTCGTAGACGCGTGCGGTGAGGATCTTCTTGAGATAGTCGTGGGGAGCCATGCTGGGGACGCGCGCCGCGTTCGGTGAGGAAGGGAAAAGGTCAATGATAGCGCCATTGAGCACCGCTCAGGCCGCCGCCAGACGCCCCGCAAAGCCCTTGGCGGGGCAGGGTGGCGGTCGGCGCCGGCCTGGATCATGGGTTAGAATCGCGTTTTGGAACAAGGACCGAAAGATGCGCTGGCAGCCTCGGATCGCCCATTTGATGCCCGCGCGGCGCGAGACCCGCCCCGCGGCGCAGCGGCACGCCCGCCACGCACGATCGTGTAGCGGAATCTGAGCCAGCGAAGTCCCCGGCCAGTGCGGCAGCGTTCATCGCTCCAGCATGGCCGGCGCGGGCTTCACATCACGGTCGTCCGTAAATAGCAGACTATTTCGGACACGCTTCCCCAGAATGCGCCCCACGCGCACTGCCAGCCGGCGCTTACTGCACAGGTCCGCCGCGCTAGCCCACCGAGTCGTCCTAACATGAACGCACCTCAAGTTTTCGATCCCCACGGGGCCGCCGCGGCGGTGGCCGCCGATGCCGAGCCGCGCCTGCGCGAAATTCCCTATAACTACACGTCGTTCTCCGACCGCGAAATCGTCATCCGGCTACTCGGGGAAGACGCGTGGACGGCGCTCTCGGAACTGCGCGAGGAGCGCCGCACCGGCCGCTCGGCGCGCATGCTCTACGAGGTGCTGGGCGACATCTGGGTAGTGAGGCGTAACCCGTATCTGCAGGACGATCTGCTCGACAACCCGAAGCGGCGCGACCTGCTGATCGGGGCGCTCAATCACCGGCTCGCGGAAATCGAAAAGCGCCGCCGCGCCGATCTGCAGGAGCACAGCGACGAGGCGGGCATCGACCGCGCCGCGCGCGTCGAAACGCTGGTGGGCGCTACGCGTCGCGCCATTGACGACTTCGCCGCCGAATTCGCCCGGATGGCCGAGTTGCGCCGCCGCGCAACGAAGGTGCTGGGCCGCCGCACGCAGAAGGACAACATCCGCTTTGACGGCCTCGCGCGCGTGTCGCACGTGACGGACGCCACCGACTGGCGCGTCGAGTATCCGTTCGTCGTGCTCACGCCCGACACCGAAGCGGAGATCGCCGGCCTCGTGAAGGCCTGCTTCGAACTCGGTCTCACCGTGATTCCGCGCGGAGGCGGCACGGGCTACACGGGCGGCGCGGTGCCGCTCACGCCGTTCTCGGCCGTCATCAATACCGAAAAGCTGGAGCAGCTGGGCGCCGTCGAACTGACGGAACTGCCGGGCGTGGCCCGCAAGGTGCCCACCATCTATTCCGGCGCGGGCGTGGTCACGCGCCGCGTGACCGAGGCGGCCGAGCAGGCCGGCTACGTCTTCGCCGTGGACCCGACTTCGCTCGACGCGTCGTGCATCGGCGGCAACATTGCGATGAACGCGGGCGGCAAGAAGGCCGTGCTGTGGGGCACCGCGCTCGACAACCTGGCCTGGTGGCGCATGGTGGACCCGGAGGGCAACTGGCTCGAAGTCACGCGCCTCGAGCACAACCTCGGCAAGATCCACGACATCCCTGTGGCGCGCTTCGAACTGAAGTGGTTCGACGGCGAACACGCGCCGGGCGAAAAGCTGTTGCGCACGGAGACGCTCGACATCGAAGGCCGGCGTTTCCGCAAGGAAGGGCTTGGCAAGGACGTCACCGACAAGTTCCTCGCCGGCCTGCCCGGCATCCAGAAGGAAGGCTGCGACGGGCTCATCACGTCCGGGCGCTGGGTGCTGCACAAGATGCCCGCGCACACGCGCACCGTCTGCCTCGAATTCTTCGGCCAGGCGCGCGAGGCGATTCCGAGCATCGTCGAAATCAAGGACTACCTGTTCGAGACGTCGAAGCAGGGCGGCGCGATTCTGGCCGGCCTCGAACACCTCGACGAGCGCTATCTGCGCGCCGTCGGCTACGCGACCAAGTCGAAGCGCAACGCGTTTCCGAAGATGGTGCTGATCGGCGACATCGTGGGCGACGACGCCGACGCGGTGGCCGCCGCCACCTCGGAAGTGGTGCGCATGGCCAACGGCAAGAGCGGCGAAGGCTTCGTCGCCGTAAGCGCCGAGGCGCGCAAGCGCTTCTGGCTCGACCGCAGCCGCACGGCCGCCATCGCGAAGCACACCAACGCGTTCAAGATCAACGAAGACGTCGTGATTCCGCTCGACCGCATGGGCGAGTACACGGACGGCATCGAGCGCATCAACATCGAGCTGTCGATCAAGAACAAGCTGCAACTGCTGGGCGCGCTGGAAGCGTTCTTCAAGGCGGGCAAACTGCCGCTCGGCAAGAGCGACGACGCCAACGAGATTCCGAGCGCCGAGCTGCTGGAAGACCGCGTGCAGCAGGCGCTCGACCTGCTGCGGCACGTGCGCGCGCGCTGGGAATTCCTGCGCGATCACCTCGACATGCCGCTTGCCGAGGCGCAGCACCATCTGGTGCAACTGGGCTACGAGGCGCTGGCCGAAAAATTCGCCGACCGCGTGGACGTGCAGACCGACGCGAACGTCTTCCACGTCACCCAGGACCGGACGATCCGCGTGTCGTGGAAGCAGGAGATTCGCGCGGAACTGCGCCAGATCTTCAACGGCGGCGCGTTCAAGCCGATCCTCGACGAGGCTCAGGCCATCCACAAGCGGGTGCTGCGCGGCCGCGTGTTCGTCGCGCTGCACATGCACGCGGGCGACGGTAACGTCCACACGAACATCCCGGTCAACTCCGACAACTACGAGATGCTCCAGGACGCGCACGCCGCCGTGGCGCGCATCATGAAGCTCGCGCGTTCGCTGGATGGCGTGATTTCGGGCGAGCACGGCATCGGCATCACCAAGCTGGAATTCCTCACCGACGACGAGATCGCTGAATTCCGCGCGTACAAGCAGCGCGTCGATCCGCAAGGCCGCTTCAACGCGGGCAAGCTGCTCGACGGCGCGGACCTGCGCAACGCCTACACGCCGAGCTTCGGGCTCATGGGCTACGAGTCGCTCATCATGCAGCAGTCCGACATCGGCGCGATCTCCGCTTCGATCAAGGACTGCCTGCGCTGCGGCAAGTGCAAGCCGGTGTGCGCCACCCACGTGCCGCGCGCGAACCTGCTGTACAGCCCGCGCAACAAGATTCTCGCGACGTCGCTGCTGGTGGAGGCGTTCCTGTACGAGGAGCAGACGCGCCGCGGCGTGTCGATCAAGCATTGGGACGAGTTCAACGACGTGGCCGACCACTGCACGGTCTGCCACAAGTGCGTCACGCCCTGCCCGGTGAAGATCGACTTCGGCGATGTGTCCATGAACATGCGCAACCTGCTGCGCAAGATGGGCAAGAAGAAGTTCAACGCGGGCAGCGCGGCGGGCATGTTCTTCCTGAACGCCACCAACCCGCAGACCATCAACCTCGCGCGTACCGCGATGATGGGCTTCGGCTACAAGGCGCAGCGCCTCGGCAACGACCTGCTCAAGAAGGTCGTGAAGAAGCAGACGGCGCATCCGCCCGCCACCACCGGCAAGCCGCCCGTGGTGGAGCAGGTGATCCACTTCGTCAACAAGAAGATGCCGGGCAACCTGCCGAAGAAGACGGCGCGCGCGCTGCTCGACATCGAAGACAACAAGATCGTGCCGATCATCCGCAACCCGAAGACGACCACGGTCGATTCGGAAGCGGTGTTCTACTTCCCGGGCTGCGGCTCCGAGCGGCTGTTCTCGCAGGTGGGACTCGCCACCCAGGCCATGCTGTGGGAAGCGGGCGTGCAGACGGTGCTGCCGCCGGGCTACCTGTGCTGCGGTTACCCGCAGCGCGGCGCGGGCCAGTACGACAAGGCCGAGAAGATCGTCACCGACAACCGCGTGCTGTTCCACCGCGTGGCGAATACGCTGAACTATCTCGACATCAAGACCGTGGTGGTGTCGTGCGGCACCTGCTACGACCAGCTCGCGGGCTATGAATTCGAGAAGATCTTCCCGGGCTGCCGGATCATCGACATTCACGAGTTCCTGCTCGAAAAGGGCATCAAGCTCGACGGCGTGACGGGCACGCGCTACATGTACCACGACCCCTGCCACACGCCGATCAAGACGATCGACCCGGTGAAGCTCGTCAACGAACTCATGGGTTCGGAGAAGGACGGCTACCGCATCGAGAAGAACGACCGGTGCTGCGGCGAGTCGGGCACGCTGGCCGTCACGCGCCCGGACATTTCGACGCAGGTGCGCTTTCGCAAGGAAGAGGAAATCCGCAAGGGCGCGGCGAAGCTGCGCGGCATTCCGCTCGTGGCGCAAGCGGGCGCCAACGCGATCAACCCGGCCAACGCCGCAGCGGGGGCGGCCGGTGCCGCCGCGGGTTCGGTGCTCAAGGCCGGCGACGGTCCACAGCCGGCCGCGCCGCAAGCCAACAACGCCGCGGCGGACGTGAAGATCCTCACGAGCTGCCCGTCGTGTCTGCAAGGTCTCTCGCGCTACAACGAGGACGCCGGCATCGAGGCGGATTACATCGTCGTCGAAATCGCCCGCCATGTGCTGGGCGAAAACTGGATGGCGGATTATGTCGCGCGTGCGAACAATGGCGGAATCGAGCGCGTGCTGGTCTAATGGCACCGTTGCGGCATCCTGCCGATCTGCCTGAGGACAACGATGGATTGCGTATTCTGCCGTGAGGACGGCGGCGAGGTGCTTTGGCAGGACGACACCTTGCGTGTCGTCCTCGCCGACGAACTGGATTATCCCGGCTTTTGCCGGGTGATCTGGAACGCGCACGTTGCGGAGTTCTCCGATCTGGACGGCGGCGCGCGGGAACGGATCATGCACGCGGTGTACGCGGTCGAGCGCGCACTGCGCCGCGTGATGCAGCCCGTCAAGGTGAATCTCGCGAGCCTCGGCAACCAGGTGCCGCATGTGCACTGGCACGTCATTCCGCGCTATTCGAACGACGCCCATTTCCCCATGCCGGTGTGGGCGCCGCGCCAGCGCACCGTGTCCGAAAAACTTCTCGCCGCACGGCGCGCCCAAGCCACGTTGCTGCGCGACGCCGTGCGTAACGAAATCGAGCAGGCGCTCGCCTGAGGTCAATCATGAGTGGACTGAAACCCGATACGCCGGTGCCCACCGGCGTCGTCGTGCACGCGGTATCGCGCGTGCTGGAACTCCAATACGCCGATGGACGCAGCTACCGCGTGCCGTTCGAACTGATGCGCGTGTATTCGCCGTCGGCGGAAGTGCGCGGCCACGGGCCCGGCCAGGAGACGCTCCAGACCGGCAAGCGCGAAGTCACGATCACGGCGCTCGAAGGTGTGGGCAACTACGCGTTGCAGCCGACCTTCTCGGACGGTCACGCCACGGGCATCTATTCGTGGGACCTGCTCTATGACCTGGCCACGCGCCAGGACGAGCTGTGGGCCGAGTACTTCGCAAAACTGAAAGCAGCAGGCGTGGAGCGTGACGCGCCCATGCCCGCGCCCGCAGCCGCACACGGCCACTGTCATTAATACCGATCCGGCCGCGCCCTGATACGATGGCGCCTGCCGCGTATGGCGCGGCGCAACAATTCCGAACCCGCGACAAAGGACCAGCGCGATGAGCAAAACCCACTTCGGCTATCAGACCGTCGACGAACAGGAAAAAGCGAAGAAGGTGGCGGGCGTGTTCCACTCGGTCGCCTCGAACTACGACCTGATGAACGACCTGATGTCGGGCGGGCTGCATCGCGCCTGGAAGGCCTTCACGATCGCTCAGGCGAAGGTGCGCCCCGGCGCGAAGGTGCTCGACATCGCAGGCGGCACGGGCGATTTGTCGAAAGCATTCGCGAAACAGGCCGGCCCGACGGGCGAAGTCTGGCACACCGACATCAACGAATCGATGCTGCGCGTGGGCCGCGACCGGCTGCTGGACAAGGGGGTCATCACGCCGGCGCTGCTTTGCGACGCCGAGAAGATTCCCTTTCCGGACAACTACTTCGACGTGGTGACCGTCGCGTTCGGGCTGCGCAACATGACCCACAAGGACATGGCGCTTGCCGAAATGCGCCGCGTGCTGAAGCCGGGCGGCCGCGTGCTCGTGCTGGAGTTCTCGAAGGTATGGGAGCCGCTGCGCAAGTTCTACGACGTCTATTCGTTCAAGGTGCTGCCCTGGCTGGGCGACCGCTTCGCGAAAGACGCCGACAGCTACCGCTACCTGGCGGAATCGATCCGCATGCATCCGGACCAGGAAACTTTGAAGACGATGATGGAACAAGTCGGCCTCGATGCCGTCAAATATTACAATTTGTCAGCTGGCGTGGTAGCCTTGCATGTCGCGACAAAGTATTAGCGTTCTCAACTCGTTGTCTTAAAAGGAATTTCAGTCATGTCTGATGCGCGCTCGAAGTCTTTCAAAAGTCTTTCTCCCTCGTGGGCGGCGCGGATCGGACGGTTCGCGGTAGTCGGTCTGGTGGTCGTGGCGACATTCGCATCGCTCGATGCCGAAGCTCGGCGCATGGGTGGCGGTCGCACCATTGGCCGGCAGTCGTCTACCGTGACCCAGCGCCAGACTACGCCGCCGGCGCAGCAACCGGGGCAACCCTTGCAGCAGTCGGGCCAGACCGCTCAGGCGCAGCGGGCGCCCGCACCCACTCCCACGCCGGCCGCGGCGCCTTCGCGTTCGCGCTGGCTCGGCCCGCTCGCGGGGCTCGCCGCGGGTCTCGGCATTGCCGCGCTGCTGTCCCACTTTGGCCTGGGTGAAGCGTTCGCCGGCATGATGGCGAACATCATCGTGATCGCGCTCATCGCCATGATCGCGATCTGGCTGATCCGCAAGTTCATGGGCCGTCGCCGCGACGCGAACCAGCCCGCTTACGGCGCAGCGGGTGCCGGTCGTGCGGACGCTTATGCGGACGCCCATCGCGCCGGCGATTTCAATTCGGCGCGTGATGCAGCGGAGCCGCGATTCTCGGGCATGTCGTCGCTGCCTGCGGCTGCGAGCCCGGCCGCTGCGGCTGCAACGGCGTTCGAGCCGGCCTCTCGGGTCGCTGTGCCGGCCGGTTTCGACACCGAGGCGTTCCTGCGCAATGCAAAGGTCCACTTCGTGCGCCTCCAGGCCGCTTGGGACGCTGGCAACATGGACGACATTCGTGAATTCACCACGCCGGAAATGTTCGCCGAAGTGAAGATCGATCTCGACTCGCGCGGCGCGCAGGCGAACCAGACGGACGTGGTGCAACTCAACGCAGAACTGCTCGGCGTTGAAGACCGTGGCGGCGAGTATCTGGCCAGCGTGCAGTTCTCGGGCCTCATTCGCGAGACGGCGGGCGCGCCTGCCGAGCCGTTCCTCGAGGTATGGAACCTCTCGAAGTCGGCGCGTCGCGACGAAGGGTGGCTCCTCGCCGGCATCCAGCAGCTGACCCACTGAGCGCACTGACGCACGTCGTATCGTCCGTCTGGCCGACCCTCGGTACGGCCCGGTTCGGACGTGACGGACGTTACAATAGGAACCCGCGCGTGGCCTTCGCCCGCGCGGGTTTTTATTCCTCCACGTGCCGATGACCCTCGCCGCCAAGCCCTTTGCCGCTGCCGTCAATCACCTGCTCGCCCGCGAAACGTGGGCGCTCGAGCGTCTCGCTCCCTACGCCGGCAAGACAGCCCGGCTTGCCTGCCCGCCCGTCGTTCTCACCCTGCTCGTGAAGCCGGACGGCTACCTGGCGGCCGTGGACGAGAGCGACGCACATGCGTTCGACGTCACTGTTTCCGTGCCCGCTGATGCCGTGCCTGCGTTCCTGCAGGGCGGTCAGGCGGCCGTCATGAAGCACGTGAAAATCGAGGGCGATGCCGAATTCGCGACGACGATCGCGAAGCTGGCCGAACATCTGCGCTGGGAGCCGGAAGAAGATCTGGCGCAGTTGATCGGCGATGGTCCGGCGTGGCGCGTCTCGTCGTTGGTGCGCACAGCGGGCGAACACGCGCGCCGCGCGGGGCGCAATCTGCTCGACTCGGTGGCCGAATACCTGCTCGATGAAGACCCGCAACTGGTGCGCCGCGAGGCGCTTCAGGATTTCAGCGAGGAACTGGCGCGCGCGCGCGACACGCTTGCGCGCGTCGAGAAGCGCGTGGAGCGTCTGGAGCAGAAAATCGCTGGCGAGCGCTCGCGCACGACAGCTACATCGCGCCCGGCGCACTAGGTGATCGGGCCCGACATGCGTGTTCCGCGAGTTCTAAAGATCTTTTTCACCGTCATCCGTTTCGGACTCGACGAGATGATGCTCTCGCGCATCAACGACCGCCGCGTGCGGCTGTTGCTGCGTATCACCACTATCGGCCGGCGTTTCGACCAGCCGCCAGGGGTGCGGCTGCGGCTCGCGCTGGAAAGCCTGGGGCCGATCTTCGTCAAGTTCGGCCAGGTGCTGTCCACGCGCCGCGACCTGTTGCCCCTCGACATTGCCGATGAGCTGGCGCGCCTCCAGGACCAGGTGCCGCCGTTCGATTCGGACGTCGCCATCGGGCTCATCGAGAAGTCGCTGGGCGCGCCGGTGGGCGTGCTGTTCGACGACTTCGAGCGCGTGCCGGTGGCCAGCGCCTCGATCGCCCAGGTGCACTTCGCGAAGCTCAAGACCGGCGACCACGCGGGCAAGCCCGTGGCCATCAAGGTGCTGCGTCCCAACATGCGGCCCGTTATCGATTCCGACCTGGCGCTGCTGCGCGACCTCGCCGTGTGGGCCGAGCGGCTGTGGGCGGACGGCAAGCGGCTCAAGCCGCGCGAAGTGGTGGCCGAGTTCGACAAGTACCTGCACGACGAACTCGACCTCATGCGCGAGGCGGCCAACGGCAGCCAGTTGCGGCGCAATTTCGCGGGGCTCGACCTCCTGCTCGTTCCCGAGATGTACTGGGAGTTCTGCACGCCCACCGTGCTCGTCATGGAGCGCATGGTCGGGGTGCCCATCAGCCAGGTGGAGACGTTGCGCGCAGCCGGCGTGGACATTCCCAAGCTCGCCCGCGAAGGCGTGGAGATCTTCTTCACGCAGGTGTTTCGCGACGGCTTCTTCCACGCGGACATGCACCCCGGCAACATCCAGGTGAGCCTCGATCCGGCACACTTCGGCCGCTACATCGCGCTCGACTTCGGGATCATTGGCGCGCTTTCGGACTTCGACAAGAACTACCTCGCGCAAAACTTCCTCGCCTTCTTCAAGCGCGATTACCACCGCGTCGCGACGTTGCACCTGGAGTCGGGCTGGGTGCCGCCCAATACGCGCGTGGAAGAACTGGAAAGCGCCATTCGCGCCGTTTGCGAGCCGTACTTCGACCGGGCGCTGAAAGACATTTCACTCGGCCAGGTGCTGATGCGTCTCTTCTCGACCTCGCGCCGCTTCAACGTTGAAATCCAGCCGCAACTGGTACTGCTGCAAAAGACCATGCTCAACGTGGAAGGTCTGGGCCGCTCGCTCGATCCCGATCTCGACTTGTGGAAGACCGCGAAGCCGTACCTCGAACGCTGGATGAACGAGCAGATCGGCTTGCGGGGCTGGTACGAACGACTGAGAATCGAAGCGCCGCAGTGGAGCAAGACGCTGCCGCAGTTGCCGCGCCTGATTCATCACGTGCTGGCGCAGCGCCACGACAATCCCCATGCAGGCACGAGCGACGAAGCGATGCGGTTGATCCTGCTGGAGCAGAAGCGGACCAACCGGCTGCTTCAAGGGCTGCTCATGTTCGGCCTCGCCGTGGGCGCCGGTGCCGTGGCCGCCCGCTTGTGGCTCGCGCTCGCGTACGGCGGCTGAACGGGCGGCGCGGCTGCTCCAGATCCGACAGCACCGAGGGAACCAACACGCCATGACCGATCCGACCCATCCGGCTGTGCCACCCGGTGAACCGGGCAGTGCAGGAAAGACCGCCGCGCCAGCAGCTGCGCCGTCGGTCCCCGAATTCGAATCCCGCGATCCGCGCAACCCCGCGTTCTGGAACGAGCGCTTCGAGCAGGGCTTTACTCCTTGGGACCAGGCTGGCGTGCCGCCTGCGTTCGAAGCCTTCGCCGCGCGGCATCCGGGCGAGGCGATCGTGATCCCCGGCTGCGGCAGTGCCTGGGAAGCGTTGTGGCTCGCTCAACGTGGCCGCCAGGTGCGCGCCATCGATTTCTCACCGGCCGCCGTGGCCACGGCGCGCGCGCAGTTGGGCCCGCAGTACGCCCATGTCGTGGAGAAAGCGGACTTCTTCGCCTGGCAACCACCGTTTACGCCGGGTTGGGTCTACGAGCGCGCCTTTTTGTGCGCCCTGCCGCGGGATTTTTGGGCGCGTTACGCTGCGCGCATGGCCGACATCCTGCCGGAAGGCGGCTTGCTCGCGGGTTTCTTCTTCATTGGGGCTACACCTAAAGGGCCGCCGTTCGGCATCGACCGCGCCGAGCTCGAGGCTCTGCTCGAACCCAATTTCATGCTCGTGGAAGACGAGCCAGTGTCCGGCTCGATACCGGTCTTTGCCGGCCGCGAGCGCTGGATGACCTGGCAACGCCGCGCCGGCCGCTCTTGATCCGCGCGGTCTTCGCCCCCATCTGAAGCGCCGGTGGCCGCGCAACGCGCCGGCCGGTGAAATCGCCGGGCCGGCAGGCGTTTGCGGCTATAATTCAAGGCTTTGCAAGCGTTTATCAGATTTTCATCAGGGAACAGGATCATGCCGATCTACGCTTATCGTTGCGAATCGTGCGGCTTCCAGAAGGACGTGCTGCAAAAGATGAGCGATTCGCCTTTGACGCAGTGCCCCGAGTGCCAGAAGGACACCTTCCGCAAGCAGGTCACGGCGGCAGGCTTCCAGCTGAAAGGCTCCGGCTGGTACGTCACCGATTTTCGCGGCGGCAACAGTGGCGCCAGTGGCGCGAGCACGGGTGCGAAGAAGGAAACCGCGGCGGGGTCGTCGGAAACCGCTTCGGCCAGCAGCGACAGCGCGAGCGGCAGCAAGTCGGCCAGCGGTTCGGAAGGCACATCGGGCGCCGCACCGGCGACGACGTCCACCGCAGCCAGCACGACGGGCAGTCCCTGATACCCGAGCCGTCCCGTTCTGACCGAGGGGCGGCGCCCTCGCCGCGGCGCTTCGCCACGGCTCTCCGGCGGTACACATGACGACCAAGAAAGCGACGCTCAAATCGGTTTTCCTGACTGGCCTGCTCGTGCTGGTGCCTCTGGCCATCACGCTGTGGGTGCTCAATCTGATCATCGGCACGATGGATCAGACGTTGCTGCTGTTGCCGACAGCGTGGCAGCCGGAGCGCCTGTTCGGGTTCCATCTGCCGGGGCTCGGTGCGCTGCTTACGCTCGCGTTCGTCTTCGTCGTCGGCCTGCTGACCCAGAACCTCGTCGGGCAGAAGCTCGTGGAGGCGTGGAACGCCGTGGTGCGCCGCATTCCGGTGGTCGGTCCCATCTATACGAGCGTCAAGCAGGTGTCCGACACGCTGCTTTCCAGCAGTGGCAACGCGTTCCGCAAGGCGCTCCTGATCGAATACCCGCGCAAAGGTTCGTATACGATTGCGTTCTTGACCGGCATTCCCGGCGGCGACGTCGTGAATCACCTGAAGGAAGAATGCGTGAGCGTGTACGTGCCCACCACGCCTAATCCGACGTCGGGCTTTTTTCTCATGATCCCGCGCAGCGAGGTCGTCGAACTCGACATGACGGTCGACGCCGCGCTCAAGTACATCGTTTCGATGGGCGTCGTCGCGCCGTCGGCGCCGCATGTGGCGCCCGCGCCGCAGCGGCGCACCGTCGAGCCTCCGCTGTAACACCGGCTGGCGCCCGCCGTTGTGGGGCGCAGCCGTTCAATTCCTGAATAACGAAAGACGAACATCATGTCGATGAGATCTGAATACTGCGGTCTGGTGACCGAACACCTGCTGGGCCAAACCGTGTCGCTGTGCGGCTGGGTGAGCCGGCGCCGCGACCACGGCGGCGTTATCTTCATCGACCTGCGCGACCGGGAAGGCCTCGTTCAGGTTGTCTGCGACCCGGACCGCGCCGAGATGTTCAAGACGGCCGAAGGCGTGCGCAACGAGTTCTGCGTACAGGTGAAGGGCGTGGTGCGCAACCGTCCGGAAGGCACCACGAACGCGAACCTCACGAGCGGCAAGATCGAAGTGCTGTGCCACGAGCTGACCGTGCTGAATCCGTCGGTCACGCCCCCGTTCCAGCTCGATGACGACAACCTCTCGGAAACCACGCGCCTCACGCACCGCGTGCTCGACCTGCGCCGTCCGCAGATGCAGCACAACCTGCGCCTGCGCTACCGCGTGGCGATGGAAGTGCGCAAGTACCTCGACGCGAAGGGCTTCATCGACATCGAAACGCCGATGCTCACCAAGAGCACCCCGGAAGGTGCGCGCGACTACCTCGTGCCGTCGCGCGTGAACGCAGGCCAGTTCTTCGCGCTGCCGCAGTCGCCCCAGCTCTTCAAGCAGCTCCTGATGGTGGCGAACTTCGACCGCTATTACCAGATCGTGAAGTGCTTCCGCGACGAAGACCTGCGTGCCGACCGCCAGCCCGAGTTCACGCAGATCGACTGCGAAACGTCGTTCCTCGGCGAGCAGGAGATTCGCGACCTGTTCGAAGAGATGGCGCGCCACGTGTTCAAGGAAACGATCGGCGTGGAACTGGACACGAAGTTCCCGGTGATGCAGTACTCGGAAGCCATGAGCCGCTTCGGCTCGGACAAGCCCGACCTGCGCGTGAAGCTCGAATTCACCGAACTCACGGACGCCATGAAGGACGTCGACTTCAAGGTGTTCAGCACGCCGGCCAATACCAAGGACGGGCGCGTTGCAGCCCTGCGCGTGCCGAAGGGCGGTGAGCTCTCGCGTGGCGATATCGACAGCTACACGGAATTCGTGCGCATCTATGGCGCGAAGGGCCTGGCGTGGATCAAGGTCAACGAGGCTGCGAAGGGCCGCGACGGCCTGCAAAGCCCGATCGTGAAGAACCTGCATGATGCGGCCATCGCGGCGATCATCGAGCGCACTGGTGCTCAGGACGGCGACATCATCTTCTTTGCCGCGGACCGCGCGAAGGTGGTGAACGATAGCCTCGGCGCACTGCGCCTGAAGATCGGCCATTCGGAGTTCGGCAAGGCGAACGGTCTCGTCGAGGCCGGCTGGAAGCCGCTGTGGGTGATCGACTTCCCGATGTTCGAGTACGACGAGGAAGAGAACCGCTTCGTCGCTGCGCACCATCCGTTCACAAGCCCGAAGGACGAGCACATCGAGTATCTGGAAACGGATCCAGCCCGCTGCCTCGCGAAGGCCTACGACATGGTGCTGAACGGTTGGGAAATCGGCGGCGGTTCGGTGCGTATCCACCGCGAGGAAGTGCAGAGCAAGGTGTTCCGCGCGCTCAAGATCGGTCCGGAGGAAGCGCGCGCCAAGTTCGGCTTCCTGCTCGACGCGCTCCAGTATGGCGCGCCCCCGCACGGTGGCATTGCGTTCGGCCTCGACCGTATCGTCACGATGATGGCCGGCGCCGATTCGATCCGCGACGTGATCGCGTTCCCGAAGACGCAGCGTGCGCAGTGCCTGCTCACCCAGGCGCCGAGCGAAGTGGACGAGCGTCAGTTGCGCGAACTCCACATCCGCCTGCGCACGCCGGAACAGAAGGCGCAGTAAGCCGCTGGCGTGGCCGCACGCAAGCGGCACACCGTTTCCGCACAGCACAGAAAAGGCGCGTCACGCGCCTTTTCTGCTTTTTGCGCTACATTCGTACTGGCCGGCTGCCAGGCGCCGCAAGCATCGAATGCATGGCGCCGATAGACAGCCGGCTTTCCCCGATTTCACCGCCGACATGCCCGCGCGCGGTTCGCGCTGCGCCTCGCCACCATGCCGAAGAAGATTCCGGAATCCGTTCTCGTCGTCATTCACACTCCGCAGCTCGACGTGCTCATCATCGAGCGCGCCGATCGGCCGGGCTTCTGGCAATCCGTCACGGGTTCGAAAGACCGGCTCGACGAGCCGCTCACCGAAACCGCCGTGCGCGAGGTCGCCGAGGAAACGGGCATCGTCGTAGGATCGGCGGACGTGCCGTATACGTCGCTGTTCGACTGGCAGCATCAGATCGAGTACGAGATCTACCCCGTGTGGCGGCACCGCTATGAAGAGGGCGTGACGCGCAACGTCGAGCACTGGTTCAGCCTCGAAGTGCCGCAGCGGCTCGAAGTCACGCTCGCGCCGCGCGAACACACCGCATTCCTCTGGTTGCCGTGGCAGGAAGCCGCGAGCCGTTGCTTCTCGTCATCGAACCGGGACGCCATTCTCCAGTTGCCCGCGCGACTCGATGCGCGCCGCCAGGCGCCCGCCCGATGACGGCGACGCGCGAATCGTCGGTGCCCGCGCGCCTGCCGCGGCTCGAGCGGCTGGGCCGCACGTTGCTTGGCCGCCGCTACTGGTCGCGCTACCGCTTCACGGCGGGCAATACCGTGAAGCTCTTTTGCTCCGGGGACGAATACTTCGACGCGCTCGTTCAGCGTATCGACGCCGCCACGCGCGACGTCATGCTGGAAACCTACATCTTCTGCGACGACATGGCAGGCCGAGCCGTCTCGGACGCCCTGCTGCGCGCCGTGGGCCGCGGCGTGCGGGTGCGCGTCATTACCGACGGCATCGGCACCGGCCGGCTGCCGTTCTTCGACACCTGGGTGGCCGCGGGCATCGAGCATCGCATCTTCAATCCGCATCTATTCGGCCGCTTCGGCTTTGCGCGCACGCACCGCAAGCTCGCGGTGGTGGACGGCACGTTCGCCTGGTGCGGCGGCATCAATATCGTCGACGACTTCGACAACAATGGCACCCGTCTGCCGCACGCGCGCTGGGACTTCGCCGTCGAGTTGCGCGGCCCCGTGGTGGCGGACGTGCGCGAGGCGTTCGAACTGCAATGGCAGCGCATCGTGCTCGGCCACCGGCCACCCGTTCGGGCCGACGACGAGGGCGCGGCGATAGGCCCCGCATCGCACAGGCGATCCTCCTTTCTGCGCAACGCGTTCAGTGGCCGTTTCCGCGCGAGGCGCGTTCGTCCGAGAGGCGAGCCCTGCGTGGCCTTCGTCGCACGCGACAACGTCGTGAACCGGCGGGCCATCGAAAAGGCCTACCTCGCCGCGATCGGCCAGGCGCGCAAGGAAGTGCTGCTCGCGAATCCCTACTTCATGCCGGGGCGGCGCCTGCGACGGGCGTTGATCCACGCGGCGCGGCGCGGCGTGGAGGTGCGGCTCCTGATCGGCCGAAAGGAGTTCGCCGCGCTCGACTACGCGGTGCCGTTCCTGTACCACTCGCTGTTGAAGGCGGGCGTGCGCATTGCCGAGTATGAAAAGACGATGCTGCACGGAAAGGTGGCCGTGGTGGATTCGAACTGGGCCACGGTGGGTTCCTCGAACCTCGACGCGCTGAGCCTCGTGCTCAACAACGAGGCCAATGTGATGCTGGTGCTGCATCCGGAAATCGATGCATTACGCCATGCCATCCTCACCGCCTTCAACGAGTCGCGCCTGATCGACGAGGCCCGCTACGAAGCGCGGCCGGCCGCCGAGCGGCTGCTCAACTGGCTGGCCTACACGGCCTATCGGGCCACCATGAAGCTCCTGACGGTGGGCGGCTACGACTAGGCCGCGTCTAGATCAAACCCCTTTCCCCGCACTCATCCGACCCTGCACGCTGCCACACGCGACCCGGCACGCGCAATCGAGGAAATATCGGCTTCTGCTCGCCACCCCATGCGGCGCAGAATTAGAGTGCCTGTTAGACCCCGGTTTCTAATAAAGTCCTTGTTCAGCGGGCGGTCGTACCCAACAATAGTACGGCCGTTCGATTTTATTTCGGTCACATCGTAACGGTATAAAGCTATGCGAAAAGGCGAACAGACGCGAGCCGCAATTCTTGATGCAGCACTCGACCTGGCCAGCCGGGATGGACTCGAAGGTCTGACCATCGGTTTGCTGGCCGAGCGTATGCAGATGAGCAAGAGCGGGGTGTTCGCGCATTTCGGGTCGCGCGAAGACTTGCAGGTGGAAGTGGTGCGTGAGTATCACCGCCGTTTCGAGGAGGAAGTGTTCTTCCCGAGCCTGCGCGAACCACGCGGTCTGCCGCGTTTGCGCGCCATGCTGTCGCGCTGGATGGAGAAGCGCATTCAGGAAGTCACCACTGGATGCATCTACATCAGCGGTGCGGTCGAGTACGACGACCGTGCAGACAGCGCTGTGCGCGAGCAGTTGGTGGCCAGCGTCACGATGTGGCGCGCCGCGCTCATGCGGGCCATTTCGCAGGCAATGGAAGAAGGGCATCTGCGCGCCGATACCGATCCGCAGTTGATGCTCTTCGAGTTGTACAGCTTCACGCTCGGCCTGCATCACGACGCACGCTTCCTGCATCTGCCCGATGCCGTGCGCCTGACGTGGGCCGCGCTGGAAAAGCTGATCGTTTCGTATCAGAGCGAAAGCCGCTAGCGGGACACGGCGCGGTCGGCACCGCGCCGCAAGCAGCGGCGAGCTTGTCAGTCCTCATCCTTGGAGAAGAAGTCATGGGACAGTACGCCCCGCCGCTGCGCGATATGCAATTCGTGCTGCATGAACTGCTGAACGTCGAAGCCGAAGTGAAGCAAATGCCGAAGCACGCGGACCTCGACGCCGACACCGTCAACCAGGTGCTCGAAGAGGCCGGCAAGTTCTGCTCCGAAGTGCTGTTCCCGCTGAACCAGGTCGGCGACCGCGAAGGGTGCACCTACGCCGGCGACGGCGTGGTGACCACGCCTACAGGGTTCAAGGAGGCGTACCAGCAGTACGTCGAGGCCGGGTGGCCCGCGCTCGGTTGCGATCCCGAATTCGGCGGCCAGGGCCTGCCCGCGTTCGTGAACAACGCGCTCTACGAGATGCTGAACTCGTCCAACCAGGCGTGGACGATGTACCCCGGCCTCTCGCACGGCGCCTACGAATGCCTGCATGCGCACGGCACGCCGGAGCAGCAGAAGACCTATCTGCCGAAGATCGTCTCCGGCGTCTGGACCGGCACCATGTGCCTCACCGAGCCGCACTGCGGCACCGACCTCGGCATTCTGCGCACGAAGGCGGAGCCGAACGGCGACGGCTCGTATGCCATCACCGGCACCAAGATCTTCATCTCCGCGGGCGAACACGACCTCGCCGAGAACATCATTCACCTCGTGCTGGCCCGTCTGCCCGATGCGCCGGCCGGCACGAAGGGCATCTCGCTTTTCATCGTGCCGAAGTTCATTCCCGATGCAGCGGGCGAACCCGGCGAGCGCAACGGCGTGAAGTGCGGCTCCATCGAACACAAGATGGGCATTCACGGCAACGCCACGGCCGTAATCAATCTCGACAACGCAAAGGGCTGGCTCGTCGGCGAGCCGAACAAGGGCCTCAACGCGATGTTCGTGATGATGAACGCGGCGCGTCTTGGCGTCGGCATGCAAGGCCTCGGCCTCACCGAGGTCGCGTACCAGAACGCGCTGGTCTACGCGAAGGAACGCCTGCAGATGCGCTCGCTCACCGGCCCGAAGGCACCGGACAAGCCTGCGGATCCCATCATCGTGCACCCCGACGTGCGCCGCATTCTGCTCACGCAAAAGGCCTACCTGGAAGCGGGCCGCGCCTTCTCCTACTGGACCGCGCTGCAGATCGACCGCGAGCTGTCGCACAGCGACGAGTCCGTGCGCAAGGAAGCCGCCGACCTCGTCGCGCTCCTCACGCCGATCATCAAGGCGTTCCTCACCGACAACGCATTCGAGTGCACCAACCACGCGCTGCAGGTGTACGGCGGCCACGGCTTCATCTCCGAATGGGGCATGGAGCAATACGTGCGCGACGCCCGCATCAACATGATCTACGAAGGCACCAACGCCGTTCAGTCGCTGGACCTGCTCGGTCGCAAGGTGCTGGGCGACATGGGCGCCAAGCTGAAGAAGTTCGGCAAGCTCGTGAGCGACTTCGTGGAAGAGGAAGGCGTGAAGCCCGAGATGCAGGAATTCGTGAACCCGCTCGCCGACATCGGCGACAAGGTGCAGAAGCTCACCATGGAAATCGGCATGAAGGCGATGCAGAACCCCGACGAAGTGGGCGCCGCCGCCGTGCCGTATCTGCGCACCGTGGGCCACCTGGTGTTCTCGTACTTCTGGGCGCGCATGGCGCGCATCGCGCTGGACAAGGAAGCGTCCGGCGACCCGTTCTACAAGTCCAAGCTGGCTACCGCACGCTTCTACTTCGCGAAGCTGCTGCCTGAAACGGCGACCACGATCCGCCAGGCGCGCGCGGGCGCGAAGCCGCTGATGGATATCGACGAAGCGCTGTTCTAAGCGCTCGCTGGCCTGCCTCGCGTGTCCGACGGCGTGATCGCCGCGCCGCACGCGAGGCCGCCACGGTCCCGACATACCCCCGCACATTCCATTCAATTCGCTCGACATTGCACATTCCGCTGGAGGAACAACGTGAGCAATCTGATCATTCGCAAGGTGGCCGTGCTCGGCGCCGGCGTGATGGGCGCGCAGATCGCCGCGCACCTGATCAACGCCCGGGTGCCCGTGCTGCTGTTCGACCTGCCCGCCAAGGAAGGTCCGAAGAACGCGATCGCGCTGAAGGCGATCGAGAACCTCAAAAAGCTGTCGCCCGCGCCGTTCGGCGTGAAGGATGACGCGCAGTACATCGAGCCCGCCAACTACGAGGACGACCTCGCGAAGCTGGCCGAGTGCGACGTCGTGATCGAGGCCATTGCCGAGCGCATGGACTGGAAGCACGACCTCTACAAGAAGGTGGCGCCGCACATCGGCGCGAACGCGATCTTCGCGTCCAATACGTCGGGCCTCTCGATCACGGCGCTTTCCGACGGTTTTTCGGATGAATTGAAGGCGCGCTTCTGTGGTGTGCACTTCTTCAATCCGCCGCGCTACATGCATCTCGTGGAGTTGATCCCCACGGCGCACACGCGGCCCGAGATTCTCGACCAGCTCGAAACGTTCCTCACGAGCGCCGTGGGCAAGGGCGTGGTGCGGGCGAAAGACACGCCCAACTTCATCGCGAACCGCGTCGGCATCTTTTCGATTCTCGCGGTGGTGGCGGAAGCCCAGAAGTTCGGCCTGCGCTTCGACGAAGTGGACGACCTGACCGGCAGCCGGCTGGGCCGCGCGAAGTCGGCCACGTTCCGCACCGCAGACGTGGTGGGCCTCGACACCATGGCCCACGTCATCAAGACGATGCAGGACAACCTCGCAGACGACCCGTTCTATCCCGTCTACGAGACGCCCGCGGTGCTCGCCGCGCTCGTGCAGAAGGGCGCGCTCGGACAGAAGAGCGGCGCGGGCTTCTATCGCAAGGAAGGCAAGGCGATCAAGGTGCTCGACGCCAAAACGGGCGAGTACGTGGAAGCCGGCGCCAAAGCCGACGAACTGGTGGGCCGCATCCTCAAGCGCCCGCCGGCCGAACGCCTGAAGCTGCTGCGTGAATCCACGCATCCGCAGGCGCAGTTCCTGTGGTCGATTTTCCGCGACGTGTTCCACTACATCGCCGTGCATCTCGAATCCATTGCGGACAACGCGCGCGACGTCGATCTCGCTATCCGCTGGGGCTTCGGATGGAACGAAGGTCCGTTCGAAGGCTGGCAGACGGCGGGCTGGAAGCAGGTGGCCGAATGGGTGCAGGACGACATCACCGCGGGCAAGGCGCTCGCGAACGTGCCGCTGCCTGCGTGGGTGTTCGAAGGAGCAGTCGCCGAGAAGGGCGGCGTGCATACGGCCGAAGGCTCATGGTCGCCCGCGGCGAAGCGCTTCGTGCCGCGCTCGTCGCTTTCCGTCTACGAACGCCAGGTATTCCGCGCGCCGCTGCAAGGCGAAACGGGCGCGGACCCGAAGACCTTCGGCAAGACGCTCTTCGAGACCGACCACGTGCGTGCCTGGGTGGACGACCGCGCGGGCGAAGACGACGTCGTGATCGTTTCGTTCAAGAGCAAGATGAACACCATCGGCCCGGGCGTAATCGACGGGCTCACGCAGGCCATCGAACTCGCGGAGCAGTCGTATCGCGCGGTGGTGGTGTGGCAGCCCACCTCGCTCAAGCTCGGCGCGCCGGGCGGCCCGTTCTCGGCGGGTGCGAACCTCGAAGAAGCGATGCCGGCGTTCATGATGGGCGGCGCGAAAGGCATCGAGCCGTTCGTCAAAAAATTCCAGCAAGGCATGCTGCGCGTGAAGTACGCGAACGTGCCCGTGGTGTCCGCCGTGTCGGGCATCGCGCTCGGCGGTGGCTGCGAGTTGCTGCTGCATAGTGCGAAGCGCGTGGCGCACATCGAGAGCTACGTCGGCCTCGTCGAGGTGGGCGTGGGTCTCGTGCCCGCAGGCGGCGGCTTGAAGGAAGCGGCGCTGCGCGCGGCGCAAGCCGCAGACGCGGTGGGCGCGAACCCGAGCGATCTGCTGCGCTTCGTGCAGAAGTCGTTCGAAAACGCGGCGATGGCGAAGGTCTCGGCTTCCGCGCTCGAAGCGCGTGCGATGGGCTACCTGAAGCCTTCGGACACCATCGTCTTCAACGTGTTCGAGCTGCTCGACACGGCGAAGAAGGAAGCGCGTGCGCTCGCCGCCGCAGGCTATCGTGCGCCGCTGCGTGCGACGCAGGTGCCGGTGGCCGGCCGCTCGGCGATTGCGACCATCAAGGCGTCGCTCGTCAACATGCGCGACGGCCGCTTCATCAGCGATCACGATTTCCTGATTGCGAGCCGTATTGCCGAAGCGGTGTGCGGCGGCGACGTCGAAGCCGGCAGCCTTGTCGACGAAGAATGGCTGCTCGCGCTGGAGCGTCGCGCGTTCGTCGACCTGCTCGGCACGCAGAAGACGCAGGAACGGATCATGGGCATGTTGCAGACCGGCAAGCCGGTGCGCAACTGAAGCGGCGAGTCATTCGGATCGGAGTCTCACATGAGCAAACAGTTACAGGATGCATATATCGTCGCCGCGAGCCGCACGCCCATTGGCAAGGCGCCGCGCGGGGTGTTCCGGAACACGCGGCCTGACGAGCTGCTGGTGCACGCGATCAAGTCCGCGGTTGCGCAGGTGCCGGGGCTCGACACGAAGGTGATCGAAGACGCGATCATCGGCTGCGCCATTCCCGAAGCGGAGCAAGGCCTCAACGTGGCGCGTATGGGCGCGCTGCTCGCGGGCTTGCCGAACACGGTGGGCGGCGTCACGGTGAACCGCTTCTGCGCCTCCGGCGTAACGGCGCTCGCCATGGCGGCGGACCGCATTCGCGTGGGCGAGGCGGACGCGATGATCGCGGGCGGCTGCGAGTCGATGAGCATGGTGCCGATGATGGGCAACAAGCCTTCGATGTCGCCGCACATTTTCGACGCCAACGAGAACATCGGCATCGCCTACGGCATGGGCCTCACGGCCGAGCGCGTGGCCGAGCGCTGGAAGGTGAGCCGCGAAGCGCAGGATGCGTTCTCGCTCGAATCGCATCGCCGGGCGATTGCTGCGCAACAGGCGGGCGAGTTCAAGGACGAGATCGCGCCGTACACCGTGACCGAACGCGTGCCGGATCTCGCGAGCGGAGAGGTGAAGGTGAAGACGCGTGAAGTTGCGCTCGACGAAGGTCCGCGCGCCGACACGTCGCTGGAAGGCCTTGCGAAGCTGCGCACCGTGTTCGCCAACAAGGGATCGGTGACGGCGGGCAACAGCTCGCAGACCTCGGACGGCGCGGGCGCGCTCATCGTTGTCTCCGAGAAGATCCTGAAGCAGTTCAACCTCACGCCGCTCGCGCGCTTCGTGAGCTTTGCGGTGCGCGGCGTGCCGCCGGAGATCATGGGCATCGGGCCGAAGGAAGCCATTCCGGCGGCGCTGAAGGCCGCAGGCCTTACGCAGGACGACATCGACTGGATCGAGCTGAACGAGGCGTTCGCTGCGCAGTCGCTCGCCGTGATCCAGGACCTGGGCCTCGATCCCGCGAAGGTGAACCCGATGGGCGGCGCGATTGCGCTGGGCCACCCGCTCGGCGCCACGGGCGCGATTCGTGCGGCGACGGTCGTGCACGCGCTGCGCCGTCGCAACCTGCGCTACGGCATGGTGACGATGTGCGTGGGCACCGGCATGGGCGCGGCCGGCATCATCGAGCGCCTGTAAGGTGCAGGCCGCTTCTTCGCTTGCTCGCTTGTCCGGGCAGCGAGGAGGCGCCGTAAAGGCATGAACGGTTCGCAGGTCGCGAGGCTTGCGAACCGTTTTCGTTCAACGGAGGAGATCCGCGAATGACCACCGACATCCTGACCAGCCAGACCGACGACGGCGTGCTCGCCATCACCTTCAACCGGCCGGCGCGCAAGAACGCGATTACGGCCGCGATGTACCAGGCGATGGCCGACGCGCTCGTTGCCGCGCAGCGCGACAAGGCCGTGCGCGTCGTGCTGTTTCGCGGCAGCGAGGGCACGTTCTGCGCCGGCAACGACCTCGAAGACTTCATGAAGGCGCCGCCCGCAGGCGAGGACGCGCCAGTGTTCCAGTTCCTGCGCGCCATCAGCACGGCAGAGAAACCTGTGGTCGCGGCGGTGGCGGGCGCGGCCGTGGGCATCGGCACGACGCTGCTGTTGCATTGCGACCTTGTCTACGCAGCCGACACAGCGAAGTTCTCGCTGCCGTTCGCGCAGCTGGGGCTGTGCCCGGAGGCGGCATCGTCGCTGCTGTTGCCGCGCATAGCGGGCTATCCGCTCGCGGCCGAAAAGCTGCTGCTGGGCGACGCGTTCGACGCCCAGGAGGCGCTGCGCATGGGCTTCGTGAATCGCGTGCTGCCTGCCGGGGAGGTGGAGGCGTTTGCGCTGGCTCAGGCGAGCAAGCTGGCGGCGCTGCCGGCGTCGTCGCTGCGTGTGACCAAGGCGCTGATGAAGGGCGCGGCGCAGCACGAAGTCCATACGCGCATGACGGAAGAGGCCGTGCACTTCGGCAAGATGCTGCTCGCGCCCGAGGCGCGGGAGGCATTCAAGGCGTTTTTCGAGAAGCGGAAGCCGGATTTCAGGCAGTTCGATTGAGCGTGGGCGACGAGGCAAAAGGACGGCGCGTTATGCGCCGTTTTTTGTCCACACACCTTGCGTACACAACGCAGGTAACGCGTAGTAGCCCCTCCACTCACGCCGTCCCATACTCCACATACCCCGACTCCCGGCAAAAACTCACGAGCCGCAAGCCCGCTTTCCTCGCGATGGCAATGGCCAGCGACGACGGCGCCGAAATAGTCGCCACCAGCGGCACGCCCACGCGCGCGGCCTTGCGCACGAGTTCGTAGCTGGCGCGGCTGGAGAGAAACACGAAACCGTCCGTGGTGTCGGCGCGTTCCAGCACGAGCTGGCCGATCAGCTTGTCGAGCGCATTGTGGCGGCCCACGTCTTCGAAAGCGTGCAGAATCTCGCCCCGCGCGTTGCACCACGCCGCCGCGTGCAGTCCCCCTGTGAGCTTCGTGAGCGCCTGGTGCGCGGGCAGGTCGTGCGCGGCGCGGGCGAGCGCGTCGGGCGCGAGCCGCGCGAGAAATCCTGTATCCGGCACGCGCTCCGGTTGCAGATCGAGCAGATCGATGCTTTCGATGCCGCACACGCCGCAGCCCGTGCGTCCCGCCAGCGCGCGGCGCTTTTCCTTCAATCCCGCGAACGCCTGCTGCACGATCGTGAGTTGCACTTCGGCGTAAGGCAACTCGCCGTCTTCGCGAAATGCGACCTCGATGTCCTGAATGTCGGCGTTGCGGTCCACGATGCCTTCCGAAATGGCGAAGCCGACCGCGAAGGCTTCCAGGTCGCGCGGCGTGCACATCATCACCGCATGCGAGATGCCGTTGAACACGAGCGCTACGGGCCATTCCTGGCCGACGTGATCGACGAGCGTTTCGGCGCCGCCGCCGCGGTGGCGCGTGACGGGCAATTCGATGGCGCCGGGCTGGCCGGCGGTTTCCAGTGGGTTCAAGCGTGGACTCCTTGGCGCGCGGCCCGGACAAAACGCCCAGCCGGACGTGGGCTCGTGGGTCGCGCAGAAGGTTCTAAAATACCCCAAGCCGGCGCCCCGCGTGGCCGGCATCCGACAGAACCTGGCTGACAGAACCTGGGATATACCGCCATGGGACTCCACGAAGCGCCGCTGCTTTTCCAGTTCGAGGTCGCCTCTTCCGAGGACCTCACTTACATTCCGATGTCGGTCCGCTTCAACCTGGACCGCTTCGGCCTGCGTATCTCGCTCGCTCAATGGCAGATGCTGCCGTACGAGGACCGCAAGCTGCTCGCGCGCTTCCCGGTGGAGGAAGACGCACAGATCGAGCCGAATTTCGACCACGCGCTCTTCGAGATGCTGCGCACGCACGCCAACGTCGAGCCGGAATGGTTCACGCCCGACACTGCGCCGGTCTGGCGTGAAGCCGGCGCGGTGCCCGACGGCGTGCTGCACCAGGCGTCGATCGCGAGCCTGCCTGCGCCAACGAGCGAGCAATGGGCGCAGCTGGCCCCATTCAAGCGCTACGTTCTTGCCAAGCTCTCGCGCAAGCCGGAAGGCAATCACGATTTCCTGCCCGCCATGCGCGAATTTGGTTTGGCCAAACCGGCCTGAACGGAATTTTTTTCTTTTCCCTCAAACTGGTCCGGACGCTGCCGTTATCCATAGGTTGAGGCGCATCGCGCGCCTGCCCGTCGCAGATATGTGGTGAATAAAGCCCCGCAGGCACCCCGACCGCAGGACGAACGACGCCCGGAACCCATGAACTCTTTCTTCTCGAAGCGGCTGCTGATCAACGTGGCGGTCGTCGCCGCCGCTGTCGGCGCGAACGCGTTCGTCGCGTACACGCAGATACGCGGGCAGCGCGAGGCCGACGCCCGCACCTTGCGGGCCACGCACATCCGTCAGGATCTGGACACCTTTCGCGACACGCTCAACGACGAGCTGATGGCGCTCGGCCGCTACGAGACCGCGGGCGAGGGCGAAAGCGAGCCAGTGATGCGCGAGCGCACGGCAACGCTCGACCAGACCGTGGCGCGGCTGCGCACCGCCTTCGCCGACACGCCGGACATGGCGGCCGACTTCGACAACCTCGCCCTCGACGCTGATGCCTTCCAGCGTGATCTGCGCGTGGCGCTGGCGCGCACGGCGAGCCCCGGGCCGGCCGGCAGCGAAGACGCGCGTACATGGGTGGCGCCGGTGTACATGCGGCTTGACGTGCAGATGGGCCGCTTCGAATCGCAGTTCGCGGCATTGCAGCAGAAGCAGCGCATCGCGCTCGAAAAGGTGATCGACGATTCCATCGCCGAAAACCGCCGGGCCGTGGTGCTGCTCGTCATTTCGATGCTCGCGGGCGGCACGCTGCTCATCTATACCTTCGGCGTGCGCGAAAACGCCGCGCGCGAAAAGCTGCGCATCGCGCGGGCACTGCGCAGCAGCGACGAACGCTTTCACGGCCTGTTCGAAGCGCATCCTGTGCCCATGTACATCTTCGACCGCGACACGCTGCGCTTTCTCGCCGTCAATCTGGCCGCGATCCAGCAGTACGGCTACAGCGAAACCGAGTTCCTCGCGATGTCGGTGCGCGCCATTCATACGCCCGAGGACGCGACGCGGCTCGAATCGCATCTCACGCGCAGCGACCCGTCTTCGCACGGCGGCCGCACCATGGCCGGCATCTGGCATCACGTGCGGCGCGACGGCTCGCACGTGAGCGCGGACATCTCGTACCACACGCTCACGTTCATGGGCCGCCACGCGGTGTTCGTGCTCGCCGACGACGTGACCGAGCAGATCGCGGCCGAAGCCGAAGCCCAGCGCTCCAACCAGATGCTGGAGACGGTGATCGACAGCATTCCGCAGCGCATTTTCTGGAAGGACCGCGAGTTCCGCTACCTGGGCTGCAACATGGCGTTCGCGCGCGACGCAGGGCTTGCGTACCCGGAACAGGTGATCGGCAAGACCGACTATGACCTGCCCTGGCGCCAGTTCGCCGACACCGTGCGCGCGCACGACCGCGAGGTGATCGAGTCCGGCGTGCCCAAGCTCAACTTCGAAGTGGACCTCGTGATCGACGGCGTGCATCGCACCACCGTCACGAGCAAGCTGCCGTTCACGGCGGGCGACGGCAACGTGCTGGGCGTGCTCGGCTCCTACACCGACATCACGGAGCGCAAGCGCGCCGACCTCGCGCTGCGCCTGCAAAGCCGCGCGCTCGACGCGAGCGTGAACGCGATCATCATCACGGGCCCGGGGCCGGGCGGACATCTGATCGAGTACGCGAACCCGGCCTTCGCGCGCATCACGGGCTACGATCCCGCCGAAGTGGTGGGACAGGACTGCCGGCTGCTGCAGCGCGACGACCGCGACCAGGAAGGGCTGCACGCCATCCGCCAGGCGCTCGCCGCCAACCGCGAGGTGAGCGCCGTGCTGCGTAACTATCGCAAGGACGGCGCGCTGTTCTGGAATCAGCTGTTCATTGCGCCGGTGCCCGACGCGGACGGGCGCACCACGCACCACGTCGGCATCGTGAACGACGTGACCGAGCTGATGCGCTACCAGGAACAGCTCGAATACCAGGCGAACTACGACGGCCTCACGCGGTTGCCCAACCGTAACCTGCTGCGCGACCGGCTTCAGCAGGCGCTCGTCGCGGCGCAGCGGCGCGACCGCGGGCTCGCTGTCGTGTTCATCGACCTCGACGGCTTCAAGAACGTGAACGACAGCCTCGGCCACAGCATCGGCGACCGGCTGCTCTCCGTCGTGGCCGAACGCCTGGCGCGCTGCGCTCGCGCGAGCGACACGGTGGCGCGCCACGGCGGCGACGAATTCGTGATCGTGATGACGGATACGGTGGACGAGCAGTCGCTGATCGCGTGGATGGAGCGCGCGCGGGCCGCGATTTCGGAGCCGGTCTGGCTGGACGGCAACGAGCTCTACGTGGGTTGCAGCATGGGCGCGAGCCTCTTCCCGCAAGACGGCGACGACGCCGAAACGCTGATGAAGAAGGCCGACCTCGCGATGTACCGCGCGAAGGACATGGGGCGCAACACCTTCCAGTTCTTCCAGCCGGAGATGAACGCGAGCGCGACCGCGCGGCTTTCGCTGGAGCGGCGCCTGCGGCGGGCGCTGCGCGACAACGAATTCCTGCTGCACTACCAGCCGCAGATCGACATCGACACCGGCCGCATCGTGGGCATGGAAGCGCTCGTGCGCTGGCAGGACCCGGAAGCGGGGCTCGTCTCGCCGTCGGCGTTCATTCCGGTTGCCGAGGAAAGCGGGCTGATCGGGCCGCTTTCCGAATGGGTGCTGCGCGAGGCGTGCCGCCAGAACAAGGCGTGGCAGGCGGCGGGGCTGCCGCCGGCGCGCGTGTCGGTGAATCTCTCGGCGCGCGTGTTCCAGCAGCGCAACATCACGCGGCTTGTCATGCAGGTGCTCGAAGAGACCGGGCTTGATCCGCAGTACCTGGAACTCGAACTCACCGAAAGCACCATCATGCGCAACGCCGAGGAAGCGGTGATCATGCTCAACGATCTGCACGCGCTCGGCATTGGCCTCGCCATCGACGACTTCGGCACCGGCTATTCGAGCTTGAGCTACCTCAAGCGCTTCCCCGTGGACCGCCTCAAGATCGACCGCTCGTTCGTGTCCGACATCGGCATTTCGGGCGACGACGAGACGATCACGTCCGCGATCATCGCGCTCGCGCACTCGCTGGAACTGCAGGTGATTGCGGAAGGCGTGGAGACGTCGGCGCAGCTCGACTTCCTGAAGGAACGAGCCTGCGACGAGATGCAGGGGTTCTTCTTTGCCCGCCCGATGCCGCGCGACGCCATCGCGAATCTGCTGCAGGGCGGGATGGAGTGCGCCGAGGCTTAGCGCGCAAGCCCCGGCGGCGCGTTTCTCCGGCGCGTGCTCAGTCCAGCGCGGGCAGGGCGCGCGGGCGGCGGTCGGAGTCGGTGGCGACGTAGGTGAGCGTGGCTTCGGTCACCTTCACGACGTCTTGCGTGAGGCTCATGCGCTGCGCGTAAACCTCCACCGACACGGTGACCGACGTATTGCCCGTCTTCACGATGTCCGCGTAGAAGCTCAGCAGGTCGCCCACGAATACCGGCTGCTTGAAGATGAACGAGTTGACCGCGATGGTGGCGACCCGTCCGTTCGCGCGGCGGCTGGCCGGAATCGAGCCGGCAATGTCCACCTGCGCCATGATCCAGCCGCCGAACACGTCGCCGTGGACGTTCGCGTCCGAAGGCTGCGGCACCACGCGCAGCGCGGGCGGCTTCTGCGGAAGGTGGATGGACTCGGTCATGTGTTTATCCATGGAAAGGGCGCGTGTGGACGGATTCGTGTGTATGGAGGGAGGCGCGGCGGCCTGAAGCGGCGGCCGCGGCCTTCTGCGACAATACGGAAGATCAGAAATTGTACGGGAAAGTGCGCAGCGGCGAGGCGCGCAGAACCCGCCCGTCACGAACCCCACTCCAGAATCCATGCGTCGCCTTCCTCCTTCCGGCGAGCCTTCGCCGCTCGCAACCGGCCCGCGTAACGACTGGCAGACCATCGTTTCGCTGCTGCCCTACCTCGCGACCTACAAGTGGCGCGTGATCTTCGCGCTGACCTGCCTGATCGGTGCGAAGGTGGCGAATCTGGGCGTGCCGGTCGTGATGAAACGCATCGTCGACAGTCTTGCCTCCGTGCAGCAGCTCACGGCGCTCGGGCGCGCGGAGCATGCGCCGTCCATCGTGCTGGCGGGCGGCATCGGGCTGCTCGTGATCGCCTATGCGGTGGTGCGCCTCTCGACCTCGCTCTTCACCGAACTGCGCGAAATCCTGTTCTCGAAGGTGACCGAAAGCGCCGTGCGGCAACTCGCGCTGAAGGTGTTCCGGCATCTGCATGCGCTCTCGCTGCGCTTTCACCTGGACCGGCAGACGGGCGGCATGTCGCGCGATATCGAGCGCGGCACGCGCGGCATCACGCAGCTCATTTCGTACTCCCTCTACAGCATCCTGCCGACGCTCGTCGAAGTCGGGCTCGTGCTGGGCTTTTTCGTGGTGCGCTACGAGGCCTATTACGCGATCGTCACGCTCGTGGCGCTCGTCGCGTACATCGTGTTCACGGTGAAGGTGACGGAATGGCGCACGCACTTCCGGCGCACGATGAACGAACTCGACTCGCGCGCGAACTCGCGTGCCATCGATTCGCTGCTGAACTACGAAACCGTGAAGTACTTCGGCAACGAGGAATGGGAAGCGCAGCGCTACGACGAAAACCTCAAGCGCTATCGCGCGGCGGCCATCAAGTCGCAGAACTCGCTTTCGGCGCTGAACTTCGGGCAGCAGGCGATTATCGGCACCGGGCTCGTGTTCATTCTCTGGCGCGCGACGCAAGGCGTGATGGCGGGTCGCCTCACGCTGGGCGACCTCGTGCTCATCAACACGTTCATGTTGCAGCTCTACATCCCGCTCAATTTTCTGGGCGTGGTGTATCGCGAACTCAAGCAGAGCCTGACCGACATGGACCGCATGTTCTCCCTGATGGGCGTGATGCGCGAAGTGCCCGACGTGCCGAACGCGCCGCCGCTTGCAGTGCGCGGCGGCGAGGTGCGCTTCGATCACGTGAACTTTGCGTACGAGCCGTCGCGCCCCATCCTGCACGACGTGAGCTTCACGATTGCTGCGGGCACGACGACGGCGGTGGTGGGGCACAGCGGCTCGGGCAAATCGACGCTCGCACGGCTGCTGTTCCGCTTCTACGATCTGGACCGCGCGAGCCGCGGCGCGATTGCCATCGACGGCCAGGACATCCGCGATGTGGCGCAGGACACGCTGCGCGCCGCGATCGGCATCGTGCCGCAGGACACGGTGCTCTTCAACGACACGATCTACTACAACATCGCGTACGGCAGACCCTCGGCGTCGCGCGACGACGTGATCGCGGCGGCGCGTGCGGCCCACATCCACGAGTTCATCGAAGGTCTGCCGAAGGGCTACGAGACCTCGGTGGGCGAGCGCGGGCTCAAGCTCTCGGGCGGCGAAAAGCAGCGCGTGGCGATTGCGCGCACGCTGCTCAAGAACCCGCCGATCCTCGTGTTCGACGAAGCCACTTCGGCGCTCGATTCGCGCTCGGAACGCGCGATCCAGCACGAACTCGATCAGATCGCGCGCAATCGCACGACGCTGATCATCGCGCACCGGCTCTCCACGGTCGTGCACGCGCAGCAGATCATCGTGATGGACCACGGGCGCATCGTCGAGCAGGGCACGCACGCGGAGTTGCTGCGCGCGGGCGGCCTGTTTGCGCAGATGTGGGCGCTTCAGCAACAGCGCGCCGAGCAGGAAGCGCGGGATGGGAACGGCGCTGCTGAGGGTATCGAAACGCCGGATGCGTCCGCGTTGCCGCAGACGGAGACTACTGGGCGCGCTTGAGCCGCGCGTCCAGATCGGCCAGTTGCGCGGGCGTGCCCACGTTTTCCCACACGCCTTCGTAAAGCTCGCCCGTCACGAGCCCGCGCGCAATCGATTCGCGGTAGTACGGTTTGAGCGCACAGCGCGTGCCACGCGGCAGTGCGTGGAACATGCGCGTGTCGTACAGGCCGATATTGCCGAACGTGTAGCGCGGCGCGCCTTCAAGCGAGAGCGTGCCGCAGACGTGATCGTCCAGCGCGAAATCGCCGGACGGATGAAACGGCGGGTTCGGCACCATGACGAGATGCATGCCGGGCTCGGGCTGCGCGGCGAGCCGTTCGGCGTGCCGCGCGAGGTGCGCGTAGTCGAAGTCGCTGTAGACGTCGCCGCTCACGGCCAGAAAGATTTCAGGCGTGCCGGCGTCTTCGAGCAGCGGCAGCGCCTGCGCGATGCCCCCCGCGGTTTCCAATGCCTCGCGCTCCGCCGAATAGCGCAGCGCGACACCCCAACGCGAGCCGTCACCGAGCCGCGCTTCGATCTGCGCACCCAGCCACGCATGATTGACGACGATGGTCGTAAAGCCGGCCTGCGCGAGCCTTTCGATCTGCCATTCGATCAGCGCCTTGCCGCCTGCGGGCAAGAGCGGCTTCGGGCAGGTGTCGGTGAGCGGGCGCATGCGTTCGCCGCGGCCGGCGGCGAAGATCATCGCCTTGCGGTTGAAGAGCGGTTGCGTCATGGGTCGGAGCGATCGGTCAGAACGTGTAGCCGACTTCGGCGCCGCGTCCTTCGAGCGAATCGAGCAGCTTCGCGAACGGCGCGAGCGGCGCGTAGCGCTGCGTCACCTTGCGCGCGTAGTTCACGAAGCGCGGCAGGTCGGCCAAGTAATGCGGCTTGCCGTCGCGATAGTTGATGCGGCAGAACAGGCCGAGCACCTTGATGTGGCGCTGCAGGCCCATCCATTCGAGCTGGCGGTAGAACTCGCCGAAGTCCGCGTCGACGGGCAGGCCCGCCTTCTTCGCGCGCTCCCAGTACCAGGCGAAGCAGTCGAGTTCGAAGGCCTCGTCCCACGACAGGAACGCGTCACGCAGCAGCGAGACGACGTCGTAGGTGATCGGCCCGTACACCGCGTCCTGGAAGTCGAGCACGCCGGGGTTCGGCGTGGCGATCATCAGATTGCGTGGCATGAAGTCCCGCAGCATGAACACCTGAGGCTGCGAACGCGCGCTCGCCACCAGCAGCGCGAAGGTGCGGTCCAGCACGCCGCGCGTCGCCTCATCCACGGTGTGGCCCAAATGGCGGCCGATGTACCACTCGGGCATCAACTCCATCTCGCGGCGCAGGAACGCTTCGTCGAACGGCGGCAGTACGTCGGGACGCGACGCGAGTTGCCAGCGGATCAGCGTGTCGAGCGCGTCGCGCATCAGTTCGCGCGGCGCGGGGCGGCTGGCTTCTGTCGGGGACGCCGTGCCATCGGGCGCCGCGCCCTTGAGTGCATTCAGATACGAATCGGTGCCCAGATCGGTGACGAGCATGAAGCCCGCGTCGAAGTTCACTTCCAGCACGGTCGGCACGTGCACGCCGGCATCGGCCAGCAGGTGCGCCACCTGGGCGAACTCGCGGCATTTTTCGGGCGGCGGGGCGTCCACGGCAATCGCGGTTCCGCCAGGCTGGGTGCCGGCGGCAAGCCGGAAGTAGCGGCGAAAGCTGGCATCGGACGAAGCCGGCGCGAGGGTGGCCAGATTGAGCGCGTGGCGCGAGGCGAGGCCGCCAAGCCAGGCGGTAAGGAGATCGAGTCGAGGATCGGGGGCGCTGGAATGGCGGAGGGCGGCGGCGTCGAGCGTCATGAAAACCGGGCGAAAACGGGAGGGGACAACGTATTGCCATATAATACCCCACGACTTTTTTGACGCGACTCGCGCCAAAGCCCCGAACAAACGGTTCGCCCGCCCGCTTCATACCTTCATCGCCGTGCGATTGAGCGATTGCCCGATGAATTGTTAATGGTTGTGCACTCCAACTGTCACGGTTCGACGGTTCGATTGCGCGAGGCGGCTGATCGTGATCCGAAGGGCGCGCGGCCGGGCCGATCCGCCAAAACCTTACATGCCGCCCAGACAGTTTTTCCAGACGAACTCTTCCAGTGACGACTGCGTGCCGGGCAAAAGGCGGCTCATCGCGGCGCTCGTGGCCGTGCCGGGTTTCGTGCCCGTGTTCGCGCACGCCCAGCTCGCCGGGGACGCCGCGCAGCCGCAGCCGCTCGACGGCCCGTGGAGCCTGCGTCTCGCGCCCCAGCTCGAAGAGCATCCGGTGGCATCCGGCCAGCGTCCGGCCACCTTCGTGCTGGGCGACAGCACGACGGGCACGGCCAATCAGGACATCGCCGCGAAGGGTTCGGCCGAAGTGCGTCACAACACGGCCATCGTCAAGGCCGACGCGCTCCACTACGACGAAGACACCGACATGGCCGACGCGTACGGCCACGTCCGCATCACCCAGAACGGCAACACGTTCGTCGGCCCCGAGGCGCACCTCAAGGTGGAGTCGAGCGAAGGCTTCATGACCGCGCCGAAGTACCACTTCACGTTGACGGGCGGCTCGGGCAGCGCGGAACGCGTGGAGCTGATCGACAACGAGCGATCGGTGTTCACGAAGGGTACGTACACGGCGTGCCGCTGCGAGTCGGACCCGGCCTGGTACATCAAGGGCACCGAATTCGACTTCGATACCGGCGCCGACGAAGGCGTAGCCCACAACGGCGTGCTGTTCTTCCAGGGCGTGCCCATCTTTGCGAGCCCGTGGCTGTCGTTCCCGCTTTCCGGCGACCGGCGCAGCGGCCTGTTGCCGCCCACGTTCTCGCTCAGCTCGAACAACGGTTTCGAGCTTTCGGTGCCGTACTACTTCAACATCGCGCCGAACCGCGATGCCACGATCACCCCGCGCATCATCTCGAAGCGCGGCGTGCTCACGCAGGTCAACTACCGTTATCTGTCGCCCAACTATACCGGCCAGATCACAGGCGAATTCCTGCCGAACGACGCGATCACGAAGACCAACCGCTACGCGCTGTACATCCAGCACAACCAGAACTTCGGCGGCGGGTTCGGCGGGTACGTGTACTACAACAAGGTCTCGGACAACACGTATCCGGAAGACCTGTCGTCCACGTCCACGCAGTTCATCAACGGGCTGCAGACCACGTATCAACAGGAAGCGGGGCTCACGTACAACAACGGGCCGTGGTCGGTGCTCGCGCGCTGGCAGCACTGGCAGACGCTCGCGCCTTCGGCGCCGCCGTACGGCCGCGAGCCCGAGCTCAACGTGAAGTACGCGAAGTACAACGTGGGCGGCTTCGACTTCGGTGCGGAAGCCGACTACTCGCGCTTTCGCATCACGACGCAGGATGCGACCCAGGGCGACCGTATCGTCTTCAACCCGTACGTGTCGTACTCGGTCGTGGGGCCTGGGTACTTCGTCACGCCGAAGGTGCAGTGGCACTTTGCGTCGTACAACCTGAGCAATATCGGTACGGGTTCGCCCGTGGGACAGCCGAAGGACTTCACCGAGCAGGTGCCTACGTTCAGCTTCGACAGCGGGCTGATCTTCGACCGCTCGGTGCGCGTGTTCGGCGAGGACTACATCCAGACGCTGGAGCCGCGGCTCTATTACGTCTACACGCCGTATCACAACCAGAATTTCGCGCCGCTCTTCGACACCGCCGAATCGGACTTCGGGCTCGCGGAAATCTTCACGCCGAACACGTTCGTCGGCAACGACCGCATCGCCGACGCGAACCGCATCACCGCTGCGCTCACCACGCGCTTTCTCAACCCGGCCACGGGCGACGAGCGCGCGCGCTTCGTGATCGCGCAGCAGTACTACTTCCGCGACCAGCGCGTCACGTTGCTGCCGGGGCAGACCACGTCGGAAGCCACGACGCATTCGGACCTGATTCTCGGCGCGGCGCTCAAGCTGGGGGCCGGTTTCGCTTCGGAAACGGCGTTCCAATATAATGCCGACAACAATCAGCTGACGAAGGCGAGCGTGGGTTTCGGCTTCAGTCCGGGCACCTCGCGTGTCGTGAACGTCGCCTATCGCTACACGCGCCAGAACACGACGCTCACCAACGAGCCGATCAACCAGATTCTGATTTCGGGGCAATGGCCGCTCTCGCACCGTGTGTACGGTGTGGCCCGCTTCAATTACGACCTGGGCGGGCACCGGATCGTGGACGGCCTCGTCGGCATGCAGTACGACGCGGACTGCTGGGTACTCGGCGTGGGTATCCAGCGCTACGCGAACGGCGTGAACACCACGGGCAGCCAGACTACCGGCACGCGCTTTCTGGCGCAGCTCACGCTCAAGGGGCTGTCGAATGTCGACAACGGCCTCGTTGCAGCGTTCCGCGCGGGCGTGGCCGGTTACACGCCGCTGCCGCCGGCTCCGCCGCCCGATTCACGTTTCACCAACTACGAATGACACATGACTGCGGCGCAGCAGGCACGACAATGCGTGGGCAATGCGTCATCGAACGCGAGTAGACGGGCGAAGCGGCCCGCCATCTTTGGAGTATCTGTGGGAATCATGAAAAAGCTTCGCCTCGCAGCATGGGCTGCAACTTTCGCCGCTGCGGCGTATTTCCTGCCGGCCGCGCCGGCGAGTGCCCAGGCACTGAGCGCCGCGAGCAGCGGCCAGGTGGCCGATACGATTGCGGCAGTGGTCAACGACGGGGTCATCACGCAGCGCGAGCTCGACGAACGGGCGGGTCTCGTCGCGCGGCGTCTCACGCAGCAGGGCGCGCCCGTGCCGCCCACGGACCAGCTGCGCCTCCAGGTGCTCAACCAGATGGTGCTCGAACGCATCCAGCTGCAGAAGGCGAAGGAAGACGGCATCGTGATCGACGACGCCACCGTGCAGCGCACGCTCGCACGCCTCGCCCAGGCCAACAACATGGATCTCGCGACCTACCGCGCGCGGATCGAGGCCGAAGGCGTGAACTGGAGCACGTTCACGAACGACGCCCGCACCGAACTCACGCTCTCGAAGCTGCGCGAGAAGGAAGTGGACAGCAAGATCACCGTTTCGGACGGCGAGGTCGCGAACTACATCGCGAGCCAGCGCGGGCCGAACGCCGGTCTCACGAGCGATCTGCGCTTCGAGCACATCCTGCTCAAGGCACCGCAGAACGCGCCGCAAACCGAGATCGAAGCCGCGCAGCAGAAGGCGCAGGCGCTGCTGCAACAGGCGCTGGGCGGCGCCAGTTTCGAAAAGCTCGCGAAGTCCGATTCGCAGGCAAGCGATGCCGGCAAGGGCGGCGACATGGGCTTTCAGCCCACCTCGAAGCTGCCGGCCGAATTCGTGACGGCGGCTTCCACGCTGCGTCCGGGCCAGGTGAATCCGTCGGTGATCCGCACGGGCGACGGTTTCGAAATCGTGCGCCTGATGGAGCGCCGCTCGGGCCAGGGCGCGCCTTCGGCGGACGCCTCGCATCTCACGCAGACCCACGTGCGCCACATCCTGCTGCGCGTGGGCGACGGCATGTCGGAACCGCAGGCGCGCCAGAAGCTGCTCGATATTCGCCGTGAAGTGCTGGCGGGCGGCGATTTCGCCAAGTTCGCGCGCACCTACTCGCAAGACGGCTCGTCTTCGCAGGGCGGCGATCTGGGCTGGATCAGCCCGGGCGAGACGGTGCCTGAATTCGAGCGCGCCATGAATTCGCTGCAGGACGGCCAGGTGAGCGAGCCGGTGCGCACGGAGTACGGCTACCACCTGATCCAGGTGCTGGGCCGCCGCGAAGCGCAGGGCTCGGTTGCACAGCAGATCGACCTCGCGCGCCAGGCCATCGGCCAGCGCAAGGCGGAGCAGGCCTACGCCGACTGGCTGCGCCAGCTGCGCGACAGCGCCTACGTGGACTACAAGGTCGGCACGCCGTCCCTACAATAGACGGTCACTTCCGTCGTCCACTCCACGCCATGACCGCCGCCTCCACTTCCTCGCCTACAGCCGGCGCTGCGCAAGCGCCGCTGCAAATCGCCATCACGACCGGCGAGCCTGCCGGCGTCGGCCCCGAGCTGACGGCGGCGGCACTCGCGGGCGCGGCGGCGCACTGGCCGGACGCGCAGTTCGTGGTGATCGGCGACGCGCAGTTGCTGGCGCAGCGCGCGCGAGCCGTGGGCGTGGACTGGGCATCGCTCGTGGCAAGCGGGCGGGTTCGCGTGCAGCACGTGCCGCTCGTAGCGCCGTCCGAGGCGGGCAAGCTCGATGCCGCCAACGGCCGCTACGTGCTGACGCTGCTCGATACCGCCATCGACGGCGCGATGGCCGGCACGTTCGACGCCATCGTCACGGCGCCGCTGCAAAAAAGCACGATCAACGACGCCGGTGTGCCATTCACCGGCCACACCGAATATCTCGCCGAGCGCACTCACACGCCGCGCGTGGTCATGATGCTCGCGGGCACGGGCCAGCGGCCGCTGCGCGTGGCGCTCGCCACCACGCATCTGCCGCTCAAGGACGTCTCCGCCGCGCTCACCGTCGAAGGTCTGGTCGAGACGCTGCGTATCGTCAACAGCGACTTGCGCCGTCATTTCGGCGTGCCGCTGCCGCGCATTCTCGTGACGGGACTCAACCCGCACGCGGGCGAGAACGGCTACCTGGGGCGCGAGGAAATCGACGTGATCTCCCCGGCGCTGAATGCCGCGTGCGCCGAGGGTATCGACGCCCGCGGTCCGTACCCTGCCGACACGCTGTTCCAGCCGCGTTACCTGAAGGACGCCGACTGCGTGCTCGCCATGTTCCACGACCAGGGCTTGCCGGTGCTCAAGTACGCGACCTTCGGCGAGGGCATCAATGTCACGCTCGGCTTGCCGATCGTGCGGACCTCAGTCGATCACGGCACCGCACTCGATCTGGCCGGCACGGGCCGCGCGGACGCGGGCAGCATGATCGCCGCGGTGGACGCCGCGGTTTCCATGGCGCGGCACCGTCGCGCGGCCTGATACCTGATACGTAACGGGTAACGGCGCTTCGCTTTCACTCTTTTCCGGTTTCTCCATCGATGTCCACCAGCCGACAGCACCAGGGCCATTTCGCGCGCAAGCGTTTCGGGCAGAACTTTCTGGTCGACATGGGCGTGATCGACGCCATCGTCCGATTGATTCGCCCGCAACGCGGCGAGCGCATGGTGGAAATCGGGCCGGGGCTGGGCGCGCTCACGGAGCCGCTCGTCGAGTGCGTGGCCACGCCGGAGCAACCGCTGCATGCGGTCGAACTGGACCGCGATCTGATCGACCGCCTGAAAAAGAAGTTCGGCGAGCGGCTCGCGCTGCATGCGGGCGACGCGCTCGAATTCGACTTCGGCTCGCTTGCCGCGCCGGGCGACAAGCCGACGCTGCGCATCGTCGGCAACCTGCCGTACAACATTTCGAGTCCGCTGCTGTTTCACCTCACCACGTTCGCGCATTGCGTGATCGACCAGCACTTCATGCTGCAGAACGAGGTGGTGGAGCGGATGGTCGCGCAGCCCGGCAGCAAGGCGTTCAGCCGGCTCAGCGTGATGCTGCAGTACCGCTACGCGATCGAAAAGATGCTGGACGTGCCGCCCGAATCGTTCCAGCCGCCGCCGAAGGTGGATTCCGCGATCGTGCGCATGATTCCGTACGCGCCGCACGAACTGCCGGACGTCGATGAACGCGTGCTGGGCGAAGTGGTGACCGCCGCGTTCTCGCAGCGGCGCAAGATGCTGCGCAACACGCTGGGCGCATTCCGCGACCGCGTGGATTTCGACGCGCTGGGGTTCGATCTTGCGCGGCGCGCCGAAGACGTGCCGGTGGAGGAATACGTGCGCGTTGCGCAGGCAGTGAGCGGCGCGGCTAGGACGCCTCGCGGCGAGCCGGCGCGTTGACCAGCGCGATGCCCGCGAGCACCATGGCCGCGGCCACGAGAAAGCGCGAACTGAACGATTCGCCGAGCAGCAGCACGCCGAAGGTCACGCCGAAAAGCGGCGTGAGAAACGAGAAGACGGAAAGCCGCGACGCCATATAGCGCGTGAGCAGCCAGAACCAGAGCAGATAGCTCACGAAGGCCACGATCACCGCCTGATACGCGAGGCTCGCGAGCGTGAGCGGCGTGATCGATGCGATGGCCTCGAAGCGCGCCTGGCCGACGCCGGCCGCCAGTCCGAGCAACACCACTGCCGATACTGCGAGCTGATAGAAGAGCGTCTTGCTCGCGCTTGTATGCGCGAGCTTCGTTGCACGCACCACCACTGTCGTAGCAGCCCAGGCGATGCCGGCGAGCACGCCGAGCGCGTCCCCGGCCACGCCGGCCAGCATCGAATGCGTGCTGTCCGCGGCGCCGGCGGGCGCGTGGCGCGCGAAGCCGTCGGCGAAGGCGAGAGCCATGCCTGCGAACGCCACGCCGATGCCCGTCCACTGCGTGCGGCGCAGCTTTTCACCCCCCACGAACCAATGCAGTCCGAGCGCCGTGAAGCACGGCGCCGTGTACAGAAACACGGCCATGCGCGAGGCGCTGGTGAGCGAGAGACCGACGAAGATGCAGACGAACTCCGTGGCAAACAGCACGCCCGCGAGCAGGCCTGCGCCCAGCGTGCCGTCGTCGCGAAAGAGCGGTGTGCCGCGCATGCGGGCCCAGCCCCACACGAGCAGCGTGGCCATGGCCGAGCGCAGCCCCGCCTGGAAAAGAGGCGGGAGCACCACATTCGTGCTCTTGATGGCGACCTGCTGAAAGCCCCAGATCGCGCACAGCACGATCATCAGTATCGTGGCGAAGCCGTCCAGCGGACGGCGGGCCGGCAGCGCGGCGGTGCTCATGCGTGATCGTTCCGGCAAGGAAAAGGAGCCTCACGATAGCAAAAAGGCCACGCTCGCAGGGACCATGACCCCACGCGTCGCATGTGCTTGCTGCGGTGCATCGCGTGGTTTCCGCGTACGGTCGCTGCTGCTTGCGCCCGTCGAGCGGACGCCGCTTATCGATGCGCCATCGCCTGCGTGATGTCGAACAGTTCGCCGCGCAGCGCCTTGGCCCGCTCGCGTCCGAAATGTTGCTCGAACTCGGTTTGTGCTGCGCGCCAGGCCACACACGCCTTCTCGAATACGCGGGCGCCTTTCGCGGTGAGGGTGTAGACCAGCGCACGCGCGTCTTCGTCGGAAGGCTCCGCGGCCGCGAGGCCGTCGCGTTGCAGCGGCTTCAGCGCGCGCACGAGGGTCGTGCGGTCCATCACCATGGCCTCGGCGAGGGCGAGCATGGTGGAGCCCGGCTTGCGCGAGAGGCGCGCGAGAATCGCGAACTGCGCGGCCGAGAGACCCGAGGGCGCCAGATGCCGCTCGTAGATCTGCGTGACGTAGCGCGAGGCCTGGCGCAGCGCGAAGCAGTTGCAGGCGTCGTAGGACGGGGCTTTGCTCATGATGCGGCTCCCGCCTGCGGCTGCGCCGCGCGGCGCACTTCGTAGGCTTTCAGATGGCTGTAAGCGAGCCGCAGTACGGAGAGCGCCGCGTCGTCTCGCTGGCGATCGTCGCCGCGACGGATCAGGTCGCCGAGCACGTGGTCTGCTTCGATGCGCGAGCCTGCCTGAAGATCGCGCAGCATCGAGGCCGTGAGCGGCGAGCCGGCCGCAAACAGGATCGCGCGCATCCGCGCGTTGAATTCGGGCCGCACCGCGTAGCCGTTGTGGGCCGCAACGGCCGAGCACTCGGCAAACAGATTCGCGATGGCACGCTCGCCGTCCGGCGTCGCCAGAATTTCGCCGATCGAGGCCCGGAAGAGGCACGTAATGCCGGCGAGCGTCGCGAGAAACACCCACTTTTCCCACAGCTCCTGGACGATGTTCGCGCTTGCGGTGACGTCGAAACCGGCGTTGCCCATCGCTTCGGCTACGGCCTGCGCGCGTTCGGATACGCCGCCCGCCAGCTCGCCGAACACGATGGCCTGCATGTCGTTGAGATGCACGATTTCGCGTTCGGCGTTCAATGTGGCCGCGATCAGGCACAGGCCGCCCATCACCTTGGAGGTGCCGAAGCGGCGTTGCAGTTCGTCGACGTGCTGCATGCCGTTCAGGAGCGGCAGGATCACGGTGGAGGGGCCTACCGCGGCCTGGAACGAGTCGATGGCGTCTGCCAGATCGTAGGCTTTGCAGCTGAGCAGGATCAGGTCGAACGGCTCGCGCAGGTCGCCCTTCACCACCGTCTTCACGTCGCGCAGCGTGAGATCGCCGTACCGGCTGCGCACGACGAGGCCCGCGCGGCGCAGTTCTTCGGCGCGCTGCGGCCGCACGAGGAACGTGACGTCGCGCCCGGCATGCGCCATACGCGCCCCAAAATATCCGCCGACACCGCCGGCGCCCACGACCAGAATTCGCATGCTTCGAGTCTCCTTGCAGGTTGCTTGCGGAAATCCGCGTCGCCATGCATCAGGTGGGATACCAAAGCCGCACGGCGTATGAGTTGTGCATATGCATGCACATGCGTCCGTATGGTAGTGCAGCCTGCTCAGATCTGCTGCGCGGTGCTCGTGCGACTGCGCTTGCGGGGAGGCGTCAATGCCGGCGAGGCGGCAGGCGCAGGCGGCGCGGTGAAGAACGTGGTCGCGAAATCCACGAAGGCTCGCACCTTCGCCGCCATGAGCCGGCGGTCGCGCCACGCAAGCTGTAGCTCGATCTCGCTGTCCACGAGTTCGAACTCGGGCAGGATTCGCACCAGCCGGCCGTTCGCGAGTTCGCGCTCGATCATCGAGCGCGGCAGTATGCCCAATCCCGCGCCGCCCAAAACCAGTTCCTTGTTGAACGCCGCACTGTTCGTCGAGATGTCGTATCGCAGCGGCACGACGATCTCGTGTTTCGCGTGGCCATCATCAGCGGATGCATCTCTCGCATGAGACGCGCAGCTGCGAAAGCGCAGCTTCGGCTCGCGAATCGACGTGAGCATGGTGACGAAGTCGAGCATCGCGAGGTCTTCGGGTGTCTTCGGCGCTTCGCGGCCTTTCATGTACTCGGCGGAAGCCGCGACCACGAGCGGAATGCGATTGATGACGCGCGTAATGGTCTGGTCGCTCGTCAGCATGTAGGGCAGCACGATGCCAAGGTCGTAGCCTTCCTCCACCAGATCCACGGGGCGCTCGGCCAGGGTGAGTTCGACCTGCACGTTCGGACAGGCGACGCGAAACCCGTTGATGAGCGCAGGCAATAGCTGCACGGCCGCGGTAGCGTGCGCGACGAGCCGCAGCACGCCCGAGGGGTCGCGGCTGTGCTGGCCTGCGTCGGCTTCCAGCGCATCGAGTTCGTTGATCACGCGCGAGCAGCCGGTGTAGAAATGTTCGGCTGCTTCGGTGAGGGCGATATGCCGCGTGGTGCGGTGAAAGAGGCGCACGCCGAGCCGCTCTTCGAGGTCCGATATCGACCGCGAGACCGCCGGCGTCGACAGTCCCATTGCTTGCGCTGCGCGCGTGAAGCTTCTCGCGTCCACGACGGCGCAGAAGATTCGCAATGACTCAAGGTGATCCATACCGCCTCCTGATGCTTGCCCGCCGCACGGGATTGAATCATCGCAGAACCGCGGATTTCGCGCGCAAGACGCGGCAAGTGGCCGTAAGAACGCGTAATGCGCCGGGAGCTGCAGCGCGGCGCAAACTGGCGCGTTCACGCGTGGAGCGCCGGCGGCAGGCAGTGCGCATTTTTGGTAACCTGCGCGTTTTCACGAAGGCAAAACGGAGTACGCGATGCGCTTGCTGCACACGATGATCCGGGTCGGCAATCTCGACCGCTCGATCAAGTTCTACACAGAGCTGCTCGGCATGAAACTGCTGCGCCGCGAAGATTATCCCGAAGGCAAATTCACGCTCGCGTTCGTCGGCTACACCGATGAACGCGACGGCACCGTCATCGAATTAACCCACAACTGGGACACCGGGTCGTACGATCTGGGCGGCGGCTTTGGCCACCTCGCCGTTGAAGTGGAAGACGCCTACGCCGCGTGCGAGAAGATCAAGGCGCAGGGTGGCACGGTGGTGCGCGAAGCGGGTCCGATGAAGCACGGCACGACCGTGATCGCGTTCGTCACGGACCCGGACGGCTACAAGATCGAGTTCATCCAGAAAAAGAAGTAACTCACATCACCGGCAGCAGCTCGGGCGGGTGCTGGCGCAGCGCCTCCCGCGCTTCGCGGAACTCGGGAAAGATCGACTCCACGGTCTGCCAGAAGCGCGGGCTGTGGTTCATCTCGCGCAGATGCGAGAGTTCGTGCGCGACGACGTAGTCGATGACCGAGAGCGGGAAGTGGATGAGCCGCCAGTTGAGGCGGATGCGTCCGTCGCTCGAGCAACTGCCCCAGCGCGTCGCCGCCGACGACAGCGCATACGCGCGGTACGTCACCCCCAACTTGTCCGCATAGACCTCGAGCCGCTCGCCGAAGAGCCGCTTCGCCTCGTTCTGCAGCCAGCCCTGCACGCGGTCTTTGATCTGCTGCGGGTCCGCGTGCAGCGGCAGCGGCAGTGCGAGCGCTCTCGCCGCTTCATCGAATGCGAGCGTGCCGTGTGGCGCGGCGAGCGTCACGCTGACAGGCTTGCCGAGATAGGGCACCTCGGCGCCGTCTTTCCATTCCACCTGAGGCAGCGCGCGCTGTTCCGTGCGAGTCTGCCATTCCGAAAGCTTCGCGAAAATCCAGCGTTCCTTGCCTGCGATGGCCGCTTCGATGTCCGCGAGCGTCACCCAGCGCGGCGCCGTGATGGTGAGCCCCGTGCCGTCGATCGTGAAGCCGATGGAGCGGCGCGAGGAGCGCTTGAGCCGGTAGTGCAGCGTCTTCGCACCGAGCGTGAGCGCGCGCAGCTTCGTGCCGTCCGGCGCGCGCGGCGGTGTAGCCGGTGCTGGCGTCAACGGGTCAAGGGCAGAGGCAGGGGACGTTGGCGCGAGCGGCTTGACCGACGTGAGCGGCGCAAGCGACTGCGGCGTGAGCGGCACCTGAACCGGCTCGGGAAAGAGCGGCAGGTCGAGTTGCCGGCTGTCGAGCGCCGCGGCGTGCCGCGGCCTGGGAGGCTTGTGCATCGAATTCGGCTTGGGCGAAACGCTCGCAATTTGCGCGTCATGCGCGCCTCGCGGCGAGGCGCGAACGCACAGGGGTGGCGCGTCAGATCCGGGCAGTGGTGGCGGGCGAAGCGTCCGTCACGTTGTACGCGGCAGGATCGATGCGGCGCATCTCGGCTTCGATCCATGCTTCCACGCGCGTATTCACTTCGTCGGCCGTTAGCCCTGCAGTATCAATGGGTTGGCCGATCGACACCGTGACTATACCCGGATATTTATAAAACGAGTTGCGAGGCCACACGCGCCCTGCGTTGTGCGCGATGGGCACCACGGGCGCGCCGGTCGCAATCGCAAAGCGCGCGCCGCCGGTCTTGTACTTGCCCTGCTTGCCCACCGGCGTGCGCGTGCCTTCGGGGAACATGATCACCCACGCGCCTTCGCTCATCCGCTGCTTGCCCTGGCGCGTGACGGAATCGAACGCGTGCTTGCCTTCCTTGCGATCGATGTGAACCATCTTCAGCATGCCCAGCGCCCAGCCGAAGAACGGCACGTAGAGCAGTTCGCGCTTGAACACGTAGCAGAGCGGCCGCGGCATCACGGCGGGAAACGCAACCGTCTCCCATGCGGACTGGTGCTTTGAAAGCAGCACCGCCGGGCCGTCCGGCAGGTTTTCCATGCCCTGCACGCGATAGCGGATGCCGTTGAGCCAGCGCGTGACGAAGATCGTCGTACGGCACCAGCCCACGGCCATCCAGTAGCGCCGGTCGGCGCGCATGAATGGGAAGGCGATGAAGCAGGCGGTCGCGTACGGCACCGTGAACACGGCGAAGTACACGAGCAGCAACAGGGAACGGACAAAAAGCATGGGTGTGATCCTGCAAACAGGCGTCCAGCTTCCACTGGCAAACCGCAAGCGGCTAGCGCGGCGCTGACGGCGTTACTCGTGTCGGCTCGAAAGAAAGTCGAGCGCGAAGGCGCGCAGGTCGTCATGGACCTTCGTGCCTTCGGGCAGCCCCCCACTGGCGAGCGTCTTCGTACCCTTGCCGGTGCGCACGAGATGCAGCTGAAAGCCGAGTATGGCGCCGGCCTGCAAGTCGCGCAGCGCGTCGCCGACCACCGGCGTGTCTTCCGGGCTGATCTCGAAGCGCTCGGCAATCATCTTCAGCATGCCCGGCTTCGGCTTGCGGCATTCGCACTGGTCTTCGGCCGTGTGCGGGCAGAAGAACACGGCGTCGATACGGCCGCCCACCGCGGCGGCCATGCGGTGCATCTTGAGATGCATCGCGTTGAGCGCCGCCATGTCGAAGAGGCCGCGGCCGATGCCCGACTGGTTCGACGCCACCGCCACGCGATAGCCCGCCTGGTTCAGGCGTGCGATGGCTTCGAGGCTGCCCGGAATGGCGACCCATTCGTCGGGCGACTTGATGAAGGCGTCCGAGTCGAGGTTGATTACGCCGTCGCGGTCGAGAATGACGAGCTTTCTGCTGGCACTGGTCGGCATGGCAGGCTCAGGCGGCGAGCCGCGAAATGTCTGCCACGCAGTTCATCTGCTGGTGCAGCGCGCCGAGCAGGGCGAGGCGATTCGCGCGCAGCGCCGCGTCTTCGGCGTTCACCATGACGTCGTTGAAGAACGTGTCCACCGGCTCGCGCAGCGCGGCAAGCGCGGTGAGCGCGCCCGTGTACTGCCGCTCGGCCAGCTGCGACTGCACGCGCGGGGCCACCTGTTCGAGCTGCGCGTGCAACGCCTTTTCCGCAGCTTCCACGAGGAGCGCGGTTTGCACGCCACCGGCTGCGCCGCTTTCGGACTTCTTCAAGATGTTCGAGATGCGCTTGTTCGCCGCTGCAAGCGATGCCGCTTCGGCCAGGGCCGCGAATTCGCGCACCGCATCGAGGCGCGCGACGACGTCGTCGAGCCGCGTGGGATTGAGCGCCAGCACGGCGTCGATTTCGCTCGCCGCGTAGCCGCGCTCGCGCAGCAGGCCGCGCAGGCGGTCCATGAAGAACGCGTAGAGGGCGTCCGTCGAATCGGCTACGTTCGGTACCGCGGCGAACTGCGCGTAAGCGGCGCGCAGCAGCGCGACGATATCGAGCGGCAACTGCTTTTCCACGAGAATGCGCAGCACGCCGAGCGCGTGACGGCGCAGCGCGAACGGGTCTTTCTCGCCCGTGGGCTGAAGCCCGACGCCCCAGATGCCCACGAGCGTTTCGAGCTTGTCCGCGAGCGCGACCACGGTGCCCGTGGTGGTGGCGGGCAGCGCGTCGCCGGAGAAGCGCGGCTGGTAGTGCTCGCTGCACGCAAGCGCCACTTCTTCCGGCTCGCCGTCGTGGCGCGCGTAGTACGTGCCCATCGTGCCTTGCAGCTCGGGGAACTCGCCCACCATGTCGGTGAGCAGGTCCGCCTTGGCGAGCCGCGCGCCGAGCGTGGCGAGCGCGATGTCGGCGCCCATCATCTGCGCGATCGTGCCGGCAAGGCCTTCCAGCCGCTCCACGCGCTGCAGCTGCGAGCCGAGCTTGTTGTGATACACGACGTTCGCGAGCAGCGGAACGCGGTCCGAGAGGCGCTTCTTCTTGTCGTGCTCGAAGAAGAACTTGGCGTCGGCGAGGCGCGGACGCACCACGCGCTCGTTGCCTTCCACGATGTCGTCCGGCGTCTTCGTTTCGATGTTCGAGACGATGAGAAAGCGCGAGCGCAGCTTGCCCGCGGCGTCGGTGAGCGCGAAGTATTTCTGGTTCGTCTGCATGGTGAGGATCAAACATTCCTGCGGCACCTGCAGGAATTCGTCCTCGAAGCGGCAGGCGTAGACCACCGGCCATTCGACGAGCGCTGTCACTTCGTCGAGCAGCGCTTCGGGCATCACCACCTGGTCGCCGTTCGCCTGCGCGAGCAGGTGCGTGCGGATGGTTTCCTTGCGGTCGGCGAAGCTCGCCACAACGTGACCCTTGTGCAGCAGCGTTTGCGCGTAGGCGTCCGCATTCGGAATGGCGACGAGCCCTTCCGAGAGAAAGCGGTGGCCGCGCGTGGTGTCGCCTGCGTCCACACCGAATGCGGTGACGGGCACGACGTCCGCGCCATGCAGCACCGTGAGCCGATGCACGGGCCGCACGAACTGGATGTTGCTGCCGTCCGGGCGCTGGTACGTCATGACCTTCGGAATGGGCAGCTTCGAGATGGCGAGCGCTTCGTCCAGCACGGCTTGCAGCCCCTCGGCGAGCGTCGCGCCCGGGGCCGAGTAGTTGAGGAAGAACGCTTCGTTCTTGCCGTCCGTGGCGCGTTCGAGTTCCGCGACGGGGAAGTCGGGAAAGCCGAGCGCCGCGAGCTTCTTCGCGAGCGGCGCGGTGGGCTGGCCGTTCGCATCGAGCGCGACGGAGACGGGCAGCACTTTCTCGCGCACGCGCTTTTCGGGCGCGACGCTGCGCACGTTCTTCACGACGACGGCGAGGCGCCGCGGCGTGGCATAGCGTTCGAACGACAGTTCGCCTTCGATCAGGTCACGCGCGGCGAGGCGCTGCGCAATGCCTTCGGCGAACGCGTCGCCAAGGCGCGCGAGGGCCTTCGGCGGCAGCTCTTCGGTCAGCAGTTCGACGAGCAGGGTAGCTTGGTGAGCGTGTGTCATGGAGTTCTTGATCCCGTCATTCCTCGTCGAACTTGCGTTCGACTTTCAGCGGCGGCGCCCAGGCGGGCATTGCGGCGTCTTGTGCATCGGTCGTGAGGCCGGGCACGCCGTGCACGGGATTGCCGAGCATCGGGAAGCCGAGCCGCTCGCGCGAGTCGTAATACGCCTGCGCCACGAGCCGCGAGAGCGCACGAATGCGGCCGATGTAGGCAGCACGCTCCGTGACCGAAATGGCGCCGCGCGCATCGAGCAGGTTGAACGTGTGGCCGGCCTTGAGCACGAGTTCGTAGGCGGGCAGCGGGAGCGCGTTGTCCATCATCCGCTTCGCTTCCGCTTCGTAGCTGTTGAAGAACGTGAAGAGCAGATCGACGTTCGCGTGCTCGAAGTTGTACTTCGACTGTTCGACCTCGTTCTGGTGATAGACGTCGCCGTAGGTGAGGCGGCGCACCTCGGGGCCGTTCGGGCCTGGCTCTTCCCACTCGGTCCACACGAGGTCGTAGACGTTCTCGACCTTCTGCAGATACATGGCGAGGCGCTCCAGGCCGTAGGTGATTTCGCCCAGCACCGGCTTGCAGTCGATGCCGCCCACCTGCTGGAAGTACGTGAATTGCGTCACTTCCATGCCGTTGAGCCAGACCTCCCAGCCGAGGCCCCAGGCGCCGAGCGTGGGGTTTTCCCAGTCGTCTTCCACGAAGCGCACGTCGTTCTGTTTCAGGTCGAAGCCGAGCGCTTCGAGCGAGCCGAGATAGAGATCGAGGATGTTTTCCGGCGCCGGCTTCAGCACCGCCTGGTACTGGTAGTAGTGCTGCAGGCGGTTCGGGTTTTCGCCGTAACGGCCGTCTTTCGGACGGCGCGACGGCTGCACGTACGCGGCGCGCCAGGGCTCGGGACCGATTGCGCGCAGGAAGGTATGGACGTGCGAGGTGCCCGCGCCGACTTCCATGTCGATGGGCTGGAGCAGCGCGCAGCCCTGCTTGTCCCAGTAGGACTGCAGCGTCAGGATGATTTGCTGAAACGTGAGCATGAAGTGCCTTTCGGGCAGATGGCGCCCCGCGGCCCGGCGCCGTGCGGACCCTCCGCAGCGCGAGCCGGCTGGTATGCGGCCGGGGGCTAAAACGTTGAATTTTACCGGATTGGCGGTGGGTTGAGACTTCCAGCGGGGTAGGCCGCCTGGCTGATTCGCTCGGGCGACTCACGAGGGCAAACGCCCTCGTGTCCGATTCGCGACATCGTGCCGCCGTCGTGCCGCCGTCGCCCCTTACTTTTTCCTCGACGTCCGCCGCCCCGGCCCAAACGCAAACCCGAACGCGAGCAACAGCAGCGACACCGCGAGCACCGTGTTGTTGCCGCTCGTCACGTAGGGCGTGAAGCCCGAGGTGCCTTGCACGTCGACGTCGAGCGTGCCTTCGGTGAAGGTGGGCAGGCGGGCGATCACGCGGCCGCGGGCGTCGATGGCGGCGGTCGCGCCCGTGTTGGTGGCGCGCAGCATCGGCCGCCCGGTTTCGAGCGAGCGCATGCGCGCGATCTGCAGATGCTGGTCGAGCGCGATGGTGTTGCCGAACCACGCCAGATTGGTCGTGTTGACGAGCACGCCCGCGGGCGTCGCGCTGTCGCGAATGCTGCGCGCAATCTCTTCGCCGAAGATGTCTTCGTAGCAGATGTCGACGGCCACGGGCTGGTTGTGCACGACGAACGGCTGCTGCACCGGCGTGCCGCGCGCGAAGTCGCCCAGCGGAATGTTCATGAGGTTCACGAACCAGCGGAAGCCCCAAGGCACGAACTCGCCGAATGGCACGAGGTGATGCTTGTCGTAGCGGTACAGTTCGCGCGAGCCCGGCGTGATGCCGTAGAGGCTGTTCGTGTAGTCGACGATGCGTCCATCAGGCGTGACCGTACCGCCGATCGCACCGAACAGGATCGCCGTGCCCGTGGAGTCCGCGAACTGGCGGACCGCCGTAGCGAAGCGGTCGGGCACCTGCTGCACGAGCACGGGAATCGCGGTTTCGGGCGTCACGACGAGGTCGGCCGGTTTCGCGGTGATCATCTGCTGGTATTCGTTGATGGCCTGCAGTACGCCCGCTTCTTCGAATTTCATGTCCTGCTTGACGTTGCCTTGCAGCAGCCGTACGTGCAGCGGTGCGTTGGCGGGCACGGTCCACGTGACAAACGAGAGCGCCATGCCGGCGGCGACGAGCGCGATCGCGATGCCGCCCGACACGGCCACGCCAGCAGCGGGCTTTGCTGCGTCAAGCGACGCAGGCGCGCCGCTCACGCCATTCGTCTTGCCGCTTGCGGACGAACGGCCCGACTGCGCGGCGCGCGTGACGGCCTGCACGATCAGCGCGGCCACGAGCGCCAGCATCCAGCCCACGCCGTACACGCCGACCACCGGCGCGAATCCGGCGAGCGGTCCGTCCACCTGCGCGTAGCCGCTCGCGAGCCACGGAAAGCCCGTGAACACCGTGCCGCGCAGCCACTCACCGAGCGCCCAGGCGCTGGCGAAGGCGAACGCGCCGTGCCATGTCGGCGAAAACGGCCGGTCGCCCGCTTTGCCGTTGTTCGCGTGGCCGGCGCAAAACGACCAGATACCGGCCGCGAGCGCGGGATAGAAGCCGAGGTACAGCGAGAACAGCGCGAGCGCCGCGCCCGCGAGCGGCGCGGGCATGCCACCGTAGAAATGCATGCTGACGTAGAGCCACCACACGCCGGTCACGAGGTTGCCGAAGCCGAAGGCCCAGCCGGTGAGGGCGGCGCTCTTCCAGCCCGTGGTGCGCGTGAGCCAGAAATAGAAGAACGCGAAGATCGCGATTTCGAGCCAGCCGCCGTGCGGCGTGGGCGCGAATGAAAGTGTGTTGGCGGCTCCTGCTGCGAGGGCGGCGAGGTAATGCCAGCGCGGCAGCGCGCGACCGCCTGCCGATTCGGCGGCATCAGGGGCGGTGGGCGCCGCGCCGGAACGCAGGCGCGAGGAAATGGGGTCGGCCATGGTCGAATTCAGTGAGTGCCAGTGTGGCTCGTGTAAGTGCTCGGGGCGCGGCCGATGGCCGGCGAGCGATTGTTGCATAAGGTTGTGACGCGATGCGGCTTGGCGAGGTTCGCGCCACGCCGCATGTCGGGGGCGGGACGCGGGATGTGCCGCGAGTCGCGCCGCGGCTATCCGGGGTATCGGCGAGGTGTGTGGCGTTGGAGCGAAGCGCTGCGTTATCTGGCGGGTTTGGCCGGGTTGCGGCCGGATGTCTGCCGAGTCAGCCTGCCCGGTGGTCCGGAGGGAACACCGTGGCCCCGCCAGGGCGCCGGCTTCAGGTCCCCGGCGGTTGCAGCGCCGCCTCGCGCTGGCCGGCCATCGCGTCGCGACGTACCAGCAGCATGTGGAGTTGCCGTGCGTCGGCGCGCAGTACTTCGAAGATCAGATCGTCGATACGCACTTTTTCGCCGCGATGCGGCACGTGCCCGAAGTGGTGCGTGACGAGCCCGCCGATGGTATCCACTTCCTCGTCGGGGAAATGCGTGCCGAAGACCTCGTTGAACTGGCCGATTTCGGTAAGCGCGCGCACGCGAAAACGCCCGTCGGGCGATTCGATAATGTTGCCGCTTTCCTCGTCGAAGTCGTACTCGTCTTCGATGTCGCCCACGATCTGTTCGAGCACGTCTTCGATCGTGATGAGGCCGGCTACGCCGCCGTACTCGTCCACGACGATGGCGATGTGGTTGCGGTTCATGCGGAAGTCGCGCAGCAGCACGTTGAGGCGCTTCGACTCCGGAATGAACACCGCGGGGCGCAGCATGCCGCGCACGTCGAACTCTTCTTCGGCGTAGTAGCGCAGCAGGTCTTTCGCGAGCAGCACACCGATCACGTTGTCGCGATTGCCTTCGTAGACCGGATAGCGCGAGTGCGCCTTTTCCAGCACGTATGGAATGAATTCGTCGGGATTGTCCGCGATGTTGATCGCGTCCATCTGCGCGCGCGGAACCATGATGTCGCGGGCGCACAGTTCGGAGACCTGGAACACGCCTTCGATCATCGAGAGCGAATCCGCGTCGATGAGGTTGCGTTCGTGCGCGTCCTGGAGAATCTCGAGAAGCTCGCCGCGGGAATCGGGCTCGGGCGAGATGAAGTCGGTCAGTCGCTCGAGCAGCGAGCGCTTTTCGTGAGGTTTGCCGGTTTGTCGTCGACTGGGATAAGAGTCGTTCATGGTGGTGCGCCCCGCCATGCCGGGCGCGCTGTTGCGGAGGGTTAAGGATACACCACGCGGGTGGCGCGACCGTGTAGCCAGGCGGCCAGCGCGTTGGCCAGGGGCGCTGCCGGCGTGGCCGCCGTGGTTGGGCACGGCGCCTTGCCGAGTGGCCGTGAACCGTCTGGCCGATGCCGCTGCGCGCGGGCAACGTCGTTCAATGCTATCGCAGAAACCCGCGCGGCTGCGGGTGGACAAATTTCGGCGCGAGTGCGAAGCGAGCGTGGCCCCGTCGTCCCCTTCGCCCCCATCGCCCCCCTCGCACTTTCCGGCCGTGGCTGCTGGGGTGATTCAGGCACCGCATCAAGGCGCCGACGCCGCAGCGTCCGCCGCGCAGCGCCGCAGCAACGCTTCCAGCGCGCGGTCCGGCATGCCGATTTCGCGCAGCGCGATGACCGTGCGCCGCACGTAGTCGAGCGTCGATCCGTAGCGGCCGCAAGCGCATCCCAGCACAGTGCGAACCGTCTCGTCGGACAATTTGCCGGTGTAGCTGGGCACGTCGCGCCGCATCACGAAGGCCAGCGCTTCCACGAAGCGCCCGTCGGCCAGCTTGCACGGCAGCCAGGCCGGACGATACGAGCCCATCGGCATTTCGCGCCGCCACAGTGCTTCGAGATGCGGCATCACGCCCGTGGCGGCCAGTCGAAACGCCATGCCCTGGCACGAGCCGCCGCGGTCGAGCGCGAGCACGAGGCCCGGCTGCTCGGGCGTGCCGCGGTTCACCCGCGACCACAGATAAAGCCCGCGATGGTAGCCATGCACGCGCGAGCGCACGCTTTCCACGGTGGGCAGGCCCGGGTTCCAGATCAGCGATCCATAGCCGAACAGCCACAGGTCGCTTTGGCCGTCCCATTGCTGCAAGGTGCAGTCGAGCGAGGCGCGGAGTTCTTCGTCCGTGAGCAGGCGCGAGGCGCCGAGCGACGGCGGATAGTCAGGACACGGAGCCGCCCCGGCGGCAAGTGGTGTCGAGAGATAGCGGGGGCTCACTTGAGGGCGGCGGGTTCAGTCGGCGCGGTACGGATCGGGGAAACCGAGGGAGTTCATGATATCGGTTTCAATGCCTTCCATCTCTTCGGCCTCGTCGTCGGTTTCGTGGTCGTAGCCCTGGGCGTGGAGCGCGCCGTGCACCAGCAGATGCGCGTAGTGAGCGGCGAGCGGCTTGCCCTGCTCGGCGGCTTCACGCTCGACCACCGGGCAGCACAGGATGAGGTCGCCCGTCACCGGGTCTTCTTCGCTTTGCGCGTAGGCGAAGGTGAGCACGTTGGTGGCGTAGTCCTTGCCGCGGTAGGTGCGGTTCAAGGTGCGGCCTTCCTCGGCGTCGACGAAGCGCACGGTGAGTTCCGCGTCCGCGAACAGGGCCGCCTTGACCCAGTTCGCGACCGTGGCGCGCGGCAGCATCGCCTTGTGTTGCGGGAATGCCTTCGCGGCCGGAAATTGCAGCGTCAGTTTCAGTTTGGGCGCGCGCGTCATGCTTCTTCTTGTTTCGCGTGCTCGTCGTAGGCCTCGACAATGCGCGCGACGAGCGGATGGCGCACCACGTCCGCGCTCGTAAAGCGAGTGAGCGCGATGCCGCGCACGTTCGCGAGCACCTGCTGCGCTTCCACGAGGCCGCTCTTCTGCGCGCGCGGCAGGTCGATCTGCGTCGTGTCGCCCGTCACCACGGCCTTCGATCCGAAGCCGATGCGCGTGAGGAACATCTTCATCTGCTCGGGCGTGGTGTTCTGCGCCTCGTCGAGGATGATGAACGCGTGGTTCAGCGTGCGGCCGCGCATGTAGGCGAGCGGCGCGATTTCGATCATCTGGCGCTCGAACATCTTGGCGGTCTTGTCGAAGCCGAGCAGGTCGTAGAGCGCGTCGTAGAGCGGACGCAGGTACGGGTCCACTTTCTGCGCGAGGTCGCCGGGCAGAAAGCCGAGCCGCTCGCCCGCCTCGACGGCCGGGCGCGTCAGCACGATGCGCTTGACCTGGTCGCGTTCGAGCGCGTCCACGGCGCAGGCCACGGCCAGATAGGTCTTGCCTGTGCCGGCCGGACCCACGCCGAACGTCACGTCGTGCGACACGATCTGCTTGAGGTATTCGCGCTGGGCCGGCGTGCGGCCGCGCAGGTCGGCGCGGCGCGTGTAGAGCTTAGGTCCCGGTTCTTCGGCCTCGCCGTCGGCGTGTGCGGGTTCGTCGAACGGATGGTCGGGGTCGCCGCGAAAACGCGGGTCCAGTTCCTCGTTGCCGTTCGTGCCCGTGCCCGTGGTGGCCGGGTGCCGGGCTTCGACGAGCGCCAGCTGGATGTCGTCGACGGAAAGCGGCTCGCGCGCGCGGTTGTAGAAGTTTTCGAGGGCAGCCATGGCGACTTTCGCGCCGCGCCCGCGAATTGCGATGCGGTGGCCGCGCCTTGATAGCGTCACGTCGAGCGCCTGTTCGATCTGGCGCAGGTTTTCGTCGAGCGGCCCGCAGAGATTGGCGAGCCGGGCGTTGTCGTCGCGCGGGGCGGTGAATTCCAGTTGCTGGGTGGTCTTCAAGGTGTCTGGCTACTCCTGCCGGTTAGCGGCCGTGGATTCGGGCGGTGGCGGGCGCGCGCCGCGGTTCGGGGCACGCGCGCGCCAGGCGCTGCAGGTTCAATGCGCCGCGGCCGGTTTGCCGCCATGCGCTTTGTCGTGGGCTTTCTCGTGAGTTTCGTCGTGGGATTCGTCTTGCGTCAGCAGCAACTCGCCACGCAGCGAATGTGGGTACGCGTGGCCGATTTTCACGTCGATCATCTGGCCGATCAGCCGCGCGTGCGACGCGACGGGCGCCGGGAAGTTGACCACGCGGTTGTTCTCGGTGCGGCCCGCGAGTTCGGTCGGGTCTTTGCGCGACGGTCCTTCCACGAGAATGCGCTCCACGTTGCCGACCATCGACGCGCTGATGCGCGCCACGTTTTCCTCGATGGTGGCCTGCAGGTGCTGCAGGCGCTTCAGCTTGACCTCGCGCGGCGTGTCGTCGTGCAGGTTCGCCGCAGGGGTGCCTGGCCGCGGGCTGTAGATGAACGAGAAGCTCGTGTCATAGCTCATCTCGTCGACGAGCGCCATGGTCTTCTCGAAGTCCGCTTCGGTTTCGCCGGGAAAGCCGACGATGATGTCCGTAGAGAGCGACAGATCGGGCCGGATGGCACGCAGGCGGCGGATTACCGACTTGTATTCGAGCACCGTGTAGCCGCGCTTCATCGCCATCAGGATGCGGTCGGAGCCGTGCTGCACGGGCAGGTGCAGGTGGCTCACGAGCTTGGGCACCTTCGCGTAGGTGTCGATCAGGCGCTGCGTGAATTCCTTCGGATGCGACGTCGTATAGCGGATGCGTTCGATGCCCGGCACGTCGGCCACGTATTCGATCAGCGTGGCGAAGTCCGCGACTTCGTGTGAGCCGGCGCTCAGCGCTCCTCCGAATTTTCCACGATAAGCGTTCACGTTCTGGCCGAGCAGCGTGACCTCGCGCACGCCCTGGTCGGCGAGGCCGGCGATTTCGGTCAGCACGTCGTCGAGCGGGCGCGACACTTCCTCGCCGCGCGTGTACGGCACCACGCAATAGCTGCAGTACTTGCTGCAGCCTTCCATGATGGAGACGAACGCGCTCGGACCTTCGACGCGCGCGGGCGGCAGGTGGTCGAACTTCTCGATTTCGGGGAACGTGATGTCCACTTGCGCACGACCGCTTGCGCGACGGGCGTCGATCATCTGCGGCAGGCGGTGCAGCGTCTGCGGGCCGAACACGAGGTCGACGTAAGGCGCGCGTGCGACGATGGCCGCGCCTTCCTGGCTCGCGACGCAACCGCCCACGCCGATTAGCAGGCTGGGGTTCGCTTCCTTGAGTTCGCGCACGCGGCCGAGATCGGAGAAGACTTTTTCCTGCGCTTTTTCGCGCACGGAACAGGTGTTGAAGAGAATGACGTCCGCGTCTTCGGGGGAGTCGGTCTTGACGAGGCCTTCAGCGGCGCCGAGCACGTCGACCATCTTGTCGGAGTCGTACTCGTTCATCTGGCAGCCAAAGGTCTTTACATAAACTTTCTTGGTCATCGGGTTTCGCCGTTCGCAGTGGTTGACCTGGGGGCGTTGTTCAAAAAGGTGGAGAGCCTCGCGCCGGGCTTGTTCGAATGATGATTGCCGGAGTGCGGGCGAGGCCGGGAAGAGCAAGGAAGGGCCGCGCCGCGGCGGCTGGGGCGCGCGGTGGAATTGCATATTATAGCCCGCCGCCGTTTCCGCTTTGCGACCCGCGAGCCGCTTGGGCAGGGCGTTGGCGCGGTGCGCGGGGCGCTGCATGCCGCAATCTCGACAGGACCGGCGCGAGCCTGCCATTCGCCCCGATTTACCCTCCGCCTCTTCCCGTCCGGTGCCGGCGAAGTCTGCTGCCTCCTCGATCCCTATTCTTCGGTTTTGTTTGAAAATGTTTTCGATTCCGGGCCGATTATCAAATTGACGCGGCGCAGCCACAATGCGCGCCTTGTCGGGTCGTTGCGCGCACGGCGCGTCGGCCTTTTGCACCGGTTCAGGAGATTTCCATGCCCATTCCCTTACTGGCGCTCGCCATCAGCGCGTTCGCCATCGGCACCACCGAGTTCGTCATCATGGGGCTGTTGCCCGACGTGGCGCGCGATCTCGCGGTCTCGATTCCGTCGGCCGGTCTGCTCGTCACGGGCTACGCGCTGGGCGTTGCCGTGGGTGCGCCGCTGCTTGCCGTCGTGACGAGCCGCATGCCGCGCAAACTCGCGCTGCAACTGCTCATGGGCGTGTTCGTCGCGGGCAATGTGCTCTGCGCGGTCGCGTCGGACTATTCGCTGCTGATGGTGGCGCGCGTCGTGGCGTCGTTTGCGCACGGCTCGTTCTTCGGCATCGGCTCCGTGGTGGCCGCTTCGCTCGTGGCGCAGGAAAAGCGCGCGAGCGCCATCGCGTTGATGTTCACCGGTCTTACGCTCGCGAACGTGCTGGGCGTGCCGTTCGGCACCTTCATTGGCCAGGAGTTCGGCTGGCGCATGGCGTTCTGGATCGTGAGCGTGCTGGGCGTGCTCTCGCTCGTGGGCATTACGGCGCTCGTGCCGAACCGGCATGACGCCGGTCCCGCGGGACTCGGCCACGAGGTGCGCGTGCTGCGCGAGCCGCAGGTGTGGCTTGCGCTCGCCATGACGATTCTGGGCTTCGGCGGCGTGTTCGTCGTGTTCACGTACATCACGCCCATTCTCGAAAACGTCGCGGGTTTCTCGCCGCGCGCCGTGACGTTGATTCTCGTGCTGTTCGGCGCGGGGCTCACGCTCGGCAACACGGTGGGCGGCAAGCTCGCCGACCGCGCGCTGATGCCCTCGCTCATGGGCATTCTCGCAATGCTCGCCGTGGTGATGGCGGTGTTCACGAAGACGAGCCATTCGCAGATTGCGGCCGCCGTCACCGTGTTCGTCTGGGGCGTGGCCGCGTTCGCAACGGTGCCGCCGCTGCAGATGCGCGTGGTGGAGAAAGCCGCCGCCGCACCGAACCTCGCATCGACGCTGAACATCGGCGCGTTCAATGTCGGCAACGCGGGCGGCGCGTGGCTGGGCGGTCTCGCCATCTCGCACGGCCTCGGTTACGACGCGCTGCCGTGGGTGGCCGCGGCGGTCTCTGTCGCGGCACTGTTCGTCACGTGGATCGCGGCGCGTCTGGATGCGCAGCGATCCGGCGTTCGCGGGCAAGCGGCTGGTCGTGCGGCGCCTGTAACGGTGCGCGAAGACGCGTGCTGAACGCGAGGCGCATCGGGCGCGCCGCAACGAACGAGCGCTTATGACGAGCGATTCGAAGCTTTCCCGAAACCGCCGTCCGCGATAGTGATAACGGTGTGAAGATAACTTCGTTGGCGCGGGCACAAGCCGATGCGACGATAGCCTCCATTCGAGTTTCAGCTGCCCGATCCGTGCGCGATCCGTGCGCGATCCATGCGCGATCCATGCGCGATCCGGATGCGCGGCAGAACGAAGGAAAGGAGGCGATCATGCATTCCCCGCTTGCGCTTGTCCGCGATGCCGCCGACGAGACCCCCGACGCCCACGCAGGGCAGTTCGATCTGCTGGAACATCTCGTCGGAGTGAATCTTGCGCGGCTGCGTGCCGAGCGCCAGCTTTCGCTCGACGCACTCGCTCGCGCGTCCGGCGTTTCGCGAGCGATGCTCGCGCAGATCGAATCGGCGCGCAGCGTGCCGTCCATCAAGGTGCTGAGCAAGATTGCCGCGGCCCTGAAGGTCTCGGTCGCGGCGTTCCTGCGCCGCCACGCGGTGAACGGTTTCGAACACCTGCCGGCCAGTCGCGCGCGGCGCGTGGTGAGCGCGGACGGCGGCTATGCCGAACGCGCGCTCTATCCCGAAGGCGAGCCCGTTGCCGCCGAGTTCCACGAGCTGCGCATCGCGCCGCTGCATACCGAGTACGGCACGCGCCGCACGCCGGGCACGCTGGTGAATCTCGTGGTGAGCGTGGGGACGCTCGAACTCAGCGTGCACGACCAGCGCCAGTTGCTCGCAACCGGCGACGCCATCGTGTTTGATGCGGACCAGCCGCACAGCCTGCGCAATCCCGGCGACACGGAGGCGCGTGCGTTTCGCGTCACCGTGAACGCGGAGACGCCGCCGCGCTGGGACGCTCCGCCCGATGCGGCACGGCACGAGGGATGAGCGGTGCCGTGCGCGGCATCGCGGCGCAGGTCCGCTGCGCCATCGTCGCGGTTGTTGTATGCTTTGCCCGCCGGATTTTCCGGCAATCAGTGCGTCTTCAGGGCGGGGTGAAATTCCCCACCGGCGGTAGGTCGGCCTGCCTTCACGGCAAAGCCGGCAAGCCCGCGAGCGCCCGCTAGTCAGTACGAACGCCTGCGGCCTGTGTGCCGCGGCATGGCGGGGTCAGCAGATCTGGTGCGATGCCAGAGCCGACGGTCATAGTCCGGATGGAAGAAGATGTGCAGATGGTCACTCTGCCCGCCGTTGCCGGCGCGCGTCTGCGCGCGTGCGGCATGGCGTTCCATGTCGTTGCGGGGCGCTGTGGTTGGCCGCTTGCGGCTTGCCTGTGCGGGTGCTTGTCTGTTTGCAATGCCCTGAAACGTTTTTCGCCCAACTTTTTGCGAGGAGCGTTTCACATGTCCCACTCTCCGTTGTCTTTCGGGAACTCCACCCGCCTTCAAGGCCAGACCGATGCGGCGCGTCCGCTCGACGCCTCGGCCGATCTTCCGTTGCTGGCCACCGAACCCATCCCGCCACGCATTGCCGCCGCGTTGCAGGCCATGCGCGATGGCCGCCCCGTCGTGCTTCAGGACGACGACGACCGCGAGAACGAAGCGGATCTCGTCGTGGCCGCCGAGCGGCTCAGCGTCGAAACCATGGCGCTTCTGATCCGCGAATGCAGCGGCATCGTGTGTCTGTGCCTGCCGGACGAGAAGGTTCGCGCGCTCGAATTGCCGCCCATGGTGGCGCACAACGAGAGCCGCCACGGCACGGCATTCACGGTTTCCATCGAGGCGCGCGAAGGCGTGACCACGGGCGTTTCGGCGGCGGACCGGCTCACGACCATCCGCACTGCGATTGCGGACCACGCGAAGCCGGCCGACATCGCTCGCCCTGGCCACGTGTTTCCGCTGCGTGCGGCGCCTGGCGGGGTGCTGGCGCGACGCGGCCATACCGAAGGCACGGTCGATCTGGCCGTGTTGGCTGGCCTCAAGCCGGCGGGTGTGCTCTGCGAGTTGATGAACGCCGACGGCACGATGGCGCGCGGCGCCGAGGTGGAGCGTTTTGCCGCTCAGCATCGTCTGCCGATGCTGACGATTGCGGAACTCGTCCAGTTTCGCGAGGCGCTTGCGGCCGCGCGCGAGTGTTGTACGGATGAGGCGTAAGGCCGGGTAGTGTGAGTTGGCGGCGCGGCGTCCGGCCTACGGACGCCGCGCGCCGGCCTTGCTTGGCCGGCCACGCCGGCGCACCTCGCAGTCACCCTCAGGACTGCACGTCCCCAAACTCGCCGCGCACGCCGCTTTCGATCAGTGCGGGCAGCGCGTCCATGTGTTCGATGATCCGCGTGAGGCCCATTTCACGCAGCACGTCCGCGTAGCCGTGCGGAATGTGGCTTGCGCCCACGAACGCGATGGTCTTCATGCCCGCGGCACGCGCCGCGTTGAGCCCCGCGATGCTGTCTTCCACGACGATACAGCGCGCCGGCGCGACGCCGAGCTGCTGCGCCGCGTACAGGTAGATATCGGGAAAGGGCTTGGGCCGCGGCACCTGCTCGGCGCTGAACACGCGCGGCCCGAAGAGATTGGCGAGCCCCGCGCGCCGCACCGACGCGCTTACGCGGGCAAGCCGGCTGTTCGATACCACGGCGGCGGGCAGCGGCACGCGCTGCAAGGCATCGCGCACGCCGTTGATGGGGCTCAGCGATTCCGCGAGCGCGCGCTCCACGTTATGTTCGATCGTCTCGAGAAAGTCGGGCGGCAGCTGAAGGTTGAACTCGCTCGCGACGTTCGACAGAAAGCGCGAGGTCTGCTGGCCAAATGCCGTTTTCACGACGGGACCGAAGTCGATGCCGGGGAAGGTGGTGGTGAGGGTCTCGGCGAGCACGCGGTCGGCAATGACTTCGCTGTCGACGAGCACGCCGTCGCAGTCGCAGATGAGATGGTCGATCATGCAGGAAACCGGATGAAGCGCGTCCGGCGGTGGCGCGCGCGGGAATGGGAAGGCGCCATGATACGTCCTTCGGACTGCACGTCTTCATCGCGATGCACACACGCGGCCGCATGCGGCCTCGCGCTGCAAGCCAATGCTCAGCCATCCTGAAATGTCGGGAATGTCGGGAAACGGGCGGCCGTCCTGCCGTCACGGGCGGCGCGCGTCTCGCCGCAAACGCCGCCCTTGGCCCTCAGCGATGCGCGCCCGTTAATGCGCGTGCAGGTAGATCCACGCAGCCATCGAACCGCCTGCGAGCGGCCCCACCACGGGAATCCACGCGTAGTGCCAGTCGCTGTCGCGCTTGCCGGGAATAGGCAGCAGTGCGTGCACGAGCCGCGGCGACAGGTCGCGCGCCGGGCTCATCGCGTAGCCGGTCGGCCCGCCCAGCGAGATGCCGATGCCGAGCACGAGCAGACCCACGGGCAGCGCGTCGAGCGCACCGAGCCCCACCTGCGGCGAGGCGAGATACAGCACGCCCAGAATCAGCACGAAGGTACAGATCATTTCGGTGAGGAAGTTGTGCGGCACGCTGCGAATGGCGGGGGCCGTGCAGAACACGCCGAGCTTCACGTCGGGATCGGCTTCTTTCGCGAAGTGTTGCCGGTAGGCGAGCCACACGAGCAGCGCGCCGGCCATGCCGCCCAGCATCTGCGCCGCCACGTAGCCGGGCACCTTGCTCCAGGCGAACTTGCCCGCGAGCGCGAGCGCCACGGTGACGACGGGATTCAGATGCGCGCCGCTGAACGACGCCGTGATGTACACGGCCACGAACACCGCCATCGCCCAACCCATCACGATGACGATGAGGTCCGCGCCCTTGCCCTTGGTGCGCGCGAGCAGCACGTTGGCGACGGCGCCGTCGCCTAGCAGCACGAGCATGGCCGTGCCCACGAACTCCGCAATATAGGGTGACATTCTTGTTCTCCTGAGCCATTGGGGAGACGGTCCGCCGTTGCGACGGACCGCTGTTTCACCGGGCTGCCGCGAGCCGGTCGTGCTCGCGATGCAGCCAGCGCGCAGCGGGAAGCTGCGTCAGACGAGGGGGATCAGGGCGCGTCGGCCCAGGCCTTCGCGGCGCGCACGGCGCGCTGCCAGCCGTCGAGGCACTGCTTGACGTCGCGTGGCTCCATGGCGGGCGAGAAGCGGCGATCGAGCTGCCATTGCTGCTGCAACTCGCCCACGTCCTTCCAGTAGCCCACGGCGAGGCCTGCCAGATAGGCGGCGCCGAGCGCCGTGGTTTCGCTCACTTGCGGACGGACCGCATCCACGCCGAGCATGTCGGCCTGGAACTGCATGAGCAGATTGTTGGCGCAGGCGCCGCCGTCCACGCGCAGCTCGCCGATGCGGATGCCCGAGTCGGCTTCCATGGCCTTCAGCACGTCGACGGACTGATACGCGATGGAGTCGAGCGCCGCGCGCGCGATATGTGCCGACGTGGTGCCGCGCGTGATGCCGAAGAGCGTGCCGCGCGCGCGGGCATTCCAGTGCGGCGCGCCGAGTCCGGCGAATGCGGGCACGAGATAGACGCCGTCGCAATGCGGCACGCTGCGCGCGAGGCTTTCGATTTCAGCGGCGCTCTTGATGATGCCGAGCCCATCGCGCAGCCATTGCACCACGGCGCCCGCGATGAAGATGCTGCCTTCCAGCGCGTAGTTGATCTGGTCGCCGATCTGCCAGGCGATGGTCGTGACGAGATTGTTCTTCGACTCGATCGGCTTGCTGCCCGTGTTCATCACGAGGAAGCAGCCTGTGCCGTAGGTGTTCTTCACCATGCCCGATTCCGTGCACATCTGGCCGAAGAGCGCGGCGTGCTGGTCGCCGGCGATGCCGCCAATCGGAATCTTCGAGGCGAACACGGTGGTCACGGTCGGTCCGTACACCTCGGACGACGGGCGCACCTCGGGCAGCATGCTGCGCGGAATGTCGAGCGCTTCGAGCAGTTCGTCGTCCCACTTCAACGTATGGATGTTGAAGAGCATGGTGCGCGACGCGTTGGTGACGTCGGTGATGTGCAGGCTGTGCTTCGTGAAGTTCCACACGAGCCAGCTGTCCACGGTGCCGAACGCGAGGCGGCCTTGCCTGGCCTTTTCGCGCGCGCCTTCCACGTTGTCCAGAATCCAGCGGATTTTCGTGGCGGAGAAGTAGGCGTCGATAGGCAAACCGGTCTTCGCGCGCACCTTCTCTTCGAGCCCCTGCGCTTTCAGCTGGTCGCAGAAGTCGGCGGTGCGGCGGTCCTGCCAGACGATGGCGTTGTAGATGGGATGCCCCGTCTCGCGGTCCCACACGATGGTGGTCTCACGCTGGTTCGTGATGCCGATGCCGGCAATCGACGTGCCGTTCAGGCCGGCGCGCGTCACCGCTTCGGCCGCGACACCGGCCTGGGTCGACCAGATTTCCTGGGGATCGTGCTCTACCCAGCCCGGCTTCGGGTAGATCTGTTGGAATTCCTTTTGCGCCGTGGAAACGATGTTTCCCTGACGGTCGAACAGAATGGCGCGCGAGCTGGTTGTGCCCTGGTCGAGTGCGAGGATGTACTGGTCCGTCATGTGTCTCTTCTCCATGCGTTTTCGTGAATCGCGAGCGGGGACTCGCGACGGGAAAAGCCTGTTGTTCTGCGTACCGCTCGGCGGCGGTCCGATTACTGAGTGACTGCATTACTGGCCGGTCGACTGCGCGCGCCGGCCTCAAGCCTTTAACCTCACGCCGCCCGTGCCGCCGGCTCTTGCGCCAACCATGCGTCGATGTCGGTCGTGACTGCGGCGAGCGTGCCGGGCTCCACGTGCAGGCCGAGCTTCGAGCGGCGCCACAGCACGTCCTGCGCGCTGCGCGCCCATTCGACGTCGCGCAGATAGCGCAGTTCGGCTTCGTAGAGCCCCGGCGCGAAGGCCCGGCCAAGCTCGGCCAGCGAGTGCGCATGGCCGATCACGTTCGTCGCGCGCGTGCCATAGGCGCGCGCGTAGCGCCGCGCGAGATCGGCGGGCAGCCATGCGTGCTCGCGCTGAAAGCGCGCGAGGAAACCTTCGAAGTTCGCGCGTTCGATGTCGCCGCCCGGCAGCGGCGCACCCGCGGTCCAAGTCGGCGCTTGCTGGCCAAGTGCACCCGCGAGCGTATCGACGGCCTCTTCGGCCAGCTTGCGAAACGTCGTGATCTTGCCGCCGAACACCGAGAGCAGCGGCGCGGTGCCTTCGGGCGCGTCGAGTTCGAGCTTGTAGTCGCGCGTGACGGCCGACGGGTTGTCGGCGTTTTCGTCTTCCAGCAGCGGACGCACGCCCGAGTAGGTCCAGCAGACATCCGCCGGCGCAATGTGGCGCTTGAAATAGCGGTTGATCGAATCGCAGAGGTACTGCACTTCGTTTGCGTCGATGGCCACGCGCGCCGGATCGTCGCGATATTCGATGTCCGTCGTGCCGATCAGCGTGAACTCGCGCTCGTACGGAATCGCGAAAATGATCCGCTTGTCCGGGTTCTGGAAGATGTAGGCGTGGTCGTGATCGAAGAGGCGCCGCGTGACGATGTGGCTGCCTTTCACGAGCCGCACGCTGTGCTGCGCGCCGCGCCCCAGCGCGCCGTGCAGCAGTTCGGCGACCCACGGGCCGGCGGCATTGGCGATGGCGCCGGCGCGCACGTCGAAGGAGGTGCCGTCGGTACGTTGCAGTTTCGCGTGCCACTCGTTGCCCGCGCGCACGGCGCTTACGAGCTTCGTGCGTGTCATGACGCGCGCGCCGTGTTCGCTCGCGTCGAGCGCGTTGAGCACGACAAGGCGAGCGTCGTCCACCCAGCCGTCCGAATACACGAAGCCGCGCCGGATCGAGTCGACGAGCGGCGCGCCCGCAGGATGCCGGCGCATGTCGATGCCGCGCGAGCCGGGCAGCAGTTCGCGCCTGGCGAGGTGATCGTAGAGGAAGAGACCGGCGCGGATCAGCCAGGCCGGGCGCAGATCCGGCATGTGCGGCATGACGAAGCGCAGGGGCCACATGATGTGCGGCGCCGCGCGCAGCAGCGTTTCGCGCTCCTGCAGCGCTTTGCGCACGAGCCCGAACTCGCGGTACTCCAGATAGCGCAGGCCGCCGTGGATCAGCTTCGTGCTGGCCGACGAGGTGTGCGCGGCGAGGTCGTCCTGTTCACAGAGCAGTACCGAAAAGCCGCGGCCCGCGGCGTCGCGCGCGATGCCCGCGCCGTTGATGCCGCCGCCTACGACGAGCAGATCGAACCTTGATCCTTGCGTCACCTGCTGTGTCTCCGCGTGAGGGCCGGCGCTGCAATCGGACGATCGCCGGCGGGCCAGATGCCTGTTAGATGGGGATGAAGCGAAAAGCTATCGAACCGATAGTTTTCGTTTTCGAACTTTAGTGAACAAATTCGAAAATGTAAAGTTCGAATCTGATGAATCCTGCCCTGCCGGTGGCACGCCGGGGCGCGAGCGGCGATACTCGGTGCCGTAGCCGCGCCTCGCCGTGTGGGAGGCCGCGAACCACGAGGCAAAGGAGGATTGAGGTGAAGACGATCTGGGCAATGGCGGGAATGGTGGGCGCCGCGGCGCTGCTGAGCGGGTGCATCAGCACGTCGGCGAACGTGGCGGGCGGGTGGGGCGCGCCGTCGCTCGCGTCGTTGCAGGAGATGTGCGGCGCGCCGTCCACCGATTACGGCAACGACGCGCAACCGGTCTACTCGACGCTGCTGGACGCTTATGTGGCGAGCCGGCACCGCCGCATCTCGAAGGACGAATACTGCGCGTTCCAGACGCTGATCGCGCAGCGCTACGCGACGCTGGCCGCGAGCGGCGATCCGAAGCTGCGCAACCAATGGGTGATGTTCTTCAACGATCAGCGGGCCAACGCGCTCAGCTGGCGCGCGGCCGTGGACCCGACGCTGCGGGCGGGGTGAGCCGAAGGATAGATGAGGGCCTGGACGCAAAAAAAGTCACGCGACCTCGAAGCGCGCGGGCCGCGTGACTGTCATTGCAGGCGCACGTGCGCACTGACTGTCGTGCGCCTGCGTCGGGGAAGGCCGTGCAGCAAACCGGCATCTGGGCAGGAAGCCACTGCACGGATTCGAAAAGGGACTACCGGCTCGCAGGTCACCCGCCGGCCACACGCAGGGCGACCGGCAAGGCGGTGCGGGCGAAGCCCGCGCCAGCCAGCAGATCAGGAAAGACGCTTGATGGCGCGTAGGGCGGTATCGCCCGTTTCCGTGAGACGCCACCGCTGGTTGCCTGAAGCGAGCTTTTCGAGCTGAACGAGTTGTCGCTCGAGCAGCGCGTCCAGTTCTTCGCGCTCCATGTCGAGCTGGTTCGGAGCGTCCTTCACGAGCAGTAGCGTGGCGAATTCATGCGGGCTCAGCATCGTCGTCCTCTCCAGTGGGCCGGACCCGGCAGTCTCGCCGCGGCAACAGCCGGGGGCGAGGTGAACGGATACGGCGGAAGGCTTCGGCAGTGCCGCTGTCCGGCGTGAGAGCCGGGCGGGTGGGCCAATGCGCAACGCGCGTGGCCGCATGGCGGCGGGGAACTGGAGTGTAGTCAACCGCACACTGTTGTACAAACCGTGCCCTGAAAATTTTCCCTTTGACAAGCAGGCCATCGACAAGCGGTTTGGTCGCGCGGGCAAATCCTTGATTTCACTCGAAGTATTGCGTGCGGTGCAGCAAGCGCTCAGGTGAGTCGGCGCGCTGCGCAGTGGCTCACGTCGGCATTGGCGCATTTTGCCTGGGTGAAGCGCTCACTTCGGTGCTCACTTCGCCACGTACACCTGGGTGCCGGTCTGCGTGAGCGTCTCGGTCATGTCGGCGGGCGGGGCTTCGTCGGTGAAAAGGGCGTGGACCTGGCTCAGGTGGCCCTGGCGCACGAGCGCCGGGCGGCCGAACTTCGAATGGTCGGTCACGAGGAAGACCGTGCGCGCATGCGACATGATGGCTTCGGCCACGCGCACCTCGCGCGTGTCGAAGTCGCGCAGCGTGCCGTCGGTCTCGATTCCCGAGGTGCCGATGATCGCGAAGTCCACCTTGAACTGGCGGATGAAGTCGATGGCTAGCTCCCCCACGATCCCCTTGTCCCACGGGCGCACGATACCGCCTGTGATCAGCACCTCACAGTCCGGGTAGCCGCTCATCATGCTGGCCACGTTGAGGTTGTTCGTGATGACGCGCAGGCCGCGATGACGGTTCAGCGCGCGCGCCACTTCCTCGGTCGTGGTGCCCAGGTTGATGAAGAGCGACGCCTGGTCGGGAATGTGCGTGGCGGCGAGCGCGGCGATGCGGCGTTTTTCCTCGTGGAACATGCGCTGGCGCGCGGTGTAGGAGACGTTCTCCGAACTCGTGGGCAGGGTGGCGCCGCCGTGGTAGCGCCGCAGGAGGTTCAGGTCGGCGAGCCAGTTGACGTCGCGCCGGATGGTTTGCGGCGTGACGTCGAAATGTGCCGCCAGGTCGTCCACGGTGACGAAGCCGTCGCGCTGCACCCATTCGAGCAGTTCCTGTTGGCGTGCGTTCAGGGTGAGGCGGGGGTCTCGTGTCATGGTGTCTGTGCCGGTGGCGCGTTACAGGCGCATCTCGTTGTTGTGCGGGTCGGCGTATTTTAAGACTTCCCCGCCTTGCGCCGGATTCAGATGCAACCCGCATTTATTCATGCCATAAATGAATTTGCGCTTTGAACGGCTTCACGCTGCAATGTTCGGTTTCGCTGCTCCGCCTTCCGCCACCTGGCCACACTGGAAACAACATGACACGCTTTAACTGGCACAACCCCTATCCCACGCCCCGCCTGCCTGTGTTCGCCCGCAACATCGTGTCCACCTCGCATCCGCTGGCCGCGCAGGCCGGACTGCGCATGCTGTGGAAAGGCGGCAATGCGGTGGACGCGGCGATTGCCGCCGCAGCCGCCATTACCGTGGTCGAGCCCGTTTCGTGCGGCCTGGGCGGCGATGCCTTTGCGCTGGTCTGGGATGGCGCCAGGCTGCATGGCCTCAATGCGTCGGGTGTGGCGCCGGCCGCGTGGAACGTCGATTACTTCCGGCGCCGCTACGGCGAGGAAAACGGCCTTGCGATGCAACCCAAGCGCGGCTGGGACGCCGTGACGGTGCCCGGCGTGATTGCCGGCTGGGAGGCGTTGCACGCGAAGTTCGGCTCCCTGCCGTTCGCGGACCTGATGGAGCCCGCCATCGAGATTGCCGAGCGCGGCCATGCGGTGGCGAGCATCGTCGCCTACAAATGGGCGGCCGCAGTGCCGGACCTCAAAGATCAGCCCGGTTTTGCCGCCGCGTTCATGCCGCACGGCCGCGCGCCCGAGGTGAGCGAACTCGTGCGTTTTCCCGGCCACGCGAAGACCTTGCGCATGCTGGCGGCCCAAGGTCCGCGCGCCTACTACGAGGGCGAGATCGCCGAACGCATTGCCGCGTTCGCGCGCGAGGGCGGCGGCGCGCTGACGCTGGACGACCTGCGCAACTACCGCGCCGACTGGGTCGAGCCCATTTCCAAAGACTATCGCGGCTACACCGTGCACGAAATTCCGCCGAACGGCCAGGGCATCGCGGCGTTGATCGCGCTCGGCATCCTCGCCCAGTTCGACGTGAGCGCGATCCAGGTGGACAGCGTCGAGTCGCAGCATCTGCAGATCGAGGCCATGAAGCTCGCGTTCGCCGACGTGTACCGCTACGTGGCGGACCCGCGTTCCATGGAGGTCACGCCGCAGCAGATGCTCGACGACGCGTATCTCGCCGGGCGTGCGAAGCTGATCGACCCGAAGCGCGCGACGCAGTTCGACTTCGGCATGCCGAAGGCGGGCGGCACGATCTACCTCAGCGCCGCCGACGAGCGCGGCATGATGGTGAGCTTCATCCAGTCGAACTACATGGGCTTCGGGTCGGGCATCGTGGTGCCGGACATGGGCATTTCGATGCAGAACCGCGGCTGTGGATTCTCGATGGACCCGAAGTCGCCGAACGTCGTGGAAGGTGGCAAGCGGCCGTTCCACACCATCATCCCGGCGTTCCTCACGCAGCGCGTGGAAGGCCGTGAGGAAGCGGTGATGAGCTTCGGCGTGATGGGCGGCGACATGCAGCCGCAAGGGCACCTGCAGTCCATCGTGCGGATGCTCGACTACGGCCAGCAGCCGCAGGCTGCGTGCGACGCGCCGCGCTGGAAGGTGAACCGCGACTTCACGCTCGACGTCGAAGCCACGCTCGACCCCGCCTGCGCCCGCGCGCTCGAGGCGCGCGGCCATACGATCAAGTCCGTCGACGACCCGTACATGGATTTCGGCTCCGGCCAGTACATCTGGCGTCTCGACCGCAACGAGCCGGAGCGCGGCTACGTCGCCGCGAGCGACAGCCGCCGCGACGGCCTTGCCGCCGGGTTCTGAGTTCGGGAGCGGGCCCGAGGCCGAAAGCCAGGGCCGGGCCCGCTCTCCACAGAGAAACCTTCTCCATTACAACGGAATATTTCAAACAGCTTCTTGCCGGAACTGCCGTGCGTAGGTACGGTCTGTGCTCTTTAACTGCAGATTCGCGAAACAACAGCTAAGATGCAGCATGAAAGGGTATGACGTTTCAATGACGTTTCACCGGCGGAAGCGGACCACCGTGCGAACCAACCCGGTGGCGTTTGCGCTCTTCTGCCGGTGTCGCCTTGGGAGCACGAAACAATGCGCACTGACATCGAACCTCGCCATGTAATGACCTGGCGTATCGAAGACATCGACCTCTCCCGTATAGACCGACAGCGTGCCGCTGCCAACGAAGACCTGCTGCTGCTGTTGTGTGCGGCTTCGTTCATCGAGAGCGGCACCGACCTCTACACGCGCAACCTGAGTTTGTTCTTCGACGACGACCCGGAAGTCTCGGCGTGGCTCAACAACGAATGGGAGCACGAAGAGCTCCAGCACGGCCGCGCGCTGAAGACTTACATCGCGCACGTGTGGCCGGAGTTCGACTGGGACACCGCGTTCCACAACTTCTTCGACGAATACTCGAAGACCTGCAGCGTCGAGGAATTTGAGAAGACGCGGGCGCTGGAAATGGTGGCACGCTGCGTCGTGGAAACGGGCACCGCCACGCTGTATCGCGCGATCAACGAGTGTTCGGACGAGCCCGTGCTCAAAGAGATCACGGACAACATCCGCACCGACGAAGTGCGCCACTACAAGCACTTTTTCAAGTACTTCAAGAAGTACAACAAGATCGAGGGTAACGGCCGGCTCGCCGTGCTCGGCGCGCTGATGCGTCGGGTCATGGAGATCAAGAACGAGGACTCGGAGATCGCGCTGCGCCACGTCTTTGCGATTCGCTATCCCGAGCGCGTGCACGACTCCGCCTATAACCGCGAGCGCTCGGCGCGCGTGAACGCGCTCGTGCGGCGCAATCTGTCTGCGGACATGTGCGTGAAGATGCTGCTCAAGCCGCTGGAGTTGCCCGCGAAAATCCAGCCCGGCGTGCATTACCCGCTCGCCAAGATCACGCAGCACGTGTTCTTCCGATGAGGGCTGCTTGCCTCGGGCGGGGCGTTTATCGGCAGGCGAGGCAACGCGGCACGGCATCATGAGCGACCCGACTACGCGCAACAACGCGCTGCAACAGCAGACCTTCGACGTCTGGCCGGATGTGCTGCGTGCACTCTTCGACGGTACGTCGCTCGCCGGCAAGGTCGGGTTCACGGCATCGCTCGTGACCCTCGGCGAGGGCGGACGTCCGCGCACGGCGTTGCTGGGTATCGGAGAACTCTACGCGCCGGGGCCGCGCACGCTTTGCCTCGCATTGTGGCCGCAGTCGCGGGCAGCGCAAGCGCTGGCCGTGCGAGGCACTGCCGCGCTCACGTTCGTGTTCGAGGGCGCCTTCTATCAGGCGCAGCTCGATGTCGAGCCCATGCAACGCGCAAGCGAAGCCGCACTGCCGCTGGCCTGTTTCAAGGGCACGCTTGCCGCGGGCGAAGTGCAGCGCGTGAACTATGCGCGGCTCACGAGCGGGATTCGTTTCGAACTCGAAGAAGGGATGCGGGAAGCGGCGTTGCGCCGCTGGGAAGAACAGATCGCGCTGCTCAGGCGCGCATCGGAAGGGTAGAGCGCTGGACGCATGACATGGCGTCCAGCGCGTTCAGCAACGCGCCGCGGTCGGCGCGTGCTTCACGACATCACACCGTAGACGATCAACGATTGCCCGAGGCGTTGCCGCGTGCCTTGCCGCCGAGCAACGCGCCGGGGTTGCCTTGCGGCTTGCGCGAACCGCGCGCCGCGCCGCCGTCTTGATCGCGGCGGGGTGCGTCCTTGCGAGCGTTGCCGGCGCCGTATCCGTTCGATCCGCCATGTCCTTGCTTGACGGGCTTGACGGGCTTGGCGGTACGCGGTTCCTGCGCGCGCGCGTGGCCGCTGCTGTTCCCGTTGGCGCGTGCGTCGCTCTGTCCATTCGCGCCCTGGCCGCTTCGGCCCGTGCCGCCCTGTGCGTTGCCGCGCGGATGCGCGGCGCCCTTTTGCGCGGGCTTGGCAGCGGGCGCGGCTCCGCGCGGCGCTTCTCGTGCAGCTTCCCGCTTCGGCGCGCGCGGTGCGCCGCCTTGCGGCCGCGCTTGTCCGTCGCGCGGCTGGGAACGTCCGCCGCCCTGGCCGCGGCGCAGGATAGGTTCCGGCTTCGCGTCCGGATCCGGCTCGAAGCCGGGAATCACTTCCTGCGGCACCGGGCGCTTGATGAGCCGCTCGATGTCCTTCAGCAACTGCAACTCGTCCACGCAGACGAGCGACACCGCCTCGCCCGTCGCGCCCGCGCGCCCCGTGCGGCCGATACGGTGGACGTAATCTTCCGGCACGTTGGGCAGGTCGAAGTTGACGACGTGCGGCAACTGATCGATGTCGATGCCGCGTGCCGCGATGTCTGTCGCGACCAGCACCTGGAGCGTGCCGTCCTTGAACTCGGCCAGCGCCCGCGTGCGCGCGGACTGACTCTTGTTGCCGTGAATGGCCAGCGCGGTGATGCCGTCCTTCGTGAGCTGTTCCGCGAGGCGGTTCGCGCCGTGTTTCGTACGCGTGAACACGAGCACCTGGAACCAGTTGTGTTGGCGGATGAGGTGCGTGAGCAGTTCGCGCTTGCGATCGCGGTCCACGGGGTGCACCTTCTGCGCGACCGTTTCCGCGGTCGTATTGCGACGCGCGACCTCGATCAGCGCGGGCGAGTCGAGCAGATTGTCGGCGAGCGCCTTGATCTCGTCGGAGAAGGTGGCCGAGAACAGCAGGTTCTGGCGCTTCGCGGGCAGCTTCGCGAGCACGCGCTTGATGTCGTGGATGAAGCCCATGTCGAGCATGCGATCGGCCTCGTCGAGCACGAGGATCTCGAGATGCGAGACGTCGATCGTCTTCTGCTGCATGTGATCGAGCAGGCGGCCCGGCGTGGCCACGACGATATCGACGCCACGCCTGAGCGCATCGATCTGCGGATTGATGCCGACGCCGCCGAACATCACCGTCGACTTCAGCTTCAGATACTTGCCGTAGGCGCGCACGCTCTCTTCGACCTGAGCCGCGAGTTCGCGCGTCGGCGTGAGGATCAGCGCGCGCACGACGCGTTTGCCGCCGGGCGCGGGCGGCATGGTGGAAAGGCGCTGCAGGATGGGCAGCGTAAAGCCGGCCGTCTTGCCGGTGCCGGTCTGTGCGCCGGCGAGCAGGTCGCCGCCGCCGAGCACGGCCGGAATGGCCTGGGTCTGGATCGGAGTGGGCGACGTATAGCCGAGTTCGTGTACGGCGCGGACGAGCGGTTCGGACAAGCCGAGAGAATCGAAAGACATAAACACCTGTTTGCAATGCAGTGACGCGAAGGGCGACGCGCGCAGCGTCTCGCATGACAGCCGCGCGTCGCCGCTGCACAGCCTGAATACGGTCTGAACGAGGCTGTGGCGGCGTGCGCGGTGGCATGCCTTGTCGTGCGCGGCGATGCGTAAAAGCACCCGCCCTTCGCGGTAAAAACCGGGCGGCACGCCAGTGCGCGTGCCGAAGAAGTCGACGGCCTATCGAGACACGTCGGCTGGCTTTAAGTTGCATCGCGCTGCCGCTGACACTGCGGCGGCCGCGCGAGGGTTGGGCCGTGGCGCCTTACGCGACGTAGCGCGCGACGCTCACGAACTGGCAGAGGCTGCCGGCGAGGACGAACAGATGCCAGATTCCGTGTCCGTGCCGGATGCGCTCGTCGTTGATGAAGAAGTAGATCCCAAGGCTGTATATCACACCGCCGGCCACGAGCCATGCGGTGCCGCCGGCGGGCAGGGCATGCACGAGCGGCTTGACTGCGACGAGCGCAAGCCATCCCATCGCCACATACAGCACCATCGATACAGCCCGCGTGCGCCGCCCGAGCGTCAGCTCCTGCACGATGCCGAGCGCGGCGAGCCCCCAGCTTACGCCGAACAGCGACCAGCCCCACGGCCCGCGCAGCGTGACGAGCGTGAACGGCGTGTAGCTGCCCGCGATCAGCAGATAGATGGCCGAGTGATCGCACTTTTGCAGCACGGCTTTGAGCTTCGGCCCGCGCGCTACGTGGTACAGCGTGGAAATGGTGTAGAGCGCGACGAGCATCGCGCCGTACACGCTGAAGCTGACGATCTTGTACGCGTCGCCGTCCACCGCGCCCATCGTGACGAGCGTTGCCAGTCCGGCGGCGGAGAGTACGGCGCCGACGAGGTGCGTAATGCTGTTGAAACGCTCGCCGGTGTGCATGCTGGTTCCTTCTTCCTTTCTGTGATGGCTGCAGACCTTACGCGCCAATGGTTCCGGTGCGGCGGACCGCTGTTCCACGGTCCGTAATGCATCAAACAAGCCCCACAAAAAACAGGGGGCGCCGCCTGCGATATCCGCCGGCCGCGCCCCCGGGTACTGCGATTGGCGTCAGCGCGTCGCTCAGTCGAGCGGCGCCGAACGCAGATCGGCTACCTGCTGCGGCGACACCGGCGCGCCCTTGTTACCCCAGGACATGCGGATGTAGGTGACCACCGCGGCCACTTCCTGATTCGACAGCGCCTGCGCGAAGGGCGGCATCCCATACGGCTTCGGATTGACCGAGGTGCTCGGCGGATAGCCGCCGTTGAGCACCATGCGGATCGGGTTGACCGCCGACTGCATCTGGATCGACTGGTTGTTCGCGAGCGGCGGGAACGCAGGCGGTTTGCCAAGACCGTTCTCCGCGTGGCACTTCGCACACTGGTCGTTGTAGATCTTCTTGCCTTGCTCCAACAGTTCGCTGCCGTACGCTTGCGACGTTTCCAGCTGGAGCGGTTCGGGTGCTTCGCTCTTCTGCGGGATCGTCTTCAGGTACGTGGACATGGCGTGAATGTCGTCGTCCGAGAGGTACTGCAAGCTGTTGTGCACGACTTCGGCCATCGGACCGAACACGGCGCCGCGCTGCGACACGCCCGTCTTCAGCAGATCGGCGACGTCCTTGATGTCCCAGGCGCCGAGGCCGCCTTCACTCGACGTGAGCGAAGGCGCATACCAGTTCTGCAGCGGAATCAGGCCGCCTGCGAAGGCCGCCGAGTTCACCGGACCGCCCATCATGTTGATGGAGGTGTGGCACATGCCGCAGTGGCCGAGGCCTTCAACCAGATACGCGCCGCGGTTCCATTCCACCGAGCGGGTCGGGTCCGGCTTGTATTCGCCTTCGCGGAAGAAGAGCGTGCGCCAGCCGATCAGCAGGTTACGGTTGTTGAACGGGAACTTGAGCTCATGCGGACGGCTCGGCACGGAAACCGGCGGCACCGAACGCAGGTAAGCGTAGATGGCGTCCGAATCCGCGCGCGAAACCTTCGTGTAGCTCGTGAACGGGAACGCCGGATAGAGCAGGCTGCCGTCCTTCGAGCGGCCCGTGTGCATGGCGCGGTAGAAGTCGTCAGAACTCCACTTGCCGATACCGTACTGGTCGTCGGGCGTGATGTTGGGCGTGTAGAGCGTGCCGAACGGCGTGGCCATCGGCAGGCCGCCTGCGAACTGCTTGCCGCCGCGCACCGTGTGGCAGGCGATACAGTCGCCCGCGCGGGCCAGGTACTCGCCCTTCTTGATGAGCTCGGCCTGGTCGGCGGGCGTGGCGGCAACGGCGACGCCGTTGTGCAGATTGTCGCCGCCGGACCACAGCACCGGGACGAGTGCCGCGGCCGCCACGGCGACCACAGCGGAGAGTGCGAACAGGGACTTGCGTTTCATTTGGTTGTCTCTCCCGGCGCCTTATTGCGGTTCGCTGCCGCACGCGAGCGGCGTCTTCATCGAGCGGGCCGGAGCCGGAACGGGGTTTTGCGGAGCCGGCTGCGTGGAGAGCCACGCGGCCACGGCGTTCACGTCTTCATCCGAAAGGCGCGTTGCAATGGTGTGCATGCAGTCCGGCGCCACGGCATGACGCGAGCCCGAGCGCCATGCGCCCAACTGCGCGCTGATGTAGTCGGAGTGCAGGCCGACGAGACCCGGAATGGCGGGCTCCATGCCGGTCAGCGCCTTGCCGTGGCAAGCCGCGCAGGCCGGAATCTGCTTGCCGGCGTCGCCGTTCAGCACGATCTGGCGGCCGCGTTCGAGCGTCGAGGCGGGCACCGTCGGCTTTGCCGGCGTCGGGTACGGCGGACGCTGCTGGGAGAAGTACGTCGCGATCTCGTGGAGGTAGTCGTCCGAGAGATACGTGACGAGGTAATTCATGGGCGGATACTTCCGGCGGCCTTCGCGGAAGTTCTGCAGCTGGTTGTACAGATACTGGGCCGGCTTGCCCGCGAGGCGCGGGAAGTAGTCGTTGTCGGTACCCTGGCCATGCGAGCCGTGGCACGCCGTGCAGCCTTGCACGCGAGCTTCCATCGTATCGGGGGCTTTGGGCTGGGTCGTCTGCGCATTCGCAGCACTGTAGACGCCTGCCGTGCCGGCCAGCAGAAGGGCGACGAGCGGGCGGAAAATGCGTCTTGAAGACACGCGTAACTCCATCAAGGGCGGGAACCTGACCGAGCTTCGATTGGCTCGGAATGAAGGCTGCGCGCGCCAGATGAAAGACGGCGGCGCTGCGGCGACGCAGCATTCTATCATCGATGGGTGAAGGTGACTATTTGCCACAGGCAACAGAGTTCCAGAGGGTGCGGCTATGCGACAGTTTGACGCAGCGCCCACCGCAAGCCGGTTTGAGCGGTCTGCATGTTCGGCATCCGGTGCCGCTTGCGTGACGCGATAGCCGCAGCAGTCGTGCCTGCCACAACGGCGCCGTTCATCGCTACCATCTTGGGCCGCAGTCTTGTCCGCGGTCGTTTTGCTCACCTTGCCGTTGTTTCCCGCTCCAGCCCATTACCTCATGACGCCATTCGACTCCCTCCTGCCGCCGCGCACGACGTTGCGTGCCACGCTTTTCTCCCGTCAGCGTTTTGCAATGGCGGAGCGTGACCAATGACGATGGACTGGCTCTGGTTCGGGCAGGTCACGATGGCTGCCCTTGTCGACGTGGCATTCGCCTTTGCCGTGGGTTCGGCCCTGCTCGGCGCGTGGCTCGATAAAGACGGCCGGGCCGTGGCGGCGCCTGCGCATGTTGCCTCGATGCGTGCGCAACGCTCCGCGGTGGCGGCCGCCGTCGCGCTGCTTCTCGCGCAACTGGGATGGCTGCTGTACGAAGCCGCAGCCGTGACCGGCGCGACGTTGACGGATGCCCTGGCCGCCGTGCCGACGCTGCTCGCGCAGACGCACGTGGGTCACGCGTGGGCGTTCGCGTTCGCGGCGTCCCTCGTGCTGCTCGTGACGACGCTTGTGCCGCATGCGGGCCGTTTGCGCGACGCGCTGTTGTGGCTTGCCGTGATCGCGGTGGCGGCAGGCCGGGCCGCGTCTGGCCATGCCGCCGATGACGGCCTTGCGTCGGCCGCGCTCGGTATCCAGACGCTCCATGTGCTCACGACCGGCGTCTGGGGCGGCCTCGTAATGTCGGCCGGATTCGCGGTGTTGCCCGCGCTCGGCGCGTCGACGGCGCGCGGCGTGTTGATTCGCATCGCCGGCCAGTTGTCGTCCACGTCGTTCGTTGCCGTGCTGTTCGTGATCGCGACGGGCGTGTTCCGTGCGGTGCGCGGGACGGGCGGATCGCTTGCGCCGCTCACGGGCAGCACGTGGGGTCATCTGCTCATCTTCAAGCTCACGCTCGTTGCGCTGGCCGTGGTGCTGGGCGGCCTCAACCGCTTCCAGGCGCTGCCGCGCCTGCGCCGCACGGCATCGACCATGGACGCCCATACGTTCGCCAACGTGCTGTATCTCGAAGCGCTGGCCATCACGGGCGCGTTCATCGCAGCGGCCGCGCTCGCGCACAGCATGCCCGGCGCAATGGCGATGGGTTGAGAGAGAAAAGCCTCAGCGCGTGTGCGCAGATCAGGAGGCGAGCGACCAATGCGCGGCCACGAGCATGGCCTCGGGAAACATCTCCTGGCACAGCTCGCCCGCGTCGTCGAACCACTGGCAGATCGCCCAACGGCCCGCGTCGAAGAGCACGGGCCCGGCCCACATGACGGTCATCGTGCGTCCGGCCGACTTGAGCGCGACGACATCGCCGGCACGATACGCCGACTGCGCCGCCGCAGCAGTGGGTTTCGCAGCCACGGCAGGCGCGGTCCGCTCGATACACGGCGACCGCGTAGCCCCGGCGGCGCGCCGGTTGCGATGCGAGGCCCTCATTCGAAGCCGAGCCGATGACCGAGAATCGGCGCGCAGAAAAGCGCCACGGCGCAGCCTGCCGCCTTGCCTTCGAGTTCCGCGAGCGCCACGCGCGACCCGTACATCTGCGTGAGCAGATCGAACAGTTGCGGCAGGCAGTACAGCACCGCCGCCGCGACGAAGCACTTGCCGACCAGACCGATCTGCCAGCCGCGCTCGAACGCGACGGCCGCGCCGATCACGCGCAGCACGCCGAACGCGAACAGCGCGCCGACTGCCGCCTGTTCGCGGATCAGATAGTCCGGAAGGAACTCGCCCATGTGTACTCCCTGTTTTTGCTGTCGTTTGCACGCAGGTCAGCAAGGAGTGGGCCAGAGGTGCGCCGCGCGTCACGGGCGCAGTCGCAAAGCCTTATGGGACAAGCAAAGCCGGTGAGCCCTCCGGCCAACACGCGTGTGTGAGCCGGCGAACACAGGCCTGAAAAAACGCGGGATACGTTACGTAACCGAAACGTGTCCCGCGCGATGTCACGTAACGGGCGAGCCCCGCAATCGCGCTCGCCCGCGCAGCGTCACCACTCGGCGACGCTGCCGTCGGAATGGCGCCACACGGGATTGCGCCAGCGGTGGCCCACCTTCGCCATCTCGCGGACCTTCTCCTCGTTCACGTCGATGCCGAGGCCCGGGCCCTGCGGAATCGAAACGAAGCCGTCTTCGTAGCGGAACACTTCGGGGTTGCGGATGTAGTCGAGCAGGTCGTTGCCCTGGTTGTAGTGAATGCCGAGGCTCTGCTCCTGGATGAACGCGTTGTAGCTCACCGCGTCGATCTGCAGGCACGTGGCGAGCGCGATGGGGCCGAGCGGGCAATGCAGCGCGAGCGCGACGTCGTAGGCTTCCGCCATCGACGCGATCTTGCGGCACTCGGTGATGCCGCCCGCGTGCGACGCGTCGGGCTGAATGATGTCGACGTAGCCGCCCGCCAGAATGTGCTTGAAGTCCCAGCGCGAGTAGAGCCGCTCGCCGAGCGCAATGGGCGTGTTGGTCTGGTTGACGATGTCGCGCAACGCTTCCACGTTCTCGGAGAGTACCGGCTCTTCGATGAAGAGCAGACGATACGGGTCCAGCTCTTTCGCGAGCACTTTGGCCATGGGCTTGTGCACGCGGCCATGGAAGTCGACGCCGATACCCACATGCGGGCCCACGGCTTCGCGCACGGCCGCCACGTTGGCGATCACGCCTTCCACCTTCTCGAAGGTGTCGATGATCTGCAGCTCTTCGGAGCCGTTCATCTTCACCGCCTTGAAGCCGCGCTCCACCACGGCGCGCGCGTTGTTCGCGACGTCGTGCGGACGGTCGCCGCCAATCCACGAATAGACCTTGATACGGTCGCGCACCTGGCCGCCCAGCAGCGCATGCACGGGCACGCCGTGGTGCTTGCCTTTGATGTCCCACAGCGCCTGGTCGATGCCCGCAATCGCGCTCATCGAAATCGGACCGCCCCGGTAGAAGCCGGCGCGGTACATGACCTGCCAGTGGTCTTCGATCAGCAGCGGGTCTTTGCCGACGAGATAGTCCGCGAGTTCGTGGACGGCCGCTTCCACGGTATGGGCGCGCCCTTCGACAACGGGCTCGCCCCAGCCGACGATGCCTTCGTCCGTTTCGATCTTGAGGAAGAGCCAGCGCGGCGGGACGATGAACGTTTCGAGGCGGGTGATCTTCATGGCGATGTCTCCTTGCGAATGCCGTGACTGCGCGGCGGCCGTTGGCGTGAGGAAGGCAGCGGCGCCGCGTCGAGTGGCGATATCCTAGCGCAAAACTTAAAACAGTACTATTAATAGTATTATTAGATCGCGCGATACTGGGCCGGGCTGCGTCTTGCGGGCGCGCATGCTCCACGAGCCGCGGATGTCCGATAATCGCGGTCGTTTTCACCCGGCTGCGGGTGCAAGACCGGCCGCCGGCAAACGGTGGCCCAGCCAGGACCGGCGCTGCGAGCCGGCCGTACAAGTACAAGCACAACGGAGAACAGCCATTCAGAACGATCTGCACGGCCGCGTGGCATACGAACTTGCCACGGCCATTCTGCGCGGCGACTATGCGCCGGGATCGGTCCTTCCGCGTGAGGCGGAACTCATGGAGACCTTTGGCGTGAGCCGCACGGTGTTGCGCGAGGCGCTGCGCACGCTGACGTCGAAGGGATTGGTGGAGTCGCGGCCGCGGGTGGGCACGCGGGTGCGTCCGCGCGACGCGTGGAATCTGCTCGATGCCGACCTGCTCAACTGGTACGCGCGCGTGGCGCCGCCGCTCAAGTTCGCGATGAAGCTGCAGGAGATGCGCGAAATGATCGAGCCTTACGCCGCCGCGCTCGCCGCCGCCGCGCACGACGAAGCCAAGCTCGCCGCGATTGCCGACGCGCACGCCGCGATGGCGGCCGCCCGCAACGAGGACGAATGGGTGCGTGCGGACCTGCAATTCCATCTGAGCGTGCTGGACGCGTGCTGCAACGAGCTGCTCATTCCGCTGGGCGCGTTGATCGAGCGCACGCTGGAGGCCCAGTTGCGTGTGAACGCCAAGCGCGCCGACGTGTTCAACGCCGCGTTGCCCGACCACACCGCTGTGCTCGAAGCCATTCAGGCCCGCGACACGGTGCGCGCGCGAGAAACCATGACGGCGTTGCTCTCCACCACGCGTGCCCGCATGGAGGAGTAAGCCACGAGGCTGCGCCTACTGCACAGCTTGCGGATGTCTGCGCAAACCGCTGCGTGCAATCGCAAGCGTGAGCACGGCCGACAGGCCAAGACTCGCCGCGACGACATAGAGGCCCGCGGCGTAGCCGCCCGTCACGGACTTGAGCCAGCCGATGGCGAACGGCCCGACGAAGCCGCCCAGGTTGCCGATCGAATTGATCATCGCGATGCCTGCCGCCGCGCCCGCTCCCGAGAGGAACGAGGCCGGCATGGCCCACAGCGGCGCTTTCGCAGCGCTGATGCCCACGTTCACGACGACAAGCGCCAGCACGACCTGGGCCGCCGTCTGCGCGACGCCGCAGAATGCGAGCCCCGCGGCGGCGGCCACGCATGGGATGGCAACGTGCCACGTGCGTTCACGTGCCCGGTCCGAATGGCGTGCCCACGCGATCATGCCCACCACCGCGAGCACGCTGGGTATCGCGTTGAGCATGCCCGTGCCGAACGCGCTGAAGCCGAACTGGCGGATGATGAGCGGCGCCCACAACCCAAGCGTATAAAGCCCCGCGGACGTGCCGAAGTAGATCAGCGCCATGACCAGCACGCGCGGATCGCGCAGCGCCCGCAGCGCGCCTTCGGTGTGGCCCGCCTGCGACTCGCGTTCGCGGTGCTCGTCACGCAGCGTGGCGACGAGCCAGGCCTTCTCCTCGGGCGCAAGCCACTTGGCCTTTTCCGGCGAATCCGTGAGCGCGCGCAGCACCACGAAGCCGAGCACGATGGCAGGCAGCGCTTCGATCAGAAAGAGCCATTGCCAGTTGCTGAGGCCAAGCATGGGCGGCAACTCCATCAACGCGCCGGAAACGGGCGAGCCGATCGCCGTGGAGAGCGGCGCCGCGGCCATGAACGCGGCGGCGGCCAGCGCGCGCTGGCGAGCGGGAAACCACTGGCTCAGATAAAGAATGATGCCGGGGAAGAAACCGGCTTCTGCCACACCGAGCAGAAAACGCAGCGCATAGAACGAGTGCGGCCCGCTCACGAACGCCGACGCCGCGGATACGAGCCCCCATGTGACCATCACGCGCGCGATCCACACCCGCGCGCCGACCTTGTTGAGGATGAGGTTCGACGGCACCTCGAAGAGGAAATAGCCCAGAAAGAAGATGCCGCCGCCCAGACCGAACATGGCCGGCGTGAGCCCGATGGCCTTGTTCATCGAGATTGCGGCAAAGCCCACGTTCACGCGGTCCAGAAAGCTTACGAAGTAAAGGAGCATCACGAACGGCAGGATGCGCCACGTCAGCTTGCGCACGACGCGGGCGGGCAGGTCGGAAGTCATGGTTGTCTCCGGTGGAGGCCGCCTGCCGTGCGCAGCATCGCGCACGACGGCAGCTCTTCGTATGGTTGGTGTTGCTGAGTGTTGCCCTTGACTCGTGAGGTCAGAGCAACAAGCGGCAATACGCTCAGGCAGCCTGCTGGATAAGCCCTGCGTGTTGCGCGATGTACGCACAGACGGCGTCCGTCACCTGTGCCGTGGTCGCGTTGCCGCCCAGGTCGCGCGTATGGAGCGCGGGGCTGGCGGTGACGTGCTCGATGGCCGACATCAGCACGCGGGCCGCAGCGGTTTCGCCGAGGTGTTCGAGCAGCATGACCGCCGACCAGAACGTGCCGATCGGATTGGCGAGCCCCTTGCCCATGATGTCGAATGCTGAGCCATGAATGGGCTCGAACATCGACGGGTAGCGGCGTTCGGGATCGAGGTTCGCCGTGGGCGCGATGCCGAGGCTGCCGGCCAGCGCGGCAGCCAGGTCGCTCAGGATGTCCGCATGCAGGTTGGTCGCGACGATGGTGTCGAGCGACGCGGGGCGGTTCACCATGCGCGCGGTGGCGGCATCCACGAGTTCCTTGTCCCAACTGACGTCGGGAAATTCCTTCGAGATCTGCACCGCGATCTCGTCCCACATCACCATGGCGTGGCGCTGCGCGTTGCTCTTCGTGATCACCGTGAGATGCTTGCGCGGACGCGATTGCGCGAGACGAAACGCGAAACGCAGAATCCGTTCGACGCCCGCGCGCGTCATCATCGAGACGTCGGTTGCCACCTCGATGGGGTGCCCCTGGTGTGCGCGGCCGCCCACGCCCGAATACTCGCCTTCCGAGTTTTCCCGCACGATCACCCAGTCGAGGTCGGCAGGCGTGCAGCGTTTCAGCGGCGCGTCGATGCCGGGCAGGATGCGTGTGGGGCGCACGTTCGCGTACTGGTCGAAGCCCTGGCAGATCTTGAGGCGCAAGCCCCACAGCGTGATGTGGTCGGCAATGTGCGGGTCGCCGGCTGAACCGAACAGAATGGCGTCCTTGTTGCGCAGCGCGTCGAGCCCGTCGGCCGGCATCATGACGCCGTGTTCGCGATAGTAGTCGCCGCCCCAGTCGAAGTTCTCGAACTCGAATGCGAACGCGTCGGAACGCTGCGCGAGGGCTTCGAGCACGCGCTGGCCCGCCGGGACCACCTCCTTGCCGATGCCGTCGCCGGGAATGGTGGCAATGCGCCAGGTTTTCATGTCCGTGTGTCTCCATCAACGCTGTAGAAGTGGCGGCTATCGTCGCGCAGAAAGCCCCGCTGGGAACGATGCTAGACTGAAACCGCTTTTAACCTCAGGTTAAGGATCGGTGCTCTTCGCCACCGTTCTTCACGCCGTCCACTTCGCTTCATGGCCACCATCCAGCCCGACGATTTCGGTTTCTTCTCGACGCTCGCCGGCAGCGGCAGCCTCACCGCCGCCGCGCGCGAACTCGGTCTTTCCACGGCAGCGGTGAGCAAACATCTCGCGCAGATGGAAGCGCGCGCAGGCGTCGCGCTCGTGAATCGCACCACGCGCCGTATGAGCCTCACACCCGAAGGCGAGCTGTATCTCGCCCGGGCGCGCCAGATTCTCAGCGAGATGGACGAACTTGCCGAGCTGCTGGGCGGCTCGCGCGCGGTGCCGAAGGGCCTCTTGCGCGTGAACGCGACGCTTGGCTTCGGCCGCAGTCACGTGGCGCCCGCGATCTCGCGATTCGTCGAGCGCTATCCCGAGGTGGAGGCGCAGTTGCAGCTTTCCGTCGACCCGCCACCGCTCAGCGACGACGCGTTCGACGTCTGCGTCCGTTTCGGCGAGCCGCCCGACGCGCGCGTGATGGCGCGACGCGTGGCGCCGAACCGGCGGCTGTTGTGCGCGTCGCCGGCGTATCTACGGCGGCACGCGGCGCCGAAGAGTCCGCGCGAACTCGCGCAGCACAACTGCATCGGCATTCGTCAGGGCGGGGACGGCTATGGCGTGTGGCGACTCACGAGCGGCCGCGGTGCCGCTCAGAAAACAGAGACGGTGAGGGTGCGCGGCAATCTCACGACGAACGACGGCGAGATCGCGGTGAAGTGGGCGCTCGACGGCCACGGCATCCTGATGCGCGCGGAGTGGGACATCGCGCCGTACCTGCGTGACGGGACGCTCGTGCAGGTGCTACCCGAGTACCGTACGCCGGGCGCCGACATCTATGCGGTCTACGCGCCGCATCATCAACTGTCGGCGCGCGTGCGGGCATTCGTGGATTTTCTCGCCGTGGAACTGACGCGGCCGGTGGGCAAGGGGAGGAAGCGGCGGGCAGCGTGAGGCGACGACGCTGGTTCAGTCGCGCTGCGTGCGCGGCACACTAGCGTAGTCGTCGCGCCAGCCGCGCCAAATGTCGCGAAGCTGGCGTGATCGATAGAAAAGAGACCTACGCACAAGCCGGCTGGTGCGAGCCGGTATGACGGTCCAGCGAGGGCGGGGCGATGTCGTCGCTTGCATCGAGCAATTGCGCTGCCGCAGCTGCCGACGTTCCGCGTGCCGACGAACCATCGCAGTACTGCGGCAACGAGATGAACACGCTCACGCGGCGCAGGATCTGCCAGAAGACCCGTTCGAACGCACGCGAGCGTTCGGCTTCTGACATGCCATCGGCGAGCGGGTCCGGGAAACTCCATTCGCAGAACTCGGGCTCACCGGGAAAGACAGGCGCATGGTATTCGGCGACGCGGCCGTCCAGCGCGATGACGATGTCCATGCGAGGCGCCCACTGTCCCGTGAACTCGTGCCAGCTCTTCGGATTAAGCCGGCCCAGTTCCGATATGCCGGGGCGTAGCTGGGCAAGCGCCAGGGGGTGCACCCTCGCTGCCGGATCGGCTCCGGCGCTGAACGGTGCGAAACGATCGCCCGCCAGTTCCCGCAACAAGGCTTCCGCCATGATGCTGCGTGCCGAATTCTCCTTGCAGAGAAACAGCACCTTGTATTTTTCGGTCACAGCACTACCCCGTAACATGCATTTTTCGTTGTGTGCGCCACATTGTGCAGTCGGACTCTTGCACATGGGTGACGGAATTGTGACATGGCAATATCGTCGCCGGTGAGACGCACGCGCCGCGCGGAGCCTGGTGTTTTGCCTGGCTTTTCCTGGAGCCGGGCCTGGACCGGCGGCGAAAAGGTCGCAAAGGATACAGGAAGCCGGCGCGCTTGTTGAGAGGTATGGGTGCGCGGTGCAAACGGTGCTTGAGCGCGAGCATGGTGTGCAAGGTTCGGTCGTCGTGCGACGCAGCCGAACACTGAGTACACCGTATGAGGTGCGTTGCGAAGTCAGGTATTCGAGCCGGTTGTTGTTACCGCGCGCTTGGGCGAAATCGCGGCAGATCTCGGTAAAGGTTGCGATACCATACGAAGGTTCCACGGGGAGGGCAGTCAATGGACTGCGGTTGCCTCGCGGACGCCTTTCTTCTGCTTTTTCCCGGCGCCCCACTCGCATAGAGCCATGTTCAGCCCTGTCGCATTTATCGGCATTGCGATTATGTCCTGCGTGATGAGCGTGGCGGTGCTGGGCTCACTGCTGCAGGCACGCATTCCGGGGCTTGGCCGCTGGTGCGCCGCGTATGTGGTGCTCGCCGTCGCGCTCTCGCTGCTGCTCGTGCAGCGCGATGCACCGCCCGCCATCGTCACGGCCACTGTTGGTGTGATGCTCGTTTTTGCGGCGCTGCTCGTCGTGCAGGGCTTCCGTCAGTTCTTCTTTCTTCGACCATCGTTTTTCCCTGAGTATCTGCTCGCGGGCGCAGTGGTGTCGGGCTTCGTCTACTGGACGTTTGCCGCGGTCGATCTCGACGCCCGCGTGTCGTTGCTCTCTGCGTTTCTGGGCTACGTGCGCATCGCGGTGGGCTGGATGGCCTACCGGTTCCGCCCGCCCGGCCGGCCGAGGTACAGCTATCTCTTCGTGGCGGTCTCTGCCCTGGCAGGTGCGGTAATTCACGTCGGACGGGGTCTTGCCTATGGCTTCGGCTTCGCGCACCAGACCACATTCCTTGAAGCCACGCCGCTCAATACCGCGTTTCTCGGCATGGGCATCCTCACGCTGCCGTGCCTCTCGATCGGCATGGTGATGCTCGCGCACGACAGAATGGCCGAGCGCATGGAGCGTATGGCCACCATCGACGAACTCACCGGCACGCTTGTACGCCGCGCGTTCCTGGCCCGGGGCAAGACGTTGCTGGACGCAACGCGCGCGTCGGGCAAGCGGCTTTCCATTGCGATCCTCGATATCGACAACTTCAAGACGATCAACGACCGCTACGGCCACGCGGCCGGCGACAGAACCCTGGCGTGTTTTGCCGCAGCGATCTCGAAGGGCATTCGCCGTACCGATCTCTTCGGGCGACTGGGCGGCGAGGAATTCGGCGTGCTCTTCGCTGACGCCAGCAAGGCGGAAGCAGCGAAGCTTGCCGACCAGTTGAGGGCATCGATTGCCGTGCTGATGCCACAGCAGGACGGTCGCGCGAAGTGCACGTTCAGCGCAGGCGTTGCCGAGTTCGGCGACGGCGATACCTTTGCGGATGCGATGGCGCGCGCCGATGCCGCGCTCTATGCGGCGAAGGACTATGGCCGCAATTGCGTGATGGCTGCGCCCGTGGCAAATGGTGAAGCGGGAGGGGCGTGCGAGGTGGTGGGCGCTGAAGGCGACGTGCTGGTTCAGCGGTTGGGTCCGCGCGTGAAGGCGGTTTAGAGGCGGTGGGGTTTGGCCTTCACTGACGCACTCGCTGCCTGTCAAGGCAAAACTTCCGTCCGAAGCCTTGACGGAAGAAGGCGGATTTCCGGTGCATCAAAAGCAGTGCTCGATGGCGGGCGAAGGCGCGCGGCCTCCAACCCGTGGCGTTTTTTGTCGGTGAGCGCGCGGGGCGTGTGTCAAAGTGGGTTCGGAAGCGCGTTGGCGGGTGTGAGGGGCGGGGTGTCGAGCAAGGCGGCCTTCGCGGCGAACAAGCCGTTTTCGTCGGTCTCGAAGCGGCGGAGCCAGGCGACGGTCGACGCCTTGGTGTTGTAGACCGGCGCGTCGCCGTTCACAGTGCCGCGTTGCAAGCTGTCCATTTCGCTCACACGGATCGACCGCAATGCTGCGTCGAGAATCACGTAGGCGGGCGGATTGAAAGGCGGCTTGCCCTCTTCGTCCGATATACCGCTTTCGGGCAGGACGCCGGCCCGGATGACAACGCCTTGGCCGTAGTCGCCGATCGCGAACCAATTTGGCGGCAGATGAGCGCGCAGCCCGCCTAGGCCGCCCGCCGCTTCGAGCATCGGCTTGCTGATCGCTGTAAGCCAATCGATCGTTTTCAGTTGTTCTTTGAGCATGCGGACAGACAGGTCGGCGGGAAAGCCAACATCTTGGCCGGGCATTGTCTGGCTAGCCCAATACTCGGTGGCTTCGTTTTCTTCGCGTCCGGTCGGCGAGAGATTGACCGCGACGCCGGCATGGCCCCATGGCGCCTTGAGGCGCTCGACCGCGTCGAAGAACAGCTTCGCGAACGCGTCGGGGCGCTCCTGGACAGCGAAAACGGGCCACGAGAACCACAAGGCGTTGAAGCCGCGGTTGCCGAGCTTCTCTTGCCATCGGCGCTGGCCGCCGACATGGAATTCCCACAGGCTCGCGTCGGTTGGGCGCTCGCCGCTCATGAAATCGAAGTCAAACCGATCTTCGGGGCCAAGCCCGGCTGCGGCCGCGCGCAACGATTTCGCCTTTGACATGGGCTGCGCGGGTTTGCCGTTGCTCCACATGTAAGTCAGCTTTTCGTCGCCCATCGACGCGGCGAACTCGTCGAACGTCTGGGCGAGCGCTTCGCGGACGGCCGGATCGGCGGCTTGCTCAAAGTAGACGCAGGCACGGATGACAAAAGCCGCGCCGATTCCGTCGTGCGGATATCGAGGTTCCAGAAGGGCGTTCGCCACCAGCGCTTTGGACTGGTTGGCCTTGGCCCATTTCAGAAAGTCTTGCGTTATGGCAGTCATGGGGCGAATGGGGATGAGCCTGGCGACACAGGCTATCAGGGAACCGGAAGCGGGGGAACGGGCGGCGGCAGGCCGAAGCCTGGCGTCGGCGGCCTCGCGGTGAAAATCGATTTCAGCGAGCGTTGGTGATCCGACGAAGTGAGGGTGATATGGCGGAAAAGCTGAATTCGATCGAGCGCCAGCGTGAGCTGCGGGAGCGGTTTCGTCAGGCGGACGCGACTTCGCTGTTGGAGGGGTACGAGCCGGGCCATTTCGAGGAGTCTAAGAAAGAACGGTTGATCGCTGGGGAGAGGAGTTCATCACTGCTATGGCTGCTCACATCCGTGGCAATGTGACAGATCGGTGAGCCGTGCAATCAGCGCGCGAACATATTTCGCTGACAGCGAAATATTTCTTGAAATGGCGAACTCGATTGACTATATTGGTGGTGAGGCTAACAGAGACAACTGTCGTGTCTGTGGGGTGTTTAAGCACCCTGTGGGGCCGCAAGGTCCTGTCTTTCGCTAGGCCGTGCGCCGTGGAGCCGAGTATCTGGACGGACCATGACGATGCTGCCGATGCGAGCATGCCCGGGACGACACCGGGCATGCATTGGGAATAGAGGGGAAAACCTGCCGTTTGCTCTGCTTGGTTACGGACGACAGCCATGGTCTGTGCATTTCGCTCAGACCGGTGGTGTAGCCAAGGAGAACAACCATGCATCATGTTCGAAAGCCTCCCAAACGGCGGGGGCCGAGGAGCCGGGTCAAGTCGTGGTTGACGCGTCCGGAGACGATCAAGGTGGCTGTCGCTATCCTGCAATTGATCGATCTGGTCGTGAAGATTTTCGACAAGTCCTGAGGCGATTCGGCACCCCTTTATTTCAAACTGGGAATGAACCATGTTGTGCCGAGCGTTGAAACTACTGAGGACGTACCATCAGCTCACGCAGGTCGAGCTGGCGAAGCGTCTTGGCATTTCGAACTCGTACCTAAGTGAGATCGAGAAGGGTGATAAAGCACCTGGCTTGGACTTGCTTGGCAAGTATTCGGAAGTGTTCAAGATGCCGACGTCGTCCATTTTGCTCTTCTCCGAAACCATGGAAGAGGAACGGACGCGTGGCAGTAAGCTGCGTATTGCCGCTGCGGACAAGATTCTGCGTCTCCTTGAATGGTTGGAAGAGCGCGATGAAATCGAAAAACACGCCTGAGCGATATCCGCTCCATCAGTCCCCGCTCTATCGTTTGAGGGGGAAAGGGCAGTTCGAGAAGGTACTGGGTGTTGAGTGGAGCGCAGTCAACAAGCTGCTTGCCCCCGATAACTACCGAGTCTGGGAGAACGACAAGGGGCGGGAGATCCAGCAGCCGCTGGGGTGGCTGGCTCATGTTCATGGTCGCATTGGTAAGCTGCTTTCCCGGATCGAACTGCCCGACTATCTGTATTCGCAGAAAGGGCGCTCCTACGCCGATAACGCTAGGGAGCATGTCGGGTCGACGCCTCTCGTCAAGACTGATATCCATAAGTTCTATCCGAGCACCACGCGGCAGATGGTCTACCGGATGTTCGTCGTAGACTTTCTATGCGCAGAGGACATTGCTCATTGTCTAGCCGATATTTGTTGCTATCGTCAGGAGCATCTTCCGACCGGAAGTGCGTTGAGTGGCCGGGTCGCTTTCTTTGCGGCAAGGCATATGTTCGACGATATCGCTGAACTGGCAAAGAGTGAGCGATGCCGGATGACGGCTTATGTGGACGATGTGACCATTTCGGGGACGGCCGCCACGAAGAAGTTGTTGGGCGAGGTTCGGAAGCTGATTAGCAGGCACGGCTATAAGACCAAGCAGAAGAAATCGAAGACCTATGCCGCGACTTCCGTCAAGGTCGTCACAGGCGCCGTTGTAGTTGGTCCAGAGCTGCGACTTCCAAACGAACGGCATCGCAAGATATGGCAAGCGAAGCAGGAGCTGTTGCGTTGTGGGCGTGAGCAAAAGGCACCGCTATTGCGGGCATTGAGGGGCCGGCTACAGGAGGCAAGTCAGATTTTGGATAACCCGTGCGTGGAGCCGCGTGGCTAGGATTGGCGATGCCGGTGTTGCCGCAGCATGCTGTTTGCGGAGCAAAGAAAAAGGGCCCAGCTTGCGCTGGGCCCTTTCTGCATTTGGTGGCGAATCAGGGATTCGAACCCCGGACCTGCGGATTATGATTCCGTCGCTCTAACCGACTGAGCTAATTCGCCGAAAGAAGGCGGATTATGAAGGTGCCGGTCGTGGCTGTCAACCCCCCATGCCGGCATCCTCTTCGCCCCTTCAGTGCTTTGACCGAACTTCTACGCCAACGAGAGGGCGCCCAAGACACCCAAAATATTGGCGCCTCCAATGAGATGAGGCTTCGGGAACCCCATCCCGATCCATCCTGGCACGTCACACAGTCGAACCCCCGTTCGCTGTGCCCTCAATCCTGGGCGTAGATGTCCGAGTCTTTGGTCTCCTTCACGAACAGCATGCCGATCACGAACGTCGCGAGTGCGATCACGACCGGATACCACAACCCCGAATAGATATCGCCCTTGGTGGCCACAATCGCGAAGGCCGTGGCCGGCAGGAAGCCGCCGAACCAGCCGTTGCCGATGTGATACGGCAGCGACATGGACGTATAGCGAATCCGCGTCGGGAACATTTCCACCAGCATCGCGGCGATCGGGCCGTACACCATCGTCACGTAGATGACGAGAATCGTCAGGATCACCACCGACATGGGCCAGTTGATCTGCGACGGGTCGGCCTTCGGCGGGTAGCCGGCGGCCTTCAGCGTAGAGCCGAGCGACTTGTCGAACGCGGTGCCTTTTTCCTTTGCGTCGGTCGCCTTGCCGTCATACGCCTCGACCACGGTATCGCCCACCTTGATCTGCGCCATCGTGCCGGCCGGCGCTGCCACGTTGGTGTAGTTCAAACCGGCCTTCGAGAGCGCGCCCTTCGCGATATCGCAAGACGACGTGAACTTCGCCGTTCCCACCGGGTTGAACTGGAACGAGCATTCGTCCGGGTTCGCGACCACGACGATCGGCGACTTCTGGGTCGCGGCGTCGAGCGCCGGGTTGGCGTAGTGCGTGAGCGCCTTGAAGAGCGGGAAATACGTGAGCGCCGCGATCAGGCAGCCGGCCATGATGATCGGCTTGCGGCCGATGCGGTCCGAGAGCGAGCCGAAGAACAGGAAGAACGGCGTGCCGATCAGGAGCGCGATCGCAATCAGGATGTTGGCGCTTGCGCCGTCCACCTTCAGCGTCTGTGTCAGGAAGAAGAGCGCATAGAACTGCCCGGTGTACCACACCACGGCCTGGCCGGCGGTCAGGCCGATCAGCGCGAGGATCACGAGCTTGAGGTTTTTCCACTGGCCAAACGCTTCGGTCAGCGGGGCCTTCGACGTCTTGCCCTCCGCCTTGATGCGCGCGAACACGGGCGACTCGTTCAGTTGCAGCCGGATCCACACCGAAACGGCGAGCAGGAGGATCGACGCGATGAACGGAATGCGCCATGCCCACGCGCCGAACTGCTCTTCGCCCACGAACGTGCGCACGCCGAGAATCACGAGCAGCGACAGGAACAGGCCCAGCGTCGCGGTGGTCTGGATCCACGCGGTGTAGAAGCCGCGTCGGCCGGCCGGCGCGTGCTCTGCCACGTAGGTTGCCGCGCCGCCGTACTCGCCGCCAAGCGCGAGACCTTGCGCAAGCCGCATCACGATAAAGATGACGGGCGAAGCGATGCCTATGGACGCATAACCCGGCAGGAAGCCGACCACGAACGTCGACAGACCCATGATGACGATGGTGACGAGGAACGTGTACTTGCGTCCGACCAGGTCACCCAGGCGTCCGAAGACGATGGCGCCGAACGGTCGGACGGCGAAACCCGCGGCAAAGCCGAGCAGCGTGAAGATGAAGCCAGCTGTCGGATTGACGCCGGAGAAGAAACTCTTGCTGATGAAAGCCGCCAGCGAACCGGCGAGATAAAAGTCGTACCACTCGAAAACCGTGCCCAGCGACGAGGCGAAAATCACCCGTTTTTCTGCGCCTGTCATGGGTGCGTGCGATAGCTGTCCGCCTACGGTTGCCATAAGTCGTCTCCGTTTTGATATTCGTGAGGCGCGCCCGGACAGACGCACCTGCGGCTCATTATTGGAACGCAAACTTACTGGTTACTGACGCGCAATGGGGGCTTTGGCGGAGTTTTGCGTCGGGTGCGATTACGTCTTTGTCGGATAAATTCACAGAAAATGGCTTCAACGGACGTTTATGTCGCTAATTCTGCTGTGCCATTTCCGGTTGCAAACCTTGTCCGTAAGGGTAAGTCCTTGGGGTATTCGCAAGTGCCGCTGAGGGTTCCCTGAGCGTGCGTTGAGCAAGCTTCAGGACGCATTCGTCTGCATCGCTTCCCGTATGCGCAGCGTAATGCGCACGAGCGTGCCCGCCATGCGCGGCGTTTCCTGGTACACGTTGTCTTCGATCGTGAGCGTGCCGCCGTGCATCGTCGCGATTTCTTTGACGATGGCAAGGCCCAGCCCGCTGCCGTCGCCCTCGCGGCCGAGAATCCGGTAAAAGCGCTCCGTTACCCGCTCGCGTTCGGCGAGGGGGATGCCAGGCCCCGTGTCCTCGACCTCGAGGTGCACGACGCCCGCCGCCGCATCCGGGCGTACCCGCACGGTGATGCGGCCACCGGCGGGTGTATAGCGCATCGCGTTGTCGATCAGGTTCGACAGCATCTCGCGCAGCATCACCGGGTGTCCTTCCACCTCGATCTTCGGGTCCGCGCTGTCGGGCCCTTCGTAGCCCAGGTCCATCTGCTTCACGAGCGCCGCCTGCACCCAGTCGCGCACGGCGTTGCGTGCCACCTCACCTACGTCCACCGCCGTGAAGATCTGTCCGGACAGGCGGTTCTCGGCGCGCGCGAGCGCCAGCAGCTGCGTGACGAGCCGCGCCGCGTGCTCGGAACTCGTCGCGATCTGCTGGAGCGAGCGATGAACTTCCGCGGGCGCTTCCTGGCGCAACGCGAGTTCGGCCTGGGTGCGCAGGCCGGCAAGCGGGGTTTTCATCTGATGCGCGGCGTCGGCGATGAAGCGCTTTTGCAGCTCCATGTTCTGTTCGAGGCGCGTAAGCAGGTCGTTGAACGACGTGACGAGCGGCTCGATTTCGGGTGGCGCGCGGCGTGCCTCGAGCGGCGAAAGGTCGTCCGGTCGGCGCGCGCGGATATTCGACTGCAGCGCATGCAACGGCGCGAGCCCGCGCGAGAGGCCGAACCAGACAAGCACGATGGCGAGCGGCAGAATCACGAACTGCGGGAGGATCACGCCCTTGATGATGTCGTTGGCCAGCTGGCGGCGCTTGTCGAGTGTTTCGGCGACCTGCACGAGCACCGGCTGTGCACCGGGCGTCTGCGGAAATTCGACGGTCGTGTAGGCCACGCGGATATCGTTGCCGCGCAGCATGTCGTCGCGAAATTCGACGATGCCGGGCTGCGGGCGATCGTCTTCGTGCGGCAGCGGCATGTCGCGCTCGCCTGCCACCAGTTCGCCGCGCGTGCCGAGCACCTGGAAGAACACGCTGTCGATGTTGTCTGCGCGCAGGAAGTCACGCGTGGACTCGGGCAGCGTGAGTTCGGCGACGCCGTTGACGGGATGGATCTGCCGCGCGAGCACGTAGGCATCGGTTTCCAGCGCGCGGTCGAACGGCCCGTTGGCAATCGACTTTGCCACGAGGTAGGTGACGGCGATGCTCATCGGCCACAGCAGCAGCAGCGGCGCCAGCATCCAGTCGAGAATCTCGCCGAAGAGCGAGCGCGGACGTGCCTGCGCGGCGCTCTCGGTTTCGTCGGGCGGCGCGAAAGGGTTCTCGTAGCGCGCGTCGCGCGTGTCGTCATCGAGCGGTACGGGAGCGGACGGCGAAGGCGGGGGCGAACCGGCAGCGCGCCGGACATCGAGAGGCGCGGCCATGCTGTCCTTACTTATATGGATGGGTTGCCGGCATTGCGGGCTTGCTGGTGGGCGTGACGGCGGCGGGCGAGCCGGTGGCGGCCGATGCCGGGGGTGGGACGGCGGATGCGGCGAGTCCGCTTGCCGCTGAGGTCTCTCCGGCTTCAACGCTCGCTGCCGAGCCCTCTACCGGCTTCGACGACGCCGATGGGTCGTTCGCGGCAGGCGCGCCGAGCGCAGCCGCCGAAGCCGCGGCCGATGCCGCCGACGCCGGTACGGGCGCCTGAGCCGCTTTTTCGAGGCAGTAGCCGAGCCCGCGCACCGTCGCGATGCGCACGCCGCCCGGCTCCAGCTTCTTGCGCAGCCGGTGCACGTAGACCTCGATCGCGTTGTTGCTGACCTCCTCGCCCCACTCGCACAGGTGATCGACGAGCTGTTCCTTCGATACCAGCCGGCCAATCCGCTGCAGCAGCACTTCGAGCACGCCGAGTTCGCGCGCGGACAAATCGAGCACCTGGTCGTTGATGCACGCAATGCGGCCGACCTGATCGAACGACAGCGCGCCATGACGCACGACCGTCGGTCCGCCGCCGGCGCCGCGGCGCGTCAGCGCGCGCACACGCGCTTCGAGTTCGTTGAGGGCGAACGGCTTGGCCATGTAGTCGTCGGCGCCGAGGTCGAGCCCTTTGACGCGTTCGTCCACGCTGTCCGCGGCCGTGAGGATCAGCACGGGCAGATTCGAGTTGCGGGCGCGCAGGCGGCGCAGCACCTCGAGCCCGGGCATGCGCGGCAGGCCGAGATCGAGTATCAGGAGGTCGAAAGACTGCATCGACAGCGCGGTATCCGCCTCCACGCCGTTCTTGACGTGGTCGACCGCATAGGCCGATTGGCGGAGTGATCGGACAAGACCGTCCGCGAGTATGCTGTCGTCTTCGGCAATGAGAATTCGCATGATGCGCCCAGCGTTGCTTGGGCCGGCGCCGTGTTGTCGCGCGGCGCTCAGCGCGGTCTCCAAAAGTGTCGTGGCGGCGGCGAGTGTCGGCTCCGGTACGAAGCCCGAACTCAAGAATCCGGCTTGCCGGGCTTGCCAAAACTACTGTTTTTTTATACAGTGCCTGAGATTCATGTGCAATCGCAGCGGCGCGTGTACCAACGTGTCCCGCAGCGGCCTGCACATCTGCCTCAGACGCCGTTCATCATAGCAAAGGACGATTCATGGAAGAAAGCAAGAAAGGCTCGGCTGGACTGACTGCTGAAAAGAGCAAGGCGCTTGCTGCTGCGCTCGCGCAGATCGAAAAGCAGTTCGGCAAAGGGTCGATCATGCGGCTCGGCGACGGCGAGGTAGTGGAAAACATCCAGGTGGTGTCTACCGGCTCGCTCGGCCTCGACATCGCATTGGGTGTCGGTGGCTTGCCGCGCGGTCGGGTGGTCGAAATCTACGGTCCTGAGTCGTCGGGCAAGACCACGCTCACGCTGCAGGTGATCGCCGAAATGCAGAAGCTGGGCGGCACGGCGGCGTTCATCGACGCGGAACACGCGCTCGACGTTCAGTACGCAAGCAAGCTTGGCGTCAACGTGCCGGAACTGCTGATCTCGCAGCCCGACACCGGCGAACAGGCGCTGGAAATAGCTGATGCGCTGGTGCGCTCGGGTTCGATCGACATGATCGTGATCGACTCGGTCGCGGCACTTGTGCCGAAGGCCGAAATCGAAGGCGAAATGGGCGACTCGCTGCCCGGTTTGCAAGCGCGTCTGATGTCGCAGGCGCTGCGCAAGCTCACCGGCACGATCAAACGTACGAACTGCCTCGTGATCTTCATCAACCAGATTCGCATGAAGATCGGCGTGATGTTCGGCAATCCGGAAACCACCACGGGCGGCAACGCGCTGAAGTTCTACTCGTCGGTGCGCCTGGACATTCGCCGTATCGGTTCGATCAAGAAGAACGATGAGGTGATCGGTAACGAAACGCGCGTGAAGGTCGTCAAGAACAAGGTGTCGCCGCCGTTCCGCGAAGCGGTGTTCGACATCCTGTACGGTGAAGGCATTTCACGCCAGGGCGAGATCATCGATCTTGGCGTGCAGGCCAAGATCGTCGACAAGGCAGGTGCGTGGTACAGCTATAACGGCGAACGCATTGGCCAGGGCAAGGACAACGCGCGTGAATTCTTGCGCGAAAATCCGGACATCGCCCGGGAAATCGAAAACCGTATTCGCGAATCCCTCGGCGTGGTTGCGATGCCGGCTGATGCGGGGCTGTCGGACGACGTCGAAGTCGCAGGCGAAGAGGAGTGATCGTCACGTGATGCGCAAGGGTCCGTCCGCGCCAGCGCCGCCTGCGCGGCTTGATCCACATGCCGCGGACCCCGCGCATCCAGGCGACGACACCACCGATGGGCCGGCGTTCAGCCGGTCCTCGGAACGCGCACGGTCCACGACCGCGCGCCCAAATTCATCGGCTGGCACCCAGCAGCGCCCCGGCCGTTCGCCCAAGGCGCGTGCGCTGGCTTACCTCTCTCGCCGCGAGTACAGCCGTTCAGAACTTTCCCGCAAGCTGATGCCGTTCGTCGAGGACGTCGGCGAACTGGATGCGCTGCTGGCATCGCTCGAGCGGGAAGGCTGGCTTTCGGATTCGCGCTTCGCCGAGAGTCTCGTTCATCGGCGGGCATCCCGGCTTGGCACCGGCCGTATTGTTGGCGAACTGAAACGGCACGCTGTGGGCGACACGCTTATCGAGCAGGTCAGCGCCCAACTTCGCGAAACTGAACTGGCGCGCGCTCAATCCGTATGGCGCCGAAGGTACGGCCAGCTTCCCGAAACGCCCGCCGAGCGGGCGCGTCAGGCGCGCTTCCTGGCCGCGCGTGGCTTTTCTCACGCCACCATCGCGAAAATCCTGAAGGGCATGGAAGACGACTGGCCCGAACCTTGATCCAGCCCTTCACGGAGTCCTCGCTGAGCCTTTTAGTCCGCGCCTGAATCTGGCACTCGGCTTCCGGTCTCGCGCGCCTCAACGCCTGCAGGAGTGATGCGATACCTCCACGGGGTTTCCCCAAGTGGGAAATACCCGCTATGCTAAAATCGTAGGGTTTCTCAACACAGCCTCGCCTTTCCGCATGCCGCTTCCCCCGCCTGCCTCCCGCAACTTGCGCCATACGCGTGCGATTCGGGCAGAGGCCTACGAGCGCGAAGACGGTTTATGGGATATCGAGGCATGCCTGACCGACCAGAAGCCGCGCGATGTGGCCCTTGCGTCGGGTGTCCGTCGCAACGGTCTGCCAATTCATGAACTCTGGCTTCGCATCACGATCGATCGGGAGCTCAATGTCGTCGACGCCGTCGCGTCGTCCGACTGGGTGCCCTATCCTGGTCAATGCGAAGCCGCCAATCCCGCCTACCGCGCCCTCATCGGGCTCAATCTGCTCCGTAATTTTCGTCGCGATGCTGCCCAACTGCTGGCCGGCACGGCGGGTTGCACGCATCTCACCGAGCTTTGTGCGGTACTTCCCACCGCCGCCATTCAGGCGTTCGCCGGCGACGTGTGGCATACGGGCGACAGCGCGCCGGAGCAGGGAAGCGGCAAGCGCGAGTCCGCTCACAACACAGGCGACGACGGGCGCACCGCAGACAACCCGCCTTTCCAGCTCGGTCGCTGCCACGCGCTGCGATTCGACGGCGAGGCGGTTCGACAGTTCTATCCGCGCTGGTACGGGCATGCGCCGCGCGACACGGTGCGCGCGGCGGACTCCATTGAAACCGGCAGGCAGACGGACCGCGGCGGCGACGCCGACGGCGCGTCCGGCCTGAACAAGAAAAGCGGAAACGAAGTTCAATCCAACTCTCAGACTGAAGGGAATCACGCATGAAGATTCACGAGTACCAGGGTAAGGAAATCCTGCGGAAATTCGGAGTCGCGGTACCGCGCGGCAAGCCGGTCTTCTCGGTGGACGACGCCGTCAAGGCTGCTGAAGAGCTGGGTGGCCCGGTGTGGGTCGTCAAGGCGCAGATCCACGCGGGCGGTCGCGGCAAGGGCGGTGGCGTGAAGGTCGCGAAGTCGCTGGATCAGGTGCGTGAGTACGCGAACCAGATTCTCGGCATGCAGCTCGTGACGCACCAGACCGGTCCGGAAGGCCAGAAGGTGAACCGCCTGCTGATCGAAGAAGGCGCGGACATCAAGAAGGAACTGTACGTCGGTATCGTGATCGATCGCGTGTCGCAGAAGGTCGTCGTGATGGCCTCGAGCGAAGGCGGCATGGATATCGAAGAAGTGGCCGCCAAGACGCCGGAAGCCATCCACAAGGTCGCGGTGGAGCCGTCCACGGGCCTGACCGACGCCGAAGCCGACGGCCTCGCGAAGCAGATCGGCATTCCCGACGCTTCGATTCCCCAGGCACGCGCCATTCTTCAGGGCCTCTACAAGGGCTTCTGGGAGACGGACGCATCGCTCGCCGAAATCAACCCGCTGATCCTGACCGGCGACGGCAAGGTCATCGCGCTCGACGCCAAGTTCAACTTCGACTCGAACGCGCTCTTCCGTCATCCGGAGATCGTGGCGTACCGCGATCTGGACGAAGAAGACCCGGCTGAAGTGGAAGCGTCGAAGTTCGACCTCGCCTACATTTCGCTCGACGGCAACATCGGCTGTCTCGTGAACGGCGCAGGCCTTGCGATGGCCACGATGGATACGATCAAGCTGTTCGGCGGCGAGCCCGCGAACTTCCTCGACGTCGGCGGCGGCGCCACGACGGAGAAGGTCACGGAAGCCTTCAAGCTGATGCTGAAGAACCCGGGCCTGAAGGCCATTCTGGTCAACATCTTCGGCGGCATCATGCGTTGCGACGTGATCGCCGAAGGCGTGATCGCTGCGTCCAAGGCCGTGCATCTGCAAGTGCCGCTCGTCGTGCGCATGAAAGGCACGAACGAGGACCTCGGCAAGAAGATGCTGGCCGATTCCGGCCTGCCGATCATCTCGGCAGACAGCATGGAAGAGGCTGCGCAGAAGGTCGTCGCGGCAGCCGAAGGCAAGTAAAGGGCGCTTCACCGAACACGCATGGCGGCGCGACGCGCGTGAGCCGGCCAGCCTGCCGCAAGGTGCGGGCAGGCCGGACGGGGCGCATGGCGCGACGCCAAACGAACAGAGGTCAATACATGTCGATTCTGATCAACAAGGACACCAAGGTCATCACGCAGGGCATTACCGGCAAGACCGGTCAATTCCATACCCGTGCGTGCCGCGAATACGCAAACGGCCGTGAGGCGTTTGTTGCAGGCGTGAACCCCAAAAAGGCCGGCGAAGACTTCGAAGGCATTCCCATCTACGCGAGCGTCAAGGAAGCGAAGGCCGAAACGGGCGCGACCGTCTCGGTCATCTACGTGCCGCCCGCAGGCGCTGCCGCTGCGATCTGGGAAGCCGTCGAGGCCGACCTCGATCTCGCGATCTGTATCACGGAAGGCATTCCCGTGCGCGACATGATTGAAGTGAAGGACCGCATGCGCCGCGAGAACCGCAAGACGCTGCTGCTCGGACCGAACTGCCCCGGCACCATCACGCCGGACGAACTGAAGATCGGCATCATGCCGGGTCACATCCACCGCAAGGGCCGCATCGGCGTGGTGTCGCGCTCGGGCACGCTGACGTACGAAGCGGTTGGCCAACTGACGGCGCTCGGCCTTGGCCAGTCGTCGGCAGTCGGTATCGGCGGCGACCCGATCAACGGTCTCAAGCACATCGACGTCATGAAGATGTTCAACGACGATCCGGACACGGACGCCGTCATCATGATCGGTGAGATCGGTGGTCCGGACGAAGCAAACGCCGCTTACTGGATCAAGGACAACATGAAGAAGCCGGTGGTGGGCTTCATCGCGGGCGTGACGGCGCCTCCGGGCAAGCGCATGGGCCACGCCGGCGCGCTGATCTCCGGCGGTGCGGATACCGCCGAAGCGAAGCTCGAGATCATGGAAGCCTGCGGCATCAAGGTCACGAAGAACCCGTCGGAAATGGGCCGCCTGCTGAAGTCGGTGCTGTAACCAGTAACGCGCCGGCCGCGCAACAGCGCGCCGCCGCGTTTTTCTGATACGCTTACGGAACCCTTTCGTGGCGTAACAAGACAGAGCGAGGGAGCGAAGATTGCTTCCTCGCTTTTTTTGTTGGCCGCGCGTTCGCCTTCTCCCACTCTCATTGCCTGTCCATGCTCGAGTTTTTCACGACACTCCATTGGCCCGCAGTCTTTCAGATCGTCATCATCGACATCCTGCTAGGCGGCGACAACGCAGTCGTCATTGCGCTCGCCTGCCGCGATCTGCCGGCCAGCCAGCGCATGCGCGGCGTCATCTGGGGCACCGCTGGCGCCATCGTGCTGCGGGTGGCGCTCATCGCGTTTGCGGTCGTGCTGCTCGACGTTCCGCTGCTGAAGTTCGCGGGCGGCCTGCTGCTGCTGTGGATCGGCGTGCGCCTCGTCGCGCCTTCGCAGGAGGGCCACTCCAACGTCAAGCCGGCGGACAAGCTGATCTCGGCCATCAAGACCATCATCGTCGCCGACGCGGTGATGAGCCTCGACAACGTGATCGCCATTGCCGGCGCGGCGGAGCAGGCCGACCCGCAGCACCGCATCGCGCTCGTGATCTTCGGGCTCATCGTGAGCATTCCGCTCATCGTGTGGGGTAGCCAGCTCGTGCTGAAGCTGCTGGACCGCTTCCCGATTGTGGTGACGCTAGGCGCGGCGCTGCTCGGCTGGATCGCGGGGGGACTCATCATCAACGACCCTGCCGGCGACCGCTGGCCGATACTGGACACGCCTGTCGCGGAATACGGCGCTTCTATCGGCTGCGCAGTCTTTGTCGTAGTACTCGGATACGTGCTGAAGCGCCGCAACGAGCGACGAGCGACAGCGGGTTCCTCCGGCACGCATTGAGCCCGTCGCGGCTGAGCGAGGCGCGACGCATACGGAGCCGACCTCGCGGCATGGCCGTCCGGCCGACTGCCGCGGCATGAGGTGGCTGGATACGATCAACGCCTGTCTCCATACGGAGGCAGGCGTTTTTCGTTCCAGGAGTTCGCCCGATGACCGTTCCCGTTTCCCTCTGCGTGCCGCCGCTCGCGCACGCCTCGATGCAGATCTCGCTGTCACATCGAGGCCGCTGCCGCCGCCTTATGTCGAGCCGGTCCACACGAGCCGTTCGTCACGCACGCGCCTTCGTCAACGCCGGATTCACGCTGATCGAACTGATGATCGTGCTTGCGATCGTCGGCGTGATCGCCGCGTATGCGATTCCCGCCTACCAGGACTATCTCGCGCGCAGTCGGGTAGGCGAGGGCTTGTCGCTGGCAGCGTCGGCGCGCCTCGCGGTGGCGGAGAACGCCGCGAGCGGCAACGCGTTCGGCGCGGGCTTCGCCTCGCCGCCCGCCACACGCAATGTGGAATCCATTCGCGTGGATGAGAACACGGGCCAAATCGCGATCACCTTCACCCCACGCGTGGCCGCTGCGGGCGCCAACACGCTGGTGCTCGTGCCCTCGGTGCCTGACAACGCCGACGCTCCCACCGCCCGCGTCGCGCTCGTTCAAGGCACAGCCCAGGCAGGCGCCATCACGTGGGAATGTTTCGCGGGCGGCAAGGCGGCGTCCTCGCTACCGGCACCGGGCTCGGGGCCTATGCCTGTCGATGCCGCCACGCTTGCAGGCAACCTTGCACCACCGGAGTGCCGTGCCTGAGGAAGGGGCAGCAAACGCGCGAAGGGGGCATGGTGCTGAAATGGTCGCCGTATTCGCACCACGGCAACCGCACAGCCCGGGAAAAGTTTTGTATAGTGCGCCGGTTGCTGATGCCGCCGGTTACTCATGCCCTCTTCCTTTGCGCGTTTTCTTTCTCTCGTTCTGCTTGCTGCCGCGTTGATTCTTCCGTACGCGGTCGTCAACCATACGTACCCCATCCCGACCTTCTATGCCGAATTCACCGCGCTGGCGCTCTACCTGCTAACCGCGGGGGCCATGGTGCTGCTCGTCGGCACGTCGCGGCCGCGTATCGCATTTGCCTCACCGGCCGTCGCGCTTGTGCCGCTGTTGTTCGGTGCGTTGCTCATTGCGCAGTCGTTCGTACTTCCAGTGCAGCAGCCCTCGATGAACTGGCTGGGAGGCGGCTTCCTGCTCGCGGCATTCGTAGCCGCACACACGGGCTACGGCTTTGCGCGCGCGGACATGGCGGACACGGCGTTGCGCTGGGGCGCATACGCGTTGCTGCTCGGCGGCCTGTTTGCCGTGTTCTGCCAGGTCGTGCAGCTGTTTCATCTGGAAGCGAAGGTCTCGCCCTTTGTCGTGGCCTACAACATCACGGTGGATCGTCGTCCGTTCGGCAACATGGCGCAGGCCAACCACCTCGCGACCTACATCGCGTTCGCGATGGCCGCCGCGCTCTATCTGGTGCAGACGAGGCGCCTGCCCGTCCTGCTCTGGGGACTCCTTTCGGTGATCTATGCCACTGGACTCGCTTTGACGGTTTCCCGCGGTCCGTGGCTGCAAATGGGCGTGATCGTGGTGGCCGGGTTCTGGATGGCGTTTGCCGAGGCGAAGCAGCACCTCGCGTTTCGGCGCAGCAGCCGGGCGTGGCTGATTCCGGTCGTGCTCGCCGTGCTGTTCGTCGTCGTCAACGCAGCGGTGCGCTGGGCCAACGTGCATTACCACCTCGAACTCGGGGAGTCGGCGGCCGACCGGTTCCGCGACGCCGGACAGATCGCGCCACGCCTCGCGCTCTGGAAATACGGCTGGACGATGTTCAAGATGCACCCGCTCTTCGGCGTGGGTTGGGGCGAGTTCCCAGGCTATCAGTACCAGTTGGTCAAGACGCTCGGCGGCGTGGAGATCGCGAACAACTCGCACGACATCTTCATCGACCTGCTGGCGAAGACCGGCGTGGCCGGCTTCGTGGTGGCCGTGGTCGGGCTTGTCGCGTGGCTCGTGCGGGTGCTGCGCGCGCCGCATACCGCGGGACGGGTCTTCGGCGTCGCGCTGATCGGTGTGCTGGTGATGCACGCGCTTGTGGAGTACCCGCAGCAGTACATGTTCTTCCTGCTGCCCGCGATGTTCGTCTTCGGGTTGCTCGAAACGAAGCCGTTGCGGCTTGTTCCGGAAAGGGCGTCGTTTGGTCTCTACACGGTGATCGTGTTCGGCGGACTGGCTGCGCTTTATCCGGTCTATCGCGACTACACCCGCGCCGAGGTGCTGTACTACGGCTCGCGTCCCGCCGAGCAGTATCGTGCGGATCCGTCGTTCCTGTTCGGCGCGTGGGGTGAGTACGGTCTCGCGACGCTTCTGCCCGTCGACGCCAACGACTTGCCGCACAAGCTCGCCATGCACCGCCGGGCGATCGCGCTATTGCCCGGCGAAACGGTATTGCGCCGCTATGCCGTGCTGCAGGCCCTGAACGGCGATACGGCGGCGGCCTTCGATACGGTTGGGCGTCTGAAGATCTTCGCGCAGGAACTGCACGACTGGCCGTCGCAACTGGCGTCGCTGTACGACCTGTGCGACGAACAGCCGTCGCTTGCGGGTTTCAAGGCGGAGCTGGTCAAGAAGTACGGTACGCCGCCTCCGGGCGCGAACCAGCAGGACGACGAAGAGGACGATTAATCCGCCACGCCGGCCACGACGGCGGCTTCAGGGCCGCCGCTGCCGCGGCCGGCGGGTTTGCGCCTGAGGCTGCATAAGCCTGCGCCTCGGGCTACGGTTAAGCCGCCACCCAATCTCCTGACTTTCCCCCATGCTTTTCCATCACTTTCACGTCGGTGATGGTCATGCCCCGATCCACCGCCTTGCACATGTCGTAGACGGTCAGCAGACCGACCTGCACGGCCGTGAGCGCCTCCATTTCCACGCCGGTGCGCCCGAACGTCTCGACCTGCGCCGTGCAATGCACGCCGGGTAGCGTTTCGTCGAGCACGAAATCCACCGCAACGCGGGTGAGCGCGAGCGGATGGCACAGCGGGATCAGGTCCGCGGTGCGCTTTGCGCCCTGGATCGCCGCGATACGGGCCACGCCGATCACGTCGCCCTTTTTCGCGCCGCCGTCGCGGATCAGCGCGAACGTCTCGGGCAGCATGCGGATCGAGCCGCGCGCCACGGCGATGCGTTTGGTTTCCGCCTTGGCGCCCACGTCCACCATATGCGCTTTGCCGGAGTCGTCGAAATGGGTGAGTTCTGACATCGTCTGGCTCCTTGAAAGGGCGCCTATCATAGCAGCGCCCGGCGTTTCCGACGGTGTGCCACGGTGCCATCGGGGCATGGTCCAGCGGCTACCAGCGGCTACAATAGCCGTGCTTTCCGAACACCTTCAAGCCGGCCTCTGCGAGCGGACAAGCTCGCGAAAAGCGCACTGGGGTTTCATGCCGCATCGTCGTGCGTGGTGAGGCGCCCGGCCGGTTTCATCGAACACTGCCAATGCGTCCAGACAGGCTCCTTGCTGCATGGTTGTGCGCTGCCCTCGCGGTGCCGCCGGGCATGTTCGCGCAAGCCCAGCCCGTCGTTGCGCCTCGCGCGGCGGTTCAGTCGACCAGCGGTGGCACCGGGTCCGGCACCGCGACAGCAGGAGCCGGCGCGTCCGCCACCACCAGCGCCGCTGCAACTACCACCGACGCCCCCCACGCCCCCCACGCCCCCGACGCCTCAGCGACCGCCCGCGCCGCAGCGCCCATCGGCACCAACGCCATCACGCGCCCAGTCGCACCAGGCAACCTCACTTTCGGCAAGACTCTTCCTCGCGAAGCGGCTGTCTCCAGCGAAGCGCCGCTCGAAAGCGCGTTGTCCGCCAGCTACGCCGAACCGCTCCTGCCGCCCGACATCGCCCAGGGCGTATTCGGCACCTATGGTGGCGCCCAGGCGCGGCTGTCCGGCCGGCCGGGCGCCAACGCCAGTCTGCGCGCGCCGACCTGGTACCAGCAACTGCCGGACCTCGGCGACGGCTCCGGGGGCTCGCTCTCTCCCGAGGCCGAACGAAAGCTCGGCGAGCGCGTCATGCGCGAGATTCGGCGCGACCCCGACTACGTCGACGACTGGCTCGTCACCGATTACCTGAACGCCATTGCGACGAAGCTCGCCTCGGCCGCAAGCGACCAGTTCATCGGCGGTTACCGGCCGGACTTCGAAGTCTTTGCCGTGCGCGATGGCCAGATCAACGCGTTTTCCATGCCCGGCGGCTTTATCGGTGTGAACACCGGGCTCATTGCATCGACGCAGACGGAGTCCGAACTGGCGTCCGTGATCGGGCACGAGATGGGCCACGTGCTGCAGCGGCACATCGCCCGCATGCTCGCCGCCAACGAGCGCAGCGGCTACGCGGCGCTCGCGGCGACCCTGTTCGGCGTGCTTGCCGGCGTGCTCGCGCGCAGCGGCGATCTGGGCAGTGCGATCGTGCTGGGCGGCCAGGCGTACGCGGTCGACAATCAGCTGCGCTTTTCGCGTTCCGCGGAGCGCGAAGCGGACCGCGTCGGTTTTCGCCTGCTCACGGGCGCCGGCTACGATCCCTACGGCATGGTGACCTTCTTCGAGCGGCTCGATCGCTCGGCGATGGGCGATACGGGCGTGCCGGCTTACGCTCGCACGCATCCGCTCACCGTGGAGCGCATCGCCGACATGGAGGACCGCGCACGCCGGTCGCCGTATCGGCAGCCGCGGCAGTCGGCGGAGTACGGGTTCGTGAGGGCGCGCGTGCGCGTCATGCAGGACCGCTCGCGCAGCGACTACGCCGACGCGATCGCCCGTTTGCGCTCCGAGATCGAAGACCGCACGGCCATCAACGTGGCGTCGAACTGGTACGGCATGGCCTACGCGCAACTGCAACTGGAGCAGTACGATGCCGCCGCCGCGTCGCTTGCGAATGCGCGCAAGGCATTCACGACGTTCGAGGTGCATGAGGGCGACGGCACGCGCAGCTCGCCGAGCCTCGACGTGCTCGCCGTCGAAATTGCGAGCCATGCCGGCCATAACGATGAAGCGTTGAAGCTCGCGGCCGCCGCGCAACGCGCCTGGCCGGCGTCGCATGCAGCCGTAGACGCGCGGCTCAAGGCGCTGCTCGCGGCGCACCGTTTCGCCGACGCCCAGGAACTTGCGGCAAACGAAACGAAAGCGGAGCCGCAGCAGTCCGCGTGGTGGTTCTACCTGGCGCAGGCGAGCGTGGGAACGGGCGATGCGCTCACGCAGCATCGCGCGCTCGCCGAGAAGTTCGCGCTGGAAGGCGCCTGGCCTTCGGCCATCCGCCAGTTGAAGGAGGCACGCGATCTGAAGTCGGTGGGGTACTACGATCTCGCGACCATCGACGCCCGCTTGCACGATTTCGAGCAGCGCTACAAGGAAGAGCGCGAGGACGAGAAGAAGAACGGTTGACGCGCGCGGGCGAATTGGCGGCTTCGCGACTCCAGCGATTCACCGGGTCGGCCCGAGCCGCTAAACCTCCTACGGCCGCGAGGCCCGGTTCGCGCGGCCCTGCTCGCGAGGCTGACGCGCACGACCGTTATCCCGGCCATTGTCCGCGCCGCCTCCTGCTAACTCCGCTCCCGCTTTTCAGCATCCGCCGGACTCGCAACGAACCCGAACCGCGCAGCCACCTCGTCGCGGCGGATCGGCCGCAGCGTGAGCGCCTGGTCGGCACGCCAGTGGAACGTGCCGCTCGCGCCGTCATCGGCCAAGGTGGCGTGCGTGGAGAACAGCTCCAGATCGTGATCGTGGAGCACGGCCACCTTCGGCGGCTGGGATGCATCCGAAAACAGCACGCCGCCCGTGTCGTCGATGAACGCGGTTGCGGGCTCGAAGGCCGAGCCCGTCTGATCGGCGAGCATGAGCTTGCCGTCCGCGCCGCAGTGAAGCCGTACTACCCACGGTGTATAGCCGAGTTCGACGTAGACGCGCTGCGGCCCGTTCTGGAAGAACCACTGGCCCTTCCCGTCGCACGCGTAGTTGCGGTTGATGAACCCGAGCAGCGCCGTGTGGCGGATCGGGTCGCCGGCCGCGCCCTGGGCCTGGGCGGCCTCGTCGCGCATGCGCCATTGGCCGCGCGCGTCGAGCAGCAGCCACCCCGTGCAATGCGGGACGTTGGGCCAGCGCGCGAGCGCCTGCTTGACGATGTCATCCATGATCGACAAACGATTCGAGATAGCTCAGCACGTGCGTCGCGAGCCAGCCGTAGCGGCCCGGAAACGGGCCGGTCATGAAGCCGACGTGGCCGCCGTGCAAAGGCTGTTCGAGCCGGACCGACGCGGCCACGTCTTTCTGCGCGGGCAACGCGGTGCCGGGCAGGAACGGGTCGTTGCGCGCGTTGAGCACGAGCGTCGGCACTTTGATCTCGCCGAGCAAGGGACGTACCGTGGCGCGCGTCCAGTAGTCGTCGGCGTTGCGAAAGCCGTGTAGCGGCGCGGTGACCACGTCGTCGAACTCGTACATGTTGCGCGCGCTGAGCATGGCGTAGCCGTCGAAGAGCCCCGGATACTGCGTGAGTTTTTGCTGGGCCTTCGCCTTGAGTGTCTTCAGGAAGCTGCGTGTGTAGATCATGCCGAAGCCTTCGGCCAGCATCTTGCCGCCGGCATGCACGTCCAGCGGCGCGGAGATCGCGGCGGCAGCGGTCACGATGGATGCGTCTTCGCGCCGTTGACCGAGCCAGTGCAGCAGCACGTTGCCGCCCAGCGAGACGCCCGCGGCCACGAGCGGCCCGCGATGCTGCCGACGCAGACGCCGCAGCACCCAGTCGACCTCGCTCGAATCGGCGAGGTGATAGAAGCGCGGCATCAGGTTCAGCGGCCCGCTGCAGCTACGGAAGTGGGGCACCACAGCACGCCAGCCGCGCTCGCGTGCGGCGGCCGCCATGGCACGCGCGTAATGCGAGGCGGAGCTGCCCTCCAGACCGTGGAACAGCACGAGGAGCGGGGCGTCCGCCGCAACGGGCGCGGCACTCCCGTGGTCGAGCCAGTCGAGTTCGATGAAGTCACCGTCTGGCGTGTCCCAGCGCTCGCGCCGGTACGTGACGACGGGCAGCCGCGCGAACAACGCGGGAACGATGGTTTGAGCATGGCCGCCTGGCAGCCAGAAAGGCGCGCGATAGCCGCTTGCGGCGGTGTTTTGCGCGAGAGACGGCTCGATCCCGTCGGCGCGTAACGTCGGGTTGGATGAATTCGTGGGAGCGGAAGCGGGATCGCGCATGGTGCTCATGGTACTGGCAGCGGCGCCGTGGGCGAACGCGAGCGTCGGCGGTCAGTGACGCCTCGTGGCGCTCAGTGCAACGCGCCCTGGCCGTGGCGCATTTTTGCGGCGAACTGGCTCGCGGCGTCGTCGGGCATGCGGCTCGCGTGGATGTGCGCCATGCGCCATTCGCCGCGTTCGTGAACCATCACGTAGGTCGTGAAGACCATTTGCGGCGTGGCGACCGGATCGGCCGGCCGGTGCGCTTCCGCAATTGCGTAGACCACGGTGCCGAGGCTGTCGTAGACGCGCACGTCGAGCGGTTCGATGGAAACCGGCTGGGCTCCCAGCTGCGCCGCGAGGCCCGTGCGGATGGCGTCGAGCCCGTGCAGATGCGAGCCGTCCGCGCAGATGTAGCTCACGAACTCTTCATCGATCCACATGCCCATCAGGCTGTCGATGTTGACTTCCGCGACGGCCTGGTACCAGGCGTTGAGGGTATCGGCAGCGGCTTCGAAGATGTGGGCAAAACGTGGCATGGCTCGTCGTTCGTATGCGCAGAGGGCGCGTGGGTTGCGGGCGGCGGTCAGCGGGCCAGCCGCGAGCATGCCAGCGCTGCGAGACGCGAACATGACGCTGGCACGACGGCCGGTAATTGCCTCGGGACACGGCCGCGCCGCGGCCCGGTCCCCATTGCGGCTGCTCGCCGCTAGCGTTGCGCGAGCAGCATGCCGCGCAGGTCGCTGAACACCTGTTCGGCGCTGAGCTGACGCAGGCAGTTCAGGTGGCCGAGCGGACATTCGCGCTGAAAACAGGGGCTACATTCGAGATGGAGCCATTGTACCTTCGCGAGCTCCGAGAGGGGCGGGGTGTGGCGCGGATCGGTCGACCCGTACACCGCGACGAGCGGGCGGCGCAGCGCTGCGGCCACGTGCATCAGGCCCGAGTCGTTGGTCACTACGGCGCTCGCGCGTGAAATTAGCGCGCACGCCTCGCCGAGCGCGGTCTGGCCGCACAGGTTGCGCACGTTCGGCGCCTCGTCGGCAATGGCTTGAGCGAGCGGGGCGTCTTTCGGCGAGCCGAGCGCGACGATCTGCGTATACGGAAATGAGCGGGCGATGATCTGCGCGAGCGCCGCGAAGTGCTCGGGCGGCCAGCGTTTGGCGGGGCCGTATTCGGCGCCGGGGCAGAACACGACGAGCGGCACGCGCGTGTCCAGATTGAAGCGAGCCGAGACGCGCGAGGCCTCGTTCAGGTCCGATTCGAGCCGCGGCATGGGCAGGTCGTCGGGTATCTTCGCGCCGGGCGCGTAGGCGAGCGCGGCGTAGTGGGCGGCCATGGGCGGACGCTCGTCCTTGCGCGGATTCGCGTGGCGCACGTTGAGCAGCCCGTAGCGGCTCTCGCCCGTGTAGCCGATGCGCAGCGGAACGTGCGCGAGCCACGGCACGAGCGCCGACTTGAACGAGTTGGGCAGGACGTAAGCGGCGTCGTAGCCCACATCGCGCAGGTCGCTCGCCAGTTGCCAGCGGCGCAGCATCTGCAGCTTGCCGTGGGCGAGGTCGGTGGCGTAGACGTCGCGAATCTCGGGCATGCGCTCGAGCACGGGCGCGACCCAGGTGGGCGCGACGGCATCGATCTGGAGGCGCGGATGCAGTTTCACGAGCCGCGAGAGAAGCGGCTGCGCCATGAGTGCGTCGCCAATCCAGTTCGGTGCGATAACGAGCGCGCGGCGCATCAGTAGAAGTATCCGGAAATGAGCAAACGCGCCGCACTGGAGGGTGCGGCGCGTGGGTAGTGGGAAGGACGCGGGTGCGGGCCGTGGGCAGTACGAGTCCCGTACGACCCTCGCGCGAAGCCCGCGGTGTAGCAGCGCGGGCCGTGCGTCCGGCGGGGCGCCTCAGCGCGCCCGGCGAGTAGTGGCCCCAGAGCAAGCGCCCGGTGGAGCCCTCGCGGGCGCTCAGTGGCCTCTCAGTGGCCCTTCACGACCTCGCCGTCACGCAGCTTGTAGCGCGTGCCGCAGTAGGGGCAGCGCGCTTCGCCGTGGGTCACGTCGATGAAGACGCGCGGATGCGTGCTCCAGCGCGGCATCGACGGATTCGGGCAGTACGCCGGAAGATCTTTTGCCGACAGTTCGACCAGCGGCATTTCCTTGATTTCACTCATGGGGACGTTTCTCGTTGTTGCTGTAGCCAGGCCTCAGCCGGCGGCGCGTTGCAGGCGCGCGGCGCCGCTGTGAACCTGCGTCAGATTTTCGTGAGCCAGTCTGCGTATTGGGCGTTCTTGCCCGAGACGACGTCGAAGAACATCGACTGGAGCTTTTCCGTGATCGGTCCGCGCGAGCCGCTGCCGATCGTGCGGTTGTCGAGTTCACGGATCGGCGTGACTTCGGCGGCCGTGCCCGTGAAGAAGGCTTCGTCGGCGATGTACACCTCGTCGCGCGTGATGCGCTTCTCGATGACCTCGATGCCGGCGTCTTTCGCGAAACGGATCACCGTGTCGCGCGTGATGCCGTCGAGGCACGACGAGAGGTCCGGCGTGTAGAGCTTGCCGTTGTTCACGAGGAAGAAGTTTTCGCCCGAGCCTTCGGAGACGTAGCCGTCCACGTCGAGCAGCAGCGCTTCGTCATAGCCGTCGGCGGTGGCTTCCTGGTTGGCGAGAATCGAGTTCACGTACCAGCCCGATGCCTTCGCGCGAACCATCGAGATGTTCACGTGATGGCGCGTGAACGACGACGTCTTCACGCGGATACCCTTCCTGATGCCGTCTTCGCCGAGGTAGGCGCCCCACGGCCAGGCCGCGATGGCGACGTGGATGGTGTTGCCCTTGGCCGAGACGCCGAGCTTTTCCGAGCCGACCCAGATGATGGGGCGCAGGTAGCACGATTCCAGCTTGTTCTCGCGCACCACTTCGCATTGCGCGGCCGCGAGCGTCTCGTGGTCGAACGGCACGTCCATCTGGAAAATCTTCGCCGAGTTCAGCAGGCGCTTCGTGTGCTCTTTCAGGCGGAAGATCGCGGTGCTGCCGTCGGCCGTCTTGTAGGCGCGCACGCCCTCGAATACGCCCATGCCGTAGTGCAGGGTGTGGGTGAGCACGTGGATGGTGGCGTCGCGCCATTCGATCAGCTTGCCATCCATCCAGATCTTGCCGTCGCGGTCGGCCATTGACATACGATTCTCCAGGCGGTGCGGTTACGGATGTGTCCTGCGGGAAAGCCGCCTTGCGCGGAAGGCACGGCGGGCGCACCTCAAGCGGCCCCGTGCGAACGGGCGAGGCGCGGCGCGACAGCGTGACACGTGAATCCGGCGAGCGGCGAAGACCGCCATTTTAGCGTCTTTTGCCCAAAGAACGGGCATTTCGCCCGCTGCCGACGCTATAATTCTGCGTCCACATAAGACAAATTCCGACGCGCGGACGGGCGCTGCAAGACACGGCGCCCTCAGAACGGCTGCCGCGCGTGCACCTTGCGCTGCCTCGCGCGGCGCTTGCTCCGCTCCCGCTTCCTCATGTCCTGCGCCCGTTTCACCGAAGTCGATCGCCGTGCCTTCAAGGAAGGCTTGCGCGCCTATTCGCCCACGCTGATGGCGATCTTCTCGTGGGGCCTCGTCACGGGCATCGCGATGAGCAAGTCGGTCATGACGATTCCACAGGCGCTCGGCATGTCGCTGCTCGTCTATGCGGGCTCGTCGCAGCTGGCCGTGCTGCCGCTGCTCGCCGCGAAGCTGCCCATCTGGACCGTGCTGCTCACGGCCGCCATGGTCAATACGCGATTCGTGATCTTCAGCGCCGGCCTTGCGCCGCATTTCTCGTATTTGCCGCTGTGGCGGCGTCTGTTGATCGGCTATTTCAACGGCGACGTGATTTTCCTGCTGTTCCAGAAAAAGAGCTTCCAGCACGGCTACGTGCCGGGCAAGGAGGCGTACTTCTGGGGCATGGCCGGCGCGAGCTGGCTGTCGTGGCAGGTGTCGTCGGTGGCGGGCATTCTGCTCGCGAGCCTCATCCCGGATAACTGGGGCCTCGCGCTCGCCGGCACGCTCGCGCTCATTCCGATCATGGTGTCGGCCATTGCCACGCGCTCCACGCTCGTTGCCGTGACGATCGCAGGCGTCGTCGCGCTGATCGCGTTCGACCTGCCGTACCGGCTCGCCCTGCCGCTCGCCGTGCTGGCGGCGCTCGCAGCGGGCGCCGCGGCGGACATGCTGATCGAGCGCGCGGACCTGCGCCGCATCCACGACGGCACCGGAGGTTCGTCATGAGCGCAACGCAGATGTGGCTCGTCATCGCGGGCATGACGGTTGTCACGGCGATTACTCGCGCGCTGTTCCTGCTGGGCGGCGAGCGCACGGTGCTGCCCGAGCGTGCGCAGCGCGCGCTGCGCTATGCGCCGGCTGCGGCGCTGGCCGCCGTGGTGCTGCCCGACGTGCTGGAAACGTCAGAGGGACTCTCGTTCGCGCTTTCCAACCACGAGTTTTACGCCACGGTTGCAGGTCTTGCCTGGTTCTTGTGGCGCCGCAGCATGCTCGGCACGATCGTGACCGGCATGCTGGCATTCACTGCGCTGCGTCTCCTGTTCTGATTGGGTCGGAAGGCGTGCTGCATTGCGTCATGCGGGGCGATCCCAAATAGGGGGCATGCGGCGCAGCCGGTCTCAGAACGACATGGCTATCGGCTAAAATGCCCTTCTTGCGGACCGATGCAGCGAGACGCCGGTGCGGCGGCTCGGGGCTGCGCGAGGGCACCTGAATCGTGCGCCCCATGCGAGGCGCGCCGGGTTGCCCGGAACTGCGCGAGGCCGTCCGAAGTCGTCCGAGGCCGTGAATGGCCCAACCGCCGGGCTGCACGTCGTCCGCCACCGCCTTCCCACCATCAACGCACTGTCAATCATGAACCAGGTACTGCGTCTCTCCGATCTGATCTCCGAAGGCAAGCTGTCCGGCAAGCGCGTGTTCATCCGTGCCGATCTCAACGTGCCGCAAGACGATGCGGGCAACATCACCGAAGACACGCGCATCCGCGCCTCGGTGCCCGCCATCCGCGCCGCGCTTGACGCCGGTGCGGCCGTGATGGTCACGTCGCACCTCGGCCGTCCCACGGAAGGCGAGTTCAAGCCCGAAGATTCGCTCGCGCCGGTGGCGAAGCGCCTTGCCGAACTGCTGGGCCGCGACGTGCCGCTCGTTGCGAATTGGGTGGAGAACGGCGTGAGCGTGACCCCGGGCAACGTGGTGCTGCTCGAGAACTGCCGCGTGAACAAGGGCGAAAAGAAGAATTCGGACGAGCTCGCGCAGAAGATGGCGAAGCTCTGTGACATCTACGTCAACGACGCCTTCGGCACCGCGCACCGCGCCGAGGCCACCACGCACGGCATCGCGAAATACGCGCCGGTGGCGTGCGCCGGCCCGCTGCTTGCGGCGGAACTGGACGCTCTCGGCAAGGCGCTCGGCGCGCCGAAGCGCCCGCTCGTGGCGATCGTCGCGGGCTCGAAGGTCTCTACCAAGCTCACCATCCTGAAGTCGCTCGCCGAAAAGGTGGACCAGTTGATCGTGGGCGGCGGCATTGCCAACACGTTCATGCTCGCGGCCGGTCTGAAGATCGGCAAGTCGCTGGCCGAAGCCGATCTGGTCGAAGAAGCGAAGGCGATCATCGAGGCAGCGAAGGCGCGCGGCGCGTCGGTGCCCATTCCTGTGGACGTCGTGACGGCGAAGGAATTCGCGGCCACGGCGAAGGCCGAGATCAAGGCCGTGGCGGACGTCGCCGACGACGACATGATTCTCGACATCGGACCGGAAACGGCGAAAACGCTCGCTGCGCAGCTGGAGAAGGCCGGCACGATCGTCTGGAACGGCCCGGTCGGCGTGTTCGAGTTCGACCAGTTCGGCAACGGCACGAAGACGCTCGCGCAAGCCATCGCCAATTCGCCGGCGTTTTCCATTGCGGGCGGCGGCGATACGCTCGCGGCCATCGCCAAGTACGGCATCCACGACAAGGTCAGCTACATCTCCACGGGCGGCGGCGCGTTCCTCGAGTTCCTCGAAGGCAAGAAGCTGCCCGCCGTCGAAGTGCTCGAATCGCGCGCGGCGGCCTGAGATGGCCTCACGCGCCCGTGCAGCGAAGCCGGCTTCGGCCGGCACGCGCGCGTCACGCCCGGCCGCCGCTCACGGGCGCACCGCTTCAGCTTCATCCACGAAGTCATCGACCAGGAAAACCGCCCGCGCGGCGGCTGCCCCCGGCGCCGTCACGCAGGCGCTCGCAGAACCCGCAACGACAGCAACAACGGCAACGACAGCAACAAGCGCCACACCAACACACAAAGCGACGCCGGCCCGAACCGGCGCGCAACCCATGGCGGTGCCCGCAACGGCACTGCCTGCACGCCCGACTCTCAGCGCACTTCCTAGTGATCTCACCCAGACGAGGAGTTTCATGCATCGCGCCACCAAGATTGTCGCCACCATCGGACCGGCTTCCAGCACGCCGGAGATCCTGCTGCAAATGATGCAGGCAGGGCTCGACGTGGTGCGCCTCAACTTCTCGCACGGCACGGCCGACGACCATCGCCAGCGCGCCGAATTCGTGCGCGAGTGTGCGCGCCAGGCCGGTCGCGAAGTCGCCATCATGGCCGACCTGCAAGGGCCGAAGATTCGCGTGGGCAAGTTCGAGAAGGGCAAGACCACGCTGGTGCCAGGCAGCGCGTTCGTGCTCGACGCAGACTGCGAGCTTGGCAACGACGAGCGCGTCGGCCTCGACTACAAGGACCTGACGCGCGACCTCAAGCCCGGCGACGTGCTGCTGCTGAACGACGGCCTGATTGTGCTCGACGTGGTGCGCGTGATCGGCAGCGAGATTCACACGACGGTGCGCGTGGGTGGCGACCTGTCGAACAACAAGGGCATCAACCGCCAGGGCGGCGGGCTGTCGGCGCCCGCGCTCACGGCGAAAGACATGGAAGACATCCGCACGGCGATGTCGCTCGGCGCGGACTTCATCGCGGTGTCGTTCCCCAAGAACGCCACGGACATGGAGATGGCCCGTCAGCTCGCGAACATCGCGGGCGCGCCTTATGGGCTCAAGCCGAAGATGATCGCGAAGATCGAGCGCGCCGAGGCGATCCCGGCGCTGCAAGGCATCCTGGACGCCTCGGACGGCATCATGGTGGCGCGCGGCGACCTCGCAGTCGAAGTAGGCAACGCCGCGGTGCCCGCGCTGCAAAAGCGCATGATCCGCATGGCGCGCGAGTCGAACAAGCTCGTCATCACGGCCACGCAGATGATGGAGTCGATGATCCACGCGCCGGTGCCCACGCGCGCGGAAGTGTCGGACGTGGCGAACGCCGTGCTCGACGGCACGGACGCCGTGATGCTCTCGGCCGAATCCGCGGCGGGCAAGTATCCGGTGCAGACCATCGAAACGATGGCCGCCATTTGCGTCGAGGCCGAGAAGTCCGAGCACGTGGAACTCGACAAGGACTTCCTCGACCGCACGTTCACCCGCATCGACCAGTCCATCGCGATGGGCGCGCTCTTCACCGCTTACCACCTGGGCGCGAAGGCGATCGTCGCGCTCACGGAATCGGGGTCCACGGCGCTGTGGTTGTCGCGTCACTGGACCCATGTGCCGATCTTCGGTCTCACGTCGCGCGTGGGCAGCGAGCGCGCAATGGCGCTGTACCGCAACGTCACGCCGCTGCACCTCGAAACCAGCCACGACCGCGATGTCGCGTTGCAGCAGGCGCTCGAAGTCGTCGTGGCGAAGGGTTTTGCGTCGCGCGGCGATATGGTCGTGCTCACGGTCGGCGAGCCGATGGGCCAGGCGGGCGGCACGAACACGCTGAAGATCGTGCGGGTGGGTGCGCCGTACTAAGTTCGTAGCGGAGCCGGGGTACGAGCGAACAAGAGGCGGCGCGCGAGAGGCCGTGCCAACCGCTCGTCGCCCGGCTTCGTCGCGCAGCCGGCGCTGCGGCTGTCGCCCGAAGCGATAGCCAGCGCACGTTCCGGACCCGCGAGAGTGCCCAGGCAGGCGGAACGCCGATTGCTTCGCGATAAAATCGCCCTTATTCGGATGAGCGGCAGCGTGTAACACGGCGCCGCGGCGGTTGAGAAACCCGCCCAGACCGGCCGCGACAGACGGCCGGCAGCACGACAGATTCGTTTCAAATCAAAGGAGTAACACCATGCCTCTCGTATCAATGCGTCAGTTGCTGGACCACGCCGCCGAAAACGGCTACGGCCTGCCGGCATTCAACGTCAACAATCTGGAGCAGGTGCAGGCGATCATGGCGGCGGCGGACCAGGTGGGCGCGCCGGTCATCATGCAGGCGTCCGCCGGTGCCCGTAAGTACGCGGGCGAAGCGTTCCTGCGCCACCTGATCGAGGCGGCCGTGGAGGCGTATCCGCACATTCCGGTGGTGATGCACCAGGATCACGGCCAGTCGCCCGCGGTGTGCCTCACGGCCATCCGCAGCGGCTTCACGAGCGTCATGATGGACGGCTCGCTGCAGGCCGACGGCAAGACGGTGGCCACGTACGAGTACAACGTCGACGTGTCGCGCAAGGTGGTGGAGATGGCGCACTCGATCGGCGTGACGGTGGAAGCGGAGCTGGGTGTGCTGGGCTCGCTCGAAACCATGAAGGGTGACAAGGAAGACGGCCACGGCGCCGAAGGCACGATGACGCGCGAGCAGCTGCTCACCGACGTCGAGCAGGCCGCCGACTTCGTGAAGCTCACGCAGTGCGACGCGCTCGCCATCGCGATCGGCACCTCGCACGGCGCCTACAAGTTCTCGAAGAAGCCGACGGGCGACATCCTCTCGATCCAGCGCATCAAGGAAATTCACGCACGCATTCCGAACACGCACCTCGTGATGCACGGTTCGTCGTCGGTGCCGCAGGAACTGCTCGCCGAGATCCGCGAATTCGGCGGGGACATGAAGGAAACCTACGGCGTGCCGGTGGAAGAGATTCAGGAAGGCATCAAGCACGGCGTGCGCAAGGTCAACATCGACACCGACCTGCGTCTTGCCATCACCGGCGCGATTCGCCGCTATTTCGCCGAAAACCCGTCGAAGTTCGACCCGCGCGACTACCTGAAGCCGGCGCGCGAAGCCGCGAAGAAGGTGTGTGTGGACCGTTATCTGGCCTTCGGCTGCGAAGGTCAGGCCGCGAAGATCAAGCCCGTTTCGCTCGAAAAGATGGCGCAGAAGTATGTCGCCGGCGAACTGGCGCAGGTCGTCCGGTAAAATACGGCGTTTGGCGGCGCCCTGATTCAGGGCGTCCAGCTTCCCGGCTGGGCGTTCCAGGGGTTCGCCGCCTGGCGTGGGCTGGCCGCAGGGCCCGCAGCCACGCGCAGTTGTTACCCGTGCCGCCGTTCCCGCCTGACCGTGGGAACGGCGTCTGGCTTTTGAACAGCCTCGGTTTTTCCCCGTTTCCGCCAGCTCCCGGGCGCCACTTTTTGCAAATCACGACGATGTCTACCCCGATGTCTACTCTCTACGAATCCACGCTCCGCTCGCTGCCGCTGCTTGGCCGCGGCAAGGTCCGCGACAACTACGCGGTGGGCAACGACAAGTTGCTGATCGTCACGACCGACCGCCTCTCGGCGTTCGACGTGATCATGGGCGAGCCGATTCCGGGCAAGGGCCGCGTGCTGAACCAGATGGCCAACTTCTGGTTCGCGAAGCTCGCGCACGTCGTGCCGAATCACCTCACGGACGTCGCGCCGGAAAGCGTCGTCGCCGCGGACGAAGCCGAGCAGGTGCGCGGTCGCGCGGTGGTCGTGAAGCGTCTCGAACCGATCCTCGTGGAAGCGGTGGTGCGCGGCTACCTGGCCGGCAGCGGCTGGAAGGACTATCAGGCCACCGGTTCGGTGTGCGGCGTGCAGTTGCCGCCGGGCCTGCGTAACGCCGAGAAGCTGCCCGAGCCCATCTTCACGCCCGCGGCCAAGGCCGAAATGGGCCACCACGACGAGAACATCACGTTCGACGAGATGGAACGCCGCATCGGCACCGAGCTTTCGGCCACCATCCGCGATATCTCGATCAAGCTGTACAAGGAAGCCGCCGACTACGCGGCCACGCGCGGCATCATCATCGCGGACACGAAGTTCGAGTTCGGCCTCGACAACCAGGGCAAGCTCTACCTGATGGACGAGGCGCTCACCGCCGACTCCTCGCGCTTCTGGCCGGCCGACCAGTACCAGGTGGGCACGAACCCGCCCTCGTTCGACAAGCAGTTCGTGCGCGACTGGCTCGAAACGCAGAACTGGAAGAAAGAACCGCCCGCGCCGAAGCTGCCCGACGACGTGATCGAAAAGACGTCGCAGAAGTACCAGGAGGCGCTGGAGCGGCTGACTGGCCAGAAGCTCGCGTGACCCACCGCGAAGCGCCAGAGGAAGCCAGCACGATGAGCGAAGTCCAGCCAGCCCAGACGACCCACCCGCACGCCCACCAGCATGCCGCGCCCATCGTCGGCGTGCTGATGGGATCGAGTTCCGACTGGGAAGTCATGAAGCATGCCGTTGCGATCCTGCAGGAGTTCGGCGTGCCGTACGAAGCGAAGGTGGTGTCCGCCCACCGCATGCCCGACGAAATGTTCGCCTATGCCGAGAGCGCGCGTTCGCGCGGCCTTGCCGCGATCATCGCGGGCGCGGGCGGCGCGGCGCACCTGCCGGGCATGCTCGCCGCGAAGACCACGGTGCCGGTGCTCGGCGTGCCGGTGGCTAGCAAGTACCTGAAGGGCGTCGATTCGCTCCACTCGATCGTGCAGATGCCCAAGGGCGTGCCGGTTGCAACCTTCGCCATCGGCGAGGCGGGCGCGGCCAATGCGGCGCTCTTTGCGGTGTCGATTCTGAGCGTCACTTCTGCCGAGTACGCGGACAAACTCGCGGCTTTCCGCGTGAAGCAGAACCAGGCTGCGCACGCCATGGTATTGCCCGCGCTCTGATTTCCCGCCGGCCGCGCACGAGCGTCGCGCCGCCGGCCGTGACCGACCACTGAGATGAATCCAGACAACGCACCCGTTTCTCCCATCCTGCCCGGCGCGTGGCTCGGCATGGTGGGCGGCGGCCAGCTTGGCCGCATGTTCTGCTTTGCCGCCCAGGCAATGGGGTACCGCGTCGCGGTGCTCGATCCCGACGAAAGCAGCCCGGCGGGCTCCGTCGCGGACCGCCATCTGCGCGCCGCCTACGACGACGAAGCCGCGCTCACCGAACTGGCGCGCCTGTGCGCGGCCGTTTCCACCGAGTTCGAGAACGTGCCTTCCGCAAGTCTCGACTTCCTCGCTCGCACCACGTTCGTGAGCCCGGCCGGCCGGTGTGTCGCCGTGGCGCAGGACCGCATCGCCGAAAAGCGCTTTATCGCGGCGGCCGGGGTGCCGGTGGCGCCGCACGTCGTGATCGAGTCGTCGGAGGCGCTTGCCGCCATCGACGATGCCGCGCTCGAAGCCGTGCTGCCCGGCATTCTGAAGACGGCGCGGCTCGGCTACGACGGCAAGGGCCAGGTGAGCGTGGCGAGCGCCCACGACGTGCGCGAAGCGCATGCGTCGCTGGGTGGCGTGGCGTGCGTGCTGGAGAAGCGGCTGCCGCTGAAGTTCGAGGTGTCCGCACTGATCGCGCGCGGCGCAAACGGTGCCACCGCCGTCTATCCGCTCGCCCAGAATACGCACCGGCACGGCGTGCTCTCGCACACCATCGTGCCCGCGCCCGACGCGAACCCGCAACTCGTGGAACAGGCGCAGCAGGCGGCGCTCGATATCGCTGCAAAGCTCGGCTACGTCGGCGTGCTGTGCGTCGAGTTCTTCGTGCTCGAAGACGGCTCGCTCGTGGCCAACGAAATGGCGCCGCGTCCGCACAACTCCGGTCACTATACGGTGGATGCCTGCGCGACGAGCCAGTTCGAGCAGCAGGTGCGCGCCATGACCGGCATGCCGCTCGGCGATACACGCCAGCATTCGCCCGCTGTGATGCTCAACATTCTCGGCGACGTGTGGTTTCCCGATGCGGGCAAGACCGGCAAGGGCCCCGGCGCGCCCGTGACGCCGCCCTGGCACGAGGTGGCCGCGATGCCTGCGGCGCGCCTGCATCTGTACGGCAAGGAAGAGGCGCGGCCGGGCCGCAAGATGGGGCACGTGAATTTTACGGCGGCCACGCTCGACGAAGCACGCACCGCGGCGCGCGATTGCGCTCGCCTGCTGCACATCGCCACGAGCTGAGGCACCTCATCACCATGCCGGACCGAGACAAGCCTGTCGCCGCTTCTACCGCTGTGCCCGCCGCTGCACCGACCGTCAGCCGCGAGGCGATCGAACACGCTGCGGCGTTGCTCGATGCAGGCGAACTCGTCGCGTTTCCCACGGAGACGGTGTACGGCCTCGGCGCGGACGCGCAGAACCCTGAGGCCGTGGCGCGCATTTACGCAGCGAAGGGACGGCCGGCCAATCATCCGGTGATCGTGCATCTGCCGCCGGGCGGCGACCCCGCGTTCTGGGTGGAGTCGTTGCCTGCAGAGGCGCAGAAGTTGATCGATGCCTTCTGGCCCGGCCCGCTTACGCTGATCCTCAAGCGCGCCGCGCACATTCCGGCCGCCGTGAGCGGCGGCCAGGATTCGGTGGGACTGCGTTGTCCGTCGCATCCGGTTGCGCAGGCACTGCTCACGGCCTTTTCGGCGCGCAGGCACGGGCACGGCGGCGTAGCGGCGCCCTCTGCCAACCGCTTCGGCCACGTGAGTCCCACCACCGCGCAGCACGTGCGCGAAGAATTCGGCGACAGCGTCTACGTGCTGGACGGCGGTCCGTCGGACGTGGGTATCGAATCGACCATCCTCGATCTCTCACGCGGCTTTCCGGCGCTGCTGCGTCCCGGCCGCGTCACGCCGCAGGAGATTGCCGACGTGCTGGGCGAAGCGCCGCGTCTGCCCGACGGTTCCGATGCCACGGCGCCGCGCGCCTCGGGCACGCTGAAGGCGCACTACGCGCCGCGCACGCCGCTCGTGTTGCTGCCGTTTGACGCCCTGGAAGCGCTGCTTGCAAAGCGACCCGCCGACGAACGTATCGCGCTGGTGGCCCGCGCTTCGCGAGCAGGCGCGTGGGCGACGGCAGAAGGCGTGCATTTCGTGGCGGCGCCCGAAGACCCGCACGTCTATGCGCGCGAACTCTACGGCTTGCTGCGGGCGCTGGATCGCGCCAACGTTGCGCGCATCCTCGTCGAGAAACTGCCCGACACCATCGAGTGGATCGCCGTGAACGACCGGCTCGGGCGCGCTGCGGCGGCGTTTGAAGCGCGCGAATAAGCGCAACGGACGCGAATAGGCGCAACAGGCGCAACACGGATAACGCGCGTCGCAGCCCGCGATTCAAGCCACGACGCAACCCATCCTGAGAGACTCAACGAAACGCCCATCAAAAAAAGGCCCGGCCATTTAGATGGCCGGGCCTTTTTGCTGCTCGCGAGAAGCGCTTCTTATCTGTCGACTTATTTGCCGAGCCCGGATGCCGCGATCTGCTTCTCCACCTGCTGTGCGAAGAGCGCGTGCAGGTGCGTGGTCGGGTGAACCGTGTCCGCGTACATGTACGTCTGGTCCGCACCCGCGACCGTGTAGGTCTGCGGCGAGCAGAACAGCGACGAAGCAAACGCCTGCGGATTGGTCACGCCGTACTTCGCGGCATTGGTCGCCATCGCGGTGAGGTTACAGGCCGTGCCCGTGTTCGACACCGTGAAGCCGTTGGCCTGAAAGTTGGCCTGAATGCCGTCCTGCCACTGGTCGGCCTGCACGAAGATCACCTTGCTCATCAGGCCCGTCGCCTGCAGCGTGCCCGCGAGCGTCTGGTTGTACGCGGTCACGAGGCCGGCGAAGAGTTGCTGGGTCGCCGCGCCGCCCGAGAGACCCTGCGGCGTTTGCGCGATGTCCGGCACGTTCGAGACCACGACGTGCGTGGCGCCCGCGGCGAGCACCGGCGCCACGACGTTCTGCACGAATTGCGTGGCCGCCAGCCCGACTGCGGTCACGGCTTGCTGGACCGCGGTGGACTGGCTCTGGCCAGCGGCTACGGCGGCTTGGACGACGCCGGCCTGGTAGAAGATGTCGTTCGCGCCGCCGTTCAGCAGCACGAGTTGCCCCGAATTGAAGCTCGTGTGCGCGGAGAGGTACTCCTGAACCTGCGTGACGATCGGCACGGTGGTGGCCTGTGCGTAGTCGGGCTGGCCCGCGGGTGCATGGCCGATGCCGTTCGGGTCCGTCACGCGCGAGCCGCCCTGCGCGTAGCCGAGGCCGGTGGATGCCTGCAGCGGCTGGCCGAAGCCACCCAGGTAGGCCGGCGTGAGCGAGCCGCCGTAGTATTCGGCGACCTTCTGCGTCCAGATTTCGCCGGGGTTCGTCGTGAAGCGGCCGCCGCCGAAGTCGAGCGCGATCACGGGCGAATACGTACCGACGTCCGAGAGGCTATCGCCGAACGATACGACCTGAAGCGTGACGCCGCCCGCCGGTCCGGACGACGACGAATTGCTGCTGCCGCCTCCGCCGCCGCAGGCTGCAAGCAGTGCGAACGCGGCACTGGCGATGGCAGCTTTCGCGAAGCGTGTACGGCTGGCCCGTTTTTGCGGCTGGATTGTCTTGTGGTTCATGTTGACTACATCTCCTCGTATGTTGGCTTTGCGCCAGTGGTGCACGCAGCGTCCCGCCAGGATGAATCCGCGACGACGGGCGCCCGCTTACAGAAACCTCGCTTGCTCAAGGATTGCTCCTTGATTGTTCCCGGATACCTCGTTCACGCGTTGCGCACGGTGCCGGCTTTCGTGTCCGAACCCGCTGCGCTGCTCACGATGCCTGTCGTGGCATTTGTTTGTTCTTGCGCGGCATCGCGCGCCGCGTGCCATTGTGCCGCCCAGGCGGGCGGCGCGAACAGGGCCTTGAGGCGATTGCGCCACCCTTTCATGCGCGCCGCATCGACGAGCATCGACGCCCATTCATGGAACGTCGCCTTGAGCGGGTTGTACGTGTGCAGCGGTTCGACGATGCCGTAGACCGGCGGCTCGGCCGGATCTTCGGCTACGTAGCTGCCGAACAGGCGGTCCCAGATCACGAGTACGCCAGCGTAGTTACGGTCGATGTAGCGGTCGTTGCGCGCGTGATGTACACGATGGATCGACGGCGTATTGAAGACGTATTCGAGCCAGCCCAGCTTGCCGATGGCCTGCGTGTGCACAAAGAACTGGAAGGCGAGATTGATGAGCACGATCGCGACGATCTGCGACGGAGGAAAGCCGAGTACCGCGAGCGGAATCCAGAAGACCCACATGCCCGCGACCGGGTACATCAGGCTCTGACGGAAAGCTGTAGAGAGATTGAGCCGTTCGGACGAGTGATGCACGACGTGCGCGGCCCACAGCCATCGCACGCGATGGCTCGCGCGGTGGAACGCGTAGTAGAGCAGGTCTTGAGCCACGAAAAGCAGCACGAACGAGGCCCAGCCCGGCTGTAGCGTGAACAGCCTGAAATGCGCGTAGAAGAACGCGTAGACGGGAATGACGAAGAGCCACGCTACCTTGTCGGCTGCCTGGTGCATGAGCGCGAGCGCAGCGTTGCAGAGTGTGTCGCGCCAGCTGTAGATGCCGCTGCCGGGCTGCGCGCGCGACAGATGCCAGGCTTCCCAGCCGATGCAGCCCACGAAGACGGGCGCCATGGCAAGCAGAAGCAATTCGGCATCGAACCGCATGAGAATGTCTCCCTCCTGGTCTCGGGCATGCGCGGCGGTGGCGCATGCCGGGTCTCGTATTCGTTTGGTGTTTTAAACGCCGCGGCAGGTGCAGCAGAAAGTGCAGTGAAAAGACCTCCGCTGCCGCGTGCTGCCCGACAGGGTACACGCTCCCACGCCCCCGGCGCGAGGCTTTGCTAGAGGGATTCTTCCACGTGCGCCCAGGCCCGGAGCGGGCCCGTAACCGGCGTGAGCGGGCGCTAATGCGCGCCGCTCCGCGGGACGGTTCGAGCCGGTGCCTTGCGGCGCTTCGCGTGTTCGGTCACGTTGACCGTGGTGGCCTGCGGCATGCCCTGGTAGACCCATTCGAGCAGCGCGTCGTGAGCGGCGCGGGCCGCTTCGGAGTGCGGATCGTTGATCAGGCTGACCACGACGTAGGTCTCGCCGTCCGCGGCGGCTACGTAGCCCGCAATCGCGCGCACGTCGCGCAGCGTGCCGGTCTTGATATGCGCGTTGCCGCCCACGGGCAGGTCCGTGAGGCGGTGGCGCATGGTGCCGTCCACGCCGGCCACCGGCAGCGATTCGACGAACGGTTGCGCAACCGGGCTCGCATTGGCCGCCTGCAGCAGATTGGCCATCGAGAGCGCGCTGATGTGCTCGTCGCGCGACAGCCCCGAGCCGTTCTGCATTGCGAGGTCCGGCATGTCGAGGCCGCTGCGCCGCAGGAAGGCCGCGATGGCACGCGCGGATTTCTCCGGCGTGGCGGGCGGTTTGTTCGTCACCGCGCCGATCGTCAGAAACAGGTTGCGCGCCATTACGTTGTTGCTGAACTTGTTGATGTCGCGAACGATGTCCGCGAGCACGGGGCCTTCGTGCGTGGCGACGAGCCGCGCACCCGCGGGCACGGCGCCTTCACGGATGGCGCCCGCGCCGCCGTCGGGCCTTGTGAACGTGCCGCCTGTCTGTCGCCACAAGGCGAGGAAACCGCCGGCGAAAAAGGCCGAATGGTCCAGCACCGCGACGTTGATCGTGCGCGCGCCGCAGCGCAACGGATAGTCGCCCGCGAAAGTGGCGGCCACGGTGCCGTTGGTCTCGGGCTCCACGGACGGCGCAAGCGCCGACGCGGCGCCCGTGCAGGGTCCGCGCGTGGCACGCAAACGGTCGTCGATCTGAAGTTGCGCGAGCGCGGGCAGCACGTCGACGGCTACGGAGCCGTCCGGCGACGGCGTAAGCGTGAACGCGAGCGACTTGAACGCGTAGAGCAGCGGATCGGGGCCCACGTTGTAGGGCGCGGTGGCGTCGTCGTCGAAGGGCGGCAGGTCGCGCGTGGAAGGATCGAAGAAGCGTTTGTCGAGCACGAGCGCGCCATCGATGCCGTTGATGCCGGCCTTGTGGATCTTCTGCACGAGGTCGATCAATTCTTCCGGCACGAGCTTCGGGTCGCCGGTGCCCTGGATGTAGAGGCTGCCGTGCAGCACGCCGTTCGCGTCCGTTTCGCCGTCCGCGTAGGCGCTCGTGCGCCAGCGGTAGTCGGGGCCGAGAATCGAGAGGCCCGACCACGTCGTGACGAGCTTCATCGTGGAGGCGGGCATCATCGGTTCGGCCGCGTTGAGCGCCACGACGGGCGTGCGGCTGCCTACCTTTTCGATCACGACGCTGATGGACGAGAGCGGCACGCGGGCGCGCTCGAGTCCGACCATGACCGAGGGCGGCAGCACCGTCGAGACGTTGACCGACGGATGCCGCGCCTTTGCGGGACGCGCGTCGGCGGGCGTTGTAGCGAGGAACCCGGCGCCCGTCGCACACGTGGCGAACAGCGTCGTGACGGTCACCGTGCGGGCTACGTGCGCGTTGCGTGTGGCTCGCGGATGCTTCGGTGCGGTACTCGTCTGCTCGCGTGATGGCGAGTGAGGGCGGAGCAGATGGCGCACGGACAGGACGACGAGCGAGGCAAGGCGGACGAGCGGCATGGAAGGCGAAATCGGGCAGTCGGCGAACCGCCAGGCTGGCCGGCGCGGTGGCGCGTGCGGCAGGCAGGCGAGCGGTCCGGTGATTCGGACGAAGCGCTCATTGTAGAGACATGCCGCGGCGCTGCGTCAAAAGCCCGGCGCCTTCTTGCGACCTTCCGTTGCCGCAACCGTCAGGCGCGGGCGCTAGAATGCGGGACTATTCGTCGAGACCTGCCGCGCGCCGCGTGCCGGCTCGACGCCACCGTTTCTTCTCGATCACCATGCGCATATTGCTAGTGGAAGACGACCGCATGATCGCCGAGGGCGTGCGCAAGGCGTTGCGCGGCGAGGGCTTCGCGGTCGATTGGGTGCAGGACGGCGAGGCCGCGCTTTCAGCCGCGTCCGGCGAGCCTTACGATCTCCTGCTGCTCGATCTGGGCTTGCCGAAGCGCGACGGGCTCGACGTGCTGCGCACTCTGCGCGCGCGGGGCCACGCGTTGCCGGTGCTGATCGTCACGGCGCGCGACGCGGTGGCCGACCGCGTGAAGGGCCTCGACGCCGGCGCGGACGACTATCTGATCAAGCCCTTCGATCTCGACGAACTGGGTGCGCGGATGCGCGCGCTGATCCGGCGGCAGTCCGGGCGCTCCGAGTCGGTCATCCGGCATGGCGGGCTCACGCTCGATCCGGCCGCACACCAGGTGACGCTCGACGGCGCGCCCGTCGCGCTTTCCGCGCGCGAGTTCGCGCTGCTCGAGGCGCTGCTCGCGCGCCCTGGCGCTGTGCTCTCGAAGAGCCAACTTGAAGAGAAGATGTACGGCTGGGGCGAAGAGATCGGCAGCAACACCGTCGAGGTGTACATCCACGCCTTGCGCAAGAAGCTTGGCGCCGACCTGATCCGCAACGTGCGCGGCCTCGGCTACATGATCGCGAAGGACTGACTGGCGCGCACGTCCGCGCATTTCTCCACGTACACCGGAAACCACGGAAACCTCAGGTCGATGCATTCGATTCGCCGTCAATTGCTGTTCTGGCTGCTTGCGCTCGTCGTGGCCGGGGTGGGCGCCGCGGGCTGGCTGATTTATCGCCAGGCGCTCGCCGAAGCCAACGAGCTGTTCGATTACCAGCTGCAGGAAATTGCGGCCGCGCTGCCGTCCGAGCCGTTCTCGCAGGTTCTCGGTTCGCGCGATACCGGCGACGAGGGCATCGTGCTGCAGATCTGGAACCGCAACGGCGTGCTCATGTACTACTCGCATCCGCGCGCGCCGCTTGCGCCGCGTGCCGAGCTCGGTTTTTCCACCGAGCGCACGGACCGCGGCGACTGGCGCGTGTATGGCGCGATCGTCGGCGATAACGTGGTGCAGCTTGCGCAGCCCATCTCGGTGCGCAACCGGCTCGCCGCAAACGTGGCGCTGCGTACGCTGTGGCCGCTCATCGTGCTGCTGCCGTTTCTGGGCCTCGCGGTGTGGACGGTGGTGGGGCGCGGCCTGGCGCCGCTCGCACGCGTGACGCGCGCGCTCGATACGCGTCATCCGGAAGCGCTCGACCCGTTGCCCGAAGGGCGCTTGCCGCACGAAGTGCAACCGCTCGTGCGCGCGCTCAACGCCTTGCTCGAACGGCTCGCCCAGGCGCTGGATACGCAACGCGCTTTCGTGGCCGACGCAGCCCACGAACTGCGCACGCCGCTTGCGGCCGTGCAGATCCAGGCGCAACTGGTTGCGCGCGCAAAGGACGACGAAACCCGCCGCGAGTCGCTGGCGGATCTGCAGGCAGGCGTGATGCGTGCCACCCGGCTCGCGGAGCAACTGCTCGCGTTGGCCCGTTCCGAGCCGGACAATCGCGCGTCGGCGCACAACGCAGTCGACCTGCATGGTCTGCTCGACGACTGCGTGGCAGCTTACGCGCCGCTTGCGCAGCAACGCGGCGTGGACCTCGGCATCGAAGACAGTGTGCCCGCCACCATCAACGGCAATGCGGAAGCGCTGCGGGTCATGTTCAACAACCTGCTCGACAACGCAACGAAGTACACGCCGGCCGGCGGCCGCGTGGACGTGAGCCTGCGTCTCGCAGAGGGCCATCCTGTCGTGTGTATTGCCGATAGCGGGCCCGGCATTCCCGCGGAGGAACGGCCCCGCGTGTTCGACCGCTTCTATCGCGTCGGCGCCGGCGAGTCGCGCGCGCGCACCGACATATCGGGCAGCGGCCTGGGTCTTGCCATCGTGCGGCGCATTGCGAGCCAGCACGACGCCGAGATCATGCTCGGCGACTCGCCCGCGGGCGGCCTGCTCGTGACCGTGCGGTTCTGACGGGCGACGGGCCATCGGCAGGCCTGCGCGGCCACCGCGCGACTCACCTACGGCGCAGGTCGCCAAAGCCGTCTGCGCCAGTCTGCAAGCGGCTCCCAGCCCGCGAATGCTTTAAGACTCCTTTAAGCGATACCCCTTACGCTTCGAGGCATCAAAAAGCATTCCTCTCGACAGGAGCCCTGCAATGAAAGCCAAGATTCTTACCCGCAGTGCCGTTGCCGTGGCAGTTGCCGTCGCGTTGTCGGCGGGTTACGTCGCGGGCCAGCGCAACGTGACGCCGCCTCAGGTCATCACGCCCGCGCAAGCCGCCGCGCTGATGCCGGCCGAAGCCGCCGCGAAGACCGGCATTCCCGATTTCTCCGGCCTCGTGGAAACCTACGGGCCGGCGGTGGTGAACATCAGCGCCAAGCACGTCGTGCGGCATACCGCGCAGCGCGGCGGCAACATGCAGTTGCCCATCGACCCGAGCGACCCGTTCTACCAGTTCTTCCGCCACTTCTACGGCAACATGCCCGGCATGCAGGGCGACGATGGCGGCGACGGCGGCGACCAGGCCGACGTGCCCAGCACGAGCCTCGGTTCGGGCTTCATCATCAGCAACGACGGCTACATCCTCACCAACGCGCACGTGGTGGACGGCGCGAACGTCGTGACGGTCAAGCTCACCGACAAGCGCGAGTTCCGCGCGAAAGTGATCGGTGCGGACAAGCAGTCCGACGTGGCGGTGCTCAAGATCGATGCGAAGGGCTTGCCCACCGTGAAGATCGGCGATCCGCGTCAGAGCAAGGTGGGGCAGTGGGTGGTGGCCATCGGCTCGCCCTACGGCTTCGACAACACGGTGACCTCGGGCATCATCAGCGCGAAGTCGCGCTCGCTGCCCAACGAGAACTACACGCCGTTCATCCAGACCGACGTGCCAGTGAACCCGGGCAACTCCGGTGGGCCGCTGTTCAATCTGCAGGGCGAAGTAATCGGCATCAACTCGATGATCTATTCGCAGACGGGTGGCTTCCAGGGCCTTTCGTTCGCTATCCCGATCAATGAGGCGATAAAGGTCAAGGACGACCTCGTGAAGACGGGCCATGTGAGCCGCGGCCGGCTCGGCGTGTCGGTGCAGTCGATGAACCAGACGCTCGCCAACTCGTTCGGCATGCAAAAGCCGCAGGGCGCGCTGGTGAGCTCGGTGGACCCGGGCGGCCCGGCTGCGAAGGCCGGCTTGCAGCCCGGCGACGTGATTCTTTCGGTGAACGGCACGCCGGTGACCGATTCGGCCGACCTGCCCTCGCAGATCGCGGGCATCAAGCCGGGTACGAAGGCCGACATCCAGGTGTGGCGCGACAAGGGCACCAAAAACCTCAGCGTGACCATCGGCACGCTGAACGACACGAAGGTGGCGTCGAACGATTCCACGCCGCAGATGCAGGGCCGCCTCGGCGTCGCTGTGCGTCCGCTTACGCCGCAGGAGAAGAGCGGCACGTCGCTCACGCACGGCCTGCTCGTGCAGCAGGCGGGCGGTGCGGCGGCGAGCGCCGGCATCCAGCCGGGCGACGTGATTCTCGCCGTGAACGGCCGGCCCGTGACCTCGGTGGAGCAGTTGAAGCAGATGGTGGCCCAGGCTGGCAGCAGCATCGCGCTGCTGATCCAGCGCGACGACGCACAGATCTTCGTGCCGGTCGATCTGAGCTGACGCTGCAAGCCTCAGCGGCCAGGCGGCGGACGGCGCAATCCGCAGCCCGTTCGCCCGGTTGCACCGCGTTACATCTTCCCGTGACGCTTCGGGAACCCGGCCGGCGAACCGCCGGTCGGTCTAACGTTAGGTTTTGACAGGAGGCGGGCATGCCATGTGCGACTATGTCCGGCTGAAGCCAACAACCACGTCAGGAGCGTAAAAGATGAATACCCAACGCAAACTACGATCCTTCGCCGCGGTGGCCGCCGTAGCCGGGCTGGCCACCATTGCGTCGGGCGGCTTCGCCACCTCTGCCTGGTCCCAGGCCAGCGACGTGACGGGTGGCAGCGCCACCGACAACACGAGCGCGGGCAACGCCAACGGCGGTGGTCTGCCGCAAGTCCAGCAGCAGGGCGACGTGTCGTTCGTCTCGGGCGGCGTGGGTCTGGACGAATCGAAGGCGCTTGAGCGCGCGCAGAGCGAGTGGCCGCTCGCCTTGCGCTTCACCGGCCCCACAGCGGACTATCTCGCGGATGTGCGCGTGCGCATCGTCGATTCGCACGGCGGCGACGCACTCTCCACCACTTCGCGCGGCCCGTTCATGCTGGTGCGGCTGCGTCCCGGCCGCTACACCGTGCACGCAAGCTACAAGGGCGAGGAAAAGGTGAGCGCCGTGACGATACCGGCCAAGGGCACGGCCCGCGCCGGCTTCCACTGGAACACGCAGTAGGTGCGCTGGTTCGTGCGGCTGCGCGCATGAACGCCGCGCAGCCGATTTAACTTTCGTCGATAATGAAGCCACGAATTTGCAGCGTGGCTTTTTCGTTTGGTGTGCCGCAGCATGCGTGCGTTGGTGCAGTGTCTTGCATGGCGCGCGGGCGCCCCGGCAAAGGCGCCCGTCGGTGCGGCGCTGCAACATGCCGACGCCTGCGACGCGGCGGCGACGGTTGACGAACAGGGGATCGAATATGGCTGTGGAACCGGCTGCCGATCATCGCATCGATATTGCGGCCAATTCTCATCGCGTGCGAGTCATCCATCAGGGCATTACCGTGGCCGACACGCATCAGGGGCTCACGCTTTCCGAGAGCGGGCTGCCCGACGTCTTCTATTTCCCGCGCGCCGACGTCAACATGGCGCGGCTCGAGCGGTCCGATCACACATCGCACTGTCCGTACAAGGGCAACGCCTCGTACTTCCATCTGCGTACCGAAGACGGCTTGATCGAAAATGCCGCGTGGAGCTACGAGCAACCGTTCGAGAAGGTGAAGGACATTACCGGCTATCTGGCGTTTTACGCTTCGCGCGTCGATCGCATCGACCAGACATCGTGATCGGCGAGGCCGCGCGCTGAAGGGGGAGAAAAGGGGGAGGCCGCCATGGAACTGAACGACGCGTTACGGATTCCACTCGCCCCGTCCGCCGTATGGGACGCGCTGCAGGATATCGCCCTGCTGCGCGCAAGCATGGAGAATTGCGAGTCGTTCCGCCAGCTCGGGCCCGGCGAATACGAACTCACGCTGACCGTGCCGCTCGGGCCGCTGCGCGCGCGCTACGAAATCCGCGTGCATGTGGTGCCGAAGGAAGGGCAGGAGCCCTATGCGCCTGAACGTACGTTGAGCTTCAAGGCGCGTGCCGACGGCGTCGGCTCGCTGCGCGGGCAGATCGACGTCTCGCTGCGTGCGGACGACCATCCCGCGGGGCCGGCGGGTCTCTCGAAGGGTGCGAGCACGCGCGTCGATTACTCGGTGTGGGCGACGCTCGCGGGACCGCTTGCGCAGTTGCCGCCGCGGCAACTCGAAAATGCGCTGCACGATCTCGCCGACGACTTCTTCACCGAGTTCTGCGCAGTCGTTCAAGCCAAGCACGGCCAGGGGCCGAACCGCGCGCGCGGCACGACTGCGCGGCGTCAGCATGTGTTCCTTCGACCCATCAGTCTCGCGGGTGTCGCCCGCCGCGCGCATCTCGCCCAACACGGCGGCACGTTGAGCGGACGCGCCGCGAGCACGCTGCGCCACGAAAGTGCGCCGCATGCGGTGCCGACCTGGGCCTGGGCCGCCATGATTTTCTTCGTCGCGCTGCTGTTGTACGTGGCGCGCTGGTTCGCGCAAGGGTGAACGCGCCGAGGACTCAGGCGCTTTGAACTTGAGCCGTCGCGTGCGCTCTGGCATGCTGCCCGCCGCATTGCACGCCGCACACCCATCCCGTTACGCAAGGAGCGTTTCCATGTCGCTGCCGCCCCGTCGCGCGCTCATCGTTATCGACGTACAGAACGAGTACGTCGATGGCAACCTGCTGATCGAGTATCCCGACATCAATCATTCGCTCGCGAACATCGGCCGCGCCATCGACGCCGCCCGTTCGGCGCGCGTGCCCGTGATCGTCGTGCAGAACTTTGCGCCTGCCGGTGCGCCGATCTTCGCTCGCGGCAGCCGCGGCGCGGAACTGCACGAGGTGGTGGCGTCGCGCGCGCATGACCACTACGTGGAGAAGTCGCTGCCAAGCGCATTTGCCGGCACGGACCTCGCCGACTGGCTGGCCGCCCGCGAGATCGACACGCTCACCGTCGTTGGGTACATGACGCACAACTGCGATGCGTCCACCGTCTACCATGCTGTCCACGCGGGCCTGACGGTGGAATTTCTCGCCGATGCAACGGGCTCATTGTCGTACGAGAACAGCGCGGGTTTCGCTTCGGCGGAGGAGATTCATCGCGTGTTCTGCGTGGTGTTCCAGTCGCGCTTTGCGGCGGTGGCGAACACCGACGAGTGGATTGCGGCGGTGGAGGCCGGCGCGCCGCTCGAGCGCGGCACCATCTACGCCTCAAACCAGAAAGCGCGGGCCGGGCGCGAAGCCGCCTGAGCGGCGCGTTGGCTGCAGCGGCTGCCGGGCGCGCGCCCGGCGAGCCGTCGGCGTTCAGGCTACCGGCTGGTCCGTGGATGGTGCGGGCGCAACCCGCAACGCAGGGCTGTAGCGGATCGCGTCGAGCATGGCATCGACGGTGCGCTCGGCGCCTTGGGCCATGTCGAACAGATCGGGCGACATCAGCATGTCGCGCAGCGCGCCGCCAATCACCGAATGAAGCAGCCGCGCCGCGCGCGCGGCATCGAGATCCGCGGGCAGCTGCCCCTTGGACATGGCGTTGAGCAGACCGCCTTCGATGTTGACGAGCGCTTCTCGTATGTTGGTCTGGTGACGTTCCACGACCGGACCCATTTCTTCCACGAACTCGCACTTCAGAAACAGGATGTCGAACACGCGCCGACGATGTTCGTCGGTGGCCGTGCCGTGCAGGCATAGCACGCACAGGTCGCGTATGCGGCCGAGCGGATCGGGTTCGCTGGGGTCGCGCGACGCGGCCTTCAGTTCGTCGAACGGCAGCAGCACGCGATCGAACATGGCGGTGAACAGGTCGCCCTTGTTGGCGAAGTGCCAGTAGATGGCACCGCGCGTGACGCCGGCGGCGTGAGCGATGTCGGCGAGCGAAGTGCGCGACACGCCCTTCTCGAAGAAGACGCGCTCCGCGGCGTCGAGGATGCCGTTGCGTGTTTCCAGCGCTTCCTCTTTCGTACGTCGAACCATAATCGTCTGACCTGCTCTGATTGCGTTGCTGCGGGGGCTGCTTGAACGATCGTCGCAACAATTGGATTGTTGCGACACAAGAAAGCGAAACAATCGGGCGGAAATTTTGTGCTCGCCACCCATCCACGCTTTTACATTCGTTCATGAATGTATCTATAATAGCACCCCATCGGCCGGTTGCCGAGGCAGGGATGACCCGGTAATCGGTTAATATCCGTCACTGTTGCTTACGGAAGTATTCGCGCCGGCCGGTTCCGGCGGCGCATGGGTGTCTCCCTTTCAGTCGGGGAGCTCCACCCGATATCCCTGCGTGATCGCCTTCAGGCGTCCGGTCACTGTGTCGTCTCACACGCTTGTGTGCGTGCCCGTCTCCCGCACGAGACGGACGCACTTTTTGTGTTCCCAGTCATAGACAGAGGTTGCTCCATGCGCGTCGAACGGGTTCCATTCCGCTTAATCAGTGTCGCGACCGCTGCCGTGGTGTTGGCAGCATGCGGACAAAAACAATCGGCACCGCCGCAACAAACTCCCGAGGTCGGCGTGGTGACGGTCCAGCCGACCGCCGTGCCGGTCACCACGGAATTGCCGGGCCGCACGAGCGCCTACCTCGTCGCGCAGGTGCGCGCGCGGGTGGACGGCATCGTGCTGCGCCGGGAATTCACCGAAGGCAGCATCGTGAAGGCCGGCCAGCGCCTGTACAAGATCGATCCGGCGCCTTACATCGCTTCGCTCAATAGCGCGAAGGCGACGCTCGCGAAGGCGCAGGCGAACCTCGCCACGCAGAACGCGTTGGTGGCGCGCTACAAGGTGCTCGTCGCGGCGAACGCCGTGAGCAAGCAGAACTACGACGACGCCGTGGCCGCGCAAGGGCAGGCCGCCGCGGACGTCGCTTCGGGCAAGGCCGCAGTCGAAACGGCCCAGATCAATCTGGGCTATACGGATGTGACCTCGCCCATCACGGGCCAGGTCGGCATCTCGCAGGTCACGCCGGGCGCTTACGTGCAGGCGAGCGCGGCCACGCTGATGTCCACCGTGCAGCAGATCGATCCCGTCTACGTCGACCTCACGCAGTCGAGCCTCGAAGGGCTCGAGCTGCGCCGGCAGATTCAGGAAGGCAAGATCAAGACCGCCGGTCCGCATGCCGCCAAGGTCACGCTGCTGCTGGAAGACGGCCGCGCCTATTCGCAGCCGGGCAAGCTCCAGTTCTCGGACGTCACCGTCGACCAGACCACCGGTTCGGTCACGGTTCGCGCCATCTTCCCGAACCCCGACCGCGTGCTGCTGCCCGGCATGTTCGTGCGCGCGCGCATCGAAGAGGGCATGAACGAAAACGCCTTCCTCGTGCCGCAGGTGGGCGTGACGCACAACGCGTCGGGCCAGGCCACGACACTCGTGGTGGGCGCCGACAACAAGGTGGCGATCCGCACCATCGTGACGGGCGGCACGCAAGGCACGAACTGGATCGTCGAGAGCGGACTGAACCCGGGTGACCGCGTGATCGTCCAGGGCACCGAGAAGGTTCGTCCGGGCGCCGAGGTGAAGGCCGTGCCGGCGCAGTTGCCGGCCGCGCCGGCCTCTGGTGCGCAAGCGGGCGGGGCGCCAGGTGTGCCAGGCGCACCGGGTGCAACGGGTGCCGCCGCGGGCTCGGGCGCTGCCGCCGGTTCCGCCGCGCAGCCAGGTGCCGCTGCTTCCGCGGCGTCTGCTGCGTCGGGCGCGTAATAACAGGGAGCCTGCTTCATGGCAAAGTTCTTTATCGATCGCCCGATCTTCGCGTGGGTGATCGCCATCATCTTGATGCTCGCCGGCATCGCGTCGATCTTCACCTTGCCGGTGGCGCAATATCCGACCATTGCGCCGCCCGCGGTCCAGATCAGCGCGAGCTATCCGGGCGCCTCGGCGGACACGGTGCAAAACACCGTCACGCAGGTGATCGAGCAGCAGATGAGCGGTCTCGACCACCTGCTGTATCTGTCCTCCACGTCCGACGACTCCGGCACGGCCACCATCACGCTCACGTTCGCCGCGGGTACCAACCCCGACATCGCGCAGGTGCAGGTGCAGAACAAGCTGCAGCTCGCCACGCCGCTTCTGCCGCAGGTCGTGCAGCAGCTCGGCACGAAGGTGACGAAGTCGAGCAGCAGCTTCCTGCTCGTGCTCGCCTTCAACTCCGAAAACGGCAGCATGAGCCGCTACGACCTGGCGAACTACGTCGCGTCGAACGTCCAGGACCCGATCAGCCGGATCGACGGCGTGGGCACGGTGACGCTGTTCGGCTCGCAGTACGCCATGCGCATCTGGCTCGACCCGAACAAGCTGACGAACTACAGCCTGACGCCCGTCGATGTGTCGAACGCCATTTCGGCGCAGAACGTACAGGTGTCCGCCGGTCAGCTGGGCGGCACGCCTGCGGTGCCGGGCCAGGCGCTGCAGGCCACCATCACTGAAGCGACGCTGCTGCGCACGCCCGAGCAGTTCGGCAACATCCTGCTGAAGGTGAATCAGGACGGCTCCCAGGTGCGGCTGAAGGACGTGGCGCGCATCGAGCTGGGCGGCGAAACCTACAACTTCGACACGAAGTACAACGGTCAGCCTACGGCCGGCTTCGGTATCCAGCTCGCCACGGGCGCGAACGCGCTGCAGACGGCCAAGCTCGTGCGCCAGAAGGTCGACGAGCTGTCGAAGTACTTCCCGCCGGGCCTCGTCGTGAAGTATCCGTACGACACGACGCCGTTCGTGCGGCTTTCGATCGAGGAAGTGGTGAAGACGCTGCTGGAAGGTATCGTCCTCGTGTTCCTCGTGATGTACCTGTTCCTGCAGAACCTGCGCGCCACGCTCATTCCGACCATCGCGGTGCCGGTCGTGCTCCTGGGCACGTTCGCGATCATGGCGCTGGTGGGTTTCTCCATCAACACGCTGTCGATGTTCGGCCTCGTGCTCGCCATCGGTCTGCTGGTGGACGATGCGATCGTGGTGGTGGAGAACGTGGAGCGCGTGATGGCCGAAGAAGGGCTCTCACCGCGCGAAGCGACGCGCAAGGCAATGGACCAGATCACCGGCGCGCTGGTGGGCGTGGCGCTCGTGCTTTCGGCCGTGTTCGTGCCGGTGGCATTCTCGGGCGGTTCGGTGGGCGCCATCTACCGGCAGTTCTCGCTCACGATCGTGGCGGCCATGGTGCTCTCCGTGCTGGTCGCGCTGATCCTGACCCCGGCGCTCTGCGCAACGATCCTCAAGCCGATTCCGAAGGGCCACCACGAAGAGAAGAAGGGCTTCTTCGGCTGGTTCAACCGCACCTTCGACAAGAGCCGCGAGAAGTACCACACGGGCGTGCACCACGTGATCAAGCGCTCGGGCCGCTGGCTCGTGATCTATCTGGTGGTGATCGTGGCGGTGGGGCTGCTGTTCGTGCGCCTGCCCAAGTCGTTCCTGCCCGACGAGGATCAGGGCTCGATGTTCGTGCTCGTGCAGACGCCGTCCGGCTCGACGCAGGAAACCACGGCGCGCACGCTGGCGAACATCTCGAACTACCTGCTCACGGACGAGAAGAGCATCGTCGAAGCCGTGTTTACGGTGAACGGCTTCAGCTTCGCGGGCCGTGGCCAGAACTCGGGCCTCGTGTTCGTGCGGATGAAGGACTACTCCGAGCGGCAGCACGCCGACCAGAAGGTGCAGGCGCTCGTGGGCCGCATGTTCGCGCGCTATGCGGGTTACAAGGATGCGATGGTGATTCCGGTGAATCCGCCGTCCATTCCGGAACTCGGTACGGCCTCGGGCTTCGACTTCGAACTGCAGGATCGCGGCGGCCTCGGGCACACGGCGCTCATGGCGGCTCGCAACCAGTTGCTCGGTATGGCCGCGAAGGACCCGAACCTCGCGCTCGTGCGTCCGAACGGCCTGAACGACACGCCACAGTTCAAGGTGGACATCGACCGTGAAAAGGCGCTGGCGCTGGGCGTATCGGCATCCACAGTCGACCAGACGTTCTCGATTGCGTGGGCGTCGCAGTACGTGAACAACTTCCTCGATACGGACAACCGGATCAAGAAGGTCTACGTGCAAAGCGATGCGCCGTTCCGCATGACGCCGGGCGACCTGAACATCTGGTACGTGCGCAATGGCTCGGGCGGGATGGTGCCGTTCAGCTCCTTCGCCACCGGCCACTGGACCTACGGCTCGCCGAAGCTCGAACGCTATAACGGCATTTCGTCCGTCGAAATCCAGGGCGCGGCGGGGCCGGGCAAGAGTACCGGCCAGGCCATGCAGGCCATGCAGCAGATCGCGGCGAAGCTGCCCGCGGGTATCGGCTACGAGTGGACCGGCTTGTCGTTCCAGGAAATCCAGTCCGGCTCGCAAGCGCCTATCCTTTACGGTATCTCGATCCTCGTGGTGTTCCTGTGTCTCGCGGCGCTCTATGAGAGCTGGTCGATTCCGTTCGCGGTGATCATGGTGGTGCCGCTCGGTGTGCTCGGTGCGCTGCTCGCGGTGACATTGCGCGGCCTCGAGAACGACGTGTTCTTCCAGGTGGGTCTGCTCACCACCGTGGGTCTGTCGGCCAAGAACGCGATTCTGATCGTGGAGTTCGCACGCGAGCTGCAGCAGGGTGAAGGCATGGGACCGATCGAGGCGGCGCTGGAAGCCGCGCGGCTGCGGCTGCGTCCTATCCTGATGACGTCGCTTGCGTTCATTCTCGGCGTGCTGCCGCTTGCCATCAGTAACGGCGCGGGTTCGGCGAGCCAGCACGCAATTGGTACCGGCGTGATCGGCGGGATGCTGACGGCGACGTTCCTCGCCATCTTCATGATCCCGATGTTCTTCGTGGTGATCCGCGCGCGGTTCGCCGGCGAGAAGGAAGATCCGGACGAGGCGCTCGCCCATTACGACGAGCATCACCCGCACGGCCCGCAAGGCGGTAGCGGCAACGATGGCAACGGTTCGGGCAAGGAAGGACACTGAGATGCATAAACACGCTTTGATTGCAGCGGCGGTCGCCTTGCTTGCCGCCGGCTGCACGATGGCGCCGAGGTACGAACGGCCAGCGGCGCCCGTGGCGTCGTCGTTCCCGACCGGCGGCGTCTACGAGACCCAGCCGGGCATGAGCGGCACGTCGACGAACGGGCGCAGCGCGAGCGGCGCTACGGCCACGGACATCGGCTGGCGCGACTTCTTCGTCGATCCGCGTCTGCAGCGGCTCGTGGAAATCGCGCTCAAGAACAACCGGGACCTGCGGGTCTCGGTGCTCAACATCGACGCCGCACGGGCGCAGTATCAGATCACGCGCGCAGACCTGTTCCCCGCCATCAACGGCGTGGCAACCGACTCGCGCACCCGTGTGCCCAGTGCGTTGCAGACCGGTCCCTCGAATCCGTACAGCGTCTATAACGTCGGGTTGTCGGCGTCGTGGGAAATCGACTTCTGGGGGCGCATCCGCAGCCTGAAGGACCAGGCGCTTGCGCAATACCTGTCCACGGCGCAGGCGCGCAAGGCAGCGGAAATTTCGCTCGTGTCGCAGGTGGCGGACCAGTACCTCACCATGCTCGCCGACGACGACCTGCTTCAGGTGACCCAGTCCACGCTCAAGACGGCGCAGGACTCGTACAACCTGACGAAGGTGCAGTTCGAAAACGGCACGGGTACGGAACTCGATCTGCGTCAGGCCGAGAGCGTGCTCGAGACGGCGAAGGCCAATCTGCAGGCTCAGGAGCGTGCTCGTGCGCAAGCGGAGAACGCGCTTGTTCTGCTGATCGGGGAGCCGTTGCCAGGCGATCTGCCGCAAGGCTTGCCGCTTGGCGCGCAGAACCTGCTGACCGACATTCCGGCCGGTTTGCCGTCGGACCTGCTCACGCGGCGTCCCGACATCATGGAAGCGGAGGAAACGCTGCTCGCCGCGAACGCGAACATCGGCGCGGCGCGGGCCGCGTTCTTTCCGAAGATCTCGCTCACGAGCACGTTCGGTACCGAGAGCCTGACGCTGGGCGGACTCTTCAAGGCGGGCACTGCAGCCTGGACGTTCGTGCCGCAGGTCACGCTGCCGATCTTCCAGGGCGGTGCGAACGTGGCGAACCTGAACCTCGCGAACGTGCAGAAGCGCATCGAGATTGCGAACTACGAGAAGGCGATCCAGTCGGCGTTCCGCGAAGTGGCCGACGGGCTCGCTGCGCGCGGCACCTACGATCAGCAGATCGCCGCACTCGAGCGCAACACGTTTGCCAACCAGCGTCGGCTGGATCTGTCCGATCTGCGTTACCGCAACGGCGTGGACAGCTACCTGACGGTGCTGACGGCGCAAACGGACCTGTACTCGTCGCAGCAATCGCTGATCTCGGCACGGCTTGCACGGTGGACGAATCTCGTGGATCTGTATCGTGCGCTGGGCGGCGGCTGGATCGAACGGGCAGGAGAGCCGCCGCGTCCGGCAGACGCACCGGTCGACTACGGCGCGGCGAGCGCGCCCGTGGCGGCTTCGTCCGCGTCGGCGGGATGAGGTGCCGCGCCACGTGCGGCGATCGGGATACGTGACGTAGTGCGTCGTGCGAGAGCGGGAAATCCGCGGTCGCGCATGACGGGTTGAAGACCTCGCAGGTTGAGGTGGATAGACAAAGAGACAAAAGCCCTCGTTGGTCAAAATGACTGGCGAGGGCTTTTTCTTTTGGGTCGATGGGGTCGCCGAGTATTGGGCTTCGCTCCAGATCTCGCTTGGGCCCCTCGTCCGGATGGCCAAACTTGATTGGCAGTCCATCATTTTGGTGTCTGTAGCGGCTAGCATCTCCTTTAGCCGGATCGATGTGCGGGGCGTGTAGTGAGTGGTGAGCATACCTGCGCAAAACGTCCGGTTCGATCACAGTTGTCAGTTGACAACGAGTAATAATCACTGGAGAATTGAGGCCGTTGATGGTTCGTGGAACACACTCGAAAAAGGACGTAGAAGAGGCGCTGGCCTACGCGGAAGAACAGGGCTGGCGTGTGCAAAGTGGCGGCAAGGGGCATGCGTGGGGCAGGTTGTACTGTCCGTATAACGACGCTGAATGCCGTTGCGGCGAATTTTGCATCACGAGTATCTGGAGCACGCCGAAGAATCCGGGCAATCATGCGAAGCACTTGCGGCGGGTCGTCGACAATTGCACGACGCACCGTCAAAAGCGTGAGGCGAAGGAAGTGGACACGTGCGGCACAAAGCAGGAGTAAAGATGGAATACGTTTTCACGCTGAAGTATCGGCTGGCTGCGCAAGATTTCGATTACGACGAGATCGTCGAGCGGCTTGGCGAAGCAGGCTGCGACGACGCAACGGTTGGCATCGGGCAACCGGGTCGCATCGCGTTGCTGTTTACGCGCGAAGCGAAGAGCGCGCGCGAGGCGTTGGTGAGCGCGCTGGAAGACGTGAAGCGCGCCATTCCCACAGCGCGTCTCATCGAGGCGGCACCCGACTTCGTCGGGCTCACCGACGTTGCGGAAGTGGCGGGCGTATCTCGTCAGAACATGCGCAAGCTCATGGTCGGTCACGCACACAATTTTCCGATGCCGGTTCACGAAGGCAGCGCCTCGGTGTGGCATCTCGCGGACGTGCTGGGCTGGCTGTATAACCGCGGCGGCTACGACATCAAGCCCGAGGTGCTGGAAGTGGCGGAGCTGGCCAAGCAGATCAATCTGGCGAGAGACGCACGCGATCTCAAGCCGCAGATGACCCGGGCGTTGGCGCAGCTCGTAGGGTAGCGGTACGCAGGCAGTCAATGCACGTCGGCGGCGCGTCCGTCGAAGTCGTGTCCCGAGCGTCGAATTTCGCACTGCGCTGCTTTTTCACTTTTCACGCCGTTGAACACGAGATTGAGCAGCACTGCGGAAAGCGACGCGAGCAGAATGCCGCTGTGCAAGATGGGCGAGAGCGCAGGCGGCAGCTTCGAGAAGAAGTGGGGCGACACGACCGGCACGAGCCCGAGGCCCACGCTCACGGCCACGATGAAGAGATTGTGGTGGTTCTTCACGAAGTCGACCTTCGCGAGCACCTTGATGCCGTTAGCCGCCACCATGCCGAACATTACGATGCCGGCGCCGCCCAGCACGAACGCCGGCACGGAAGCCACAACCTGCGCCATCTTCGGGAACAGCCCGAGCAGCACCAGAATCACACCGCCGGTCGCGCAGACGAAGCGGCTCTTCACGCCGGTTACACCAATCAGCCCGACGTTTTGCGAGAACGATGTGTGCGGGAACGAGTTGAAGATGCCGCCTATCAGTGTGCCGAGTCCATCTACGCGCAGTCCTCGCACCAGCGTTGCCTGATCGACGGGACGGTCCACCATGTCGCCGACCGCGAGGAACATGCCGGTCGACTCGATGAACGTGACGAACATCACCGTCACCATCGTCGCGATAGAGAGCGGATCGAAGTGCGGCAGCCCGAAGTGGAACGGCATGACGAAGCCGACCCACGGCGCGCTCGTCACGCCGGCCATGTTCACGCGTCCCAGCAGTGCGGCGATCACGAAGCCGGCCACCATGCCAAGCAGCACCGAGATGTTGGCCACAAAGCCTTTGCCGAACCGGTTGATCAGCAGAATCAGCATCAGCACTACGAGCGACAGACCGAGATAGACCGGATTGCCATAGTCCGGATTACCGACGCCGCCCGCGGCCCAGTTGATGCCCACTTCCATCAGCGAAAGCCCGATCACGGCAATCACGGTGCCCACCACCACGGGCGGGAAGAACCGCAGCAGCTTGCCGATCATGGGCGCAAGCAGAATGCCGATCACGCCCGCCGCGATGGTCGAGCCGAAGATGTCGAGAATGCCCAGCGATGGATTCGTGCCGATCGCGATCATGGGGCCCACGGCCGCGAACGTGCAGCCCATGATGACGGGCAGGCGAATGCCGAAGATCCACACGCCGAGTGTCTGGATCAAGGTGGCGATACCGCACGAAAACAGGTCGGCGCTGATGAGAAACGCGACCTGGTCTTTCGGCAACTTGAGCGCGCTGCCAACGATGAGCGGCACAGCAACGGCGCCCGCATACATGACAAGCACATGCTGAATGCCGAGCGTGAGCAACTGGCCGGCCGGCAGTCGCTCGTCGCAGGGATGGACGGTGTTCGGGGGCATCGCGGCTGTCTCCACATCTCGTTGGGAATGACCTCCACGGTATGCCGGACGAAAAGGCCCAACAAGACTGCTCGTTTCTATTCCCCGCCTCCGGGTGACGATATGGCACCGCGCGGCGGGCGAGCGCGAGAGATCTGCGCGCACCGGTAGGCAGCGCCCGGGTGCCGCCATGACGTCTCGGCAAGGTCCAAGGCGCCGGCACGCCGTATGATCCGCGCCCACGCGCGTGCAGTGCCCGTTATGATCTCTATTCCGCGCGCCATATGGGTGGTCCCGGGTGGTCCCGGACGGTCCCGCACGGTCGTCCGTCTGGTCCGTCGATCTTCTGCACGCAAGTGGCCGCCGTGCCTCGCGCTCCGGCTTGCGAATCTCGTCACGCGGCCCTTGCCGGGTGGTTATCATCGTCGTCATTTTTCTTCACGGAGCGTTCATGAGCCTGCCCGTTGCGCGCTTTCTCGGCATCGATCTGGGCACCGGCTCGCTGAAGCTCGCGATCATCGATGCCGAAGGTCGCGAGCGTGCCGCGTCCAGCGTGGCCTATGGCATCGAGACGCCGCACCCGGGCTGGGCCGAGATCTCCGTGGACACGTGGTGGCGCGCGTTGTGCGAGGCCGCCGGCAAGCTGCCCGCCGACGAGCGTGCTGCCGTGTGTGCCATCGGTTTCTCGGGGCAGATGCACGGCGTAGTGTTGACCGATGACGAGGGCCGCGCCGTGCGTCCCGCCATGCTCTGGCCCGACACGCGCGCGCTCGCCCTGCTCGATGCATGGCCCGATCCGCAGCCGAACCCTGTCGCCCCTGGCATGGCGGGGCCGCTGCTGCGCTGGATCGCGCTCAACGATCCGCATGCATTGCGTGCCGCGCGCTGGGCACTGCAACCGAAAGACTGGCTGCGCGTCGCGCTGGGCGGCGTGATAGCGGCCGACCCTTCGGACGCTTGCGCCACCGCGCTTGCCGACGCCGGCGGCACATGGAACCTCGACCTGCTCGACACGCTCGGATTGCCGCGTCGATGGTTCGCGGCGTTGTCGCCGTCGTATGCCGCGGGCGGCACGCTCGCCGACGAAGCCGCACGCCAGCTCGGGCTGACGCCTGGCATCGCACTCGCCATCGGCGCGGCCGACACCCCGTGCGCCGCGCTCGGCAGCGGACTCGCGAACGACGGCGATGCGTTGCTCACCACGGGCACGGGCGGCCAGATCGTGGTGCTGTCGACACGCGAGCCCGCGAAGGTGCGCGGCCTGCATGCCTACCGTGCCGCGACGGACCACTGGTACCGGATGGCTGCGATGCAAAACGTGGGCGTGGCGCTGGAAGCTGTGCGCGGCTGGCTCGCGTACGAGTGGCAAGACGCCTATCGCGACGCCTTCGCGGTAGACGCCGCGCGAGGCCTCACCTTCTTGCCCTATCTGACCGGCGAACGTTCGCCGTGGCTCGACCCCGCGGCACGCGGCGGCTGGCTGGGCCTCGCGCTCGGACACACGCGCGGCACGATGATGCGCGCGGCCTTCGAGGGCGTTGCATTTGCGCTGCGAGCGGGCCTCGACGCGATTCGCGCGAGCGGTGCCGAGGTGCCGTCGCTCAGGCTCGCGGGCGGCGGATCGGTGGATGCGCGCTGGCGCCAGCTGCTCGCCGACGCATTGCAGGCCGAACTCCATGCCGTGGACAGTCCGAACGCCGCGGCGCGCGGCGCGGCGATGCTGGGAGGCGTCGCGTGTGGCCATTGGTCCGCAGCCGACCTGCCGGCACTTGCGCCGGCGGCAACACGGGTGGCCACACCGAGCGGCGACGTCGGGCTGGAAGAACGCCATGCCCGCTTCGTCGATCTGTACGGACGGGTGAAAGGCTGGTTCGATGGCGCAGGGCCGTCATGAAGCAGCAAGAAAGAATGCAGCCTGGCGCGTAAGGTCACACGCACGCCAGGCACTCACGAACTCAACGACTCAAAGGAGCGAAACACAATGAAGACGAAAGCAGCCGTTGCATGGAAGGCGGGCGCCCCGCTGACGATCGAAGAAGTCGACCTCGAAGGCCCGCGTGCGGGCGAGGTGCTGATCGAGGTGAAGGCCACCGGTATCTGTCACACCGACTACTACACGCTCTCGGGCGCCGACCCCGAAGGGCTTTTCCCCGCGATTCTCGGTCACGAAGGCGCGGGCATTGTCGTGGACGTGGGGCCTGGCGTCGGCACGCTGAAGAAGGGCGACCACGTGATTCCGCTCTACACGCCCGAATGCCGTCAGTGCAAGTTTTGCCTCTCGCGCAAGACGAACCTGTGCCAGGCCATTCGCGCCACGCAGGGCAAGGGCTTGATGCCCGACGCGACCTCGCGCTTCTCGCTCGGCGGCAAGCCCCTCTTTCACTACATGGGTACCTCGACGTTCTCGAACTACATCGTCGTGCCCGAGATCGCGGTGGCGAAGATCCGCGAAGACGCACCGTTCGACAAGGTCTGCTATATCGGCTGCGGCGTGACCACGGGCGTGGGCGCGGTGGTCTATTCGGCGAAGGTCGAGGCGGGCGCGAACGTCGTCGTGTTCGGGCTGGGCGGCATTGGCCTCAACGTGATCCAGGGCGCGAAGATGGTGGGCGCGGACAAGATCATCGGTGTCGACATCAACCCGAAGCGCGTGGAACTCGCGAAGAAGTTCGGCATGACGCACTTCGTGAATCCGAACGAAGTGGCGAACGTGGTCGATCACATCGTGCAACTCACCGACGGCGGCGCCGACTACTCGTTCGAGTGCGTGGGCAACGTGAAGCTGATGCGCGAGGCGCTGGAATGCACGCACAAGGGCTGGGGGCAGTCGTTCATCATCGGCGTGGCGGCGGCGGGCGAGGAAATCAGCACGCGTCCGTTCCAGCTCGTGACGGGCCGCCAGTGGAAGGGCTCGGCGTTCGGCGGCGCGCGCGGCCGCACGGACGTGCCGAAGATCGTCGACTGGTACATGGAAGGCAAGCTCAACATCGACGACCTCATCACGCACACGCTGCCGCTCGAGAAGATCAACGAAGGCTTCGATCTGATGAAGCGGGGCGAGTCGATCCGTTCAGTGGTGCTGTACTGACAGGAGCACGCGATGCTGGAACTCGTTGAAACGCACGGCTGCCACGGCGGCGTGCAGCGCATCTACCGTCACGCGTCCGCGGCCATCGGGCTGCCGATGCGCTTCTCGGTCTACCTGCCGCCGCAGGCGTTGCAGGCGGGCGCGCCGCGCGTGCCGGCGCTGTTCTATCTGGCCGGGCTCACCTGCACGGAAGAAACTTTTCCGATCAAGGCCGGCGCGCAGCGCGTCGCGGCGCAGCACGGCATCGTGCTGATCGCGCCGGACACGAGTCCGCGCGGCGCCGGTGTGCCCGGCGAGACCGATTCGTGGGACTTCGGCGTGGGCGCGGGCTTCTACGTGGATGCCACGCGCGAGCCGTGGGCGAAGCACTATCGCATGTACTCGTACGTGCGCGACGAGTTGCGGCAGACCGTGCTGGCCGAGTTGCCCGTGGATGGCGCGCGGCTTGGCATCTTCGGGCATTCCATGGGCGGGCACGGTGCGCTGATGCTGGCGTTGCGCAATCCGGAGATCTATCGGTCGGTATCGGCGTTCGCGCCCATTGCCGCGCCCATGCGCTGCCCGTGGGGCGAGAAGGCGTTCGGCGGCTACCTGGGCGACGACCGCGAGGTGTGGCGCGACTACGACGCGAGCGAACTCGTAACGAAGCTGGGCGCGCGGTTTAGCGAGGGCATTCTGGTCGATCAGGGGCTCGACGATCAGTTCCTTGCGAACCAGCTCAATCCCGACGTGTTCGAGGCCGCGTGCAAGCAGGCGGGGCAGCCGCTCACGCTGCGCCGTCACGCGGGCTATGACCACGGGTACTTCTTCATCTCGACGTTCATCAAAGACCATCTGGCGCATCACGCCAAGGCGCTCTGTCGTTGAAGGTTGCTGAGGGGCCCCGCTCAGGGCTAAGGGAGCGCGCGGCTTTCACGCCGCGCGCTTCCGCATATGACGGCGTCTGACTTCTAGCGCCTGCGCAACAGGCTCGCACCGTAGACCGCCGCCGCAAGCGCGGTGATCCAGAAGCTCGTGGGCCAGTCGGTATAGAAGGCGAGCGTCACGCCCAGCCACGCCTGGGCGAGCGCGAACAGCGCGGCGAGCGCAAGCCCGGTGGAAAGCCGCGTCGTGAGGTTTTGCGCCGCGGCAGCCGGGCCCACCATCAGCGTGAACACGAGCAGCACGCCCACGATCTGCGTGCACGCGGCCACGGCGAGCGCCGTCACGGCGAGAAACAGCGTCGAGACGAGTCGCAGCGATACGCCCTTCGCCTCCGCAAGCTCAGGCTGGAGCGAGGCAAACAGCAAGGGCCGCGCGATGGCCGCCAGCGCGGCAAGGCTCACCACGGCGAGCGCCGCCAGCACGACGAGCGTCGGTCCGCTCACGCCCAGCACGTTGCCGAACAGCAGCGCTGTCACTTGCGTTGCGTACTGCGTGAAGAAGTGCAGGAACAGCAGCCCGAAGCCCAGTGCGAGCGAGAGCGTGACGCCGATCGCGACGTCGCGGCCGGCCAGCCGTTCGCCGAGCGCGCCCATGCACATGCCCGCTGCGAACGTGAAGCCCACCATGCCCCAGAGCGGCGAGATGCCGAGCAGCACCGCGCCCGTCGCACCAGTGAAGCCGACGTGCGAGAGCGCGTGACCCGCGAACGTCTGGCCTCGCAGCACGAGGAAGTAGCCGACCACGCCCGCCAGCACCGCGACAATCCCCGACGCCGCGAAGGCGTTCACCATGAAGTCGTATTCAAACATCGTGCGTGTGATCGTGTGGATGGCTGCCGTGACCATGATCGTGCCCGTGATCGTGGCGGTGGCTTTCGTGGCCCGGCGCATGTTCGTGCTCGTCTTCGTGGCCGTGGTCGTGTTTTTCGATTTCGACGTCGCCGGACATCACGAAGATGCGGCCCTTCACGCGCATCACGTCGATGGGCGAACCGTAGAGCCGCGTGAGCACGGGCGCGGTGATGACTTCATCGACGGTGCCGAGCGCCGCCACGCTGTTGCCGAGATACAGCACGCGGTCGAGCGCATTCAGTAGCGGGTTGAGTTCATGCGCCGAAAACAGCACCGCGATGCCGAGTTCGCGCTGCACCTCGCGTACGAGTTCGACGACGCTGCGCTGGTGATGTGGATCGAGGCTGATGAGCGGTTCGTCGAGCAGCAGCAGTTGCGGTTTGCCGAGCAGACATTGCGCGAGCAGCAGGCGCTGCCGCTCGCCACCGGATAGCTCGAAGAGCGGACGCTTCGCCAGCGAGCGGGCGCCCACGAGTTCGAGCACGCGGTCGACGTCGGCGCGCGTGGCGGCATCCGTATGAGGCAGGCCCCAGCGGTGACCGTCCGCGGCCATTGCGACGAATTCGCGGCCGCGAATGCGCCGGCCCGCAAGCGCGCTGCGCGTCTGCGGCATATAGCCGATCGACGCGTTGCCGCGCATCACCGGCTCGCCCAGTACGCGAATCGTGCCTTGCGCCGCGGGCACGAGACCGAGCACGGCGCGCATCAACGTGGTCTTGCCGGCGCCGTTCGACCCCAGCACGCCAATGAACTCGCCCTGGTTCACGGTGAAGCTCGTGTCGCGCAGAATGACGCGCCCACCCAGCTCGATGGTGACGCGATCGAGTTCGAGCACGGGCGCAATGGCCGGATCGCGAGCGCTTTCGGATGGCGCGCGGCCAGTCACGTTCATGTATGGGTTCCCTTTGCTACTGCCTGGTGCTGCTTTGCTGCATTGGCTGCCGGCTGCTGACCGTTGCGGGCTACCGCGAGCTACTTTGCCGCGGCGCCCGAGGCCAGCGCCTTGTCGAGCGCGGTCAGCTGCGCCAGCATCCACTGCTGGAACGTCATGCCGGCCGGCTCCGTTTCGGTGACGCTCACGCTCGGCACGTGTGAATCCTGCGCGAGTTTCAGCATGCGTTTCGTGAGCGCCTCGGTGGCCTGACTGTTATAGATCAGCACCCGGACTTGCCGCTCGCGCAGATCGCGTTCGAAGGCGGCAATGTCCGAGGGGCTCGCTTCCGTGTCGTTCATCGTGGCGAGCTGGAAGCGCTGGTTGCGCATTGCAAGCCCGATCGCGTCGGACATATAGCCGAACACCGGCTCCGTGGCCGTCACCGGCTGGCCCGCGTAGCGCGCGTGCATGGCCGCGACCTTGTCGTTGATGCCCTTCAGCGACCCGAGAAACGTTGCAAGGTTGGCATCGTACACGTTCTTGTGCGAGGGGTCTGCGGCCGAGAGCGCCGAGCCGATGGCGCGCGCCACGGCCGGCATCGTCGCCGGGTCGTACCAGAGGTGCGGATTGTCGCCGGCCTTCTTGCCGACGAGATCGGCGGCCACGATCGTCGCCCGCTTGCTGTTCTTCGACACGGCGAGGAGCTTCGTCATCCACGGGTCGTAGTCGGCGCCGTTGTAGACCACGATGCTGGCCTGCTGGAGCGCGCGCGCCGTCTTCGGGCTGGCCTCGAAGAGATGCGGATCCTGGTCCGGATTCGAGAGGATGCTGGTCACGTCCACGTAGCGGCCACCGATCTGCCGCACCACGTCGCCGTAGAAGTTTTCCGCTGCCACGACGGGCACTTTGCTTTCCTGCGCGAGCGCCGCATGGCTCAGGGCAAGGGCCGCGGCGCTGGCCGCGAGGAGGGCGGGCAGGCGCATGCTGCGACGCAGCAGATTCCACAGCGAGTGGGCTGTCTTCATGGTTGTTCCCGGGCTTCGAGGTTGAGGAAGGATTGCGTTCGCTACGGCGTTCCCGCCGCGCCGTGGCGTTGCATTCGCCGTTTTCCGGCATGGGCTCGTGACGGCGCGCGACACGAAATCGGGATGATATAACGTATCACTGTCTTTCGGCACCTCTGCCGTACAGCCATGTCTCGGACCTTGCGCGCTGCACCATCGAAATGTCACGTCGCGCCTTGACATGATCCGACTCGTATCCGATCATTCGACCACAAACAGAGCAATTGTTCGCGTGATGGGCGTTCGCTCGCTGCGTGGACGGCAGAACGATCAGGAGACAGCGAGTGGCAGCGCGATTGCAGGACAAGGTTGCGATTCTGACCGGCGCAGCAAGCGGCATCGGCGAAGCGGTGGCCCGGCGCTATCTGGAAGAAGGTGCGCGTTGCGCGCTCGTGGACCTGAAGCCGGCCGAAGGCATCGCCCCCCAGCTTGCCCGCGAGTACGGCGACCGCTTGCTCCCCCTTCATGCAGACGTCACGCGGCGCGAAGATATTGAGCGCATCGTTGCCGCCACCGTGGCGCGCTTCGGCCGCATCGACGTGCTCTTCAACAACGCGGCGCTCTTCGACATGCGGCCGCTGCTCGACGAATCCTGGGACATCTTCGACAAGCTCTTCGCCGTCAACGTGAAGGGCCTGTTCTTCCTCATGCAGGCCGTGGCGCGCCAGATGGTGAGCCAGGGCGACGGCGGCAAGATCATCAATATGTCGTCGCAGGCCGGGCGCCGCGGCGAGGCGCTGGTCTCGCACTACTGCGCGACCAAGGCCGCTGTCATCAGCTACACGCAGTCCGCGGCGCTTGCGCTTGCGCCGCACAGAATCAACGTGAACGGCATTGCGCCGGGCGTGGTCGATACCCCGATGTGGGATCAGGTCGATGCGCTCTTCGCCCGCTACGAGAACCGTCCCGTGGGCGAGAAGAAGCGGCTCGTGGGCGAAGCCGTGCCGCTTGGCCGCATGGGGCTGCCCGGCGACCTCACGGGCGCGGCGCTGTTTCTCGCTTCCGCCGACGCCGACTACCTCACCGCCCAGACGCTGAACGTCGACGGCGGCAACTGGATGAGTTGAGTCCGAAGTCGAGGCCGAAGTCAGGTCCGAAGTTGAATCCAGATCGCGCCGCGCGCGGCCGCGGCGTCTGTTGTTCCGTCCATCAAGAAGGGCCTTGCGACGGCCCGCCATAACGCAGTCCATACAGGAGACAAGTCATGAAACGAGCCTTGAGAACCGCGCTTCGGGCGTTCGCCGTCGGCGCCGTCGGATGCGCCGCGGCCGCGAGCGCCTCTGCCGCGACGGTGACGATCGCCATGTTGAACAACCCCGACATGATCGAGCTGAAGAAGCTCTCGCCCGCGTTCGAAAAGGCGAATCCGGACATCAAGCTCAACTGGGTGATTCTCGAAGAGAACGTGCTGCGCCAGCGCGCCACCACGGACATCACGACCAACAGCGGCCAGTTCGACGTGATGATGATCGGCACCTACGAAACGCCGCAGTGGGGCAAACGCGGCTGGCTTTCGCCGATGTCGAACCTGCCCGCCGACTACGACCTCAACGACGTCGTGAAGACCGCGCGCGACGGTCTCTCGTACAACGGCACGCTCTACGCGCTGCCGTTCTACGTCGAAAGCTCCATGACGTTCTATCGCAAGGACCTGTTCGCGGCGAAGGGCCTCAAGATGCCCGACCAGCCCACCTACGACCAGATCGCCCAGTTTGCCGACAAGCTCACGGACAAGGCCAGCGGCACCTACGGCATCTGCCTGCGCGGCAAGGCCGGCTGGGGCGAGAACATGGCTTACGTCACGACGCTCGTGAACACCTTCGGCGGCCGCTGGTTCGACGAGAAGTGGAACGCGCAGCTCACCTCGCCCGAGTGGAAGAAGGCGGTGAACTTCTACGTCGACCTGCTGAAGAAGGACGGCCCCCCGGGAGCCAGCTCGAACGGCTTCAACGAAAACCTCACGCTGATGTCGTCGGGCAAGTGCGCCATGTGGATCGACGCGACCGTGGCGGCCGGCATGCTCTACAACAAGCAGCAGTCGCAGGTGGCCGACAAGATCGGCTTTGCCGCGGCGCCGGTCGAAGTCACGCCGAAGGGCTCGCACTGGCTGTGGTCGTGGGCGCTCGCCATTCCGAAGTCCTCGAAGCAGCAGGACGCGGCGAAGAAGTTCATCACGTGGGCCACGTCGAAGGGCTACATCGAGATGGTGGCCAAGGACGAGGGCTGGGCGTCGGTGCCGCCGGGTACGCGTGAATCCACCTATCAGCGCGCCGAGTACAAGCAGGCGGCGCCGTTCTCCGAGTTCGTGCTGAAGGCGATCCAGACCGCCGACCCGAATTCGCCGACCGCGCAAAAGGTGCCGTACACGGGCGTGCAATTCGTTGGCATCCCTGAGTTCCAGTCGTTCGGTACCGTGGTGGGCCAGAGCATTGCCGGTGCGCTGGCAGGCCAGATGTCGGTCGACCAGGCACTGCAGGCAGGCAACGCCACGGCGGATCGCGCCGTGCGCCAGGCCGGCTATCTGAAGTAACTTGAAGTGACTTGAAGTAACCCGCAGCAAGCGTTCCGGCAGCGGCGCAATCGTACTTGGCATGTTGCGTCGCAGCCGGAACCCGTAGCACCCGAGCGGGCCGCAGCACTTCCGGGTCCGTTCCAACCGAAGGGTGGTCACGATCATGCGTCATCTCCATCTCCCCCTCATGCACGTCCACCGCGAAACCACCGTAGAGGCGAGCGAAGTCGGCAAGCGCCGGCCGTCGCGCTGGCTGATGACGCCGTCCGTCGCAGTCCTGCTGCTCTGGATGGCCATTCCGCTCGCGATGACCATCTGGTATTCGTTCTCGCGCTACAACCTGCTGAACCCTGATGTGAAGGGCTTCGCGGGCCTCGACAACTACCGTTTTCTCGCCACCGATCCGTCGTTCCTGCCGTCCATCGCCCACACGCTCGAACTGATCGGCGCGGTGCTGGTGATTACCGTGGTGGGCGGCGTGCTGATGGCGGTGCTGTTCGACCGCAAGTTCTACGGCCAGGGCGTGGCGCGGCTGCTCGCCATCGCGCCGTTCTTCGTGATGCCCACGGTGAGCGCGCTGATCTGGAAGAACATGATCCTGCACCCGGTCTACGGACTCGTGGCCGCGGGCATGCGCGCGCTGGGCCTCACGCCCATCGACTGGTTCGCCCAGTACCCGCTCACGGCCGTCATCATGATCGTGGCGTGGCAGTGGCTGCCGTTCGCGTTCCTGATCCTTTTCACGGCCATCCAGTCGCTCGACCAGGAACAGAAGGAAGCGGCGCGCATCGATGGCGCCGGGGCTTTCTCGATGTTCTTCTACATCACGCTGCCGCACCTGAAACGCGCCATCGCCGTGGTGGTCATGATGGAGACCATCTTCCTGCTCTCGATCTTCGCGGAGATCTACACGACGACAGGCGGCGGTCCCGGCAACGCCACGACCAACCTCTCGTATCTGATCTATTCGATGGGCCTGCAGCAGTTCGACGTCGGCATTGCGTCGGCGGGCGGCATTCTCGCCGTGGTGCTCGCGAACATCGTGTCGTTCTTCCTCGTGCGCATGCTCGCGAGGAACCTGAAAGGGGAGTACGAAAAATGAGCCAGCTTACCGCTTCTTCCACGCCTTCCGCTGCGGTGGCGCGCGCGCCCGGCGCTTCGCCGCTCGCCATGATCCGCCGCAGCATTCCGGGCATTCTCGCGTGGCTGATCGCGCTGCTGCTGTTCTTCCCGATCTTCTGGATGGCCATTACGGCGTTCAAGACCGAACAGCAGGCGTATGCGTCGACGCTTTTCTTCATGCCGACGCTGGAGAGCTTCCGCGAGGTCTTCGCACGCAGCGATTACTTCGCGTTCGCCTGGAATTCGGTGCTGATCTCCGTGGGCGTCACCGTGATCTGCCTGCTGTTCGCGGTGCCCGCGGCTTACGCGATGGCGTTCTTCCCCGACCACCGCACGCAGAAGATCCTGCTGTGGATGCTCTCGACGAAGATGATGCCGTCCGTCGGCGTGCTCGTGCCCATCTACGTGCTCTGGAAAAACAGCGGCCTGCTGGATACGGTGTGGGGCCTCGTGATCGTCTACTCGCTCATCAATCTGCCCATTGCGGTGTGGATGGCCTTCACGTACTTCAACGAGATACCGCGCGACATCCTGGAAGCGGGCCGCATCGACGGCGCCGCGACCTGGCAGGAAATCGTCTATCTGCTGATGCCGATGGCGTTGCCGGGGCTCGCCTCGACGGCGCTCTTGCTCGTGATCCTCTCGTGGAACGAGGCGTTCTGGAGCATCAATCTGTCGAGTTCTCACGCGGCGCCGTTGACCGTATTCATCGCGTCGTATTCGAGCCCTGAAGGGTTGTTCTGGGCGAAGCTTTCGGCCGCTTCGCTGCTCGCGGTGGCGCCCATTCTGATCGTCGGCTGGCTTTCGCAGAAGCAGCTGGTGCGCGGCCTCACGTTCGGGGCGGTCAAATGACGGCAGCGGTAACGACGGCAGCGCGCGATGCCACTGCGCTCGCGCTGATCTGCGACTGCGACGGCGTGCTGATCGACAGCGAAGCCGTGGCGGCGCGCGTGCTGGTGCGCGAACTCGAAGCGCGCTGGCCCGACGCCGCAGTGGAGCCGGTCGTCATGCCGCTGCTCGGCCTGCGTATCGAGCGTGTGCTGCAAGGCGCGGCGGGCCAGCTTGGCAGAACGTTGGGCGACGACGAAGTGGCGGCCATCCGCAGCACCGTGGAAGCCGCCGCCGTGGATGCGCCCACCGTGCAAGGCGTGGCCGCCGCGCTCGAGCAGATTCCGTTCACCAAGGCCTGCGCGAGCAACAGCTACCGCGCCTACGTGCGCACCGTGCTGACGCGCACAGGGCTCGCCACGTTTTTCGGCGAGCGGCTTTTTTGCGCGGACGCCGTTGCGCAGCCCAAGCCCGCCCCCGACGTTTATCTGGCTGCGGCGCAAGGGCTCGGTCTCGCGCCGCACGCGTGCCTCGTGGTGGAAGACAGCGTGACGGGCGTGACGGCCGCGAGCGCGGCCGGCATGACGGTGCTGGGTTTCATCGGCGGCACGCATGTGGGCGGGCACCAGGCGAGCGCGCTGCAGTCCGCCGGCGCGCATTACGTATTCGACGACATGCGCGAGCTGCCCGCGCTTGCCGCGCAGTGGCAGCAGCGTGCGGCAGTGGGCTCGTATTGAGTCTCGCGAGACAGCGCCTCAGTGCGAGACGACGGAAAGTGCAACGGGCAGTACAAGCAGTACCCGCAACACCCGCAAAATTCGGAGACACATCATGGCAAGCGTGACCCTGCGTAACGTGAACAAGCGCTACGACGACAACGAAGTGCTGCGCAACGTGAACCTCGACATCGCCGACGGCGAGTTCGTCGTGTTCGTCGGCCCGAGCGGATGCGGGAAATCCACGCTGATGCGCATGATCGCGGGGCTCGAAGAAATCAGCGGGGGCGACCTCATGATCGACGGCTCGCGCATGAACGAAGTGCCGCCCGCCAAGCGCGGCATCGCGATGGTGTTCCAGTCGTACGCGCTCTATCCGCACATGACGCTCTACGACAACATGGCGTTCGGCCTCAAGCTCGCGGGCGCGAAGAAGCCCGAGATCGATGCGGCCGTGAAGAACGCCGCGAAGATCCTGCACATCGACCATCTGCTCGACCGCAAGCCGAAGCAGCTGTCGGGCGGCCAGCGTCAACGCGTCGCCATTGGCCGCGCGATCACGCGCAAGCCGAAGGTCTTCCTGTTCGACGAGCCGCTTTCGAATCTCGACGCCGCGCTGCGCGTGAAGATGCGCCTCGAGTTCGCGCGTCTGCACGACGAGCTGAAGACCACGATGATCTACGTGACGCACGACCAGGTGGAAGCCATGACGCTCGCCGACAAGATCGTCGTGCTCTCCGCGGGCAACGTCGAACAGGTGGGTTCGCCGAACCTGCTCTATCACGCGCCGGCCAATCGCTTCGTGGCGGGCTTCATCGGCTCGCCGAAGATGAATTTCCTCGACGGCGTGGTGCGGTCCGTATCGCGCGATGGCGTACTCGTGGCCTTTGCGACGGGCGAGACGCAGAAGGTTGCCGTAGAGCCGGGCATGGCGCGCGAGGGCGACAAGGTGTCCGTGGGCATTCGGCCCGAGCACCTGCACGTGGGCGCGGGCGAGTACGGCGTGAGCGCCCGCACGATGACGGTGGAATCGCTCGGCGACGCGGCTTATCTGTACGCGGAGTCGTCGGTGGCGCCGGAAGGGCTGATTGCACGCATTCCGCCGCTCGAAAAGCACGAGCACGGCGAGACGCTGATGCTGGGCGCCGCCCCCGAGCATTGCCATCTGTTCGATGCAAACGGGCAGGCGTTCGCGCGCAAGATCGTGGAGGTGCTGGCGGCTTGATACGAGCTTGATACCGGCTTAGCCGGCGCTATGGAGAGGGCCCCGTTAAAGAGCGATTAAAGGGCCGTTAAAGAGCCCGTTAAAGGCTCTCTTCCAGCGCCGCCTGGGCCGAAAGCTCGTCTGTGACGAGCCCCGAGAGCCAGCCGCCCTTGAGCGCCGCGAGCACCGCCTGGCGTTTGCGCTCGCCGCCCGCAAAGCCGATGGTGGGGCGGAGAGGCGGCGAATCCAGCCGGATGCTCGTCACGCGCCGTCCCGTGGGCGATTCCACGCGACGGCCGGAAGCGTCGATCGGCAAGCCCAGCATTTCTGCAACCGCGCCCAGTTGCGTCAACTCGCGCACTTCGGCTGACGTAATGAAGCCGTCTTCGTGCAGCGGACAGTTCGGCCCGATGTTGCCGATGCCCACGAACGCCACGTCCGCTTCACCCGAAAGCCCTTCCACGATCCGATAGAGCCGGTGATTGCACCACTGCGCGCGTTCGGCCTCGTTGTCGGCAATGAGCGGCGCCGGCAGCAGAAAGTGCTTGCCGCCCGTCTTCTCCGAAATATGCAGCGCGACGTCGTAGCGGTTCGACGAGCCGTCTTGCGCAATCGCGCCCACCATCGAAACGAGCCGATGCTGCGGACGGTCGAGCTGCGCGATCTGATCGACGGCGGCCTTCAGCGTGCGGCCGCTGCTCACGGCGATCACCATCGGCTTTTCTTCGGTGAGGTAGCGCTCCATGACCTGGGCGCCGGCCACGGCGAGCTTGCGGTCGATCTCTTCGGGGCTGTCGTCGTCTACGGGCACCACCTCGCACACGGCGAGGCCGTAGCGTTTCGAGAGACGGTCGGCAAGCGCGAGGCAATCGGCGAGCCGATGATCCACGCGCACCCGAATGAGGTTCTTTTCGACCGCGAAAGCCACGAGCCGCTGCGCGACAGGCCGCGAGACCTGCAACTTCTCGGCAATTTCGTTCTGCGTGTTGCCCGCCACGTAGTAGAGCCACGCGGCGCGAGTAGCGAGGTCGAGTTTTTCGGATGACTTGGGCACGATGATTCGTCTCGAAAGACCTGGGCGGCGCCTGCTGGCTTTACCGGATGCGGGACTATACCAGCGGCGGGAAGGGCGTCTTCGGTGCTTCGGAAGCACTCGCGTCACGTTGCGCGTGGCAGCTACGTGACGCGAGGCCGGGCTATGCGAGCCGCTCGCGTGACGGATCGAAGAGTGGACGCACATGCCGGTACAACGCGCGAAAACTGTCGAGCCGCGCGCGCAAGGCGACATGGCGCTCGCGATTCGGCGTGAATTCCGCTAGCACGGGCGGCTTCGTCAGCACCACGTGCGGGTCGCCGCCGGCCGCGAGCCAGCCGAGGCGCGCCGCGCCCAGTGCCGCACCCGTTTCGCCGCCGCCGTGCTGGCGCGTGGGCGTGTCGAACGCGTCGGCGAGCAGTTGCGCCCAGTAGCGGCTGCGCGCGCCGCCGCCCAGCATCGAAAGCGGACCTGTTTCGGTGCCCGCGGCACGCAGCGCGTCGAGACCGTCGGTGAGCGCGAGCGTCACGCCTTCCAGCACGGCGTAGCCGAGCAGCGCGCGGTCCGTTGCGTGCGTCATGCCGAAGAACACGCCCTGCGCATACGGGTCGTTGTGCGGCGTGCGCTCGCCCGAGAGGTAAGGCAAAAAGAGCGGCGCGGTGGCGAGCGCGTCGGACGAAAGCTGCTCGACTTCGGCGAGCAGCGTGGGTTCGTCGGTGGAGGTGAGTTTGCAGACCCAGCGCAGGCAGCTTGCGGCGGAAAGCACCACGCTCATCTGATGCCAGCGGTCGGGAATCGCGTGACAGAACGCATGCACGGCCGACGCGGGATTGGGCCGGAAACGGTCGCCCACCACGCAGAGCACGCCCGAGGTGCCGAGTGAAACGAAGCCGTCGCCCGGTTGCGTGGCGCCGATGCCGATGGCGCTCGTCGCGTTGTCGCCGCCGCCCGCCGCGACGATCACTTCCGGCGAGAGGCCCAGTTCGCGCGCGACGTTGGGCAGCAACGTGCCCGAAGGCGCGCTGCCTTCGGCAAGACGCGGCATCTGCGAGCGGCGCATGTCGCAGGCCGCGAGCAGCGCGTCAGACCAGTCGCGCTTGGCGACGTCGAGCCAGAGCGTGCCGGCGGCGTCGGACGGATCGGACACCTTGCCGCCTGTCAGCTTGAGACGCAGATAGTCTTTCGGCAGCAGCACGCAGGCCGTTTCGCGAAAGACGTGCGGCTCGTGGCGCGCCACCCATAGCAGCTTTGGCGCGGTGAAGCCGGGCATGGCGAGATTGCCCGCGATGTCGTGCAGCTTCGGCGTGCGCGCGGTGAGTTCCGCGCATTCGTCCACGCTGCGCATGTCGTTCCAGAGAATCGCGGGACGCAGCACGCGGTCGTGCGCATCGAGCAGCACGGCGCCGTGCATCTGTCCCGAAAGGCCGATGCCGCGCACCTGCGCATACGCCTGCGGATGCCGCTCGCGCAGCGTGCGCAGCGCGCTGAGCGTGCCGGCCCACCAGTCCGCGGGATTCTGTTCGGACCAGCGCGGACGCGGGCGCGAGACCGAAAACGGCGTGCCCGCCGTACCGACCACGCGGCCGTCGGCGGCGAGCAGCAGGACTTTCACTTCGGACGTGCCGAGGTCGATGCCGAGGTACATGAGCGCTCAAACTTCGTCGTGGGAGAGATGCGCTACTTTAGCCGCATGCCGTGCGTGTCGCCATGCGCATTCACCCCATTCGGCGCATTTCAGTCCGCCCCGCGGCCAGTCGCGCTGCGCTTCGCGAGCCACGCGTCCACGCGCGCGAGCGCCACACGCAGCGCACCTTCAAGCGCTGCCGTGCCCGCCATGCGGCCCCATAGCAGACGGTCCGCGGCGAACGCGGCGAGCGGGTCGGCTGCGGCGAATACGGCGCGCACCGCGCGTTCGTCCATCACGCCGTCCTGATACGTGTACGGCAATTCGCCACGCTGCCAGCGCTCGAGGAAGCGGAAGAACAGCGCGGGCAATACCGCGGTTGCGGTGGGCTGCATGCCCGCGTCGATGCGTTGCGCGAGCGTGGGTGCAATGAAGCCGGGAATCTTCGAGAAGCCGTCTGCGGCCACGCGCTGGTTCGTGTCCTGAATGAACGGATTGCCGAAGCGTTCGAGCACCACGTCGCGATAGCGCGCGAGGTCGATCGGGCTGGGCGTGAGGCACGGGATCACGTCTTCGGTCACGTAGTCGTGCGCGAACTGGCGGATCTCGGCATCGGCGGTGCCTTCGTGGATGTAGGCGAGGCCCACGAGCGTGCCCGCCCACGCAATGCAGCTATGGCTCGCGTTGAGAATGCGGATCTTCGCTTCCTCGTAAGGCATGACCGACTCGACCAGCTCCGCGCCCGCGCGCTCCCACGCGGGCCGCCCCGCGATGAAATGATCTTCGATCACCCACTGGATGAACGCCTCGCCCATCACGGGGCACGCGTCGTCCACGCCGGTTGCCGCGAGCACGCGTTCGCGCACGTCGGGCGTGGGGCGTGGCGTGATGCGGTCCACCATCGATTCGGGGCACGCCGTGTGGCTGTCGAACCACTGACGCAGCGCGGTCGCGCCGCGGCGGTCGAGAAACTCCGTCATGCCCGCGCGAAAGCGCTTGCCGTTGCTGCGCAGGTTGTCGCAGCTTTGCAGCGTGACGGGGCCCGCGTTGCGGCGCATGCGCTCTTCGAGGATGACGGCGAGCGCGCCGTAGATCGTGGTGCTTCCACCGGCGAGGTCTGCTGCGAGATCGGGGTTCGCCGTGTCGAGCCGATCGTGTTCGTCGAGGTAGTAGCCGCCTTCCGTCACCGTGAACGAAATGATCTTGCAGGCCGGGTCCGCGCCCGCTTCGACGAGCGGCGCGAGGTCCGCGGCCCAGGGCAGGACACGGCGAATCGAGCGGATCGTCTCGTACGCGCGCTCGCCCTGCGGCGTCACGGTTTCCAGCGTGTAGACGCCGGACTGCGCGGCGAGTGCGTCGAGCACGGCGTTCATGTCGCCGCGAATGTTGCCGACGGTGAGCGACCAGTCGGGCTCGTCGGGCTGGTTGGGCGTGCGCGACTCGTTCACGCGATGCAGATACCAGGCCTGATGCGCGCGATGAAACGATCCTGCACCGATGTGCAGGATCACGTTCGCACCGCTGCGTTCGGTGTTCATGAGCGTCTCCTGAAGGGCATGCGCACGTGATGACGCACGACCGGCGTGCGTCTGTGCGTTCTATGGCGAATTGAGCGTGAGGTTCGCGAGCGGGCAAGTTGCGCGCAATCAGAACAATTGCTCTACGTTTGAACGAATGATCGTATTCGCCGATACGAAAGTCAAGGCGCGGCCGGCCAGTTTCGGTGGCGCAGCGCGGCGCAGAAGCGTCTGCGAGGCTTGGCTGGATGGAGAGGAAACCGACGAAGGCGAGATGCACACGCAGCAATCCGGCGCGCTGCACAGGCTGCTGCATTGCACCAAATTTGACCTGAAACGCGTCGGGACTAACCCGAATGCAAAAAAGTATCGGTCCGGGGTCTCATTTCGAGTGGCCCCGCGCGCGCCCGGCGACTACCTTTTCGCCTAACAGAAAGCCACCGCGCTCGATGCGCTGGCCGGTCGACGAGAGACATCAGGAGGAACGCGTGCAACCCGATCTGGAGGTAGTCGACGTACGCCGGGACGAATCGTTCAAGGTGTGGTCGCATGGCTATCCGTACCGCACGGTACGTTGGCACTTTCATCCCGAATTCGAGATCCATCTGATCGTCGCGACCACCGGCAAGATGTTCGTGGGCGACTATATCGGCGGCTTCACGCCCGGCAATCTCGTGCTGATGGGGCCGAACCTGCCGCACAACTGGGTGAGCGACGTGCCCGAAGGCGAGACCATCGCGCAACGCAATCTCGTCGTGCAGTTTGGCCAGGCGTTCGTCTCGCACTGCGCCGAGAGCTTTCCCGAGTGGCGTCAGCTTCAGCCGCTGCTCGACGACTCGCGCCGCGGCGTGCAGTTCGGGCTTGCTACGAGCGCTGCGATCCAGCCGCTTTTCGCCGAATTGCTCGAGGCGCGCGGACTGCGCCGCATCGTGCTGTTCCTCTCGATGATGCAGATGCTCTTCGACGCCACAGACCGCCAGTTGCTCGCGAGCCCCGCGTACCAGATCGACCCGGCGAGCTTCGCCTCCACGCGCATCAACCACGTGCTCTCGTACATCGGCAAGAACCTCGCCACCGACTTGCGCGAAGGCGAACTCGCGCGCCTCGCGGGCCAGAGTCCGAGTGCGTTTTCGCGTTACTTCCGTCGCCACACGGGACTGCCGTTCGTGCAGTACGTGAACCGCATGCGCATCAACCTCGCGTGCGAGTTGCTGATGGACCCCGAACTGAGCGTCACGGACATCTGCTTCAAGACCGGCTTCAACAACCTCTCGAACTTCAACCGCCAATTCCTCGCCGCCAAGGGCATGGCGCCTTCCATGTTCCGCCGCTACCAGCAGATGAACGACGCAAGCCGCGCCGCATCCGAAGAAGCTGCCGCGCGCGGCACGGGCATCGCCGGGGCGCCTGACATCGTGCCGGCTCCGCAGGCCAGCACGCGCTCGCCAGGCTCCCCTGGCCTGCCGGGGTCGCTCGGCTTGCGCGCGCCGGGTGCCTTGTCAGGCGCCGCTCCACCGGGCTGAGCGCCCGCCCGCGCTTTCCTTTCTTCACCGCAGTTGCACCACCTCGCGCTGCCGCCGGCCGCGCGACGGGATGACTCACACTCAAAAACGGAGACGACCATGACGCATCTTTCTTCCACTGCATCGCCCGCGCGCCCTTCCTTGCATCGGCTGCGCTCGCTGCGCCCGCTTGCTGCATGCGCCGCGCTCGCGCTCGGCCTCATGGCGGGCGCCGTGCCCGCTGCGAACGCCGCGCCGCTCAAGATCGGCATGACGTTCCAGGAACTCAACAACCCGTACTTCGTGACGATGCAAAAGGCGCTCAACGACGCGGCTGCCACCATCGGCGCGCAGGTCGTGGTGACGGACGCGCATCACGACGTGAGCAAGCAGGTGAGCGACGTGGAAGACATGCTGCAGAAGAAGATCGACATCCTGCTCGTGAACCCGACGGATTCCACGGGCATTCAGTCCGCCGTCACGTCGGCGAAGAAGGCGGGCGTCGTGGTGGTGGCCGTGGACGCCAACGCGAACGGCCCCGTCGATTCGTTCGTCGGCTCGCGCAATTTCGACGCGGGCGCCATGTCGTGCGAGTACCTCGCAAAAGCGATTGGCGGCAGCGGTGAAGTGGCGATTCTCGACGGCATTCCCGTGGTGCCTATTCTCGAACGCGTGCGCGGCTGCAAGTCCGCGCTCGCGAAGTTCCCGAACGTGAAGGTGGTGGATACGCAGAACGGCAAGCAGGAGCGCGCCACGGCGCTCTCCGTCACGGAGAACATGATCCAGGCGCATTCGAACCTGAAGGGCATCTTCAGCGTGAACGACGGCGGGTCGATGGGCGCGCTCTCGGCCATCGAATCCTCGGGCAAGGACATCAAGCTCACGAGCGTGGACGGCGCGCCCGAAGCGATCGCCGCCATCCAGAAGCCGAACTCGAAGTTCATCGAAACCTCCGCGCAGTTTCCGCGCGACCAGATCCGCATTGCCATCGGCATCGCGCTCGCGAAGAAGTGGGGCGCCAATGTGCCGAAGACGATTCCGGTGGACGTGAAGCTCGTCGACAAGGACAACGCGAAGGGCTTTAGCTGGTAAGCGTGAACGCCTGCGGCGCGCTGCGTGAACCCGCGCGCCGCAGGCAAAGCGAGAGGTGAAGAGGCGATGGAACCGATATTGCAGCTCGACGGCATCACGAAGCGCTTTCCCGGCGTGACGGCGCTGCAGGACATTCACCTGCGCGTTGCGCCCGGCGAAATTCACGCGCTGCTCGGCGAAAACGGCGCGGGCAAATCGACGCTCATGAAGATTCTGTGCGGCATCTATCAACCGGATGCGGGCAGCATCGTGATCGACGGCGAGGCGCGCCAGTTCGCGAACTATCACGACGCCGTGGCGGCGGGCGTGGGCATCGTGTTTCAGGAGTTCAGCCTGATTCCGTACCTCAACCCCGTGGAGAACATGTTTCTGGGACGCGAGCTGCGCAACCGCTTCGGCATGATGGAGCGCGCCCGCATGCGTCGCGCGGCCGCGGAGATCTTCGCGCGGCTCGACGTCGATATCGATCTCTCGGTGCCGGTGCGCGAGCTCTCGGTGGCGCAGCAGCAGTTCGTGGAAATCGGCAAGGCGCTCTCGCTCGATGCGCGCATCCTGATTCTCGACGAGCCCACGGCGACGCTTACGCCCGCCGAGGCCGGGCATCTCTTCACGATCATGCGTGAGTTGCGGCAGCAGGGCGTGGCGATGATCTTCATCTCGCACCACCTCGACGAGATCTTCGAGGTATGCGACCGAATCACCGTGCTGCGCGACGGCCAGTACGTCGGCACGACCGAAGTGCACGACACCGACGTGGGCCGGCTCGTGGAGATGATGGTGGGGCGGCGCATCGAAAACAGCTTTCCGCCGAAGCCCGTCACGCCGCCGCATGCGCGCCGCGCGAAGCCGGTGCTCGAAGTGGAGGCGCTGCAACTGCATCGCGACGGACCGGTCAACCGCTTCACGCTGCACGAAGGCGAGATTCTGGGTTTCGCGGGACTCGTGGGATCGGGGCGAACGGAAACGGCGCTCGCCGTGATCGGCGCCGAGCCCGCGCACGTGAGGGAAGTGCGTGTACGCGGCGAGGCTGCGCACTTCACCGACCCGGCCGATGCGCTCGCCGCGGGCATCGGCATCCTGCCGGAAAGCCGCAAGACCGAAGGGCTCATTACAGACTTCTCGATTCGCCACAACATCTCCATCAACAACCTCGGCAAGTACCGCAGCCTGCGCTTCTTCGTGGACCGGCGCGGCGAGGCGCGCACCACCGCGGACGTGGTGAAGCGCGTAGGCGTGAAGGCGCCTTCCATCGACACGCGCGTGGAAACGCTTTCGGGCGGCAACCAGCAGAAGGTGGTGATTGCGCGCTGGCTCAACCACCACGCCGACATCCTCATCTTCGACGAACCCACGCGCGGCATCGACGTGGGCGCGAAGGCCGAGATCTATCAGCTGATGCGCGAACTCACGGCGCGCGGCTATTCGATCGTGATGATTTCGTCGGAGCTGCCCGAGATCGTGGGCATGTGCGACCGCGTCGCCGTATTCCGGCAAGGCCGCATCGAAGCGACGCTCGAAGGCGACGACATCGATCCGAACATCGTGATGACTTATGCGACCTCTGGCGCATCCGGAGTGCAACATGAATCTGCGTAACGAACCTTCTTCATCAGCATCGACATCCGGCACAGGTGCATCGACCTTGTCGGTGCGCCGCGAACCAGAGCCGCTTTCGTTGCATCGCATCTGGCACGCGCTGCGGCGCTCCACGCTGTTCTATCCGTTCGTCGGACTCGTCGTGGTCTGCGTCGCGATGATGTTCGCGAGCAGCAGCTTTCTCTCCGCGTCGAACCTCGAAAACGTGCTGCGACAAGTCTCCATCAACGCGATCATCGCGGTGGGCATGACCTGCGTGATTCTGACGGGCGGCATCGACCTCTCGGTGGGCTCCGTGATGGCGCTCTCCGGCACGTTGGCCGCAGGGCTCATGGTGGCCGGCATGAACGCGGTGGCGGCGCTCGTGGTGGGCATTGCCGTGGGGCTCGGGTTCGGCGTGGCCAACGGCTTCTTCGTCGCCTTCGCGGGCATGCCGCCCATCATCGTGACGCTGGCCACCATGGGCGTGGCGCGCGGTCTCGCGCTCATCTACACAGGCGGCTATCCCATCGACGGCCTGCCCGACTGGGTCGGCTTCTTCGGCAGCGGCAAGGTGTTCGGCATCCAGGCGCCCGTGCTCATCATGCTCGTGGTCTATCTGCTCGCGTGGCTGCTGCTCGAACGCATGCCGTTTGGCCGCTACGTCTACGCGATTGGCGGCAACGAACAGGCCACGCGGCTTTCCGGCGTGCGCGTGGCACGCGTGAAGCTGATCGTGTACACGCTCTCTGGCCTCACCTCTGCGTTCGCGGCCATCGTGCTCACCGCGCGCCTCATGAGCGGCCAGCCGAATGCGGGCGTGGGGTTCGAGCTGGACGCCATCGCGGCCGTCGTGATGGGCGGCACGTCCATTTCGGGCGGACGCGGATCGATTGTCGGCACGCTGATTGGCGCGCTGTTGCTCGGCGTGCTGAACAACGGCCTGAACATGGTGGGCGTGAATCCATACGTGCAGAACGTCATCAAGGGCGGAATCATCCTGCTCGCCATCTACATCAGCCGCGAACGTCGCAAGTAAGGGCGCGGTGCTCTCTCAATCTCTTTCGTTTGAACGTGAACTGGACACAACAGGCAAACCCATGACGACTCAAGACAACGATCAGCAGATGACGGCCATCGTGTGCCACGCACCGAAGGACTATCGCGTGGAGCAGGTGCGCAGGCCGCGCGCGGGGGCGCACGAACTCGTGATTCGCATTGCGGCGTGCGGCATCTGCGCGAGCGACTGCAAGTGCCATTCGGGCGCAAAGATGTTCTGGGGCGGCCCGAGCCCGTGGGTGAAGGCACCCGTCATTCCGGGCCACGAGTTCTTCGGCTACGTGGAAGAAGTGGGCGAGGGCGCCGCCGAGCACTTCGGCATGAAAGTGGGCGAACGCGTGATCGCCGAGCAGATCGTGCCGTGCGGCAAGTGCCGCTATTGCCGCTCGGGCCAGTACTGGATGTGCGAGGTGCACAACATCTTCGGCTTTCAGCGCGAAGTGGCCGACGGCGGCATGGCCGAATACATGCGCATTCCGCCCACGGCCATCGTGCACAAGATTCCCGACGGCATTTCGCTCGAAGACGCCGCGATCATCGAACCGCTCGCGTGCGCGATTCACACCGTCAATCGCGGCGACATCCAGTTGGACGACGTGGTGGTGATCGCGGGTGCCGGGCCGCTCGGGCTCATGATGACGCAGGTGGCGCACCTTAAGACGCCGAAGAAACTCGTCGTGATCGACCTCGTGGAAGAGCGGCTCGCATTGGCCCGCGAATACGGCGCGGACGTCACGATCAATCCCACGCGCGAAGATGCGCTCGCCATCGTGCGCTCGCTCACCAACGACTACGGCTGCGATGTCTACATCGAAACCACGGGCGTGCCCGCGGGCGTGAACCAGGGCATGGACCTGATCCGCAAGCTGGGCCGCTTCGTGGAGTTCTCCGTATTCGGCAGCGACGCCACGGTGGACTGGTCGATCATCGGCGACCGCAAGGAACTCGATGTGCGCGGCGCGCACCTGGGGCCGTACTGCTACCCGGTCGCCATCGACCTGCTTGCACGCGGGCTCGTCACGTCGAAGGGGATTGTCACGCACGGCTTTTCGCTGGAAGAATGGGACGAGGCGATCAAGGTGGCGAACTCGCTCGATTCGATCAAGGTGCTCATGAAGCCACGCAAATAGCAGAACTACGGAGACAGCATGGAATATGTCATCGGCGTGGACATCGGCACGCAAAGCACCAAGGCGCTGCTCGTGGACCGCAACGGCGCGATCGTGGCGCAGCATGCCTCGGCCTACCAGCCCGATACGCCGAAGCCGCTCTGGGCCGAGCAATGGCCTTCGGTGTGGCTCAAGGCCGTGAGCGAGTGCATTGCGCGTTGCGTGGCGACCGCGCGCGAAGCAGGCGTGGCCGCGGCGGACATCAAGGCGGTATGCGTGAGCAGCCTGTACGGTGGATCGGGCATTGCCGTGGACAACGAGATGCGCCCGCTGCACCCGTGCCTCATCTGGATGGACCGTCGCGCCACGGCCGAAGCGGAATGGGTACGCGAGCACGTGGACCTCGAACGGCTCTACGCAATTACGGGCAACGGCGTGGACAGCTACTACGGTTACACGAAGATCCTGTGGCTGCGCGAGCATCAGCCGGACGTGTGGGCCAACACGCGCTACTTCCTGCCGCCGAACGCGTACATCATCTATTTGCTCACGGGCGAGGTCGCCGTGGATCACAGCTCGGCGGGCAACATCGGCGGGGTCTACGACATCGCACGGCGCGACTGGTCCGACGAGGCGCTCGACATGCTCGGCATTCCGGCCACGATGATGCCCGAGCGGCTCGTGGAGTCGTCCGAGGTGGTGGGCGGGTTGCTCTCGCAATGGTGCGAGTCGCTCGGACTCGAAGCGGGCACGGCCGTGGTGGCGGGCGGCGTGGACGCGGCCGTGGCCACCTTCGCGGCCGGCGTGACGAAGCCGGGCCAGCACGTGGCGATGATCGGTACCAGCATGTGCTGGGGCTACCTCAACCAGCAGGTGGACGCGCATCACGGGCTCGTGGCCATGCCGCACGTGTTCAACGCGCAGCGCGACCTCTACGTGTTCGGTGGCGCGATTACGGCGGGTGCGTCGGTCACGTGGTATCGCGAGCAGTTCTGCCACGCGGAGATCGAGGCCGCGCGCGCCACGTCGCACGGCGACGCGCATCGTCTGCTCGAAGAGGCCGCGTCCAGCGTGCCCGCAGGCTCGGACGGCGTGACGTTCCTGCCGTATCTGATGGGCGAGCGCAGCCCCGTGTGGGACGCGAAGGCGAGCGGCGCGTTCGTCGGCTTGAGTCTCTTTCATACGCGGGCGCATCTGTATCGCGCGGTGCTCGAAGGCGTGTCGTTCGCGTTGCAGCACAACATCGAGGCGGGCCGCCAAGGCGCGCGCTCGCTCGACGACCGGCTCATCGTAGTAGGCGGCGCCGCGCATTCGAACCTCTGGATGCAGATCATCGCGGACGTCACGGGCTATCGCGTTTTCACCATCGAGCAGGACGTGGAGGCCGCGATGGGCGCCGCGCTGCTCGCGGCGGTGGGTGCGGGCGTGACCTCGCACGAAGCCGCGGAGCGCGGCTGGATCACGCTCGTGGAGCGCGCGCAGCCGGACGCCGCGCGCAAGGCGCTCTACGCCGAACGCTACGCCGTCTACAAAGACCTCTACCCGGCGCTCAAGCCGATCATGCACAGACTGCAACCCACATGAACACGCAATTCGATTTCAGCGGACGCTCGATCCTCGTGACGGGTGCATCGAGCGGCATTGGACGCACGACCGTGGAGCGCCTGTGCGCCAGCGGCGCGAAGGTAGTCGCGGCGGCGCGCAACGTGGAGGCGCTCGCACAACTGGCCGGGCAAACGGGCTGCGAGCCGCTCGCGCTCGACGTGAGCGACGAAGCCGCGATAGCCGACGCCTTCGCCGCGCTCGGTCCGTTCGATGGCCTCGTGAACTGCGCAGGCGTGACGGAGCTTGCGCCCGCGCTCGACACCACCGCCGAAGGCTTCGACCATCTGATGGCCGTGAACGCGCGCGGCGCGGCCCTGGTGGCGCGGCACGTGGCGCGCGGCATGATCGATGCGAAACGCGCGGGCAGTATCGTGAACGTGTCGAGCCAGGCGTCGCTTGCCGCGCTCGATCAGCATCTGGCTTACTGCGCGTCGAAGGCGGCGCTCGATGCGATTACGCGCGTGTTGTGCCTCGAACTCGGGCCGTACGGCATTCGCGTGAATAGCGTCAATCCCACGGTGACGCTCACGCCAATGGCGGTCGAGGCCTGGAGCGAGCCGACGAAGCGCGCGGCGGCGCTCGAACGCATTCCGCTCAAGCGCTTCGCCGAGCCGCACGAAGTGGCCGCGCCGGTGATGTTTCTGTTGAGCGATGCTGCTTCGATGATCAGCGGCGTGGCGTTGCCGGTGGACGGCGGGTTTCTCGCGCAGTGAAGCGTGTGCCCGGCGTGCGCCCGTTATGGGCTGCTCGTTATGCGTTGCTCAGTGCCTGCTCGATGGCGAGCACCGCGCGTTCGGTTGCATCGCTCGCGCAGCAGTCGATCACGATGCGCTCGGGCATGGAGCGCAGCCACGTGAGCTGCCGTTTGCAGAGTTGCCGCGTGGCGAAGATGCCTTTGTCGCGCATCGTCGCGTAGTCGATGGTGCCGTCCAGATATTCCCAGGCCTGGCGGTAGCCGACGCAGCGCATCGAAGGCAGGCCCGGATGCAGGTCGCCGCGCGCGCGCAGCGCTTTCACTTCGTCGATGAAGCCCGCGGCCAGCATCGCGTCGAAACGCGCTGCGATGCGCGCGTGCAGTACGGCGCGGTCTGAGGGTTCCAACGCAATGGGCACGAAGCGAAACGCGCGCGCGGGGTCGTCTTCGTTCGCTTGCGTGGGCGCTGAGAGCAGCGCGGACATCGGCTGCCCGGTCAGCATGAAGACTTCGAGTGCGCGCTGGATGCGCTGCGAGTCGTTGGGCGCGAGGCGCGCGGCCGTGGCCGGGTCCACCGCGGCGAGCCGCGCGTGCAGCGCGGGCCAGCCTTCGCGTGCGGCGTCGGCGTCGAGCGCGGCGCGAACCGTGGGGTTCGCGGCGGGCAGGTCGTTGAGTCCGTGCGTGAGGGCGCGGTAGTAGAGCATCGTGCCGCCCACCAGCAGCGGTACGTGTCCGCGCGCAACGATCTCGGCAATGACGCGTAGCGCGTCGGCGCGAAAATCGGCGGCGGAGTAGGCGTCGGTGGGGTCGACGATATCGATCAGATGATGCGCCACCGCTGCGCGCTCTTCGGGCGTGGGCTTCGCGGTGCCGATGTCCATGCCGCGATAGACCAGCGCCGAATCCACGCTGACGATTTCCACCGTGCGCCCGCTCGCCGCGGCGCGCGCCGCGAAGGCGAGTGCAGCCGCGGTCTTGCCGGAGGCGGTGGGGCCGAGCAGGCACGCCACCTGGGTGACGGCTTCAGGCTGCACGCTCATTGACCGCGCATGAAGAGGCGGTCGAGGTCGGCGAGCGTGAGCTGATACCACGTGGGCCGCCCGTGGTTGCACTGGTCGGCGCGTTCGGTGGCTTCCATCTGGCGCAGCAGCGCGTTCATCTCGTCGAGCGTGAGGCGCCGGTTCGCGCGCACGGCGTGATGGCACGCCAGCGTGCCGAGCAGTTCGTGCTGGCGTTCCGTGAGCACGCGCGAGCCGCCGTAAGCGTGCAGGTCGGCGAGCACGGCGCGCGCGAGCGCTTGCAGGTCCGCGTCTTTGAGCAGCGCGGGCACGGCGCGGATGGCGAGCGTGGTGGGCGAGAGCACAGCGATGTCGAAGCCGAGCGCATCCAGCGTGGCGCGCTCTTCTTCCGCAGTGCCGATTTCGACGGCGTCCGCGTGCATGGAAAGCGGAATCAGCAGGGGCTGCACGGCCACGGCGCGTTCGGCGAGCGCGTGCTTGAACTGCTCGTAGAGAATGCGCTCGTGCGCGGCGTGCATATCGACGATCACGAGGCCGCGCGCATTCTGCGCGAGCACGTAGATGCCGTGGATCTGGCCCAGCGCGAAACCGAGCGGTTGTTCGTCGGAGGCGGAAAAGGTCGCGGCGTTGCCGGCGTAGGCACCGAATGCGCCGGTATCGCTTTCGGTCGGCGCGTCGCGCGCTTCGAGTACGGTGCTGCCCGCGTCGGTGCCGGCGCCCACGTCTTTGCGGCCGAACAGCGCGTCGTAGAGCGCGAGCGGCTGGGCGACCGGCAACGAGCCCTGCGTCATGCGGCTGTCGCGCAGCCAGGTCGTGCCGGAAGACTGTCCGCGTGCGGCGGCGCCTGCGCCGAATCCATTGCCAGGCGTGCCACCGAAAGAAGCCGCCGACGACCCCAACGGCGTGGAGCCGAACGATGCCGGCGCACCGAGCACGCCGAGGTCGGCTGCATGTCCGCCCGCCGTCGTTTCCGGCGACGCGCCCGCATGCCGCGCAAGCGCACGCTGCACGGCATGAAACACGAACTGGTGAATGGAGCGCGAGTCGCGAAAGCGCACTTCGATCTTCGACGGATGCACGTTCACGTCCACCGCTTCGGGCGGCAGGTCGAGGAACAGCACGTACGACGGGTAACGGTCGCCGTGCAGCACATCTTCGTAGGCGGAGCGCACGGCGTGCGTGAGCAGCTTGTCGCGCACGAAGCGGCCGTTCACGAAGAAATACTGCTGGTCCGCGCGGCCGCGGCTCGCGGTGGGCAGCCCCGCGCAGCCGTACACCGCGAGCGGCCCGGCCGATTCGTCGAGCGGCAGATGCGCCGTGGCGAACGTCTCGCCGAGAATCTTCGCGACGCGCGCCGGCGGCTCGCTCGCGTTCCAGTGCTCGACGGCGCGGCCGTTGTGGAGCACCGAAATCGCCACGTCGGGCCGCGCGAGCGCCGCGCGCCGGATCATCTCCAGGCAGTGGCCCAGTTCCGTCTGCTCGCTCTTCAGGAATTTGCGGCGCGCGGGCGTGTTGAAGTACAGCTCGCGCACTTCGATGGTCGTGCCGCGTGTGCCCGCGGCGGGCGCGAGCACGCCGGTCTGCGCGTCGATGCGGATGGCGTGCGGTGCGTCGTCGGTGCGGCTCGTGATGTACATCTGCGCCACCGACGCAATGGACGCCAGCGCCTCGCCCCGAAACCCGAGCGTGGCCACCGCTTCGAGTTCGGCGAGCGAGCGGATCTTGCTCGTGGCGTGGCGCATCAGCGCGAGCGGCAGTTCGGCTTCGGGAATGCCGCAGCCGTCGTCGGTAATCGAGATGCGTTTGACGCCGCCTTCGTCGAGCAGGATGCGCAGCGTGGTGGCGCCGGCATCCAGCGCGTTTTCGACGAGTTCCTTGACGACCGACGCCGGCCGCTCCACCACTTCACCAGCGGCGATCTGGCTGATGAGCTGGTCGGGCAGCGGCTGGATGGCGCGCGGCGGCTGCGCGGGACGGGGCGCTGCGCTGGCTACGCGCGCGCTTTCGCCGTCTGTGGCCGCTGGGGTGGCCGCGCTGGCGGCGGAGTCGAGATTTTGGGACTGGGACATGCGGGCCATTATATAAGCGCAGCTTTGGACGGACTTGTGCTGCGAGGGTGCGGGGCTGGGCGGCTCGACTCGACTCGGCTTGACGCGGTGGGGCTCGGTTCAATGCGGCTCGACTTCGCCACCCGTCACCCGGCACAGCTTCGCCCCCGCACACTTTTGCCCGGGCATGTCTTCCCATCGCACAGCCGCCCGGCCAGGCACGGCACGCAACGGCGGGACTCCGCCCGCCCGGCGTCTGGCGCGCAGCGAAGTCGCCTTCTTGCCCCTCATTTGCGCCCCTTTTGCCCTCTTTTGCCCTCTTTCGCCCCCCAAGCGCGACTTCGCACATTGGTGAGGTGCCCCGGCCTGGTATCATGGCGCCGTCAGCGCGCCGGCTCGCGATGCCCGCCCTCGCCAGCAGCCAAGCCAGGGCCGACGATGCAGGGTTCAGGGCCCGATCATGCCGCGCGCCGCGCTTCACTCCTCTATCCGCTCAATAAGGGACGCCTTTGGATACGCTGCTGCAGTTCGTCAATCTTGTCTTGCACATCGACAAGTTCCTCGGAGTTTTCATCCAGCAATACGGCGCCTGGGTCTACGCGGTGCTGTTTCTGATCGTGTTCTGCGAAACGGGTCTCGTCGTGCTGCCGTTCCTGCCGGGCGACTCGCTGCTGTTCATCGGCGGGGCCTTCGCCGCTGCGCACGAGATGGATCTGGCTGCGCTGATCGTGCTGCTGCTCGTGGCGGCCGTGACGGGCAACACGGTGAACTATCTGGTGGGGCGTGCCATCGGCCCGAAGGTGTTCAGTACGCACATACCGGTGCTGGAACGCTTCCTGGACCGCGCCGCGCTGCAGAAGACCCACGACTTCTACGACCGCCACGGCGGCAAGACTATCGTGCTCGCGCGCTTCATTCCCGTGGTGCGCACGTTTGCGCCGTTCGTGGCGGGCGTGTCGGGCATGTCGATGAAGCGCTTCCAGCTGTTCAACTTCACGGGCGCGCTGTTCTGGGTGCTGCTGCTCGTGCTGCTCGGCTACTTCTTCGGCAACATTCCGTTCATTCGCCAGTACCTGAACGTGATCGTGCTGGTGGGCGTGGGCGCGGCGGTGGTGCCCGTCGCGCTCGGCGCGCTGTGGAAGCTCATGAGCCGCAATGCGTCGGCTGGCTCGGCGCGCAAGCCGGGTGGCGGACGTTAAGCGCACGTTAAGCGGACGTTGAGCGAACATTAAGCGGACGCCAGAAGCGCACGTTAAAGAGAGCCCGCATTGAAAGCGACGATTGCCTGATTCCGGACCTGTCATGTTCATTTCGCCGCAACGCTCTCCCGCCGACCTCCAGCATCCCGAGCAGTTTTCCGCGCGCGAAGAACCGCCGCTGCCGCGGCCCCAGGGCGTGCGGCGCGACGTGCTGGCGGGTCTTTCCATCGCCGGGCTGCTGTTGCCCGAAGCGGTCGCCTACGCGGGCATCGCGAACCTGCCGCCGCAGGCGGGCCTCATCGCGCTGCTCGCGGGGCTCGTGATCTACGCGCTTGTCGGGACAAGCCGCTTTGCGATTGTCTCGGCGACGTCGTCTTCAGCGGCCGTGCTGGCTGCGACGGTGCTCTCCGAGCCTGCGTCCAACGCGGTTGCGCAGCTTTCGCTTGCCGCGGCGCTGGTGGCCACCACGGGCGTGCTCTTCATGCTGGCGGGCGCGGCGCGTCTGGGCGGCATGTCGGACTTCATTGCGCGGCCCGTGCTGCGCGGCTTCACGTTCGGCCTCGCGCTCACCATTCTCATCAAGGAATTGCCGAAGATCGCCGCGGTGCCCGTCAAGCACAGCGATGCCCCGCGCATCCTCGTCGAGTTCTTCCAGCAGACCGCGCACTGGAACCTGTACAGCGTGGCCGTGGGCGCCGTGGCGCTCGCGATTCTGTTCGGCCTTGGGCGCCGCACGCGGCTGCCGGCGTCGGTGGTCGTGATCGTGCTCAGCATTGCCGCGAGCTATGGGCTCGACTGGCATCGCTACGGCATTGCGTCGGTGGGCGAGATCGATCTGCAGAACATTTCGTTCGGCCTGCCCGTGCTCGGGCGTTCGCAATGGATGCAATCGGCGGAACTCGGCTTCGCCCTGATGCTGATTCTCTATGCCGAGTCGTATGGCTCCATTCGCAACTTCGCGCTCAAGCACGGCGATACGGTGTCGGCCAATCGCGACCTCGTGGCGCTCGGCTGCGCCAACCTGGTGTCGGGGCTGCTGCATGGCATGCCCGTGGGCGCGGGCTATTCGGCCACCTCGGCCAATGAGGCCGCAGGCGCGCAAAGCCGGCTCGCGGGCGTGTGCGCTGCCGTGGTGGTCGGCATCATCGTGCTGGTGCTGCTGCCCGAACTCGCGCGCACGCCGGAGCCGGTGCTGGCCGCCATCGTGATCTTCGCGGTGAGCCATTCGCTGCATCCTTCGGTGTTCAAGCCGTATTGGACCTGGCATCGCGACCGGCTCGTGGTGATCGCGGCGCTGGCCGCGGTGCTCGTGCTCGGCGTGCTGCACGGGTTGCTGGCTGCGATCGGCGTGAGCCTGCTGCTTACGCTGCGCAAGCTTTCCGAGCCCAACGTGAGCGTGCTGGGTCGGCTGCGCGGCACGCACGATTTCGTCGACATCTCGGCCCACCCCGACGCGCAACCCATACCGGGCCTGCTGATCGTGCGTCCCGAGGTGCCGCTCTTCTTCGCCAATACGGAACGCGTGCTGGGCCAGGTGCGCGCGCTGCTGCGCGAGGCGGCGCCGGTGCAGACGGTGATGATGAGCCTGGAAGAAACGCCTGACGTCGATGGGTCCGCCATCGAGGCGCTGCGCATCTTCGCGGCGGAATGCCGCTCGCGCAATCTGAAGCTGATGCTGGTGCGGCTGAAGCCGAGAGCGCTGCGCGCGTTGCAGCGCGCAGCCGACGACGTGATGCCCGCCGACACGCTGCACGAACTGAGCGTGGACGAATGCGTGTCGTCGGTGAATGGAGCGCAGGCGCCGGCTGCTTCCACGTAGACGTGAGTTGCAAGATCCGGCGACCATCGCGTGCCGGCCGGCGCCGGCAACACCGTCTAGTCCTGCCATGCCCACGATGCCCGCATGAGACTACCGCGCGCCCGGCAGCGGCATGTCGGCCGGCGCGCCTTCGCAGAGGTGGTCGCAGAGCCACCGCGTAGCGGGGCCCGTCGCCGTATCGGTGCGATGGATCAGCGACACGTTGTAGTTCACCCCGCGCCGGTCCGCCAGTTCGACGCGCACGAGCCGTCCCGCATCGAGGTCGGCTTGCACGAGGTGGCGCGGCATCGACCCCCAGCCCAGCCCCGCCAGCAACAGACGATGCTTCGCGCCCAGGTCGCCGAGCTTCCAGGTGCGTGTGCCGTACACGCCGAAGCTTTGGCCCTCGGTGAGGCGGCTGCGGTCGGTCAGTACGAGCTGGGTGTGCTCGCGCGCTTCGGAAACGCGAATGGGCTGCGCGAGGCGCGCGAGCGGATGGTCGGGCGCCGCTACGTGCACCAGTTCCACGGACCAGATCGTTTCGGCTTCTATCACGTGCGGCCAGTTCTGGTTGGGCCCGCTGATACCCACGAGGCACTCGCCGTCCAGCACGAGCTTGAGCACGCCGCCGAGCGCCTCCATCGTGAGGTTCAGCGCGACGGTGGGAAACTCGCGCGCGAACGCCTGGAGCGCTTCGACAAGCCGCTCGGAGGGGAACATCACGTCCACCGCCAGCGACACCTCGCTCTCCAGCCCGCGTTGCAGGCCGGCCGCCTTGGCGCTCAGCTGGCCGGCGAGCAGGTCGAGGCGCCGGGCGTCCGCCAGAATCGCGCGGCCCGCCGCGGTGAGCTGCGGACGCCGCTTGCCGCGCTCGAAGAGCGCGACGCCCAGCTGCGTTTCGAGGCTCGCAATGGCGTAGCTCACGACCGACTGCGCGCGCCCGAGCCGCTCGGCCGCGGCGGAGAAACTGCCGGTCTCGCTGACGGCGATAAGCGTGCGCAGTTGATCGAGGCTCGGGCTGCGGTCTTGCGGTTGGGTAGGGCGGCTCACGCGATGTATCGAAAAATTGGATATGAATGATCTAGTTTAGCCGGTTGTTTGAATAGGAGGCGTTCGGTACAGTCCGCCAACCTGTTTTCATTGCGTGCCGATTGCCTTGTCCATTTCCCGTTCCCGTCCGCTTTCCGACGCCACTTCGTCCGTCGCGCCCGCGAGCCGTTACAGCGCCGTGGCCATGCTGCTCCATTGGAGCGTGGCCGCGCTGATCGTCTGGGGCTTCGCGCTCGGCTGGATCATGACCGACATCCCGGGCATCACGCCCACCAAGCTGCGCTATTTCTCGTGGCACAAGTGGATCGGCGTCACGGTGCTCGTGCTCGCACTCGCGCGCGTTGTCTGGCGTGCCACGCACCGTCCCCCCGCGCTGCCCGACGCGATGCACGGCTGGGAGAAGCTGGCCGCTCACGCGGGCCACGCCGCGCTCTACGTGCTGATGTTCGCGGTGCCGGTGAGCGGCTATCTCTATAGCTCGGCGGCTGGCATTCAAGTGGTCTATCTGGGCGTGCTGCCGCTGCCCACGCTGATCGGCCCCGACGACGCGCTCAAGGTCCTGCTGAAGACCGTGCATATCGCGCTCGATTACGCGCTGGCCGCCGTCGTTGCCGCGCATCTGCTTGCCGTGGTCAAACACGAACTGCTCGACAGGCAGCGCATCGTGGCTCGCATGCTGCCGTTCGGCGGGCGGGGCGGGGCGTCGGGTCGCTGACCGCCAGGCCGCGATCCCTTCGCTTCACCGCTCATCACTCACCACACAACATTCACCGCACTCACCCGACATGAACCGACGTCTCGTTTCGCTTTGCGCGCTCGCCGCATCCGCCGCCTTCGTGGCGGGCGCCGCCGCGCTTTCGCTTCCCGCGCTCGCCGCTACCGATGCCTCGAAGACCAGCGTCAGCGCCGTTTTCAAGCAGATGAACGTGCCCGTGGAAGGCAAGTTCAACCGCATCAACGCGGCCATCCGCTTCGACCCGGCGAACGCCGCCGCGGGCAGCGCGAAGATCGACATCGACGTGGCGAGCTTCGATCTCGGCTCGCCCGAATACAACAAGGAAGTGGCGGGCAAGGAATGGTTCGACGCCGCTGCCTGGCCCCACGCTACCTTCGTTTCCACGCAGATCAAGCCGGCGGCCAATGGCGCCTACAGCGTGGCCGGCAAGCTCACCATCAAGGGCAAGACCACCGACGTCGTGGTGCCCGTGCAATTTCGCAAGGACGGCGCGAACGAGGTGTTCGACGGCACGCTGCCCATCAAGCGCCTGGCCTACGGCATTGGCGACGGCGAATGGAAAGACACCTCCGTCGTGGCCGACGACGTGCAGATCAAGTTTCACATCGTCAGCGCGGGCAAGTGACGCGCTCGATCTTTTGTCTCAACCGTTTTCCGCAAACCAGGAAGTGAACACATGAAGACCCGCCTTTCGCTCATCGCCGCACTCGCCGCCGTTCTCTCCGCACCGGCGTTCGCGACCACCTACAACCTCGATCCGACCCACACGTACCCGAGCTTCGAAACCGACCACTTCGGCGGCGTTTCGGTGTGGCGCGGCAAGTTCACGAAGTCGAGCGGCACGGTGGTGCTGGACCGCGCAGCGAAGACCGGTACCGTGGACGTGACCATCGACGCATCGTCCATCGACACCGGCAACGGCGCGCTCGACAAGCACGTGCGCTCGGCCGAAATGCTCGACGTCGAGAAGTACCCGACGGCGGTCTACAAGGGCACGTCGATCCGCTTCGACGGCGACAAGCCCGTGGAAGTGATCGGCACCTTCACGCTGCATGGCGTGACCAAGCCGCTGAACCTGAAGATCGATTCGTTCAAGTGCTTCACGAACCCGATGCTCAAGCGCGAAGTGTGCGGCGCGGACGCCACGGCCCAGTTCGACCGTGCCGACTTCGGCGTGAACTACGGCCAGGCCTATGGCTTCAAGATGGCCACCACGCTGCAGATCCAGGTGGAAGGCGTGAAGGCTGACTGAGGCTGGCTTAGCTCGACCGAATGCGGCGTTAGCGCGGTTGCTTGCGCGCCGCATCGGTCAACAGACGCAGGCAGTGAAAAGCCCGTGTCCTCTTTCGAGGCACACGGGCTTTTTTCATTCCCTGCGGACTTTCTCGTCAACCTCAACTGCCCTGACGCACCCCCTTACGGGGCACCCTCTTACGCCCCACTGACCGCCTGCTGCTGCGCATCCTGGAGCAGCACCGCGTCGCGCTTGTCGAGCAGATGCTGGCGCAGGATCGTGGCGAGCCGCTTGCCATCGCGTGATTCGAGCGCCTTGATCATCTCTTCGTGATCGTGCACGGCGTGGTCCCACTTCGACGCCGAGAAGTTCGAGCGAAACCGCAGCGCCTGCAAACGCCGGTTGATCGAAAGCCACGTCTGTCGGAGTGCCGAATTGCGCGCAGCCTCGTTGATGCGGTCGTGAATCTGCATGTTGCGGCTGTAGTAGCCGGGCAGGTCGTTCTGTGCGTGGCAGGCCAGCATTTCGTAGTGCAGCGCCTTGATCTGCGCGAGTTCCGCAGGCGTGATGCGCTCGCAGGCCAGTTCGCCCGAGAACGCTTCGAGCCCGCTCATCAGTTCGAACATCTCGCGAATCTCGGCGGCCGACATGCGCGACACCGACGCGCCGCGATTCGGCGAAATATCGATCAGCCCTTCCGCTGCCAGCACCTTCAGTGCCTCGCGCAGCGGCGTGCGCGAGATGCCCAGCATTTCGCAGAGTTCGCGTTCGTTGAGCTTCACGCCGGGCGCGAGCCGCCCCTCCACGATGAAGTTGCGCAAGTGCTCCACCACCGTGTCGTGCAGACGCAGCCGCTCGACGCGCGGCAAGGTGGGCGTGAAAGAGGCGTCGTCGGCAATATCTGTATTTCGCATGCAATTTCCCGTCATCGAATCGCGTCAGCCGGCGGCTTGGCCAGACGCGAGCGGTATTTTACCAACGCGGACCGGATGTTCGGATTCTAGTGCCAGACAAGGCGTGACGCGGCCTCTGCGAGGCTAAGGGTTTGTCCTGGCCGCTGTGATGCACATTGCGCCTTCCCAGAGACCTATTCGTGCTCTAAAGTATTTTGCATGCAAAATTCAAAAAGGACGCGCAATGCTTGAACTGGACTTTCATCCCGCCGGCCGTCACTTCCTGCAGATTCCCGGGCCCAGCCCCGTGCCCGACCGGATTCTGCGCGCGATGAGCTATCCCACTATCGACCATCGCGGCCCGGAGTTCGGCGCGCTCGGCCTGCGGGTGCTGTCCGGCATCAAGAAGGTGTTTCAGACCGCGCAGCCCGTCGTGATCTATCCGGCCTCGGGCACCGGCGCCTGGGAGGCCGCGCTGTGCAACACGCTGAGTCCCGGCGACACGGTGCTGATGTACGAGACCGGCCACTTCGCCACGCTCTGGAAGAAGATGGCTGAGAGCCTCGGTCTGAAGCCCGAGTTTCTCGGGCTGCCCGGCGTGGAAGGCTGGCGGCGCGGCGTGCAGGCGCCCATGATCGAAGCGCGGTTGCGCGAAGACACGCAGCACGCCATCAAGGCCGTGTGCGTGGTGCACAACGAGACCTCGACGGGCGTGACCTCGGACATCGCCGCGGTGCGCCGCGCCATCGACGCCGCGGGCCACCCCGCGCTGCTGATGGTCGACACGATCTCGGGCCTCGCCTCCGCCGACTATCGCCATGACGAATGGGGCGTGGACGTGACCGTGTCCGGTTCGCAGAAGGGCTTGATGCTGCCGCCCGGCATCAGCTTCAACGCGGTGTCGCAAAAGGCGCTGGAAGCGAGCCGCCACGCCAAGCTGCCGCGCGCGTTCTGGGGCTGGACCGAGATCATCGAGATGAATCGCACCGGCTACTGGCCCTACACGCCGAACACGAACCTGCTCTACGGCCTTGCCGAAGCGCTCGACATGATCTTCAGCGAGGGGCTCGACAACGTCTTCGCACGTCACCAGCGCCTCGCCGAAGCGTGCCGCCAGGCGGTGCGCGCGTGGGGCCTCGAAATTCAATGTGCCGACCCGGCTGTCTACTCGCCGGTGCTCACGGGCGTCGTGATGCCCGAGGGCGTAGATGCCGACGCCGTGCGCAAGCTGATCTACGAGCGCTTCGACATGTCGTTGGGCACGGGGCTCGGCAAGGTGAAGGGGCGCATGTTCCGCATCGGCCACCTGGGCGACTGCAACGACCTCACGCTGATGGCCACGCTCGCCGGCTGCGAGATGGGGCTGAAGCTGGGCGGCGTGAAGCTTGCGGGCAGCGGCGTGCAGGCGGCCATGGAATATCTCGGCACGCACGCGCCGGCGCGTGCGCTGCGCGTAGCCGCGTGAGGGCCGCGCGATGAATCGTCCCGAAACCCTCGACTTCGCAGCGGCCGGCAGCAGCCCCGCTCGTACCGCTGCACGCGCCCAGTGGCTTGCCGATGCGCGCGCCGATCACTCACCCATCGTGCGCGTGCCCGACGAACTCGCGCCTGCCACCGCCGAGGACGCCTTCGACACCCAGCACGAGACGCTGCGCCGCCTGAAGTACGGCATCGGCGGCTGGAAGGTGGGCGCGAAGTCGCCCGACGCACCCGCGCAAGGCGCGCCGTTGCCCGACGCGTTGCTCTACGCGAGCCCCGCGCGTTTGCACTTCGACGCGCACGCGCCGTTCGCGCTCGAACTCGAGATCGCGTTTCGTCTTGGCCGCACGTTTGAAGCGAGCAGCACGCCCTATGCCGCGCAAGACGTGATGTCGTCCATCGAATCGATGTGCGCGACCATCGAAGTGGTGACGAGCCGCTTCGCCGCGTGGCCCGACGTGGACCGCCTGTGGCAGCTTGCCGATCTGCTCAATCACGGCGCGCTGATTGCGGGCGCGCCCGTGCCGTATCGCGACGACTTCCCGTTCGCCGCGCCGTCGCTGCGCTTCACCTATAACGGCGCGAGCGTGTTCGGTTCTGAGCCGGCGAACCCGGCGGGCGATCCGCGGCGGCTGCTCACGTGGGTCGTGAATCACAGCACCGGTCGCGGCATCGCGGTCGCAGCGGGCGCGGTCATCACTACCGGCAGTTTCATCGGCATGTGGAGCGCACGCGAGCCGGGCGTTGCCGTGGGCGAGATCGAAGGGCTGCCGCCCGTGCAGGTGCAGTTCGACGGAGCCGCCCGATGACATCGGCGCCGCGCAGCGCAACGCTCGTGCGGCCGGTGCGGCTCATGCCGTCGCACCCTGGCGGCACGGCAGGCGGTGCGATGGCGCCCACGCCGCTCGCGGTCCAGTTGGGCAATGCGCTGCGCGGCGACGTGTTGTTCGACCGTGCCTCGCGCGGCCGCTATGCCACGGACGCCTCGATCTACCAGATCACGCCCGTCGGCGTAGCGGTGCCGCGCGACGAAGACGACCTGCTCACAGCATTGCAGATTGCCCGCGAAAACCATGTGCCCGTGCTCGCGCGCGGCGCGGGCACGAGCCAGTGCGGTCAGACCGTGGGCGAAGCGCTCGTGATCGATACGTCGAAGTGGCTCAACCGCGTGAAGCACTTCGATGCTGAAGCGCTGACGGTGACGGTCGAGCCCGGCATGGTGCTCGATCATCTGAACGCGTGGTTGAAGCCGCACGGGCTCTGGTTTCCCGTGGACGTCTCCACAGGTGCGCAATGCACGCTAGGCGGCATGGCCGGCAACAACTCGTGCGGGTCGCGTTCCATCCAGTACGGCAACATGGTCCACAACGTGGCCGCCATCGATGCCGTGCTCGCCGACGGCACGCTCGCACGCTTCGGCCCGCTTGCGCAGATGGAAGCGGCGGCCTCTCGCGTGCGCGCCATCGTGGACGGTCTGCGCAACATCGCTTCACGCGAGCGCGACGAGATCGTGGCGCGCGTGCCCAAGGTGCTGCGCCGCGTGGCGGGCTACAACCTCGACGTGTTCGACTGCCAGAACCCGATGCCCTACAGCGCGGACGGCGAGCCGAATCTGGCGCACGTGCTGGTGGGCTCCGAAGGCACGCTCGCGTTCAGCCGCGAACTCGCGCTGAAGCTCGCGCCGCTGCCCGCGCACAAGGTGCTCGGTGTCGTGAGCTTTCCCACCTTTTACCAGGCGATGGACCTCACCCAGCACATCGTGCGGCTCGGTCCCTCGGCGGTGGAGCTGGTCGATCGCATCATGATCGATCTCTCGCTCGGCAACCCGGCTTTTAGGCCCGTGATCGAAGCCGCGCTCGTGGGGCGTCCGCAAGCGGTGTTGCTGGTCGAATTCGCGGGCAGCGAGCAGGCGCCGTTACTGCGCCTGCTGGAAGATCTTGTCGCGCTGATGGGCGACCTCGGCCTGCCGGGCTCGGTCGTACGCATGACCGATGCGGGTCCGCAGAAAGCGCTGTGGGACGTCCGCAAGGCCGGGCTCAACATCATGATGAGCATGAAGGGCGACGGCAAACCGGTGTCTTTCATCGAAGACTGCGCGGTGCCGCTCGACCATCTCGCGCAGTACACGAGCCGCCTGACCGAGGTGTTCCATCGGCACGGCACGGAAGGCACGTGGTACGCGCACGCGAGCGTGGGCACCTTGCACGTGCGACCCATTCTCGACATGCGCCGCGACGGCGCCGCGAAGATGCGCGCCATTGCCGAAGAAGCGGCGGCGCTTGTGCGCGAGTACAAGGGTGCCTATTCGGGCGAGCACGGCGACGGCCTGTGCCGCGGCGAATGGATCTCGTGGCAGTACGGACCGCAGCTGACGCGCGCATTCGGCGAAGTCAAAGCGCTGTTCGATCCCGACAACCTGTTCAGCCCGGACCGCATCGTTGCGCCGCCGAAGATGGACGACGCGCGTCACTTCCGCTTTGCACCGGGCTACGCAGAAACACCGTTCGAACCGAAGCTCGACTGGTCGGCGTGGAACGTGACGCGCGACCCCCTCACGGGCGCCGAAGGCATGCCGGGCAGCGGCGGCGACCGCACACACGGACTCGCGAAGGCCGTGGAGATGTGCAACAACAACGGCCACTGCCGCAAGTTCGACGCGGGCACGATGTGCCCAAGCTATCGCGTGACGCGCGACGAGCAGCACGTCACGCGCGGTCGCGCGAATACGTTGCGGCTGGCGTTGAGCGGGCAGGTAGGGGAGGCGGGCCTCGCAAGCGCCGAGGTGCGCGAGGCGCTCGATCTCTGCGTGTCCTGCAAGGGCTGCAAGCGCGACTGCCCAACGGGCGTCGATATGGCGAAGGTGAAGATCGAGGCGCGCGCGGCCTGGTATGCGCGGCATCCCATGCGCTGGCGCGATCGGCTCGTCGCGTTTCTGCCGCGCTATGCGGCGCTCGCCGGCGGGTTTGCGCCGGTGACGGCGTTCGTCACGCGTTCGTCGGCGGCGCGCGCGCTGCTGGCACGCTTCGGCATTGCGCCCGAGCGCAGCCTGCCGCGTTTCACGAAGAGCTTCCTTGCGAGCGTGCGAGGCGAGCGTCGCGGGCAGGAGACCACTGCCGGTGCAGGCAGGTCAGCCACGCGCGAAGTCCTGCTCTTCGTCGATACCTTCAACAACCACATGGAGCCCGAGAACGCGCGCGCGGCGCGGCGCGTGCTCGAAGCGGCCGGCTACACCGTGCACGTCGATCCGTTCCCGGCCCAGGGTGCCGCGGCGCGCAGCGAGCGCCCGTTGTGCTGCGGCCGCACGTTCCTCGCCGCGGGACTCGTGGACGAAGCGAAGGCCGAAGCGCGCCGCACGCTGGATGCGCTGCGGCCGTTCGTCGAGCGCGGCGTGCCCATCGTCGGGCTGGAACCGTCGTGTCTTTTCACACTGCGCGACGAGTTCCTCGCGTATGGTTTCGGCGACGTGGCACAGCGGCTCGCGCAGTCCGCGCTGCTGTTCGAAGAATTTCTCGTGCGCGAGCGCGAGGCCGGCCGCATGCAGTTGCCGCTGAAGACGCCTCATGGCATGAAGCGCGCGCTGCTGCACGGCCATTGCCACCAGAAGGCGTTCGGGGCGTTTGCGCCTTCGCGCACGGTGCTCGGCTGGATTCCCGGCATCGACGTGGCCGTGATCGAATCGTCGTGCTGCGGCATGGCCGGCAGCTTCGGTTACGAGGCCGAGCATTACGAGGTGTCGATGGCGATGGCCGAACTCTCGCTGCTGCCCGCCGTTCGCGCGGCGGAGCCGGGCACCGTGATCGTGGCGGACGGTACGAGCTGCCGCCACCAGATTGCCGATGGGGCCGGCGCGAAGGCGCGCCACGTGGCCCACATTCTCGAGGAGGCATTGATGTAGCAAAACGGGCAGTCATTCCAACCACACCTGACCACGCACGGCGCGCTACCTCGATGCAGCGCTAGAGCGCAGCCGGCACCGGAGATAAGGAGACAGCGATGTTCCGTCGAGTCACGACGCGCGTTCTGCTGCTGTTGTGTGCGATGTACCTCATCACCTACGTTGACCGCGTCAACGTGAGCACGGCGGCGAGCCAGTTCGGCGCCGAGCTTGGCCTGACCCATACGCAGGTCGGCTTTGTCTTTTCCGCGTTCGCGTATCCGTATCTCGTATTCCAGATCATCGGCGGGTGGCTGGGCGACCGCTTCGGGCCGCGCCGCACGCTCGCCGTGTGCGCCATCATCTGGGCCGGCGCCACCGTGCTCACGGGCCTCGCGGGCGGCTTCGTGTCGCTCGTGATCGCGCGGCTGCTGCTGGGTCTGGGCGAAGGCGCCACGTTCCCCACCGCCACGCGCGCCATGTCGAACTGGACCACGCCCGAGCGGCGCGGCTTCGCGCAGGGCATCACGCACGCGGCCTCGCGCATCGGCAACGCGGTGGCGCCGCCGCTCATCACGTGGCTCATGCTCGCCACGTCGTGGCGCGGCTCGTTCGTGGTGACGGGCGTGATCAGCTTCCTGTGGGCGCTCGTGTGGATCTGGTATTTCCGCGACGACCCGCGCGAGCATCCGCGCATCAGTAACGCCGAGAGCGACCGCCTGCCCGCCTACAGCGGCTTCAAGGAACGCAAGCCGGTGCCCTGGCGCGCGCTGGTGGGCCGCATGGCGCCCGTCACCCTCGTGTACTTCTGCTACGGCTGGGTGCTGTGGCTCTTCCTCGGCTGGATTCCGCAGTACTTCCTGCACAACTATCACCTGCAATTGAGCAAGTCGGCGCTCTTCGCGTCGGGCGTGTTCTTCGCGGGCGTGCTGGGCGACTGGCTGGGCGGCGAAGTGACCGACAAGATTCTCAAGCGCACCGGTCGCCCGCGTCTTGCGCGCAGCGCGATGGTGGCCATCTGCATGTTCGCGACGCTGCTCTCGCTCATGCCCATCATGCTGGTGCCGAACATGTCGATCACGCTCGCGGCGGTGTGCCTGAGCCTCGGCTTCTTCTTCAACGAAATGACCATCGGACCGATGTGGGCCGTGCCGATGGACATCGCGCCGAAGCACGCCGGCACCGCGAGCGGCGTGATGAACACGGGCTCGGCGCTCGCCGCGATCATCAGCCCCGTGGTGGGCGGCTGGATGATCGACGTGACGGGCAACTGGAACCTGCCGTTCATCGCGTCGATGGCGTTGATGGCAGCGGGCATCGTGCTCTCCATCGCGATGCGGCCGGACCGCCGGCTCGAAGAGCAGGCCGACGAAGCGATCAAGCCGGCAGCCGGGCTCGTCTGATTGCCGGCAGCCTGGTGGCATAGCGGCATAGGGAGACGCCATGAACGAAGCAGGCATTGTGGTTGAGCGTGACGGTTTCATCGCGACCGTCACGATCAACCGGCCGCACAAGTTGAACGCGATGACGAAGACGCTGTGGCGCGAGCTGGGCGAAACTATCGACGCGTTGTCCGCCGAAGACAGCCTGCGCTGCATCGTGCTGCGCGGCGCGGGCGAGAAGGCGTTTTCGCCGGGCAACGACATCGGCGAATTCGCTACGGACCGCGCAAACGTGGAGCAGGCGCGTGAGTACGGCGCGCTGATGCATCGCACGCTCGACGCGTTCGGGCGCTGCCGCCATCCGCTCGTCGCGATGATTCACGGCATCTGCGTGGGCGGCGGCCTCGAGATTGCGTCGATGTGCGACCTGCGCATCTGCGGCGAGTCGAGCCGCTTCGGTGTGCCCATCAAGAACCTCGGGCTCGTGATGGCGCACGCCGAACTCGCGGGGCTCGTGAAGCTGGCGGGGCCGGCCGTGGCGCTCGAAATTCTGCTGGAAGGGCGCATTTTCGGCGCGCAGGAGGCCCTGCAAAAAGGACTCGTCACGCGCGTGGTTGCGGATGCCGAAGTCACTGGCGAAGCCTGGGCGTGCGCCACGCGCATCGCCGAAGGCGCGCCGCTCGTCGCGCGCTGGCACAAGCAGTTCGTGCGGCGCGTGATGAACCCGGCGCCGCTCACTGCCGCCGAGCGCGACGAAGGCTTCGCGTGCTTCGGCACCGAAGACTTTCGCATCGGCTACCAGGCGTTTCTCGCGAAGACGAAGCCGGCATTTGAAGGCAAATGAGGCAAATGAGGCAAACGAGGTAGATGCCGGAAACGAGGCAAACGAGGGGACACGAGATGGCACAAAAAGCAGGCCCGCTGGCCGGCATGCGCGTGATCGAACTCGCGCACATCATGTCGGGCCCCGTGTGCGGCATGATGCTTGCCGACATGGGCGCGGACGTCATCAAGGTGGAGAAGGTGCCGGGCGGCGATGACTCGCGCCGCTTCGCGCCCATCATGGCGCACGGCGAGTCGGCGTCGTTCATGATCGTCAACCGCAACAAGCGCGGCATCGCGCTGAACCTGAAAACCGCGGGCGGGCGCGAGGTGCTGCAACGGCTGCTGGCGAGCGCGGACGTGGTGACCGAGAACTATCGCAAGGGCACCATGGAGAAGCTCGGCATGGGCTACGACGTGCTCAAGGCGATGAACCCCGGGCTCATCTACTGCGCGATCTCGGGTTACGGACGCAGCGGGCCGCTGGCCGACAAGGCCGGCTTCGACCTTATCGCGCAGGGCATGAGCGGCCTCATGAGCATGACGGGCGAGCCGGGCCAGGCGCCCATCAAGGCAGGCTCGCCCGTTACCGACATCAACGCGGGCATTCTCGCCGCGCTCGGCATCTGCGCCGCGTATGCCGAGAAGCAGCGCACGGGCCGCGGCCAGATGGTGGATACATCGCTCTTCGAAGCAGGCCTGCAGCAGATGTACTGGGCCTTCGCCAACTACTTCGCCGACGGCACCGTGCTGCCCAAGATGGGCTCGGCCAACCCCACCAGCGCGCCGTATCAGGCGTTTCGTACGCTGGATGGCTGGATCAACGTGGGCGCCGCGAACCAGAGCAATTACGAGCGTCTGGTGAACGTGCTCGGCATGCCGGAACTGGCAAGCGACGCGCGCTTCAGCACCAACGCGGCGCGCATGGCCAATCGCGCGGCGCTCGTGGAAGTCCTGGGCGTGCGGCTCGCGCAGAAGACCACGGACGAATGGCTCGTCGCATTCGACGCTATCGGCTTGCCGTGCGGACCGGTGCTCGACGTGCCGCAGGTCGCCACGCATGAGCAGACGCTTGCGCGCGCAATGGTGGTGGAGTCTGACCATCCGCTTGCGGGGCGCACGCGTGGCATCGGTTTGCCGATCCACTTTTCGGCAGGGGACGAGGCGGATGGCGCCACGCCGGAACACGAGCCGATGCCGCGCTCGCGGCCCGCGCCGCTCTATGGCGAACATACGCGTGCAGTGCTGCGCGAATATGGATTCGATAACGAGCGTATCGATGCGCTCGTTGCCGAGGGCGCCGTGCTCGCGCACGATGCGCAGCGGGCGGCGGCTTGAATCGCGCTCGCGCTGTGCCCTCGAATCCGTAGCGGAAATTCGGCTATTGGGGGCAGAGGCCCCGCACGCAGGGTGCCGCCTCGCCGTGCTCAGGCGAGAGGAGGTGCTCTAGGTCTATCCCGCCGCCTGAGCGCGTGCTGCGCGCGCAGGCCGACTACCATGCAGACTCTCGCGCATCGTCCGGTGCGCGCTTTCCTTGTTACCGATCGAATCGGCCATTGCGATGAGTCTGCTGCTGCGTCTTCTCACAACCTTGTTGTTCTCGGCACGTCGGGGCCCACTGAACGTGCTGGATACCTGCGTCACGCCGTTTCGCGTGTGGCTCAACGACCTCGATGTGCTGCGTCACATGACGAACAGCCGTTACTTCGCGATTCTGGACCTCGCGCGCGTGGACCTGATGATCCGCAGCGGGCTTTTCAAGCGGCTCAACGCACGGGGCTGGTATCCGGTGGTCACGCTCGAAACGCTGCGCTTTCATCGCTCGCTCGAACTGGGCGAACGCTACGAAGTGGCGACGCGTGTGATCGGCTGGGACGAGAAAAACATCTTCCTCGAACAAGGTTTCGTGCGCGACGGCGCACAGGTTGCGCTCGGCGTTGTGCGTGCGCGCTTTCTCAAGCGCAGCGGCGGGACCGTATCCACCGCGGAGCTGATGGAGCTGGCCGGTATCACGCAGCCGTCGCCGCCCTTGCCGGAATGGGTCCGGCAATGGAGCGCGGCGGAGGGCGGGATGGCGGTGAACCAGGCGGCGGCGCGCGAAGACGAGGAGATTGACACAGCGTTCAAGGACGTCTGATCCCGATTTCCGATACCACGGGATGCCTGGCGCAACGTCTTCGCACGTTCGCCTTTACGACGGAAACGCGCGCTCCACCGCTCCCAGCGCACGGCGAATCAACTGATGCTCGACAGGACCGAGCGATTCCGTATGAAGCCGCTGCAACTCGCGCAAAACGATTGCCACTCTACGGGCGAGGTCTACTGATGTCCCGGGAAGAGGCCATACGTGCATGAGGTAAGCGAGCGGCACCACATGCCGGGTCTCGCACCAGCGGTCGAACAGCGCGGCGCAGCAGTCCTCGATTTCGGCGAGCACCATAGCGTTGTCGTGGGAAAGCTGTTCTGTTGCGGCCGGCAGCGCAACGCGTCTGTTGGGCTCGTGCAGGAATCGCGTTGCGCGCTTGAACGGATAGATTTCCGACATGACTGGAACCGAAAGGTGACGCAGAGTGGACGACGCGCTCGCCACCCCGCGATGGCCGCCGATCGATGATCGGCGCGCAACGTGGCGTCTTGCCGGGACATTCATCGCGCATCGTAAATTTTTTCCGCTGGCGAGAGCGCGACCTGGCCGATTGAAACCATACCTCGGCGGTTTCTCGCCAACGTCGCCGCCACTCGACCCCGCGTCGTCGCGCAACGACTCGCTGCGTGACGCTATCCGCCAACATCGTGGCGCGATCGGCCAGCCCTATATGGCTAGTGAAGCGCATGCTTATGATGTGCCGCAATCGATGCAGGAAGCTGCGCAATGGCGGGCACACAGACCGTGTTCGTTGTCGCCTTGAACCTGCGTATTCATTGAACGGCTCGGCAGCGGCGAGCCATTGCGGGTACTGGCATGTTGAGTGCGTTGGTCAATCAGGCGTTGCGGCGCATTCGTCCAGGCAAGGCGCTCGCGCCCGATCTGGGGGCGCTGGACGTGCTTCTCTTTCTCGCGGAGCAGTGCGCGAATCTGATGCGCGGCACGGCGCTTTCGTTGCGTTCGCGCCGGCCTGTACCGTGCTTCGTCGGTCGACGCGTCAGATTGCGATTCGCACGCAAGGTCGAGATCGGACGGTACGCGGTCATTGGCGACGGCGCCATTCTGAGCGGACTGGGGCGCGACGGATTGCGCATCGGTGCACGCGCGAATATCGGCGCTTATACGCGGCTCGTGGTGGGCACCGATCTGCAGCGGCCCGGCGCTCACATCGTGATTGGCGAAGGCTGCGGCATCGGCGAGTTTTCGAGTGTGGGCGGCTCGGGCGGCGTCACCATCGGTCGCAACACGATCATCGGGCAATACTTCAGCGCGCACCCGGAAAACCACAATTTCGCGGACCTGACGCGGCCCATTCGCGAACAGGGCACGACGCGCAAGCCGATCGCCATCGGCGAGGACTGCTGGTTCGGCGCACGCGTGACCGTGCTGGGCGGCGTCACGATCGGCCGGGGTTGCGTGGTTGCCGCGGGCGCGGTGGTGACGCGCGACGTGCCGCCCTACTCGATCGTGGCAGGCATTCCCGCGCGCGTGGTCGGCAGCAGGCAGGGAGCAGAAGCCCATGCATGCGCTTGATCTCATCGTCGTACTGTATCGGCGCGATCCTGAGGCATCCGAAACACTCGCCACACTCAGCCGGATCGACTTCGCGAAGCTGGGCATCGACATCGAAGTCCATATCTGGGACAACGCGCGCGAGCAACCGGCGCCGCCCGATCCGGGCTTCCTGCCTTTTCCGTGGCGCTATTGGTCGTCGCCGGAAAACGAGTCACTCGCGAAGATCTACAACATGCTGGTCCGGCAGTCGAATCGCCCGTACGTCGTCATCTTCGATCAGGATTCGAGCGTCGATGCCGCGTTCTTTCGCGAGCTGACGGCGAGCATCGACACGGGCAACGCCGAAGTCTTCACGCCGCGCATCCGGCACGGCGATACGACGATCAGCCCGGGCTGCCTCAAGTGGATCAAGGGGGCTGCGCTCGCGCGGGTACGCGACCGCGCGCTTTTGCCGGCCAACTTCACCGCGATGATGAGCGGCATGTGCATCAGCCGCGCGCTGCTCACGCGCCTCGGGCCGCGACCATTCGACGAGCGGCTGCGGCTTTACGGCGTGGATACGCGCTTTTGCCGCGACATTGCGCGCCTCGGCTCGCGCGCGTGGCTCACCGGCGCGCATCTCGAGCACGACTCCGCATTGCGCAGCACGACGGACCCCGCCGCGGCATTGCAGCGTCAGATCTGGCTCTGGCAATCGTGGGTTCACGTCTTCGACCGCAATCTGATGGAGAAACTCGCGATTCGCTGCTACGTGGTGTGGAAGGCGTGGCGCGTGTCGGCTGGCGCCCATGCGCGTGGCCGATTCTTCCAGGTCGTTGCGGAGGTGTTTCGTTGAAGAAGCCGCTAGCCATCGTCATGGTGCACCAGGGCGCGGAGCTGTACGGTTCCGACCGCAGCTTTCTTTCCGCACTGCGTGCACTGCGCGAGCAGCATCCCGATGCCTCCATCGACGTCGTGCTGCCCGAACCCGGGCCTATCGTCGATCACGTCGCGCGATACGCGAGCCGGATTCAGTACGACGAGAACGGTGTGTTGCGCAAGAAGAAGCTCAAGGCGCGACCGCTGGGTACGCTGGCGAACATGGCACGCGCGTGGCGACGCTATTGCCGCCTGTTCGAACGCTACGACGTTTGCTATGTGAACACCGTGGTGTGCGTCGCTGCGATTGCGGCCCTGCGTGGGCGGCGCGCCGGGTGCTACGTGCACGTGCGCGAAATACCTTCGCGTGTGGCGCTGCGCGTGTTCAGAGCGTTGTTGCGTTTCTCGCGCGCTGCGTTGATCTACAACTCGAACGCGACGGCAGCGGCGTTTCGTATGCCCGGCACGGTGATCCACAACGGCGTCGAAGTAGCGGGCAACATTGCGCCCGTGCCGGTGCGTGGTGCGCGGCCGCTGCGGCTTGCCATCATCGGACGCATCAATCCGTGGAAGGGGCAGCAATTCGTGCTGGATGCGCTGCGCACATTGGGCCGTGCCTTGCCGCTGGAGCTGCGCATCGTCGGCGACGTGTTTCCCGGATACGAGGCGGTGCTTGGCCAGTTGCGCGACACCGCGCACGCGTGCGCGCAGAGCGTCGAGATACACGGCTTCACGGATGACCCTGCGGAGCACTACGCATGGGCCGATTACGCGCTGGTGCCGTCGGTGTTGCCGGAGCCGTTCGGGCGTGTGGCGATAGAAAGCTTCGCAAGCGGCCGCCCCGTGATTGCAGCGGCCACGGGCGGCCTTACGGAGATCGTGACGCACGGCGTGACCGGCTTTCTGTTCGAACCGAACGACGCGCAGAACTTGCTGCACGTACTCAAGCATGCACTCGCACTTCCGGACGACGACTACGTGCGGCTCGCGAACGCGGCCCGAGCGTGCTACGTGAACGGATTCACGGTGGAGACCTATATGCGCGCCATTGCGCAGACAGTACAGGCGCCCCACGCCACGGCAGCAGATGCATCCATCCCGCACGACGCCGTCGCGCTTCAGCGCGAATCCCGCTGACGAAACGGCGCTCGTCATGAAAATCACCTTCGTTCTGCCGCGTCTCATGCCACGCCCCACAGGCGGCGGCAAGATCGTCTATCAATATGCCAACGCGCTCGCCGAAGCCGGACACGAGGTCGAGGTTCTGCATCCGCGCACGCTGTTTCTGTGGCGCTTCCGGCACACGCCGGCCGCACGGCTGCGTTCGCTCGCGGCTGACTGCGCGAAGCTGATGGGCGTGGGCCGGGCCATGGCCGGGCAGGGACACCGCGCCTGCGTGCCGTGGATGAAGATGCATCCCCGCGTGAAGATTAGCGTCGTGCCCGCGCTGTATCCGCGTTACGTACCGCAGGCGGACGTGATCGTGGCGACGCTATGGCGTACCGCCGAATACGTGGAGCGTCTGCCGGCACGTAGCGGAGAGAAGTTCTATTTCATTCAGCATCACGAAACGTGGGCCGGCCCTGAGGCGCGCGTCAATCGCACTTTGCAATCGCGCATGAAGAAGATCGTGATCTCAGGATGGCTGAAAGACCTTGTGCACGAGCTGTCCGGCGATACGGCCTGGCAGGTGCCCAATCCCGTCGATCACGCGGAGTTCTTCCTCACGTCTGCGCCCGCTCAGCGCGCCCGCACGGTGAGCATGCTGTACTCGCCGCACGCGTGGAAGGGTGCGGCGGAAGGCGTGGCCGCACTCGAACTGGCGAAGGCGTCGTTTCCCGATCTGCAAGCGGTGCTCTTCGGCACAGCCCCACGGCCGGACTTCCTGCCCGCGTGGATCGCGTATGTCCAGGATCCCGCGAGGCAGGTGTTGCGCGAGACCGTCTACAACGCGTCGTCCATCTATCTGTGCCCCAGCTGGAGCGAAGGCTGGGGGCTCCCGGCGCTGGAGGCCATGGCGTGCGGATGCGCCGTGGTCACCGCGGACAACGGCGGCACACGCGACTTCGTGATAGACGGGCAGAACGGTATCGTCGTGCCGCCGAAGTCGGCACAACCGCTCGCCGACGCGCTCGTTGCGCTGCTGGGCGACGATGCGCGGCGCACGGCCTACGCCGACCGTTCGGTGCGCCTTGCTCAACAGTTCACGCTGCAGGCCTCGGTGGAACGACTCGTCGATGCACTCTCGCAACGTTCGCCGGCGGTTGCGTCATGAGGGTGGGCGGGCAGGGGGGCGTGGGGCGGTTGCGCAAGACGTGGTCGACGTACGTGCCCTACGCGCTCGGAATAGGCAGCAACGCGGGACTCAACATCGTGCTGCTCTCCCTGCTGACGCGCCGTCTTGAACCCACGCTTTATGGGGGCTACACGGTTGCAATCACGGTGATCGTGCTCGCGAGTTCCGTGGCGGGACAGTGGCTGCAGCAGGCCACGGGACGCTACCTCGCAGGCGCGAGCCGGCGCGCGGCCAGCTACGCGAAGGCGGCCGTGCTGCGCGGCGGCGGCGCGATTTTCCTGGGGCTTGCCGCGCTGTACGTGCTCGCGCGCGTAGCGCAGTGGTTTGATGTTCCGGACGGCGCGCTGTGGCCCCTCTGCGTCATCGCGATCGCCGCGCAAACGCTCTTCACGCTTGTCGGCACCGCATTGCAGTCGGAGCAGCGCGCGTGGCCCTACGCAATCCAGCAGGCGGGCGCGAGTGCGTTGAAGATCGTGTTTTCGCTGCTCGTGTGTGGGATTGCGCCGAACGACGTCGGTGCGCTGCTGCTCGCCGTGGCCGCCGCGCAATGCCTGGGCGCCGCGTTCGGTGCGTTGCGGGCGGGCCTCTTCGCCCGCGACGTGCGTGACAAGCTGCTTTCGCGCCGCACGCGCATGGTCTTTCACAAGCTGCGCGTCTACGGTGGCGCGATGACGCTGTGGTTCATCTTCATGAACCTCGCCATGTATTGCGACCGGCTGCTCGTTCGCGCACTCGCCGGGCCGGAAATGGCGGGCCTGTACGGTGCGGCGTCGACGCTCGTGGTGGGCTCGGTGAATCTCGTGATGGCGCCGATTCTTGCCGCCGCCTGGCCGCAGTTGATGGGCGCGTGGAACGCCAGGAACGGGCAGGCGGCAGCGCGCCAACTGGGCGACCTGCTCACGTGGCTGTTGTGCGCGGGTACGGTTCTCGTTGCGCTCGTCGATGCTGTGGCCGTGCCGGCCACGCGCCTCTTTCTCGGCGACAAATTCGGCGCGGCGGCGACGCTTCTGCCGTTGCTGGTCGCTTCGTCGTTCTGCTTTTCGCTCGGGCCGTTCTTTCACAAGCCGCTCGAATTCAAGGAACGCAAGGCGGTGATGTGCACGGTTGCGGCGCTCGCATTGCTGTTGAACGGCGTGCTGAGTCTCGTGCTGACGCCACGCTTCGGTGGCATTGGCGCGGGGTGCGCGGCACTCACGGCGGGCGCTTCGTATTGCGCGGTGAGCGGGTTCGTCGGGCGCAGCATCGTGCCGTGGCGCATCCGCTTCGACTTGCTGGCCGCACTCGCGAGCGTGGCGGTGCTCGCAGCTTTGGCGACGCACCAACTAGCCTGGTTGTGGCGCGATGCCGGCAAGTTCTGGGCGCTGGTCGCGGCGAGCGGGATCTTTGCTGCGCTGTTTGCTTTTGCAGTAGCGGCTGTCTGGACTGCGAGCAGAGCGCGCCGCAGGTTCTATGGCAGCGCGCTCAAGGGCCGGTAATACGGTTCATGGTTCGTTCGGCTTGAGCACTGCCGCGTGTCTTGCGGCGATGTTCGCGGCGGTACGCGTGGAAAGCGCCCGCCGCGAATCCGCGCTCACTCGACTTGCGTGCCCGCGTGCTCGGCGTTCAACGCCACAGCACGATCTGCTTTCGAACGTTCCGCGCGTACGCGGGCATCGAGCGCTGCGGCCGGTTGTGCCGCAACCGCAGCGGCAGCCGTAACCGGCGAGACACGCGGCACGACCGCGACGTGCTGCCGGTCGGTTCGAGCATGACGGTCCAGTAGCGCCTCGTACTGCGCGAGCACGCTGTCCCAGCGAAACGCGCTGCGAAAGCGCTGCGCACTCGCAAGGCCCATGGCGCTCGCCGTGGCCGGGTCGCCGATCAATGCGGAGATGTGCATGTCGCAATCGGCTTCCGTGGCGAAGAAGCGTGCGTCCGGGCCGGCTACCCAGCGATTGAAGACGTTGTCGTGCGCAATGACCGCGCAGCCGGCGCCCAGCGCCTCCACGAGCGAGGGATTGGTGCCGCCCACACGATGACCGTGCAGATAGAAGTTGGCGTGGTAGCGCAGCGCGCGTACGACGTGCTGGTCATAGATGGCGCCGGGAAACATGACTTCGTCGCTGGCGGCGTCGAGCACCGCGCGCTGATACGGATGTGTCGCATCGTACTTGCCCAGCACGACGAGGCGTGCGCCGCGCGGTCTGCGCGAAAACGCCGTGACGATCTCCAGCACCGAGTTCTCCGGTTCGGGCCGCGCGATGACGAGTCCGTAGCGAACGTCCTCGAGGTCGAACGCTCTCAGCGGTACCGCGCTCATGCTCTCGATGGGGTCCGCACCGTAGGGGATGGTCGTGATCTTGCGGCGCTTCACGCGCGTGGCCAGATGCGCGGCGATGGCGGGGTGGTCGGCGATCAGATGGTTGCCGGCCCAGCATCCCACGCGCTCGTTGAGCCACAGCCACAGGCGCTCGTGCAGCTTCCACTTTTCGCGCCGCCATTCGAGGCCGTCCATGTTGATGATGTTCGTGATGCCTCGCCATCGCAGGTACGTGCAGAACACGGCCGTGTTGTAGCCGAGCGTGAGCACGAGGCCGGGGTCGCGTCCCGCCACGTCGCGAATGGATTTCCAGTCGAACTCCATGGTGCCGAGGGCACCGGCACGCGTCACCGGCACGATGATGCGGCGCACGCCTTGCCACGTGTCTTCGCCGATGTCTTCGTTGATCGCGCCTTCAGCCGCATCGCTCTGGCAATAGACCGTGACCTCCCAGCCGCGTTGTGTCAGGTAGAGCGCAAGGCGCTCTGCGAACGTCTCGAAGCCGCCGTGGCGCGCGGGAATGCCGCGCGTGCCGAGAATGAAAAGCTGTCTGACTGCCATGTCGTCGAACCCCGTCGTTATGCATGTGGCGATGCTGCGGTGAATGAGTTGCCTCGTGCAAAAGCGTATGCGAACAGAAATGGCAGATTCGGCCACCGTCTTCATCGATTCGGACAAACTGGGTGGATACCTCTTGCGGCAGCCGTGTGTCGCGCGAAGCCTTGATTGAAGGGCCGCTCGCGGGCCTGCGTGAAGAGCGGCGCGTTGCCGGATGATGTCGGAACGCGCCAACCATATGGCCGAATCCGATCAATCGGGAACCCTAACATAGCGATCCTCTGGCCTATGTTTTTCGTGCAGTGCGGCATCGCGGATCGGGGCATTCGTGTGCAGCCTGACAGCAAAGACACTGGGTAACACGCCAGTGCGGCAATCCCCCACACCCGAGGGCACGACATGATTCTTGTGACCGGTGGCGCCGGCTTTATCGGAGCCAACTTCGTCATCGACTGGCTGGCGCGTCACGACGAGCCTGTCGTCAACGTCGACAAGCTGACGTATGCGGGCAATTACGAAACGCTGCGGCAAGTGAGCGACGATCCGCGCCACGTCTTCGTGCACGCCGATATCACCGACCGCGCGGCGCTCGACGCGCTGATGCAAACGCATCGTCCGCGTGCGGTGCTGCATTTCGCGGCGGAAAGCCACGTGGACCGCTCCATCCACCAGCCGGGCGACTTCGTTTCCACGAACGTGGTGGGCACCGCGACGCTGCTCGAAGCAGCGCGCGCGTATTGGGATGGCCTTTCCGGCGCGCAGCGTGAAGCCTTCCGCTTCCTGCACGTCTCGACCGACGAGGTCTACGGTTCGCTCGGCCCGCACGATCCCGCGTTCAGCGAAACCACGCCGTATGCGCCGAACAGTCCCTACGCGGCGTCGAAGGCCGGCTCCGACCATCTGGTGCGCGCCTGGCACCACACCTACGGCATGCCGACTCTCACGACGAATTGTTCGAACAACTACGGGCCGTACCAGTTTCCCGAGAAGCTCATCCCGCTGATGATCCAGCGCGCCTTGCGCGGCGAGCCGTTGCCGGTGTACGGCGATGGCCTCAACGTGCGCGACTGGCTCTATGTGGGCGACCATTGCGACGCGATCCGCACCGTGCTCGCGCGCGGCACGCCGGGGCAGACGTACAACGTGGGCGGCTGCAACGAGCAGACGAACGTCGATGTCGTGCACCGCATCTGCGCGCTGCTGGACGCGGCGAAACCGCGTGCGGCGGGCAGCTATCGCGAGCAGATCGCCTATGTCACCGACCGCAAGGGTCACGACCGCCGCTACGCGGTGGATGCGACGAAGCTCGCACGCGAACTCGGCTGGCGGCCGCAGCAGACCTTCGCGAGCGGACTCGCGCGCACGGTGCAGTGGTACGTGGACAACGAAGCGTGGGTCGAGGCGGTGCTTTCGGGCGAATACCGGCGCGCGTACTTTTCCAATCCATTGGTGCAGGTATAAGCCATGATCTCGACACGTATCTCGACGCATATCTCGACACGTAAGGGCATCGTCCTCGCGGGCGGCTCCGGCACCCGGCTCTATCCGATCACGCAGGTCATCTCGAAACAGATGCTGCCCGTGTACGACAAGCCGATGATCTACTACTCGCTCTCCACGCTCATGATGGCGGGCATCAACGACATTCTGCTGATCTCCACGCCCGCCGACACGCCGCGCTTTTCGGCGATGCTCGGCGACGGGCATCAGTGGGGCGTGAGCATCCGTTACGCGGTGCAGCCGTCGCCGGACGGGCTCGCGCAGGCGTTCGTGATTGGGCGCGACTTCATCGACAACCGGCCCTCTGCGCTGATACTGGGCGACAACATTTTCTACGGCGCCGATCTAGGCACGCATCTGCGCGCCGCCGACAGGCGCGATGCCGGCGCCACGGTGTTCGGGTACCACGTTCACGACCCACAGCGTTATGGCGTGGTGGAATTCGATGCGGCCGGCCGCGTGCTCTCGATCGAGGAAAAGCCCGCCAAGCCGCGCTCGAACTACGCGGTCACGGGGCTTTACTTCTACGACCGCGACGTGTGCGATATCGCAGCAAGCATCGAACCGTCGGCGCGCGGCGAACTGGAGATCACCGACGTCAACCGCTGTTACCTCGCGCGCGGCGACCTGCGGCTCGAGACGTTGAGCCGCGGCTTTGCGTGGTTCGACACGGGCACGCATCAATCGCTGATCGACGCGGGCATGTTCATTGCCACGGTGCAGCAGCGCCAGGCGCTGCTCGTGTCGAGCCCCGAGGAAATCGCGTTCCGGCAGGGCTGGATCGACGCGGAACAATTGAATCGCCTCGCCGAACCGTTGCGCAAGACCGCTTACGGCCATTACCTCACTTCGCTGCTGGGCGCTGTTGCCTCATGACCATCACCGTGCGGCCAACGGCCATTCCCGAGGTGAAGCTGCTGGAGCCTGCTGCATTCGGTGACGCGCGCGGTCTTTTCTTCGAGAGCTTCAATCTGCGCGCATTCGAGGACAAGGTGGCAGCTGGATTCCACTTCGTTCAGGACAACCACTCGGTTTCGTCGCGCAACGTGCTGCGTGGTCTGCACTACCAGGTGGTGCGTCCGCAGGGCAAGCTCGTGCGCGTCGTAGCGGGCGAAGTGTTCGACGTGGCAGTCGATCTGCGTCGCACGTCGCCCACCTTCGGACAATGGACAGGCGCGCGGCTTTCTGCCGAAAACCGCCTGCAACTGTGGATTCCGCCCGGATTCGCCCACGGCTTCGCGGTACTTTCCGAGCGCGCGGAGTTTCTCTACAAGACCACGGACTTCTGGTACCCCGAGCACGAACGCACGCTGCTGTGGAACGACCCGGCGCTCGGCATCGACTGGGGCCTCGATGGCGATCCGCTGGTGGCCGCGAAGGACGCGGCGGGCGCAACGCTCGCAAACGCAGAAGTCTATTGATCGGCGGCGGCAGGTCCGCACGCGTCAGACCGCGAATGGAAGGACATCCAATTGATTGAGCAAAGCATGGTGCGTCGTGTTTCGAACCGGATTTCCAGCGGCCGTCCATGTATGGCGTTGAAGACGGCGTGGGCGTGGTTGGCAACAGCCGCGCTGGGTGGCTGTGCGTTGGCGCCGGGGCCCTACATGGGCGTGGCGCCGCGCGAGGACACGACGGTGCAGGCCAACGGGCAGGCGGAGCCCGCCGAGATCGTGCAGAACGGCATCACGTTCCGGCTGCATGCGCTCGACGGCAGACTCATCGCGCAACTGGCTGCGCAGGCCGCAGCGCAGCCGCCCCAAGACGCTGCGCTGCCGCGCGTCGCGTCTTCTGTGTACCGCGTGCGCAGCGGCGACGTGCTGCGTGTGATCGTCTGGGATCATCCGGAACTCAACAATCCGGGCTTCTCGTCGGTGAACAACTCGATCGTGTCGGTAGGCGCAACGCAGAGCACCGCGTTGCCGGCCGCGACGACGGGCGGCAATCTCGATCCGAACGGCCGTGTCGTGCAGGCCGACGGCACGATCTACTACCCGTACATCGGTCAGGTGAAGGTGGCGGGCGAAACCATCGAGGCGATCCGCCGCAATCTGTTCACGCGGCTCGACAAGTCGGTTGCGAAGCCGCAGGTTGACGTTTCGATTGCGTCCTATCGCAGCCAGAAAATTTACGTGTCGGGCGCCGTGCGCGCGCCGGGAACCATCTCGCTCACGGATACGCCGGAGACCGTTTCCGATGCGATCTCGGGCGCGGGCGGCTACGGCGAGGGCGCCGATCTCTCCGGCGCCACGCTTAATCGCGGCGGCAAGGTCTATCCGCTCGACCTGTACGCCTTTTTCTACGGCGGCGACGTTTCGCAGAACGTGGTGCTGCAGGACGGCGACGTGATCAACGTGCCCGAGCGCCGGCTCAAGAAGGTGTTCGTGCTGGGCGAGGTCAACAGGCCTGTTTCGCAGATCATGCCGGTCGGACCATTTTCGTTATCCGAAGCACTTTCCGACGCGGGCGGTCTCAACGGCACGTCGGCGAACGCCTCGCAGGTTTACGTGTTCCGGCAAGGGGCAGACCGCACCGTGGACGTGTTCCATCTCGACGCGAGTTCGCCGGGCATGCTCGTGCTGGGCGACCGCTTCGAGCTGCAACCGCGCGACGTGGTGTTTGTCGACGCCGCGCACGTGACGCGTTTTTACCGCGTCGTCGCGCAGGTGTTGCCGTTCGCGAGTTCGCTCTACCTCGGCGCCCAGGCCTTCAAATGACACGGCGTCCGTTGAAGCTGCTGGTGGTCTGCCACGCGAACGTGTGCCGAAGCCCGATGGCCGAAAGCGTGTTTCGTCACGTGCTGGATGACGTGATAGAAGCGGAGGTCGAGTCGGCCGGACTCGCCGCGCTGAGCGGCGTGCCGATGCATCCGCTCGCATGCGAGGTGCTCGACGCACGCGGATACGGCCGGCGCGGCGACACCAACGCGATGCGGCTCGTGAAGCCGATGCTCGACTGGGCGGACCTGGTGCTCACGATGGAAAGCGGCCAGCGGCTGGAGATCATTCGCCGGTTTCCGCTCGCGGCGCTCAACGTGTGGACGCTCGGACACTGGATGGACCGCGAGATCGACGACCCGGTGGGCGGCGACCTGGCGCGCTTCGAGTCGGCGCTGAACCTCATCGAACTGTGTGCGAGGAGTTGGCTACCCGTGCTCACCCAGCAACCTTCCCTTTGATCCGACCATGGACATGAAGTCAGAACCGACACTGCCCAACATGCTGGTGAACGGCGCGGCCCCCGGTCAAACCGACGACGACGTCAGCCTGTTGACGCTCTGGCACAACGTGCAGAGCCATCGGCGTCTGTTCTGCGGCGTGGCTGCGGGCGTCGTTGCGCTCGCGCTGGCCTATCTGATCGTCGCCGCGCCGGTCTACAAGGCAGACGCCCTGATTCAGGTCGATGAGCAACAGGGCTCCGCGCTCGGCGCGCTCTCCGACGTGGCGAGCGCGTTGAGCCTCAACAAACCGATCGACGGCGAACTCGACATCCTCTCTTCGCGCGCGGTGCTGGAGCCCGCGGTCGACGCCACCCAGGCGCGCACCACCATCTTCGTGGCGAACCGCGTGCCGCTGCTGGGGCGCCTGTATGGCCGCTACAAGACGCCGCCGAACGGGCTCGCCGAGGCGCCGCTGGGACTCACGGGTTTCGCGTGGGGCGGCGAACGCCTTGCTGTGGCCGCATTCGATGCACCGCGCGTGCTCTACGGCGAGAAATTTCGCGTGCGCGTGCAGCCCGGCAACCGCTGGACACTCGAAGACCCGGACGGCGTGACGGTGGCAAACGGCGGGCTGCACGAGCGCGTGAAGTTCACGGTGCAGACCGACTTCGGTCCCGCGCCCGGCGTGATCGAGATTCGCGAGATGCGCGGGCGGCCGGGCACCTCGTTCAAGCTCGTGGAAGCGTCGTTGCAGGACACGATCGACGCCATGCGCAAACGCATGACGGTGCAAGAGACCACCAAGGGCTCTTCGATGATCCAGCTTTCGGTGAAGAACAGCGATCCTGCACTTGCCGCGGCATTCGCCAACGAAGTTGCGCACGCTTATGTGGCGCTCAACATCAAGCATCGCGCGGAGCAGTCGCGGCTGAGTCTCGAGTTCCTGAATCGCAAGCTGCCCGCATTTCGAGAGGAACTGGCGCAGTCCGAAGACCGGCTCAACGCGTTCCGCATTCGCACCAAGACCATCGACATCGAGCAGCAGACCGAGGCCTTGCTCACGCGCGCAGTGGACCTGACCAAGCAGAAGACGCTCATCGACCTGAACCTGCAGGCCACGCGCGAGCAGTTCCGTCCGGGCCATCCGGCAGTGCAGACACTGGAGGCGCAGGACTCGGCGCTCCAAAGCGCGCTGCACGACGTGGAGAAGCAGGTGCAGGCGCTGCCCTCCACGCAGCAGGACTATCTGCGCCTTGCGCGCAACGTCGCCGTGGATACGCAGCTCTACACCGCGCTCGTGGCCAACGCCCAGCAACTCGAAGTGGCGGAGGCCGGTACGACCGGCAACGTGTCGGTGATCGATTTCGCTGTGCGGCCTGATTCCGCAGCGTGGCCGCGCGTGCCGCTCGTGCTCGCGGGCGGCGTGCTGGGCGGCCTGTTCCTCGCGTTCGTCGTCACGCAGGCCGTGGCCGCGCTGCACGATGCATTGCGCAGTCCGCTCGACGTCGAGCGTGTCGGCCAGGCGCCTATCTTCGCCGTCGTGCCGGTCAGTGCGACCGAGCAGCAAGTGGCGAAGCTGCGTCGTGGCGCGTCGGACGGTCCACGTCAGGAGACCGCGCTGCTGGCAAGCCAGAGTCCATCGGACCCGAGCGTGGAGGCGCTGCGTTCGCTGCGCGCGGCGCTCCGCTTTTCGATGGTGGGCAAGGCGGGTGGCTCGATCCTCTTCACCGGCCCGACCGAAGGCGTGGGCAAAACGTTCGTGGCGCTCAACTTCGCGTATGTGCTGGCGCTCAAGGGGCTGCGCGTACTGATCGTCGATGCGGACCTGCGGCGCGCCGGCGCACGCCGTTACTTCACGCTGGGGCACGCGTATGCGGGGCTCGCCAATGTGCTCTCGGGCGACGCGACACTCGACGGGGCGATCATTGCGACGGGCCTGCGCGGCCTCGACATGCTGCCGGCCGGCAGCGCGTTGCCGCCGAACCCGGGCGAACTGCTGGAACGTCCTGCGTTTGCCGCCATGCTCAAGGAAGCCGCCGCGCGCTACGACTACGTCGTCATCGATTCGCCGCCCGTGCTGCCGGTGAGCGATGCGATTACGCTCGCGCAGGTGTGCGATGCGACCTTCGTCGTCTCGCGCGCGGAAACGACGAACCGTCACCAGCTCGCAGAGACGATGACGCGGCTCAGCCAGTCCGGGGTGCGCGTGACAGGGCAGGTATTCAACGGCGTGCAAACGACGCGCTATGGCTACGGGTACGGATACGGCTATCGGTATCAGGCGCAAGCCTGAGGGCGCGGGGTTGTCCATGCGCTTCGGTGGGCGACGTGTGGGTGTGCTTCGTCGCATGAACGTGACGCGGCAGGTTGGGTTCCGGACGGCCTGCACGTGGGGCGGTGCTTATGCGGGTCTTGTCAACGGGCCGGCCGCTTCGGTGCGGCGGGCCCTCTTTTGTTGGGACAGGTCATCATGAATTCCTCGGCGTGTCTTTGGCGGCGCGGCTTTTTGCCGATCATCTGCGCCTCGGCGGTTGCCGTACTGCTCGGTGCGCCTGCCGCCGAGGCGCAGATGATCGGCGATGCGTTTCGCTCACCGCTTACGTCGTCGCTGCTGCAAACGAGCCAGCAGCGCGACCGGCGTCGTCTGCACCGTTCGAGCGATCCGTACATCGCGTTGATCGAGCAGAGTTCGCCGGACGCGTATCTGCGCCGTCTACAGGCGAGTAGCGATCCTTATTCTGCGGCGACGTCGGCGGCCGCGTTGACTGCTCCGACGCCGTCGCCACGTGCCGGTATGCGCATGGGCGTTGCTGGAGATCCGCTGGGGATCGGGCAGGTAGCGGCAGAGGCCGGCGTGCCGGCGGGCGTGATGCCGACGGCGAGCGGGTTCAAGGTTGGCGCGCCGAATGCCGCGGCGTTGGGTCGGTCGATGAGCGTGGTGCCTGGTGCGGGCAGGCTCGGGATGGCGGGAATGGCGGCCGGTGTGTCTGGGGCCGGGTGCTCGGGGTCGCTTGCGGGAATCGGCGTGGCGGGCGGGGGATGTCGATAGCGGGGAGTGCGCCGCACAAGCGTACAAGACCGATCTGAACGACTGATGTTGTTCGCTCAGGCAGGGCATCGAATGGCGAGCTTCACCACTGGTATCGCCTCGTCGTCACCTGGGCAGACCGAAATCGTGGTCGGGCCCAGCGGCCGTGTTCGTATTCACGAGAGCGCGCGCCAGGTAGCGCGGAAATTCCCTCGCGGTAACGCGATTTCCAGGTCCTTCGGCGATGAACATCAACACGACGACGATCAGGAAAAACTGCATCGTTTCAAGCACGCCTGTCGAGATCACGAAGACGATATAACCCGCCGTCATGCCGTAGACGACGGCTCTGGCGGATCGGTCCGCAAGGCGCCTCGCGGTGGCGAAGATCTTCGCGAACAGGGCGCAGAACGCGATCAACCCAAATGTACCCATGTCGATTGCCCACTGGAATATCGCGCTTTCCGCACCGTAGAAGTCGGGGTACGCGCCGGAGCTGAGAATGGAGCGCGTCATGGAGACACCACCACCAAAAAATGGCGCATCGGAAAAAAATCGATAAGCGATGAGCGCCTGCCCGATGCGCATCTCGAGAGAACTTCCCGTCTGACTGGCGGTATCGGTTTGACTGAATACCGAGAGCGCGAAGTTCATCACCTTCTCGATGTATTGAAGCCCGACCACGCTGGCCAATGCGCAGATCACTACACCGACCTGAACCACGATGACCTTGTCGCGGGTGCGTGCAAACGTAATGAAGGTCAACATGGAGAACAACACGAAGACCAGCGGCGTGCGCGAACTCGTCGCGACAATTCCGACGAGCAGTATGAGTTGGCCACACACGTACCAGAGTAGTCGCGAGGTGGATCGATTGGCCCGCAGCAGAAAGATGCCAACCAGAAAAGTGATGGCTTGAAACGCGCCGAACGTGATGGCATTGGACATCGTGCCGACAGCGCGGGCGCCACGCACGGAACCGCTGTAATCGGCTGCTTGCACGCGTCCGGTGGGTGTCGTGAGCTTAATGTAATCGAAGAATGGATTGAAGTGCGTGAGGAACGCTACGACTCCGTAAAGGGATACGATGAGCCCGGCAATGTAGACCAGTTTGAGTGTGCGTTCCGCCTGTGCCGGCGAGTCGCAAAACTGCCAGATCAGATAGCACGGGAAAAATATCTCGGAGAAGAGCATGAACGTCGTAACGGCATCCGAAGACCAGGTTGCCGGATTGGCCGCCAACGATCCAAAGTACGAAAGGCCCAAAAGCGTGAATGCGGTTCGAAGTGGAAAGCGGGAATTCTTGATCTTGAAATTGCACGCCATCACATACAGAGCGAAGCACGCGATCATGAACAAGACGATTGCCCGGTTCACTGAAAGATAAGGCAGGCTGGAGACGTCGACCAGTCCGAAGCCTTTGGGTGTGATGAAACAGAGAATGGGAAAGAGTAGAGCCATTTTTCGCTGGCGTAATAGTGCGAGCGACAGGCACCAGACAGAAATGAGATAGTTCATCGGGAAAGAGGTCGTTCCTGAAGAGCGCTTTGTGTCGCGTCAGTCCGACGCGGAAAGCTCGAACCATGGAGAGGGCGTTTGCGCCGGGGCTTGCAGGTCGATCGCAAAGCCGTCGCGCGTTTTTCTGACGAAGCGCGGGTCGAGCGCGGCAAGACGATGTCCGTTTGCGTCCAGTGGGTAGACGCGAAGCGATGCGGCACTGGAAGAAAACGAGAGCGTGCACGGCACCCGCTCCATCCACACCGGCGGTTTGATCGCACGAAGGCTGATGATCTCGTGGGTGGCCGGAGCAAACAGAGTCCAGCGTGGCGACGGCGCTTCGAATACGTGCTTGAGCGAATAGTCGAGCGGCGCCGACGTGCCCGAGAGATCCTGCGGGACGGGACCTCGGCTCGACATGGCCGAACCCACCGTATAGCCGGGTACGGTGAGAAGCAGCGATCGCGATTGTCGAATCTCGCGATTGTCGCGAGCCGAAAGCGTGAGCGAGATGAAGCCGCGCGCGGCGGGATCGAGCTTGATCTGAAATGTGCCGTAGTCGTAGCGCCGACCCGGTTGCAGATAGCCGGTCACGCCTTCGACGCCGGGCGCGTTAATGACGACGTTCCGCGCGCGAAGATCGAAATGCGCGTGCGGTTCGGTCGCGGGAGCGGTCGTGGGGGCGGTCGTTTGGGTGGCGGGCGCGTCAGCGGCGTAGCCCACGCGTGCCGAGAATGGGCTCGATGCGTTGATGACGCCGTGTTGTTCGAGTAGTGCGGCGAGTCCATCGGTCGTTCTCGCTCGCGTGGCGTCGAGGATCAGTGCGTCGTCAATGCCATAAGGCATGACGGCATCCAGTCGCGCAATGGCGCCGGTGCGATAGATCCACGCGGCTTGGCCGAACTGGACCAGCTTCGTAGCGTCTCCGACAAGGCTGAACTCAAGCGGAGAGTCGGTGGTGTAGGTGTCGCGCGTCTGCGCGTAATCGTGGAAAACCAGGCCGCTCCAGTCCTGGAGACTCGCAAACGCGACGGTCTCCGGCAATATTTCCGACGACTGACGGTTCGGCCATGGCTGATTGAACTCGGTAATCAGGAAAGGCTTGTCGAACGACCGATAGAAGGCTGCGCCCAGCAGGGGCACAAGACCGGTCGCGATGTTCGAGCGGTCGGTGATCTGCCAGTTGTCCCAACGCCACATGCCGCGCGGGAACTGATATTGATCCACGTAGAAGTGATCGTCGAGCACGTCCATCGCAGAGAACGAGCGGAAATTGGCGAGACTGCCGAAATTCATCTGCGAGCCGATCACCAGTAGATCGGGATTGACATGCTTCACCGCGGCCGCGACCGTGTCGACGTATTGCTTGTCTTTTTCGCTGAGGAACTGGAGGAACGCCGCAGCCTTCGATGAGTCGCCTGTATTGAATGGAACGATGCCGTTGTCCTCGGCGCAGCGTGCGACGCCGTGCGCCTGGCAGTATCGGCGCCACTCGGCAACCAGCGTTGCCTGAAGCCGACCGGTCACCAGACGTTCGAGCGTGCCGTCCATCCAGTGATAGACCAGTGAGCTTTCGTTGTTGATCTCGACCAGTGCCAGCGCTGGTTCGCCCGCGCCGCGCAGGCGTTCGAGCAGCATGTGCGCGTAGCGAGCCTGGAGTGCGATCGCCGTTTCGTCGATCAATAGCAGGGGCTTGGACTGATTCGGCCACGGGCCGCCGTTTGGCAGCGCTTGCGTGTGATCGATCGCCGGGCGGAACTGATACGAGACGTGGAGATTGAGGTCGGCGTAAATGCCGTTTTCCCGCAGTTGCTCGAGGAAGTCGCGCAGTCGATCGACCGCTTGCTGGTCGAGTGTGGGAAACGGGCCGGACGTGAGCAGGCCGGTGGGTCCGCCGTCACCCGCCGATGAGAGAGCGTCGAGCCCATGCAGGCGAACGAGGTTGACACCCAGGGCCCGCAAACGCCGCGCGAGTTGCGCGGCCTGCCCGGCATCGGGCAACGCGGCGCCGAACAGCAGATTGACGCCAAAGAGCCGTACCGACGTGGGCGAGCTGACTGTACACAGCACGGGGCCGCATGCTTTCAGTCGATCGCCGGTTTGCAGGGGGGTGTTGAGCGAACCAAAGTCGGCGATTGAGGCAGGTGCGATCTGCGGAATGTCGAAGCGGAAAAATGAGGGTTGTGCTGCGAAGCTCCATCCACTTGAAAGGAGTAGCAACACGAGCATCAAGCGCCGGAGCGCGGCGCGGGTACGCCGATTCACCGGAAGCGCGGATTCGAACGTCGAGCGATGCATCCTGGACATAGGCATGTTGGCGAGTTCCATCGTGCCCGTAGCGTATGACAGCCGCAATGGCGTATTCCGACACTGTCGCTGTCGAATCGGACAAAGTGGCTGGGTGCCAGGCGAACTTCGTGCAGTCGACGTGTTGCGCGTTTTTGCGGCGAGGCGATCTGCGGCGCGCCCGGCGATGTTCGACCGTCGCACCGCCAACGGCACCACCTCTGAGCCGCTTAAACAGCGGCGCTGGCCTTGTCCCGCCCGATCGTGTAGTAGCGCCAACCGTTTTCGCGCATCACTGCCGGCTCGTAGAGATTGCGTCCGTCGAACACCACGGGCTGTGCGAGCGAGGCTCGCATCTGCTCGAAGTCCGGGCTGCGGAATTCCTTCCATTCGGTGAGGATTACGAGCGCATCGGCATGGAGCAGCGCGGTGTCGCGCTCACGGCAGAAATGGACGTGCTCGAAGAGGTCCGGGCCCAGATCGTCGGCCAGCACGCGCCGCGCCTCCTCCAGCGCGACGGGATCGTAGACGTTGACCATCGCGCCCGATCGAACCAGGTCGGCAATCAGCACGCGGCTGGTCGCCGCGCGCATGTCGTCGGTGTTCGGCTTGAAGGCGAGACCCCAGATCGCGAAGCGTCGCCCCGCGAGTTTGTCGTCGTAGTGCCGGCGGATCTTGTCGAACAGCATGCTCTTTTGCCGCTCGTTCACGCGCTCAACCGACGTGAGCACGTCGAGCTGCATGTCGTACTCGGCTGCGGTGCGCACGAGCGCCTGCACGTCCTTGGGGAAGCACGAGCCGCCGTAGCCGCAGCCTGCGTAGAGGAAGCTGTAGCCGATACGCGGGTCGGAGCCGATGCCGCGCCTCACCTGCTCGATGTCGGCACCCACGCGGTCCGCGAGATTGGCGAGTTCGTTGATGAACGAGATGCGCGTGGCGAGCATGGCGTTCGCCGCGTACTTGGTGAATTCGGCGGAGCGCACGTCCATGTGCAGCGTGCGTTCGTGATTGCGGTTGAACGGCGCGTACAACTGGTCCACCAGGCTTTTCGCGCGCAGCCCCGGAACGTCCGGCTCGTAGCCGATCACGATGCGGTCGGGCCGCATGAAATCTTCCACCGCCGCGCCTTCCTTGAGGAATTCGGGATTGGAAATCACGGCGAATTCCGTGTGTTCGCCGCGCTGCGCGAGTTCTTCCGCGATGGCGTCGCGCACCTTGTCGGCGGTGCCGACCGGCACGGTCGATTTATCGATGACGACCTTGAACGACGTCATGTGCCGCCCGATGTTGCGCGCGGCTGCCAGCACGTACTGGAGATCGGCCGAGCCGTCTTCGTCCGGCGGCGTGCCCACGGCAATGAACTGGATATCGCCGTGCGCGACGGCGTGCGCGATGTCGGTCGAAAAGCGCAGACGCCCTGCGTCCCGGTTGCGGGCGATGACGTCGGCGAGACCCGGCTCGTAGATGGGCACGGCGCCGCTGTTCAAGAGGTCGATTTTCGAGGCATCGACATCGAGGCAGAGCACCTGATTGCCGAGTTCCGCGAGGCACGCCCCGGTGACGAGTCCAACGTATCCTGTTCCAACGATCGTGACTTTCATGGCTCTGGGTAAAAAGATTCAAGCGGGTTCAAGCGATGTTTGCCGCGAGGTGCGGGGAACAGACCTCAGCACGGTTTCTCGACGGCAGGACTGCATGATTGACTCGCGCCAACGCCGTGGGGCGAAGCTGGCGTGAGATGACCAGATATTCTCCGTTTTGGACATCGGTGGCGCGGCTTGCCTGATGACCCGAACCGTACCTCGGTGCAGTGAAGTTACCGGAGGGCATGATGCAATGTCCCGCGTTCGGGAAGGGCAGGGCGCACCGTGCTATAGCCGCCGAACTGTGTGCCGAGCGTGCCGGCCAGCACGGCCACGAGGGCCGTCAACGGGCTGGCCAGCAGCCAGAAATGCGACTCCGTCACGCCGAACAGAAGGCCGCTCCAGAGCGCGACGCCGAAGAACGCGCCGCAACGCGCGTCTTTACCCGACACACGACGAAAGCCGAGCATCGCGATCACGAAGATCGCGAGGCCCACGTAGCCTTCGCCATAGATCAGGTTGGTGTAGAGCCCGTCGATGCCCGCGCCGCGCGAGGCGTTGTCGGCGATCAGATTGCCTCCGGGCGGCAGGAGCCCCACGCCGAGGACCAGGTCCTTCGCAGACAGCAGCACCTCGACTGCAAACGATAGTCGACCGCTGAAGTCCGCGTCGATTTTCTGGGCACCTATTGACAGAAACGCGGCATACATTCCGGCGACGATGACGACGAACGCTGCGAACTTCAATGCGACTCTCAGCGCACGGACATTGCAGCGAGGCGCCGGGGCGCGGTGCAATTGACGTAGGAGGCCTGTTTGTCGGTGGAGTGGACGCAGCAGGAAAGGCGGGTGAAGCGGCGAATTTAGCGAGCAAGGTCGGAGAGGCGGCGAACGTTGCAGGCAAGACTGGTGAGGTCGCGAATGTTGCCGCGAAAGCCGGAGAAGCAACCGAGATTGCGAATATCGCAGGCAAAACAGGAGAGGTCGCGGACGCAGCGGCTGTGGGCGCCAGGGCAGTCAGATGGCTGAAGGAACAGCTGATGTGTCGCGGGCGGCTAAGCAGTCGAGAATACGAAGCCCGCGGAAGACGGCATAAAAGTACTTCCAAAGAAGCATCCAGAGCGGATTGACTATACCCAAAGGCGCCGACATTACGGCGTACGTTAGGCATGCCGCTGAACAGGGGGCAAAACGGGTGACCATTTCCTCGGTCAGGGCCTGCAATATCGATTTAAAGATTTTGATCTTTCCTGGATCGTTGAAACACGGAAGATCCCATGATTACCTCTGACGCGAATCTAGAGGAGTTTGTGCGCTGGCTAGAGAGTGTGATTTCGATGATGAACGAAAAAAGGAGGAAATTTATGTCCAGCAGTGGTGCAGACTGGCAAATAGGGTCGTACGATACTCTTATAAAGAATTTAACCGACTTACGCGATACCGCAGTAGCGGATAAGTTGCGTAGACCTTCACGAGGGGAAACACTGCCGGGGACTGGTTTGGGTTTAAGCCATGTGGTGGGTGAGTGGTGTGAAGATGATGAGCTGCTTAACCACGTGCGAAGCGTTGAAGACTATTTTCGCCATGTTCTTTAAAGTGCGTTGGCAGGGATAATCGAATCGATCGTTCGCATAGAGCATGGCAAATTCGTTGACGGCAGCCGTGTAATCGCGAGCAGCGCCTCCATCGGCGGTGGAGGCGAGCAGTCTGTTGATGTCCACGCAGAACTGGAGGTTACAGCTCACGTCAAACGCAACGCCATCCAATCGTCGAAGCCGATGCCGGAGGTTTTCGCTGCCATATTCACACCAACCCATTCATCACGGGATTTGGCGGCAGGAACGGCCTGCTCGATGTTGGCAACGGCGAGACGGCAGAGCTACCGGAAATGGCCGCGCCCGGGTGCGTGATATGTGGCGCAAGAATTCCGGAATCGCGACTGAGCGTGGGGCAGAGATATACCACGCTACGGACATATAGCGCGGAGGCTTCTGCTCGGAGGTCGCAGGCTATTGTTTTACCTATCAAGCATATTCTTCGCGGGGCGTTGTAAAAACCCCATCGGTGACCCTTCCTGACAGTGTTTTGGCGGTTTTGGCTGTAAATTTGCTGCCGTGCGGTAAGAGCCGGTAAGAAAAAACAAGCAGCTTACAGAAACCATGCGAACCACGGGGAAAGACATCCTCCGCCGCGCGATGCAGCGCACGGCGGCAAGGGACAGTGCGCGCTTCGCGCACGCTGAAGACCTAAACACGGCGCGGCCCGCACTGTGGCGCAGGGTCACGGCCATCGTCATGGTCGTGGTGACGTACTTCGCTCCTGCAGTGTTCTCGGCCGACGCAACGGCGCATGCCGCGCCCATCGTCGACCCGCGCGCCCCCATCGCCTTCCAGCCCACCATCACGCAGAGTTCGGCGGGCGTCCCGGTTATCAACATTCCCGCACCCAATTCGCAGGGCATTTCGGCCTCGCAGTTCCAGAACCTGTCGGTCGGCAGTGAAGGTTTGATTTTCAACAACAGCCTGGTTCCGGGGACTTCGCTCATCGGCGGCCAGGTCGGCGCGAACCCGAACCTGGGTGGGCGCACCGCCTCCATCATCCTCGCGCAGGTCACCTCAACCGGTAGCCAGTACGCTTCCGTAATTGCCGGACCACTGGAGATTTTCGGGAATTCTGCATCCCTTATCATCGCGAACCCCAACGGTGTTAGCGTACCAGGCGGCACGGCGCTCACCAACATCTCGAACCTCACGCTCACCACCGGCACGCCGCAGTTCATCACGGCGGCAGGCGGCACGCCGACCGACTTCGCCCACGCCGGCGCGCTCGCATGGAGCGTGAACGGCGGCAACATTTCCATCAACGGGCCACCGGGCAACGATGGTACGCCCGGTGCGGGCATCGAGGGCACTGTTGGCAACATTGATCTGATCGGCGAAACGGTTTCACTGTCCGCGCCCTTGAACGCGAACAACCGCGTCAACATCGTGACGGGCGACCAGCTTGTCACACCCACCTCCTCGGGTACGACCGGCACCACTTGGGCCACCTCATCGAACGGCAGCGCCAACACCGCCACCAGCAGCGGCGCCGTCGCCATCGATGCGAGCCGGTACGGTTCGGTAACCTCCGGACAGGTGTATATCGTGTCCACCGCAGCCGGCATGGGCGTCAACATGCAGGGGTCGCTTGCTGCGACTGCCGGCAACGTGACGGTCACCTCGAACGGCGACATTGTGGTGGGCGGCACATCCGCGACCGGGAACGTCAGCCTCGCGAGCCAGGGCAACAGCACGGTCTCTGGCACCGGCGTCGCGAACCAGAACTACACCGTTTCGGCGACGGGCGACATCAACGTAACGGGTAGCGCATCGGCCGGACAGGACGCCACGCTCTCTGCGGGCGGTAATCTCAATGCCGCATCGGTTGCGGCCAACGGCAACAGCACACTTACGGCCGGCAACTCGATGACGGTGGGTTCGGTCTCCGGCCAGAACCTTTCGCTCAAAACCACCACCGGCGACATCACGGTCAGTTCGGGACTCACGGCACCCGGCACGATCGCAGCGAACGCGGGCCGCGACCTCACCGTGAACGGCGCGGTCAATGGTGGCAGCACGGTGGATCTCACTGCCGCGCGCAACGCGGCCATCAATGGCGCGGTGTCGGGCGTAGGCGACACGACGATCATTGCGCAGGCCGGCACCGCAAACGTTTCCGGTAGCGCGACAGGCAACGGTGCACTCACCGTCTCCTCGGCACAGGGCACGACGCTGGGCGGCACGGCCCAGGCGCAGGGACCGGTCACCATCAGCTCGCAGTCAGGCTCGGTCACGGGTAGTGGCAACGTCTCCTCGTCGCAGGACGCGGTCTCGATCACGGCGGGGCAGGACATCGGGCTCACGGGTTCGGTGCAGGCCGGCGCTACGGTGACGGCAAACGCCGGTCGCAACGCTTCGTTTGGCGGAACGGTGACGGCGCCGGGAGCGATCTCGGTGACCGCGGGTGGGAACAGCACGCTCGGCGGCAACGCGACCAGCGGCAGCACGCTGACGGTGACATCCGGTGGCAGTACGGCCATCAGTGGATCGGCCGCGTCGGTGGGCGACATGAGCCTCGCCGCGAACGGCGGCACGCTCTCCACGACCGGTAGCGTGACGACGCTCGGCAACTTCACCGCGAACGGCCAGCAGGGCGTGAATCTCGGCGGGAACGTCTACAGCCAGGGTAATGCGCAGATCAGCTCCAGCGCAAGCAGCGTGACAGTCGCGGGGACACTTACGACTCCTGGCACGGCCACCATCAGTGCTGGACAGGACGTCACCGTCTCTGGTAACGCGCACAGCGGCGGCAGCACGTCCATTGCGGCCACGCGCGACGTGACCCTGAACGGCGGGCTCGAAGCCGACGGCACCAGCAATGCGACCGTCACCGCAGGCCGCGACATTACCGGCAGCGGCGCGGTCAGCGTCGCGAACGACACGATGCTCTCGGCGGGCCGCAACATCGGCATCACGGGCGCGATCCAGACCGGCAACAACCTCGCGGCGACGGCGGGCACGGACCTGTCGGTGGGCGCGACCACCGCGGTCGGCAACGAAACGCTGACGGCCACGAACGGCGGCGCGACCCTCGGAGGCAACGCGCTGTCCGGCGGAGCGATGAACGTCACGGCGGGCACCGGCATCAGCGCGCAGGGCAGCGTCCAGAGTCTGGGCGATCTCGCCATGAACGCGAAGGGCGGTGACCTGACGGCCGCCGGCGCGGTGTCGACAGCGGGCAATGCCACGCTCAACACCAGCGGCACCCTGTACCTGAACGGCCAGACCACCGTCTCGAAGGATGCCACGCTCACGGCCGCGAACATCACCACGCAGGGTGTGGCGGTGGGCGGCAACCTGAACGCGACCGCTACACAGGACCTCAACACGTCAGCGGGGCAGCTGAACGCCACGTACAGCTCGAGCGCGCCGGCACTCAGTGTGAACGGCGACGCGACGCTGAAGGGTGCGAACGTCACCACGGCCAACGCGGTCATCGGCGGAACGTACAGCGCGACCGGCACCACAGGCCTGACGACGGGCGGTACCGCGGCGTACATGGGCAACGCGACGCTCGCCGGCGGCACGGTGACGAACGTTGGCTCACAGATGGCGAAGGGTAATCTGACCGTCTCCGGCTCGAACGTCAGTAACCAGGGTTCGCTGTCGTCGCTTGCCACCACGACAGTCAACGCGGCGAACCTCAATAACGCGGGCTCCATCTACGGTCCCACCAGCACGCTCAACGTCAGCGGCGGCACCACGAACACGGGCGCGCTGCTGGCAACCAACGCACTCAACCTCACCACGAATTCGCTCGCGAACAGCGGCCTCATTTTCGCGGGCGATGTAAACAACCCCACCGCGGCGACGGGCAACACGTCAGTCACCGTGACGGGTGGCAATGGTTCGTACAACAACACGAACGGCCAGATCCTGGCCCAGAACATCGCGACACTCGCGCTGCCCAACCAGGCCATCGATCCGTCGTCGGCTGCCTACGGCACGGTGAACGGCGGCAACGGCCTGAACCTCTCCGCGCAGTCGGTGAACAACACGGGCACTTGGACCCTGCCGGGCACCACGGTCAATGTCTCGGCCTCGCAGGGCATCAGCAACAGCGGCACGATCAACCAGGGAAGCGGCTCGCTCGCGCTCAACGGCGCGGTGACGAATGCGGGAACCGTCAACGCGAATGATCTGACCGTCAACGGGTCGCTCGCCAACCAGGCGGGTGGCACGGTCACGGCGAATGACGCGTTCACGCTGAACGGCTCCGGCATCAACGCGGGGACCGTTGAGGCGGTCAACACGCTCACGGTCAAGGGTTCGAGCTACGACAACTCGAACGGCGTCACGAAGGCGGGCAGCAGCGCGAGCGCGGCGGGGCAGGGCAACGCCACCATCAACCTGACAGGTGACCTCACCAATGCCGGCGGTACGCTGACGGCGGCCAATGATCTCTCGATCACCGCGGCCAACGTCAACAACTCGACGTCGTCCGGAACAACTACGACCACCACAACGACGGTCATCAACAACACGCCGCTGCTCATGGCGCTTGTGGTGGGCTCCGACACCTTGGACTACGCCACGCTGTACGGTGGCGAGAACGGGTTCTGTTGCGACATTGCACAGACTCCGCAGACCGTTACGCTTGCTGATGCCCTCTCGCCGGATGGCACGACGACCGGGACCGCCATACCCAGCAGCCCGCCAATTACGACCTCGGGGGCAGTCACGTTCGTGCTGGTCCCGACCGTGGTCGGCAGCAATGCCAACGGCAACAATATCGTCCAGAACCTGTGGTTCGTGCGCACGCCGCAGAACGCGAGCCTCGCGATTGCCACTAAGACGGCCGTGCTGCCGTCGGTTACCGAAACAACGACGACGACAGGTTCGCAGCCGGGCTCGGCGTCGGTCATTGCCGCTGGCTACAACCTGGACATTACTGCGAACAGCCTCAACAACCAGGGCGGCACGGTGAGCGCTGGCAACGACGCGAACCTCAATGTGCAGTCACTCTCCAACGGCGGGTCAACGTACAGTTCGACGGTCACCGACGGAATCGATCTCGCGTCGATCAACACCTTCCTGTCGCAGGCGCCGTCAACGATTTCCATCTGGAACAACTTCAACGGCACCACTGCCGTCGGTCCGTATACGCAGGGTCCCTACATCGATCCGGCCGGCATCGCGATGAAGGCGCCAGGCACGGCGGTTCCGCTGTCGACCTCATCCTCGGTCAGCGTGCAGGGGCCGACCGGCCAGATCGTTGCCGGCCACAACCTGAACCTGTCGGGGGGCAGTCTCACCAACGCTGGAACACTGGCCGCGGTGAACAACGTCAATATCACCGCATCGGCCTTCACGAACCAGGGCACCAATACCGGGACGATGACGACCACCGCTGGCTGCGCGCCCGGTTACTCGGGCTGCGCCAGCAGTTCCACCTCGAATCCCAATTCGCAGAGCTACAGCTACCAGCAGAACAACGCCACGGTCACGGCCGGCAACGACATCGTGATTGCTGCCGGTACCGTCAACAATACCTACGGCAACCTGGTCGCGAGACGCAATGTCGTGATCGGTGGAGCGGGCACGGCCGCCACCGATGGCTCCGCAACACCGTCGTCGCTCACGCAGGCGGCAGCCGTAACGAATATGTCCGGTTCGATCACGGCAGGAAACGACGTCGACATCAATGCGGCGACGCTGACCAGCACCATTGCCGCGCCGGTCCAGGTCCACCAGAACTACGGCACTGGCACGCCATTTACCGGTTGCACCAGCAACTGCGAGGCCTACGTCGACGTACAGTCGGCAAGCCCGGCAACCATCACGGCCAACCACAACGTCAACCTCACGGCGGGCACGTTCGGCAATACCGGCAGCCTCGTCACGGCACTGAACAACGTCACGATCAATGCGTCGGGTTCGGCGGCCAGCAGCAACCAGTACCTGAATGCGTACTGGAGCAGCGGGCTGGTGCACTACGGCACCGTGTATGCGACCTGGGGCTGCGCGAACAATCCGTCGCTGTGCGCGTCGCTCTACGGCAGCGCATACAGCAGCAGCGCCACACAGGACCCGGCGGGCCTGCCGTCGTCGGTGGGCCTGCCCGACTTCGTGCCCGGCACGATCCAGGCGGGCAATACGCTGTCGGTGAATTCGCCGACGCTGACGAACACGGGCAACGTGATCGGCCAGAGTGTCGCGCTGTCCGGTTCGCAGCTCGTCAACGGGATCACGAATCCGAACGTCTATACGCCTCCTCCCGCAGTCTCGGGACAGGTCATCACGCTCGGACCGCCTTTGGTACCGGCTTCCGCAGCCACGACCGTCAACAGTGCGGGCCTGGTCACGAACCTCAGCGGCCAGCCAGTCTCGGTGACAGGGGCCGCAGGGCTGCCGTCCAGCACGCCGATCGGTGTGCAGACGGTCGGAACGCCTGTGCCGCCGACCGTCGTGAAGTCCTCCACGCCGTCCGGTTCGACCGTGAAAACCGTCGACGGCCAGACGGTATCGGTCTCGTATCTGGTCAACAACCCCGCATCGCAGGTTACCGGCGACCTGTCGCCGGCGGCCCTGCTCGCCGCGCTGCCGGCAAGTCTCCAGCCGTCGGTCACACAGTTCTACTATGACCCGTACACGCAGGCGCAGCAGGTCGAGCAGGCAGCGCTTCAGGCCACGGGCAAGGCCAGCTTCTACAGCACCACGGGCGCCACCGACAGCACGAGCCAGGCGTCGATCAGCAACCTCGACACGGCCGCCCTGTACGGCGCGGCCCTGCAGTATGCGAAAGATCACAACGTCGCGCTCGGCACGCAGCTGGACCAGGCGCAGCTCGCGCAGGTCAATGCGCCGATGCTCTGGTACGTCGAGCAGTCGGTGCCCGAACCGGGCTGCACGGTAACGGGGAACGGCGCGTGTCCGACCGTCCAGGCACTCGTGCCCGAAGTGCTGCTGCCGCAGAACTACGCGGTGGTGAATGCGGACGGCGAGATCGCGGGCACCAACGTCGCGCTCAACTACGCAAACAGCATTCTCAATACGGGTTCGGTGTCAGCGCAGAACCTGACGGTCAACACGGACACGCTCACGAACGAGCAGCGCTCGACCAACATCGGCACGATCTACCAGAACGTCGATGGCGGCGTAGCGGTAACGACCGGCACGGTGGTGCAGCAGGGCGGCTTCATGTCGGCGATGAACTACGACATGAACGTGCAGACGCTGGACCAGATCGGCGGAGCGCTCCAGAAGCTCAACACGGACGGCACTGCCGACGCGGCGGGCACGCAGGCCATGCTGGCAAGCCTCAAGAACCAGCTGGGCGGCAACTTCACCCAGAGCTCGGTCAGCAATCATCTGGACACGACGGTCATTGCCGACGGCGGCATGGGGCCGATCATCGTCCTCCAGCAGGTGATGAGCATCGCCATTTCGATCGTCGCCAGCCCGGTACTCGGCGCGCTGGTGAGCGCGGCGATGAGCCAGGCCGACAGCGGACAGTTCAGCCTGGCGGGGATCGCCAAGTCGGTTGCTGTTGCGTATCTGACGCAGGGCGTGGACGAGGGTCTTGGTCTCAACGATTTCAGTTCGCTGGGTTCGAACATCGTGTCGTCCGACGCAGCTGTCACGCTGGAGAACCTTGGCAATATAGCGCTTCAAATTGGTGAGCAGAGCGTCGTCAATGCGGCGATCTCGACGTCGATCGAGGGTGGCAGCTTCCTGACCGCGCTGAAGAACAACGTCGTTACCGACATCGCTGCGGTTGGTGCGAATGCCATCGGTACAGCTGGCCAAGACCCGGGCTCGCTACTCGCGAAAGGCTCGATTGGCTACGACCTTGCGCATGCTGCTTTGGGGTGCGCGAGTTCCGCGGCGCTTGGCACGGGATGCGCGGGAGGGGCCATTGGTGCGGTCACGAGCGCCGTTGTCTCGCCATACGTGATTGACCAGATCGACCCCAGCGGCGCAGCGCTCGACGCAGGACAGCAGGCAGCCATCATGGCAATAGCGATGCTGGCCGGCGCTGGCGTGGCGGGAGCTCTCGGTCAAAATGTGGCAGGAGCCACGACAGCCGCAGAAAATCAGGTAGAAAATAATGACCTGAAGCACCTTCTTTGCGTGCTATGTCTTATTTCGCCGTTTGCGAAGGGCGGCGATGTGGTCGATGATATTAGCTGGGGAGCTACTAATACAACAGAGGTTTTACAAGAAGAGTTAAAGGACAATGTGCAGCCTCTCGTTCGAGATCCTTTTACGCAAAAGCCACCGGGAAAATGATCGATATGGCTAAGTCAGTGCTTTCTAAAGAAAGGCAGGAATGGGATAACGAACCAGACGCGACAGCTCTGGAGCATGCGGGTGCGATTTCAGATTTCCATGCAGCCGAAGCAGCGTACAGATTGCTCGTTGATAAAGGGTCTATATTAAGCATGGCAAATTTGGGGAGCCGGTATGAATTTAGGTCAAAGGGTGACGGTGGGCCAGACTTTGCGCAGGCCGAATTTTGGTATCGAAAAGCAGTAGACTCTGGTTCTGCCGTTTCAACTCTTCCTGCTGGTTACTTTTATTTGCGTAGAAAAGATTACGATAAAGCTCGCGAGATATTCTCCATCGGAATGGAGCGTGATTATGCGCCATCTATAACAAGACTTGGTGATTTGTACGTCAAAGGAATTGGAGTGGAGCGCGACTACGATATCGCGAGGGCGTTGTTTAATCGGGCCAGTGACCTTGGAAATCTTTGGGCGCAGGCTGCAATTGCGGCTATGACTATTAGTCTAGCAACCAATCAATGGGATAAGTTAAAGGGCGTATTGATGATGGTGGTCGCGGGCTTGAAGATTAGATTGCAACGGTGGCGTGAACCAAGGAGTGAGCGCCTGAAGAAATAGTTATTTATTAGGGGATAATTTGGAATTTTAAAAATAAAAATTATGGGTGGCCAATTTTTATTGGCATAAATTCGGTTAATGAAATTTATTCGATGCGGGGTGAGATCGAGGAGGCTGAATCGGCCACAAAGACAATTGCCGAACTGAAGTACACCAGACCGGCTGGTTCGCACGACGACACACCGCAACAGAAGAAGAACTGAACGTGCTTCACGGGTAGCACAGGGATACGACTAAAAATGAAGATCCGCATGACCGTCCCCGCGCGCACGCGGGGCGTCGGGGCAGGCCTGCTGCTGGTTTCTCTCGCAGGCATTGCACATGCTGCCGGCATCGTCGCCGACGGCGGCACCGCAACATCAGTGAGCTCAGCCGCAAACGGCCACCAGACCGTTGCCATTGCCCCCGCCACGGGCGGCGTCTCGCACAACACCTATTCATCGTTCAACGTGTCGTCGGCCGGCGCGGACCTGAACAACGCCGGCATCAACGCCCGCACGATCGTCAACGAGGTGACGAGCACGAACCCGTCGCTCATCCAGGGAGCGATTGCCGTGCTCGGCCCGCGCGCGAACGTGATTCTGGCCAACCCCAACGGCATTACCGTGGATGGCGGGAGTTTCGTGAACGCCGGCCATGTGGTGCTGTCGACGGGGCAGGTGAGCTTCAGCGACCTCACGCTCTCGCCGGGCAACATCCAGCGCAACGTTGTGCTCGCCACCAGCGGCGGCACCATCACCATCGGTCCCGGCGGCCTGTCCGGCACGCTCGTGAACCTCGATCTCGTGGCGAAGCGCCTCGCGGTCAACGGTCCGGTCACGAACAGTTTCACCAGCTCGGCGGGCGGCGTGCGCGCCACCATCGGCAGCAGTACGACCAAGTGGGATACCGGCTTCTCGCCTTCGGACAACGGCCACGACTGGCTCATCGGCACCACCACTCCTGGCAGCGCCGCCTCGGGACTTGCCGTCGACATCACGGCCGCCGGCGGCCTCACGGGCGGACGCGTACAGCTCATCGTGACGGACCAGGGCGCGGGCGTGCGCAACCTCGGCAAACTCTACGCGAGCGCGGGTGACGTGGTGGTCTCGACCAGCGGCGACATCACCACGGTGGACGGCTCCATCCGGGCCGAACACGACGTCGCCCTCACCACGCCCGGCACCGTCTCGCTGCAGGGCGCGCAGATGACCGCGGCGAACAGCATCACGGTGAAGACCGGCTCGATGGCGCTTTCCGACGACGCCACAGGCCCCTCGACGCTGGCCGCCGCAGCCGGATCGGTCAGCCTCACCGCAACAGGTGACATCTCGAACACCGGCAGCGTGATCCAGGCCGGCGGCGTCGCGGCGGACGGTACGGCCACGGGCGGCAACATCACGCTCACCGCGGGCGGCAGCATCACGAACCGCTCGACGCATGACAACCTCGGCATCGTCTTCGCCGCGAACGGCGATGCCCAGCTCACCGCCCAGGGCGACATCGTCAACGACAACGCCCGCATCCTCTCCAACCAGGGCGTGACGCTCGCCGCGCAGGGCGATGTGCTCAACATCATCGACCACACGGGCGGCACCAATGGCGGACAGCCCGTCGCGTACTCACGTCAGGGCGGCAGCTTCCTGTTCCTGACCCACACCACCAGCGGTTTCGACGTTGACTACGGCACCGTGACCGAGCCCTCGCAGCTGGCCTACGTCGCCTCGACGGCGGGGCCCGTCACGATCTCCGGGCACAACGTCACCAACTCGGGCGGCATCATCCAGTCGAACGGCGGCGACATCACGATCCACGCGGACGATGCCTTCACCAACGCCGCCGTGTTCTCCGGGCAGGCAAGCTACTCGCGAGGCTGCTGGATCTTCTGCCACGCGAGTGCATCGAGCACGGTGCAGCCGTATGGCGGCACGATCCAGTCAGGCAGCAACATCGCGATCACCGCGGGCAGCGTCGCGCGCAACATCGGCGGCAACGTGTTCGCGCAGGGCGACATCGACGTCACCGCACCCGTCACCTACGCGCAGGGCGTGACGGGCTATTCGGCGATCAGCCAGCAGCGCGGCTTCAAGGCGTTCTTCGGCAGCACGTGGGCGCAGATCATCGCGGCCGACGTCGGGGGCGGGTTCGCCGCGAACGGCGCCGTGCACCTGACGGGCGACGCGATCATCGACGGCGGCTCGATCAGCGCGCTGAAGGGCGTGTCCGCCACGGGCACCATCACGACGGTGCGCGCGCCATCGCGCACGCCGGTGCAGATCGGCCAGCACCTGGGACTGACGACGTGGATCGGATACTGATGCTGGCCATGCGCGCGCGTAGCCGGCAGAACCGGTCCCTGATCCTGCTGGTGACGCTGGCTGTCCTGCTGGTGGCGCTGCCGGCGTTCGCACAGACGCCGCCTGCGGCTCCTCCGGCACTCCCGCCCGGCGCAGCACCACGGCCCATCCAGGACCCCGGCCAGCAACTGATCGACGAGCAGCGCGAACAGGCGCGCCAGCGCCAGCTCGCCCAGCCGCCCGCGTCGATCTCGGTGGCGCCGCAGGCGCCGGAGACTACGCTCGACATCCCGGTCGACACGCCGGTCGACCAGATCGTGGAGACTGGTCCTACCTTCCCGGTCAGCCGCATCGTGCTCGCGGAACCGGACGGCCACCCGTACACGCCGCTGCCCGGCGTGCCGCGCGCGAAGCTTGAAGCCATCGTCGCGCCGTTCACTGGCCATGCGCTGGGCTCGCACCGCGTCAACGTGCTGCTGAAACGCCTGACCGATGCGTTTGTCGCCGAAGGCTACGTCACCACACGCGCGCTGCTCGGTCCGCAGAACCTGGGCTCGGGCACGCTCACGGTGACCATCCAGGTGGGCCGCATCGGCGGCTTCAGGGTGAACGGCGAGCCGGTCCACCGCCTGAAGAAGAACGAGAGTGCAGCCGGCGGCGGCTGGATCACCGACGCCGGCTACGAAAACGCCTTTCCCGTGGTACCTGGCGACGCACTGCGGCTGGAGGACATTGACCAGGGCGTCTCGCAGATCAACCGGCTGCGCCGCAACCAGGCAGAAGTCCAGATCCTGCCCGGCCAGAGCCCCGGCGAGTCGGTGGTGGCGGTCGGCAACCGGTCCGGCGACCGGCTCTACTACAGCCTGGGGGTCGACAACTACGGCAGTTCCACGACCGGCGTGACACGCTACCGGGCCGGTGTCGAGGCGGACAACCTCATCGGCCTGCAGGAGTCGCTGAGCCTGAACTTCATCGACAGCCTGGACAGCAACGCGCTGGTGGGCTCGCTCGCCATCCCGTTCGGGCGACATACCTTCAGCTACACGCTGTCGGACTCGGAATACCAGCAGGTGGTGGGCACGACCGCGCTGCTGTGGGGCCGCACGCTGAGTCACATCCTGGGCTGGAACTACACGCTGCTGCGCTCGCAGGCCGACATCGTGAATTTCGATGCGACGCTGTCGTGGCGGCGCACGGACCGCGAACTGAACGGCAGCATCGACCTGAACCCGCAGCGCATCGCGGTGCTGCGCACGGGGGCTAACTGGCTCCACAGATTCGCGCTCAACGGGTCGGCCGGCAACGTCACGCTCGATGGTGGCGTATCGCAGGGCCTGCCGTGGCTGGAGGCCGACCACGACGCACACGGCATCGCGCGCACCGATGCGCACAGCCAGTTCACGAAGTTCGACATGACGGCCACCTATACGCTGCCGCTGCCGGCCATCTCACGTGTACAGCTGGCGTACCGCGGCGCGCTCGGCGGCCAGTACACGAACGTGGCGCTGTTCGGCTCGGAGCAGCTGTACCTGGGCGGCATGGACACGATCCGCGGCTTCCGCTCGGGCGAGATTGCGGGCGACCGGGGCATCTGGTCGCGCAACGAACTCGCGTGGGTGAATACGCCCGCGTGGCACGATGGCCGCGTCGAACCCTACGTGTTTCTCGATGCGGGCAAGGCGAACCTGGTTGCCGTGCCGGGTTTCCCGTCGCTGGTGGGGGTAGGCGCGGGCCTGCGCGCGCAGTGGCAGTGGCATAAGCAGATGCTGTCGGGCGAGCTGCTCGCAGGACGCGCACTCACGCAGCCGGCTGCCCTCGGGCCGAAGGCGACCCTCGTTCTTGGAACACTCAACTGGACTTACTGAAGGCACAACGATGAACAGAATCTCACTGCGGATCAAGGCGGCTGCCGTCCTTATGCTTGCGGCCGGCATCGCTGCACCCGCAATGGCGCAGACCGCGTCTGCCCCCGCTGCCACGCTGCCCGTCGGTACGGTGGCCGCCGTCAATGGCATAGCGATCCCGCAGTCGCAGCTTGATGAAGCGGTACGCATCGCGGCCCAGGTGGCGCACCAGCCCGACACACCCCAGCTGCGCCAGGCGCTCAAACAGCAGCTGATCGCGCGCGAGCTGTTCCGGCAGAACGCGGAGAAGGCGGGCTACGGTTCGAAGCCCGAGGTGCAGCAGGCGATGGAAGCGGCAAAGACCAACGCCGAAACACAGCTGTACCTGAAGGACAGCATCCATGCCGCGCCGGTGACCGATGAACAGGTGAAGGCGCGCTACGACCAGATCGTGGCGTCGCTCGGCAAGGAGGAGTACAAGCCGCGGGTGATTGCGGTACCCGACGCGATGACCGCGGCGACGGTGCTCAGCGAGCTGAAGTCGGGCAAACCGTTCGACGTGCTGGCGCAGCAGTACAGCGTGGCGCCCAGCAAGGCGAATGGTGGTGAGCTGCCGTGGGTGAGCTTCAAGACGCCCGTCACCGAGGGCAAGACGCAGGGTCTGCCGCTGCCTGTTGCTCAGGCCATCACGCAGCTGCCGGTGGGAGGCGTGACACCGGACTCGATTCCGGTGGGCAACGTGCGCCTGATCGTCAAGCTCGATGCTAAGCGGCCGACGCAGATTCCCGCGTTCGACGCGGTGAAGGAGACGATCCGCAAACAGCTTGAGGCGCTGGCGCTGGAGAAGGCCGCGGCTGACTTCACGGCCGGGCTGCTGAAGGGCGCGACGGTCCAGCAGTAGGCGGCCCATGGCCATGAGATGTGTACCGTCTGACCTGACGAGCCGTGCTGAAACAAGACATATCGGAACTTAATGAATCAAATGCATACAGCCAAAATACCTCCAGCACAAACCATTTTTGCGATATTTGCGTCGACTTTCCTGATCGCGGGGTGCGCAACCAGGCACGCGGCATCACACAGGGCTGGGGAGCAGGAAGCGCAAAAAGAGGTCGCGCGGACGGAGATCGTGGCCGACGCCCCCAAAGACGGGGCAAAGGTTGTGTTCACAACCAGCGGGATGCCTATGCCGGTGAATTTCTCAACAAGTACATCGGACGAAGCATGCACCGGATTCCAGAGAGTCGGAAGCGTGTTCGATAGCGGTCGTGGAATACTGCTGCCGTCAATTGCGCGCCTGACCGAGAAGCTCAACAAGGCCGTCATGAAAGCCGAGACGTCGCGAACCGTGAGCGTCGAGCCCGGCATGCAGCTACAGGTAAAGGGACTCTACGGTGACGACATGGATTCCCGTTCGGCTTCGTGTGGCCCGTTCGTCACGTCCTTCGTCCCTGAAAAAGGGCATACCTACCACGTAAATTTCGCGTTCAACGGTACGCAGAGCTGCTCGCAGAGCATGACCGACATCACGGTTCACGACCACCCTGTTTCGGTCGGACGCCCGCTTTATTGCGGTCTGCGGGACATGGCAGCGACTGTTACCGGCAATCCGCTCAGAACGAAACACGAGCAAGACCTCGAGGCGGCACGGAAGAAGGAGGCCGCAGCGACTTCGCCATTCGAGAGAGCATCTGCATTGCAGGATGAGGCTGCCGCTCTCGATTCCCTTGGCAAACCGGATGAGGCTCTTGCCCGGATCGACGACGCCTTACGACTGGCCGATCCGTCCAGAAGCAAGGATCTGATTGCCACAAAAGCGGGCATAGAGTTCTCGCTGAACAACCCGCAGCAGGCGCTTGCGCTCCTTGCTCCGGAAATCGGGAAGATCCGCGAGTTTGCCGCTCACAACCCCCAGCTCACGCGCGCTGGTGTCCTGGGTACCTACACCGAAGGATTCGTCACAGCCACTTTCGCCCATATTCAACTGGAGCAATGGAAGGCGGCGATCGATACGCTGGCAGATGCCGAGTCGCCACTGGAGGGGCCGGGCTTCTATGCGTACCGGGCGCTCGTGTACCGCTACATCATGGCCAGAGCCCATGATGCCTCGTTGACGAATCCGCAACTCGAACGGGACGCGAGCTACTACGCTGCGAACGACAAGAACCAGTACGGCGCATTGCTGCGCGCATGGCAAGGCGAAAATATCGTGAGAGAGCTTTCGATCATCAATGCCGGGCTGTCGGGTGACGAACGTCAGGACGCGGAAGCAGAAGAGCAGTTCTATCTCGGCGCGTATGCGAAGTTCGTCAAGGGCGATGCCGCCGAAGGGCGAAGCAGGCTGGGTATCCTCGACCAGCTTGCGCCTTACGGCAGTATCGAATGGATCTACGGCAAGCGGGTCCTTCAATGAGGCTACGACAAAGGTGCCAGTTTTTGGGGTGAGCGATGGGGCTAATCGATCATCTGCGGTGGCATTACGACGCTACAGCAGGAAAGGCCCGGCAACTGGAAGAAGGGGAAAACACATATGGACCATTTGATGCAGGTGGGGCAAACGATCGCTATCGGTCTGGCAGTGCTGCTCGTAGTTGCGGTGCTGGTTTGGGTATCGGGCATCATCCGTTACATACCTAACGACCGGGTAGGCGTGGTGGAGAAGCTGTGGAGCCTGAGCGGCTCGGTACAGTCGGGGCTGCTTGCGCTGGCAGGCGAAGCCGGCTTCCAGCCGGAACTGCTGCGGGGTGGTTTCCACTTCTTCGCGCCGTTCCAGTACCGCGTGCATATCCACCCGATGGTCTCGGTAACGCAGGGCAAGATTGGGTACGTGTTTGCCCGCGACGGCCGCGATCTGCCCGCCGGCCAAACACTCGCTGACAATGCCAACGTCGACGATTTCCGGGACGTTCGGGCATTTCTGGAAAAGGGGGGCGAGAAGGGACCCCAGCGCAAGGTACTGCGCGAGGGCACACACATTCTCAACCCCGCGCTCTTCGTGGTGATGACGGAGGAAGCAACGTATTCCCTGTCGCTCAACTCCCAGGAAAAGGCGTATTACGAGACGATGCGCGCACTTCTGGATGAGCGTGGCGGATTCTCGCCTGTCGTCATCAAGGGCGCGGAAGGCGAGCACGACTCCGACCTGCTGGCGATCGTGACGGTCCAGGACGGACCCGCACTGCCGAAGGACGAACTGCTCGCGCCCGATGTCGGCGACGTCCATAACTCGTATCAGGAGCCGGAGAAGTTCCTTGCTGCCGGTGGCCGCCGCGGCCGGCAGGAGCGTGTCCTGGTCGAAGGCACCTGGTACATCAACCGCCTCTTCGCAACGGTCGAATTCATCCGCAAGACGGTGATCCCGGTCGGCTATGTGGGCGTGGTGGTTTCGTACACCGGGCGTCGCGGTGACGACCTGTCCGGCAGCGACTACAGCCACGGCGAACTGGTCGAGAACGGTTGCCGGGGCGTCTGGCGCGATCCGCTGATGCCGGGCAAGTACGCTTTCAACACCTATGCCGGCAAGATCGAACTCGTACCTACCACCAACTTCGTACTGATGTGGAAGTCGGGTGAGAGCGGATCGAGCTTCGATTCGAACCTGCGCGAAATCACGCTGATCACGAAGGATGCGTTCGAGCCACTGCTGCCGCTCTCAGTCGTGGTGCACATCGACTACCGGAAAGCGCCCATGGTCGTGCAGCGCTTCGGCAACATTGAGCAGCTCGTCGAGCAGACGCTCGACCCGATGGTGTCGTCGTACTTCAAGAACGTGTCGCAGACCAAGACGTTCATCGAGCTGATCCAGTCGCGCAGCGAACTGCAGGTCAATGCATCGAACGACATGCGTGAACGCTTCCAGGCGTATTCGCTCGAGTTCGAGGAAGTGCTGATCGGCACGCCCAAGGCGCAGGTCGGTGACGTACAGATCGAGAACATCATGGCGCAACTGCGCGACCGGCAGATCGCCCGCGAACAGGTGGAGACGTTCGCACAGAAACAGATCGCAGCGGACAAGCAGCGCGAGCTGAACGAGGCCGAGCAGCGGGCGGCAAAGCAGAAGGAGCTGACGGGCTCGCTGGTCGACATCAGCATCAAGGAGAACCAGGGTTCCGCGAGCGTGAAGGCGGCCGAGAAGCGCCGGCAGGAAATCGAGGCACTGGCGCAGGCGGAGAAGTTCCGGCAGGAAATGGAAGGTTCGGGGCGTGCGTCGGCGATCCGCTCGGTGGGTGAGGCGGAGGCATCCGCCATCAAGGCGAAGTCCGAAGCGCTTCAGGGAGAGGGCGCCGACAAGCAGCTGATGCAGACCGTCATGCTGCGGCTGGCCGAGGCGTTCGAAACCGCGAAGGTGCCGCTGGTTCCACAGATCCAGCTTGGCGGTGGTAACGATGGGAATGCGTTTTCCACCCTGATGTCTCTCATGGGTTCGCTCAAGGCGCTTGAGCTTTCGCAGTCACAGGGGCGCCCCGGGGCAGTCGCTGGCGGGCCGAAGCCCTGACACGGCGGTACCGGTCGCCCGCGGGATTGATCTCCCCTGGCATTAAACGCGGCCGGGCCGGCAGAACCCTATGCTGACGGCGCGAACTGATGTGACTGACTGCAAGAGAAACAGGAAAACGAAATGAGTGATGGCGTATTGAACGCGCGGCTACGGCGATTTCTGCTGCCGCCCCTTCTGCCTGTGCCGGTTCCTGTCAGCGCGTGTGCAACCGTTGTTTCCGACGACTATTCTCGGGGGCTTCGGCGATTGATGTTTCGGGATATGCGCCGAGGCCCGCGTCGCGCCGCTTGCCCGTCACCGGGCAAACGCGCATGGAGCGCCGGTGGCGCTTATAGCAATGAGCCGGTGGTTGTTGGCACGGCGTAGCTGACCGCTTCGCTCATGACAGGGGTACGTGGTTCGACGACATCACTTCGTGCCCCGGTCGCGCCATTCCCTCTGCGAGCGAAAGACTACGGTCAAGCCATGGCTTGAGGAATTGCCGGAGTCGGGGCGTACGGGTATTGCCGAACAACTGTGCCGGCGATCCCGTTTCGATAATCTGGCCGGCCTCCATGAACACCACCTTGTTCGATATCTTGGCTGCAAAGCTCATTTCGTGAGTGACCATCACCATCGTGAGGCCCTCCTGCGCGAGCATGCGGATGACACTCAGCACCTCTTCAACCAGTTCCGGGTCGAGTGCCGACGTTGGTTCGTCGAGCAGCATGACCTCCGGTTCGATTGCAAGTGCCCGCGCAATGCCGACGCGCTGCTGTTGACCGCCGCTCAGTTGTGCGGGGTACGCCTGGGCCTTGTGGGCGAGTCCGACGTGATCGAGTGCGGCCTTCGCCTTCTGCTCGGCCTCGGCTTTTCTGCATTTGCGCGAAAGCACGAGCGGCGCCGCCACGTTGGCCAGCACGGTCATGTGCGGCCACAGATTGAATTGCTGAAACACCATGGCGATGGGCCGGCGTACCTCGGCGATGTTCGCGTCGGTATCGCGCACACGCCCGTTGCCGGTCGATGCACGGTAGCCGAGCAACCTGCCCTTCACTCGCACTTCGCCTTCTTCATACGTCTCCAGAAAGTTCATGCAGCGCAATGCCGTCGTCTTGCCGGAGCCGGAGGGGCCGATCAGCGAGACGATTTCGCCGCGCATCACATCGAGATCGAAGCCTTTCAGGACGCGCAGTTCGCCGTATGACTTGCCGACGCCGCGAAGCTGGAGAATGGGGGAATCGCTCACGATATTTTCCTCAGGAGTGGAGTCAGTGCGGCCATGCGTCTCGCCAGCAGCGCGACAGATTGGGTCAGCAGCCAGTAGCACGAAATCAGCATCGCGTATGGGCCGATATACGTATATGTCGACGAGACCAGGTCACTCGCTGTCATCGTCAATTCGGGCACCGTAATGATGGACGCGACGGAGCTTTCCTTGATCACGAGAATGACCATGTTGGTCAGCAGCGGTACGGCAAACGCAATGGCCTGCGGGCACTCGATCACGCGAAACGACGCCCAGCGCCCGATGCCGAACGCTCTCACTGCTTCCATCTGTCCGCGCGGAATGCTCGCCCACGATGTGCGGAATATCTCCGCGAAGTACGCCGCCGAGTACATGGCAAGCGAGACGACGGTTGCCTGTACCGCCGTCATGGTCAGACCGAGCGCTGGCAAGCCGAAGTAGACGATCACCAGTTGCGACAGGTACGGCATGCCGCGTACGAGCCAGACATACAGGCGGTACGGTGTGGCCACGACTTGAGGAAAGCGCAGGCGCAGCACATTGAGCGCGAAGCCGCCCATCATCCCCGTGAACGCGGCAAGCAGGCTGACTTCCAGCGTCACGAGCATGCCCGCGGCGAAGCGCGGCAAGAGGGAAAACAAGGAGTTCATCTGAATTTGCCGTCCTTCGTGTCAGGCGCGCCGGCTGATGCGTCGCTCGTAGCGGTGCCCCGCAAGCGAGAGAAGCGTCGTGATGGCGAGGTACATCAGTGCGCCAAGCGTGTAGGTCTCAAGCGGCCGGTAGGTGGCGGAAGCGAGTTGCTGGCTCACGCGCATCAGGTCGGTAACAGAGATCACGGAGATCACGGCCGACGCCTTTACGATATCGATCATCTCCGAGACGAGCGCGGGCAAGGTGGCGGCCACGACCTGTGGAACCTCGACGTGCCACAACGTCTGCCACCGCGTGAGACCGAACGCGCCGGCTGCCTCGCGTTGACCCTTCGGGATCGAATGGAAGCCGGCGCTCAGAATCTGCGACTGGTAGGCCGCGGTGTTGAGCGAGAGTCCGATCACTGCGGCGACGGGGCTCGGCAAACCGAGCCCGAGCGCGGCGGGCACGTAGTAGAACACCAGCAGTTGCGCGAGCATGGGCGTGCCCCTGAACACGCTCACGTACACGCGCGCGGCCGCAGCCAGCCAGCGGTTCCGGCTCGCCAGCATCGTGTAGGCGAAGACGCCGGCGAAAAAGCCGCACAGAACGGCAATGGCCGATAACGCCAGGGTGGTGAGCGCGCCATCGAGCAGAGGAGGCAGGTAGTCCAGGCTGCGGGTGAGGAAGGTTGGCTCGTTCATATCGTTTCAACGCTCGTGGCTCGTGGTAAGGCGGGACCGTCGCGCGCGCCGCTTCGTTACATGGCGGGTGCGGTCAATGCCTGGGCCGGCACGTCCATGGTCGTACCGAACCACTTCAGCTGGAGCTGTTTCATCGTGCCGTCGCGGTTGGCGCGCGCGATGCCGTCGCTGAACAGCTTGACCAGCGCGGCGCTGTCAGCGTCCTTGCGGGCCACCCAGGCGAAGTACGTTTTCGGACCAATTGTTTCCGGCATGATGGCGAAAACCCCGGGGCGCGATTTCATGAGCGGGCCAAGGTTGGCAAGCGACTGCGCAACGGCATCGAGACGTCCCACGGCCAGGTCGGCGTAGGCCTCGTCGAAGGCGACGTATTGCCTGATTTCCTTGAGTCCGGAACCGCCCGCGGCCTTCAGCTTCTGGTCGAGCGCGATGGCTGCCTGCAACTGTGCGGTGCCTGCCTGGGTGCCGACGATCTTGCCGTTCAGGTCCTCGGGCTTCTTGATGGACGGCTCATTGGAGCGCAGCAGTACGCCGGTCGTTGCGTCGGCCACGGGGAACGTGAACGCAAAGTGCTCGAGGCGCTCCTTGTTGATGGTGACGGCGGTCACGACGATATCGAAGCGCTTCGCGTCGAGGCCAGGCAGAAGCCCCTGAAAAGGCAGATCGAGCTGATCCACCTTGACGCCCTGCAGCGGCTTCAACACGTACTGCATCAGGTCCGCGTCGTAGCCCACGATCTTGCCGTTCTCGATGTACTCGAACGGCGCATAACGCGCTTCGGTGCCGATGGTGATCTGGCCGTTGGTTCTGATACGGGACAGCAGATCGTTGCTCTCGGACCAACTGGGTGTCGATACGAGGACGGCACACGCGCCGGCCAACGACAGGAGGAGGGTACGGAAGGATATCAGCATGACATTTCCATCGGCGCAGGCGCCTCGAAGGGATAACGATAGGCAGGCTGCGATACGGGCAGCCTCTCAATTCAGGAAACAGGCGTTGGGCGATTCCGGTCGGGTTGTGTTGCCACCTCCCTCACGATCGAATTGCCGTGACCTCAATGTAGGAGGGGCCTGTTGGTGCATCAATGCTGGTCAAAAAAACCCAACTTGCGGGGATTGGAAAGCATGCAGCGGGGTGCCGAGGCCGCTTGCCACGCGACCGGAATCACGACGCGAAGTGAGCGTGAAGTGAAACTGCGCGGAAGAGGGAAGTGGTCGACGCACCCGCGCCGCGGGCGATGGCCAAGCCGCTCGCGGATTACTCGGCCGAGCGTGGAAAGCTGTCGAGCATCATCTGTGTGGTGGCGTCGAGGGCTTTGCCCTGACGCGTGACGATGCTGAAAAGAGAGCGGTAGGTGAAGGCAGACGGCACGAGCGCAAACAGCCGCCCTTCGTCTTCCCAGCGCCTCGCGAAGTGCGTTGGAAGGTACCCGATGTACGTCCCCGTCAGCAGCATGGTGAGCGTCGCTTCCATCGAGAACGCCGTGGCAGCGCGATTCAGATTGACGTGATGCGGCTTGTGGCTTTCGGCCAGGTACCCACGCTCGACATACGGGGCGGCCTCGATGGTTTCCATCAGGTTTACGCCGGTTGCAGTCGACAGCGGATGGTCGCGGCCGCAATAGAGTCCCTGCTCTTCGGAAAAGAGCGGCGTGTAGACGAGCCCTGAAAGATGGTGGTGAAACGCGCCTACCGCGAGGTTCAGCTTCTCGTCCAGCACCGCCTTTTCAAGGTCGCCTGGGGGCATCACATGGACGGTGAGATGCGTGCTGGCGGAGCGTTCCCTGAAGCGTTGCAGCGCCGTGACGGTAGGCGTGCCGGGGAAGGAGAGGAGGCCGTCGACAAAGCCGATGTCAAGCCGCGTTTTGGGCTGACCGCTCAAAGCGCCGATAGCGTCCAAAAAACGGCTTACGTCTGAAAAAAGCACGCGTGCGGCCTCGTAGACCGCGAGCCCTTCTTCGGTCACCTGGAACCCCTGGCGCCCACGGTGACATAGCGTCGTGCCGAGCCGTACTTCGAGATCGCGCACGGTGATGCTCAGGCGCGGCAGGCCCATATTCAGGACCGTCTGTGCAGAAGTGAACCCGCCGGCTTCGACTATCGTGCAAAAGATCCGAAGCGACTTCAGATCCACGTCTGACAGGTTTCCAAGCATGGTCTAGCTCGCCGGGTTTCTTCGGAGCGGTGGCCGCAAAGGTACCTCAGGGAACGCACCTCAATCTGTGACGACAGTACGTCGTTCGCCGGCGATTGTACGATACTGGGCCTGAGCTTCCGCTATCACGCAAAGCAGTTCGAACATCATGGTTGCGCCCACGAGTGCCGTACCGCCGGTGGGATCGAACGGGGGCGACACTTCCACAACGTCGGCGCCGATCAGGTGCAGGCCGCGCAACCCGCGGATCATCTGCTGCGCTTCTCGTGTCGTGATGCCGCCAATTTCCGGTGTGCCGGTACCCGGGGCGAAGGAAGGGTCGAGTGCGTCGACATCGAAGCTGACGTAGGCGGGTCCGATACCTGCGACGCGCCGTGCTTCGGCAATCGTCCCGGCAACGCCCAGCGCGGTGAATTCTTCCATTTCGATGATGCGCACGCCCGCATCTCTTGCGAAGTCGAGGTCGTCCGCGGAGTACACCGAGCCGCGAATGCCGATCTGAACCGTGCGCTTCGGGTCCAGAAGCCCCTCTTCGATTGCGCGGCGAAACGGCGTGCCGTGCGTATACGGGTTGTGGCCGAAATAGGTGTCGTTAGTGTCGGAATGAGCGTCGAAGTGAATCATCCCGATGGGCCGGTGCTTCGCAATGGCGCGAAAGATGGGCAGCGTCACCAGATGATCGCCGCCTGCCGAAATCGGAATGGCGCCCGCACGATGAACGGCGCTGTAGAAATGCTCGATCTGCCGCAGCGAATCGAGAAGGTCGATGGGATTGACCGGGGCATCGCCGACATCGCCCACTCTCAGCAGATCGTACGGCGCGATCCTGCTGACGTGATGGACCTTGCGCATGAGGCTCGACATGTTGCGAATTTCGCGCGGCCCGTGCCGTGCTCCGGCCCGGTTGGTGGTGCCGCCGTCCCAGGGGACGCCAATCAGCGCAATATCGACGTCCGCGAAGTTCGATACGGCAGGAAGGCGCATGAACGTGGAAAGACCCGCAAATCGAGGAACAAGTCCGGCGTCGACGGGTTGCGGCAGGCTGCTGGTCATGTGTGGTCCTTCGACAGACTGGTGAGAACGGCCTTCACGGTAGCACCTGGCGCCCGCGCTGAAATTCCCCAAACGCGCAAGCCAACTTTCGCGAAACCAGAACTTCTCTGCCTGACTCACCGGATTGCTCTCTGGTTGCGCGAAGTCGACTTCCTTCATGCGACATTGAACCGGCATCCTTGCCTGAATACATTGAAGCCACGCCTGTGGCATGCGGAATGCAGCCGGCTACCTATTTTTCAGGAGGGATTTCTCGATGAGCACAACGATCAGCGACGCCAGTCTGTCGAACTTCTGGATGCCGTTCACGGCGAACCGGCAGTTCAAGCGCGCGCCGCGCATGTTCAGGTCCGCGAAGGGTATGTACTACATAACGGACGATAACCGTCGTGTGCTGGATGCAACGGCTGGCCTGTGGTGCGTCAACGCAGGTCACGGTCGTCCGGAAATCATCGAGGCAGTCGCCGCTCAGATCAGAACCATGGACTACGCGCCGACGTTTCAGATGGGGCACGAGCTTGCGTTCGAAGCAGCGGCCCGAATTGCGGATTTCATGCCGGGGACCCTCGACCGGATTTTCTTCACGAACTCCGGCTCGGAGTCGGTCGACACGGCGTTGAAGATGGCGCTCGGCTTCCGTGCGATCAACGAAGATACCGATGGAGATTTCCGCCTCGATCCGCTGGGCCCACTCGCGGGCCTGCTGCTTGGTATCGAACGTCCGGTAGATAGGTTTGTGTCCGCGCTTGCGGAATTCGGCGCGCCAGTAGGCGCGGCGCTGGCTGATGTATGCCATCCAGAGACTCCATGCGAAAGGTTAGGCTCGCTTGGTCTGGATTCTCCGTTCCGGCAAATTTCCGGCAAAGGGTACGTTTTAGACATCGCCGGCCCATCTCTGGGCGAAAAAAAAGCACTGACGCTCGCGCGTAAGTGCTTGATTCCCTTCAGTACCCACCCGATAGGGTAGGTGGTAGGCCGTACTGGATTCGAACCAGTGACCAACGGATTAAAAGTCCGCTGCTCTACCAGCTGAGCTAACGACCCGAAAGAAGCGGGATTGTACCGGCGCCCCCCAGGCCTGTCAATCCGCCGCGCCGTCGGGAACGTTGCGCAGAGGTGCCCGTCGTCGTACGTAAACACGTGCGGCAGAAGCGAATACGAAAAAGCCCGGAACACCTCGTGTTCCGGGCTCTTCGTCGAGAGGCGCGCGTAGCGTTGTGATGCGGTGCGCGTTGCTTTGCGTGGCAGCGGGGCTGCCTTGTTATTTGATTTGCGAAAGCCTGCTTTGTGCCGATTGCGCGACGCTGGAACTGCCGTATTGCGCGAGGATCTGTTCGAGCGTCTTGCGGGCCGCTGCTTTCTGGCCCTGCTCGAGCTGATTGTTCGCGATGGCGAGCAACGCTTCTGGCGCACGCGGACTCTGCGGGTAGTTCTTCACGACGCCGTCCCATGTGGACGTCGATCCCTTGTAGTCCTTGAGCGCATAGAGCGCATTGCCGAGCCAGTACTGCGCACTTGGCTGATAGGGGCTTTGCGGGTACTTCGCGATGAAACTGCGGAACGATGCTGCCGCGTTCTTGAAGTCGCCGTTGCGGAACTGCTGCGAGGCGGCGTTGAACGCATCCGTTTCGCCGGGCTGCACGATTCCCTGCACGCCATCGACGGTCTGCTGCTGCGGCTCGAACTTCTTGAGCCGCCCGTCGAGGTCCGTGTAGTAGTCCTTCTGCTGCTTCTGCAGGATGGACAACTGATTCGCCAGGTCTTCGTTCTGTCCACGCAACGTCGCCACCTGCTGGTTGAGCTGGTCGAGACGGTTGGACTGGTCGAGGATCGTGCGTTGTGCCGCGGACAACTGGCTGGTCAGGTTATCGGTCTTGGTGCGCAGGTCGAGAATGGCCTGACGCGCTTCGTTGTCGTCGAAGAGGCCAGCATGCGCCGGTGCCGCCGCAAAGGCGGCGCCGGCGACGGAGGCAGCTGCGGCGAACCGCAGCCAGGAGATACGGTGTGACATACGCCCCTTCATCCCATGCGTTCGTTACTGTTGGTACACGAGGTCGGCACGACGGTTCTGCGACCACGATGCTTCGTCGTGACCGAGGGCAACCGGCTTCTCCTTGCCGAGGCTCACAGCTTCCATCTGCGAGTCGGGCACGCCGAGCAGCGACAGCGAGCGACGCACGGCTTCGGCACGCTTCTGGCCGAGCGCGAGGTTGTACTCGCTCGTGCCGCGTTCGTCGGTGTTGCCCTGGATCAGAACGTGACGCTGCGGGTGCGTCTTCAGGTATTGCGCGTGCTGTTGCAGCAGCGGCTGGTACTCGTCCTTCACCGAATAGCTGTCGAAGTCGAAGTAGACGCTGCGCTTGGCGAGCGGGCTGTTCGGATTGTTCAGCTCATCCACCGTCACCGGTGCGACCGCGTTCGGGTTCGGCTGCGTGCCCGACACCGCACCCTGGTTCGCGTTGGGATTGACGGGGGGCGTGGACTTACAGGCGGCCAGTGCACCAATCATCAGTACGGCCAAACCCAAGCGGAACTTTTTCGACATCATTATTGCTCTCCTAAGTGTCATTGCATGAAAGGACCCCAGGACGGCTCGCGTACGCTGCCGCCCGGAACGGACAACACCTGGCGAACACGACCGTCGGTCGAGACTGCCGCCAGCACGCCACGGCCGTTCACCTGTGTGGCGTAAAGAATGTACTGACCGTTCGCCGCAAAGCTCGGCGATTCGTCGTGCACTGTGTCGGTCAGGCCTGTGGCCGTACCGGAATCGAGGTCCTGAACATACAGCTTGAATGCGCCGCCCACGCGTGAGATGTACGCGAGCTGTTTGCCGTCGGGGCTGACGCGAGGGCTGGTGTTGTAGTTGCCGGTGAAGGTTACGCGCTGTGCCGCGCCAGCGCTTTCACCCTGAGCCGGCATGCGGTAGATCTGCGGCTGGCCGCCGCGATCGCTCGTGAAATAGATCCACTTGCCGTCAGGCGAGAAGGTGGGTTCGGTGTCGATCGCGCTGCTTTGCGTGAGGCGGCGCAGGCCGGAGCCGTCTGCGTTGACGGCGAAGATCTGCGTATTGCCGGTGCGCGAAAGGGCGACGGCGAGCGTGCGGCCGTCCGGCGACCACGCGGGCGCACTGTTGTTGCCCTTCTGGTCGGACACGATGACGCGGCGACCCGTGGGCAGGTCATGGATATAAACGATCGGCTTCTTCTTTTCGAAGGAGACGTATGCGACCTTGGTACCGTCCGGCGACCATGCCGGCGAGATGATGGGTTCCGGGCTGGAGAGCGCGATGTGCGCGTCCTGACCGTCGGAATCGGAAATCTGCAACTGATAGCGGCCGCCTGTCCTGATGACGTACGACAGCCGTGTGGCGAACACGCCCCGCGTGCCGAGCAGTTTGTCGTAGATGTAGTCGGCCACCTTGTGGGCGCTCATTCTGAGGCCGCTTTCGGGGCTGACGAGAACGAGGCCGCCAAGGCTTTGCTGCTTGACCGTGTCGTACAGCCGGAAGCGCACTTCGTACTGGCCGTTCGGCAGGCGGTTCACGCTGCCGGACACGAAAGCGTCTGCGCCCTTTGCCTTCCAGGCGCCCAGATCGACCGAGTCGGTTTCCGAGACAGGCGTGCTGCCCGCATCGATGTTGCTGAATTTGCCGCTGCGTTGCAGATCTTGCCGGATGATCGTGCTCACCTGCTGCGGCGCGCTCGCCTCATTGGCGAAGTTCGCCGTGGCGATCGGAAACTGCGTGGAGCCGACGCCCGTCACGAGGACATTGAGCTGCGCGTGAGCGGCGCCGCAGGCGGCAATGAGGCACGACGCGAAAAGGGTCCGCAGGCCAGGCTTCGTCATCAAACTCATGCTGTGTCGCTTCCCGAAAAGTCAATTCTCAACACTTTGTAACAGCAAAGAGACCGGCTGTAGCCAGAATCGTTCCCGCTTGTTGCCGTGCCGCAGGGCCGCAGGGCCATCAGCCGGCCGGTCGCAGGGTAATCGTAAAGCTTGGCGGCGTCTTGCCGTTCGTATCGAGCGGCATCGGGTCCGAGCGCTGGACGGCCCGCAACGCGGCGTCGTCCCACTGCGCGTTCCCGCTGCTGCGCGTAATGGTCGCAGAGAGCAGCGTGCCCGTCGGCGCGCAGCGTACCGCAACCACAGTTTCGAGGCCCTGCGTTTCACCCGACCACACGACATTCGGACGCACACGCCGCTGCACCTTCTCGGCGTAGCCGGGCGACGCCGCAGTCCCGCCTGCGCCGCTGCCGGTGCCGCTTTTCGCGAGACCGTTGCCGCTTGCGCTGTCACCGCCGCCCGCCATGCCCTGCATTTGCGCAATGCGCGCGCGTCGTTCCTGATCGAGCTTCTTCGCCTGCGTTTCAGCCTGGGCCTTCGCCTGAGCCGCCTTTGCTGCGGCGGCCTGTTTCTGCGCCTCAGCTTGCGCCTGCTTTTGCTGTTCGATCTTCTGCTGCTCGAGTTGCTGCTGCTTTTTCTGTTCCGCGAGCTGCTGTTGCTTGAGCTTCTCGGCGGCCTGTTGTGCCTGCTGTTCCTGCTGCTGCTTGAGCTTTGCGGCCTTCTGCGCGGCCAGTTGCGCCGCCTGTTCGGCTGCGAGCTGCTGCTGGCGCCGTGCTTCGGCCTCTTGCTGTTGCTGTAGTTTCAGGCGCTGCTGTTCAGCAAGCTGCGCCGCACGCGCCGCCTCTTCCTGCTTGCGTTTCTTTTCCTGCAACGCGATGTCGGCTTCTTCGTCGCGCACCGGCGGGGCCGGCGCGGCGGGAGCCGGAGGCGGCGGCGCGGGTTGCGGCGTCGAGAGGTTCGGCACCTCGGTCCAAAGCTCCGCCTCGGCGCCGGCGGGCGTGCTGTTTTGCCAGTGGATGCCGTGGTACAGGAAGAACCCCAGCAATACATGCATCACCAAAGCGAGCAGGAACGCTCGACCCGTGCCGCGTTCGCGCGGGGGCCGGAGCGGATAGCTTGAAGTCCTGCGGATCATTGCGATTTGACGAGCAGTCCGACGCGTTTGACGCCGCGAGCCTTGAGGTCGGACATCACATTCATGACGGCTTCGTACTTGACGGTCTTGTCGGCGGCGATCACGACCGGCTGATCGGGATGCGACTGTTCGCGATCCACGATGAAGCTGTTCAGATCGGCGCGGGCCATGTTTTCCTGCTGCGTGGCGCCGCTGTCGTCCTTGTAGCGCACGCTCATGTTGCCGTCCGCGCGGATGTTGACGACCACGGGCGGCGTTTGCTGCTGCGGCGCGGCGCCGCCGACGGTGGGCAGGTTCACGATGGAGGGCGCGACGAGCGGCGCGGTCACCATGAAGATCACGAGCAGCACCAGCATCACGTCGATGTACGGCACGACGTTGATGTCGGACATCGCGCGGCGCTGGCGGCCGCCACGCATGCTGGAACGAACGGGGGTTGAACCGGCCATCGTGGACTCCTGATGCTTAGTGCGCCTGGCGCTGCAAAATGTTCGAGAACTCTTCGATGAAGGTCTCGAAACGGATTGCCAGCCGGTCGATGTCGTGCGCGTAGCGGTTGTAGGCCACCACAGCCGGAATGGCCGCGAAGAGGCCGATGGCGGTTGCCGTGAGGGCCTCCGCAATGCCCGGCGCGACGTTTGCGAGCGTGGCCTGCTGCACGTTGGCGAGACCGCGGAACGCGTTCATGATCCCCCACACCGTGCCGAAGAGACCGATGTACGGGCTTACCGAACCCACCGAAGCGAGGAACGCGAGATTGGCTTCGAGCGCGTCCATTTCGCGCTGGAACGCTGCGCGCATCGCGCGGCGAGCGCCGTCGAGAATTGCACCCGGATCGTTGAGCCGCTTCTCTTTGCCTTTCAGAAACTCGCGCATGCCGGACTCGAAAATGCGTTCAAGCGCCCCGATGGTGTGGCGGTTGTTCGCGGCGCTTTGATAGAGCGCCTGCAGGTCGCCGCCCGACCAGAAATCACGTTCGAAGCGTTCGGTCTGCGCGCGGGCGCGGCGAATCGCGAACCACTTGCGGAAGATGAACGTCCACGACATCAGCGACAGCAACAGGAGCAGCCCCATCACTGCTTGTGCCAGCAGGCTCGCATTGAGAACGAGAGAAATGATCGAGAGATCTTGTGTAGTGTTCATAGAGGTTCGTTTTGGCGTTCCCCAGAGGGGCGTCCGGGTGCAAGGCGTCCCAAAGCGTTTTGTCGGCTAACCGGAAGCGTCGCTGAAAGCCTTGTGCAGCATGGCTTCCGCATGGTTTGGCCGATGTGAGTTCACTGGCGTCGTAACAACGGTGCTCAGGCGCTAGCCGTTGACGAGCCGGCTATGCTTTTTGCTGGTCCGCGCCGCAGCGCGTCGAGCACACGCGGGGGAATAGCGGCCGGGCGAAGGGTCGCGCCGTCCACGCAACCCACACGGATGTTGCCCGTGGCGAGCAGCGCGCCGTCGCGCCACGCTTCCTGTGCGAAGTCGACCGAGGCGCGGCCGATTCGCTCGATACGGCTCAAGGTCGTGATGACGTCGTCCAGCCGGGCCGGCGCCCGGTAGTCGACGGCAGTGCTGCGTACGATGAAAAGCGCGCCGGCTTCTTCGGCGAGCCTGTGCTGGTCCACGCCGCATGCGCGCAGCCACTCGGTGCGGGCTCGCTCGAAAAACTTCAGGTAATTCGCGTAGAACACGATGCCGCCCGCGTCCGTGTCTTCGTAGTACACGCGGATCGGCCACATAAAACCGGTCCCTGTACCGGACTGGCTGGTCGACATATTCATGCCGCGCATTCTACCGGAACGAAGAGGCATGTTGCTTTTTCGCTGCAAACCGCCCGGAATGCCGCTTTTGCGTCTGCCGGAGCGGCCAGCACAGTGACATGCCTCCACGCTGCGCCTTCGTGCCTTATCCGCGGTGGATCGTGAGCCCGGCGAACGATTGAGCGACCGGCATCAACTCGATCGTGTTGATGTTCACGTGGGCCGGACGCGTTGCGATCCAGTAGATCGAATCCGAGATGTCTTCCGGCGTGAGCGGCTGCACGTCCTTGTAGACGGTCGCGGCCTTCTCGTCGTCGCCACGAAAGCGCACGTTGGAGAACTCCGTGCCGCCACACAGACCCGGTTCGATGTCGGTGACGCGTACCGCCGTACCGGCAAGATCTGCACGCAGGTTCAGACTGAACTGGCGCACGAAGGCTTTTGTGGCCCCGTACACGTTGCCGCCGGGATACGGCCAGGTCCCCGCCACGGAGCCGAGATTGAACACGTGGCCGCGGTTGCGCTCGACCATGCCGGGCAAGAAGGCGCGCGTCACGTGCACGAGGCCGGTGCAGTTGGTATCGATCATGGTTTGCCAGTCGTCGAGCAGGGCCCGCTGCGCCGGTTCGAGCCCCAGCGCGAGGCCGGCGTTGTTCACGAGCACGTCGACTGCGGCGAATTCGGCGGGCAGGGCAGCCGGAGCGGCTGCGACCGCTGCGCTGTCGCGCACGTCGAGCTCGAACGGCAGAACCTTGTCGCCCAACTCGGCGCACAGCGCGTCGAGGCGGTCTTTGCGGCGCGCGGCGGCTACCACGCGGTGACCGCCCTTCACAAAGGCGCGGGCGATGGCGGTGCCGAATCCTGCGGACGCCCCGGTAACGAACACGATCATGGCTGCTCCTCGTCGATATAGGACGAATTAACGAAGGCCAAAGCCTACTTCCAATGCCGCGCTGCGGCAATAAAGGCCACGTCGGGCGTGGTGCGGCGGCGCTCACGGCCCGTGAAAGGCGCGCCGACACCCTCGGTTGCCTATTGCCGGCGCTTCCAATAAACTAACGCGCTCGACCCTGCGTGACTGGCGATAGAACCCTTCAGGGTTCAAGGTGGAACGACCCACCGTGAAGCGCAGGGAGCCGTTTTGCCGTTCGCCTGGGCAGCCGTGATCCGCGCGCCGATGTATGCGCTGCCGGTGGCTGTCCTGCCTCGTGTGTGGCACCTCTTCATCCGCCACGTCAAGGCTGGCTCCTCCGCCAGCAGCGCCGCGTACCCGCTACGCGTTTCGCGCGAAATCCGGTCAACCTGAACACACTTAACGGAACCCGTATGTTTGACAGAGCCGAAAGCACCATCGCCAACGTCGATCCCGAAGTCTGGGCGGCGATCGAACAGGAAAACCGCCGTCAGGAAGACCACATCGAACTGATCGCGTCGGAAAACTACACGAGCCCGGCGGTGATGGCCGCTCAAGGTTCGCAACTGACGAACAAGTACGCGGAAGGCTATCCCGGCAAGCGTTACTACGGCGGCTGCGAGTACGTGGACATCGTGGAGCAGCTCGCGATCGACCGCGTGAAGCAGCTCTTCGGCGCCGAAGCCGCGAACGTGCAGCCGAATTCGGGTTCCCAGGCCAATCAGGGCGTGTTCTTCGCCATGCTGAAGCCGGGCGACACGATCATGGGCATGAGCCTCGCGCACGGTGGCCACCTCACGCACGGCTCGCCCGTCAATATGTCGGGCAAGTGGTTCAACGTCGTGAGCTATGGTCTGAACGAAGCGGAAGACATCGACTACGACGCCGCCGAAAAACTCGCGAACGAGCACAAGCCGAAGCTGATCGTGGCCGGCGCATCGGCGTTCGCGCTGCGCATCGACTTCGAACGTCTTGCGAAGATCGCAAAGAGCGTGGGTGCCTGGCTGATGGTGGACATGGCGCACTATGCCGGCCTCGTTGCCGCGGGCGTCTATCCGAACCCGGTGCCACACGCCGACTTCGTGACCACGACCACGCACAAGAGCCTGCGCGGTCCGCGCGGCGGCGTGATCCTGATGAAGGCGGAATACGAGAAGGTGATCAACTCGGCGATTTTCCCCGGCATCCAGGGCGGTCCGCTGATGCACGTGATTGCGGCGAAGGCCGTGGCGTTCAAGGAAGCGCTGTCGCCTTCGTTCAAGGCGTATCAGCAGCAGGTAGTGGAAAACGCGCGCGTGCTGGCCGAAACGCTCGTGAAGCGCGGTCTGCGCATCGTGTCGGGCCGCACCGAAAGCCACGTGATGCTGGTGGACCTGCGTCCCAAGCACATCACGGGCAAGGCGGCGGAGGCCGTGCTCGGCGCGGCACACATCACCGTCAACAAGAACGCGATTCCGAACGATCCGGAAAAGCCGTTCGTGACGAGCGGCATCCGCCTCGGTTCGCCCGCCATGACGACGCGCGGCTTTGGCGCGAAGGAAGCCGAGCAGGTGGGCAACCTGATTGCCGACGTGCTCGACAATCCGGAAGACGCGGCCACGATCGAGCGCGTGCGCGCCCAGGTGGCGGAGTTGACGAAGCGCTTCCCCGTCTACCGCTGATCGGTCATGCGCTGCCCCTTCTGCCGTCATGAAGACACGCAGGTCATCGATTCCCGCGTGTCCGAAGATGGCGCTGCCATTCGCCGGCGCCGTCGCTGCTCGGCCTGCGACAAACGTTTTACGACGTACGAGCGGGTCGAGCTGGCGATGCCGGCGGTGGTCAAGAAGGACGGCAGCCGCACTGAATTCGACCGGCGCAAGATTGTTGCCAGCATGAAGCTGGCGTTGCGCAAGCGTCCCGTCTCCGCGGACGCTATCGACGCCGCCGTGGCCCGTATCGAATATCAACTGCTCGGCAGCGGCGAACGCGAAGTGCGCAGCGAACGGCTTGGCGAACTGGTCATGAACGAGCTGCGCGAACTCGACAAGGTCGCGTTCGTGCGCTTTGCTTCGGTGTATCGGCGCTTCGAAGACGTGTCCGAATTCGAGGACGTGATCGAGGAGTTTCGCCGGATGGCTGGGCCGGCTGCGCCGGACAAGCCTGGTCGCAAGCGCTGACGGTTCTTCTTTCCTCATTCGCAGTTCCTCTCTCTTTTCTCTGGCGCCGGCCGACGCTACCGGCATGAGCACACATTGTTGTGCGTCGGTCGCCTGCTTGCCACCTGGCCGTTCGGCCGATTGTGACGTGTGCCCGCCTGCCGCTAGATTCACTGCATCCTTTTTTGTGGGGACTGCGGATGAATCGGTACGCCACTCACTTTCTTCAGGCTCGCGCCTTCACGCTGACTGAAACGCTCGTCGTCGTGGCGTTGCTTGCCGTGCTTGCCGTTGCGGCGACCCCTGGCATCGTCGCGTGGCGGGCGCGCGATCAGGTAGACGCGCGTGCGCGGGTCTTGCTTGGCACGTTTGCTTACGCACGCAGCGAAGCGGTCCGGCGAGGCGCACGCGTCACGGTTTGCCGCGCGGACGCCGGCGGCAACTGTCTTGCCGCAGGGGCGGCTTGTCCCTCAGGCGCCGCCGACTGGTCGTGCGGTTGGGCCGTGACGGTGACGCAGGGTGGAGCCGTGTCGGCGCTTCGCATTCAGGCTGGCTTGCCGTCCGTGAGTGTGAGTGGCGCACTGACTGCGATTGCATTTACGCCACCGGCCGGGCAGGCGATCGGCAGCTTGCGTAACTTCGAACTTTCTCCTCGACCCGCAACAGCTGCAATGAGCGGCAACCGTTGGCGGCGCTGCATTCGCATAGCGGCAGGCGGCCGCGCGCGGATGACCGAGGGCGCGTGCGGAGCATCGTCGTGAATTCGGCCCGAAGAGCACTCAACCGCGGGACGTCGCTGATCGAAGTCATGCTTGCCGTCGCGCTCACCGCTGTCTCGGCACTCGGGCTCATGGCGACGCAGCTGTGGATTGCGCGGCATGGGCATGACTCGGAACTACACGAGCGTGCGGCCCTGATCGCCGATGCAGTAGCGGAATCCACGCATTCGTCCGACGCATCGGATGCCATCAATAGAGCGGCCGTTGAGCAATGGAAGCGTCGCGGCGCAGACACCGCGCCCGGAGCGGCGGTATCTGTTCTGCCGAGCGGCAACGCGTCTGTTGCAATGGTTATGTGGCCCGCTATCCGAAACGCGTCAGCCGCTGGCCAGATCATCGATCCGGCCACTGAGTGCGGCGACGCGCCAGCGCCGCCGGGCATGGCGTGCGTGGCCATCGCGTTTGCGCAATGAGGCCGCCCATGCACCGTATTGGCGACCACGCACGAGGCTCGGCCAAGGTCCACACAAAGAGTCGTCAGAAGGGCCACACGTTGCTCGAGCTAACGATCGCGATCGCGCTCGGTCTCGCCATCACGATGGGCGCCGTTGCGCTGTACCGGTCGCAGCGAGCGGCGTTCACCGCAGCCGCAGATCAGGAGCGAATGCGCGAAGCCGGCATGGCGGCACTCGTGCTGATTGGCGATCAGATCCAGATGGCGGGCTTCGTGCCTGCCACTACGCCTAAGGGCCAGGTGGCCATGCCGCTATTCGGTTGTGCCGGCGCGCGCCCCATCGGCCCCGACGACGCGCTCGCCTGCGAGGCCCTACCGGGAAGTGCGAGCTCGGACGGTCTCGCTGTGCGCTACATCGGCGACGGGGCATCGACGTGGCCTTCGGCGACCGGGCAGCCGACCGACTGTCTGGGCCAGTCCGTGGCGGACTCCGAAGCCGGGCTCAACGCGGGTTCCACCACGATCGTCAACCGCTACTACGCGAAGACAAGCGGTTCGACCAGCGAGCCGGAACTCTATTGCGAAGGGACCGGAAGACCAGGCGTTGCTCAGCCTCTCGTCGAGGGTGTGGAACGACTACGCGTTCGCTACTGGCTTGCCGGTGTGCAGGAGGCGGTCGAGGCTTCCGCCGTGGCGCGCGATCAGTGGAGCCGCGTGGTCGGCGTGGATGTGTGCGCACAGGTGCGTGGCAGCGCGACCGGACGCCGCGTGCGCTATGTGGACTGCGATGGCGTTGCGATTGGGCCCTCGGACGGGCGGGCGCGAACCACCTTTTCGAGTTACGTGACGGTTCGCAACAGTCCGGCGAAATCGCCATGACGAACCGCTCTCGCATGCCATGCCTGCAGCGGCAAACGCAGTCTGCGAAGCCGCCGCTTTCCGCCCATGCGGCAACGCGGGTCTGCCGCGCCGACGGGGCAAAGCGCGGCGCAGCGTTGCCCGTCGTGCTGGTGGTGATATCGACCATGCTGGTTTCATCCGCGGCATGGCTTGAGATGTCGTTGATGTCTTCGCGACAGGCGAGCGCGGTTGCGGATCATCTCCAGGCGTTTCACGCTGCGGACGCAGCGCTCACGGTTTGCGCGCGAAGACTCGTTTCAAGTCGTCGCGCGAATGGCGACGCAACGCTCATAGCGAGCCTTGCGCAAAGCGACCCGCAAAACTGGAAGAGCGAGACGTGGTTCGAGTCCAATGCGTTCGCACCTGTCCCGCAGTGGCCGGGGTCGGTCACACCGCCGCAGTGTGCGGTTGAAGCTTGGTCCATTCCCTCGCGTCCGCAGGCCGAGGCATTCGCCGTCACGGCGAGGGGATATGGCGCAACGCGCGAGACCCAGGCGTGGCTTCAACTGCAACTCGTGATCGAGGATGGCCACGTGGAGCGGCACTGGCGGCGTATTGCCGCGCGGCCGTTTTAACCGGAGGAGACGAGCGGGATGAGACCGAACGCAGTACGTGCCTTCACGCTGCTCGAACTTGCCATTGCGCTGGCGATTGCCGGGGTGCTCGCTGCATTCGCAATTCCTTCGTACCGAAGTCAGGTGGCAAGGGCACATCGGGCTGATGCGGCCGCAGCGCTGTATCGCGCTGCACAGTTCGTCGAAGCAGCGGCACCGGCCAGCATTCAGGAATTGCCCGCGGGCCTGGATCAGGCGCCGTCATCGGGGGCTGCAATCTACAAGCTTCGCCTGCTGGCCGCCGACAACACCAACGGAGGCTACGCGATCGAAGCGGAGCCGGCCGACGCAGGGCCGATGCACGGCGACGCGTGCGGCGCCTTCGTGCTAGAAGCAACGGGCCGTCGGTCGAATCGTGGCGGGCCGGGAACAGGCACGACTAGCACGGATGATTGCTGGAGCGCCAGATGAGCCCACGATACGAACAGGCATGGGCGGAAACGGTGTCTCGCCCGCATCCTCTGCCGCCGATGAACGCGGGCAGGGAATGCGGCGAGCCTATGCCCGTGAGCAGCGTCGCCCAGGCAGACGCAGGGGCGACGCCAGGCTATTCCGCAAGGCCCACATCACCGTCTGCGGCGTCGGCCGAGTCTTCGGCTTCGCGCTTTTCCGCCTGGATCTGCCGCCAGATGCGGAATGCTTCCCACGCACCCAGCGCGACGGCGCCCCACTTGAGAGCCGGCTTTGCGCCCTTGGCGATGCCCGCACGGAGCGGCTTGGCGAGCAGCAGCGAAAGGAGCGAGCCGACAAGCGGATGGTCCCGCAGCAGCAGGCCAATGCCCGCGCCTTTTGCGCCGCCTTGCCCGAACATCGGCAAGAGGAATCGCAGCCAGCGGAAGTGCGTCACGGCGTGTTTCAGTTCGAACGTCGCCTCGGCGAGTTCCATGCGCTCCACGTCGGCACGCACGAGCAACAGTTCTTTGCGCAATGCCCGCAGTTGCGGCGCGGAGAGGTCCTTCGGCGGAGGACGTTTGGGACGAAAGGCGGTGTCCGGTCGGTTCTGGCTCATGGCGAGGGCGGAGGCAAAAAAGTTGAGGCGACGGATTCAGGAGCGGACCCGGCTACCGGTTCAGGCGGCTGGCGAGACGGCGGCCTCGCCAGCGCCGATGCAACGCGCGAACGCAACACATGGACGCAATGCAGTACGCAACACATGAAGGCCAGGGCGAGCGCATGCACCTGCCCTCAGTCTTTCCTGAACAACTCGCGGTCCTTTTCGAACTCGGCGAGGGTGGATTCGAACACGAGCGGCGCGTTGCGCAGTCCGTTGCGCGCCTTGAGCGCGCAGAACAGTGCGGCGATTGCGTACACCGCCGTGATCGCGGCTAGCGCCTGCCAGCGCCAGGTGTCCCAGAACGCGATGGCCACCAGTGCCGTGAGCGCGATCAAGGCCATCGTGGCCAGCATCATTGCGGCGAGTCCGAGGAACAGTACGCCGAGCAGGCGATCTTTCTCCTCGGCCAGCTCGATGCTGATGAGCTCGAGCCGCGTATGCAGGATGGAAAATATGGAGCCGACTATGCGGCGCACCGGACCGTGACCCGCACGTTGCGATTGAGTATCTGTCGTCATGGCGAGAGTGCGTTGCGCGCGTCTGGGCGCGAGAAGATGCGGACCGGCGCGCAATCGGCCGGCACGAGAGCGCGGCGGCACACCGGAGCGAAACTCCGGCGGCCACGCCGTGCGTTACTTGCGGTTGATCAGCAGGCCGATCAGCACGCCGACGCCGGCGGCGATGCCGATCGAAGACCACGGATGTTCGTGCACGTAGTCGTCGGTGGCGCGGGCCGCCTTCTTGCCTTTCTCGATGACCACCACCTGGACGTCGGCGGCCTTTTCCTTCGCCTGTTTCAGACGGGTGAGCGCGGTCTCGCGCAGTTCGGAGGCTCGCTCGCCGGTGGCGCTCGCGGCCTGCTTCAGCAGGTCTTCAGCGTCCGCGAGAACAGTTTTGATATCCGACATCAGTCTCTCCTTGTTGACTTCTGACATTGACAGCTCCCTTCGGGTCACGCTACGCATGAATCGTAGTCAAAGAAACGATCGGTGGCGAGCAAGCCGCACGGCACGTGCCGGGGGCGACGCAGGATCCGTTCCTGGCGCCACAGGCTGCCCGGTCCACCGTTGACCATTGATGATCCCATGACGGAGTGGATCTGTCCCGCAAAGTTTCCCTCATCGCGCCCGAAATTACAAAATCTCATAAAGTAGTGACGCGATGTTTGTTCGTGGTGCGGGTCGGCGCTCGTATGCTGTAAATTTATCAGTCCGCCCAGGGCGTTCCTGGACGGGCACGAACCCATCAAGGAGCCGCATCATGAGTCTACGTCTTGGCGACATCGCGCCCGATTTTGAACAGGATTCGACCATTGGCCGCATCAAGTTTCATGAGTGGCTGGGCGATAGCTGGGGCGTGCTGTTCTCGCATCCCGCCGATTTCACGCCGGTGTGCACGACGGAACTCGGCCTCACCGCGAAGCTCGCCAGCGAATTCGAGAAGCGCAACGTGAAGACGATCGCGCTCTCCGTCGACAACGTCCAGTCGCACAAGGACTGGATCAACGACATCAACGAAACCCAGGCCGCGAGCGTCGGCTTTCCGATTCTGGCCGACGGCGATCGCAAGGTCTCGCAGCTGTACGACATGATTCATCCGAACGCGAACGAAACGCTCACGGTGCGCTCGCTCTTCGTGATCGATCCGAAGAAGAAGGTGCGGCTCATCATCACCTATCCGGCCAGCACGGGTCGCAACTTCGACGAAGTGCTGCGCGTCATCGATTCGCTGCAACTCACCGACAACTATCAGGTTGCCACGCCGGGCAACTGGAAGCAGGGCGAAGACGTGGTGATCGTGCCGTCGCTGCAGGATCCGGACGTGATCAAGCAGAAATTCCCGAAGGGCTACAAGGCGCTGCGTCCGTACCTGCGCCTGACGCCGCAGCCGAACAAGTAAGCGACAAGGCCGCGCGTCACAACGAAAAAGCCACGCCGGCGAACCGGCGTGGCTTTTTTCTATGCTGCTACTAACGACGCATCAGCAACGCGGCGGCCCACCACCACACCACGCGAGCGAACCTCCCGCAAACACGCTCGCGCACGGGCCTTCAACTCAGAAAAATGCCTGAATCCCCGTCTGTGCGCGGCCGAGAATCAGCGCGTGAATGTCGTGCGTGCCCTCATAGGTATTCACGACTTCGAGGTTCACCAGATGCCGCGCCACGCCGAATTCGTCCGAGATGCCGTTGCCGCCCAGCATGTCGCGCGCGAGCCGCGCGATGTCGAGCGCCTTGCCGCATGAATTGCGCTTCATGATCGAGGTGATCTCCACGGCCGCCGTGCCTTCGTCCTTCATGCGTCCGAGGCGCAGCACGCCTTGCAGGCCGAGCGTGATTTCGGTCTGCATGTCGGCAAGTTTCTTCTGCACCAGCTGATTGGCGGCGAGCGGACGACCGAACTGCTTGCGGTCCAGCACGTACTGCCGCGCCGTGTGCCAGCACGATTCCGCCGCACCCAGCGCGCCCCACGCAATGCCATAGCGGGCCGAATTGAGGCAGGTGAACGGGCCGCGCAGGCCGCTCACGTTCGGCAGCATGTTCTCCTGCGGCACGAACACTTCGTCCATCACGATTTCGCCCGTGATCGACGCGCGCAGCCCCACCTTGCCGTGAATGGCCGGCGACGAAAGTCCCTTCCAGCCCTTCTCCAGAATGAAGCCGCGGATGGTGTCCTGGCCGTCTTCCTCGAGCTTCGCCCAGACCACGAACACGTCCGCGATCGGCGAATTGGTGATCCACATCTTCGCGCCCGAGAGCGAGAAGCCGCCGTCCACCTTCTTCGCGCGCGTGACCATGCTGCCCGGGTCGGAGCCGTGGTTGGGCTCGGTCAAACCGAAGCAGCCGATCCATTCGCCCGTGGCGAGCTTCGGCAGGTACTTCTCCTTTTGCGCGTCCGAGCCGAATTCGAAGATCGGCACCATCACGAGCGACGATTGCACCGACATCATCGACCGGTAGCCCGAATCGACACGCTCCACCTCGCGCGCGATCAGCCCGTAGCTCACATAGTTGAGGCCGGGGCCGCCGTACTGCTCAGGAATGGTCGGGCCGAGCAGGCCCAGCTCGCCCATCTCGCGGAAGATGCCCGCGTCGGTGCGTTCGTGGCGGAAGGCTTCGAGCACGCGCGGCGCGAGCTTGTCCTGCGCGTAGGCTTGGGCGGCGTCGCGCACCATGCGCTCGTCCTCGGTGAGCTGCTGGTCGATGAGCAGCGGGTCGTCCCAGTGGAACCGGGCGGTATCGGCCATGACGTCTCTCCTCGATCTGGCTGGAATCGTGCTTGACTGATGTTCCGCTATGCAGAACAATGTTTTGCAAATCAGCGCTCAGTGTACACGCGTTGTGCGGCCTATGCAGCTACCTGGCGTTGACCGGCCAGACCCCTGTTCCTGCATCCGCCGCATTCACCGCACCCAGCCATCCCTTGCTCGCCGCCATGTCCGCCCCCTCCGACATCACCGCACCCGATTCCTCCGCTCCCATCGACGAGCGCAAGTTCGTCGTCGCGCTTGCCCGCGGGCTCGATCTGCTGCGCGCGTTCCGTCCGGGCGAGACGCTGCTCGGCAATCGCGATTTCGTCGAACGCACGGGGCTGCCCAAGGCCACCGTCAACCGGCTCGCCTATACGCTGACCGTGCTCGGCTATCTGCGTTTCGACGAGGCGCTGGGCAAGTACGCGCTGGATGCCGGCGTGCTCTCGCTCGGCTTCGCGCTGCTCTCGGGCACGGACACGCTCGAACTCGCCCGGCCGCACATGCGCACCTTCGCACGCGAGGTGGGCGCGGCGGTTTCGCTGGGTTGCCGCGACGGCCTCGACATGATCTATCTCGACACGATTCGCAGCGAAACGGCGCTCACGCTCGGGCTCGCGCCGGGTTCGCGGCTCTCGATGCTCACGAGCTCCATGGGCCGCGCGTATCTCGCCGTTCAGCCGGAGGACGTGCGCGCGTCGTTGCTCGTGGAGTTGAAGAAGGCGGCGGGCAAGGGCGGCGCGGCGCAGGTCGCGGCCGCGCAGCACGAGATCGACGCGTTTGCGGGCGAGGGCTGCTGCTATTCGTTTCGCGACTGGCACGACGACGTCAACGCCGTCGCGGTGCCCTTGCGGGAGCCGCGCGACGGCCGGCTGCTCGTGCTGAGTTGCAGCGGACCGGCGTCGTCGATGGACGAGGCGGTGTTTCGCACACGCGTGGCGCCGAAACTCAAGGCGCTGGCGCGAAAACTCGGCGCGACGGGCTGATACGTCCAACACCTGCGCCCGAAAGACGCCACGAAGAAGAAAACGCCTCGCCCTTTCAGACGGCCTTGTTGCTGTGCCGCGCGAAGAGCGGCCCCTGCACGAAGCGCACGTCGTACTGCTGGAGCAGATCGAACTGCGCCGCATCGCGCACGCCGCTGAAAATGAGCGGAATGCGCAGCTTTCCCGCGTAGCCCACCAGCGGCTTCACCATCGAATCGCGCAACGCCGCGGCTGCGTCCATCTTGATGAAGTCGAGCCGCGCCATGTCCGACACCGACAGAATCTGCCCAGCGTTCGGCAGATTGCCCGCCACCTTGAACCCGTAAAGCTGATAGCTCTTCGTGAGATAGCCGAGAAACGTCTTGTGCGCCACCGCCGCGGGCGGCAGCTCGATCACGACGCGCGCCGGATTCAGTCCGAACGAGACGAGCACCGTCGAGAAGTGCCGCCCGTGGTCGTACTTCACGCTCTTCAATAGCCGCTCGTGCACGCGCAGGAACAGCAGTCCGTGTTGCTGCGCCCCGAAGAAATTGATGGCGTGCATCGCGCGCGCCATACGGTCGAGCGCAACAAGCTGCTGGTCGTCGGTCGCGTAGTCGAGCGGCTCGAATGGCTCGGGCCGCTCGCCGTCGGTGCGCTTCGTGATGGCCTGAAAGCCCAGTTCGTCGCCGAACCGGTCGGCGCTCTCCGGTTCGGACGAGAGCGACTGCGCGAGCCCATGCACGCTGATGTCGAAGATGGGCTCGTAGGCGCTGCCGATCTCCACACCGCCGAAGTGCGCGACCGCATGCCCCTCGTGCGCGCCGGTACCCATGGCGAGGTGCTCGCCGAGGAATGGATGCTCCGCGGCACGGGCGACAAGTTCTGAAGTGGTGAGGGCAATCATCGTGGTGGGTGTGGGCTTGAAAGGCGCATGGTGAGGCGCATTCGGGCCGCGCAGCAGGGCCCTCGGTTGGGCCGCGGGACGGGCCGCTTTATGCGTCGATGGTAGCAGTCTGCGCTCGCGGCACATGGACTTATTGGTCATATCCATATCGGTGTCGCGGCCTTCCGGGTGCAGGCCAGGGTTTACGTTGATTTCACTAAACGTAATTCGTTTTACTATGCGTAAATTGCGCCGCTGCGACACATAGGCGCACCCGAGAGACTCCACAAAAGACCCCCCACAAAAGCCCCCGAAGCGAGGAGACGCATCGATGACCCCCACCCCCGGCTTTTCCCCCGCGCCACGGCAATCGCAGGCTCCGGCCGCCACGCTCGACGTGGAGCGCGTGCTTGCCGAAGCGCATCGCCCCGGCTTCCAGGTCCTGTTGCTCGTGCTGTGCGGCCTGTGTCTCGTGATCGACGGTTTCGACGCGCAGGCCATGGGCTACGTGGCGCCCAGCGTGATTGGGGAATGGCATGTCTCGAAGGCTGCGCTGGGCCCGGTCTTCAGCGCGAGCCTCTTCGGCATGCTGCTCGGCGCGCTCGGGCTGTCCGTGCTGGCCGACCGTATCGGACGGCGTCCGGTGCTCATCGGCGCCACGGCGTTCTTCGCCGCCGCGATGCTTGCCACGCCGTTCGTGACCACGATTGCCCAACTCATGGTGCTGCGCTTCGTCACGGGCCTTGGCCTTGGCTGCATCATGCCGAACGCAATGGCGCTGGTCGGCGAATTCTCCACGCCCGCGCATCGCGTGAAGCGGATGATGCTGGTCTCCTGCGGCTTCACCGTGGGCGCGGCGCTGGGCGGCTTCGTGAGCGCCGCGCTGATTCCCGCCTATGGCTGGCGCGCGGTGTTCTGGGTGGGCGGTGTCGTGCCGTTGCTGCTGGCTGGCGCGATGGTGGCGGTGCTGCCGGAGTCGCTGCAATTCCTCGTGCTTAAGGGCCATGTGGCGCGGGCCCGCCGCTGGCTCGCGAAGTTCGACCCGACGCTCGCCGTGTCCGAGGCAACCCGTCTCGTCGTGCGCGAGAAGGCCGATGCCGGCGCGCCTGTGGCCGAACTCTTTCGCGCCGGCCGCGCGCCCGTGACGCTGATCCTCTGGGGCATCAGCTTCATGAACCTGATCGATCTGTACTTCCTCTCGAACTGGCTGCCCACGGTGATGCGCGCAGCGGGCTATACGCCTTCCACGGCGGTGATCGTCGGCACCGTGCTGCAGACGGGCGGTGTGATCGGCACGCTGCTGCTCGGCTGGTTCATCGAGCGGTTCGGTTTCGTGCGCGTGCTGCTTGCGTGCTTCGCGGGTGCGGCCGTGTTCGTGGGCGCGATCGGCAGCGTGGCCCACATGCTGCCCTGGCTGCTCGTCGCCGTGTTCGCGGGCGGCTTCTGCGTGGTGGGCGGACAGCCCGCCGTCAACGCGCTCGCCGGCCACTTTTACCCCACCACGCTGCGCTCCACGGGCATCGGCTGGAGTCTCGGCATTGGACGCGTGGGCTCGGTGATCGGGCCGCTCGTCGGTGGGCAACTGATTGCGCTGAACTGGTCCAACGCGGCGCTGTTCCATGCCGCTGCGGTGCCCGTGCTGTGCTCGGCGCTGCTCGTGGTCGTGCTCGCCGGCCTGTCGCGGCCGGGCACGAGTGCCGCCGTGGACGCCGCGTGAATTTCGCTTAAACCCTCGGCTTGATCCCGCAGCCTGAACCCCCGGCCTGAACCCTCGGCCTGACCCCGACCCATATCGCCTGAATTTTCATTGTTCCAGGGAGAACCGTTCCCATGACCCAAGCTCAATCGCTTCGACACGAGATCGAACCGGGCTACCAGTCCGGCTTCGCCAACGAATTTGCCACCGAAGCGCTGCCCGGCGCGTTGCCGGCGGGCCGCAACTCGCCGCAGCGCGCGCCTTACGGGCTCTATGCCGAGCAGCTTTCGGGCACGGCGTTCACCGCGCCGCGCGCGCACAATCGCCGCACGTGGCTGTATCGCATCCGTCCCGCCGCGATGCACCAGCCGTTCACGGCGTTACCGTCGGAGCGTCTTGTCGCCGACTTCGGCACGGTGCCGCCCACCTCGCCGAACCAGCTGCGCTGGGACCCGCTGGCCATGCCCATCGCGCCCACGGACTTCGTGGACAGTTGGGTCACGATGGCCGGCAACGGCTCGGCCAACGCGATGAGCGGCTGCGCGATTCATCTGTACGCCGCGAACCGCTCGATGAAAGACCGCTATTTCTACGACGCTGACGGCGAACTCCTGATCGTCCCGCAGCAAGGGCGCCTCGCCATCGCCACGGAAATGGGCCGGCTCGATATCGAGCCCTTCGAGATCGCCGTAATTCCGCGCGGCGTGCGTTTCGCGGTGAGCCTGCCCGATGGCGAGGCGCGCGGCTACATCTGCGAGAACTTCGGCGCGTTGCTGCGCCTGCCGGATCTCGGGCCGATCGGCTCGAACGGGCTCGCGAATCCGCGCGACTTCCTCACGCCGCAGGCGGCCTACGAAGACCGCGAAGGCGCCTTCGAACTCGTCGCGAAGATGGACGGCCGCCTGTGGCGCGCGGACATCGGACACTCGCCGCTCGACGTCGTTGCGTGGCACGGCAACTACGCGCCGTGCAAATACGATCTGCGCCGCTTCAACACGATCGGCTCGATCAGTTACGACCACCCGGACCCGTCGATCTTCCTCGTGCTCCAGTCGCAGAGCGACACGCCCGGCGTGGACGCAATCGACTTCGTGATCTTCCCGCCGCGCTGGCTCGCCGCGGAAGACACGTTCCGTCCGCCCTGGTTCCACCGCAACGTGGCGAGCGAGTTCATGGGCCTCGTGCACGGCGTCTACGACGCGAAGGCCGAAGGCTTCGTGCCGGGCGGCGCGAGCCTGCACAACTGCATGACGGGCCACGGGCCGGACGCCGAGACGTTCGAAAAAGCCTCGGCCATCGATACCTCGAAGCCCAACAAGGTGGCCGACACGATGGCCTTCATGTTCGAAACGCGCACGCTGATCCGCCCGACGCGTTTCGCGCTGGAGACCGCGCAGTTGCAGGCGCATTACTTCGAATGCTGGCAAGGCCTCAAGAAGCACTTCAACCCGGAGCAACGATGACTTACGCGACACCGTCCGCCGCCGCGGAAGCCCTCAAGGCGACGCTCGATCCTTCGCGAAAGAGCTGGATCGAAAGCGCCAACCATCCGCTGTGCGACTTTTCCATCCAGAACCTGCCGTTCGGCGTGTTCAGCGACGCACGTAATGGCCGGCGCCGCATGGGCGTGGCGATTGGCGACGCCATCGTCGATCTGGCCGCGCTCCACGACGCAGGTTTGCTCACGTTGCCGGGCTTGTCGGCCGATGCGGCGCGCGAGGTTCTGGCCGCCGCCACGCTGAACGCGTTCATGGCCGCGGGCCGCGACGTATGGCGCAGCGTGCGCATTCAGCTGAGCGACCTGCTCGCGCGCGATAACGACAACGCCGCGCTGCGCGACGCCGCCGCTTTGCGCGAGCGCGTGCTGGTGCGCATGGCCGACGCCACGCTGCATCTGCCCGTCGACATTCCGGGCTACACGGACTTCTATTCGTCGAAGGAGCACGCCACCAACGTCGGGGCCATGTTTCGGGATCCGAAGAACGCGCTGCTGCCGAACTGGCTCGAAATGCCGATCGGCTACAACGGGCGTGCGTCGTCGGTGGTGGTGAGCGGCACGCCGGTGCGCCGCCCCAACGGCCAGCTCAAGTTGCCCGAGCAAGAGCGCCCCGTATTCGGCGCGTGCCGCAAGCTCGACATCGAACTCGAAACGGGCTTCTTCATCGGCTGCGGCAGCGCGCTCGGCGAACCCATCGCATGCGAGACCGCCGAGGACCACATCTTCGGCATGGTGCTGCTCAACGACTGGAGTGCGCGCGACATTCAGCAGTGGGAATACGTGCCGCTCGGCCCGTTCAACTCGAAGGGCTTCGCCACGACGATCTCGCCGTGGGTCGTGACGCTCGACGCGCTCGAACCGTTTCGCGTCCAGCAGCCCGCTCAGGAGCCGGAGCCGCTCGCCTACCTGCGCCACGGCGGCCGCCACGCATTCGACATCGCGCTCGAAGTGCGGCTGCGTGCCGAGGGCGCGCGCGAGGCCACCACGATCTGCCGCACGAACTTCCGCCACATGTACTGGACGATGGCGCAGCAGCTCGCGCACCACACGGTGGCCGGTTGCAACACGCGCGTGGGGGATCTGATGGGATCGGGCACGATCAGCGGGCCGACTGAGGACTCGTCCGGCAGCCTGCTGGAACTCACGTGGAACGGCCAGCGGCCCGTCGCGCTGAAGGAAGGCGGCACGCGCAGCTTCATCGAAGACGGCGACGAACTCACGCTGGCGGGCTGGTGTGAGGGCGAAGGGTATCGCGTCGGCTTCGGCACCTGCGTGGGGATGATCTTGCCGGCAGTGCCTGTGGGCCAGTAAGCGGCGGGGCGGGGTTTTGCCTCGCCTTGCAATCTATGCGGGGGGCCTGCGCGGCTCGGCTCCGCGCTGGCATTGCCTCGCGCCAATCGAGGCTTAACCACAGCATCGCCTCGGCCCAATCGAGGCCCCACCGCCGCCTCACCTCACTGCGCGACCTGCGCTCCGCCGCGCCGCTTCTCCAGCACCGCTGCGACGAGGAACGCCAGGGCGCCCGCGAACAGCACGCCGATGAGCGCATCGTTGCCCACGCGCTTCATCAGCGCGCCCGCAATCAGCGGGCCGCCGAAGCTCGCCGCGCTCCACGTGGCACCCAGCAGCGCACTCGCGGACACCAGCGCGCCGCCGCGAAAGCGCTCGCCGCATGCAACCACGGCGAGCGTATAGACCGCGCCCGCCGCCGCGCCCAGCACGAACAGCAGCGGCCAGCGCAGCCACGACGCGCCCACGGTCCAGGGCAGCAGCGGCAGAAGCAGCAGCACCACGAGCCCCGCGCCGAGATGCACGCGCTCGCGGCCCAGGCGGTCCGCGAGCCAGCCAATCGGAAATTGCAGCATCGTGTCGCCCGCGAGCGTGACGGAGGCGAACAGCACCGCCACGCCGCCCGGAATGCCGTGCGCCATCGCGAAGAGCGGCATCAGCGAAAGCGCGAGGGTGTCGAAGAGCGCGAAGAACGCTGTGGCGAGCACGAGCGCGGGCATGAGCGGCAGCACGTGACGCCAGGTGCCGTGCGGCTCGTGTCCGCCCGCTTGCCGCGGTGTGGTGCGGATGGTGGCCAGCATGGGCAGCGCGGTCACGAAGATCGCGCCGCACAGCACGAAGCGCCACGCCGTCAGATTCGCGATCTGGCTCACGAGCACCGGCCCCGCCATCTGGAACAGCGTGAACGTGGTGGCGTAGAGAGCGACCACGCGGGCACGCGTGGCGTCGTTGGCCAGCTCGTTGACCCACGCTTCGCCGATCGTGAAGAGCAGCATCAGCGCCGCGCCGCAGAGCGCGCGCAGCGCGGCCCAGACCCACAGGTCGGGCGTTGCCTGCATGAGCGCCGTGGCCGCGGCCACCACGAGCACGGCACCGAAGATCACCTGCCGTCCGCCGAAGCGCTGCGTGATCCAGGCCGTGACGGGCACCACCAGCAGACCGCCGCCGGCCTGGGCCGCGGTGAGCAGACCGACGACGTCTGTGCCGTAGCCTGCGTCGGTGAGCGCGAGCGCGGTGAGCGGAAGCGTGGCGCCGGAGCCGAGCCCGACCACGGCTACGCTGAGAATGAGCGCGAAGAAATCGCGAGTGAGGATCGCCTTCATCGGGCGGCATGCTACTACGGGAACGGGCGCGAGGCCCGCGGCGGGTGCTGTCCGCTACGCGCAGGTAGTCGGCCCGGCAACCGGCACCCGTTGCGCGCGCCGCTCCAGCGTCGCCGAAACGAAGGTGAGCGCAAGCGCCCCCACTGCCATCGAGACGCCCACCCACGGCAGCGAAGTGAGCGGCGCGCCGGCGCCGATGGCGGCGCCCCCCAGCCACGCGCCCGTCGCGTTGCCCAGGTTGAAGGCGCCCTGGTTGAGCGTGGAGGCGAGATTGGGCGCATGGCTCGCGCGATCGACGATCAGCATCTGCAGCGGCGGCACGATCGCGAACGCGAGCACGCCCCACACGAACACGGTGGCCATGGCGCCGACGGCGGAATGCATCGTCACCGCGAACACCGTTTCGATCGTCGCGATCAACACGAGCACGGTGAGCAGCGACGGCATGAGCCGCCAGTCCGCGAGCCGGCCGCCCAGCGTGCTGCCCACCGTGAGCCCGAGGCCGAAGAGCAGCAGCACGAGCGTGACGGCGTGCGGCGTGAAGCCCGTCACGTCTTCGAGAATCGGCGTGATGTAGGTGAACACGGAGAAGAGACTCGCCGACGCCAGCACGCTGATGCCGAGCACCATCAGCACCTGCGGGTTCTTCAGCACTGTGAACTCGTGCACGAGGCTCGCCTTCTGCATTTCGATCTTCGCGGGTAGGCAGACGGCGAGCGCGATGGCTGCCGCCACGCCGATGCCCGTCACGGCCCAGAACGTGGCGCGCCAGCCGGCCAGCTGACCCAGCGCGGTGCCGAGCGGCACGCCCAGCACGTTGGCGAGCGTGAGCCCGGTGAACATGAGCGCGATGGCCTGCGCACGGCGATTCGGCGCGACGAGCCCCGCCGCGACCACGGACCCGATGCCGAAGAACGCGCCATGGCAGAACGCCGTGACGATGCGCGCGCCCATCAGCACCGCGTACCCGGGCGCGATGGCGCACAGCAGATTGCCCACGATGAAGATGCCGATGAGCCGCATGAGCGCCTGCTTGCGCGGCATGTTGGCCACGACGATGGCGACGATGGGCGCGCCGATCGTCACGCCGAGCGCATAGGCCGACACGAGCATGCCCGCGGCCGGAATGGAGACGGCGAGGTCGCGCGCCACGTCGGGCAGGAGCCCCATGATGACGAACTCGGAGGTGCCAATGCCGAATGCGGCAACGGCAAGAGCAAGCAGGGGCAAGGGCATGATGGCGCGGCCGTGGGCGTGGGGTGCGTGGGAGTTGCGGGGAGGCGGGCGCTCGCGCGTTCTCGGGACAAGGAAGCGGGCGACGGCCAGGTGAAAATCAGTAGGGGATTTTACCTAAGCCGAAAACACGTTGAAGCGCCCGTTGAAGCGGCGGCTGAAGACTGTTGTTTTTCACCTAATCCATTCATCGGAAAGGGTTTTCACAGGCCTTCCGGCATTCGGGCTGCGGCTGTCCAGGGCAGGGACCTCGACAGCCGCAGCCCGATTACGAGCCTCTGTCATCGAACTCCTTGCCGTGCCGTCCCGCGCCTGCCGAGAAGCGTGCCGCGCCGGCCGCGCCTTCGTCGATCAGCGCCTGGTAGCCGCCGGCGCCTTCGCGACGCAGCGCTTCGGCCATGTCGTCGAGCGGGCTGTTTTCCAGCGCCGAGCGGCGGTCCGCGCGCAAGGCGCCTTGCGGCAGGGCGGCGAGTTCCGCCGCGAGTTGCTGGGCCGCTGCGAGCGCCTCGCCTTTCGGCACGACGCGATTCGCCAGCCCGAACGCGAGCGCTTCATCGGCGTGGATGGCCCTGCCGGTCAGGATCAGATCGAGCGCGCGGGAGAGCCCGATGAGCCGCGGCAGCCGTATCGTTCCGCCATCGATCAACGGAATGCCCACACGCCGGCAGAACACGCCGAGCACTGCGTCGGCCTCCACCACGCGCAAGTCGCACATGACCGCCAGTTCGAGCCCGCCCGCCACCGCGTAGCCGGTAATCGCGGCGATGACGGGCTTCGAGCGCGTCATGCGCGTGGGCCCCATCGGGCCGGGGCCACTGCCGTCGGCATGAATCTCGTTGCGGCGCGCGTCGTCGGCGAGCGCCGTGAGGTCCGCGCCGGCGCAGAACGTGCCGCCTGCGCCGAATAGCACAGCCACGTGCCAGGCGACGTTTGCCTCGAAGCGGCGAAACGCGGCGGCGAGCGCCTCGGCGGTCGGACGGTCCACCGCGTTGCGGCGCGCGGGACGGTCCAGCACGATCGTCGCCACTGCACCGGTCGCTTCGATTCGCACGTATTCGCTGAAGGTTTCGCAGATCATGCCGTTCTCCATGTATGGACTGCGGTATGCGTCTTGCTTCTACGGTGCATCTTTGCTTGCGATGCGGCTCCCATGCACCTCGCATGGGCTTCGCGAAGGCGCGTGCGAGCTTGCGCAGGCATGCCTTGCGTGTCACACGCGTTTCACCGGCCGCTCGTAGCTTAGGCGCTTTTTTGAGGCCGCGAAGCTGCGGCAGCTGTGGCCGCGTGTGCGGCGAGAATTGAAATCGCCCTTGGGGCGATCGTCGTTGGAATAGTTCTGATCTCTGGTTCTGGTCTTGTCATGCTCATGTCCGATTCGAGTGCTGTGCCGCGCGGCTTCACCGAGCCGCTCTGGACCATTCCTCTGGCCAATCACCGGCACTACGACTACGTGCGTCTGAAGCGCGTGTTCACGTCGGACGGTTCGCGCCACGAGGTGGTGATCGTCGACGTGCGCAAGCTGCTGCAGTGTGCGGACCGCGACGACACCGACTATGTGCTCAAGCCTGTGCACGAGTGGCACGTGGGTAAGGAGCGCGGCATCCGCGAGTTCCTCGACCCGGACAACGAGCGCATTCCCGAGATGCCCTACGTGACCGTCACGCGGCGCCGCTCGCCGGGCTTTCTCGGCTGGATCGGCGTGGAGCACGTGGGCGTGGTGGCGTTTCGCAACGGCCAGCACCGTGCGCGCTATCTCGCCGATGCCGGCGCCGAGTGGCTGCCCGTCGAGGTGCACGAGCGCGAGGCCAGGCTGCTGCGCGAGTATTGCGGCTTGCCCGAGCCCGCACCGGAACTCGTGCTGTACGGTCAGGCCGGCAGCTGAACGAGGTTGCGCGGCTCGCCGTCGCGCCACGCCGCGAGGTTGGCGAGCGTGGTGCGGGCGATTTCGTCCATGGCCTCGCGCGTGAAGAACGCCTGGTGCGCCGTGACGATCACGTTCGGAAACATCAGAAGGCGCGCGAGCACGTCGTCTTGCAGCGGGCGGTTCGAATGGTCTTCGAAGAAGAGGCCGCCTTCTTCCTCGTAGACGTCGAGCCCCAGGTGGCCCAGCTGGCCGCTCTTCAACGCGCCGATCAGCGCGTTGCTTTCCACCAGTCCGCCGCGGCTCGTGTTGATGAGCATGGCGCCGCGCTTCATCTTCGCGATGGCCGCTTCGTCGATCAGATGATGCGTGGAGGGCAGCAGCGGACAGTGCAGGCTCACCACATCCGCTTCGGCCAGCAGCGTGTCGAGCGGCACGTATTGCGCGCCGAGCGCGAGCAGGTCGGCGGCGGGCGTGCCGGGGTCATAGGCGAGCACGCGCATGCCGAAGCCCGCCATGATGCGGCCGAACACGCGACCGATCATGCCCGTGCCGATCACGCCCACCGTCTTGCCGTGCAGGTCGAAGCCGAGTAGGCCATGCAGCGAGAAGTCGCCTTCTCGCGTGCGCGCCACGGCGCGCGGCAGCCGGCGGTTCAGCGCAAGAATCAGCCCCACCGCGTGTTCGGCCACGGCATAGGGCGAGTACGCGGGCACGCGCGCCACGGGCAGTTGCAGACGCGCGGCCGCAGCCAGATCCACATGATTGAAGCCCGCCGAGCGCAGCGCGATGAAGCGCGTGCCGCCTTCGTGCAATCGTTCGAGCACGGCGGCGTCGAGTGTGTCGTTGACGAACGGACACACCGCGTCGAAGCCGCGCGCCAGCACGGCAGTGTCCGCGTCGAGGTGCGACTCTTGGAAGCGAAGATCGAAGCCGAAGGCGGCGTTGGCCGCATTGGCCACGTTGAAGGTATCGATGTCGTACTGGCGGCTGCTGAAGAGGATCATGCGCATCGTGATGCTCCGGCTGGGTGAGATCGTCGCGCCGTGCCGGCGGGCAGGGCAGGCGCGATGGCGGGTCGGTGTCGGCGGTATGAAGCTGTCCGAGGCAGGCGCGCCAGCGCCTCGGACAGCGATGGCGAGCGTGCCAGCGTTGGCGCGCGAATGCAAACGCGGACGCCGCGACGCCAGGCAAGGCGCGCACGCGGTTCTTGCGCGAACGGGCGGCGAACGGCCGAAAAACTTGCGCAATCCCGGCAATGGGAGAATGATCTTTTGCTCCGGTTGTTTGCCTCGCCCGCAGCGCTTTATCCCCTCATCGCCAACATCATGTCTACTTCGTCATCGTCTTCCGTACCGTGTCCCGACGTCGAATCGCTCGACGCCATCCTTCCCGAAGAGCCGCTTCTGATGATGGGCGCCGGTCCCGTGCCGATTCCGGCCGCCGTCGCCAAGGCCAACGCCATCGTCATCAACCATCTGGGCGGCACGATGGCGAAGGTGGTGGACCAGGTGAAGACGATGGCGCGCTACGTTTTTCAGACGCACTCCAAGTGGGTGCTGGGCGTGGCGGGGCCCGGCTCCGCCGCGATGGAAATGGCCATCTGCAACCTCGCCTGGAGCGGCACGCGCATGCTGGCCATCCAGAACGGTTTCTTCAGCGCGCGGATGGCCGAAATGGGCCGCCGCGTTGGCGCGCAGGTTGCGACGCTCGATGTGCCCGATCGCGAGATCGTGTCGCTCGAACAGGTGGAAGCGGCGCTGCGCCGCGAACGGCCCGAGATCGTCACGATCGTGCAGGGCGAGACTTCGAACACGGTGTGGAACCGGCATCTCAAAGACGTCGCCGCGCTCGCGAAGGCGCAGGGCGCGCTGGTGATCGTCGACGCCGTCTGCACGCTGAGCACGATGCCGCTCGAGATGGACGCGTGGGGTATCGACGCCGTTATCACGGGCGGCCAGAAGGGCCTGTCGTCGATCCCGGGCGTCTCGCTGATCGCGTTCTCCGAGGCCGCCTGGCAGCGCATGAAGGGCCGCGACACGCCGAACACGCACTGGTGTCTCGACGCATCGCTCGCGGAAAACTTCTGGCACAACGCGGGCTATCACTACACGGCGCCGGTCTCCGGTGTGCTCGCGTTGCACGAGGCGTTGCGGCTGGTCTGTGCGGAGACGCTGGAGAAGCGCTTCGCGCGTCACCACAAATGTTCCGTGGCGCTGCAGGAGGGCGTGACCGCGTTGGGGCTCAACCTGTACACGCCCGCGGCGTGCCGGCTGAGTTCGGTGGTGGGCATCGAGGTGCCGCAGGGCCTGAGCCCCGGCGACATCTGCGCGTACATCTCACGCCAGCATCAGGTGGAGATTTCGGGCTCGTTCGGCCTGCCTATCGTGCGGATCGGCCAGATGGGCGAGCAGTGCCGCGAGCACAACCTGTTCAGGACGCTGCACGCGCTGGGCCGCACGATGATGGAACTGGGTGCGCCCGTGGATCTGCCCGCGGGCGTCGCGGCGCTGGAGAAGTCGCTGTCGGGAAGCGCGCGGACAGCGGCGCGCCAATAAACGCGCGTGCCTCAGGTGGCAACGTCGGGTGGCAGCCTCCGGTGGCAACGTCAGGTGGCAGCCGGCGCGTTCGGCACCTTGGCGTTGCGCGAGTTGAGCATCGCCGCCAGTGCCACGCCGCCGGCGGCTGCGAGCGCCGCGAACAGATACACCGTCGCATAGCCGAACTCGCCCGCCACGTAGCCCGCGAGCGGACCGGTCACGCCAAGCGAGAGATCGAGAAACACCGAGTACGCCGAGAGCGCGGCGCCGCGGCTCGCGGGCGGCACGAGCGCCACGGCTTCCACGCCGAGCGCCGGGAAAATCAGCGCGAAGCCGAAGCCGGTGAGCGCCGCGCCCACGAGCGCCACGTGCGGCACGGGCGCGAGCCACAGCAGCACAAGTCCTAAGCATTCGCACGAGAACGAGACGATGGCGACGCGAAAGCCGCCATAGGTCTTGATGGTGTTGGCGAACAGCAGCCGTGCACCGATGAAGAGCGTGCCGAACACCGTGAGCGAGAGCGCCGCGTTCGGCCAGTGCTTCGCGGCGTAGAAGAGCGTGATGAAGGTCGCGATGGAGCCGAAGCCCGCCGACCCCAACGCGAGCCCCAGACCGTGCGGCAGCACGCGCGTGAAGACGCTGCGGTACGACATGCGCTCGCCGTGCACGATCGGCACGGTTGCCATCGGCCGGGCCAGCGCGTAGCCCAGCGCCGCCAGCGCGATCACGACGAGGCCGAGCGACCAGAACCCCACCGTGTGCGCAATGGCCACGCCGAGCGGCGCACCGAGCGCCAGCGCGCCGTAGGTGGCAATGCCGTTCCACGAAATCACGCGCGCGTTGTTGGTCGTGCCCACGCGCCCGATGCCCCACAGAATCGCGCCCGTGCCCACCAGGCTTTCGCCGAAGCCGAGCACTAGGCGGCTCAGCACGAGTAGCGTGAGGCTCACCGCGGGCCAGTGTCCCGCGAGCACGGCGAGCAACAGCAGCGCGCCGCTCGTGCCGCAGCCGATCAGCCCGATCGACACCGTCTTCTTCGGCCCCAGCGTGTCCGCCGAGCGGCCCGCAAGCGGCCGCGAGGCGAGCGTCGCGAAATACTGGACGCTGATGGCGGCCCCCGCGAGGATCGTGCTGAACCCGAGGTCGTCGTGCACGTAGCCGGGCAGCACCGCGAGCGGAATGCCGATGGTCAGGTAGCAGAGGAAGGTGAAAGAGACGACCGGAATGATCCGCAGGGTCGTGGCAAACTCGCTGCGAGGACGCGCTGAATCGGTGGACATGGGGAAAACGAGGGGTTGAAAACGGCGCAAAGGCGTGATTGTCACATGGAACCGGTTCTCCTGCAGGCGTGCCCTTTTTATTTTTCCCCCTGATCCCGGAACCTTTGCCGCGCCTGCGCCCGCCCATGAATCGCCTATCGGCGCACTTATCGGTGCCGCGATATGCCGCCCATGCTCCTGCCGCTATGGGTTGCCAATATTGACGGTGATAGCGTTCGAACCGTCCCCCGCAGCAGCGGCGCCTGCCTGCCCAGTCTGCCCGACCACCGGGTCTACGCGACCAGGTCTGCCCGACCGGGTCCATTCGACGAGCCACGAAACATGAGTCAGCCGATCCGCTTCTATCACCGCAACGCCATTCGCGAAGTCAGCGACGCGCCGGTCACCCGCACCGTTCTCCAGTACCTGCGCGAAGACGCGCGCTGCACCGGCACCAAGGAAGGCTGCGCCGAGGGCGACTGCGGCGCCTGCACGGTCGTGATCGGCGAGCCGGACGGCGCGGGCGGCGTGGCGTTCAAGGCAGTCAACGCCTGCATCCAGTTCCTGCCTACGCTCGACGGCAAGGCGCTCTTCACCGTGGAAGACCTGCGCCAGCCCGACGGCTCGCTGCACCCCGTGCAGCAGGCCATGGTGGATTGTCACGGCTCGCAGTGCGGCTTCTGCACGCCGGGCTTCGTCATGTCGATGTGGGCGCTTTACGAGAAGCACGGCCACGAGCACGCGGCGTGTGCTGCGGGATGCGCGCAGGCCACCGTGCCCACGCGCGACGAAATCGCCAACGCGCTCACGGGCAATCTCTGCCGCTGCACGGGGTATCGCCCCATCATCGAGGCGGCCGAACGCATGTTCGAAGCCGACCCGCCGAAGGCGCCCGTCGATGCAGCCGCGCTTGCGCGCACGCTTGCTTCCATCGCGCGCGCGCAAACCTTCGAGTACGAACACGCGGGCCAGCGGTTCGACGCGCCGCGCACCGTCGACGCCCTCGCACAGATCAAGGCCGCACGGCCCGAGGCGCGGATTCTCGCCGGCAGCACGGACGTCGGCCTGTGGGTCACGAAGCAGATGCGCGAGCTGGGCGACGTGGTCTACGTGGGGCAGGTGGGCGAGATGCAGCGCATTGCGGTGTCCGAGGAATGGATCGAGATCGGCGCGGGCGCGACCCTTGAGCGCGCCTATGCCGAACTCGCGAAGCATTACCCCGAACTCACGGAGATGTGGCTGCGCTTCGCGTCGCTGCCCATCCGCAACGCGGGCACGCTGGGCGGCAACGTGGCGAACGGCTCGCCCATCGGCGATTCGATGCCGGGGCTCATCGTCCTCGGCGCGCGCGTGGTGTTGCGCGGCGGCAGCGTGACGCGCGAGCTGCCGCTCGAAGACCTGTACCTCGCGTATCAAAAGAAGGACATGGCCGCGCACGAATTCGTGGCCGCGCTCAAGGTGCCCACGCGTACGGGCGCGCGGCGCGATCTGCGGTTTCGCACCTACAAGCTCTCGAAGCGCTTCGACTCGGACATCTCCGCGGTGTGCGCCGCGTTCGCCTTCATCGCGGACGGCGACACGATTCGCGAGCCGCGCGTCGCGTTCGGCGGCATGGCGGCTACGCCGAAGCGCGCCGCGCGGGCGGAAGGGGTGCTCGCGGATGCCCAGTGGCACGAAGCCACGGCGCAGGCCGCGATGCTCGCGCTCGCCGAAGACTACGCGCCGCTCACCGACATGCGCGCGACGAGCGACTACCGGCTCGAAGCCGCGAAGAACACGCTGTACCGCTTCTGGCTCGAAACGCGGCCGCACGATCCGCTGCCGAAGTGCGCGCTGGACGTGCGCGCGGTCGTGGCGGAAGACGCGGCCGAAGGGGTGGCCTGAAGCGTAGTGGGAAAACCACCGTTCAACCCGTCGCGTGCCCAACCCCACCCGCACCCCACCCGCACCCAACAAACCGACAGCTATCCCGGGATACGGAGATTCACCAAATGAACCAGCAAGCCGAACCGTTCCTGAAGGAGCCCGCCGATCTCGCGGCGTTCGCGCAGGTCCACGTCTCGCATCCGCACGAGTCCGCGCATCTGCACGTGAGCGGCCGCGCCACCTACACCGACGACATTCCGCTCGTGGCCGGCACGCTGCACGCGGCGCTCGGGCTTTCGGAAAAGGCGCACGCGAAGATCGTTTCGATGTCGCTCGACAAGGTGCGCGCAACGCCCGGCGTGGTGGCCGTATTCACCGCCGAGGACATCCCCGGCGAGAACGACTGCGGCCCGATTGTCCACGACGATCCGGTATTGGCCGACGGCGTCGTGCAGTACGTGGGTCAACCCATGTTCATCGTGGTGGCCACGTCGCACGAAGCCGCGCGTCTTGCCGCGCGCCGCGCGGAAGTGGTCTATGAGGAGCTGCCTGCCGTGCTCACCGCGCAGCAAGCGCGCGCGGCGCAGCAGTACGTCATGCCGCCCATGAAGCTCGCGCGCGGCGACGCGGGCGCGAAGATCGCGCGCGCCGCGCACCACGTGGCGGGCGAGATGACGCTGGGCGGCCAGGAGCAGTTCTATCTGGAAGGGCAGATCGCCTACGCCGTGCCGAAAGACGACGACGGCATGCACGTGTGGTGCTCCACGCAGCATCCGAGCGAAATGCAGCACCTCGTGGCGCACATGCTCGGCGTGCCGTCGCACAACGTGCTCGTGGAGTGCCGGCGCATGGGCGGCGGCTTCGGCGGCAAGGAATCGCAGTCGGGGCTGTTCGCGTGCTGCGCGGCGCTTGCCGCATGGAAGCTGCTGTGCCCCGTGAAGCTGCGCCCGGATCGCGACGACGACATGATGATCACGGGCAAGCGCCACGACTTCCACTACACCTACGAAGCGGGCTACGGCGACGACGGCCTGATCGAAGGCGTGGCCGTGGACATGACCTCGCGCTGCGGCTTTTCGGCGGACCTCTCCGGTCCCGTGATGACGCGCGCCGTCTGCCACTTCGACAACGCGTACTGGCTGCCGGACGTCTCCATCGCGGGCTTCTGCGGCAAGACCAACACGCAGTCGAATACGGCATTCCGCGGCTTCGGCGGGCCGCAGGGCGCGTTCGCCATCGAATACATCATCGACGACGTGGCGCGCAATCTCGGCCTCGATCCGCTCGACGTGCGCCGCCGCAATCTCTACGGCAAGACGCACAACAACGTGACGCCGTACGGCCAGACCGTGGAAGACAACGTCATCCACGAATTGATCGACGAACTCGCGGCGTCGAGCGACTACCGTGCGCGACGCGAGGCCGTGCGGGCGTTCAATGCGCGCAACGCGGTACTGAAGAAAGGCATTGCGCTCACGCCCGTGAAGTTCGGCATTGCGTTCAACGTCACGCATTTCAATCAGGCCGGCGCGCTCGTCCACATCTATACGGACGGATCGGTGCTCGTGAATCACGGCGGCACCGAGATGGGCCAGGGGCTCAACACGAAGGTCGCGCAGGTGGTGGCGCACGAACTCGGCGTGAGCTTCGCGCGCGTGCGCGTGACGGCGACCGATACCAGCAAGGTGGCGAACACATCGGCCACGGCGGCGTCCACCGGTTCCGATCTGAACGGCAAGGCCGCGCAGGACGCCGCGCATCAGTTGCGCGCGCGGCTCGCGGCCTTTGCCGCGGAGCGCTACGGCGCGGGCAGCGTGAGCGCCGCCGACGTGCGCTTCGCCAACGACACCGTCGTGGTGGGCGAGGCCGTGCTGCCCTTCGACGACGTGGTGGCGAAGGCGTACCTTGCGCGCGTGCAGCTGTGGTCGGACGGCTTCTACGCCACGCCGAAACTGCATTGGGACCAGGCGAAGCTCCAGGGGCGGCCGTTCTTCTACTACGCGTATGGCGCCGCGGTCTCCGAGGTGGTGATCGACACGCTCACGGGCGAAATGCGCGTGCTGCGCGCCGATGCGCTGCACGACGTGGGTGCGTCGCTGAATCCCGCCATCGACGTCGGCCAGGTGGAGGGCGCGTTCGTGCAGGGCATGGGCTGGCTCACCACCGAGGAACTCTGGTGGAAGCCCGACGGCAAGCTCATGACGCACGCGCCGTCCACCTACAAGATTCCCACCGTGAACGACATGCCCGCCGATTTCCGCGTGCGGCTCTTCAAGAACCGCAACGCCGAAGAAAGCATCCATCGGTCGAAGGCGGTGGGCGAGCCGCCGCTGCTGCTGCCGTTCTCGGTGTTCTTCGCGATTCGCGATGCGGTGGCCGCCGTGGACGACTACAAGACGAATCCGCCGCTCAACGCGCCGGCCACGGCAGAGGAAATTCTCAAGGCGGTGCGGGCCGTGCGCGGCGGTGCAGTGGCAAGCGCGGCGAGCGCGGCAAGCGAAAGCGCCGCAGACGCGCCGCACGAAGCGGTGTAACGCGAGGCAGTACGAGGGAGCACAGCACCATGAGTCCGAGTCATCATCCTTCGCCGCATGCCGGGAGCCCGAGCGTGGCAGCGAGCCCATCTTTGCCCACGCCGCCCATGCACATCGTGCTGTTCGGCGCGGGCCACGTGGGGCATGCGCTTGTCACGCTGCTCGGCCACTTGCCGTGCGTCGTGCAGTGGGTGGACGAGCGCGACGAGTGCTTTCCCGACGAGGTGCCGGGCAACGTTCAGGTGGAAGCCACGGATACGCCCGAGGTCATCGTCGATCGCGCGCCGGCGGGCGCGTACTTCATCGTGATGACGCACAACCACGCGCTCGACTTCACGCTGACCGAACGCATCATGAAACGCCGCGACGTCGCATGGTTCGGCCTGATCGGTTCGAAGACCAAGCGCGTGAAGTTCGAGCGGCGTCTCGTCGCGCGCGGGCTGGACCCCGTGCGGCTCGCGGAGATCGTCTGTCCCATCGGCGTGCCGGGCATCGTGGACAAGGCGCCGGCTTCCATTGCGGTAGCCGTGTGCGCCCAGCTCATGCAGGTGCGTTGCGAGGCCGCTGCTAAACCCGTCCCTACACCCGCCGCCGCACCGCCTGTCGCACATTACGCGGCGCAGTAAGCGAGTCCGACACCTCGGCCATCAGCGCACGCAGCCATTCGAGATCGCTCGGCCGATCCGGCTGCGGGTGCCACAGCTGATAGCACTTGATGCGCGCAAACGCGATGGGCGCATCGAGCACCGCGAGCGGCAGCAGGCTCGCGTAGTGCAGCGCGAAACGACGCGTCGTCGTGAAAATCAGATCCGACTGCAGAAGCGCCTGCGGCACAAGCCCGAAGTAGGGCAGCGTCGCCACCACGCGGCGTGCCGCGCCTGCCTTCGCGAGGCCCACGTCGATGACGCTCGCCTTCGCGCCCGTGTAATGCGTGGGCGCGAGATGGGCCGCGTTCAGATACGCCTCGCGCGTCAGCGGCGCACGGGCCAGCGGATGGTCGGCGCGCATCATGCACACCACCGTGTCCTGAAACAGGTCGCTGCGTGCGAAGCGCGCGTCGGGCTTCGGCCAGTTGCCGATCACGAGATCGAGTTCGCCGGCATCGAGCGCGGCTTCGTGGTCGAGCGTGGGGCTCAGCGAGTGGATTTCGAGCCGCGCGTACGGCGCCGCGTCGCGAAAGCGCGCGATCACCGTGGGCATGAAGAAGTCGTTGAGATAGTCGGGGGCCGCGATACGAAACGCGCGACGCGAGCGCGCCGGATCGAAGTCGCCATGCGGCGTGGCGACGAAGTCCACGTCGCGCAGCACGCGCTGCGCGTGCGGCAGCAGCGACGCGCCGTATTCGGTGGGCACCATGCCGGTCTTGCCGCGCACCAGAATCGGGTCGCCGAGTATTTCGCGCAGCTTGCGCAGCGCCGAGCTGATGGCGGGCTGCGTCTGGTTCAGCCGCAGCGCGGCCTGCGTGACGCTGCGCTCGACCAGCAGCGTGCGCAGCACGCGCACGAGCCAGATATCGAGGGAAGCGGCGTTCGGGTCCATGTCGGTTCGGGCAAAGAGGCGCCGGCGGGGCGCGGCGGGCGCGACGTCCATAACCTTAGGCCCCATCGTGCACGGCCGCCATAGCGGACGCGGTATGGCGGGCATCACGGCTCATGGGCGTGCCACGCTCACGCGCCGTTGCGATTGCCCGCTACCTGCGGATGCGGCCTTCCGGCAGTCCCGAGGGCAGATTGCTGATGCGCTTGACTTCGGCCGAGTCGAGCCAGTTCGGCGTGCGGGCGCAGTAGAGCACCATGGGCAGCGCGTCTTCGCCCCAGAAAAGCTGCTTGTTGAGCCAGAACGTGGGCACGCCGAACACGCCCATCTGGATCGCGTCGGACGTATTGCGGCGCAGTTGCGCGCGCACTTCCTCGCGCTCGATCAGCGACGTGCCGTGCGAAATGCCCACGCGGTCGCAGAGCGCCTCGAAGCCTTCGTCGCTCGACGGGTCGCGTCCGTCGCGCCAGATGAAGCGGAAGATCTCACGCACGCAGGCGAGGTCGCCGCCCGCCGCGATGGCGAGCAACATCGGCTTGATCGAATCGAACGGGTGCGCCGCCGGCATGCGAAACGGAATGCCGAGCTGCTCCGCGCGAAAGAGCGCGTGGCGGTAGGTGAAGATGCGCTTGGCCGGGATCTCGTAGACGCTGGTCTGATTCCAGTGACGGTACAACTCGGAAAGCAGAACCGGCGTGAGGACGAAGTCGAAACCGGGCCACTTGTCGTGCTGCTCGAGCAGGAGATAGGAGAACGGCGAGACGAAGTCGTAGAACCATAAGGGCTGCCTCACGTCGACGCCGTTGATGTTGATGTCCTGGTTGTTCATTGTGTCTCTCCCGGTTTTCCGTATTCGATGCGGCCGCCGCTCGGCGCTTGCCCGTCGATTATCGTTTGGATGTTACGCAAAGGTCTGTGCAGGTGCACGGTGCGCGTGCGCGGGGTTCGCGGCTTCGCGGTGCTCATGCGCTGGCTTGCTCAGGCGCCTTCATGTGCCGGCGTGCTTGTGCCCGTTGCGTTCCCCGGCTCGCTGCGCGTCGCTGCTGCCGCGGTCGCTTTCATCCGGTTCGTTGGCGTCGTCTGCTTCTGCTGTGTCGGCTGGTTGTGCTGTCGTGTCGGCGTCGGTGGCGTTGGCGTTGGCCGACGTGGCCGCTTCGTTCGCTTCCGCCGCTTCCCCTGCTTCTTCCGCTTCGTCGTTCGCCGCCAAGCCGCGCTCGTGCGCGAGCCGCGAGCGCACGAAGCCGATATGTTCGCGCAACACGTAGAACTGGTCCGCATAGGCGAGCGGCATCTTCATCGCGTTGACCGATTCCTCGATGGCGTCGAGCCGGTCGAGCAGCTTGCGGCGCTCGTGCGTGGAGTTCTCGTTCAGGGCGCCGCGCTCGATGGCGATGAGCGCGCCGTACCACCGGTAGATGCGCGAGCGCACCCGCCACGCATAGAGCGACGGCACGAGCCGCAGCCCCGGAATCAGCACGACGATGATCGGCACCAGCAGCACGATGAGCCGGTCCGCGAGGCTCGCGAGCCAGAACGGCAGCGTGCGGTACAGGAAGCTCTTGCCCGACTTGTAGTAGCGCGCGGCGTCGTCGCTGACGGGGAAGTCCTGCGCGCGCGGGGCAGGGAACTCGCCCGCGCGCTGCATGATGGAGGCCTTGCCGTGCACTTCCTTCGCCGCCTCGATGAGCAGGTCCGAGAGCGCGGGGTGCAGCGAATCGCGTGCGACAAGCTCCACCGTGGGCGCGAGCAGATGGATGGTGGTTGCCGGCAGGTTTTTGCCGAGGTCGAACGCGCCTGCGGGAATGTCCACTCGCGTCAGATACGGAAAGCGCCGCGTGTAGGCGTCGGCCTGGGCGAAGTCGAAGAACTGCACGCCGGGCGTGCGGTAAAGCCGGCCCATTACGGGCGGCTGGGCGGAATCGCCGGCAAGAAACGCGGCGTCGATCTTGCCCGCCACGAGCGCCTGCGCCGCCTCTTCACCGGAGAGGGGCAGGAGCTTTGTGGGTCCGTTGGGTTCAATGCCGTTCGCTTTCAGCAGCGCCAACGCGAGCTGGCGCGTGCCGCTGCCTTCGGCGCCAATCGCAATGCGTTCACCCTTGAACTGCGAGAGCCGCGCCACGGTAGGCCCGTGATAGAAGATGGCGAGCGGCACGTAGGCGACGCTGCCGAGCGAGTTGAGGCCTTCCAGGGCGCTGTTGCCGTTCGTGCCGCCGGTACTGCTCGCTCCGCTTGCACCGCTCACGTCACTCGCACGGCTGGCGCTGCTTGCACCGCTTGCTCCGCTCGCACCGTCGGGACCATTGGCGCTGCCGGCGTTGCCCGCAATGCCGTCCTGCACGAAGGCGACGTCGACGTGGCTCGCGGGATCGGTGAGGCGCTTGAGGTTGTCCGCGGACCCTTCGGAGACCAGCACATTGAGCTTGATGCCGTTGCGCGCGAGGATCGTCTTGTACTTCTGCGCCGCAGTCCAGAACGAACTGCCTGCGGGGCCGGCGCTGATGGTGAGGGTGTCGGGCGGGGCGGGCTGGATGAGCCGCACAGCGATCCAGATGGCGGCTGCGCTCACCAGCAGGATCGGTCCGAACGACACCGCCAGATCGCGCCATGAAATGGCAACGAAGCGGGCGACGAGGCGAGGACGTTTGCGGCCGGAGCGTAACTTCATGTAGGACGAGCGGGATACAGCAGACGTTTAACGGAGCTTGCGGACTTCACCGGATCGAGCTGCCGGCGCGTTCTGCCTCGCGGCGTCGGCGCCGCCACGCAGAACGCGCCGGCCGGACGGCGGGCGTGCATTGACGGCACGACGTACAGGCGCTGTATCCGCCATGCCGCGGCCACATACCGGGCCGATGGTACATGAGATTCGCGGCACGGCGTCGCTTGCGGCGGATGCTTGCGCCCTCAAAGGTGTTACCAAAGGTGAAAGTGCGCCGGGCAGGCCAGGAGCCTGCTCCGGCAGTGTGGCGAGGCTCGCGCCGGCAAGGGTCCGAAGTTCGTCCGAAGTTCGCACGATGTTCGCCCCAAGCCCCCCGGAACGCCGCTCCCACGCGGCATCGCAACCGTTTGCGGTGCTTCGCTAAATCCTTTGCGCTTCGTGCGCGTCCAGGCTAAATTGTGGGTCGCCGTCACAACCAGAGGGCGCCACTCGCGCAGCCGGTCCACGCCACGAAGATCCGGCGCGCTGCAGCCCCGTGACGGCAAGGCTCGCGGCGCACAGCTTCACGCTGCCGCAGCCTTTGCCTTCCGTCTCTCGCACACCGTGTTCGAAGCCATAGCCGGCCGTCGCCCGCTGCGCCGCCTCGTCGCGCGCGTGGCGCACGGCCGCCGGAAGTCGTAACGAAGCCGCCTGCCCTGCAGCCGGTAGCCGCATCGCGGCTGCCAGACCGGCCAACGGGCACAAGCGGTCCTATCCGCGGTGAAAAAAGGAGAAATCATGAAATCGGTCAATTTGCTGAAGTCGCTGGGCGTTGCGCTGTGCATGACGATTGCGTGCAGCGCGTACGCGCAGTCGAGCGATGCGGCGGCTGCGGGCGGTGACTCGTCCATGTCGGCGCCGGCTGCCAAGAAGGCGACGAAGAAGGCGGACCGCAAGCTCGGCTATACGGTGCGCAAGGCGCTTTCGAAGTCGCAGGGCGTCGACGTGTCGAACATCACGGTGCGCTCGCGCGGCGGTGCCATCACGCTGACGGGATCGGTGCCGGACGAAAGCCAGATTGCGAAGGCCGAAGAAGTCGCGAAGTCGGTGCCGGGCGTGACCTCGGTCACCAACAAGCTGACGAAGGTTCAGCAGTAAGCCTCGTTTCGGCCGGCCGGTCTTTCCGCCGCTGTCGTGCCAGATAGCGGGACGGCGGCGCGCAGTTTCTGCGTGTCGCTGGAGGGTCGGTCGTGTGCCGTGCAGCTTCGTCTGCCCGGCACGCCGGGCGTGTCGGCATGCATGCCGTCACGCCCCGGTTTGGTTTTGTCTTTCGGTTCTGCTTTTCAACTCCCTGTCTTGCCACCGGTGCATGTGCGTTGACGCGTGATGTGTGATGCGCGCAGGCATGCCGCGTGAATGAGCGCGCGTGATAGATTGCCCCGGGCTTTTCCCCAAGATTCGCCTCGTCCTTGAAACCCACGGAGTGACAAGCGTGGCGGCATTCCAATGGATTCGCTAATCGCCGCCGCGGCGCACGCGCTTGCGGCAGGCGACCCGCTTCGCGCGCTCAACTGCGTCGCACTGCGCAACGACGCCCCGGCGCTTGCACTGCGCGGCATTGCGATGGCGCAGCTGGGCGACCTCGTGCGTGCGAGAGCGTTGGTGCGCAGCGCCGCGCGTGCCTTCGGGCCGCGCGAAGCCGTGGCGCGTGCGCGGTGCATCGTCGCCGAGGCCGAGATCGCGCTTGCTTCGCGCGACCTCGGCTGGCCGGCGAAGCCGCTCGACGCCGCACGCGCGACGCTCGACGCGCACGGCGACTATGCGAACGCCGCGCATGCCCGCTATCTGGAGGCGCGGCGTCTGCTGCTGACTGGCCGCCTCGACGATGCCGAACGCGTGCTCTGCGTACCCGACCCAGCCGGCATTCCGTCGCTGCCCCCGGCCGCGAGGGCCGCTCACGAACTCGTCGTGGCGGGGCTCGCGATGCGGCGTCTTCAGACGCACGCCGCTCGCATGGCGCTTGCCCGCGCCACGCAGGCGGCGCGCGACGCCGGCATCCCGGCGTTGGTTGCCGAAGTGGAGTGTGCCGCGCGGGTGCTCGATACGCCGGCTGCGCGCCTCGTCGTGCGCGGCGAGCAGCGGCTCTTGATGCCCGACGAGGTCGAGGCGCTGCTCAAGTCGGATGCGCTCGTGATCGACGCCTGCCGTCACGCCGTTCGTGATCCGCATACGGTGGTGTCGCTCGCCAGGCGCCCGGTGCTCTTCATGCTGGCCCGCGCGCTGGCCGAAGCGTGGCCCGACGACGTGCCGCGCGACGCCCTCGTCGCGCGCGCGTTTCGTGCGAAGCGCGCGGACGAGTCGTACCGCGCCCGGCTGCGCGTGGAAATGGGACGGCTTCGCGCCGCGCTGCGAGCGCTTGCCGACATCACGGCGACCCCGCGCGGTTTTGCCCTCGTGCCGCGCGACGCGCGCGAAGCCGTTGTGCTCGCGCAGCCGTTCGACGAGCAGCACGCGGCGGTGCTCGCCTGCCTCGCCGACGGCGAAGCGTGGTCGAGTTCGGCACTCGCGTTGGCGCTGGGCGCGAGCCAGCGCACGGTGCAGCGCGCGCTGGAAACGCTCGCGGCCGCCGGCAAGGTGCAATGGTTCGGCCACGGCCGCGCGCGCCGGTGGACCACCCCACCCGTGCCCGGATTCACGACGGTCTTGTTACTCCCCGCTCCGCTGCCCGGTGAGTAGGATGGCTTCACCCATCCACACCTGACCGGCCTGCAACGACGACAGTCCCTGAGCGACGCGGCGGTCAACGAACCGAGGACACCCTCATGAAACCCACGGCAGCAGTCATTCTTCGCGAATACGGTCCTTTCCCGGGCATCGAACGCATACACGGACTCACGTACGACGGCCAGCGCGTCTGGTTCGGCGCGGGCGAATCGCTGAACGCGTTCGATCCCGCGAGCGGCGAGATCGTCGAAACGTTCGACGTCAAAGCCCACGCGGGCACGGCCTTCGACGGCCGGCATCTGTTCCAGATTGCGGGCGACCGCATCCAGAAGGTGGACCGCGTGAGCGGCCGCGTGCTGGCCACCATTCCGGCGCCTGGCGGCGGACGCGACTCCGGGCTCGCGTGGGCCGAGGGCACGTTGTGGGTCGGGCAGTACCAGGAGCGCAAGATCCATCAGATCGATCCGCAGACCGGCGCGATTCTGCGCACGATCCAGTCCGACCGTTTCGTGACGGGCGTGACGTGGGTGGATGCCGAACTGTGGCACGGCACCTGGGAAGGCGACGAGAGCGAACTGCGCCGCATCGACCCGGCCACGGGCGAGGTGCTGGAAAGCATCGCGATGCCGGCGGGCGTGAGCCTGTCGGGCATCGAATCGGACGGCGCGGGCCAGTTCTTCTGCGGCGGCGGATCGAGCGGGAAGGTGAGGGTCGTGCAGCGGCCGCGCCGCGATGCGGCGACCGCGGGCACGGGGGCGGCGGTAATGTCCGGGGTAACGTCGGGCACGACTTCGGAGTGATGCAGGATGGGATGTTGGGCGAACAGGTGCGTTGGTGAACAGTTGGCCGCGGCGCTGGCTCTTGACCGACGAGCGCCCAGGTAACCCGCTACCGGACAGACGCCGCAGTCCCCGCGCACCGCCTCGACACGTCCCACGTCCCACGTTTCTCGCGCCGCCGAACTTCGGTTCCGGCGGCGTTTCGGCGGGTATTGATCTGCATCGCTTCAAATCGGCGATGCTCCCTCTTTCTTGCGCTTCGCCGTACGCCGTGCGGCTCTTCGCGCAATGTCCTTGGCTGCCGCAAGGCCCGTGTCCATACTCGTAGACGTCGTTGCCGGCGTCGTCAGCACTTCTTTGCGTTCCCGGTCGCCTGACGTAGACAACGTCGTCTACGAATCGGGACGAACGCGCAAGGAACGCGCGTAAAACGCACATCGAAGCCACCCCCGCAACGCACGACCACGCGCCCGCGCTCGCGCGCGAGTCCGACGGTCACGCCCGTGGTCTCGCGTCTGCGCCGCGTGGCGCATGCCGTATGAATACCGCGGCTCCTCGTAGGCGCAGAACTTGCATTCCCGCGTCGGCCTGCTGGCATGGCGTTCCGGATAGAAGAGCACAGAAGACACAACAAACCTTCGAGCATGGAGACGACGATGACACGCACCTTGCCGTTCCGACCGACCTTTGCGCCGCGTTTCACCTACGCAGCATGGATGCTCGCCGCGCTCGCGGCGTGCCACGGCACGAGCAGCGGCGGCTCGGGTCCGCAGACCAACGCGCTGCCCGCCTTCGTGGCGGGCAGCGTGCGCATCACGAGCTACGACGGCAACACCGACGACCTGCTCACCGCCGGTCTCGGCAAGACGGGCATCGGCTCGTCCACGGCGCCCGCGTTCGCGAATCCGTCGAGCCCCACCGCCGCGGAGTTGCGGCGCCTCGCGATCTGGTCGAACTACCGGGCGCTCGTCGATATGTCGGCGAACGGCGGCTACGGACGCTTCTGGGGGCCCAACGTCGACCTGAACGGCAACGACACGCTCGGCGAAGGCAAGATCGCCGGCACCGAATACCTCGCCTACGCCGACGACGGCAGCGGCACGCAAAACGTGAGCCTTCTCGTGCAGGTGCCCGCGAGCTTCGACGCCAACCATCCGTGCATCGTCACGGCCACGTCGTCGGGCTCGCGCGGCGTGTATGGCGCGATCTCGGCGGCGGGCGAGTGGGGACTCAAGCGCGGCTGTGCCGTGGCCTACACCGACAAGGGCACGGGCAACGGCGCCCATGAACTCGCGACCGATACGGTCACGCTCATCGACGGCACCGTGGCGAGCGCAAGCGCCGCGGGGCGGCTGAGCCTCTTCACCGCGAACGTGCCGGCCGCGACGCTCGCCACCTTCAACCAGACGTTCCCGTACCGCTACGCCTTCAAGCACGCGCATTCGCAGCAGAACCCCGAACAGAGCTGGGGCAAGGACACGCTCGAAGCCGTGCAGTTCGCCTACTGGGCGCTCAACCAGCAGTTCGCGCCGGTGGTCGCCGGCTCGCAGCACGGCGTGCGCTACCAGCCGGGCAGCGTGACGACGATTGCGGCGTCCGTGAGCAATGGCGGGGGCGCGTCGATCGAGGCCGCCGAAGAAGACACGCAGGGCTGGATTACCGCGGTCGTGGTGGGCGAACCGCAGGTCAACGTGGCCATGAACGCGGGCACGCAGGTGCAGGAAGGCGGCGCGCCGATCAGTGCGGCGGGCAAGCCGCTTGCCGACTACATGACGCTCGCGAACCTGCTCGAGCCGTGCGCGGCGGCCGCGAGCCAGCTGGCCACGGCGCCGTATCTGAGCGGCTTGCCGCTTGCCACCACGCAGTCGATCCGCTCGGCGCGCTGCGCATCGCTTGCGGCGGGCGGCGTGATCAGCGGCGGCGATCTGCAAAGCCAGGCCGCGAGCGCACTCGCGCAACTGCACGCAGCGGGCTACGAGAGCGACTCCGATTTCCTGCAGGCGCCCATGTGGGACTCGCAGGCGGTGCCCGCGGTGGCCGTGACCTACGCGAACGCGTACACGCGCGCGAGCGTCACCGACAACCTCTGCGCCTTCAGCTTCGGCGCCACGAGTGCGACCGGCGCGACGGGTGCGGCGGGCGTGGCGCCGGCCGTCTCGCCGATGTCCACCGTGTTCGGCCTCGGCAACGGCGTGCCGCCCACAGACGGCATCAACCTCGTCTACAACAACGGCAGTGCGGGCGCCGCGGACCACCGGCTCGCCACCTCGGACGCGAGCTATACCGGCGCGCTTTGTCTGCGGCAACTCTGGACCAACGGCAACGCGACGATGGCCGCGAGCGTGGCCGCGATCCGCGTGAACGGCGACCTGCACGGCAAGCCGGCCATCATCGTGCAGGGACGCAGCGACGCGCTCGTGCCCGTGAACCATGCCTCGCGCGCGTACCTCGCGCAGAACAGTTTCGCGGAAGGCAAACGCAGCCAGCTCTCGTTCTACGAAGTGACGAACGGCCAGCACTTCGACGCGTTCCTGCCCATCGCGGGCTTCGATACGCGTTTCATTCCCGTGCACTACTACAACCTGCAGGCGCTGAATCTCATGTGGAACCATCTGAAGAGCGGCGCGCCGCTGCCGCCGTCGCAGGTGGTGCGCACGGTGCCGCGCGGCGGTACGCCGGGCCAGGCGCCGGCGCTCACCACGGCCAATCTGCCGGCGATTGCGGCGGACCCGGGCGCAAACGCGATCAGCGTGAACGGCGGCGTGGTGAACGTGCCGCAGTAAGGTGGGGAGGGATGGCGCGAAGCGCCCGCGTCGCCGGGCTAGAGAGGGCTTGGCGAAGATTCAGCGAAGATCCAACGCGGGGGGGCAACGCGGCTGCAACACGGTTCACCAAAGGCTCAGTGTGCGTGCTGACACACAACTTACCCTGTCGCGGGTGTAGCGTGTGCACGTGCGCGTTCGCGTTCGCGTCCGGAACGATGCAGGCCGGCGAGCAGCCCACGCTGAGCGCAGACCGCGTGCACACGAGAACGCGAGGCGAGCACGAGGTGAGCGAAATGAGACACCTGACCTACACCGACCTGCCCATCGGCGACCGGGCCGCTTTCGAGCTGGTGTGCGCGCGGCACGGCTTCGCGCCGGCGCACTTCGACGTGACGGGCGACGAAGATCCGTTCGATGCCGCGCATGGGTCGCTCGTGACCGTGCGCCGCGGCGGCTGGGCGCAGTCGTATCGAATGGACACCGGCGGGCAGTGGGTGCGCCAGTTCGAAACCGACCTGAACTGCCGGTTCTTCCGCTGAACAGCGGGCGCCAGAGCGCTCGCCGGACGAAAGCTGAACGTTGAGATCGCCTTGCCGAAACGGCAGCCGTTCGGGCTGACCCGAGGCTAACCGAGGCTGGCGATCAGGCCAGCACCAGCCGCACGCCCACCAGCGTGAGCGTGGCCGCGAGCAGATTGCGCAGCAGCGCTTCGGGCGCACGCGAAGCGAGCAGGCTGCCAATCACGATGCCCGGCAGCGACCCCGTCAGCAGCGAGAGCAGCAGCAACCAGTTCACCGACCCCAGCAGCCAGTGCCCCGCGCCTGCAAGCAGCGTGAGCGGCACTGCGTGCGCGATATCCGACCCCACGATGCGCGAAACAGGCAGCGCGGGATAGAGCAGCAACAGCACCGTCACGCCGATCGCGCCCGCGCCTACCGACGTGAGTGTCACCAGCGCCCCCAGCACCGCGCCCGTCACGATGGTGAGCGTCATGGTGCGCGCCTGCGTCTGCTCCTTGCGATGCCGTGCCGCGAACGCGGCGAGCTGCGGGCGGAACACGAGCGCCGTCGCCGTGATGAGGAGCGCCGCGCCCAGCACCATCTGGATCAGCTGGCTGCCGTGCGGCGTATCCATGCCGTAGCGATGCAGCAGGAGCAGCGTGATCGTGGCCGCCGGCACGCTGCCTGCGGCGAGCCGCAGCGTCACGAGCCAGTCCACCGATCCCTTGAGCCCGTGCACGAGCGTGCCCGCCGTTTTCGTCGCCGATGCGTAGAGCAGGTCGGTGCCCACCGCCGCCGCCGGATGAATGCCGAACAGCAGCACGAGAATCGGCGTCATCAGCGAACCCCCGCCCACGCCTGTCAGGCCGACGAGAAAGCCGACGCACAGGCCGGAGAGCGAGTAGAGCAGGTCGATATGAGGTAATGACATCGCTGGGTGGACCTTTGCGGCTTCCTTGGGCGTTCCCGGTTGTAAGGCTTGCGCGAGGCCTCCCCCGGAGGGGACGAGCTGCCCGGGCCTTCATGGACAGCAGCCGGTGCGGGCGGCAAAATCCGATATTGTCGCAAAAACGGGCGCAGCTGCATCCAAAGGCGCCTGGCACCGTATCGCGCCGCGCCCGTCTTTGCCGCTCCCGCCTCTCGCACCCATATAACAATCAATGAATCCCGGCATTCTCTACGCACTGCTCGCCTTCACGCTCTGGGGCCTCTTTCCGGTCTACTTCAAGACGCTGCATCAGATCGGCGCGCTCGAAATGCTCGCGCACCGCATGGCGTGGTCGCTGCTCTTTCTCGTGGCCGTACTCACCGTGCGGCAGCAGTGGCGCTGGCTCGGGCCCGTGCTGCGCGACCGGCCGCTCGTCGCGCGCTTCGCGGCGAGTGCGGTGCTGCTTTCGGCGAACTGGGGCATCTATATCTGGGCCGTGAATGCCGACCATATCGTGGACGCGAGCCTTGGTTACTTCATCAATCCGCTCATCAACGTGCTGTTCGGCCTCGTGTTTCTCGGCGAGCGGCTGCGTCGCGGGCAGTGGCTCGCCGTGGCGATCGCGGGCGTGGGCGTGGTGTGGCTCACCTGGCAGAACGGGCATCCGCCGTGGATCAGCCTCGCGCTCGGCTTCACGTTCGCGGGCTATGGGCTCTTGCGCAAGACGGCGAAGCTCGGCGCGCTGGAAGGCCTGACGCTGGAGACCATCCTGCTCTTTCCGGTGGCGCTGCTGTATCTGCTGTGGCTTGCCTCGCGCGGCGCCAACGGCTTCGCCGCCGCACCGTTCGGCGTGCAACTGCTGCTCGCGGCGGCCGGTCCCATCACGGCGATTCCGCTGCTGCTCTTCGCGGCGGGCGCGCGGCGCATTCCGTTTTCGATGCTCGGTCTCATCCAGTACGTGACGCCCACGCTGCAACTGCTGCTCGGCGTGCTGCTGTATGGCGAACCCTTCGGCCGCGTGCAACTGATCGGCTACGGTGCGATCTGGTTCGCGCTCGCCGTCTATTCGCTCGAAGGGCTGTGGCAGGCCACGTGGCGGCGGCCGCAGCGCAGCACGCCCTAGAGTCTGTGCCCGATGTGAACCGGCCCTAGCCTGATTCTGTGTATTTCATGCCTGTTCCTGTGGATGCGAAGCTGCGCGCTGGCAATGCGCGCCGAAATGCGCAATCCTGATGCGCTTCATCGCATAACGACACGACCCGCGAGATAACCCGCGACACAATCCGCGAGACAACGAGCGCGCCGCATGCGTTGCTCATACGGTCCACCCACAGGAGCCGTCATGATCCATCTCATCGTCAACGACCAACCTCGCACCTTCGAGGGCGACCCCGCGATGCCGCTGCTCTGGTATCTGCGTGACGAAGCCGGCCTCACCGGCACCAAATTCGGCTGCGGCATGGCGCTGTGCGGCGCATGCACGGTGCATCTGGACGGCGCGCCCATCCGCTCGTGCGTGACGCCCGTGAGCGCCGCCGACGGCCGCCACATCACCACCATCGAAGCCATTGGCGCCACGCCGGCCGGCAAGGCCGTGCAGGAGGCCTGGCAGAAGATCGACGTCGTGCAGTGCGGCTATTGCCAGTCCGGCCAGATCATGAGCGCGAGCGCGCTGCTTGCGCAGAACAAGCGACCGACCGACGCCGACATTGACGCCGCGATGAACGGCAACGTCTGCCGCTGCGCGACTTACGTGCGCATTCGCGCGGCGATCCACGAGGCGGCGGGCACCCTGGCCTGAACCGCGTGATCGAGCCTCGTGCTCGAACTCGATACGCCGCGAAGCGAACCGCTGAACGAGCACCCGAACGAACGAAGCAGCCCATCCGTAGGGGACGACGACGATGAAACGCGATAACCCCCGGCATCTGGCCGCGCGCGACGCGAGCCTTGCCACCATTTCCCATGCAACCGTAGACGCCGCCGATGCCGCGCCTGGCGTCGTGTTCAACGTGAGCCGCCGCGGCTTCATGAAGCAGGCGGGCGGCCTTGCGCTGGGCGTGTGTCTCGCGCCGCTCGCCGGTGCCGCAACTGCCGCAGGCGCCGCGACGCCGAAGGCCGCAGCCGCCGCATCCGCAACGGCAGTCAACGCGGCAGCCAACGCAGCCGCCAGCCACGCCGCCTTCGTGCCCAACGCCTTCATTCGCATCGATACGGACGGCACGGTGAGCGTCGTCTCGAAGCATCTCGAGATGGGGCAGGGCACCTTCACCGGTCTTGCCACGCTCGCCGCGGAAGAACTCGATGCCGACTGGAGCAAGGTGAAGGTGGTGGCCGCGCCCGCGGACCGTGAGCGCTACAGCAACCTCGCCTTCGGCAAGATGAAGTTCCAGGGCACGGGCGGCAGCACGGCAATGGCCGCGTCGTGGCAGCAGATGCGCAAGGCCGGCGCCACGGCGCGCGCCATGCTCGTGAGCGCCGCAGCCGAGCGCTGGAACGTGCCGGCTTCGAGCATCACTGTGCGCGAGGGTGTGGTCTCGCACGCCGCGTCGGGCCGCAGCGCCGGTTTCGGTGAACTGGCCGCCGCCGCGGCGAAGCTCACGCCGCCCGCCGACGTGCCGCTCAAAGATCCGTCGCAGTTCACGCTGATCGGCAAGACCGGTGTGCATCGCAAAGACTCGCCGGCCAAGGTGAACGGCACAGCCGTCTTCACCCAGGACGTGAAGCTGCCCGGCATGCTGGTGGCGAGCGTGGCGCGTCCGCCGAAGTTCGGCGCCACGGTGAAGCACGTGGATGCGAGCAAGGCCCGCGCCATTCGCGGCGTGGTGGCGGTGGTGCAGTATCCGGGCACGGGCCACAGCGCGCCCGGCGTGGCGGTGCTCGCGGCGAACACCTGGATTGCGCGTCAGGGCCGCGACGCGCTGCGCGTCGAATGGGACGAGAGCCACGCGTTCACGATGGGCACGCAGCAGATGCTCGCGCACTATCGCGAACTCGCGGGCCAGCCCGCGGACGTCGCGGCCAAACGCGGCGACGTGGACCGCGCACTGCAGCCGGAGGGCGGCGCGAAGATCATCGAGGCCGACTATGTGTTTCCGTATCTCGCCCATGCGTCGATGGAGCCGATGAACTGCGCGATGCACGTCACGAAGAACCGCTGCGAGATCTGGAACGGCGAGCAATGGCAGACCATGGACCAGATCAACGTGGCGCGCGTGCTGGGCCTCGCGCCCGAGCAGGTGGTGATCAACCAGGTCTATGCGGGCGGCAGCTTCGGGCGGCGCGCAAACCCGACCTCGGACTATCTCTGCGAAACCGCGGCCATCGTGAAGGCCGCGCAGCAGCAGGGCGTGAAAGCGCCCATCAAGCTCGTGTGGATGCGCGAGGACGACATGCGCGCGGGCAGCTATCGCCCGTTCAACGTGCATCGTCTGCGCGCGGCCGTGAGCAGCAGCGGCGAGCTGACGGGATGGCATCACCGCATCGTGTGCCAGTCTTTCCTGAAGGGCTCCGGGCTTGAGGCGTTCATCCAGAACGGTATCGACGGCACGATCGTCGAAGGCGCGGCGGATTTGCCCTATGCCATTCCGAATCTGCGCGTGGAGCAGCGCATTCCCGAGGACGTCACGGTGCCCGTGCAGTGGTACCGCTCCGTGGGCCACACGCACACGGCTTTCGCAACCGAGACGCTGATCGACGAAGCCGCGCACGCAGCCGGCAAAGACCCGTATCAATTCCGCCGCGCGTTGCTGACGGAAAGCCCGCGCGAGCGGGGCGTGCTCGATGCTGTAGCGAAGGCCGCCAACTGGGACCAGCCGCTTGCGCCGGGTGCAGCGGGCGAGCGGCGCGGACGCGGCATCGCACTGCAAAAGGCGTTCAACACCTACGTCGCGCAGGTGGCCGAAGTCACGGTGAAGTCCGACGGCACCTTCAAGGTGAACCGCGTGGTGTGCGCCGTGGATTGCGGCGTCGCCATCAATCCAGACGTGGTGCGTGCGCAGATGGAAGGCGGCATCGGCTTCGGGCTCGCCATGACGCTCTACGGCGCGATCACGCTCAACGGCGGCGAGGTCGAGCAGTCGAACTTCCACAACTACCGGATGCTGCGCATCGACGAAATGCCCGTGGTGGAGGTGCATATCGTGCCTTCGGCGGAAGCGCCCACGGGCGTGGGCGAACCCGGCGTGCCGCCCGTCGCGCCCGCGGTGGCGAATGCGCTCGCGGCGGCCACCGGCGTTCGTATTCGCGAGTTGCCTGTGCGCACGCCGCTCGTGAAGACCTGAGCGCAACCGACGCGAGCCGGGAGGCGGGCGCCGGAAAAGACTCGAACCAGGAAGGCTCGAACCAGGAAGGCGCGGGCAGCGCTGACGGGCGGATGGCATAATCGCGGCTGATCGATTCGCCGCACGGCGGATCGCTTCTCCGTGTGCCATCTCTCGCCAGCATGCTCAATCGCCTCCAGCGGAAAACCGGCTGTCTGCTCGGATTGCTTGCAATCCTGATGCTGACGCTCGCGCCTGCTATCTCGCAGATGCTGGCTGCGGCCGACCGTATGGAGCCGAGCAGCGAAGCGCACACGCGGGCCTTCGATCTGGCGTTGTGCTCGGCGCAGGCGACGCCGGAGAGCGCGGCGCTGCTGCCCGACTCGTCCACGCATTCCGCTTCGCACGGCCTCTTCGCCCATCTGCAGGCATGCGGGTACTGCGGCTTCTTTGCTCACACGCCGGCCCTGCCCACCGCGCAGGCCATGTTCGTGCTCACCGTGCGCGCCATCGCGCACCGCGTCGCCACCCGCTTCGAAAGTCTGCGCCGGGCGTTCGCGCTCACTGCCGCGCAGCCTCGCGCCCCTCCTCTCTTCTCGTGATCGACTGAATTCGTCGGCTTGTTTTTCGCCGTCGGGTTTCGTTCGCATTCTTTCGTTTTCGTTCGATATTGCCTCGTGCGGCTTGCCGCCGGTGCCTTGTCTCGCTGGGACGCGTGAGCTTCTGTCGGTCTGCCTTCGTGCGGGCACAGCGGCTCGCGACCCGATATGCGGTGCGGGCACGGCAGGCCCACGCGATGCCTTCGCCTGCGCGATGGCATCGGTTTTGCGGCTCGCGCGGCGATATCGGTTCGCTTTCCGCTTTCCGTTCAATCGTTTCGACCTCAGGTTCATCATGAAAACCGCTTTCTTCGCCCGCGGCCTGGTTGCCGCCTTCGCGCTCGTCCTCGCCCAGTTCGCCTACGCGCACGCACATCCGAAGCAGCAGACACCGGCTGCCGGCGCCACCGTCGCGGCGCCTCACGAAGTCGTGATCGTCTTCGACGACGCGCTCGAACCCGCCTTCAGTTCCATCGACGTCACCGACGCGCACGGCCAGAGCGTGGCCGCCGCCAAATCGGCGGTGGATGCGGCGAACCACAAGCGCATGACCGTCGCGCTGCGTGAGCTCGCGCCGGGCCAGTACAGCGTGGCATGGATCGCTCTGGCGGCCGACGGCCATCGCACGCAGGGCCGCTACACGTTCACGGTGAAGTGACAGCGAAGTGACGCCGATGAACGCCATGCGCGTGCGTGTGCTTGCGGTCGCGCAGGCTTGCCGGAATGGCTAGCCTGCGCGGCTTGCTCGACGCGATGTCGGCGGCTTGGGCGGCGCCTGTGTGGCCGCGCGCGTCGACGCTGCGCGTGTGGCAGCAGCGTGCAAGGCGAACCAAGTCGTCAGGCCGCTGCGATCAGCCGCCGCGTGCCCGGCGGCGCGCGCATCGCGCCCGGCTCACAGCCTGGGTCGGGCTGCTCGCCATGTGGCTGGCGATCGTCGCGCCCGTGGTCACGCAGCTGCTGCCGACGCAGCCGGTTGCGCTCGCGTCGGCGCCAGCCGACGTACGCGCGCAACTTCGCGCGGCGCTGTGCTCCGCGCACAACGCCGCGCTGCCGCTCGAGGCTCGCGCATCGCCTCTATACGAGCCCGCACGCGATTCCGTTTTCGGCCCCCATTCGCCTTCTCACGACGATCATCACGCGAAGGCGTGCGGCTACTGCAATCTGCTCGCGCACGCGCCGCCCATCGGCGGCGCGGTCTTTGTCGCCGTCGTATCGCTCGTCGCTTCGCAGCGCGTCCTCGCACTTCGCGTGCGGCACGTGCTGCCCTTGCCGCGCTTCGCGCTTGCCACGCCGCGCGGCCCTCCGCAGACGGTTGCCTGAACGGCACTGAACACGCCGAACCCGATTTAGCGGCCTGCTTCGTCCTTCGACGCTTCCCTGCGCTCACGTTCACGCGCAACGCGCCGCGACGAACGCCGGCCACGTCATTCGACTTCGTTCTTCAAGGACAACCGTCATGCTCATCGCTTTCAACGGCCGTGCGCCGCGCCGTCGCGCGCTCGCCGTTTCCCTTCTCGTCGCACTCGCGTCCGTCGCCGGGCGCGCCGCTGCCCACATCACCACCGCGCCCAACGAAGGCGTGGCCGGCTCGTACTTCGAAACATCGCTCAAGGTGCCGCACGGTTGCGACGGCGCTGCCACCGTCGCCATCCGCGTGACGATTCCGGAGGGCGTGACCTCCGTGAAGCCACAGATGAAACCAGGCTGGACCGTGCGCATCGCGACGCGTCCCGTCGATCCGCCGCTTGCGGGCGAGAACGGCGCCGTCATCACGACCACGGTGCAGTCCGTGGAGTGGCGCGGCGGCCCGCTGCCCGATGCCTTCTATGACCGCTTCGGCCTCGTCATGAAACTGCCCGCCACGCCGGGCCGCACGTTGTTCTTCCCTGTCGAGCAGACCTGCGAGCGCGGCAACCGCGCATGGACCGAGATTCCTGCAGAAGGCGCGGACCCGCATGCGCTGCGCAGCCCCGCGCCGTTCGTGCGCGTGACGGCGCCCGAACCCGCTGCGCACGTGCACGAGCACTGAGGCACTGGCAACCAAAGAACAACCGTACAAAGAGACCATCATGGGCTACACATTCCAACCTCGGCGCCTCTTGCCGGGCCTTGCGGCCATGCTCGCGAGCCACGCCTTCGCGCAAGCCGCGCAGCCTCTGGCCACCACGACTGCCACGACTGCCACGACGGACGCGCCTGCCACAAACGTCTTGCCGGCCATCGTCGTGCGCGACAGCGCCTCGAAATCGCTCACTTCGTCCACCGTCGAAGAGCAACGCCGCACGCTCTTCGAGACGGCCGGCTCAGTCGGCTTCGTCGATAGCAGCACGTACGCGAACACCTACGCCTTCACGCTGCGCGACGTGCTGAAAGACGTGCCCGGCGTGTTCGTGCAGAACCGCTACGGACAGGAGCTGAGGCTCTCCATTCGCGGCTCGGGCATCGCGCGTTCGTATCACACGCGCGGACTCGAAATTCTTCAGGATGGCATACCGACCAATCTCGCAGACGGCAGCGGCGACTACTACCAGATCGATCCGCTCGCGTTGCAGTCGGTGGAGGTCTACAAGGGCGGCAACGGGCTTGCGTATGGCTCGTCCACGCTGGGCGGCGCCATCGACTTTCTCACGCCCACCGCCTACACCGCGCTTGCGCCGAACATCGTGCGGCTCGAAGGCGGCAGCTACGGCACGCTGCGCACGAGCGCGCAGTTCTCGCGCGTGATGGGGCCGCTCGATTTCCTCGCGACGTTTTCGGTGAATCACGCCGACGGTTTTCGCGCTCACGAGCGCGGCCAGTACGAGCAGTTCAATGCGAACGTGGGCTACCGCTTCAGCCCGCGCGTGGAGACGCGCTTCTATCTGGGCGCCTATGTCGTGGACCAGAAGCTGCCCGGCACGCTCTCGCTCACGGACGCATTGAACAATCCCACGAAGGCCGCCGCGAGCGCTATTTCCGGCGACCAGGCGCGCAACACGCGCACCGAACGCATTGCGAACCGCACGACGGTGAAGCTCGATGTGGGGCAGCTCGACTTCGATACGTGGGCTATCCACAAGAGCCTGTATCACCCCATCTTCCAGGTGATCGACCAGGACGGCTGGACCTACGGCTTCGCGCCGCGCTACACGGCCACGCTGGAGGTGGCCGGCATGCGCGACGACGTGATCGCGGGGGCGCGCGTGTTCGGCGGCAATACGCAGGCGAAGCAGTACGTGAACGTGAACGGCAATCGCGGCACGCAGACGCTCGATTCCACGCAGCGCGCGTACAACTACGAGGCTTACGTCGAGAACCGGCTGTTCTTCCTGCCCACGCTTGCGCTCATGACGGGCGTGAAGTTCTTGCACGACGTGCGCCAGTACATCGACCACGGCGGGCTCGCGGCTGATCCCACTTACAAGTCGGCGAGCCAGAGCTATAGCGGCGCGAATCCGAAGCTGGGTCTGCTCTGGCAACCGCGGCGCGACATTCAGGCGTTCGTCGATATCACGCGCAGCCAGGACGTGCCCGACTTCACCGACCTCACGCAGACGTTCAGCCGCACCACGCAATTCACGCCGCTCGCGGCGCAGCACGCGTGGACGCTCGAGATCGGTACGCGCGGCAGCAGCGGACGCGTGAGCTGGGACCTCACGGCGTACCGGTCGATGGTGCGCGATCAACTGCTGCAGTACACGACGAACCCCGACATTCCCGCGTCCACCTTCAACGCGAATCGCACCGTGCTGCAAGGCGTGGAGGCGGCGGCGTCCGTGGATTTGCTGCGCGATATCGTGCGGTCCGGCGCGGGCGATCGCATCACGCTCTCGGGGCTCTGGAATTACAGCGACTTCCGTTTCAGGAACGACCCGCAGTACGGCTCGAACCGCATCGCGGGCGTGCCGGTGAACGTGCTGCGCGCATCGCTCGGCTACGCACGGCCCGATGGTTTTCACATGGCCGCCACGGTGGACTGGGTGCCCGCCGGCGCGTGGGCCGACGACGCCAACACGCTGCGCGTGCCGGGCTACACGCTCGTGGGCCTCAACGCGGGCTACGACTTTCGCAATGGCGTGTCCGTGTTCGTCGACGCACGCAACCTCACGAACAAGCGCTACGTGAGCGACATCAGCACGGTGGCCGACGCCCGCACGGCATCGAGTCTTGCGATCTTTTATCCCGGCGAAGGACGCAGTGTCTTCGCCGGCATGCGCTACGCGTTTTGACGCGTTTTTTCATGGGTTCCATCACTTCAATCGTGAACGAGGAGGGCAGGTATGAAGGCTTCAAAGAGGAAGAGCAGCGGCGCGGTGTTCGCGCGCAAGGTGGCGCTCGCATGCTGTCTGGCAGGCGCAATGACAGGTGCAACGACAGGCGCACAGGCCGCGGGGCAGGCCGCCTCGCATGTCGAGGTGAGCGGCTGCTGGGTTCGCGCGATGCCGGCCTCGGTGCCGTCGTCGGGCTACTTCACGCTGAAGAACAGCGGCGACGCGGCCGCGTCTCTGACCGGCGTGGCCACGCCCGCGTTCGGCATGGCGATGCTGCACCGGACGGAATCGAACGGCAGCACGTCGACGATGGTGGCCATCGACTCCGCCGAGGTGCCCGCGCACGGCGAACTCGTGTTCGCGCCGAAGGGGTACCACGTGATGCTCGAACAGCCGGTGAAGCCGCCTGTGCCCGGCAGCCGCATCCCGATGACGTTCAACTTCGCCGACGGTTCGCACGCGAGCGCCACGTGTGACGTGAAGCCGGCTTCGTATGCAGGGCAGCCGGCGCGGTAGCCTTAGGCAGCTTCCGGAGCTTCCGGAGCTTCTGTCGCTTCTGAGGAGCGGATGAAACGGGGCGCTGCGCCGTGCGAAACGTGCGGCGTTCAGCGCCCTTCGTACGCCGCTTCCAATGCGGCGATGTCGAGCTTCACCATCTTCAGCATCGCCTGCATGACGCGCTTCGACTTCCCGGCATCTTTGTCGCGCAGCATTCTGCCGAGCGCTGTGGGCACGATCTGCCACGTCACGCCGAAGCGGTCGCTGATCCAGCCGCACTGCCGGGGCTCTCCGCCGCCTTCGCCGAGCTTTGTCCATAGCGCGTCGACTTCGTCCTGCGTCTCGCAGTGCACGAAGAACGAGATGGCCGGCGAGAACGTGAACGCCGGCCCGCCGTTGAGCGCAATGAACGCCTGACCTTCCAGTTCGAACGACACGGACATCACCGATCCCGTTTCGCCCGGTCCCGCTTCGCCGTAGCGCTGTATTTCCGTGATGCGCGAATTCCTGAAGATCGAGGTGTAGAGATTCGCGGCCTCTTCGGCCTGACCGTTGAACCACAGGAACGGGGCGATCTTTTGCATGGTGGATCCCTTCGTGAAGGGCCTGCGGGCAGGCGCGAGGGCGCCTTGCCGCGCGAGGCGCGTGGCTGGAGGGCGAAGCACGCGGCGCGGTGCCGTGTACCGGGTGTCGGTTACCGGTCAGGGGCAGGCGCGCGTGCGGCGATGCGTTTGCGTCGATTGACCGGCTGTCTTCAGCCGAACGCTTTCATCATCCCTTCGCGGATCTGGTCGGGCGTGAGGTCGCGCTTGTGCGTCGCAACGGACCATTGGTGTCCGAACGGATCTTCGAGCCGGCCGTAGCGGTCGCCCCAGAACATGTCGGCCGCGGGCATGGTCACTTTCGCGCCCGCGGCGGCGGCGCGGTCCATCACGGCGTCCGCGTCTTCCACGTACAGATGGATCGTGACGGGCGACCCCTTGAGCGAAACCGGGCTGTCAGAGCAGCCGGGCTGCGTATCCACCAGCATGACCGACGAGTCGCCGATGCGGATGCACGCGTGCGCGATCTTGCCGTTCGGCCCGTCGAGCCGGAACGCCTCCACGGCGCCGAACGCCTTCTTGTAGAACTCGATGGCCTCGGCGGCGCCCTCGCAGATGAGGTGCGGCGTGACGGTGTGCATGCCGGGCGGGATGGGATTCACAGCAGAACTGGACATGGTGGGCTCCTTGGGAAGGTTCGCGCGGGCGAGCGGCATAGAGGACGTATCGGACGTATTGCACGTCTTGCAGCCGTCTCGTAGCGACGACGAACGGGCTGGCGCGGAATCGACAACTGCAGCGGGATTTTTTCGCGTCGCGGGTGGTTTGGCGGGCGGCAGCTTCGTATCGGCTTGCATGGCTTCGTGCCGGAGCGGCGGAGCGTTGGAGCGGCCGCGATGACTCGCGGCGCTGTTCGCACATACCGACGCCGCGCCGGCACATGGCGGTGTACATTGCGTTTCTCTTCCTGCGTGCGACATGGGCACCGTGCTTGCGGGGCGCCGCTGCCGGCACCATCCTCGCACCACGCGGCACCATTAAGCATTTCCAACATCAGGACAGCGACATTCGACGGAGCAGTTCACGCATGGACAACGAAGCGGCGGACCGGTTCGAGCGGGCCTTTGTCCCGCGTATCGTGGAACGGCTGGGGCATCTTGTGGGCGACGCGGTGACGATCGAGGTCATTCCTCGCGAGGGCCGCGGGCACCCCACGCGCGTGCGGCTCACGGGCCATCCGGGGGAGCATCGGCATGTGTACGCGCATCCGCTCGACCTTTCGCTGACGTGGGACAGCGACGAAATTCTCCGTCTCATGGAGTCCGACGGCGAAGCCCGCTTCGACTGCTATCTGGATGCCATCCCGCGCAAGATGCACGCGTGGGAAGCCGCGCGCGAGGTCGATCTTTCGTCGCGTAGCCAGGGCGAACCGCACATTCTGATTGGCGGGCTCGACTTCGAGCCTTGACGCGCCGCGTGTGGTAGCGGTTCTGCGCGGCGACTCGCGCTGCGTTGGGGCGACCGCCGTTGCGCCGCAGTTGGCAGTCTCTTTCCGGTCCCTTTCCCGATTCTTCCCGCGCGTTACCGGCCGTCAAGCCCGCGCGCGAGCGGTCGATATAGCAACTGCCCGGCTCGTGATGGCGCCTGCGCCGGGCGCGCTGCGGCGTTCTGCGGGAGAGCGCATCAACGACGATGGGAGGACTCAGTCATGCAGGTTTCCGGTTCGGGCGGCGAGGCCGTCGATCCGGCGTTCTATCGCGCGGCGTCGGCGAAGCAGGGCGGTGGACAGCAGACGGATGCGGCGGCGCGTGTCAGCTCGGCTAACGCGGCGAACACGGGCGCATCCGGTGCCGATGCGCCCGCTTCCTCCGAAACCGGCGTGAAAGTGCGGCTGGGCGAACCGGCGCGGCGCACCGACGATTCGCCGTTGTACGGCGCGTCCGGGCGCCTCGCCAGCGAGACCCCGGCAGCCAGTACGCAAGACGCGAACGCACAGGTTGGTGGTCCACACGCAAGCGGCGAGGCAGGCAATGAAGCGGGCAATGCAGCGGGCAACGGAGCCGGCAACGAAGCCACAGCGGACCCGCAAAGCGGTGACGCACAGACCACCCGCGCGGCGTCCAACCACGACCTCCCGGCGAGCCAGTCCACCGATCCATCGACCGATGCATCCACGGGCAAGCCGGCCCAATCGTCATCGCCGATCAAGTCGTTCACCTACGGCACGCTGGGGCTCGAAAGCCCCGAGCAGCAATCCGAGCAGAAGGACAGCTACTACAGCGCGGGCCGGTGGCTGGCCGCGGCCGTCACCGTCGGCGGGATCATTTCGCTTCTTATCTGAGCGGGTTCGCTCCCGCATCAACAGGCGTTGAATCCCTCAGCCCGAAGCAGGCGGCCCGAATCAGTCCGCCGCGCCGGATAGACAGACGCTTATCGGCGCATTCGGGCCCGGCTCGGCCCGCCGCCTCATTCGGGCATCTTGCGAAACGCGATAGCGAAGCGGTTCCAGCCGTTGATGGCCGTGACGAGCAAGGTGAGGTCGGTCAGTTCTTCCTCCGTGAAGTGCGGCTTCACGGCCTCCCACACCGCGTCGGGCACGCGGTCGTGCGAGACGAGGGTGAGCGCTTCGGTCCATTCGAGCGCCGCGCGTTCGCGTTCGGTGAAGAACGGCGTCTCGCGCCACGCCACCACCGTGGCGAGCCGGCGTTCGGATTCGCCGCCTTTGCGCGCGTCCGTGGTGTGCATGTCTACGCAGAAGGCGCAGCCGTTGATCTGCGAAGCGCGCAGGCGCACGAGTTCGGCCAGCGGCTTTTCCAGCGACGAGCGCGCGATACGCTCTTCGAGTCCGAGCATGGCTTTGACGGCGTTGGGGCTGGCTTTGTAGAAGTCGAGACGAGCTTGCATGACGATTCTCCGTGAGTGCGCATCGGGTTGAGGTTTGAGACTGCGGTTCGGCCTGACGGCGAGCCTCGATGTGGACTGCCGGTAGCGCGACAGAGCCAAGGTTAGGCGCCGGAGTGGCTTCGGTGAATATCCGATTTTTGGTATTTTCAGGTAACCACTTTGGACCATGCCGTCCGCTGCGCAGAGATTCGAAAACCTGCCGGGCGAACCGGAAATCGCTGCGTCGCCGCAAGGCCGCGCCGCCGCGCGTCTGCTTTTGTCATCTCATTGTGCGAGACTGCGCGCGGGATCTTTCCCGCCGTGCCACCTTTCGGCCATTTCGCCACCCGTTCCCGCTACAACAGGTCAACGCTATGAACACGCCTTCCTGCACCGACGTCACGTTGCCCATCCTCTCCGACAACGCCACCGTGTGGTTCTCCGCCTACGGCTTCGGCTGGGGCTACCAGGCGTTCGCGTTGCCGGTGGAGACGGTCTGCGGGCAACTGGGCGCGCGCAACGAAAGCGATCACCAGCTCAAGCTCGCCTTCGAATTGAACCGGCCGCGCATTCTGCGCGCCGTGCAGAGCCGCGCGACGGTGCCAGGCGCACGCATCACGCTTTCGCCCGCGGATCTTTGACGGCTGCTTCGGTGCGCTCACTGCGCGCTCGCCGATGACCGATCTCGACACGTCCTCGCAGCGGCGCGATGCGTCGCCGGTGCGGTGTCGGCGTCGGTCGCGCTGGCGCACGACGCTCGTGGCTGCAGTCGTGCTCATTGCCGCCCTCGTAGCGAGCGTCGCGGTGGCGGGCTGGCTCGTGCTGCGCGCGAGCTTGCCGCAGCTTGACGGCGCCTGGCAGGCCAATCGCACGGCAGCGCTCACCGCGCCCGTCACCATCGAGCGCGACGCACTCGGCGTGCCCACCATCACAGGCCGTAACCGTGGCGACGTGGCTTACGCGACCGGCTTCGTGCAAGCGCAGGATCGCTTCTTCCAGATGGATCTGCTGCGTCGCGTGGCGGCCGGTGAAATGAGTGCGCTCGTGGGACCCGCCGCGCTCGATCTCGATCGGCGCAACCGGCTTCATCGGTTTCGCGAGCATGCACGCAGACTGGTGGAAGCGGCGCCGCTTGCGGAACGCGAACTGATCGACCGCTACACCGCGGGCGTGAACGACGGCCTCTCGTCGCTCGCGTCGCGGCCGCCCGAATACTGGCTGCTCGGCACGCGGCCCGCGGCGTGGCGGCCCGAAGACACGGCGCTCGTCGTCTACGCGATGTACCTCGATCTGCAGGTGCACGAGGCGCGCCGCATTCTCGCGCGCGCCGCGTTGCGCGAGCGCGTGCCGCCCGACCTGTTCGCGTTCCTGCTGCCCGAGGCGAGCCAGTGGGACGCGCCTTTCGATGCGGCGTCGGCGCCGACGCCGGCTGCGGATTCTCTCGCAGCGCCCGCTGTGCCATCCACGCGGCCGGACTGGCTGCGGTCTGCGCAGACCGCGAAAGCCTCGCAGGCTTCGCAGACCTCGCAGGTCTCGCAGACTTCGAAAGTCTCCCAGGCCTCCCAGGCGTCGCAGGCACCGCAGACCTCGCAGTCTTCGCATGCCTCGCAGGCTTCGCAGACCTCGACGACCATCTCGCCCTCCAACGCGCGAGCGTTGGCCTCGTTCGACGATCCGCTCGTAGCGGAAAGCGGCGCGGTGGGCAGCAACGGCTGGGTGGTCGATGGTGCACACAGTGCGGCGAGCACACACGGCGGCGCGATTCTCGCGAGCGACATGCACCTTGGCCTTTCGCTGCCGAACATCTGGTACCGCGTGGCGCTGCAATGGCCGGCTGCAAAGGAGGCCAACGCCGCGAAGAGCAGCAAAGGCGCGCTGCACCGCGTCGTCGGCGTGAGCCTGCCGGGCGCGCCGCTCGTGATTGCGGGCAGCAACGGGTACGTCGCGTGGGGCTTCACGAATAGCTACGGACGTTTCATCGACCTCATCGATCTCGAACGCGATCCGGCCGACCCGCTGCGTTACCGCGTGCCCGGCGGCTGGGCGCGCGCGACGGTGGTCCACGAACGTATCGACGTGAAGGGCGGCGCGCCCGTCGATCTGCCGGTTATCGAAACGCGCTGGGGACCGGAGTGGGTAGTCGGCACGCACGCATACGCGCTGCGCTGGGTCGCGCACGACCGCGAGGCGGTCAACCTGCACCTGCAAGCACTCGAAGACGCGCAGAACGTGGCCGACGCGCTGCACGTCGCGCAAACCAGCGGTATTCCCACACAGAACATCATGGTGGCGGATGCGCACGGCAGCATCGGCTGGACGCTTGCGGGACCGCTGCCGCGGCATGAAGCGACGTCGTCCGGCGCCGCGGCAAGCGACCTGCCGTTCAAGTCGTCCACCTACGTGGGCTGGCAGGGCTACCTGCCGCCCGACGCGTATCCCGCGCGAATCGATCCGCCGCTCGGGCGGTTATGGACGGCCAACAATCGCGCGCTGCCGCTCGACGAGCAGCGCCGCATTGGCGACGCGGGCGCGGACCCCGGCGCGCGTGCCGCGCAGATTCGCGACGACCTGCTCGCGCTGCCGCACGCCACGGAGCGCGACCTGCTCGCCATCCAGACCGACGACCGCGCACGGTGGACCGAACGCTGGCGCCGCGTGGCGCTCGACGCGCTGGATACCGATGCGTTGAAGGACCATCCGCAGCGCGCCGCTTTTCGTCGCCAGCTCGAACAGTGGAACGGCCGCGCCGATGCCGACGCCGTCGGCTACCGGCTCGTGCGCGGGTTTTTCTTTTCGATGTACGAAGGCTGGTTCGGCAAGCTCGATGCGAGTCTTGCCGCGAGTTTCGCCGACAGACTGCCAGGCGCCGCGCCGCAATGGAGCTACCGCATGGCGAGTTCGCGCTACGCGCCCGTGATGGAGACGCTCGCCGCGAACCACGCCTGGGTGCCCGACGGCGAGGCGAACTGGCGCGCGTTCGTGCTGGATCGCATCGACCACGCGATCGGCGAACTGCCGAAAGGCACCACCGTCGATCACGCCCGCTGGGGCGAGCGCAATCGCGCGTCCATCGAGCATCCGTTCGCGCGGCTCGTTCCCGCGTGGTTGCCGTGGGTGCGCGGCGCGCTTGGCGCGCCACACGATCCGCTGCCCGGCGACATCAACATGCCGCGCGTGCAGGCGCCGTCGTTCGGGGCATCGGAGCGCATGATCGTCTCGCCGGGACACGAGCAGGACGGCATCTTCGAGATGCCGGGCGGGCAGTCGGGGCACCCGCTGTCGCCGTACTTTCTGGCGGGGCATGAGGCGTGGGTGCGGGGGGAGGCGGTGCCGTTCTTGCCGGGGGAGACGGTGCATCGGTTGGTGTTGACGGGGCCGTGATCCGCGCTGAGAGCCAGGGCCGCGAGCCAGCTTGTGAGGCCGGGCTTTAAGCCCAGGCTATGACCCCAGGCTTGAGTTCAAGCCGTAATTCACGGCCGGCTCGCTCCCCTCAATACGTTCCCACCCAATGCCCCGGCACCCACTGCCAGTGGTTGCCTTCCCACCGGTAGTGTCCTTTGACCCAGTGATACGCCGGCCCCGGCGCAGCGGGCACCACTTCGACCATCGGCTCGGGCCGCGGCGGTCGCGCCGGTTCCACGATGCATGCGGAAAGCAGCGCAGCGCACGCCAACCCGACCGACATCGTCTGAAGACCGCCAAGGCCGAACGTTCCGAAGGTTCTTTTCATCATGAGCTCCCTTTGTTTGAGGTTGTGGTGAATCGAGTTACCGACACGGCACAAGCGCGGCACAGACACGACATGAGCCGCCAAAAAAACGGCAAAGCAACGCCAAAGCAACGCGGCAGACGCATCACGCACGAATCAATCCCGTCATCGGCCGCTGCGCGAGCGAACCCGCACCGCTCTGCGCGAACAGCGTGCGCGCCGTCCGCTCGGGGTCGAGCCGCAGACTTTCGCTCGCCGCGCCCACAATCAGCGCATCGAGCGATGCGGTCGGTTTAAGGTCGCGTGCTTCGTAGAGATCGTTCGGACGCAGCCCGGGCCAGTCGGCCACGACGCGGCCGCCCGCCACGGCGCCGCCGATCAGCATCGCCACCGACGCCGTGCCGTGGTCCGTGCCCGCCGTGCCGTTGGTTGCGGCGGTGCGGCCGAACTCGGTGGCCACCACCACGGTGGTCTTCGCCCACTGCGCACCGAGCCCGTCGCGCAGCGCGGCGAGCATCGTGTCGAGCGCCTTCAGCTGATTGGCGAGGCGCGGGTTCTGCGCGCTGTGCGTGTCCCAGCCGCCGGTCTCGATCATCGCGATGCGCGGGCCGTCGTCGCGGCCCAGAAAACTCGCTGCGAGCTTGCCGAGGCTCGCCGGGTCCTGGCGGGCGCTCGCGTCGCCTGCGAGTCCGCGCGCGGTCATGGCTTCCTGCCACAGCGGGTGGAGTTGCGCATCGCGTTCGTAAAGCTGCGAGACGCGTGTGAGCAGATCGTCGGGCGCGGGCGGCAAGGCCGAAGGCGCGTAGGACGTCACGTCGGCCTTGCCGCGCAGCGCCGCGGGCACGGTGGGCGCAAACGCAATCGCGCTCGCGTGTCCGGTCGCCTGTGAAGGCGGCAGCAGGCCGACGAGCCGGTTGAGCCAGCCGTCCTTCACCTGGTACGGCGCGCTGCCGCCCGTTTCCAGCACGTTCTGTCCGTCGAAGTGCGAGCGGTCGCGATAGGGCGAGGCCACGGCGTGCACGAAGAGCGCTTCCTTCGCGGCATACATCTGCGCGGTCTGCACGAGCGACGGATGCAGCGCGAATGTGCCGTCGAGCTTCGTGGCCGTGGACGCATCCACGGCGAGCGCGCCGCGCAGCGCGGCATACGCGGGGTCGGCGTAGGGCACGACGATGTGCAGGCCGTCGGCGGCGCCGCGCTGGATCACGAACACGAAGCGGCGGTCGGTTTCCACGCTCGCGAACGCGATGCGCGGCGCGACGAGGACCGCGCCCGCGCCGGCGGCGGCAAGGCGCATGAAGCGGCGGCGAGTGAGCATGGCGTTCATCTCCGTTGGAAGTCGGGTGAGACGAGCAGCAGTGCGATCGCCGTGGACGTGCTTTCCGCACGCGAGACGGCGAGCGCCGTGGGTTCGCTCAACGTGCCCGCGAAAAGCTGCTGGCCGAGCGTGCGCGGGTCAAGGTCAAGGTCGGGGCTCGCGTGCGCCGCGAACCGTTGCGCGGCTTCGACGCGGCGCACGAGCGCGTCGGGCGCGGCCCAGCTTGCCGCGATGTCGTCGTAGCCCGCGGGCGAGCCGGGCCGCCAGACAGGCTCGCCGAGTTGCGTGAGCAGCGGCGCGGCCTGGAAGGCGCCGAGGTCTTGCCAGCCGAGTCCGCGCATGGCCGAAACGGTCCACTCCCACGGCGACTTGAATTTCGCGGCATGGCGCGACCAGGCCTCGGGCGAGTCGATTAGCGCGCGGTAGACCGTGGGCAAGTCGCCGCCGCTTTGCATGAACGCATTCGCGAGGCGATCGACGACGGCGGGCGGCGGGTTGTCGGCCACGAAGTGGCGCGCGAGTTTTCCCGCGATGTGCCGCGCGGTGGCGGGCGATGCGGCGAGGTCGTGCAGGATCGCGAGCGCCTGCTGCTCGCCGGGTTCGCTGTAGCTGCGGCCCATCACGGTGCGTGTGCCGGGCTCGTGCAGCGCGGTGCGAAACACGAACGTGCCCGGCTGGGCGGGCGCCATGCGCGGGTTCTGGCGTGCGCCCGCCACGCTCCAGCCCGTGAGCGCGCGGGCGAACTCGGTCACGTCCTGCTGCGTGTAGCCGCTGCGCACGCCGAGCGTGTGCAGTTCCATGATCTCGCGCGCCAGGTTCTCGTTGAGGCCGCGCTTGTGCGTGGGGTCGCGCGCGTCGGCGCGCATCGCGGCGAGGCTGTCGGGACCCACCGAGCGCGTCTGGTCGAGAAAAACCTGCATCGCGGGATGCCGCTCGACGGCGACCAGCATGTCTTCGAAGCGGCCTAGCACATGCGGGCGGATCGCTTCGGCCTCGAAAGCGCCGGCGAGCACGGCGACCGCGGGCTTTTCCGTCGACACCGCGAAGTGGTTGGCCCAGAAGTGCACGAGCCGTTCGACGAAGGGCGTGGGCGTGACGAGCGCGCTCGTCACGCGCGCGTTGACGGCGGCGCGGTAAGTGCTCACCACGTCGGCGCGCAGGGCCTTTTCGGCTTGCTGTCTGTCGGCGAGCGGGGCAGTGGCGGGTGGGTTCGTTGCGTCGGTGGCGTTGGTTCCGTTGCGAGCGAGGCTTTGTTGAATTGCTGCGGTGCCGGCACGCGAGCTCGATGCGCCGGCGACAGGCGCGGCCTTGCGCGCCGCGGCCACCTGCTCGCGCCGCTGTGCGAAGTCCGTCGCGAGCGCCACGGATGACGGCAGCCCCGACCACGCGGCCGGCATCGGCTGATAAGCGCTCAGCTGTTCGACGAGCCACGCCTTCGGCTCGCGCGGCGGCGCGTCGCCGGGCCGCGCGCCCAGTCCGAAGCGGTTGAGCGCGATGGCGGCGGCATCCGTGGCGGGGGTGGCATTGAAGGCGGAGGACGTGACCATGCGGAGTCCCTCGTGCGATGACTGCGATGTCTCTTGAACGGCGCTCGCGGTGGGAATCCGTCGCTCGTCGGCGCGGTCGGCCCAAAAAAAGCGGATCGGGCGCAGCCGCCCGTGCCTGCCAACCAGGCCTAACCACACCAATCGGGCCTAACCGCACCCGATGGGCCCCAATCGGCCCCCCAGCAAGCGTTTCTATAATGCAAGGCACGCGCGCTGAGCCACACGGCGCGGGGCGCTCTTCAACGCGAAAGCCAGGAGGAACCATGCTGCTCAGAGGCGGTTGCCATTGCGGACAGGTCCGCTACGAAGTGCACGGCGAGCCCTTCGATTCCACTGTCTGCCATTGCGCCGATTGCCGGCGCGTGGCGGCGGCGCCCGTCGTCGCCTGGTTCAGCGTGCCGCGCACGGCGTTCCGTTTCGCGAGCGGCGAGCCGAAGCGCTATGCGTCGAGCGAGCCGGTGCTGCGCACCTTCTGCCCCGAATGCGGCACGTCGCTCACCTACCAGCACCGCGACTTTCCCGATGAAATCGACGTCGCCACCTGCAGCCTCGATGCGCCTGCGCGGGTGCCGCCGATGCATCACACGTGGACGTCGGACAGCTTGCCGTGGGTCGTGGTGGCCGATGGCCTGCCGCGCTATCCGCAGGACGCCACAGACGCCTGAGCGCGGTCTGGCGCGAGCATGCCGCGCGCCACCGGCTCCCGCCGCGCATCCAGCCGCACGTCCAGCCGCACGTCCCGTTGCGTTTGACACTTTTGGTACGATGCACGCTTTTCCAGCCGCTCCCCTTTCCGCGTGAACCGCCGATTCGTTTCCCTTGTCCGCGAGCGCTGCGCTCGCTGGTTGGCCCACGCCAAGCCTGCCGTGGCGAAGACGAGGTCCATTGCGGCGCCGCTCGCCGCCCGTGCACTCGCCACGGTGCGCTTTCTGGCCGGTGCCGCGTGGTTCCATCTGCGGCATCCCACGCGTCGCGGTGTCGCGCTCACGGTGGCCGCCGTGCCCGCGCTCTTCGCGCTCTACGTGCTCGTGCTGATTCCATTCACGCCGAGCATCAGCGACATCCGCAAGGCGCGCGTGGACCAGCCCGCGCAGATTCTTTCCGCCGACGGCAAGCTGCTCGCCGAGTTCAAGCCCTCCAACCGCGAGTGGGTGCCGCTCGCCGAGATTTCGCCGCACATGGTGGATGCGCTCATTTCGACCGAGGACCATCGCTTCTACGAGCACCACGGGCTCGACTGGCGGCGCACGGCGTCCGCGGCGCTGCACACGTTTTCGGGCGACCGCCAGGGGGGCTCCACCATCACGCAGCAGCTTGCGCGCAATCTCTATCCCGACCAGATCGGCCGCGCGCCCACGCTCACGCGCAAGCTCAAGGAAGCCATCACTGCGTTCAAGATCGAAGCGGTCTACAGCAAGAGCCAGATTCTCGAAACCTATCTGAACACGGTGCCGTTCCTCTACAACGCCTACGGCGTGGAGATGGCCGCGCGCACCTACTTCAACAAATCGGCGAGCGAACTGGACGTGCTCGACGCCGCCACGCTCACGGGCATGCTCAAGGGCAACAGCTACTACAACCCTGTGCTCAACCCCGAGCGCGCGCTGGAGCGGCGCAACACCGTGCTCGCGCAGATGGTGAAGTACGGCAAGCTGAGCCCCGCCGCGTTCCAGAGCCTGAAACGCAAGCCGCTGCGTGTCGACTTCGAGCGGCAGACCGAGCCGCCCGGGCCCGCGCCGCATTTCGCGCAGCAGTTGCGCAAGTGGCTGATCGCGTGGGCCGATCGCAACGACTACAACGTTTATTCGGACGGCCTCGTGGTGCGCACCACGATCGATTCGCGCCTGCAGGCCATGGCGACCCAGGCGCTCGCGCGGCAAGGCAACCAGTTGCAGGGCATCGCGAACGGCGCATGGAGCGGACGCGACGGCTGCTCGGCCGGCAGCGACCCGTTCCGCGCCTTCATGCGCGAGAGCCCTGACTATCGCGCCGCGCGCGACGCCGGGCAGGCCGACGAAGCGGCGCTCAAGCAACTCGCCGCGGACCGCTCGTTCATGCGCGGTCTGTGCAAGGACAAGACGCGTATCGAAGCGGCCTTTCTCGCCATCGACCCGCGCAACGGCCAGATCAAGGCGTGGGTGGGCAGCCGCGACTTCACCGACGAGCCCTTCGATCACGTGCAGCAGGCGCGCCGTCAGCCGGGTTCCACGTTCAAGCCGTTCGTCTACGGCGCCGCGTTCGAACAGGGCGCAAAACCGACCGACACCTTCATCGACCAGCCCGTCGAGATCCCGCTGGCAGGCGGCGAGGTCTGGCGCCCCGACGACGACGTGCCGCCAACCGGCCGTCCCATGACGCTGCGCGACGCGATCGCGTACTCGCGCAACCGCATCACCGCGCAGTTGATGCAGACGGTGGGGCCGGAGCGCGTGGCGCGTCTCGCACGCGCCATGGGCGTGCGCGACAGCCGGCTCGAAACGGTGCCGTCGCTCGCGCTCGGCACGAGCCCGGTCACGCTCAAGGAGATGGTCTCGGCCTACGCGACCATCGCCGACGACGGTGCCTATCACGAGCCGCGCATGGTCACGCGCATCGAAGATCACGACGGCAACGTGCTGGCCGAATTCGAGCCGGCCTCGCCGGAGCAGGCGCTGCCCGAGGCCGCGGACAAGACGCTCATCGACGTGATGCGCGACGTGGTGAACCGCGGCACGGGCGCGGCGATTCGCACGCGCTTCGGCATTCGCGCCGACGTGGCGGGCAAGACCGGCACGACGCAGGGCAACACGGACGGCTGGTTCATCTTGATGCATCCGCAACTGGTGGCGGGCGCGTGGGTAGGCTTCGACGACGGACGCGTGACGCTGCGCAGCGACTACTGGGGGCAGGGCGCCCACAGCGCGTTGCCGATTGTCGGCGACTTCTTTTCGCGGGCGCTGTCCACCCGCATCGTCGATACGCGTGCGAAGTTCACGACCGAGGTGCAGCCAGGCTGGTTCGACGTGTTCCGCGAGAAGCTGCGCGCGTGGATCGAGCATCTGTTCCCGTCGACGAAGAAGACGGAAGTGGTGGCGCCGGTGAAGCGGACGCCGCCGCGGGCGGTGCCGGCGTCGGAGGTGTCCGGGGCATCCGGGGCTTCTGGCGCGATGGCCGCTTCGGCTGCCTCGGCTGCACCCGCTGCTTCGACATCGGTTGCTTCGGGTGTGCCGGCTTCGGGGGCTGTTGCGGCTTCCGGCGCCGTGGCTGCGTCGGGTGCGGGCGCACCGACGTTCCCGTTCGGCGTGCCGCCCATCATTCGTGCGCCGGGCGCGTTGCCGTCGGAGCAGCCGCCGTCGTCGCCGACACCTACGCCCGATGTGACGGAGCCTGGCGCCGGAGCAGGCACGAGCACAGGCACGAGCTCAGGCTCGAGTTCAGGCACAAGCGGCGAAGCGGCGCAGGGGCAGAGTCAGTAGGGGCACTGAGTCTCGCGAGCGCGCCTGCCCTGGCTTGGGGCTGGCCAATACGCAGCGGTAGTCAGAAGCAAGAGGCCCAAGGGCTGAAAGGCCACTTCACTCGCTGGCCGCCAGCCCTTCCTGCGCCTTGCCTTGTTCGCTGCCTTGTTCACTCTCCTGCTGCTTTTTCTGCTGCTGCAACGGTAGCCGCCATTGCCCACGGCGCTTGAGTCCTTCGGCGAACTTCGCGCGCTCGTCGGGCGTGAGCGTCGCGGCGAAGTCGGCCACGCCCTGCTCGATGTGGGTGCGCAGCGCAGTGTCCGCGGCGCGCGTGCGGGCGAGGGCGGCGTCGAGTGCCGGCCGATCCAGTTGCGGTGCCGCGAGCAGTTCCAGCACCTGATGCCGCGCTTCGCGGCCTTCGAGTGCGAAGTCGCGGCCTTCGCGCCGCGCACGCTTCAACGCATCGAGAAACTGCTGCTGACGCTCGGGCGACAATTCGCTGGCGGCAAAGCGCAGCGCCGTCGGCGGTTGCACGCGTGCTGCCGCGTGGGTTTCTCCGCGCGTGCTGAACCATTGAATCGCGCCGCCGCCAATCGCGCCCAGCAGGAACGCGTTGAGCACGAGCGAGCCCACCAGCGCCAATTTCCAGGACCGCTCGCTCATTCGCCGCTCCAGTCCGCGGACGATCCGCCGAAACTCGTCGTCATGGAAGGCCCGCTCGCTTCGTGCATCGGCTCGCCAGTCACGAGGAAGAACGACACGGCGAACGCGCCGGCCAGCCCGCCCGCGAGCCCCACGCCCGCAATCGCGGCGCCCGACCACCAGAGCGGCGAGCGCTGCCAGAAGAAGCGCGGCCGCCCGCGTTTTCGATTGCCCGCAGCCGTAGGCGCGGAGGCCATCACGCGTTCGTAAAGCGCGTGGTCCGGCGGCGCGACGAGGTGGCTTTCGAGCCACGTGTCGAGGCTCGACTGCTTCGCGAGCAGCGCATCCGCTTCGGCACGGTGTCTGTCGGCCCAGGCTTGCGCGTCGGCGCGTTCGCTGGCGGGCCAGCGGCGCGGCTCGGCGCCGTATGCCTCGACGATGGCCCGGAATCTCTCAGGTGTCATGGCATGTCCTCACGTTGTTTCGGGGCCGCTGCCGGCCAGTTGTGCGCGCAGGTTGCGCCGTGCGCGCGCCAGCAGGCTCTCCAGCGCATCGACCGAAATGCCCATCACGGCCGCTGCCTCGATGTTCGAGAGTTCCTGGTAGTAGTTGAGCACGAGCGCCTCGCGCTGGCGCGGCGGCAGCGCCGCCAGCGCGGCCTGCACGCGCGCGTCGCGCGCACGCGCTTCGAGCCGCGCGTCGGGCAGCGGAGCGGGGTCGGGCTCGTCCGGTATCTCGTCCACGGGGTCCTCGCGATGGCCGCGCAGCCGGTCGTAGCAGAGGTTCATCGCGACGCGGTGCAGCCACGTGTCGAAGCGCGCCTCGCCTTCGCGCCAGCGCGGCGCCTGCTTCCAGATGCGCACGAACGCTTCCTGCGCGACGTCCTCGGCTTCTGTGCGGTCGCCCAGCATGCGGGTGGCGAGCGCAAGCAGCCGCGGCAGCTTGCGGGCCACGAGGGCGCGCACGGCCGCAGGCTCTTCCCGGCCGACCCGCGCAAGGAGGTCCGCGTCGGGATCGCGTTCAGGGTCACGCGTATCGAAGCGGCCCGCTGCGCTCAAGGGCCGCTCTTCGCTCGACGGTCGCTTTTCGCTCAAGGGGCGTTGTTCCGTGCGGTCCGGCGTTGAGCCCGTGAGGTCGCCGAAGCGTGTCTGCGGGCACGAATCGTTTTCACCTGGAGTGGCTCCCTGCGGATCGGATGGTCCGTTGGCGGTGCCGGCACGCGGCATGGCTTGCGTCTGCGCTGCGCGGGGCGCAAGCGGCGAACGTGCGGGCGTTTCGGTTTCGACCTGCATTGCTTCGGCAGCGGCGTGTGCCCCGTTCGGTCGTCAATATACGACGACCGCGGGACGGTAATACGCGGGCCGCGCCGGCACGACCACACAGCCGGCGAGCGTGGCCGCGGCGAGCGTCAGGATCAGAAGTGTCTTCATGGCTTCACCGTTCGCGCTGGGCGGGTCGCTTGATCGGATAACTGCGTCCGTCGAAGGGCGAGAGACCTCAACGCGCCCAATGTCCTTCCACCCAACGCCAGTTCGGCCCGCGCCGCACCCAGTGGCCCGGCACCCACCGATACCCCACGCGCACGGGCTGCCAGTGGCCGGGCACCCAGACGTACTGGCCGTGCGCCCAGCGCCAGCGGCCCTGGTCCCAGACGTAGCCGGCCCGCGGCGCCGGCATGACCTCCACGCGCGGAGGCGGCGGCGCGACCGGCGCGATGATGACGGCCTGCGCGAAGGCGGCCGGGGCGACCAGCAGGACGGCGGCCGCGGCGGCGAGGCGGACGCGGCCTGCCGAGCGTGCAGGAACGCGTGCAGGAAAACTTGCAGTGGAACGCGTGGCGGACCGTGCGGCAAAACGCGTGGCAAAACGTGTGGCGCAAAGCGCGCGAAGGACGTCAAGGAACTTCATAAGAGGTTTCTCCCGTTCAAGACAGCGGATGGGTTCCGTTTCTGTTTGAACGGGCGCCGGGCGGGAATCCGTCGCGCGCGGGCGTTACGGCGAATTACGCGATGAATGACGCCAGGCGCGGCGGCGCCGTGGAGGCCCGCACGACGAGCTTCGGCGCCGAGGCAAGACACATGCGCGGCGCGGGCTGGTCGGTGCCGGCCTGGTCGGTTCCCGTTATCACCTCGCGCGGCGCACCTTCGATCAACTCGCGCAGCAGCGTGACCGCCAGTTCCGCCGCTTCCACCGTGGGCACCGCGACGGTCGTCAAAGCGGGCCGCGATTCGCGCGCCGGCAGGATGTCCGTGATGCCCACCACCGAGAGATCGCGCGGCACGTCGAGCCCGAGGTCCGCCGCGGCTTGCATGGCACCCAGCGCGGGCAGGTCGTTGGTGGCGAAGATCGCCGTGATGGACGGGTCGCCTTCGAGCAGATCGCGCGTAGCCGTATAGCCGCCGTGGACCGTGTCCGCGGCCTGGCGCACGTGCGCCGCGGGCACTTCGATGCCGGCGGCGCGCGCGGCATCCACGAAGCCGTCGTAGCGGGCCGCGTGAATGCCCGAGACCTTGCTGCCCACGATCACGCCAATGCGCCGGTGCCCCAGTTCGATCAGATGCGCGCCCGCCAGTTGCCCGGCCAGGCGGAAGTCCACCGCCACGCAGGGCAGCCCGGGCGGCTCGTTCGGCCGCTCCCACATGCAGAGCACGACGGGCGCGCCGCGCGCTTCGGTTAGGCGCAGGTCGGCGAAGTCGAGGTTCGCATTGGTGACGAGCACGCCTTCGGAGAGCGTGCCCGCGATCTGCTCCAGGTACGCGCGGCCCACGACCGGGTCTTCGTTGGTGTTGCAGATGATGAGGAAGTGGCCGCTCGCGCGCGCCGCGCGCTCCACGGCGAGCGCGAACTCGGGATAGAACGGGTTCGCGATGCTCGACACCATCAGCGCGATGGTGGGCGCGCGGCCTTCGGCCAGCGCGCGTGCTGCCAGGTGCGGCCGGTAGCCGAGCGTCTCCACGGCTTCCAGTACGCGCCGGCGCGTTTCTTCGCCCACGCGGCCCCGGCTGCGCAGCACGTTGGAGACGGTGGCGGGCGTCACGCCTGCATGGCGTGCGACTTCGCTGAGTGTGGGCATGGGGTTTCCATTATTTGGGACGCCTGTTCAATGTTTGCGTCATCGCGGTTTGGACGGCACTATTGCTCCACCCAAAAACGATATCGGAGACAACAGCCGGCCATTGATCGCACCCGCGGTCAATTTTTTTCGGACGGTTGATTAAGCGCTTAATCTCCGACTTCGAGCGATTAAATCACGGAGTCGATGCAATGGCGAGCATTTCGTTGAGAGGCGTGCGCAAGGCCTATGACGGCGCCGCGCCCGTCATTCGCGATGTCGATCTGGACATTGGCGAAAACGAGTTCTGCGTGTTCCTCGGGCCGTCGGGCTGCGGCAAGTCCACGCTGCTGCGCGTGATCGCGGGCCTGGAAGACGCGACGGACGGCGAGGTGTGGATCGGCGGGCGTGCCGTCAACGACGTGCCCGCGGCCCAGCGCGGCGTGGCCATGGTGTTCCAGAGCTACGCGCTCTTTCCGCACATGACCGTGTTCGAGAACATGGCCTTCGGTCTCAAGATCGCAAAGACGCCGAAAGACGAGATTGCCCGCAAGGTCAACGAAGCCGCGCGCATTCTCCAGCTCGACGCCTTGCTGCAGCGCCGTCCGAGGGAGCTTTCGGGCGGCCAGCGTCAGCGCGTGGCGATTGGCCGCGCGATCGTGCGCGAGCCCGGCGTGTTCCTGTTCGACGAGCCGCTTTCCAACCTCGATGCCACGCTGCGCGGCCAGACGCGCATCGAGATCGCGCGTCTGCATCGGCAGTTCGCGAAGGCGAGCGTGGTGTACGTGACGCACGACCAGATCGAAGCCATGACGCTCGCCGACCGCATCGTGCTGCTGCACGCGGGCGCCGACGCCGAGCGCTACGGCAGCATCGCGCAGAGCGGCGCGCCGCTCGAGCTGTATCACCGTCCCGCCAGCCGCTTCGTGGCGGGCTTCATCGGCTCGCCGCGCATGAATTTCCTGCCGGGCACCGTCGCCGGCATCGGCCCCCAAGGTGTCACCGTCGCGCTCGCGCAGACGGGCGAACGCGTGAGCGTCGCCGTGGAGGGCAGCGGATTGCAGCCTGGCCAGCCGGTCACGTTCGGCGTGCGTCCCGAGCATCTCGAACTTGTGCTGGGCGAGTCCGCTGCGGGCCATGAAGCCGGCCACGACGCGCAAGGCGTCACGCTCACACGCGGCGTCGCGCTCGTGGAGCGCCTGGGCGAGCACAGCTACGTGCACCTCGATCAGCCCGGCGGCGATGTGCTGATCGCTAAGGTGCCGGGCGGCGCGCAGATCGACCGCGGTCATCGCGTCACGTTCCGAGCCAGTGCCGCCGCCTGCCACCTGTTCACCGAAGACGGCCGCGCCGTGCCGCTGCTCCAGACCGCCGAGCACGTGGCCTAGCCGCGCCGCACTGTCCTTGATCGTCCCTGATCGTCCCACAACGCACACACCTGCCAACCAGCACACAGAACACCCAGGAGACAAACGCAATGCGCCTTGGAGTCTGCTACTACCCGGAACACTGGCCCGAATCGATGTGGGAAGACGACGCCCGTCGCATGAAGGCGCTCGGCATCAGCCAGGTGCGAATCGCCGAGTTCGCCTGGAGCCGCATGGAGCCGAGCCCCGGCGAATACGACTGGGGTTGGCTCGACCGCGCCGTGGACGTGCTCGGCAACGCGGGCCTTCAGGTCGTGATGTGCACGCCCACGGCAACGCCGCCGAAGTGGCTCATCGACCGGCATCCCGACATCCTGCCCGTAGGCGCCGATGGTCGCGTGCGCGGCTTCGGTTCGCGCCGTCACTACGACTTTTCGTCACCGTCGTACTACGAAGCGTCGCAGCGCATCTGCACGGCGGTGGCCGAGCGCTACGGCAAGCATCCCGCCGTGGCGTACTGGCAAACCGACAACGAATTCGGTTGCCACCAGACCGTGGTCAGCTATTCGCCTGCTGCGGTGGCGCGTTTTCGCGAGTGGCTGCGCGCGCGCTACGGCACCGTCGACGCATTGAACCGCGCCTGGGGCACCGTGTTCTGGAGCATGGAGTACCGCAGCTTCGACGAGATCGACGCGCCCATCGGTACGGTCACCGAAGCGCATCCGTCGCACCGGCTGGACTATCGCCGTTTCGCGTCGGACGAAGTGGCACGCTACAACCGCATGCAGGTGGAGATCATCCGTGCGCATTCGCCGGGGCGGCCCGTTGCGCACAACTTCATGCAACTCTTCACGGAGTTCGATCACTACAAGGTGGCCGCGGATCTCGACGTCGCGACGTGGGACAGCTACCCGCTCGGCGCGCTCGAAGAACTGTGGTTCGCGCCGGAACTGAAGGCGCGCTGGTTGCGCACGGGGCATCCCGATTTCGCGTCGTTCAATCACGACGTGTATCGCGGCATGTCGAAGCTGCCGTTCTGGGTGATGGAGCAGCAGCCCGGTCCCGTGAACTGGGCGCAGTGGAACCCCGCGCCGCTGCCAGGCATGGTGCGTCTCTGGAGCTGGGAAGCCTTCGCGCACGGCGCGGGCTGCGTGTCGTACTTCCGCTGGCGCCAGGCGCCGTTTGCCCAGGAGCAGATGCACGCGGGCCTCAATACGCCCGACAACCGTCTCGACCTGGGCGGCAACGAAGCCACGCAGGTGGCCGCCGACATTCGCCGCGTGCTGGACGCGCATGCCGATGCTACGCACAACGTGCAGGCCGACGTCGCGCTCGTGTTCGACTACGAGGCGAAGTGGCTCTTCGAGGTCCAGCCGCAAGGCGCGGACTTCCACTACCCGCGCTTCGCGTTCGAGTACTACTCGGCGCTGCGCTCGCTGGGGCTCGACGTCGATATCGTGCCGGCTCACGCGCCGCTCGACGGCTACAAGCTCGTGGTGGTGCCGCCGCTGCCCGTCGTGCCCGACGACTTCGCTGATCGCCTCGCGCGCTCCGGCGCACAGGTGGTGCTCGGGCCGCGTACGGGATCGAAGACGCGCGATCTGCAGATTCCGTCGAACCTTCCGCCGGGTGCGCTCGCCGACTTGCTGGGTGCGCGCGTGTGGCGCGTGGAATCGCTGCGGCCGAACGTGGACGTGCCGGTGGTGTCGAGCCATGCCGCAGCCGGCGCGAAGCCGTTCGCAGGTGTGGGCCGCCACTGGCGCGATCTGATCGATACGGGCACGGACGGCGAACGCTACGTGTCCGGCGCCGAAGTGCGGGCCACCTTCGGCGATGGCCATCCCGCCTGGGTGCGCCGCGGGCGCGTGAACTACCTGGCAAGCCTGTTCGACGATGCGCTCACCGCGCACGTCTTCGCACAGATCGCAGGCGAAAGCGGGCTCAACGTGACCGCGCCTGGCGAGAGCGTTCGCGTGAGCCGTCGCGGCGGGCTCACCTACGTGTTCAATTACGGCGAAGCGACGCACACCGTCGACGGCGTGGACGCCTCGGCCTTCGTGCTCGGCTCGCGTGATGTCGAACCGCAAGGCGTGGCGGCTTATCGCACGCCGGCCTGAGCACGCTCTTTTCGCCACGGGTCGAAACAACCGAAACAACCGAACCAATCGCGCAGTACCAGTCGCAGCAAACCTAAAAACCAAGGAGACAGACATGACGGTGAAGGCACGCAGGTTCCGCATCGGGCTCGCAGCCGCCACACTCGCGGTGGCAACGGCCGCATCGTGGATCGCGAACTCGGCTCACGCGGGCACGCTCGCGGTGAACGTCGCGTTCAAGGGCGCAAGCCAGCGCGCGGTGTGGCAGTCGGTATTCGACGACTTCCACAAGGCGCATCCCGACATCGACGTGAAGGCGTCGTTCATCGACGAGGAAGCCTACAAGGTGCAACTGCCTGGCTGGCTCACCACCGTCGCGCCCGACATCGTGAACTGGCACGACGGCGAGCGCATGGCGTACTACGCGAAGCGCGGCCTGTTCGAAGACCTCACCGCCGACTGGGCGAAAAACGGCTGGAACGACATGTATGCGTCGACCAAAGAGGCGTCGTCGTATGCGGGCAAGCAGTACGCGGCGCCCACGGTGTACTACGCGTGGGGCATGTTCTATCGCAAGGACCTGTTCAAGAAGGCCGGCATCGACGCTGAGCCGAAAACGTGGGACCAGTTCCTCGACGCGTGCCGCAAGCTGAAGGCCGCGGGCATCACGCCGATTGCCGTGGCGGGCCGCGACGCCTGGACGCTCGCGGGCTGGTTCGACTATCTCGACCTGCGCCTGAACGGCAATGCGTTCCACCAGAAGCTGATGGCAGGCGAAGTGCCCTACACCGACGCGCGCGTGAAGAAGGTCTACACCACGTGGAAGCAACTGATCGACGATCACGATTTCATCGACAACTCGCTTTCCTACGATCTGGACTCGGCGCAGCCGTTCCTGTTCCAGGGCAAGGCCGCGATGATGCTGATGGGCACGTTCATCACGGGCGGCTTCCCGGCGAGCGTGAAAGAGGAGATGAGCTTCTTCCGCTTCCCGATCATCGACCCGAACGTGCCGACTGCGGAGGACGGCCCGGTGGAGTCGCTGCACATTCCGTCGAAGGCGAAGAACAAGGCCGACGCACGCACGTTCCTCAAGTTCGTGGAAACGCCGGAGATCGGCGCGAAGATCGCGGCGGGGCTCGGCTCGCTTTCGGCCAACAGCAAGTCGCCTGAGCCGGAAGATCCCATCTCGCGCATCGGCTTTCAGATTCTGTCCACCACGCGCGGCGGCATCGCCCAGTTCTACGACCGCGACATGACCAAGGAAATGGCCGACGAAGGCATGAAGGGCATGCAGCAGTTCGTGGCGGATCCGACGAAGCTGGACGCTGTGCTCGCGCAGCTCGAAGCCACGCGCAAGCGGATTTATCACAAGTAAGCTCGAAGCGAGTGTGGGTGGTTGAAGGGCGGTCCGGCGTGTAGAGTCGGGCCGCGCAGGTTGGGCCGCGCAGCGATGGCCACGCAGCCTCTTACCGGAAGCCACCCGCCTCGCGAGGAGAATCGCCGTGTTGCATTCCATCACACGTCAGAGCGTCCAGCCCGTGCCGGGCGGACCCGCGTCGGGTCTGCCGCCTTCGTCCGCCTCGCGTGGCGATACGGGCGGAAATACGGGCGGCAAGCCGTCGCGCCGGCCTTCGCCCACCGCACGCCGCCAGCGCCGCGCTGCGTTTCTGTTCCTCGCGCCGGCCTGCGCGATGGTGGCCGTCTACGTGATCTGGCCGATTCTTTCCACCATGACGCTCAGCTTCTACAGTTGGGACGGCATGAGCGAGCGCACCTTCGTGGGCCTTGCGAACTACGTCGAACTGTTTCAGGCGCCCACCTTCTATACGGCGCTCAAGAACAACCTGATCTGGCTCGTGCTGTTCCTGCTCGCGCCGCCGGCGGGCCTTGCAGTGGCGCTCTATCTGAACCAGCGCGTTGCGGGCATCCGCTTCGTGAAGTCGCTGTTCTTCGCGCCGTTCGTGCTCTCGGGCGTGGTGGTGGGGCTTGTGTTCTCGTGGTTCTACGACCCCACCTTCGGCCTGCTCGCGATGATGCTGGGCCACGGCGTGCCCGTGCTCGGCGACGCGCACTACGCCACCTTCGGCATCGTGTTCGCCGCGCTCTGGCCGCAAACGGCGTACTGCATGATCCTGTACCTCACGGGGCTCACGTCGCTCAACGCGGAACAACTGGAAGCGGCGCGCATGGAAGGCGCACGCGGATGGTCCATGCTCTGGCACGTCGTGCTGCCGCAACTGCGGCCTACCACGTTCATGGCGATCGTGGTCACGGTGATCGGCGCGCTGCGCAGCTTCGACCTGATTTCCGTGATGACGGGCGGCGGCCCGTTCGAAAGCTCCACCGTGCTCGCGTATTACATGTACGACCAGGCCATCAAGTACTACCGCCTCGGTTACTCGGCCTCGATTGCCGTCGTGCTGTTCGCGATCATGCTCGTCTACATCGTGTGGCATCTGCGCCGGATGCTGCGCGCGGAACACTAAGGAGGCCGCCATGTATCCGCTGCCCGTCGAAAAGTGGAAGCCCGTCAATCGCGGCCTCTACAAGCTCACGCTGCCCGTTGCGCTCGTCATCTGGCTCTTGCCGATGATCGCGGTGCTCGTCACTTCCGTGCGTTCTTCCGAGGAACTCAGCGAAGGCAACTACTGGGGCTGGCCGAAGCACATCACGTTGCTCGACAACTATCGCGAGGCGCTGACCACCTCGCCGATGCTTCACTACTTCTGGAACAGCGTGCTGATCACGGTGCCCGCGGCGGTGGGCGCCATCGCGCTGGCGGCAATGGCAGGCTTTGCGCTCGCCACCTATCGCTTTCGCGGCAACACGGCGCTCTTCGCCACATTCGTGGCTGGCAACTTCGTGCCGATCCAGGTGCTGATGATTCCTGTGCGCGACCTGTCGCTCGCGCTGGGCGTGTTCAACACGGTGCAGGGCTTGATCCTGTTTCACACGGCGTTTCAGACGGGCTTCTGCACGCTGTTTCTGCGCAACTTCATCAAGCAGTTGCCGTTCGAGCTGATCGAAGCCGCGCGCATCGAAGGCGCGGGCGAGTGGACGGTGTTCTTTCGCATCGTGCTGCCGCTGATCCGGCCCGCGCTCGCGGCGCTCGGCATCCTCGTCTTCACGTTCGTCTGGAACGACTACTTCTGGGCGCTCTGCCTCACGCAGGGCGACGACGCAGCGCCCATCACCGTCGGCGTTGCGGCGCTCAAGGGGCAATGGACGACGGCGTGGAACCTGGTGTCGGCGGGCTCCGTGCTCGCGGCGCTGCCTTCGGTCGCCATGTTCTTCGCCATGCAGAAGCACTTCGTGGCAGGGCTCACGTTTGGGGCGACGAAGGGGTAGGGGGCACCGGTTGTGCGCTGAAAAGCATCGTATAAGAGGCGTATAAGGGGTAGGTGGAGCGATTGTGCTACATTTATGAAGCACAACGGAGCCGCTTGATGGATTGCACCCTACAGATATTCCTCGACGACCGCTGGGTGGATTGCGCCCAGATCGAACTCGACGGCCGACTTTGCCAATGGAATTACCAGGTCATGTATGCCGTCGAGCATACGGATGCCTCGTTGTCTCTGGCCGAGCCGGTGGACATGGATATTCGCGCCGCCCGCACCATGCCCGCCTTCCTCTACGATCTGGTCCCGCAGGGCGCCGGTCGTCGGTTCCTGCTGGGCGAACTGGAACTCGCGGATGGCCCCGACGCAGATTTCCCGCTCATCTGCACGGGCGCGTTCAATCCGGTGGGCCGCATTCGGGTTGCCGAGGCGGTCCGCTACTTCGAGACGCACGTCGCGCGGCATCCGGCCTCGCGCGGCCTGCCGGGCCTCACCATGGACGACGTCATGGCCCGCAGCGCCGAATTCGCGGAACGGATGCGCCTGCACGGCATGTTGGGCACGGGCACCACGGGTGTGCAGGGCGCCGCGCCGAAATATCTGCTGACGCGCGATCGGGCGGGTCTGCTGCACGGCGATGCCGTACTGCCCGATGCCGATGCCACGCAGCACCTCATTGCGAAATTGCCGCGTGGCAAGACGGCCGCCGACGAAAAGGTCCTGCGCAACGAGGCGGCGTATATGCGGGTGGCCGCCGCACTCGGTATTCGAACGCACGCGGATTTGCCGACGCTGCATGGCGACGTGCTGCTGATTCCGCGCTTTGACCGGATCGCCCGCAACGGGAGCGTCGTGCGTCTTCATCAGGAAAGCGTCGCGTCCATTCTGGGGTTGTCCGGCTTTGATCGGCGCCCGAGTCTGTTCGAGGTTGTCGCCGGCATTCGCCGTGTCGTGACCGATCCCGCGGCCGAGACGCTCGAATTCCTCAAGCGCGACGTGCTGAATCTCGCCATGCGCAACACCGACAATCACGCACGCAATACGGCGGTACAACTCGTCGACGGTACGGTCAGGCTCACGCCGTTGTTCGACTTCGCACCGATGTACCTGGACCCCGAAGGCGTGGCCCGCACGCTGCGGTGGTATCACCCGGACACCCAGGTCGAACTGGGGGAATGGGGCGACGTTCTTGCCGCGCTGTCTCTACCTGACGATGAGCGCCGCGCACTCGCCCGCGCAATGAGCCGATTCGGCGCGCAGCTCGAGCGCCTCGCCGGCATCATGGAAAAGCACGGCGTCGATCACGACATCGTCGAATTCCTGACGCCGTCCATCGACGCGCAGGTCCGGCAACTCAAAGCGCTTCAACCGCCGGAGTCTCCCCATGCCGCGCCGTAACCCGCCGACCCGTGACGAGCAGAACGCGCTGCGTCGCGCGTTCTACGAAAGCATCGAGCGCGGCGATATGAGCATTGCCGAGACCATGAAAACGATGCGCGAGATGACGGGTCTCACGCAGGAAGAATTCGCCGCGCACCGGGGCGTGAGCCGTCGGGTGATTCAGGACATCGAGCGCGGCACCGGCAACCCGACCGTCGAATCGCTCAATAGCATTGCGAAGCTTTTCGGCCTGCAAGTCGGGTTCGTTCCGATCCGGCGAAAGGTCCCGGCCTCGTAGGGCCGCAGTCCACCGCACTCCACCGTTAAGAAAGCGGTAAGGAACCCTGCCGAACATGGGAGGCATCCACTGGGAGAACCCACGATGCCGACCTTCGGAAGTCCTCGCCCATCTCGCGTGATGCACGCGCTGCGTGTCCGCACGGGCATCGCAAACGCAACGGCAATAGCGGCCATCACCGCCATCGCCACGCTCGCCGCCGCCACGCTGGCCCCGCAGGCGCATGCCGAGACCCCGGCACAAATCCTCAGTAGCTACGCCGCGCAAGCCGGCACCGCGCCGGCGCCCGCGCGCGGCCAGCAGTTCTTCACGAGCCGGCACGGGCACGAATGGGCCTGTGCGAGCTGCCACGGCGCCATGCCCACCGGCAACGGCCAGCATGCGGCCACCGGCAAGACCATCGCGCCGCTGGCACCGGCCTTCAATCCCGCGCGCTTCACCGATACCGCGAAAGTCGAGAAGTGGTTTCGCCGGAATTGCGGCGACGTCGTGGGCCGCGAATGCACCGCCGCCGAAAAGGCCGATGTGCTGAGCTGGTTGATATCGATCAAACCCTGACCGGCCGGCCAACCGTATACCGGTCCAATCGAGGAGACAGGCACATGGATTTTCCATTCCCGCTTGCAGCGCGTACTGCGCGTCCTGCCGTCGCTCGTGCGCTGGCCGCCGTCGCCATGACGGCGCTCGCTGGCTTTGCTTTCGCAGACGACGAACCCTACGTGAGCGCCGTGGCGCCCCTGCCCAAGTACCAGCAGGAATGCGCGGCATGCCATATCGCCTATCCGCCCGGCATGCTGCCCGCGCAGTCGTGGCAGCACATTCTCGGCAACCTCGAGCATCACTTCGGCACCAATGCGTCGCTCGACGCGGCCTCGGTCAAGCAGATCGAAGGCTGGCTCGTGGCGCATGCCGCGCAGGGCGGCACGGCGGCGAAGGCGCCGCCCGAGGACCGCATCACCCGCAGCCGCTGGTTCGCCGCCGCGCACGACGAAGTGTCGCCCTCGGTGTGGCGGCTTGCCGCGGTGAAGAGCCCGTCCAACTGCGCCGCGTGTCACCGGCGTGCAGATCAGGGGAATTTCGATGAACGATACATCCGCATCCCGTATGGAAAATGAGTCCATGTCGCCGGCCGACGGCACTTCTGCGAGCGGGCGTCCTGCCGGCACCGTCCGCATTCTGGTCTGGGACGCGCCCGTGCGCGTCTTCCACTGGCTGATGGTGGTCTCGTTCGCGCTCGCCTGGCTCACGGCGGAAAGCGAACGGTGGCGCCTCGTGCACGTCACGCTCGGCTACACGATGGTGGGCCTCGTTGCATTCCGGCTGATCTGGGGGCTCGCCGGCACGCGCTACGCGCGCTTTGCCTCGTTCGTGCGGGCGCCGGGCGCGGTGGTGCGGTATCTCGCGAGTCTGGTGAAGCGGCACCCGGAGCCGCATGTCGGGCACAACCCTGCGGGCGCTGTCGCGATCGTGGTCATGCTGCTGCTGACGCTCGCGATCGGCGCTACGGGCTGGGCCGCCTACAACGACGTGGGCGGCGAAGCCTTCGAGGAACTGCACGAGGGCGCGGCCAACGCGATGCTCGCGCTGGTGGCCATTCACGTGGCGGCGGTCCTCGTGAGCAGTGTCTTGCACCGCGAGAACCTGGTTCGTTCGATGGTGACGGGATACAAGTCCGGGCGCGTGCGCGACGGCATTCGCAGCGCGCGATGGGGCGTGGCTGCGCTCCTGATCGTCGCCGTGCTCGCGTGGTGGGGCTCGCAATGGCAGGCGGCGCCGCGGGCAGGCGCATCGTTGACGGAGCCTGCGGCGGGCGCCGCGCATCGGTCGGGCCAGGGCAACGATAGCGATCACGACAGCGATTGATTCGTGAGCATCCCGCGACTCACGAGAAACACGAGAAACACGAGAAACACGAGAAACACGAGAAACACGAGAAACACGAGAAACACGAGAAACACGAGAAACACGAAAGGGCCCTGTTGGACGTGCGAATCCTGCTGATAGAAGACGATCCCCTGCTGGGCGACGGCATTCGCGCCGGCTTGCGCCAGCAGGGTTTCCAGGTGGACTGGGTCCGCGACGGCGACGCGGCGCAGCGCGAGCTGCGCGCGCATCCGTATGCGGCGGCGGTGCTCGACCTCGGCCTGCCGCGCATGGATGGGCTGGAAGTGCTGCGCGTGGCGCGCGATGCGGGCGTGGAGCTGCCCATTCTCGTTCTGACCGCGCGCGATGCCGTGCCGGATCGCATCCGCGGACTCAATGCCGGCGCGGACGATTACGTGGTGAAGCCCGTCGATCTGCACGAGCTGGCGGCGCGTCTGCATGCGCTCGTGCGCCGCGCGCACGGCCGGCCCGGCGAGCGGCTCGAAGCGCAGGACATCGTGCTGGAGCCCTCCTCGCGCACGGTGTATCGCGCGGGTGTGCCGGTTGCGCTCGCCACCCGCGAGTTCGACCTGCTGCACGTGCTCATGCTCAACGCGGGGCGCGTGCTTTCGCGCGAGCAGATCGAGCAGCATCTCTACAGCTGGGGCCAGGAAGTGGAGAGCAACGCCGTGGAGGTGCACGTGCATCGCTTGAGAAGCAAGCTGGGCAGCGACCTGATCCGCACCGTGCGCGGCGTGGGCTACGTGCTGCTGCGCGAACCCGCGGGGCCGGCATGACCCGGCCGCGCTCGCTCCAGGGCCAGCTGCTTCTGCTCGTTGCCGGCGTGCTGCTCGCCGTGTGGCTGGTGGCCGCTGCCTTCACCTGGCACGATGCGCGGCACGAGATCGACGAACTGCTCGACAGCCATCTCGCCCAGGCCGCGGCGTTGCTCGTGATGCAGGAGACCCGCGCCGTGGACGACGACGAAGACGCCATGGACGCGCCCACCCTGCATCCCTATGCGCCCAAGGTGGCGTTCCAGGTGTTCCACGAGGGGCGGCTCGGGCTGCGCTCCGCGAACGCGCCCACCGAGCCGATGATGAGCGCCGGCCGCTCGCATGCGGCGGGCTTTTCCACCGTGCGCATCGACGGCAAGACCTGGCGCGTGTTTGCCGCGCGCGGCGCGCAGCACGACGTCGAGGTCTACGTGGGCGAGCAGGTGGATTCGCGCCGGGCGATTCTGCTGGCCGTGATGCGCGGCGCCTTCTGGCCGATGGCGCTGGCGTTGCCCGTGCTGCTGCTCGCCACGTGGTGGGCTGTGCGGCGCGGCGCGAAGCCGCTGCGGGAGTTGGGCAGCACGCTCGCGCGGCGCGATCCGCGCGCGCTCGACGCCGTGCGCATGCAGCATGCGCCGCTCGAAATGGTGCCGCTGCTCGATGCGCTGAACCGCCTCTTCGATCGCATTCGCGTCGTGCTGGACGCCGAGCGGCGCTTCACCGCCGACGCCGCGCACGAACTGCGCACGCCCATCGCGGCGATCAAGGCGCAGGCCCAGGTGGCGATGGCCGAAGACAACCTCGAGTTGCGCCGGCATGCACTGGGCCGCTTGCTGGAGGGCTGCGACCGCGCGGCTCACCTCGTCGATCAATTGCTGTTGCTCTCGCGCCTCGAAGCCGGCGCGCCGATGGATACCGCCGAGGTCGCGCTCCCCGCGCTCGCGCAACAAGTGGTGGCCGACATTGCGCCGCAGGCGCTCGGCAAGCGCCAGCAACTCGAACTGGAGGCGAGCGATGCCTGCGCTGTCGAGGGCAACGAGGTGCTGCTCGCGTCGCTGATTCGTAATCTCGTGGACAACGCGGTGCGCTACAGCCCCGCGCTTGCGCACATTGCCGTGTGGGTGCGCAGGCGTGGCGAGCGCGTGGTGCTGGGTGTGGAAGACAGCGGCCCGGGGCTTGCCGACGAACAACTCGAGCGCCTGGGCGAGCGGTTCTTTCGCGGTGGCTTCTCGGAGGAAGAAGGCGCCGCGCCGAGCGGCAGCGGGCTCGGCTGGTCTATCGTGCGGCGTGTTGCCGCCGTGCACGGCGCGCAGGTCGAGGTGGGGCGCTCCGCGGCGCTGGGCGGGTTGCGCGTGACGGTGTCGTTGCCGCGCGCCCGTTCCGGAGATTCGGTACGCCGCTGACCGCTGTCGAGCGCCGTTGACATGTGTCAAGCCCGCAGCCGTCTTGCCGCGACAGCATGGAACCTGTGCGTCGCTCAGCGCCGGCACCTGCCATTGCAGCGTGCCGTTGTGGGCGACGAGGTCGCTGCGAAGCAAGGGGCTTCGCGTCGCGACGCATCGATGGAGGCACCATGCAAAAGTTTCGATTCCTGATGATTCCCGCGGTCGCACTGTTCATGGCCGCGTCGGTTTCCGCCCATGCGGCCCAGTTGGACCGCAGCGTCACGAAGAACGGCATGACGATCCACTTCGGCATCGTGCCGGCCGAGCGCGCCCAGGCCGTGGAAGGCAGCGCCAGCGCGCCGACAGAGGCCGTTTCGGCGCCGGCGCGGGGCAGCTATCACCTCGTGGTCGCGTTGTACGACAAGGCCAGTGGCGCGCGCATCGACGATGCCGCGGTGACGGCGAAGGTGACGCGCCCAGGTCCGAAGTCGGGCCCCAAGGTGCAGGTCAAGGCGCTGCAGCCGTTGAAGGTCAACGACACGGTCACCTACGGCAACTACTTCGACATGCCGTGGCAAGGGCGCTATCGCATCGATCTGTCGATCAAGCGCAAGGACAGCATCGACGCGACGAAAGTGCGCGTGACCTACGATCAGCAGTTCTGACGGCGCCACGCGGGCCGGGCCACGCGGGCCGGGCCGCGCGGGCGTCGACGGTTGTTTCAACGACGCCCGCTTCAACGCTTTCCCTGCTTCAACGCTTCCGTTTCAACACGTGCTTTAACGCCGGCTTCACCGCTCCGCCGCCACCACGGCGGATGCATCAGGCGCCGTCGCCCTGCGCGGATCGACGTGCGTCATCACGTTGAGCACGCGGTGGCGCGACAGCACGCGGCGCCGCGCTTCCACGGCGATGTCGTGCCCCGCTTCCACGGAGATCGCGCCCGCCACCTCGATGTGGACGTCCACCACGACCATGTCGCCCATCTTGCGCGTGCGCAGGTCATGAACGCCGATCACGCCGGGTGAACTCACGAGCGTCTCGCGAATGGCGTCCACCTCGTGATCGTCGGCGGCACGGTCCATCAGATCGTGAAGTGCTTCCCAGCCGAACTGCCAGCCCATCTTGAGCACCAGCAGACCCACGACGAGCGCCGCGATCGGGTCGAGTATCGGGTAGCCCGCCAGGTTGCCGATAATGCCCACGCCCACCACCAGCGAGGACGCCGCATCAGAGCGCGCGTGCCACGCGTTGGCCACCAGCATGCTCGACTTCACGCGCTTGGCCACGGCCAGCATGTAGCGGAACAGCAGTTCCTTTGCCGCGAGCGCGCCACCGGCAACCCAGAGCGCGATGACATGCACGCGCTGCACGGACGCAGGGTCTTCGAGCTTGTGCACCGCCGACCACAGCATGCCCACGCCCACCGCGGCGAGCAGCGCGCCCAGCGCTAGCGACGCGCCCGTTTCGAAGCGTTGGTGGCCGTACGGATGCGCTTCGTCCGCGCCCTTCTTGCTGTGATGGCTCGCGAAGAGCACCACGAAGTCGGCAATCAGATCGGATAGCGAATGAATGCCGTCCGCCACCAGACCCTGCGAGCCCGAAAGCAGACCGGCGAGCACCTGGCCCGTGGTCAAGGCGAGGTTGACCACCACGCTCACCCACGTGCTGCGCGACGCCGCGGCGGCGCGTTCGGCAGGCGTGTGTTCGTTGTTCTCGGTGTCGTCAAAGAGTTCTTCGGTCTTCATGTCGTTGCTTCGTTCGTCAAAGGAAAGGCTTCAGGCGGCGCGACAGGGCTGCGGACACAGCGAAGGCCGTGTGCCATTCAACGCTGCGCATGGCGACTGCTTTTCACACCCTTGGGTTGTTTTGCCGGCCGCCGCCACGCGAGCCTGCGCTGCTCGACCAGCATTTTCCAGTCGAGTTTCGTGAGTGTATAGATAAGCCCGAGCAGCGCGAGCTGCGTCACGATGAAATAGCCGCTGAGGTAGCCGTCTTCCAGCTGCGCCTCGGGGTCGATGTACGACGAAGCAAGGCGGCCCAGCTGCGCCCAGAGCGCGTAGCTCGCCACGCGCCCCGCGAAGAACGCCGCGCCGATAAAACGCAGCGGCAACCCCGAAAGCCCATAGGCAATGAAGAGATAGTTCGACGGAAAAGGGCTCAACGCGTAGACGAAGAACGCGCTGACGGTGGTCTTCTGATGCTTTGCGAGCCACGCGGTGACCACGTCGATGTTCTCGCGGTCGGCGTCGCGCATCAGCTTGCCGCGCACGAGCGAGCGTGCGAACGTGGCCAGAATCAGCCGCCCGATGGTGGCGGCGCTCGCGGCGACCAGGGCGAACACGAACGGACTGCCGTCCGGCACATTGAAGCCGACCCACGACATCGCCATCCAGGTGGGCGGCGCGAATGCCGGCATGAGGTTGATGAGCAGTACCACGACGAACAGTGTGGACAGCGTCGCCACGATGGACCTCCCGGCCGATGCGCTTGCAGCGGTTTGCAGCATTCCATTCTGCGGCGGCGGATGCCGCTGCGGTTGACACACGTCAAGCCGGCAAAGAACGCGGCGCGACCGCTTTCATCCGGCAACGTTTGACGCGAGTCAACGGACCCGCGATACCGCTCCATACACTCGTGAACAGCACCCGCTATCCCGTCGCTGCCCATTCCCATACTTGTGCCATGCCACGCTGGCTGTCTTTCCTCGATCGAATGCCGTGGATCACGTTCGTTCCGCTGCTCACCTCGGCCCTGAGTCTCACGGCAGGCCTCGGCTTCGCGGCATTCGGACGAACCGCCGTGGCGCATGCGCTCTGGACGCTCGGCGCCGTGCCGGTGCTGCTCGTGCTCGCGGTGTCCATCGTGCGCGCGCTGCGCCGTCACGAAGCCGGCGTCGACGTGCTGGCGCTGGTGGCCATCGGCTTTGCGCTCGCGCTGGGCGAATCGCTCACCGCGGCCGTGATCGCCTTGATGCTCGCAAGCGGCCGGGCACTCGAACACTATGCCCACGCACGCGCCCAGCGCGAAATGACGGCACTGCTCGCGCACGCGCCGCGCCACGCCAACCGGTTCGAAGCGGGCGAGTGGCGCCGCGTGGAACTGGACGACGTGCAGGCCGGCGACCGCCTGCTCGTGCGCACCGGCGAATTCGTGCCGGTGGACGGCAGCCTCACCGACCCCGCGGAACTCGACGAATCCACGCTCACGGGCGAGGCCGCCATCCAGCCGCGCCGGCCGGGCGAAGCGGTGCAAAGCGGCGTGTTGAACGTGGGTCCGGCGTTCGAGATGGTGGCGGCCGCGAGTGCGGGCGACAGCACGTTCGCCGGCATCGTGCGCATGGTGCAGTTCGCGCGCGAGGCGCGCAGTCCCGCCGAACGGCTCGCGGACCGCTACGCCGTGCTCTTCATGCTCGCTGCGCTGTTCTTTGCCGGCGCGAGCTGGCTCGCCGTGGGCGACCTCACGCGCGTGCTCGCGGTGCTCGTGGTGGCCACGCCGTGCCCGCTGATTCTCGCGGTGCCCGTGGCCATCGTGTCGGGCATGTCGCGGTGCGCGAAGCGCGGCGTGCTCGTGAAAGGCGGCGGCGCGCTGGAGCGGCTTGCGCAGGCAGGCGCGCTCTTCTTCGACAAGACGGGCACGCTCACCGGCGGGCACGCGCGGCTCGTGGCCGTGGAAAGCGCGCCGGGCACGGCGCCCGACGCTGTGCTGCGGTTCGCGGCGTCGCTCGGCCAGGCGTCGGCGCACGTGATATCCGAGGCGGTGACGATGGCCGCGCGCGAGCGCCATCTCGCGCTCGCGGTGCCCTCGCACGTGGTGGAGCGTGCAGGGGCCGGCGTGACGGGCGAGGTGGACGGCCGCGCGGTGGCGATCGGGTCGTTCGCTCATGTGTCGGAGGTCGCCGCGCCCCAGCCGTGGTGTACGGCGTTCCTGCAGCGCGTGGCCTATGAGGGCGCGTCTGCCGTATTCGTGGCCGTGGACGGCGTGATGATCGGCGCCGTGCAACTGGCCGACCAGATCCGGCTGGAGACGCCGCGTGCGCTGCGTCTCTTGCGGCAGGAAGGTATTCGCCGGCTCGTCATGCTGACGGGCGACCGGCGCGACGTGGCCGAAACCGTGGGCGCCATGCTGGGCGTGACCGAGGTGATGCCCGAGCAGACACCCGCGGACAAGCTCGCCGCCATTCAGGCTGCGCGTCGCGACGACACGGTGGTCATGGTGGGCGACGGCGTGAACGATGCCCCGGCGCTCGCTGCCGCCGACGTGGGCGTGGCGATGGGCGCGCGCGGCGCGGCGGCGTCGTCCGAGGCCGCCGACGTCGTGCTGCTGGTGGACCGGCTGGACCGCCTCGTCGACGCATTGCGCGTGGCACGCCGCACACGGCGTATCGCCATGGAAAGCGTGGTGGCGGGCATGACGCTCTCGTTCGCGGCGATGGCCGTGGCCGCGGCCGGCTACCTGCCGCCGCTGGCGGGCGCGCTGCTTCAGGAAGTCATCGACGTCGCCGTGATCCTCAATGCGCTGCGCGCCTTGCGCATACGCCCCGGCACCGCGCCGGGCAGTCTCCCGCGCGACGACGCGGACCGCCTGAAAGCCGACCATGCCGAACTGGGACCGGTGATGGAGCAGATTAGAGCGCTCGCGGACGAACTGCCGCGCATGCCGCCGCAGTCCATTGCCGGTGCGCTCACGCGCATGAACGAATCGCTTGCGCAGCAGCTCGTGCCGCACGAGCTGCACGACGACATCGAGCTTTATCCCGGCCTCGCGCAACTCATGGGTGGAGACGACCCCATGGCCGCGATGAGCGGCACGCATCGCGAGATCTTTCGCCTTGCACGCATGCTCAGACAGATGACGGCGCACGTGCCGCCCGAAGGGCCGGACGCCGCGAGCCTGCGCGAATTCCAGCGTCTTCTCTACGCGCTCGACGCCATCGTGCGGCTGCATTGCGCTCAGGAAGACGAACTGTTTCATGCGCTGGCGGAAAACGGGTAATGGAGCAGGCGAAGCGGCCCGGTGGCCGCCTCGCGCACGCCAACGCGATGCCGCCACCGATGCCACGTTCGAACGCACGCAGCCCGCGATGTGCGTGGGTGACGTGCCCGCGTTACTTGCTGCCGGCCCGCAGCTTTTCGGCGGCCGTCTTGTACGCGCTGTAGTGATCGCCTTCGTCGGCGGCAATCTGGCGGAACATGGCCGCCACCTTCTTGTCGCCGGCCGCGTCGGCCTGCTCCGCGTATTTGACGTACATCTTCGTGTTCTCGTAGTGCTCGCCGGCCATGCCGTCGGCCAGGTTGGCTTCGTCGGACTTCGCGAGGTTCAGCGCTTCCGCTTCGCGTGCGAAGTGCTCGTTGGCCTCTACGTTCGCGCTTTCGTCGAAGAGCTTCGCGAGTTCCGGGTGGCCGCTCTTGCGGGCATGCTCGGCGTAGGCGAGGTACTTCAGGTGCGCGTAGGCCTCGCCGTGCATGGCGGCCTCGAGGTTCTGCTTCGTCTGGTCTTTCAGCTGGCCCTCGGCGAGCGCGGGCGCCGCGGCGAACGAAAGCGCCGCCAGCGCGGCCACGGGAACCAGTTGCGTGAAGAGTTTCATGATCAGCATTCCTTTTCGGGGACGTCGCCGACCGTGGCGACAGCGACCATGTTGTCGTGCGGCATTGACAATGTCCTGACGTCTGCCGCGCGTCGGAACAACCGTTTGCGCGGCACGGCGAGCATTGACGCAGGCCCGTCAGGACTCGGTCAGAAGGCGTCTCTAACCTTGGCAATGAGCGTGTCTTGCGCTCGTCATCTCAAGTAAGAGGAGTCGCAACATGAATTGCAAACGCATTGGACGCATCGCCGCTATCGCCGTGCTGGGCGCCATCGCGGGTCACGCCGTCGCCAGTCCTACCTGTACGCGTCAGCCCGAATCGCAGTGGCTGAGCGAAGCGGACATGCAGAAGAAGATCAGTCAGATGGGCTACAAGGACATCAAGGTGTTCAAGAAAACCGCTTCCGGTTGTTACGAGATCTACGGGCGCACCGGCGACGGCCGCAAGGCCGAGGTCTACTTCAATCCGGTGACGGGCGCGGTTGTTCAAAGCAACGTGGACTAGCCATGCTTCCCCCGCATCCTCGCGAAACGCTGATTGCGCCCGCCGCTGCCGTACGTCACGCGAAGCCGCGTTCGGTCCGCGTGTGGGACCCCGTCGTGCGCGTCTTTCACTGGACGGTTGTAGCGGGCGTGCTCGCGAACTATCTGTTGCTCGAAGCCGGTAAGGCGCCGCACCGTTACGTGGGCTACGCGGTGGCGGGCGCGCTTGTCGTGCGCGTGGTCTGGGGCTTTGTCGGCAGTGTGCACGCGCGGTTTGCCGACTTCGTGGCGAGCCCGCGCGCCGCGCTGGCGCATCTCGCGCGAGCCGCGGCGGGGCGTGATCGCCGCTACGTCGGTCACAACCCGGCGGGCGGTCTCATGATGCTCGCGCTGATGGCGCTGCTGGCCGCGGTCTGCATCACGGGCTGGATGCAGGGACTCGACGCGTTCTGGGGCGAGCAATGGCTGCAGACCACGCACGCGCTGCTCGTCGATGCCGTGCTCGCCATGGCGGCGCTGCACGTGATGGCGGCGCTGGTGGAGAGCCGGCGGCATCGCGAGAACCTTGTGCTCGCCATGGTGACCGGGCGCAAACGGGCCGCCTCGGGAACGGATGTGGATCATGCGGCTGCTGCTCGTCGAAGATAACGGCAGGCTTGCCTCGCTCATTGCCGATGGGCTTTCGAAGGAAGGCTTCGCGGTGGACGGGTGCGCGACGCTCGATCTCGCAAGGCGCGCGTTCGCCTCGAACACCTACGACCTCGTGCTGCTCGATCTCGGCCTGCCGGACGGCAACGGCGTGGAGTTCGTGCAGGCCATGCGCCGCGGCGGCCACACCGTTCCTGTGCTCATCATCACGGCCCGCAGCAGTCTGGACGACCGCGTGATCGGGCTCGACTCGGGCGGTGACGACTACCTCGTCAAGCCATTCGAGCTGCGCGAACTCGCGGCGCGGTGCCGCGCGCTGCTGCGCCGGCCGGGTTCGTGCCTCGGCACCACGCTTGCCGTGGCCAATCTCGAACTCGATACGGCGGGCCGGGAGGTGCGCGTCTCGGGCCGCGTCGTGCCGGTGCCGCCGCGCGAACTCGATCTGCTCGAACGGTTGATGCGGCGGGTGGGGCACGTAGTGACCAAAGGCGCGCTCGAAGATTCGCTCTACGCACTCGAAGCCGAGGTCACGCCGAACGCGCTCGAAGCGGTGGTGTCGCGCCTGAGGCGCCGCCTCGCCGCCGCGGACGCACAGGTGGTGATGCATACCGCACACGGCATCGGCTACATGTTGACCGCCGCGCAAGCTTCGGACGGGGACAGCGATGAGCCGCAGCCCCATAGCTGACGGAAGCGGCATGCGCGCGCCGCGGCGCCGTCGCCGCACGCTCTTCTTCACGATCTCCGTGCGGCTCGCCGTGGTGGGCTGCGCCTTCATGCTGGCCCAGCTGCTCGCCGTCGTGTGGATGTACGTGCGCAACCCCAATGAACTCGATCAGTTGCTCATCTCGGCCGAGGCGGCCCGCATTGCGCGGGAGATTGCTCCCGGCGGCGCGGGTGCCGGCATCGCGCTATCCGAGGATCTCGCGCGGCCGCTCGCGCCCGATACTCGCCGCGCCTTCGTGATTCACGAGAAGGGCGGCGCGATCATCGCCCGCCACGACGACGGCGATCTGCGCATCGACCAGGAGCCGCCCATGTCGTTTCTCGTCATCCGGACGCAGCGCGAGACGTGGGGCGACCGCTTTCTGCTGACGGGCACACGCCGCGTGTCCGTGGCCGACCGTCCTTACTGGATCACCGTCGCGATTGCCGGCCGTGGCTTCAAGCCCTTCGTTCCCGTGATCTTCGACGAGGTCCGCTTCCATGTCGTACTTCCGCTCGCACTGCTTTCAGGCTTGCTGCTGCTCTTCAACTTCAGCGTGGTGCGAAGCACGCTCAAGCCGCTCGACGAAACCATTGCCGCCGTGGACCGCATCGATCCGGCGCAGATTGCCGCGCGCATCGAGGCTTCCACGCCGCTCTGGGAGGTGCAGGCGCTGGTCGGGTCGGTGAACCGCATGCTCGACCGGCTTGAGCGGTCAGTGCAAACGCTGCGGGAATTCGCGGGTAACGCGGCGCACGAGTTGCGCACGCCGCTTGCCATCCTGATGCTCGGCATCGGCAATCTGCCGGACGGAGAGACGAAGACGAAGCTCACGCGGGACGCCCAGCGCATGAAGCGGCTCGTGGACCAGATGCTGGACATGGCGCAGGCCAGCACGATAGAAATTGCCGCAGACGACCGCGTCGATCTCAACGCGCTGGCACGCGACGTTTCCACCGATCTGCTGCCGCTTGCTGTGGCACGCGGGCGTTCCATCACCTTTGTCGACGCAGGCGGCGCCACCGTTCGCGGCCACGCGGAAGCCATTGGCCGGGCGCTGCGCAACGTGATCGAGAACGCGCTGGAGCACACGCCGAGAGGAACGGCGGTGGAGGTGGTGAGCGGTCCGGGCCGCTGTTGCTCGGTGCGCGACCACGGGCCTGGTATTCCCGCGGATCAGCGCGCGAGAATTTTTGATCGCTTCTATCGGCTCGACCGCAGCCGTAATGGCGGAGCGGGCCTTGGGCTCGCCATCGCCGCGACGATCATGGAAGCGCACGGCGGCAGGATCGAAGTGGACGACGCGCCCGGTGAGGGCGCGTTGATGCGCCTGCGGTTCTAGCGCCGGTTTGCGTGAGCCGCCATGCGGGCGATGTTCAATACGCTTCGCACGCCGCCGCAAAGCCCTCACGCCTCCTGCGAGTGAACCAGCAGAAGCGGCACGCTGGTGAGCTGCGCCACACGCTGCGCCACGCTGCCGAGCGCCCAGCGCGCCATGCCGCGCCGGCCGTGAGTGCCCATGACCACGAGTTCCGCGTGCCAGTGGTCGGCCGCGCGCACGATGGCGTGAGCGACATCGTCGCCGGCGATTTCGGTTTTCAGAAGCGCCGTGGTGGCCGACGACGTGGCGCTGCTGAGAATGGGCTCCGCATTGGCCAGCACCGCCTTGCCTTCGTCGATGAACGCGTTTTCGAGCATGTCGATGGGCACGAGGTCGCTCAGGCGCACCGCGCGGTCCACCACGTACACGGCATGCACATGAGCGTTGCGCGTGGCGAAGCGCATGCCGTAACGCAGCGCCTGCAATGCCACGTGGCTCGCATCGAGCGCAAAGAAGAGGCGTGTGGGCACCTGGCCGGGCTTCACTTCGAAGCGCTCCGGCACGACGAGAATCGGGCACCGCGCGAGTCGCGCAAGCGGCTCGGACACCGTTCCCTCCACCCAGCGCATCACGCCGTGATGCTGGCGCGCGCCCACCACGAGCAGATCCGCCTGCCAGGCGTTCGCTTCGGCCATCAGCGCATCGACCACGCTGCCGCCGTGCTGCGAGAGGTCGATAACCTCGGTTTCGATCGCGGCGTTGCTGGGCGCGAGCAGCGCTTTGGCGTGGCTCAGCGCGTCTGCCGCGTCGCGCCGCAACTCGGCGCGAGCTACGTCGAGCGTGGTGCCGACGAACCCGCCGGTCGGCACGAGCGTGCGCGGGTTCTCCGCCACGCTCACGAGGCGGACCTGGTTCTCGGGCCGCAGCAGGTTTTGCACGTAGGCAAGCGCCTGCTGGGAGGCGGCCGACGCGTCGACGGCGATGAGTACGCGGGTTGGCAGAGCAAAGGGCGTGTCGGTGGAGGCGGCGGCGTTCACGGTGGGTGTCCTGCGGAAGGTTGAAGGGAGTGTGTAAGCGATTCTGTAATCCACCCGCCTGCCGTTTCTTGACCACGATCAAGCGCCCTTGGTAACGCGGCCGACCGTGGCGGCGGACATCTCCCGCTTACCTGCCCCTCATGCACGGCTCACATCCGCGCGGCTTGCGTGAGGTGTTGTCGTTGTCGGGTGGGGAGGGGCGCGTTGCCTGCACGGCGGCCGGGAAGGCGCGGTCGCGTACGCGAGCGTGTCGGCGTGCGACAGATACGTTGGGTACGAAGCGGAGGGGATGAGGCGCCTTCGTGCGAGGGCGCCTCGTGCCGCGCAGGCGACGTGCGCAGGATTAGCGGGAAGAGAAGGGGACGTCGACTGGTCGGGGCGTGTCGGATCAGGGCCCGGGATCCGCGGCCCTGACTCGTGCCGGTCTAGGGCCCCACGCGTAGCACGATGCCGGAGGAGATCTGCACCAGCAGGTAATCGCCGCCCACGCCGATCCACGTGTAGCCGCGCGGCGGCGGCCCGAGACGGTAGGCGCGCCAGTCGTCGATCACGTACTGGCGGTCGCGGTATTCGGGCGGCAGGCGATCGCCTTTGCGCCAGTGGCCCGGCGCGTAGGCGGACGCGCCCGGACCCTCGGGGCTGTGGCCCGGCGGCATGCGCTCGGGGCCATGCCCCCGGCCGTGACCCTGCTCGCCTTTGCCGTGATCGCCTCTTCCGTGGTCGTCGTGCGGCGGTTGCGCGCTGACGGCCGACGCAGCCAGCATGCCGGTGACGATCAGCGACCCGAGAAACACGCGCGATTTCTTCATTGCTTTCTCCTGTGCGGGGTGGTGATTGCCGGAGTGGCAGAGGCAGGCTAGCACCCGATGCGCCATTGCGCCATCGAACGGGTCAGTGGGGGTCAGTGCGGGGTCAGTGCGACCCGCCGCGCATGAACTGCCGCTATCGTCGACAAGCGGCTGCCCTCAAGGGCGCAGCAGATCGAGCCCGGCAAACACGATGACGCCGCTTAGTGCCATGAAGGGCACCGAGTGCCGGCCCAGATAGAGCGTGGCTGCTGCCAGCCAGCTCGCAACGAAAAACGCTCCGATTCGCTTCATGTCGTGTGCGCGCCGTGAAGGGCGCGTTCCCGATGGTGATTGAGTGGGCCGGCGATGCCGATCGTGCGAGGACTTCGCCGCCGTGGGTGGTCCGGCGTTCGCCGTGCTTGCCGGTTCACTCGCGAGGCGCCGTGTGCCGGGGGGGCTCCCGCGCTGCGGGCCGCGTGATGGCGATTGCCCGCCGGAGAAATGCCAATTATAGGGTTTTCCCTTGGTCGAGGACGGGCGCGCCGCCAGGCCAGGGACACGGAGCGGCTCATCGGCGTGCGTGGAAGTGTCTCGTGCAACGCCCCGTGTGCGGATTGATTGCGGTCAAGGCTGGCTTTCGTGGCGGCACGATACTTTTCGAAGGACGTCAGCCGGTTTGCTGCGGGCCGTCCGTCGTCCGCGAATTGCCACGAATTGCCGCGATTGCCGCGAGGAGAAACATCATGGTGCCGTCCGCCATGCATACGGCCGTGCAGGCCATCATCAGGGAACACCAGCAGCTCGCCGTGGTGGTCGGTGGCATGCAGCGTTTCATCGAGCTTGTCGATGCCCACGCGCAAACGCCCGACGCCATCGTGTTCCGCGCGATGCTTTACTACATTCGCGAATATCCCGAGCAGATCCATCACCCGAAGGAAGACTGCTATCTGTTCGCGCGGCTGCGCATGCGCACGGCGGATCTCGACGAGATCATCGAGGAACTGGAGCACCAGCACGCGCAAGGCGAAGCGAAGGTGCGCGAACTGGAGCGCGCGTTCACGCGCTACGAACTCGCGGACGAGGCGGCCTTCGCGGCATTGCGCGACAGCGTCTACGAATACGCGCGGTTCTTCGCGGAACACCGCCGCCTCGAAGAAGAACTGATCCTGCCGGCCGCGCTGCGTTTCCTGACCCGCGAAGACTGGATCGAGATTGACGCCGCGTTCGGCGCCAATCGCGACCCGTTCGAAGGCATGAAGACGGAGAGCGACCTCGACCACCTGTTCGAGATGGTGGTGAAGGCTCTTCCCGATCTTGGGGGGTGAAGGGCTGCGTCTCCTTGTATGGAGTCGCGGCGGGCGGCGTGCATTTCTTCCGCCCGCCGCCCGTCTTTCACCAACGCATCAAGCCACCGCTCAGAAGAACCCCAGCGGCTGCTCGCTGTAGCTCACCAGCAGGTTCTTGGTCTGCTGGTAGTGGTCGAGCATCATCTTGTGCGTTTCGCGGCCGATACCCGACTGCTTGTAGCCGCCGAATGCCGCATGCGCCGGATACGCGTGGTAGCAGTTCGTCCACACGCGGCCCGCCTGGATCGCGCGCCCGAAGCGATACGCACGCGTGCCGTCGCGCGTCCACACGCCGGCGCCCAGGCCGTACAGCGTGTCGTTGGCAATCTCCAGCGCTTCTTCCTCGGTCTTGAACGTCGTGACCGACACCACCGGCCCGAAGATCTCTTCCTGGAAGATGCGCATGCGGTTGTGGCCGCGGAACACCGTCGGCTTCACGTAGTAGCCCTTCGCAAGTTCGCCCGCCAGCACGTTGCGCTCGCCGCCCGTGAGGCACTGCGCACCTTCCTGACGGCCCAGGTCGATGTACGAGAGGATCTTTTCCAGCTGCTCCTGCGAGGCCTGCGCGCCGATCATCGTCTTCGGGTCCAGCGGGTGGCCCTGCTGCACGGCGGCTACGCGCTTGAGCGCACGTTCCATGAAACGGTCGTAGATCTTCTCGTCGATCAGCACGCGCGACGGGCACGTGCAGACCTCGCCCTGGTTCAGCGCGAACATCGCGAAGCCTTCCAGTGCCTTGTCGAAGTAGCCGTCGTCGCGGTCCATCACGTCGGCGAAGAAGATGTTCGGGCTCTTGCCGCCCAGTTCGAGCGTCACCGGAATGATGTTCTCGCTCGCGTACTGCATGATCAGGCGGCCCGTGGTGGTCTCGCCCGTGAAGGCGACCTTCGCGATGCGCTTGCTGGTGGCGAGCGGCTTGCCGGCTTCCAGACCGAAGCCGTTCACGACGTTGAGCGTGCCCTTGGGCAGGATGTCCTGGATCAGTTCCATGAGGACCAGGATGGAAGCGGGCGTCTGCTCGGCGGGCTTGAGCACGATGCAGTTGCCGGCGGCGAGCGCCGGGGCGATCTTCCAGGCGGCCATCAGGATCGGGAAGTTCCACGGAATGATCTGGCCGACCACGCCGAGGGGCTCGTGGAAGTGATAGGCGACGGTGTCGTGATCGACCTCGCAGACCGAGCCTTCCTGGGCGCGGATGCAGCCGGCGAAGTAGCGGAAGTGGTCGATGGCGAGCGGGATGTCGGCGGCCAGGGTTTCGCGCAGGGGCTTGCCGTTGTCGATGGTCTCGGCCACGGCGAGGCGCTGCAGGTTGGCTTCCATGCGGTCGGCGATGCGGTTCAGCACGCTCGCGCGCTCGGCGGGCGAGGCTTTGCCCCAGGCGTCCTTCGCGCGGTGCGCGGCATCGAGCGCGAGTTCGACGTCTTCGGCGCGCGAGCGCGGAATCGAGGTGAACGGCTCGCCGGTGATGGGCGAGACGTTATCGAAATACTCGCCGCCGACGGGCTTCACCCACTCGCCGCCGATGAAGTTTCCGTACTGCTTTTTGTAGGGGTATTCGGTGGTCAGGAACTGCATTTCCGCGTGGTTCATGATGTCTCTCCTCCATGGATGGGACGGCATCCGTGCCTGCATGTCCGGCAGGTTCCGCACTGAATCCGCACTGAAGCGCCGGAAAACACGGATGCGTTGATCTGATGTGCGCTTCGCGCTGGGCACCCGTTCAGCGAGAACCATGCCATTGCGAGTTTGCGTGGGCCACATGGGGCGCGTGCAACGCGAGGCGCCGTTCAACACGCGATTGAGCACACGATCCAACGCTTCATCCCGTTCGTTAGGAACGCCCCCGACTCAAGGGACTGTTCCCTCCGGCAACACACGCGGCCTGCGGCTGTACCAGACTGCAACACCTCGAACGCGCGACCTGCGTTCCGCGTCGCCGGACGTTTCGCGCTTCATCCCCTGCCACGCAAGGCAAATCGCTAAAGAAGGCTTGAGGCAGATCAATGGCATGCGACTTGCAAAAAGCGGCGCGCTGCCATTGACGCTTACCGGACGATGGCGCCGCAACCGGGCATCGCCCTCGATAAATCGACAGGAGACAAGGATGAAAGCACGTTTAGCAACGGCTACGCGGCCCACGGCGCTCGCCCTGGGCGTCGCGCTGGCCGCGAGTCTTGGCCTGGCCGCCATTGCCGCCACGGCCGCGAATGCCGACGAGTATCCGGCCGTGACCTACGACCGCCTCGCGTCGGCGCAAGACGATCCCGGTTGGCTCACCTACTACCGCACCTACAACGGTCACGCGCATTCGCCGCTCAAGCAGATCGACACGTCCAACGTGAAGACGCTCAAGCAGGCGTGGACCTACAAGTTTCCCGCCGAACTGCAACAGGGCTTCGAAGCGACGCCCATCGTCAACGGCAACTATCTGTTCGTGACCACGCCGAAAGACAACGTCTACGCGTTCGACGCGACCACCGGCAAACAGCTCTGGAAATTCGAGCCGAAGCTGGGCGCCGAGTCGTTCAAGACGGCGTGCTGCGACGTCGTGAATCGCGGCGTGGCGCTCTACGGCAAGAACGTCTATGTCGCGATGCTGAGCGGCGAAGTGGCGGCGCTCGATGCGCAGACGGGCGCGCTCGTCTGGAAGAAGTCGATGTTCGAGCCGGGTCTCGGCTACGCGTTCTCGCTTGCGCCGCTCGCCATCGACGGCGCGCTCGTGGTGGGCAGCGCAGGCGGCGAGTACGGCGCGCGCGGCTTCATCGCGGCGCTGAGCCCCGACGACGGCAAGGTGCTCTGGAAGCGCTTCACGATACCCGGCGCGAGCGAGAAGAACGGCAACACGTGGCCCGACGGCATGCAGGAACACGGCGGCGCGCCGGCCTGGCTCACGGGCACGTACGACGCCGATTCGCGCACGCTCTACTGGGGCGTGGGCAATCCGGGGCCGTGGCTCGCGGATCTGCGTCCCGGCGACAACCTCTACTCCGACTCGCTGCTCGCGCTCGACCCGAAGACCGGCGACCTCAAGTGGCACTACCAGTACACGCGCCACGACACGTGGGACTACGACGGCGTGAACACGCCCGTGCTCGCGAAGATCAAGTACGAGGGCAAGGACTACGACGCGATCATCCACGCGGACCGCAACGGCTACTTCGATGCGATTGACCGCGGCACCGGCAAGCTGATCTACGCGAAGGCGTTCGTGAAGGCGACCTCGGTAACGGGCTACACGCCCGAGGGCGCGCCCATCCAGGACCAGTCGAAGTACCCGAAGGTGGGCACGACGATCGAAACCTGCCCGAGCTTCCTGGGCGGCAAGAACTGGTGGTCGCTCTCGTACGACCCTGAGCGCCATCTCGCGATCGTGCCCGCGCTGCATGCGTGCATGACGCTCTCGGGCAAGTCGGTGAACTTCATGGAAGGGCTGCCGTATCTGGGCGAAGGCTTCGAGATCAAGCCTGAGCCGGGCAGCAAGGGCTTCGGCGAGTTGCAGGCCATCGACGTGAACACCGGCAAGAAGGTGTGGAGCCACTGGAGCAAGCTGCCGTGGAACGGCGGCGTGGCGACGACGGCGAGCGGCATCGCGTTCAGCGGCGCGCTGGACGGCCACCTCTACGCGTTCGACGAAGCCACGGGCAAGGTGCTGTGGCAGAGCCCGAAACTCGCGAGCGGCATCGTCTCGCAGCCTGCGGTGTTCGAGTCGGGCGGCAAGGAGTACGTCGCGGTGCTCGCGGGCTACGGCGGCGCCAACCCGATCTGGGGCGGCCCGATGGCCAAGGCTGCGGAGAAGGTACCGCGCGGCGGCACGCTCTACGTCTTCGCGCTCGGCGGCGCGTGATCTAACCCGGCGCAGCGCGACGCGGCGGCTTTCGTCCGCCGTGCGCGCGGCTGCGCCGGTGCTTACCGGAAAGTACTCTCATGAATACCCGACTTCATTGCCTGGCTTCGCTGGCTTTCACGAGTGCGCTGCTCGCAGGCACCGCACTTTCGTCCGCCGATGCCTTCGCCAGCGTGCGCGTCTGCACGTTTCCCGGCAGCCCCTCGGCGCCGCTCGACCGCGCCGTCGCACGCGAAGCCTTCAAGGCCGCGCACATCGAGGCCACCGTGCTCGAAGGCGCATTCGGCGCAAGCGACGACGACGGCGTCTCGCTCAAGGAACTCAACGCGGCGCTTGCGCGGCACTGCGACGTGATTGCGGGCTTCCCGCGCTCCACGGCGGCGGACGCCTCCGACAGCAAGCTCAAGTTCTCGCGCGGCTATCTGCGCTCGGGCTACGTGAGCGTGACCACCGACGCCGCGGCTGCGTCCGCGAACACCGCAAACGTGATTGCGGCCACCTATGCGAGCCCGGGGCAACTCATCGCGGTCCAGCAGAAGGGCGCGCGGCTCGTGCTCGAAAACACCTCGGAGTCCACCGTCGATGCGGTCGTGGCGGGTCACGCCGGACGCGCCATCGTCTGGTATCCGGCGCTCGTGGCGTATCGGCTCGCGCATCCGCAGCAGCGGCTCGCCGTGGCGGGCACGTCGTCGCCGTACGCGGACTGGCATCTCGTGTTCGCGTTCGGCGCGAAGAGCGCCGCGTTGCAGCCGCGCGTGGATGCGGCGCTGGCGGCGATGTCCGCGAACGGGCGGCTTGCGGCCATGACGCAGCAATGGGCGCTGCCGAAGACGGCTGTGGCGGCAACCTCTGTGGGCGAGTTGGCCACGTCCCATACGCAGGCCGATGCGTTCGCCTACCGCGACGGTCCGGCACCGACGCATGGGCCGAACGCCTACGGCGCCGCATTGCTGTCTGCGGGATTGTCGTCTTCCGCGCAGGGTGGCGGTTTCATCAAGGTGGATGCGAGCACGGCCAGTGCGCCTTCGTTCGTCAGCGCGCAGGTCGCGCACGGCAAGAAGCTTTATGCGGGGGCGTGCGCGAAGTGCCACGGCGCGAATCTTGAAGGCCTCAACGCGCCTGCGTTGAAGGGCCCCGCGTTTGCGCCCGCGTCGGGCTCGCATCTCACCATTGGCGGCGTGTTCACCTACATGTTCACCAACATGCCCGCCGACAACCCCGGCAAGCTGAAGCCCCAGGACTACGCGGACCTCATGGCGTACCTGCTCAACTCGAACGGCTACGCAGCCGGCGCGACGAAGCTCACGGCGGACGCCGCGAAGGCGTCGGCGACGCCGCTCAACGCGGGGTCGGCCGTCACGGTGGGGGCGTCGCAGTAATCAACGCAATTGCAGTAGAGAGGGGTCTCCGGCCCAACCGCAAGGTCGGTCCGTTGGCGGCCGCGCGGCAAGCTCCGTGTGTTTAGGGGGGAAGCCGCGCGGTCGCATTTTTTTGCGTGCTGCCTGCGCAAGACACGCGACAACGAAAATGCCGCACGTTTGCTTCGGCAAAACGTGCGGCATTTCGTGCGGCATTTTTCTATCGGCCTGTGTTGAGTGCTTCGGTCCGGCCAGAACTGAACCGTACTCGGGGCCTCACCCCGCCTTCAATGAATTCTCGCGGCTGCGAAACACGAGCGGCTGCACCGCCGTGTCATGCGCCTGCTCGTGCTGCCGCGCGATCTTCACCGCCTGCTCCACCACGCCGTGATGCGCGGACTTCGAGCAGACCGGATCTGCGTCAGCGGCGTCGCCTGCGAGCTGATAGGCCTGGCAGCGGCAACCGCCGTGATCCGTGTGGCGCTCGTCGCAGTCGCGGCACGGTTCCTTCATCCAGTGCTCGCCGCGATACGCGTTGAACGCGGTGCTTTCGTACCAGATGTCTTTGATCGACGTATCGCGCACGTTCGGAAACGTGAGTCCCGGCAGCGAACGCGCGGCGTGACACGGCAGCGCCGTGCCGTCGGGCGATACGGCGAGAAACACCGATCCCCAGCCGTTCATGCACGCCTTGGGGCGCACCTCGAAGTAGTCGGGTACCACGAGCAGGATGCGGCAGCGCTCGCCCACGCGCGCACGGTAAGCGTTGACCACGTCTTCCGCTTCGCGCAGCTGTTCGGCGGTGGGCATGAGTTGCGTGCGGTTCAGGAGCGCCCAGCCGTAGTACTGCGTGTTCGCGAGTTCGAGATACTCGGCGCCCATGTCGAGCGCCATCTCGATGATCTGCGCCACGTGCGGCAGGTTGTAGCGATGCAGCACGCAGTTGAGCACCATCGGGTAGCCGTGCGACTTGATGAGCCGCGCCACGCGCTGCTTGAGTTCGAACGTGCGCGTGCTGGTGAGGAAGTCGTTGAGTTCGCGCGTGGAGTCCTGAAACGAGAGCTGGATGTGATCGAGGCCCGCGTCCTTGAGCTTGCCGATGCGTGCTTCGGTCAGGCCGATGCCCGACGTGATGAGGTTCGTGTAGAAGCCGAGTCCGCGCGCGTAGCCCACCAGTTCTTCGAGGTCGTCGCGCAGCAGCGGCTCGCCGCCCGAGAAGCCGATCTGCGCGGCACCCAGCGCGCGTGCCTCGCGGATGACGTTGCGCCAGCTCTGCGTGTCGAGTTCGGCCTCGTGGCGCGCGAAGTCCACGGGGTTGTAGCAGAACGCGCAATGCAGCGGACAGCGCCACGTCAGTTCGGCGAGCAGCCAGAGCGGCGGCGCAGCGGCTTCGCGCGGCGCGGGCGCCGCCCCGCCATGAGCGTGATCGAACGTCACAGGTGCGGGTGCTGAGGCTTGCATCTCGTCGTTCATGCGTTCAATCGACCCAGCCGCGTTGCCGTGCGTGCCAGAGGAAGCGATGCACGTCCGGCGCGAGGTCGGAGGCACTGAAGAGCTCTTCGAGTTCGCCGATGATGTCGTCGAGTTCGCGCGTGCCGTCGCAGCGCGCAAGAATGGCGCCGGCGCTCGGATTGAGCTTCACCATGCCTTCGGGGTAGAGCAGCACGTAGCCGTCCTGCGCGGGCTCCCATTGCAGCCGGAACATGCGGCGCAGACACGGCCGCGGGTTCACGCCGAGGTCGGAATCGACGGTGTTCATACGGGGTACGCCTTTTCGATGGCATCGAGCATCGACCACAGAATGTCGAGCTTGAACTGGAGAATTTCCATGGCGCGTTGCTGGGCTTTCGGCGTCGTGAAATACGCGAGCGTGACGGCGAGGCCATGTTGCACGTCGCGCTGCGCGAGCGGAATGCGGCTGCGGAAATACTGCAGGCCGTCCTGTTCGATCCACGGGTAGAGCGTGGGCCAGCCCGCGAGCCGGTCGCGGTGAATCTGCGGCGCGAACATTTCCGTGAGCGACGAGCACACGGCTTCCTGCCACGGCGCGCGACGCGCGAAATTCACGTAGGCGTCCACGGCGAAACGCACGCCGGGCAGCACGTGCTCGAGCGACCAGAGTTCGTCGCGATTGATACCCACGGCGTCGCCCAGCCGCGCCCACGCTTCGATGCCGCCTGCGTGCTCGCCGTAGCCGTCGTGGTCGTGCAGCCGCTCGATCCAGAGCCGGCGCGTTTCGCGGTCCGGACAGTTCGAGAGAATGGCCGCGTCCTTGAGCGGAATGTTGATCTGGTAGTAGAAGCGGTTCGCCACCCAGCCGCGGATCTGCTCGGGCGAGCACCCGCCGCTGTTCATCTTCACGTTGAACGGGTGGTAGATGTGATAGCGCGCACCGAGCGCGCGCAACTGCGCCTCGAATTCCTCTGCGGGCCACGGCGCATCGTGTGGCGTGGCGGTGGACGTCGACGCGGAGGCTGGCGAAAAAGCGGGCAAGGCTGCGTTCATGATCAAACCTCGAATTGCATGCCGTCGCGCGCCACTTCGATGCCGCGCGCACGGATCGCCGCGTACTCGGCCGAATGCGGGTCGAGTATGGGGTTGGTGTTGTTGATGTGGATGAGCACCTTGCGCGTGGCGCGTGGCAGTCCGTCGAGCAGTTGCACCATGCCCGGTTCACCCTTGTAGCCGCACTGCGCGAGATGGCCCATGTCGATGGCGAGCTTGTCGGCGAGACCCAGGTCGATCATTTCGGTCTGCGACCAGAACGTGCCGTCCACGAGTACGAGCTGCGCCGAGTTCATGGCTGCCAGCACGGCAGGCGATGCGCCTGCGAGACCCGGCGCGTAGAACATGCGCGCACCGCTGGCCACGTTCTCGATCACGAGTGCAATGTTGTCGCCGGGCACGCCGGACTCGCGTCGCGGCGAGTAGGGCGGCGCCTTGCTTTGCACGGCGATGGCCGTGAAGCGCAGCCCGCCCGCGTGCGCAATCTCGAACGGTTCGTCGAGCACGATGTCGTGACGGTCCACGCCGCAGTAGTGCGTGAGGAGCGGCACGAGCGGCAGGCCTGTGGAAAGGTCGTCGAAGACGGGCGGCGTTGCGTAGAGCGGCAGCGGCGTCGTGCGTTCGCGCAGCATCAGAAGGCCCGTGACGTGATCGATCTGTGCGTCGATCAGCATCACGGCCACGATGCCGGTGTCTCGCACCGACCGTGCAGGCTGCAACTCGGGATGCGAGCGCAACTGCGCGAGCAGGTCGGGCGAGGCGTTGATCAGAACCCAGTCCGTACCGTTGCCGCTCACGGCGATCGAGGACTGCGTGCGCGGCTGGATGTCGCCGGTATAGCTGCGGGCGTGAGTGCAATTGGCGCAGTTACAGTTCCACTGCGGCAGGCCGCCGCCCGCGCCCGAACCCAGAATCCTGATCTTCATGATGTTGCGTGGCGGGCGCCGTCAACGCATGCGTGGCCCTTCGGCCCGCATGCGCGCGGCGCGTCGCGTTCCGTTTAGCGGTTGGCGATGTACATCGTGATTTCGAAGCCGAAACGCAGGTCGGTATAGGCGGGGGTGGTCCATTGCATGGCTGTCTCCTTGAGTTGGATGGGATGTAGACCGCAGCAATGCTGGCGGTCGGGGCTTTCATTGCAAGGTCCATGCCGGTGGCGAGTGCGCGTTGCCGCTGCAAAAGCGAGCGGCGAACGCGGGCCGCGACGCGCGTTTCGAACGCGTCATCGGGGCAGGCGGGCGGGAATCTGGCTGAATTGGGACTGAACTCGGGGCTTTTGTCTGGCCTTTCGTGTTGCCTTCGCAGTGGAGCGCATCGAGGCGGGGCATGGGCACGCTATCGGCTCGTCATCGAGCCGCGGTCCGCTGCGTGTGCTGTTCCGTTGTGCCACATCGGGTGTTCCAGAACGGAACAGCACGGAAGAACAGCACGGTGAAGCAGCACACAAGCGAGCGCCGCCGCACGCGTTATGAATTCACGGCGTTGTCGTCTTCGCCTGCGCCTTCACCCTGGCCCTCGTTCGAAAGCGACGGCAGCTTGCGATAGATCGTGTTGCGCGAGACGCCGAGCGCGCGCGCCGCGGCCGACACGTTGCCGCCGTGCTGTGCGACCGCTGCCGCGATCGCTTGCGCTTCCACGTCCTGCAGACGCGCGCCGCGCAGCGGCATGACCTGCGCGATGCCTTGGGGTTGTCCCTGGGATGATGCGACGCACGGGCGCGGGTTGCGCAGGTCGTCGAAGAAATCGTCGGGCAAATGCTCGCGGCGAATCTCGCCGTCTTCGTCCACCATCGCGGCGGCCGTGCGCAGCAGGTTGGCGAGCTGGCGGAAGTTGCCGGGCCACGTGCATTGCGTGAAGAGCGTCATGACGTCGTCGGCCACGGTGAGCGGGGCGTCGGTGGCCGCGCGCCCTGCCTGTTGCGACTCGTGGTGCAGCATCTTGAGCACCACGGCTTCCAGATCGATGCGCTCGCGCAGCGGCGGCAGCTTCACGACGAGGCCGTTCAGGCGGTAGTAGAGGTCTTCGCGGAAGCGGTTTTGCGCAATCATCTCGCGCAGGTCGCGGTGCGTGGCGCAGACCACGACGATGTCCACGGGAATCGAACGCGCCGAGCCGAGCGGGTTGACCTGGCGCTCCTGGAGCACGCGCAGCAGCCGCACCTGGAGCGGATACGGCATGTCGCCGATTTCGTCGAGAAACAGCGTGCCGCCGTTGGCCTGCAGCAGCTTGCCGACAGCGCCTTTGCGCCGCGCGCCGGTGAACGCGCCTTCCTCGTAGCCGAACAGTTCCGATTCGATCAGCGTTTCGGGAATCGACGCGCAGTTCACCGCGACGAACGGCCCCGCATGGCGCGGCGAGTCGTTGTGAATGGCGCGCGCGAGCAGTTCCTTGCCGGTGCCGGTTTCGCCGTTGATCAGAATCGGCACGTCTTTGCCGATCACCTTGCGCACCTTGCCGATGACCGCCGACACCTGTGGATCGCCGGTGTCGAGATAGGCGAGGCGCGAGAGCATGGTGGAGCGGGCATGAGCGGTCGCGCCGCCGGTGCCCGCCGTCGCGGCGTTTGCGGTTGCGGGGGCCGGTTGTGCCGTGCCGTCGTGCTCTGCCGCATCGGCCTGCAAGGCGCGCGCTGTGGAGGCGGGCAGCGCCGGCCGGCGGAAGTCCACTTTCGCGCAGACCGTGGCGCCGGTGTGCAGATTCAGCGCAATGTACTGGCCAGGGCTCGCGCGCAGCCGTTCGAGCAGTTGCGCGCTGCCCACGCCAAAGAGCGACGAGAGCGTGTGCGCGCGCAGCGCCGAAAGCGGCAGCCCGAGCTGGAATTGCGCGCTGCGGTTCGCGGCGAGAAAGCGGCCGTCCGAAGTGAATGCGGCAATGCCCTCCATCAGCGTGCCGAGAAACTCGGGGCGCGCATGAAACGCGATCTGCAGCGTTTCGCGGAAGGTGTTCATGAACAGATGGTTCTCGATCATCTGCACCGACATCCGCGCGAGCGCCATGGTGTGCTGGTGATAGCTGCGGTGGTCGCCCGTTACGTCAAGCACGCCGATCAGGTCGCCATAAGGGTCGACGATGGGCACGCTCGAACACGTGAGAAAGCGGTTGGCCGCGAGATAGTGCTGGTCGCCGTGCACGACCGTGGGCGAGCGTTCCGCGATGGCGGTGCCGATCGCGTTGGTGCCCTGGCGGTCTTCGGCCCAGTTCGCGCCGGGACGCAGCGCGACTTTTTCGGCGCGGCGCAGGAAGTCGTCGTCGCCGACGGAATGCAGGATCAAGCCTTGGGAGTCCGTCAGCACGATCATGCTTTGCGTGTTGACGATCTGCTCGTGCAGCGTTTCCATGACCGGCGTGGCGTGCGCGCACAGAATGCGGTTCTGCTCGAGCTTGAGGCGCAGTTCGGAGGCCGGAAGCACGTCGTAGTCCGGGCGCGTGGAGGCACTGAGACCGTACATTTCCGAACGTTCGTGAGACTTCTGGATTTCCGGGGCGAGCCAGCTGGACTCGCGCGTCGCCGACGGGCCGGCGACGTGACGGACATCGTCACGCATTGTCTCCTCCTTGTTTTGCGCCGGTCGTTTTGCCGGCGCCTTGGGTGTTGCCGATAATGCAAATTCTGCGCCAGAGGATGGTGGCTCGCCGCCGCGGTACCTTGCCGACGCGAGGCGGCTTACAACACGCTGTCAGGGAAAGCGGCGGGGGAAAGCGGCTCACGCTCTGATAGCAGCCGACGTTGCGCTTCGTTCGAGGTTCACGTTGTACTGTGCGGCGTGTCTGTTTGCCGGCGTTGACCTGAATCAAGCCGCGCAGGGCCGCCTGAGGGTTTGAAAATGGCTAGGGATGGTGCCGGCGCGGCCGCTCTTGAGTGGCATAGGGTGACGTGTGAGGGAACCTGAGAGGCCCGCGCGCGGACTTATCGATACCGGTTTCGATCCGAAGGCCCGGCCCACGCGCTTTTCCCGCATCACCTTGCATCGCCCGTCGCTGCCGCCGCGGGGCACGAGCCGTGCTACCGCGATCGCCCTGACTGTTTTCATCGAAGTTGCCTGTTACGTCACTCATGCGAAAAAAATCGTCTACGTCTGTCGCTTTCGTTCCGTTCGTGTTGCTGGTGTCGCTGTTCCTCGCCGCGGGTACGGCGCGCAACGCCTGTGCGGCCGCCGCGCCTGCGAGTGCTGCTCCGGCCAGCACGGCGTCGGCCGACGCAGCCAGTGCGCCGCGATTGACGCCCGACCAGGCGCGCGCCGCGCTCGACGTGCTCGAAAGCCCGGCACGGCGCGCCCAGGTCGAGAACACGTTGCGTGCCATCGCGGCAGCCGGTGCGCTTGCCGCGCCCGCCAGTGCGCCCGCCGCCGCGAGCGCGGCGACAGCGGCAAGTGGCACGGTGGCCTCCGCGGCATTGCAGTCGAATGGGCTCGCCGCGCAGCTTGCGCGGCAGGGGGCGCACTGGGCGGTGCACGTGGGGACGGCGCTGCGGCGATCCGTGGCGGCATTGCTCGATGTGTCGTCGTTGCGCGCATGGTGGGCCGACGCGCTGACGAATCCCGCGAAGCAGGCCGCGGCGCGCGACGTGGCGCTCGCGCTGCTTGCCACCTTGTTGCCGGCGTTCATCGTCGAGTGGGGCGCGCGCCGCGCACTGCGGCACGTGATTCGCACCGTCGCCGCACGCCGGCGCGATCAGGCGGATCAGGCCGAGCAGCGCGAGCGCGCAGCGGCGGCTGCGGCACGTAAAGCGGAGGACGCTGCCGAAGACGCGAGCCATTCCGTTCCCGTCACGCCCGCAGGCCCGACGACGCCCCCCGCGCCACGCACGCGCAGCGGCGCCGCCAAGGAAGCGCGCGGCAAGCTGCACGCCGCGCAGCACTGGTCGCTGCTGCGGCATCTGCCGCGCGCTGCGCTACGCGCGCTGTTGCGGGCGTTGCCGCTCGTCGCGTTCGTCGCGGTGGCGAGCGGCGCCATGTCGCTCTTCACGACAGACGGTTCGCCCGCGGACAGCGTGATCGGCTCGCTCATCGATATCTACGTGATCTGCCGCGTGGTCGTAATCGTCGGCGAATTCTTCGCGCAGCCCGACGCGCCGGGTCTGCGGCTGCTGTTTTTCTCGGACCACTGGGCGGTGTGGCTGCAGCGCTGGATCGTGCGCATCGTCGTGATTGCGGGCGCCGGCGCGGCCGTAGCGGAGACCGCCGCGGCGCTCGGGCTCAACGAAGGCGCGCACGCGGCGTTGATGAAGGCGATCGCGCTCATCGCGCACGTCATGATCGCCGTGATGATTCTGCAAAGCCGCAAGCCCGTGGCCGCCTGGCTGCGCGAGCACAGCGCTCACCGCCAGTCGCTTTCGATTGCGGGCAATCTGCTTGCCGACGCGTGGGCCGGCATCGCGGTGTTCGTCGTGATGGCGCTGTGGTTCGTCTGGGCGCTCGACGTGCGCGACGGCTACAGCCTGCTGCTTCATACGGGCGGAATGTCGGTTGCCATCCTGATCGGTGCACGCGTGGCGTCCATCGTGTTGCACGGCGCGCTCGCGCGTCTGTTCCAGCAGAAGGAAGGGGCGCCCTCGTCGCTCGTGCAGCAGCGCGCGTATCGCTATTACCCGCTGTTGCGCGGCATCGTCTCGGCGTTCGTGACCCTCGTCACCGTGTTCCTGCTGTTGCTCGTGTGGGGCGTGGACCTGCGCATGCTGTTCGCGGACGGCACCGTAGGGCACCGGCTCGCGTCGGCGCTGGCGACCATCGCCGTTGCGGCGGTCGTCGCGCTGGTTGCGTGGGAGGCGATCAACGTCGCCATCGAACGGCGACTCGACAACTGGACCACGAGCGGCGACTTCGTGCGTGCCGCGCGGTTGAGGACGCTCGTGCCGATGGTGCGCACGCTGCTTTTCATCGTGATCGCGCTCGTCGTGGTGCTGACGGGCCTCTCGGAACTCGGCGTGAACACGGGGCCGCTGCTGGCGGGCGCGAGCATTTTCGGCGTGGCGCTCGGCTTCGGTTCGCAAAAGCTCGTGCAGGACTTCATCACGGGCATCTTCCTGCTCATGGAGAACGCCATGCAGGTGGGCGACTGGGTGACGCTCGCGGGCGTATCGGGCACGGTGGAGTATCTGTCGATTCGCACGGTGCGGCTGCGCGCCGGCGACGGCTCGTTGCACACGGTGCCGTTCAGTTCGGTCACGACCATCAACAACACGAATCGCGGCATCGGCAACGCAGCGGTGAAGGTGAACATCGCTTACGGCGAAGACGTGGACCGCGCCGTCGAGGCGCTAACTGAGATTGGCGCCGCCTTGCGCGAAGACGACAGGTTCAAGGCCGGCATTCTCTCGGACTTCGCGTTCTGGGGTGTGGACGCGGTGGATGGCGCGGCGGTCACACTTGCGGGCCAGGTGCAATGTACCGACAAGGCGCGCTGGGGCGTACAGCGCGAGTTCAACCGGCGCATCGCGGACGAGTTCCGGGCGCGCGGCATCCGTATCGCGAACCCGCAGCGCACGGTGTGGGTGAGCGGCGAACCGGCGAAGCAGGGTGGAGCCGCCGAGGTGAGCCAGCCGGGTCACGAGTCGCGCGACGCAGAAGCGGCGCAGGCGGACGTAGCGGCGCAAAAGCCGTTGGGCGCTGAACAACCGGCGGGCGATCCTGCGCCCACGGGCAACGCTCGACCGGGTGACGGGCAGGGCAGCGGCAAGGCGGGCCGCGAGCCGTCTTGAAGTGCGTCCGGAGGTGCGTTCCGGAATGCGTCTTCAGGGGGGGGCCATCGCATACATTCGCGCCGGTTGTTGCCGCGCACGGCAACGGTCGCGACCGTCCTTCTGCATGAAGCTGACATCACGCTGCCCCGGCATCGACGGTAGAATCAGCGCTCCCCTACGAGGCCCTCGAACGAGGGCCTTTCCACGCTCACGATGCGACGCCCGGCGTACCGCACGTTCCATTCGCCGACGCGTTGCCGACGGGTACGAACGGAGGTGCACGTGCGCGCGGCTCTCATTCCATCGATTCGTATTGCGTTTTTTTCGGCGTTTTTTTCCGCGCTGCTGTTCGCATCGCTCACCGCCTCGGCAGCGGGCGACGCGCATGGCGAAGGTGCCGATTCCGTCACCATGCATCACCGCACGCCGGACCGCAGCGGGCAGTACGTGGTGTCCGGTCTCACCTGGCAGCGCGCCGCGCATCTGCAACGCGATACCGGCTTCGACGGCAAGATCGAAGGCGCGGTCAACGCGCAGCCGCTTTACTGGCATTCGGCAGACACGGGCGCGGGAGCGCAGTCGAACGGGCTGCTGATCGTCGCCACCGAAACGAACGCGGTCTACGCGCTCGATGCCGCCACGGGCCGCACCGTCTGGCGCACGGCGCTCGGTCCCGCGGTGCCGCGCAGCGCGATGCCATGCGGCAATATCGATCCCCTCGGCGTGACGGGCACGCCGGTGATCGATGCGGCGAGCGGCACGCTTTATCTCGACGCGATGGTGCTGCGCGAAGGGCAGCCGCGTCATTTCGTGTTCGGACTCTCGCTGCGCGATGGCGCCGTGCAAAAGGGCTGGCCGCTCGACATGGAAGCGGCGCTCAAGACGCGCGGCGTGGCGTTCACCTCGCGCGCGCAGAACCAGCGCAGCGCGCTAGCGTTGATGGACGGACAACTCTTCGTGCCTTACGGCGGCAACTGGGGCGACTGCGGCGACTATCGCGGCATGGTGGTGAGCGTGCGGCTCGACCATCCGGGCGTAGCGAACGTGTGGGCCACGCGCGCGGCGAAAGGCGGCATCTGGGCGCCGGGTGGCATTGCGGCGGCGGACGGCCAACTGTTCGTCTCGACGGGCAACACCGAAGGCACGCGCACGTGGGGCGACGGCGAAGCCGTGATTCGCCTCAGGCCCGACCTACGCCATTCGGCCGATTCCCGCGACTTCTTCGCTCCGGCAGACTGGAAGCAACTGGACGACGCGGATCTCGACCTGAGCGGCGTGAACCCTGTCCCGATCGACTTGCACGGACGCAAGCTGATCGTCGCGCTGGGCAAGGACGGCAAGGCGTATCTGCTCGATCGCGAGAACCTGGGCGGTATAGGCGGCGCGCTGGACGTAGCGCGCGTGTCGTCCAGTTCGATGCGCACGGCGCCGGCTTCGTGGGCCACGGCCGATGGTGTCTTCATTGCGTTTCAGGGAGCGGGTTCGGCGTGTCCTTCGGGCGAAGCCGGCGCGGGGCTCACGGTGCTGCGAGTGGCTTCGGCATCGCGCGGCGGTATCGGCACAGCCTGGTGTGCGGCGCTGGACGGCGCCGGTAGCCCGATCACGACCACGAGCGACGGCAACGCGGACCGTATCGTCTGGGTCGTCGGCGCGGAAGGCGACGAGCGCGTGCACGGCTTTCGTGCGGACAATGGCGAGCCGGTGTTCACGGGCGGCAGTGCGCAGGAGCGTGTGCCGGGTGTGCGTCACTTCGCTACCATGCTGGCGGCGAACCAACGGCTTTATGTGGCCGGCGATGGGCGCGTGTACGCGTTCAAGGCAGGGCAGTGAGGCCCGGCCGGCTAAAGAAGGAACGGTACAGGTCGTTAATACACAGGTTTTGCGCGGCGCTTGCGGCAACCCGTTTGCGTTCCGTTTGCTTCTGGTTTGCGGGCCGAGGTCGGCTCGCCGCCGCGCCAGCCTTTTCTTCCGGAGTGTCCGCTTTGTCAGTATCCCTGCGCTTGTTGAACCGCCGCGTCGCTCTCTACTGCACGTTTGCCTTGTCGCTGTTTGCCGGCGCCTGTGGCGGGGGAGGCGGTGGTGGTGGCGGCACCAGCACGTCGGCCACGAGCGCCCCCGCCAGCACCAGCACGGCGAGCACGCTCTCAGGCTCGACAAACGTCTCGATTGCTGCGGCTCGCAATCTACCGGCGAAGCCAGTCTGGGAGGTCTACTACGGGCAGGCATCGCAGGTCGACCTCGCGCGGCTTGCATCGAGCTTCAACGTGATCGTGATCGACGCCGATCCCAGCGGCACGACACCCAACTTCACTGCCGACCAGATCGCGACGCTGAAATCGCACGGCGCAAAGGTGCTGAGCTACCTGAATGTGGGCGCCTGCGAGACATGGCGCTCGTACTGGCAAACCGTGCCCGCGGGTTTCGTGTCGTGCGGCGCGAACCAGGCAGCGCAGCTCGGCAGGTACAGCGGTTTTTCCGAGTACTGGATGAACGTGGGCAACGCGGACTACCAGAACCTCATCGTGAACTACGTCGCGCCACGGCTTGCGGCGACGGGTGTCGACGGCTTCATGCTGGACAATTTCGAGATCGTCGGCCACGCGGCGAACGCCGCGCAGGGGCCGTGCGACAGCACGTGCAAGCAAGGTGGCCTCGACCTCGTTGCGCAGCTGCGCAACGCGTTCCCGAATGCGCCCATCCTGCTCAACGCGGCGCCGACCTCGGCGATCAGCGGGGCGAGCGGCGGTGTGTCGTTCCCGATGCTCGTCGACGGCGTCTTTTTCGAACAGGTCTTCCTGCCTTCCACCGACAGTTCCTTGCTCCAGGCGCTGCAAACCTGGAAGAGCACGGAAGTCGCGCTGCCGCGCAGCGCTTTTTTCACCGGCACGCTCGATTACGTGAACAGCTGTTCGGATACCACGAGTGCGCAAAACGGCTGGACTGCGAGCGTGAATGCGGGACTGAGCCCGTCGGTGTCGATCCAGGCGCTCAATCAGGTTTGCTGGTGGTCGTTCCTGCCGACGCCGACCTAAGTCGGCCACCATGATCTGAGAGAATTAATTCGGAAAAATAAGTCATACAGCGCATGTTGCTGCGCAACTAAGATACGGGTTTTCCCTCGTCTGGCGACGCATCATGGCTTCCGAATCTTTCTTGATTGCCCGCCTGGGCGCCGGGCGTGGCCGCCTGCCGGCGTTCGCGGCGTTAGCAACGGTCAGTGTGCTGACGGGCGTCGGCGCCGGCCTGGGCGGCATGTTGCTGGCGCTGCTGCTCCACGCTATCCAGCACCTCGCGTATGGCTACAGCCTGGATCGCCTTGTCGGCCATGAGAGTTTTCTGACCGGCGTGACTGCCGCTTCGCCCGGACGGCGGTTCGTGGCGCTTCTGGCGTGTGGACTCGTTGCCGGAATCGGATGGTGGGCGCTCTACCGCTTCGGCCGTCCGCTCGTGAGCATCAAGCGGGCCGTCAAGGCGGACGGGCCGCGCATGCCGGGCGCGAGCACCGTTGTTCATGCGTTGCTGCAGATCGTTACCGTGGCGCTCGGCTCACCGCTGGGCCGCGAGGTGGCGCCGCGCGAGATCGGCGCAGTGTGGGGCAGCTGGCTTGCGCGGCGCGCGGGGCTGAGCGCCGGCGAGACCCGCATCATGATTGCCTGCGGCGCAGGTGCAGGTCTTGCCGCGGTTTACAACGTGCCGCTCGGCGGCGCGCTGTTCGTGCTCGAAGTGCTGCTGGGCACGTTCGAATGGAGGGCGCTGGTGCCCGCTGTCGTGACCTCGACGATTGCGGCTGCCACCGCCTGGCTCGGACTCGGCAACGAACATCAGTACACGCTGATCGGGCCGCTCGCGCTGACTACGCCGCTTGTCGTATGGTCGGCGATCTGCGGTCCGCTCTTTGGCTTTGCCGCGTGGGGATTCACCCGGCTCGCCGAACAGGCCCGCGCCCGCGCACCGAAGGACGCGCGATTACCGCTCTTTGCGCTCGTCAATTTCGCGTTGATCGGCGCGCTCGTCATCTATTTCCCGCAGTTGGCCGGCAACGGCAAAGGCGCCGCGACGCTTTCGTTCGACAGCGCGCTCAGTATCGGACTGGCCGCGATCCTCCTCGTGCTGAAGGTCGCGATCGAGATGGGCAGCCTGCGCGCGGGCGCCGAAGGTGGACTGCTTACGCCAGGCCTCACGAACGGCGCGCTGCTCGCCGTCGTGCTCGGTGGCGCGTGGAACATGATGTGGCCGGGGACGTCGGCGGGCGCCTTTGCCATTGTGGGCGCAGCGGCGTTCCTCGCTGCATCGATGCAGATGCCTATGACCGCGCTGGTGCTCATGGTGGAGTTCACGCAGGTCGGCCACGACATGTTGATCCCGATGCTGCTCGGCATTGCGGGGTCTGTCGCAACGTTCAGGCTCGTCACGCAGGCGACTGTCAGTGCTGCTGTGAAGGGCGAGCCGCGGGGGGTACTGCCGAATGCGCAGCGGCCGGCGGCGTTGGCTTCGGTGGCCGTTCGCGAGCGAGCCTGATGTCGCGGCTTATTTCCAGCGCCCGGTAGGGCTTTCGCTACGCATCCTGAGCGGCGTGCATTCTCGGGGATTTCCTTGGGACGGTCAGCTGTATCTGCGTGGACGTTGCCCACCGATGTGGTGCCCGGCTTGGTGGCGAACCCTTGCCGCGCTCGTCCAATTCCTTGTTTTGAATGGGGATCCGACCTCGGTCCGGTTGCATGGCGAAGCCGCTGCCGTGGTGCGTTCCGGCCAGATCAGGTGAGAGCCACCGCTGTACCTTTTTCGAAATCAGTTCGGTCTGCACCTTTGCGAGCAGCGACCGCCCTTCCGTGAGAGTCAGACCCAGTTCGGCAACACTACGGTCAGGGCGCTCAATGGCGGCCAGTACTCCGTCGCCCTCCTCGAGCGGGTCACTTTCGCCATCGACCAACCTTGCTTCGATGATCAACCGCATGGCTTGCTCCCACCGTTGCGAGACCGATCAGCCGACCTCAAACGAAACCGGCGCCGCCACCGAAAACACAAGCGGCCCTGATGAGCAGCCTCCCCAACTTTTGCTCGCTCTCGATCGATTCTGTCCTCCAACTGATGCGTCGTGAGCACGGACGAAAAGTCTGCGAAGGCGATCGTTCAACAGTCCACAAAAAACGCTGAATGACGTTGAACTTCGCGGCCTGCCCACTGCACCACTCGGTACATGATGCGATCACGATCAACCCAATCCATACGCCCGGCGT